>NZ_LUUB01000042.1:0-3347 GCF_001641635.1 Bradyrhizobium centrolobii
GTGCTTCGCAAGCGGCTGAGCCGCAAGGCGATGCGGGCGTTTTTTGCCAAGCTGCCGCCGACGGTGGTGGCGATCGAGGCCTGCGGGGCCGCCCACCACCTGGCGCGAGAGCTTGGCAAGCTGGGGCACACGGCCAAGCTGATCGCGCCGCAATTGGCGAAGCCCTAGTGCCGCGCAACAAGAACGACGGCCGCGATGCGGAGGGTCTGTGCGAGGCGGCGAGCCGGCCGCGGATGCGGTATGTGCCGGTGAAGACGGCGGAGCAGCAGGCTGCGCTGATGCTGCTGGGCGTCCGCGAACAACTGGTCATGCGCCGCACGCAGCTGAGCAACACGATCCGCGGTCATGCAGCGGAGTTCGGTCTGACCGAAGCCAAGGGGCTGGACAAGCTCGCCGCGTTCCTGGCCGCGATCGGGCAGGACGACCGCGTGCCGGCCTTGGCCCGCGAGCTCTTGTGCCACGGGGGCCGTCCACATATGGGTCCCGGATCGGCGCTCACTTCGTTCGCTTGTCCGGGACGACGTTGGGGAGGCGTAGCGCCGCACAGCGTCGGCGATGACGCGGGGGCAAACAGCCTTCCGCTACTGCCCCAGATACTTTTTCATCTCCGCGATCAGCCCGTCACGCAACTCGGGGCGCTTCAGGCCGTAGGCGATGTTGGCGCGCAGGAAGCCGGCCTTCGAGCCGCAATCATGGCGCTCGCCCTCGAACTCGACGCCGTAGAACTTTTGCGTCTTGGCGAGCCCGATCATGGCGTCGGTGAGCTGGATCTCGCCGCCGGCGCCGCGCTCTTGCGTCTCCAGGATCTTGAAAATCTCCGGCTGGAGAATGTAGCGGCCGGTGATCGACAGATTGGAGGGCGCCGTTCCCTTCGGCGGCTTCTCGACCATGCCCTCAACCTCGAACATCTTGCCGTTGCGCTTTCCGACGCCGCAGATGCCATATTGATGGGTCAGGTGGTCGGGCACCGCCTCGACCGCGATCAGGTTGGATTTCTCACCGAGCGTCGCCGCCGTCTCGATCATCTGCTTGAGGCAGCCGGGCGTGTTGAGCACGAGCTCGTCGGGCAGCACGACCGCAAACGGCTCGTTACCGACGATGTCGCGCGCGCACCAGACCGCGTGTCCGAGGCCGAGCGGCGCCTGCTGGCGGGTGAAGCTGACGGCGCCGGCATCCGGCTGGTTCTGCGTCAGAATCTCCTGCTCTGCCTTCTTGCCGCGCGCGGCCAGCGTGGTGTCGAGCTCGAACATTCGGTCGAAATGGTCTTCGATGACGTTCTTGTTGCGGCCGGTCACGAAGATGAAATGCTCAATGCCGGCTTCCTTGGCCTCGTCATAGACATACTGGATCAGCGGCTTGTCGACGATGGTCAGCATCTCCTTCGGCATCGCCTTGGTGGCGGGCAGGACACGGGTGCCGAGGCCGGCGACCGGGAATACAGCTTTGCGGATTTTCATGGGATTGATCGAATACCTTGAGAGAGGCGTGAACGAAGCAATGAGTGCTTGCTAGACGGTTTGCAGCCGCTAACAAAGGCGGATGTAGGGCCCTTGCCCCGCGGATTTGATGACAAGTCCGCCTACAAAACTTCACCTTTGTTAAGATATTGGCAACCGTAACGGGGCCTCCTGAAGGCAGATTCTTGGCCGGACGGGTAGGACATGAGGCAATCAGTGGCAGGGATGGCGAAATTCGCGGGATCTTTGACCGGCGCAACAATGCTTGCGGCCGCGCTGCTGTTCCCTACCCTCGCGCATGCGCAGGCCCAGAATGGCCTGTCGAATTTGTTCGGCGGCATTTTTTCCGGATCGAACCCGGCGCCGTCGCAGGCCCTGCCCGGCGGCGCCCAACCCTGGAGCGGCGAGGACGGCGCCTCCGGCCATCCGCTGATGACGGCGACCGCGATCCGCGAGGCGGCGGCCAATTTCGACAATTGCGTTGCCGCCATGTGGCCTGATGCCGCACGGCGCGGCATCACGCAGGAGAATTTTCAGCGCTTCACCGCGGGCCTTTCGCCCGATCTTCGCATCATGGACCTCCTGGACTCGCAGCCGGAGTTCACCAAATCGATCTGGGACTACCTCGACATCCTCGTCAACGACAACCGACTCGCCAAGGGCCGCGAGATCCTCGCCAAGTACAAGGCGCAGTTCGACGCGACCGAAAAGGCCTACGGCGTCGACCGCTACATCGTCGCCGCGATCTGGGGCATCGAGTCCAACTACTCGACGCAGATGGGCGACCGCAGCGTGCTGCAATCGACCGCGACGCTTGCCTGCATCGGCCGACGCCAGGCCTATTTCAAGGACGAATTCCTCTCCGCGCTGGAGATCCTCAACCGTGGCGATCTGAACCCTGAACAGATGCGCGGCTCCTGGGCCGGTGCCTTCGGCCCGACGCAGTTCATGCCGACCGCGTTCAAACGCTACGCCGTGGATGGGGACGGCGACGGACGGCGCGACGTGGTCGACGATCCCTCCGACCTGATCGCCTCCACCGCCAACAATCTGAAGAAGGATGGCTGGCAGGCCGGCCAGACCTGGGGCTACGAGGTCGTCGTGCCGAAGGGCTTCAACTACATGCTGGCCGATCGCGCCAAGGTGATGACGATCGCACAATGGGAGAAGCTCGGGATCACCCGTCCGAGCCAGCAGCCGTTCACGCATCCGGGCGAGAAGGCCTATCTGCTGGCGCCCGCCGGCGCCGAGGGGCCAGGCTTCCTGATGCTCCAGAATTACCGGGTCATCATGAAATACAATCCGGCCGAAGCCTATGCGCTGGCGATCGGCCATTTCGCCGACCGCCTGCGCGGCGGCCAGCCCTTCGTGCAGCCCTGGCCCCGGCAGGAACGGGAACTGTCCCGTGCCGAACGGCTGGAATTGCAGCAGCTGCTCTCCCAGCGCGGCTTCTACAAGGGCACCCCGGACGGCCAGTTCGGCGGCCAGACCCGGGAGGCGCTCCGCAACTTCCAGGCCTCGATCGGGGCGCCGGCGGACGGATTCGCCTCCTCCGACATGCTGGAACGGCTGCGCGGGCGGTAAAATCGCGCCGAAAGTAACGCTGAAGGGGAATTTTGCCGGCCGCCCTTGACGGGCACGGCCGATCCCCGGTGTATGGCTCAAAAATCCGCAAGAGAATCTGCCCGTTTGCGGCCCGATTCCGTTATTATATCGAGCCTATTCCGATCCCCGTTGCGCGGGCCAGAGATCGCATGTCGAAGCCAAAGTCCCTGTTCAAGGCGCTGACCGAGACCGGCCCGTTGATCGCGCTGGGGACGGCGCTTGCGATCCTGGTCTCAGTCGCGGGGCCCGCTTCGGCGCAGTTCTTCAACTTCCCCGGCTTCGGCG
>NZ_LUUB01000042.1:3362-74595 GCF_001641635.1 Bradyrhizobium centrolobii
CGCGGCGCCGCCGCCGCCGCGCCATGGCGGAGGCGGCTGGTTCGGCGGCGACTTCTTCGCACCATTCCAGCAGCCCCAGCAGCAACAGCAGGCCCCGCGCCAGGATTTTTCGCGCGCACCGGCGCCGGCCAAGCGCGAAACGGTCGCTGAGAAGAACGTGCTGGTGATCGGCGACGCCATGGCCGACTGGCTCGCCTATGGCCTGGAAGACGCCTACACCGAGCAGCCCGACATGGGCGTGATCCGCAAGCACAAGACCGCGTCCGGCCTGATCAAGTATCAGCCGCGCGGCGAGCCCTCCGACTGGGCAGCCGCGGCCAAAGGCATCCTCGAGACCGAAAAGCCCGACGTCATCGTCGTCATGCTCGGCCTCAACGACCGCAGTGCGATCCGCGAGCCCGCACCGGACAAATCGGACAAGGCATCCGACAAGAAGAACGACAAGGGCGCGCGCGCCAAGCCGCAAGGAAAGCCCGGCGACGCCAAGCCCGGTGGCACCGACACGGCCGCCAAGCCGGACGACAAAGCGGTTGACAGCGACCTGCCGCAGGACGAGGTCGACAGCGCCGATGCGCCGCAGCCGCCGGCCGCCGAGAAGACCGCGCGCTCCCCGAACGGCGTCTACGAATTCCGCGACGACCGCTGGGTCGAGCTCTACAGCAAGAAGATCGAGGAGCTGATCGGCGTCCTCAAAGCCAAGGGCGTGCCGGTGCTCTGGGTCGGCCTGCCCGCTATCCGCGGTCCGAAGGGAACGGCGGACATGCTGTTCCTGGATTCGCTCTACCGCGAGGGCGCGGGCAAGGCGGGCATCACCTATGTCGATGTCTGGGACGGCTTTGTCGATGAAGCCGGCCGCTTCCTCCAGAAGGGCCCCGACTTCGAAGGCCAGATCCGTCAGCTCCGCACCTATGACGGCGTCTATTTCACCAAGGCCGGCGCACGCAAGCTCGCGCACTATGTCGAGCGCGAGATCACGCGTCTGCTCGCAGGCCGCTCGGGCCCGATTGCATTGCCGAGCGAGCCGGCAACGCCCGACACCAGCGCCGAGCCCGGCAAGCCCGCGCCGCGGCCGCTGGCCGGCCCGATCGTGCCGCTCGTTGCAGCCTCGATCTCAACCGACCAATTGCTGGGCGGACCGGGCACACGTCCCGCCGCCGTCGACGCGCTCGCCGCCAAGACGCTGGTGAAGGGCGAGCCACTGACGGCGCCCGCGGGCCGCGCGGATGATTATTCCTGGCCGCGCCGCGAGGTCGGCCGCGAGCAGGCCAAGGGCGATACACCGATGGCGACGACGACGCCTGACAGCAGCGGCGCCACGCCCGGTTCAGCGGGGGCACCCGGCGCAGCCGCAGCGCTCGCGCCGCCGCCGCCGCCGAGGCTCGCGCCGAAGAAGCCTCCGGTACCGCAGCAGCAACCGGCCCAGGCAACGCCCTCATTTCGCGATTTCTTCGGCTTCGGGTCGCCGCCACCGCCGCCGCGTCAATTTGCGCCAGCGCCGCGCAATCCTAATTTCTATCCCGCGATCCCGCGTCCGCCGGGCAATGTTGGGCGATCGGCGGAAATGTTTCGGTAGTCGTCTCGCTGAAATGATCTCGCTGAAATGAGATGTCATTTCGGGGCGTACGAAATGCACCCCCAAGCAATGTGGAATCTCGCGCCACACATCCGGCTTCCGGTCGCCTCTGACGCGTCGTCCCGGAATGCCGTGCTTGGCTGCTATCTGTAGTAACGCCAGCGCGGCGGCGGGCGGCGCGCTGGGCGCGACATCAGCAACGCAAGTGCGAAACCGATGCCGCCGGCGATCAGGAGCGCGCCGAGCGGATTGTCCCGCACCTTGCGAGCGAGCGCCTGCGTGCCGTCGCGGAACGTCTCGCCTCCGCTCTCATAGGCATCCTTCGCGTAGTCAGCCGCGGCCGCGCCCGCATCGCGCGCGGCGTCCTTGGCCTGACCGTAGAGATTCTGCACCGTGCCTGCAGCTTCCCGCGCCTTGGCCGCCGCCTGCGTCTTCGCGTCGCCCGTCATCTCTCCGATGGCGCCTTCCGCGCGTCCGGCAAACTCCTTCGCTGATCCGACAATCCGATCGTTGTCCATGACGGTCCTCCTCGGGGGTCAGCCCAGGTAACCGATCAGGCACGGCGCAGTTCCCTTTAGGTTTTACAGAATGAGCCCGCCATCGACGACGAGGGTCTGGCCGATGACGTAGGACGACAAGGGCGAGGCCAGAAACAGCGCCGCGCCCGCCATGTCAGCCGGCGTGCCCAATCGCCGCAGCGGAATGCGCGCCAGCGCGCCTTCGAGCCGCTTGGGATTGTCGGTCGTCACCTTCGTCATTTTGGTGTCGACGAGGCCGGGCGCGATGCCGTTGACGCGGATGCCGTCCTCGGCCCACGCCTCGCCCAGTGTCCGCGTCAATCCGACCGCGCCGGTCTTCGAGGCGTTGTAGGCGGGATTGCCCATGGTGGAGTGATAGGCCGCGGTCGACGACACGATGATCAGCGAGCCCTTGGTATCCCGCAACATGGAATGAAATCGGCTCGCGCAGGCCATCAGGCTCATCAGGTTGACCTCGACGACTTTACGAAAGCCCGCCATTTCGAATTCGCCGCGGCGGTAGATCACCGCGCCTTGCGCGAGCACGAGCACATCGAGCCGGTCGAAGGACGGCTTGAACGTTTCAATCGCGCCGGCGCTGCCGACATCGAGCTGCGCGTAAGCGAGACCCGTGAGGTCTGAGCCTTCTTCCGGCGAATATTCCTTGGCGTGGGCACGCGTGCCGCAAACCGCGACATCCGCGCCCCTGGCGCGAAAGGCCTGCGCGATGCCGTTGCCGATTCCGCTGGAACCGCCGACGACCAGCACTTGCTTGCCTGTGAAATCGAGCTCGTTCGCCATCGCGGCCTCCCTTTATCTTGCTTGTTTGACCTGTCTGCGGATCGATGCAAGCCTTGTCGATCTCATAACAAGAAGCAAGCGCACCTGAGGAAACAGCATGTCCGACTTCAAGCAGCTCAGCCGGTCCGTGAAGGGCCTGACCGTTCTCGTCACCGGTGCAGCGAGCGGGATGGGCCGCGCGACCGCGCGCGTGTTCGCGGATGAAGGCGCGCACGTCGCCGTCACCGACCATGACGAACGAGGTGCGCAAGCGGTTGCAAAGGAGATTGCAGCGAGCGGTGGTTCGGCGAAGGCCTGGAAGCTCGATGTTGCCGACGCCGGCGAGATCAAGCGGGTGGTCAATGATGTCGCCGCGCACTTCGGCGGGCTCGACATCGTCGTCAACAATGCCGGCATCTCCGTGCGCGTCGCGATCGATGACGACGCTTACGAAGATGCGTGGGCCAAGGGCATCGCCGTAATGCTGACAGCGCATCCGCGCGTCATCCGTGCGGCCCTTCCGCACCTGCGGAAATCAAAGAGTCCGCGCATCGTCAACATCGCCTCGACCGAGGCGCTTGGCGCCACCGCGCTGCACAGCCCCTATTCGGCGGCGAAGGGCGGCGTCGCGAGCCTCACCCGCTCGCTCGCGGTCGAACTCGGCCGCGACGGCATCACCGTCAACTGCATCTGCCCGGGCCCGATCCGCACCGCGATCACCGATCGCATCCCGGAGGAGCACAAGACGATCTACGCCAAGCGCCGCACGGCACTCGGCCGCTACGGCGACCCCGAGGAGGTCGCGCATATGACGCTCAGCCTGTGCCTGCCGTCCGCCTCCTTTCTCACCGGTGCGGTGATCCCGGTCGACGGCGGCCTGATGGCACGCAACGCGTAAGAGCCATGCGCGCCAAGCGTTGACATCGCCGGGTGCGAGAGTAGCTTTTTCGTCAGCAGAGCGGGACCAACCGCTCGCGGTCCGCGGGAGAAACGTCATGACGATCGCCATCCGGCAGCTTCAGAAGCATTTTGTCGGCGAGGTTTCAGGCCTCGACCTGCGCCAGCCGCTCACGGCGGAAGAGGCACGCGAGATCGAGGCCGCGATGGACAAATACGCCGTGCTCGTCTTCCACGACCAGGACATCAACGACGAGCAGCAGATGGCCTTCGCGCTGAATTTCGGCCAGCGCGAGGACGCGCGCGGCGGCACCGTCACCAAGGAGAAGGACTACCGGCTCTCCTCGGGCCTGAATGACGTCTCTAATCTCGGCAAGGACGGCAAGCCGCTGGCGAAGGACAGCCGCACGCATCTGTTCAATCTCGGCAACTGCCTCTGGCATTCCGACAGCTCGTTCCGCCCGATCCCCGCAAAATTCTCGCTGCTGTCGGCGCGCGTGGTGAACCCGAAGGGCGGCAACACCGAATTCGCCGACATGCGCGCGGCCTATGATGCGCTCGATGACGAGATCAAGGCGGAGATCGAGGATCTCGTCTGCGAACACTCGCTGATGTATTCGCGCGGCTCGCTCGGCTTCACCGAATACAGCGACGAGGAAAGGGAGATGTTCAAGCCGGTGCTGCAGCGGCTGGTGCGCACCCATCCCGTCCATCGTCGCAAGTCGCTCTATCTCTCATCGCATGCCGGCAAGATCGTCGGCATGAGCGTGCCGGAAGGCCGGCTCTTGCTGCGCGACCTCAACGAGCACGCGACGCAGCCAGAGTTCGTCTATGTCCACAAATGGAAACTGCATGATCTCGTGATGTGGGACAACCGCCAGACCATGCACCGCGTCCGCCGCTACGACCAGTCGCAGCCCCGCGACATGCGCCGCGCCACCGTCGCCGGCACCGAGCCCACGGTGCAGCAGCAGGCGGCGGAGTAGCTACACACTCACCAATGTCGTCCCGGCGAAGGCCGGGCTCACAGCATACGGTTTGGCGAAAACTCGTGGTTGCCAGGTTGTTCCCACAACTGCTCCCTGGGTTATGGGTCCCGGATCTGCGCTCCGCTACGGGACAGCGCTCCGCGCTCCCCGGCGCTGCGCTTGTCCGGGACGACGCGGGAGGGTGTTGCGACAGCTACGCGTGCCCCGCCTCGTTCGAGAGCATGCCGGGATCGATGCCGATCTTGCGCAGTGCGCGGGCGTATTTGTCATCGACGTCGCCGCCGAAGATCAGATCCGCATCCGCATCGCAATGCAGCCAGCCGTTGCTCTGGATCTCGGTCTCGAGCTGGCCCGGCGCCCAGCCGGCATAGCCGAGCGCGAGGATGGCGTGCTTCGGCCCGGAGCCGTTGGCGATGGCCCGCAAGATATCGACGGTTGCGGTGAGGCAGACGCCGTCGTCGATCCTGAGCGTCGCGTTCTCGATGAAGAAGTCGCTGGAATGCAGCACGAAGCCGCGCCCGGTATCGACCGGGCCGCCGCGCAGCACCTTCATGCTTTCGGCGTTCTCCGGCAGCTTGATCTGCTCCCCCTTCTTGATGATGCCGAGCTGCACCAGGAGCTCGGGGAAATCAATGCTGCCGGCGGGTTGATTGACGATGATGCCCATCGCGCCCTCCGCCGAATGCGCGCAGAGATAGATCACCGAGCGCTCGAAGCGCGGATCGCCCATCACCGGCATGGCAATCAGGAGGCGGCCGTCGAGATAGCCGGCCGGGGTGTGCTGCGGGGAGCCCGCGGTGTGGGTGCTGTCGCCAGTCCTTTTGCCTTCAGGAGCCATGGGAAGCACTCCGGTTTCGATTCCTATCCTGATGTCGGGCCCGCCCGCTGTCAAATCAAGGCTTGCAGCAGCCGGATTCCGGTGCATCCATCACAAGCAATTCAATGGTTTGCCCCGAGGTCACCCTGTAAAGACGTGCCATGCTCAACAGAGTTCCCATGCGTGCGGCGATTGGCGTCGCAACAACCCTGCTTGCGTCGTCGTTGGCGTTTGCGGCCCGCGCCGACGACGCCTCGCCCTGGCAGCGCGACGGACATTCCGCGGTGCGGCTGCTGGCGGGATCGCGCAGCGGCGCGGTCCTGCTCGGCGGCATCGCCTTTCAGATCCAGCCCGGCTGGAAGACCTACTGGCGCATGCCCGGCGATTCCGGTGTTCCGCCGCGGTTCGACTTCTCGAAGTCGGACAATGTCGAGGCGGTGACGGTATTGTGGCCGGCGCCGCTGAAATTCGACGACGGCGCCGGCGGCCATTCGATCGGCTATCACGACCAGATCGTGCTGCCCTTGCGCATCGTGGCCAAGGCGCCCGACAAGCCGGTGACGCTACGCGCCGAGATCAATTACGCCGTCTGCGAGAAGCTCTGCATTCCCGTCGAGGCCAGCGCCGAGCTCGGCTTCAACAGCGTCGCCTCGACCGAGGACGCCAATCTCTTTGCGGCGCTGGACACCGTGCCCAAGCCCGCCAATGTCGGCGATCCCAACCCGCTGACCATCCGCGGCATCAAGCGCGACGGCGCCAACAAGGTGGTCGTCGATGTGGTCGCCCCGGCGGACGCACGCAACGTCAACCTGTTCGTGGAAGGGCCGACGCCCGACTGGTCGCTGCCGATTCCGGCTCCGGTCGAGCACAGCCCGCCAGGGGTGAAGCGCTTCGCCTTCGAGCTCGACGGGCTGCCGCCCAACACCAAGCCCGACGGCGCCGCGCTGAAGTTCACGCTGGTCGGGCCTGAGAAGTCGTACGAGTTCAATATCAATCTGGAGTGACTCTTCCCGTCGTCCCGGACAAACGCAGGGCCGCGCAGCGCGGAGCGCTGTGCCGTAGCGAAGCGCAAATCCAGGACCCATAGCCACAGGGAGTGGTTTGACGAAGATTCGGGGTTACCGCTTTCGCACTACAACCACGCTCTGGGGTTATCGCGACGCGCGCAAGCGCCCGCGCGGGGGCCGGCCGCGCAATTGTTCACTAGGCCGGGACGACGCATTGGGCGCCCACCCAACCGAATCTTAACGAATGGTTGCTACGCCGAAGGCTGCCGCATCACGCGGGGGCAAGGAATTTCGACGTGGCCGTGATGGACGCTCAATCCGCAACGACCGGACCGGCTGGCCTGATCGCGCGGTTGCGTGGCAAACTGGCGGGTGGGTCGAGCGAAGCGTCGCTGACGCGCAGGCTTGCCGGCACCATCTTCCTTATCCGCGTGATCAGCGCAGGCCTTGCCTACGTCTCGCAGGTCCTGCTTGCGCGTTGGATGGGCACGTCCGACTACGGCATCTATGTCTATGTCTGGACCTGGGTGCTGCTGTTCGGCAGCATGATGGATTTCGGCATCTCGGCCTCCGCGCAAAAAATCATTCCGGAGTATCGCACCAGCGGCGAGCTCGCGCTGCTGCGCGGCTTCCTCGCCGGCAGCCGCTGGCTGACCTTTGCCGCTTCCACGATGATGTCGCTCGCGCTCGCCGGCATAGTCAGGCTGCTCTCGCCCTGGATCGATCCGGCCGAAGAGCTGCCGCTCTATATCGGCTGCATGACGCTGCCCGCCTTCGTCGTCGCCAACACCCAGGACGGCATCGCCCGCTCTCACGACTGGATGCAGCTCGGCTTGATGCCACAATTCATCATCCGCCAGGCGCTGATCATCGGCATTACGGCCTGCGCCTTCCTGCTCGGCTATCATCTCGGCGCGGTTGCCGCGATGGTCGCGAGCGCCGGCGCGGTGTGGATCGCGATGGCCGGGCAGATGCTGGTGCTGAACCGCAAGCTCGCCGACCACATCGAGCCCGGTCCCAGGACTTATGACATCGGCGGCTGGCTTACGGTTTCGCTGCCGATCCTGCTGGTCGAGAGTTTCTACCTGCTGCTCTCCTACACCGACGTCCTGGTGCTTCAGCAGTTCCGCTCTTCCGAGGAGGTCGGCGTCTACTTCGCCGTGGTGAAGACGCTGGCTCTGGTCTCCTTCATTCACTACGCAATGTCGGCGACGACCGCGCACCGCTTTGCCGAGTATAACGCGCTCGGCGACAAGGCGCGCCTGTCGGCCTATGTGGCGCACGCCATCAACTGGACGTTCTGGCCTTCGCTGGCGGCGACGATCGTGCTGCTCGCGCTCGGCAAGCCGTTGCTCTGGCTGTTCGGGCCGCCATTCGTGGTCGGTTACGACATCATGTTCGTCGCCGCGATCGGGCTCGTGGTACGCGCCGCGATCGGTCCGGTCGAACGTCTGCTCAACATGCTCGGCCAGCAGAAGGTCTGCGCGCTGGCCTACGCCCTGGCCTTCGTGATGAATGTGGTACTCTGCGTGGCCTTGGTGCCGCGCTTTGGCGGCCACGGCGCCGCGGCCGCGACATCGATCGCGCTCACCTTCGAGACGGTGCTGCTGTTCTGGATCGTGCGGCAGCGCGTGGGCCTGCACGTGCTGGCGATCGGCAAATAGGCCGCGCGGCCTACCCTGCCCAAAGGGAACGGTGATCTCGCGAGACGCTCGCAAACAGGGCAAAATGGCTGCCCATGTTAGCCCTGCAGCATGATTTTTCTTATTTGACCCAGGTGGTTGCACCACAGGGAAAGTTTATTCTACGTCATATTGCCCAAAGGACGAGATAAACCTAAGATTCCGCGGACATGATCGATCCTCTTTACGTGGCCTCGGGATTCGGCGTCGGCCTGCTTGTCGGCATGACCGGCGTGGGTGGCGGTTCGCTGATGACGCCGCTTCTGATCCTCCTGTTCGGCGTCCATCCATCGACCGCGGTCGGAACCGATCTGCTCTATGCCGCCGGCACCAAGACGGGCGGCAGCGTGGTGCATGGCTGGTCGCGCAGCGTGCATTGGCCGGCGGTACTGCGGCTCGCCTGCGGCAGCATTCCGGCAAGCGCCCTGACGTTGTTCGTGCTGTGGAAGCTCGATCTCAAGAGCGAAGCCGAGCGCAATCTGGTAAACTTGGTGCTGTGCTTTGCGCTGATGTTGACGGCGATCTCGCTGATCTTCCGCAAGTCGATCATGGAGCGCTACCGCCGGCGTCTGCAAAAGATCGATGACCGCACCACGGCGATCGCGACCGTCATCACCGGTATCGTGCTCGGCGTATTGGTGTCGATTTCGTCGGTCGGCGCCGGCGCGGTTGGCGTGACCGTGCTGCTGCTGCTCTACCCGCGCCTGCCGATGGCGACCATCGTCGGCTCGGACATCGCGCATGCAGTACCATTGACGCTGGTGGCCGGCACCGGGCACTGGATGCTCGGCTCGGTCGACTGGCACCTGATGGGCGTGCTGCTGATGGGCTCGCTGCCCGGCATCATCGTCGGCAGCTACAGCGCGACCCGCATGCCGGAGACGGTGCTGCGCCTCGCGCTCGCCTGCGTCCTCGTCGTGGTCGCAAGCAAGATCATGTTCACCGAGCTGAACCTGTCATCCGCGATCGTGACGGCTCTGGCCTGGAGCCATTGAGCCAGGCGTGGTGAGGAGAACTTCCTCACCACTGCCGTTTTGCAGCGCGCCGACTACTCCGCCGTCCAGCCGCCGTCGATGGAGAGATTGGTGCCGGTGATCTGCGCGGCATCGTCGCTGCACAGGAACAGCGCCAGCGCCGCGACCTGCTCGGAGGTGACGAATTCCTTGGTCGGCTGCGCGTCGAGCAGCACGTCGTTGATGACCTGCTCGCGTGTCAGGTTGCGCGCCTTCATCGTGTCGGGAATCTGCTTCTCGACCAGCGGTGTCCAGACATAGCCCGGGCTGATGCAGTTGCAGGTGATCTTGTGGGTCGCAACCTCCAGCGCCACCGTCTTGGTCAGGCCGGCGATGCCGTGCTTGGCCGACACGTAAGCCGACTTGAACGGTGAAGCGACCAGCGAGTGCGCCGACGCCGTGTTGATGATGCGGCCCCAGCCTTTCTTCTTCATGCCGGGTACCGCGGCGCGGATGGCGTGGAAGGCCGAAGACAGGTTGATTGCGATGATCTGGTCCCACTTCTCGATCGGGAATTCCTCGATCGGCGAGACGAACTGGATGCCGGCATTGTTGACGAGGACGTCGACCGAGCCGAAGGTCTTGTCGCCGAGCGCGATCATCTCCGCGATCTGGGCCGGCTTGGTCATGTCGGCGGGCGAATAGATGGCCTTCATCTTGAAGTCGGACTCGATCTTCGAGCGCTCCTTCTCGATATCCTCCGGGGAGCCGAAGCCGTTGATCACGACGTTGGCCCCAGCACTCGCAAAGGCGCGCGCGTAAGCCAGCCCGATGCCGCTGGTTGATCCAGTCACGACGGCGTTCTTGCCTGACAGACTACCCATTTTATTCGCTCCTTTTTGCCGGGGGCGCGGAGACGTCCCCCGTGAGATCGTAGGTCACCATGGTCTCATCGGATTGCGGCCGCTCGAGCCAATCCTTGTGGCGCATCGACAGGTGCACGTCGCGCACGCCGGCTTCCCAATGCTCGACCATGCCGACATGCGAGAAATCGTAATCCTTGGACGAGGATTCGTAGTTCTTGCTGCGATAGATCAAATGCACGACGGTCACGGTGCTTTCGCGTGCCGCCTTGGCGAGGAATTCGACGGAAGGATCGTTCTTCAGATAATCCGGTAATTTGCCGATCAGGTCGCGCACGGCCCTGCGGGCGTTGTGGATCTGCTTGTTCTTGTCCGTGTTCATCCGCGTGCGGCTGGAATAACGGATGTCCTTCTCGCGCTCGGCAGCCTCGAGCAGCGAGGTCGGCAAGTCCCCGCGCGCGCTGAACAGGTCGACCTGGAAGATCAGCATGTCGCGGTGGAATTCGGCATCGAGCACGTAATCGAGCGGCGTGTTGGAGGCGATGCCGCCGTCCCAATAATGCTCGCCATCGATGATGACGGATGGAAAGCCCGGCGGCAGCGCGCCGGAGGCCATGATGTGCTCGGGGCCGATCTTCTTGCCGAGCCTCTTGAACTCGTAATTGTCGAAATATCTGAAGTTGCCCGAGGTGACGCCGACCGCACCGACCGACAGGCGCGTCTTCAGGTCGTTGATGCGGTCGAAGTCGACCAGCCGCTCCAGCGTCTTCTTCAGGGGCGCGGTGTCGTAGTAGCTCTCCGCTTCAGGATGGCCCGGTGGCCAGAGCGGCGCGGGCGGAATGCGCGGGGTGAAGAAGCCGGGCACGCCGAAGGTCGCGATCAGCGCAGCGCTCGTGGAGTTGAACAGCTCGCGGCTGTGATCGCTCTTGCCGATCGGCTTCCACGGCACCGGCGCCGAAACCATCTCCCAGAATTCTTTCAGCCGCTTGATCCGTGTTTGCCCCTCGTTGCCGGCGATGATGGCGGCGTTGACCGCGCCGATCGAAATGCCGGCAACCCATTCCGGCTCGAAGCCGAAATGGCACAGCGCCTGATAGGCGCCGGCCTGATAGGAGCCAAGCGCACCGCCGCCCTGCAACACCAGGACGCGTTGCGCATTCGCGGGGACGCTGGCAGCTTGGGGGCTATGATCGGTCATGCGGGAACATTAGCAAATGACGAGCCACCGTGGCGACAGTTCGCCGCGGCGTCAATGCATCCCGGGATCAAGACTGGCTTATCGGGGGTCCGTTGAGGCCAAAATCATGGTCCAGAACACCTTGTATTTGGTGTTCGGAGCATAGCTCGCCGCTATGCCCAATTTTGTGACACCGCCCTTGAGCATGTTCGCCCGGTGCGGAGGCGAGTCACGCCAGCCGGAAAACGCTTCTGCCAGCGTATGATAGCCGGCCGAGACGTTCTCGACCGCGACGGTGGCCGGATAACCGCCGGCATTGAGCCGCTTGCCCAGGGGCGCGCGGACGTCATGGTCCATCTTGTTCGCCGCCGCCATGGCGTCGGACTGGGATTCGGCGAGTTTCATCAAGTCGGGGTCGATGATCACAGTGCCGAGGCCGTTGTTCTGCCGATACTGCGAGATCATCACGGAAGCGGCTTGCGCATCGAGCTTGGCGCCCGGGGCCGCCATGTCGGCATACATGGACGGCTGCTGGACAGGCGCTTCATTGCCCGCACAGCCGGCCAACAGCAAAAGGATGAGAATTGCGGCCGCGGCGCGCATGAGTAAGGCCCCCAAATGAGGGGCCGTTGTTGCATACCAACCGTGGCTGAAAGGTGAATTTCGAGGAAAATTTGTCCCGTTGTGACGGGCTCAGGCGCCCGCAAATATCCGATAGCGGCGGGGCTCGAGACCGATCGTGTCGCCGGCGCGCAGTTCCTTGTCGCGAGGGGCGTCGATCTCGATGGTTTCGCCACCGAACAGCGCCACCTCGGCCCGCTGCACCGGGCCGAAATTCCGGACATGCTGCACGGCGCCCTCGAAGGCCCCGCTGCCGGCCGGGCCGACCAGCATGTCATGTCGCCGCACGAACAATCGTGACGCGCCAGACGCGGCACCCTGCGCCACGAGATTGAGCGGGCGGTCGCCGAGCCGGACCGCACCATTTGCCACCTCCACCGGCAGCACGATGGATTCGCCGATGAAGCCGTGCACGAAGGCGGTCGCGGGATTTTCGTAGACGTCGTCGGGCGAGCCGATCTGCTCGATCTTGCCCTTGTCCATCACCACGACACGGTTGGCGACTTCCAGCGCCTCTTCCTGGTCATGGGTAACGAAGATCGAGGTGACGTTGATCTCGTGATGCAGCGAGCGCAGCCACATGCGCAGCTCCTTG
Source organism: Bradyrhizobium centrolobii (assembly GCF_001641635.1). Taxonomy (GTDB): domain Bacteria; phylum Pseudomonadota; class Alphaproteobacteria; order Rhizobiales; family Xanthobacteraceae; genus Bradyrhizobium; species Bradyrhizobium centrolobii. The sequence goes on from NZ_LUUB01000042.1 coordinate 15,835, forward strand.
CGGACCTTGGCGTCGAGCGCACCGAAGGGCTCGTCCAGCAGCAGGATGCGCGGCTCGATCGCAAGCGCGCGAGCAAGCGCAATGCGCTGGCGCTGGCCGCCGGAGAGCTGGCTCGGATAGCGGTCGGCCAGCCAGTCGAGTTGCACCAGATCGAGCAGCTCCCTTACGCGCGCACGGATGGTGGCCTCATCCTTTCGAACTGCGCGCGGCTGCACGCGCAGGCCGAAGGCGACGTTCTCGAAAACCGTCATATGGCGGAACAGCGCGTAGTGCTGGAACACGAAGCCGACGTGACGCTCGCGCGCGCCCTGCGCCAGCGCATCCTCACCGTTGAACGAGACTTCGCCGGCGTCAGGCCAGTCGAGGCCAGCAATGATCCGCAGCAACGTCGTCTTGCCGGAGCCCGATGGACCGAGCAGCGCCAGCAATTCGCCGTTGTCGACCTTGAGGTCGACGCCGTCGAGAGCGGCAAAGGTCCCGAATTTCTTGACGAGATTCCTGACTTCAATGGTCACGGGCGTCATGTCCTTCGTCCAGATGACGTTCGAGAACGGTCTTGGCGATCAGCGTGATCAGCGCCAGCATTGCGAGCAGCGAAGCGATCGCGAACGCAGCGACGAACTGGTACTCGTTGTAGAGAATCTCGACCAGGAGCGGCATGGTGTTGGTCTCGCCACGGATGTGGCCGGAGACGACCGACACCGCGCCGAACTCGCCCATCGCGCGCGCATTGCAGAGCAGGACGCCATAGAGCACGCCCCATTTGATGTTGGGCAGCGTGACGCGGAAGAAGGTCTGCATCCCCGAGGCGCCGAGCGAGATCGCGGCCTCCTCTTCCTGGGTGCCCTGCTCATGCATCAGCGGGATCAGCGCGCGCGCCACGAAGGGGAAGGTCACGAAGGTCGTCGCCAGCGCAATGCCAGGTACCGCGAACAGGATCTGGATGTTGTGCTCACGCAGCCAGCCGCCGAAATAGCCCTGCGCACCGAACAGCAGCACGAAGACGAGACCGGAGATCACCGGACTTACCGAGAACGGCAGGTCGATCAGCGTGATCAGCGCGGTCTTGCCCTTGAAGTCGAACTTGGCGATGGCCCAGGCCGCGACCAGGCCGAACACGAGGTTGAGGCCGACCGAGATCGCCGCGACCAGCAGCGTCAACCTGATCGCGGACAGCGCCTCCGGCTCGGAGAGCGCAGCGAGATAGGCCAAAATGCCCCGCGAGAAGGCCTGCGCGAACACCACCGCCAGCGGCAGCACGACGAAGACGCTGAGGAACAGCACCGCCAGCGTGATGATGGCAATCCGTACCGCCTTCGGCTCGGTGCGGAGGCTGTCGCGTGCCGCGGCGGCGTGTGCGCGCGCCTTCACATCCGATCGCGAGAGCGAGACGATATCTGCGATCTGCATGGTCATCGCATCCAGCCTCAGCGCACCGGGATCCGGTTCTGCGCCCAGCGCTGCAACCGGTTGACCGCGAAGATGATGACGAACGACACGACGAGCATGACGGCCGCGATCGCGGTCGCGTCGGCATAGCGGAACTCGGAGAGCCGGATCACGATCAGGAGCGGCGCGATCTCGGAGACGTTGGGCAGATTGCCGGCAATGAAGATCACCGAGCCGTATTCGCCGACGGCGCGCGCAAAAGCGAGCGCCAGTCCCGTGAGCAGCGCGGGCGCGAGCGAGGGCAGGATCACGCGCGTGATGGTCTGCCAGCGGCTGGCCCCCAGACTGCCCGCGGCTTCCTCGATCTCGGGATCGAGGTCCTGGAGCACCGGCTGCACGGTGCGGACCACGAAGGGAATGCCGATGAAGATCATGGCGACGAAGATGCCGAGCGGCGTGAACGCCACCTTGACGCCGAGCGCGGCGAGCGGCGCGCCGAGCCAGCCTTTCGCTGCGAACAGCGAGGTCAGCGCGACGCCGGCGACCGCCGTCGGCAGCGCGAAGGGGACGTCGACGATGGCGTCGAACAGCCGCCGGCCAGGGAAGCGGTAGCGCACCAGCGCCCAGACGATGATGGTGCCCATCACCAGATTGACGCATGCCGCCGCGAAGGCGAGCCCGAACGAGACCCGCAGCGCGTTCAGGGTACGGCGACTGGAGAGAATGGCCCAGAACTGCTCGGGGCTCAGCTCAAAGGATTTCAGGAACAGGCCGGCGAGCGGAATCAGGACAATGATCGACAGCCAGGACAGCGTCAGTCCCATCGTGAGACCGAACCCCGGCAGAGTCCGGCGTCGTGCTGCGATTGCGCTCACCAGGCCCCCTGTGCCCTCGTTGACGACGACGCCCAATCAGTTCTTGTAGATCTGATCGAAGACGCCGCCGTCGGCGAAATGTTCCCGCTGCGCCTTGGTCCAGCCGCCGAACACGTCATCGATCGTGAACAGCTCGACCTTGGCGAATGAGTTTTCGTACTTTTTGGCGATGTCCGGATCGCGCGGACGATAGAAATTGCGCGCCGCGATCTCCTGGCCTTCCTTGGTGTACCAGTATTGGAGATAGGCATCGGCCGCGTTGAGGGTGCCCTTCTTGTCGGCAACCTTGTCGACGATCGCGACCGGCGGCTCGGCGAGGATCGATTGCGGCGGCGCCACGATCTCGAACTTCTCCGGACCGAACTCTTTCAGCGCGAGATACGCCTCGTTCTCCCAGGCGAGCAGCACGTCGCCGACGCCCCGCTCGACGAAAGTCACGGTCGCACCGCGCGCACCGGTATCGAGCACCGGCACCTGCTGGTAGAGTTTTGCGATGAAATCCTTGGCCTTGTCGGCCGAGCCGTATTTCTTCTGCGCGAAGCCCCAGGCCGCGAGATAGTTCCAGCGCGCACCGCCCGAGGTCTTCGGGTTCGGCGTGATCACGGCAACGCCGGGCTTGAGCAGATCGTCCCAGTCCTTGATGCCCTTGGGATTGCCCTTGCGCACCAGGAAGACGATGGTCGAGGTGTAGGGTGATGAATTCTGCGGCAACCGCTTCTGCCAATCGGCGGCGGTGAGGCCTTTGCCGGCGATGGCATCGATGTCGTAGGCGAGCGCAAGCGTCACGACGTCCGCCTGCAATCCGTCGATCACCGCGCGCGCCTGCGAACCGCTGCCGCCGTGCGACTGCTTGATCTCGATGCTCTTGCCGGTTTCCTTCTGATAGACGCGCGAAAACGCCTTGTTGAACTCGACATAGAGCTCACGCGTCGGATCGTACGACACGTTCAACAAATTGATGTCAGCGGCGAGAGCCGAGCTTGCCCAAAGGAATCCTGCCGCGAGCGGAACGATACGACGCATCATGTCCATCTCCATTCACTTCGACGACGTCAGTGTCAGCGAAGGCGTGCAGGCATAACTCGGGTCGAAACGCGCTTAAGTCAACGGAACCGGATTTCCTTGTTCGCAGCGTGGCAGGCTGACTGTGCTACGAAATCTTCATCGTGTGAATGCCGCATTCTGTCTTGGCCCGGCCACGCCACCGGCCGGCACGAGAATCCTCGCCTGCGGCCGTCCGGCTGGTGCAAGGCATGCACCCAACGGACAGGAATCCTGACTCGACAAGAGGGTGCCGCGGCAATTTGGCGCGGACGAAAATCGCCTCGAGCTCCTCGCGCGAGACGTTGGCGAAGGGATTGAACTTCAACCGCACGCCGTCGTCCTCGACGACCGGAATGTCGGCGCGCGCATTGCCCTGGAAGCGCTTGCGGCCGTTGATCCAGGCCGAGAACGGCTTTAGCGCACGCGCGAGCGGCTCCACCTTGCGGATGCGGCAACAAGCGTCGGGATCGGAGAACCAGAGCTCGCGGTCCGGATCCTCGCGCGACAGCGTTTCCTCCGCCGGCTTGATCGAGCGGACGTCTTTCAGTCCAAGCGTCGCAATCAAAGTATCGCGATAGGCGAGCGTCTCCTCGAACAGCCATCCGGTGTCGAGGAAGATCACAGGGATCGCGGGATCGACGTCCGCCATCACCTTGAGCAGCGTTGCCGATTCCGTGCCGAAGGACGACACCAGCGCGAGCTTCTCGCGCCCGACGCTCTTCAGCGCCATGGCGATAACTTCCGCGGGCGAGGCATCGCGCAGAGCGCGATCAAGCTCCTCCGCCGAGGGCAGCGCAGAGACGGACGTTGATGAAACCTGGGATGCTATTGCGTTCACGTGCCGACACCTTCGGAGTGACGCAACTGCATGCGCCGATGCAGCGCCGTGATGCGGCCGTCGCCGGTCGGCTGATAGAACACCGAATAGTGTTTTGCCGTCTGCATGAAGGCTTCCGCGTCGGCCTGCTTCTTGACCTCGAAGGCATCGAAGCCCGCGCGCAGCATGAACACGAACTGGTCGCGCAGCACCTGGCCCGTTGCACGCAGCTCGCCGCGATAGTTGAACCGCTCACGCAGCAGCCGCGCCTGGCTATAGGCGCGACCGTCACGGAAGGTCGGGAACACCAGCGCCACGGCGGCAAGCCTGCCGAGATAGGGCACGAGTTCGTCGATGTCGCGATTGTTCGGCCAGATCACGCCGACCTTGCCTGGGCGCGCGAGGAACGCCTCCGCATCGCCGAGGAAGCGCTCAGCCGGCACCAGGATGTCGCCGCTTTCGGGCAGCGGCGTATCGACGGCGAGCTTGACGAAGCTGTCGTCGACGATCTTTCCGCCGTTAACGAGTGGCATAGACCCGCTCCTTGAAGGGTTCGACGCCGAGACGTTTCACCGTGTCGATGAACAGCTCTTCCGGGCGCTCGCGCAACGCGAGATAGGCTTCCACGATGTCCTCGACGACGTCGGCGACCTCGTCGAACTTCACGCCGGGCCCGATCAGATTGCCGAGCGCAGCGCTCTCGTCGGCGCGACCGCCGATGGTGATCTGGTAGACCTCCTCGCCGTTCTTCTCGACGCCGAGAATGCCGATATGGCCGACATGGTGATGGCCGCAGGCATTGATGCAGCCGGAGATGTTGATGTGCAGCCGGCCGATCAGGTTGGCGAGCTCATGATTGGCGAACCGCCGCGTCAGTTCCTGCGCGATCGGGATCGAGCGCGCATTCGCCAGCGAGCAGTAGTCGAGCCCGGGGCAGGCGATGATGTCGGTGATCAGGTTGACGTTCGGCGTCGCCAGTCCGAGCTTGTCGAGCGCCTTCCACAGTGCCGGCAGGTCGCGCTTGGCGACGTGCGGCAGCGCCAGGTTCTGCTCGTGGCCGACGCGGATCTCGCCGAAGGAATATTTGTCGGCGAGATCGGCCAGCGCATCCATCTGCTCGGCGGTGGCGTCGCCCGGAGGGCCGCCGGTCGGCTTCAGCGAGATCGTGACGATGGAATAGCCCTGGACCTTGTGCGGAGACACCGAGTTCTTGCGCCACGCCTCGAAGTCCGGATCGGCCGCGGCCTGGCGCAGCTCGTCCGGCATATGCGGGAGCTTCTCATAGGCCGGATAAGTGAAGCGGGAGCGGATGTCCTCGATCACCTCGTCGTCTATCTGAAGCGAGGAGTTGCGAATGTGCTGCCACTCCTCCTCGACCTCGCGCGAGAACTTCTCGATGCCGAGCTCGTGCACCAGGATCTTGATGCGCGCTTTGTAGATGTTGTCGCGGCGGCCGTACTGATTGTAGACGCGAAGGATCGCCTCGATATAGCTCAGGATATCGCGACCGTGCACGAAGTGCTTGATCGTCTTGGCGATGAACGGCGTGCGGCCGAGCCCGCCGCCGACCAGCACCTCGAAACCGGTCTCGCCCTTCTCGTTCTTGATCAGCCTGAGGCCGATGTCGTGAATCCTGATCGCGGCGCGGTCATGGTCCGACGCGGTGATCGCGATCTTGAACTTGCGCGGCAGGAACGAGAATTCCGGATGCAGCGTGGTGTGCTGGCGAATCAGCTCCGACCAGATGCGGGGATCCTCGATCTCGCCCGGCGCGACGCCGGCCCACTGGTCCGAGGTGACGTTGCGCATGTTGTTGCCGGAGGTCTGCATCGCATGGATGCCGACCTCGGCGAGATCGGCCAGCGCATCCGGCAGCTCGGCAAGCTTGATCCAGTTGAACTGGATGTTCTGTCGCGTGGTGAAATGGCCGTAGCCGCGATCATATTTGCGCGCGACATGCGCGAGCCGCCGCAACTGGTTCGACGCCAGCGTTCCGTAGGGAATCGCGACGCGGAACATGTAGGCGTGCAGTTGCAGATAGACGCCGTTCTGAAGCCGCAGGATCTTGAATTCGTCCTCGGTGAGCTCGCCGGAAAGGCGGCGCTTCACCTGGTCGCGGAATTCCGAGACACGCTCGTTGACCAGCGTGCGGTCGATTTCGTCGTAAGCATACATAAGAGAGTGCCTTAAACCTGGACCGGCTGTCCGATGGTTACGCCGGTGCGGCGGATCTGTTCGCGCAGATTGCCGGGTTCGACCTTGCCGTCCTCGGCGACCTGCACCGGAGCGATATAGGCACCCACGGCGCCGACGTCATCAGCGACGGACTCCGCAAGCAACGCTTTCGCCTCGTCGGAGTTGCGCACGATCGCGGCTTCCGACAAGTCCGCGGACCAGCCCTGGGCGGCGGTGCGATAGACCACGATGCCATCCCAGGTACGGTTGGCGGTCACGACCGAGGGGCCGGCGATTTTGATCTTTTTCTGTTCAAGCGGGGAGGTCATTCGGCTGCATCCAGGAGGTCAGAGATGATGTGTTTGGGGGTTTGACGGCGAAGCGAACCGGCATGCCGGACCACTTCGCCGATAATGAGAATGGCGGGACCGCCATCGGTCCGCCTGACGAGCTCGGGCAGGTCACGCAGCGTGCCGATCGCGGCTTGCGCATCGGGCTGGGTGACGCGGGCGAACACGCCGACCGGCGTCTCCGGCGAACGACCGGCAGCGAGCAGACCGGCGCGCACGGCGGGCGCAGCGGTCATGCCCATGTAGACGACCACGGTCATCCTGGTGTCCGTCAGCGTCGACCAGTCGACGGTCTCGGCATCGCGCGCCTTGTGCGCGGTGAGGAAGGTGATGCGCGTCGCTTCATGGCGATATGTCAGCGGCACCTCGAAATCGGCGGCGCCGCCGATGCCGGCGGTGATGCCGGGAATGATTGAATAGGGGACGCCCGCGGCGCGCAAGGCTTCGACTTCCTCGCCACCGCGGCCGAACACGAAGGGATCGCCGCCCTTCAGCCGCACCACGCGCTGGCCGGCCTGTGCGGCCTCGATCATCCGCCTGTTGATGGCGTCCTGGCCGATGCCGGGCTTGCCGACGCGGCGGCCGACCGCAACGCGCGTGGTGTCGCGGCGGATGCGGTCGAGAATTTCCGCCGAGACCAGCTCGTCATGGAAGACGATGTCAGCGTCCTGCAATGCGCGCAGCGCCTTGATGGTGAGGAGATCGGGATCGCCGGGGCCGGCGCCGACCAGTGCGACGGAGCCCTCCGGCTTGTCGGCGCGCGCGAAGGCGGACGGATCGGAAATCTGCTCGAGCGCCGCTTCGGCTTCGCTCTTGCGGCCGGCGAGCACGGAAGCCCCGATCGGACCGTCGATCACGCGCTCCCAGAAGCGGCGGCGCAACGGAAACTCGGCGATGCGCTCGTTGATGGATTTGCGGAAGCCTCCGATGAATTCGGCGAGTTCGCCGATGCGCGCCGGCAGCAGCGCCTCGATCTTCTCGCGCACGCGCCGCGCCACCACTGGCGAGGTGCCGCCGGTGCCGACCGCGACCACGACATCGCCGCGATCGACGATCGCCGGGAAGATGAAGCTGGAATGTTCGAGGTCGTCCATGACGTTGACCGGCAGGCCGAGCGCCTTGGCGCGCACCGACATCGCAACGCCGACATCGCCCGCGCCTGCGCAGACGATGGCGATGACGCCGGCAAGATCGGCAGTGAGCGGATCGCCGGCAGCGAACTCGATCCGCGCCGCGTCGTCGGGAGTGAGTCCGCCGAGGTCATGATCGCCGTCGATCGCATGCACGCGGATGCGCGCACCGGCCGCCGCGAGCACGCGAAGCTTGGCGCGCAAAAGCTCGCCCGCGCCGATGAGGACCACCGGACCGGCCTTGAGATCGAGAAACACCGGCAAGAACCGCATGCGATACTCGTTTCCCCCAATTCGGGGTTGACTGGAATTATTTTCTATATATGTGTCGTTTCGAGCGCGCAAAGAGAAAATTTTTTCTTCTATTCCGCGCTGCAACTATAGAATTTTCGCCTCCAAACGCAAAGTGGCAGAGATGCATCTTCTCAAGGACGATTCCGCAGGTGACGGACTGAGCAGCACCGCGTTCACCGAGCGCGTGCGTGCGCAAGAATTTTCTGCCGACCTTGCTCCGAGCATGGACCATCTCGACCAGCTCGAGGCGCAGAGCATCTACATCTTCCGCGAGGCGTTCGCCCGGCTAAAGAAGATTGCCCTGCTGTGGTCGCTCGGCAAGGACTCCAACGTCATGATCTGGCTGGCGCGGAAGGCGTTCTTCAGCCGCATGCCGTTCCCCGCCCTTCATGTCGACACCGGGAAGAAGTTTCCTGAGATGTATCGCTTCCGCGATAACTACGGCAAAGAGTGGGAGCTCGACCTGCGCGTCGAGCCCTGCCCGCCGATCGATGCCGTCGATCCGACCTTGCCGCCGGCCGCCCGTTCCGCGGCACGCAAGACCGAAGGGCTGAAGATGGCGCTCGCGAAATTTGGCTTTGATGGCCTGATCGCCGGCATCCGCCGCGACGAGGAGGCGACGCGCGCCAAGGAGCGCGTGTTCTCGCCGCGCGGGCTCGAAGGCAATTGGGACGTGCGCGACCAGCCGCCGGAGTTCTGGGACCAGTTCAACGCCTCGCCGCCGCCGGGCGCGCACCTTCGCATTCATCCGATCCTGCATTGGACCGAGGCCGACATCTGGGCCTACACCAAGCGCGAGAACATTCCGATCATCCCGCTCTATCTGTCGCAGAACGGCAAGCGCTACCGCTCGCTGGGCGATTCCGACATCACCTTCCCGGTGAATTCGAGCGCATCGAACATCGACGAGATCCTCGTCGAACTCGAAGATACCAAGGTGCCGGAGCGCGCCGGCCGCGCGCTCGACCACGAGACCGAGGACGCCTTCGAGCGTCTGCGCGTCGCCGGCTATCTCTGACCTCAGGACGCAACGCGGCTATGAACATGATCGTCACGACGGCTACGCCCGCCACCCCGAACGGCACCACGCGTCCCCAGGTCCGCATCGTCATCGTCGGCCATGTCGACCATGGCAAGTCGACGCTGGTCGGCCGCCTGCTGCATGAGACCGGCAGCCTGCCCGAGGGCAAGCTCGAAATGCTCAAGGCCGTCAGCGCCCGGCGCGGCATGCCCTTCGAATGGTCGTTCCTGCTCGATGCGCTCCAGACCGAGCGCGACCAGGGCATCACCATCGACACCACGCAGATCCGTTTCCGCACCAATTCGCGCGACATCGTGCTGATCGATGCGCCCGGCCACGCCGAGTTCCTGCGCAACATGATCACCGGCGCCTCGCAGGCCGATGGCGCGGTGCTGATCATCGACGCCCTCGAAGGCGTGCGCGACCAGACCCGACGACACGGCTATCTCCTGCATCTGCTCGGCGTGAAGCAGGTCGCGATCGTCGTCAACAAGATGGACCGCGTCGACTTCGCCGCCGACCGATTCAAGGCGATCAGCGACGAGATTTCCGCGCATCTCGAAGGGCTCGGCGTGACGCCGACCGCGATCATTCCGATTTCCGCCCGCGACGGCGACGGCGTCGCCGAGCGCACCGATCGCATCGGCTGGTACAAGGGACCGACCGTGGTCGAGGCGCTCGACCGGCTGGAGCCGGCGCGACCGCTCGAAGCACTGGCGCTGCGGCTGCCGGTGCAGGCGATCTACAAGTTCGACGACCGCCGCATCGTCGCGGGCCGCATCGAATCCGGCAGCCTCAAAGCCGGCGACGAGATCGTGATCATGCCGGCCGGCAAGATCGCGAAGATCAAGACCGTTGAGGGCTGGCCGGTAACGCCGGTCGCAGGCCGGCAGGGCGCGGGACGCTCGGTCGGCATCACGCTCGACCGTGAACTGTTCGTCGAGCGCGGCGACATCATCGCGCATGCGGGCACTGCGCCGCGCGAAACGCGCCGGCTGCGCGCGCGCATCTTCTGGCTGCACGACAAGCCGCTCGCCAAGGGCGACCAGCTCCTGGTGCGCTGCGGGCCGAAGGAAAGCCGCGCCACGGTCGTTGCGATCGAGAAGGCGGTCGATCCCGGCGAGCTCTCGACCACCGAGAACAAGGCGATCGGTCGCAACCATGTCGGCGAGATCGACATCTCTCTTTCCAATCCGATTGCGGCCGATCCCTATACCGAGAATCCACGCACCGGGCGCCTCGTGATCGAGGTGTCGGGACGCATCGCGGGCGGCGGCCTGGTGCTCTCCGTCGATGCCGGCCAGCGCGCCGTGCCGGTCGACATCGTGCCGGTGGAATCGGCGCTGCGGCCCGACGAGCGCTCCGCGCGTTATCGCCATAACGGCGCCGTGGTCTGGCTCACGGGCCTCCCCGCCTCCGGCAAGTCGACGCTGGCGAAGGCGCTGGAGCGGCGGCTGTTTTCGAATGGCGGCTCGCCCATCCTGCTCGACGGCGACACGCTGCGCGCCGGGCTCAACAGCGATCTCGGCTTCTCCGCCGCTGATCGCAGCGAGAACATCCGCCGCCTCGCCGAAGTCGCCACGCATCTGGCGCGCAACGGCCACATCGCGATCGTCGCCGCCGTCTCGCCCGCCCGCGAGGACCGCGCCGCTGCGCGCCGCATCGCCGACACCGCGTTCCGTGAGATCCATGTCGCAACCCCTGCGGCCGTGTGCGAGGAGCGTGACCCCAAGGGCCACTACAAGAAGGCCCGCTCCGGCGCGCTCGTTTCGTTCACGGGCATCGGCAACGATTACGAGAAGCCCGACGCCGCCGAGCTCGTGATCGATACGTCCACTCGAACGGTCGCGGATGCGGCGGACGAGATCGAGCGCATGCTCAAGACGACCGGCGTGCTGTTCGACGAACTCGTGGACCTCGCCGCGAATATTTGAGTCTGTCTCATTCCCGGCTGTCGTCGCCCGGTCATCGAGACCGGGCGACCCAGGATTCCAGAGACAGCGTTGGGATACGGAGAAGCCGCGGCGTACTGGATTCCCCGCTTTCGCGGGGAATGACACCGGTGTGTTGGGCCTCCCACACCTCGTCTTGACATTTTGACAGACCTTTGGGGGTCTTCTCACCGCCCCGATTTTGGGGCTATTAGGACCCCGAAAGCCGTCCCCTGTGGGCGCATTTTGCTGCTGTCGGGTCTAAAGCAGCCAAAAACAGCCATTTCCAACAAGAAAGCCCATCATGAAACGCGTCGACGCCCACGGATTGAAGATCGCTCCCGTCCTGTTTGACTTCATCGCCAAGGAAGCGGCCCCGAAAACGGGGATCGCGCCGGATGCGTTCTGGGCCGGGCTTGCCGCTATCATCAAGGAGCTTGGGCCGAAGAACCGGTCGCTGCTCGCCGTTCGCGACACGTTGCAGGCCAAGATCGACGACTGGCACCGCGCCAACAAGGGCAAGGCGTTCGACATCGACGCCTACACCGCCTTCCTGAAGGAGATCGGCTATCTCGTCCCTGAGCCTGCGACGCAGAAGGTCGAGACGGCCAATGTCGACGAGGAGATCGGCAAGATCTGCGGCCCGCAGCTCGTCGTGCCCCTGACCAATGCACGCTACGCGCTGAACGCGGCGAATGCGCGCTGGGGCTCGCTCTATGACGCCTTCTACGGCACCGACGCCATCCCGCACGATGCCGCCGACACCGGCAAAGGCTACAGCAAGGCGCGCGGCGACAAAGTGATCGCCAAGGCCAAGGCGTTCCTCGATACCGCCGTGCCGCTCGCGACCGGCAGCCACACCGACGTCACCGCCTACAGCGTCGTCGCGGGCCAGCTCGCGGTGAAGCTGAAGAGCGGCAATGCCACCGCGCTGAAGAACGCCGCACAGTTCGCGGGCTTCCAGGGCGAAGCGGCTGCGCCGTCCGCGGTGCTGCTCGTCAACAACGGCCTGCACATCGAGGTCAAGATCGACCGCAACAACACGATCGGCAAGGACGATCCGGCCGGCGTTGCCGACATGATCATGGAGGCTGCGGTCTCCACCATCCTCGACATGGAAGACTCGGTCGCCGCCGTCGATGCCGAGGACAAGGTGCTGGTCTATCGCAACACGCTCGGCCTGATGAACGGCACGCTGTCGGCCGACTTCGAGAAAGGCGGCAAGACGCTGACGCGTTCGCTCAACGCCGACCACAGCTACACGACGCCGGACGGCAAGGGCGAAGTGAAACTTCACGGCCGCAGCCTGCTGCTGATGCGCAACTGCGGTCACCACATGTTCACCGACGCGGTACTGGACGAGACCGGCGAGGAGATTCCGGAAGGCCTGCTCGATGCCGCCGTCTCCGGACTTGTTGCCATCCACGACCTCAGGGGCAATTCGAAGGTCAAGAACAGCCGCACCGGATCGGCCTATATCGTCAAGCCGAAGATGCACGGCCCCGACGAGGTGTCGCTGACCTGCGAGATATTCGACCGCGTCGAGAAGATGCTGTCGCTGCCGGAGAACACGCTCAAGGTCGGCATCATGGACGAAGAGCGGCGCACCACCGTCAACCTCAAGGCCTGCATCCAGCGCGCCTCGAAGCGCATCATGTTCATCAACACCGGCTTCCTCGACCGCACCGGCGACGAGATCCACACCTCGATGGAAGCGGGTCCGATGATCCGCAAGAACGAGATGAAGGCGCAAGCGTGGATCAAGGCCTATGAGAACTGGAACGTCGACATGGGCCTGATCGACGGTCTCCCCGGCCACGCCCAGATCGGCAAGGGCATGTGGGCCGCGCCCGACAAGATGGCGGACATGCTGGCCCAGAAGCTCGCGCATCCGCAGGCCGGCGCCACCACCGCCTGGGTGCCCTCTCCGACCGCGGCGACGCTGCACGCGCTGCACTACCACCAGGTCAACGTCATCGCGCGCCAGCAGGAGCTGACCAAGGGCGGACCTCGCGCGAAGCTCTCGGACATCCTCACCATTCCGGTGTCGAAGTCGAACTGGGCGCCGGACGACGTCAAGCAGGAGATCGACAACAACTGCCAGGGTATCCTCGGCTACGTCGTGCGCTGGATCGACCAGGGCGTCGGTTGCTCCAAAGTGCCCGACATCCACGATGTCGGCCTGATGGAAGACCGCGCAACGCTGCGCATCTCGAGCCAGCATCTCGCCAACTGGCTGCACCAGGGTGTCATCACCGAGGCGCAGGTGATGGAATCGCTGAAGCGCATGGCCGTCGTCGTCGACAAGCAGAACGCGGGCGATTCGCTGTACAAGCCGATGGCGCCGTCCTTCGACGGCGTCGCCTTCAAGGCCGCCTGCGACCTCATCTTCAAGGGCCGCACGCAGCCGAACGGCTACACCGAATACATCCTCACCGCGCGCCGACGCGAGGCGAAGGCGGCGGGCTGATCGGGCGAAACGTCGCGGCGCGCGGCGGAACGGCCGCCCGCCGATCGCGTTGTCCGGCCATCAACTGGCGGGAGATGGTCATGGACTGGAATCGCATCGAAGGAAACTGGAAGCAGTTCAAGGGCTCGGCCAAGGAGAAGTGGGGCAAGCTCACTGACGACGACCTCAAATTGATCGAGGGCCGTCGCGAACAACTCGAAGGCCGGCTGCAGGAACGCTATGGCAAGGCCAAGGACCAGGTTCGTCAGGACGTCGACGACTGGCTCAAATCGCTGCACTAGGGCACGATAAGGCGAACGAAGCCCCGGCTCACGCCGGGGCTTTTTTGTTGGAAGAGTCGGAGCCCGGATGGAGCGCAGCGTAATCCGCGATCGGTGCGGCTTGGGGTAAGACCCCGGATTTCACTTCGCTCCACCCGGGCTACGGATCCCCGCTAAAACACCGTGAGATATTTCAGCAGCGACACGACACCGATGATGATCACGATGACGCGCGCGATCTGCTTGGCCCGGCCATCCATCGGCAGCATGTTGATGAGATAGAGAACGAGAATGATGACGAGAAAGGTGACGAGCACACCCACGATCATCGCAGAGCCCCCTTCAGGCAATTCCTGATGATGTCCTAACGCGGTCCCCTCGCTCCGGGTTCCATGCCCAGCAATCCGCTGCAACTTCTAGTTATGCGTACTTCCACCGGCGGGCTCGCTGCCTAAAATCTTACCCTTTTGCTTCGGAATGCGGAAACCGTTTGCGGCAAGCCGCGAGCCGCATGCGATTGCCGATCACGACGCGCCCTCCCTGTTTTCCTTCAATTGCCGTTGGCGGTGCCCTTACGAATCCTGGAATTTGGAGTTGGGGGTTTCGATGCTGAGTCGTCTGACCGTATCCGCCCTGTTGAAGGCGTGATTGCGATAACGTCGGTCTGCGTGGTGATTGCGCTCTCGCTCACCGCCTATGAATCCTGCCGCCTCAAGACCGCCAACCGCATCTCGCACATCGCGGACGCCTGCGCTGACCTGTTCAAGGCGATGCACAATCTGTGCACCGACCGCTCGACCACCACGCGGCTGTTGAACGCGACCGAGCCGATGGACGCCGAGATCGAGAAATATCTGCGCACGTTACGCGACGCGCACGCAATATGCGGCGCAGGGCACCAGGAACGTCTCGGACAACATCACCGGCGTCAAAGCCGACGCCGACGCCGCGGCGGGTGCAGCGGAGAACGTCAAGCAGGTGTCGGAGACGCCGGAGACCCAGGCAGCTCGGCCAACAGGTCAGCGATTTCCTCGGCAAGATCCGCGCGGCGTAAGGCACGCTAGCGCCACACTCACGGTGTCGTCCCGGCGCAGGCCGGGACCCAACCCTAGGGAGTGGTTGTCGCGCGAGCCGCTAACCACGAGTCTTCGCCAAATCCAATCCTGTGGGTTTGGGTCCCGGCCTGCGCCGGGACGACGGCGGAGATTTGGGCAGCGCTATCGCACCCCTCGCGATGTCTTCGCGGCGAAAGCCGGCGACACATCCACGGTGTCGTCCTGGCTTTCGCCAGGACGACAATAAGAGGCATGATGCTCCGGATCAGAAAAATCGCGCTTCGAATGCAATGAGCGACGGTGCCTGCACCGCCCCCAATCCTTAACGACTCCGTAATTTTACGGCAGGCCCACTGTCTAAGTTTTTACCCTTTTCGGGCCAAATGCGCCCAGCGCCTGCCGGCGGCATGCGCGTATCGCGTGCATCCCTTTGGTCTTTCGAAGTTCGTGGGGGCTGCCGTTCGGGGCCACGAACTTCGAAACGCGTACCGGGGTGTCCGATGCTCAACCGCTTGACCGTATCTGCGCTGCTGAAGGCGGTGATCCTGTCCACCGCGCTCGTCGTCGTCGTCGGATTCTCGCTCAACGCCTGGAGCTCCTGGACCCGGCTGCAAGCGGCCAACCGGATCGTCGCGATTTCGGCAGCCTCGGCCGACGTGTTCAAGGCGATGGCGAACATCCGTGCCGACCGCTCGACCAGCAGCCGCCAACTCACCTCCGACATCCAAGTGGACCAGGACATCGAAAGATATATCCGAGGGATCCGCGACATCCTGATGCCGGCGCTGGTGCGCGCGATCGAGATCCTGCCCTCCATCGACCTGCCACAACGGGACACGATGGTGTCCGAGCTTGACCGGCTGACCAAGGTCCTGCTTGAGAAGCAGGCGGAATTCTGGACCGAGGTCACCAAGCCCAAGGCCTCGCGCCGCGCAACACTCGCCAAGGAATATGCCGACACCGAGGATGGGCTGATGGCGATCCTGGAAAAACTGTCGCCCCTGCTCAGCGCGAGCGTCAATCATCAGGATCCGGTCATCGACCAGTTCCTGATGATCAAGCAGATGGCCTGGCTGTTGCGCCTGAGCGCCGGCGAATCTTCGTTGATCGTCGGCAACGCGCTCGGCACCGGCAAGATCACGCCCGAGCTTCAGCTCGCTTACACGAAATTCGTCGGCGGCACCGAAACCGCCTGGAATGCGATCCAGCTCGCCACGGTGGGCATGCAATTGCCGCCGGGACTCGCCGCGGCAATGGCCGATACCAAGGCGGTCTATTTCGACCCGCAATACGCCGCCACGCGCGACGGCATCATTGCCGCTGTCAGCAAGGGCGACAAACCGTCGATGACCGCCAACCAGTGGAGCCCCTATTCGGTCGGCCGGATGGCAAGTGCGATCAAGCTCGCCGACGCCGCGCTTGCTGCCGCCAAGGACCATTCCGCAGCCCAGCGCGCGACCGCGGTGCAGTCGCTGATCGTCAATGTGGCCCTGCTCATCGCCGCGATCGTGCTGACGGGCGCATCGATGCTGGCGGTGAGCCGCCGCGTGATCACGCCGCTGCACCGGATTCGCGATGCCATGCTGAAGGTCGCCGGCGGCGATCTCGCCGTCGACAGCGGCTATCTCGACCGCCACGACGAGATCGGCGCGCTCGCCGGCGCGCTGGAGACGTTCAAGCAGCAGGCGACGGACAAGCTGAAGATCGAAGCGCAGGAGCGCGAGCGCAATGCAGGCGCGGCGGCGCGCCAGCGCGCGATCGAGGCCTATGTCGGCGAATTCGAAGGCGTGGTGCAGAGGTCGTTGGGTGAATTGAGCGACGCCTCATCCGAGATGCGCAAGACCTCCGGCGAGCTGTCCGCCGTGTCGCGCCAGACCAATGAACGCGTCGAGGTCGCGGGCAAGGCCTCCAACGATGCCTCCTCCAGCGTCGAAAGCGTCGCCGCTGCGGCCGAGGAGCTCAGTGCCTCCATCAACGACATCAGCCAGCAGGCTGCGCATGCCGCGGGCATTGCCAGCCGCGCCGTCAACCAGGCGCGCGAGACCGACGGCACCGTCCAGGGATTGGCGCAATCCGCCGGCCGCATCGGCGAGGTGGTCGGGCTGATCAACACGATCGCGGCGCAAACCAATCTGCTCGCGCTCAACGCCACCATTGAAGCGGCGCGCGCGGGCGAAGCCGGACGCGGGTTTGCCGTTGTCGCCTCCGAGGTGAAGTCGCTGGCGAGCCAGACCGCGAAAGCGACGGAGGAGATTTCCGAGCAGATCGCCGACATCCAGAAGGTCGCGGGCGACGCCATCAACGCCATCCAGGCAATCGGCGGCATCATCGGCGAGGTGAACGAGGTCGCGACTGCGATTGCGGCGGCCGTGCAGGAACAGGGTGCGGCCACGCAGGAGATCACCCGCAGCACGCAATATGCGGCGCAGGGCACCAAGAACGTGTCGGACAACATCAACGGCGTCAAAGCCGACGCCGACACCGCGGCGGGTGCGGCGGAGAATGTGAAGCAGGCGTCCGAGACACTGGAGACCCAGAGCCGCCAGCTCGGCCAACAGGTCAGCGACTTCCTCGGGAAGATCCGGGCGGCGTAAGGCCGGGCGTTCAGGCTGGCGAAAGCCAGGACGACGTTAGGGAAGGTCCTGCGCGACGCCGCCCGTAACGATTCGGTCGCGGTAACGATCTGTTAACGACCAGCACTCTCTGCGCAACCAGCACACCCGCCGTACCCGACCGTGCGCGCAAGTCGCAGGCCCTACCCGATGCACGCGGCGCGCGCGTTACAACTCTCTTTATCCCTTTCTGCGAAAAAAGCTCCGGGTTCGGGGGGATTCATCATGCTTCGACGTCTGACCGTTTCGGCGCTGCTCCAGTCCGTGATCGCCCTTCTCGCGGTTTGTGTGGTGGCCCTGCTGGTGACGACCGCCTGGCGATCCTGGGAGCGGCTGCGCGCAACCGGGCACATCGCCGCCGTTGCCGAGGCCTCCGCGAATGCCTTCAAGGCCATGCACAATTTGCGCACCGACCGCTCGTCGACGCCGCGGGTGCTGAACGGCGAGGCGCCGGTGTCTCCCGAGATCGAGAAATTCCTCCGCGGCATTCACGACGCCGAAATGCCGGCGATCCGCGCCACGGCCGCACTGCTGCCATCAATCCCCTTCGCCGAGCAGACGACGCTGCTGGTTCAGTTGAACGAGGAGCTCAACAAGCTGGGAACGCTCCAGACCGAAGCCTGGGACGAGATGCGCAAGCCGAGGAAGGCGCGGCGCACAGCCCTTTCGAAGGAGTACACCGACCAGACCGGCGCTCTGCTCGCAACGCTCGAGACGATCTCGGCGCGCCTCACCGCAGTCGTCAACCACAACGACCCGCTGATCGACCAGCTCCTGTCGATCAAGCAGGCCGCCTGGCTCCTGCGCAACACCGCCGGCGAAGCTTCTGACCTTGTCGCGACCGGCCTGGTCGCGACCGGCAGCCTGCCGCTGGAAGCACAGCAGACCTACACCAAATCCGTCGGCGCCATCGAGAACGCCTGGAGCGGGCTGGAATCGTCGGCGCTGGGCATGAAGCTGTCGCCAGAGCTCGCCAACGCGATGGGCGCGGCCAAGGCCGCCTATTTCAACCCGGACTATCTCGCGCTGCGCGACCGGCTGATCGACCAGATCATGGTCGGTTCGAAAACCGACATGACCGCCGACCAGTGGACGCCGCTGACGTCGCAGCGCATGGGCACCGCGGTCGCAGTGGCCGAGCGTGCGCTCGATGAGGCGCGCGACGATTCGGCCGTCCAGTACGCGGCGGCCGGCCGCGCGCTCGCGGTGCAGATCGCGATGCTGCTGTTCGCGACGCTGCTGACGGTCGGCGCCATGATCGCGGTCACCCGTCGTGTCATCCGCCCGCTGCACAACATCCGCGACGCAATGCTGAAGGTCGCCGGCGGCGACCTCACCGTCGACAGCGGCTATCTCGATCGCAAGGACGAGATCGGAGCGCTCGCCGGTGCGCTGGAAACCTTCAAGCAGCAGGCGACCGACAAACTGACGATCGAGGCGCAGGAGCGCGAGCACAATTCCGTCGCTGCGGCACGCCAGCGCGCGATCGAGACCCATGTCGGCGAGTTCGAGGGCATGGTGCGCAACACCCTCGACCAGCTGAACCAGGCCTCGAGCGAGATGCGCAAGACGTCCTCGGAACTCTCCGCGGTCTCGCGTCAGACCAACGAGCGGGTGCAAATGGCCGGCAAGGCCTCGGGCGAAGCCTCGATGAGTGTGGACAGCGTTGCTTCGGCGGCCGAGGAGCTCAGCGCGTCGATCAACGACATCAGCCAGCAGGCTGCGCACGCCGCAGGGATCGCCAGCCGCGCCGTCAGCCAGGCGCGCGAGACCGACGGCACCGTGCAGGGCCTTGCCAGCTCGGCCAGCCGGATTGGCGAGGTCGTCGGCCTGATCAACACGATCGCAGCGCAAACCAATCTGCTGGCGCTCAACGCGACGATCGAGGCGGCGCGCGCGGGCGAAGCCGGACGCGGCTTTGCCGTTGTCGCCTCCGAGGTGAAGTCGCTGGCGAGCCAGACCGCGAAGGCGACGGAGGAGATTTCCGGGCAGATCGCCGACATCCAGAAGGTCGCGGGCGACGCCATCAACGCGATCCAGGCCATCGGCGGCATCATCGGCGAGGTCAACGAGGTCGCGACTGCGATTGCGGCGGCCGTGCAGGAACAGGGGGCGGCCACGCAGGAGATCACCCGCAGCACGCAATATGCGGCGCAGGGCACCAAGAACGTCTCGGACAACATCACCGGCGTCAAAGCCGACGCCGACACCGCGGCGGGTGCGGCGGAGAATGTGAAGCAGGCGTCCGAGATGCTAGAAACCCAGAGCCATCGGCTCGGCCAGCAGGTCAGCGATTTCCTCGGGAAGATCCGGGCGGCGTAACGCCGGCGTTCAGGCTGGCAGCCATCCCCTCGATGTTGTCCTGGCGAACGCCATGACGACGTTAGGGAGGGTCCGGGCCTTGATCGGGCAATCCAGTATTCCAGAGACAGCGAGAAATACGGAGAAGCCGCGGCGTACTGGATTCCCCGCTTGCCGCCTACGCTGAAGCTTCGGCGGCCTTGGACCGCAAGCCCCCGCGAAGCCTTGGCGTAGCCGCCGGGTCGCGGGGAATGACAGCGATCCTTGGGGCAATCAGCGACGATCAGCACGCGAAGCTGAGCGCGCCCCTACTCCTTCGCGACCACCGGCATATGGCGGAATTTGGCGCGTACCTTCTCCGGCAGCGGCGAGAAGTTCACCGCGACGCCGCTGCGGTCATTGGCATTGCGGTTGGCGACGACGAGGCCGTCCTGGCCGGCGACGATGTCGCCCTTGCGCAGGGTCGGGTCGTTCTCGACCTTGACCGGTGCGAGCCCGACCGTGTCCTTGCCGTTGCAGGTGCAGCCCGCGACGATCTCGTTGCGGTAGCGGAACGCGTTGGGCAGGTCGGAATAGGACTTGCCGTCGTCGGTCGTGGCATCGTCAATATTGCTGCCATAGACCAGCGAGGTTTCGGACGCCGGGCAGAAACTCCTGCAGGATTGCGCCTTGCTCTCGGCATCGTTGCCCTGCGCCGGGAAGTAGCGGCCGTCGCAGCCGCGCACGCAATAGGCCGTGCCGCCGCCATAGACCGCGCGCGACCGCGGCGCCTCGTAACGTGGCATGTCGTCGGTCGGGAAGGGCATCCTGATCTGCGGCGGCGGCCGCATGCGGAAGGCGCCAAACAGCGCCGAGAGGAAATCCTCCGCATGCGCCGACGGCGTCAGCGCGAGGGCGAGGGCGCCTGCGGCGAACAACACCGCCGCGACCCCGGCCGCTCTGCCGATCCAACGTCTATTCATGCGACCTCTCGTACTCTTCAGTTCACCGACGACGTCGCGATGTTCAGGACCTGGCGGCCCGAGGGCAGCGTCGTCACCGCCGGACGCTTGCGCACGGGATCGCCTCCCCTATCGCCACCCTTGGCCATCAGCGGCGCGTTCTTCGGCAGCACCACCACCCTGGCGCCGATGTTGACGCGGCCGAACAGATCGATGACGTCCTCATTGGTCATGCGGATGCAGCCGGAGGAGACGAACTTGCCGATCGTGGTGGGATCGTTGGTGCCGTGGATGCGGTATTCGCTGGAGCCGAGATACATCGCGCGCGCGCCGAGCGGATTGCCCGGGCCGCCGGCGACGAAACGCGGTAGATAAGGCTGCCGCGCGATCATCTCGACCGGCGGATGCCAATCCGGCCATTCCGCCTTGCGCGCGACGTTCTGCACGCCCGACCACGTGAACCCGTCGCGTCCGACGCCGACGCCGTAGCGGATGGCGCGGCCATTGCCGAGCACATAGTAGAGATAGGTATTGCCGGTATCGATGACGATGGTGCCGGCCGGCTCGCTGCGGTCGAAGCTCACGATCTGGCGGCGCAGGCGCTCGGGAAGCGTGGCGTCCTCGGAGGTCTGCTCTTCCCCTAGATTACTCTGCGGAGACACCTGATTCTGCGGATAGGTGAGCGGCTGCATCGGCGCATAGCCGAGCATCTGGGCGCGCGCGACGCCGAACGACGCGCTCAGGAGCGCGGTCGCGAAAGCAAGAGCGGTGGCGGCGCGCGGCGAGAAGCGGCGGCGGACTACAAACAACCTTGTCATGTGCTGCCCCGTTGGATGTGTGCATCTGGGTGATGCGCTGCCCCCAACAAACGCAGCCGGACCGACTCAAGTTCCGATGACGCCTGCGGCTGCCACGTCACAGTCAAGCGAACCCGTCTTCACGAAGGCGCGATGGAACCCGCACACTTGTGATGCGTTCTCGTATCATTAATGGGCGCGCGGAGCAGATTCCCGTGCGGGAGAGGTGTTGTGCGCGTCCTTCCCAGCGAACGTCTCATTCCCGGCAACAACGAGGGCGCGCCGTTTCCCGACAGCCACAGCGAACTGCCGCCGGTTATCCGCCGCACCGAGTTCGTCGCCTTCGCGCTCGCGGGCCTGCTGGTGATTGCCATCGCGGCCGTGCTCTATGTCGGCAAGGCGTTCTTCCTGCCCGTGGTGATGGCCTTCGTCACCGGCACCATGCTGTCGCCGGCCGCGACCTTCCTGGAGCGGCAAAGAGTACCGCGGCCGCTCGGCGCCTTGCTGATCGTGGTCGCCGTGACCACCGTGGTCACCTTCGTCGTCGCGCTGATCGCCTCGCCCGCGATGGAGTGGAGCTCGCGCCTGCCGGAATTTGGCGCACAGCTGAAGGAGAAGCTGCACGTCTTCGATCGGCCATTGGCGCTGTGGCAGGAGCTGCAGGCGATGGTCGGCGGCGGCTCGGAAGCGCTGCCGAGCTTCCAGCTGCCGAAATTCGAATGGGTCCAGCCGACGCTGGAATTCCTGTCGCCGACCTTCACCGAATTCCTGCTGTTCTTCGCTACCCTGATCCTGTTCATCGCGAGCTGGCGCGACCTGCGGCGGGCGCTGATCATGACCTTCAGCGATCACGACAGGCGGCTGCGCACGCTTCGAATCCTCAACGAGATCGAGGTCCATCTCGGCAACTACCTCCTGACCGTGACCATCATCAATGTCGGCGTCGGGGTCGCCACAGGCCTCGTCTGCACGCTCACCGGCATGCCCAATCCAGCCGGGCTCGGCGCGCTTGCGGCGACCCTCAACTTCATCCCGATCATCGGGCCGATCGCGATGTTCGCCGTGCTGGTCGTGGTGGGGCTCGTCGCCTTCCCGACCATCAGCGGCGGCCTGATCGCCGCGCTCGCCTTTAGCGGCATCACCTTCATGGAGGGGCACTTCGTCACGCCGACGATCATCGGCCGGCGGCTGGCGCTGAATGCGCTGGCCGTCCTGCTCGCGCTGGCGTTCTGGACCTGGATGTGGGGGCCGATGGGCGCCTTCCTGTCGTCGCCGCTCCTGATCGTCGCGTTGATCGTGAAAGAGCATCTTTTACCTGCGGATTCGCCGCAACCGCCGCAGGCGTGACGAGTTTCCGCCTTCGGAACTTACCCGATGACGAAACGTTTCACGGCTATCTCAGCCGCCAACAGTTCGGAGCTCCTGATGTCAATGACCAATGACGAAACCGGGATGAGCGACTGGACCGACAAAGCCACCAGAGAACGCCTCGAGAAGGATGTAGCAGCCGTGAAAAGCGATATCGCAGCCCTCACCGAACAGATCACCGACGCGCTCAACACCTTTGCCAATTCCGCCGGCAAGCAGGCGCGGCGCGGCTATCGCCAGGCGCGCCAGAACGTGGATTCGACGATCGACGACATGTCGGAGCGCAGCAGCGCGATGATGGATGCGGCGCAGGACGCCTACGGCACGATCGAGGAGACACTGGAGGACGCAATCACGCAGCGGCCGCTCGCGACCGTCGGCCTTGCGCTCGGCATCGGCTTCCTGATCGGCCTGGCCTGGCGCCGCTAATATGCGGGGCGACCGATCATTGGGATGACGGCGGTGCCTAGGCGCCGCCGCCTTTGGCTTGTGGGGATTTGAGGAGCAAGGCCATGTTTCAGCGTATCGTTGACAGCATCAGCGCATCGACGGGCACCACGATACGGCTGACGTCGCTCGCCGCAGGCGCCGCGTTCGCACTCTTCATCACCACATGCTTCCTGTGCGCGGCAGCTTTCATCTCGGTCCTGGAGAAATACGGTCCCGTGCAGGCGTGCCTCGCCGGTGCGGGAATCTTCTTCCTGCTCACGCTCGCCGCGGCGGGCACGTATTGGGGCTACAAGCGGTCAGTCCAGAAGCGCGCCAGGATCGCCGCCGAGCGCGCCGCGAAGTCGGTGGCGCAAAGCGTGCTCACCGATCCCATGCTGCTCGCGACCGGGCTTCAGATCGTCCGCGCCATCGGGGTGAAGCGGCTGCTTCCGATCCTGGCGATTGGCGGAGTCGCGCTCGGGATCATGGCAAGCCGCGCCGGCACACCCGAGGATGCTTCGGCCGAGCCGGCCGAATAGCAGTCAGCGGAAAATTCCGATCAGCATCATCCCGCCGGGATCAGGTCACGCAACGGCCGGGCTGGAGCAGCTTGGCGACCTCGGTCAGCGAGCTGACCATCGGCTCGCAAGCAACCGTCGGCTTGTTGCGACCCTGCTTTTGCAGCAGGAGAGGCGACTTGGCGTTGCCGGTCTCGATCACCGCGGGGACCCGCAGCACGATCGACGTATCGGCAAGATCGTTGAGCCGCATCGACACGGTGCGGGTCGTAACCGCCGCCGGCTTCAACTCAGCGAGCCGATCCGCCTTGCCGGCACGATTGACGACATGGCCGGGCTTGTCGGAGATCGCCTGCCAGCGGTCGGCGAGGTCGTGGCCGGAGGCCAGCTGCACAGCACCGAGCGTCACGGCAATCGCGACGGTGCCGAAAAATGCTTTATAAATCTGTGACATGGCTATTCGTCCCTCGCCCCATGGCGATTGACGGAACAACGCTGCCGGAATGTCCCGGGTTCTTGATCGTTACGATCACTTAACCGTGTGCGAAAAAAGTCGCGCGGCTCAAAAAAAATTGGATCGGGTTGGAACGACTTCCGCGGCCGCGCGTCGTCTCAACAGCCGGTTATTCCCCCCTGCCCCATAAACCGGCGACGTAGGGCGCGACTGTGGTGATGCCAGTCGCGCCTTACTTTTATCTGGCGCCTACTTCGCCTTCCCCGCAAGCCACTCGCGTCCCTCGGCATAGAGCTTCTCGACCTCGGCGCCGGTCAGGCCGGGCATGTCGCGCTTGACCTTGTAGCCGATCAGTTCCTGCATGTAGGCGAGGTGACGGTAGCCTTCGGGCAGCGCGGACAGCGCCTTCGCATCGAGACGGAGCGTCGCCGAGGGATCGACCGGATCGATCCGGTCCTTCTCGTAAATCGGCTGGCGGCGAACGATGCCCCATTGGCCCTGCCGCTTCTCCAGGAAATCGTAGAACCGCCCGGTGCAGACGACGTCGCAGAGCACGTCATGGACCGGTGCGCGCTGCGAGATGGTCATCTTGGTCTGTGCGATGGCGCGCTCGCCCTCCAGATCGATGCTGGTGCCGCCGAGGAAATGCAGGATGCGCACGCCCTTCGCAAACCCTTCCTGGCTGACGCGGATGAAATCCCGCGCCGGCCCCTGAAACCAGGTGGCCGACATCCAGCCCTCGTCATGCCAGACCGTGGCAAAGCGCTCCCAGTCGCCGGCGTCGCGCCACACCGCCCAGTTCTCGACGAGGTCGCGGATGGCGAGGCGATCGAGCAATGGCTGGTCGAACATGGGGATCTCCTGACGGCTTGAGGCTGCGATGCGCGTCATCGCCGCGACGTATCAACGTGGCAATTTCGCTGTCGTCAAGCGGGCGAGGCTTTGCAGTCTTTCCAATTGCCCACAACGGGGCAAAGCGCGATACGAGCAACGATCCTTGCAATCAACCTGCCCGCGATTAATATCCGCATTGATGCAGATGCAATTCCCCTTGTTGGCCGCACTTCTCGGATTGCTGGCGGCTTTCCCCGCGCATGCGCAGGCTGATACGCAGAGCGAGAGCGTCAAAGCCTGGAAGGCAAGACTGTCGGCACACATTGCCAGCAACAGGCTATTTCCAGCTGAAGGACCAGGGCAAACCGGCGAAGCCAAGGTAACATGCGTCATCGACCGGTACGGCAGGTTGATCTCGCGGGCGCTGGCTGTGAGCACCGGCTCTGTGCCGCTCGACGTTGCTGCGCTGGAGATCGTCGCCCGCGCCCAACCGTTTCCAGAACCGCCTTCGGAGCTGAAGGAGGACACGTTCTCCCTTACAGTGCCGATTGTCTTCAACGGCCGCCAATTCCAGGTGCCGCCCTCCGGGTTAGTGCTGAGCAGGTCGGCTCTCGCAGAGTTCGACGCCGTGGCCGCTTGGCGCAAGACGGTCACCGAGCATGTCTGGCGCCACAGGGCGTTTCCTCCGGAAGCGATGGGTCAGAGAGGCGATGCCGGCGTCACATTCGTGATCGACCGCTCGGGCAAATTGATCTCGCGCGCGTTGGTGGAAAGCACAGGCTCCCCGCCGCTGGATGCGGCAGCTCTCAAGATGGTAGAGCGAAGCGAACCATTTCCAAAGCCGCCTCCCGGGGCGAAGGACGACCTCCAGAGGATGACCGTCCTAATGACTCTCGACGGAACGCAACCCAAGGGCGGGCCATGGGTCGACGAAGCCAAGGTAAAGGCCAAGCTTAACGGCGTCTGCCGCGGCTGCTAATACGCGAGCCATAGACCGCCTGGTGCTTCACAAAATGAAACGGCGCGCCTTGCGACGCGCCGTCTCTCAATCGATCCGATCTTTGTTTCTTACGCCGCGGGTGCCTTGGGCGTGCGGTTGCGCGAGTTGCGCTGGAAGAACAAGGCCTGGCTCGCCACCGCCGACACCATCGCAGGCTGGAACGGCTTCGAGATCAGGAACGCCGGCTCGGGACGCTCGCCGGTGAGGAAGCGTTCCGGATAGGCGGTGATGAACACCACCGGCACCTCGAAGGTGCGCAGGAGCTCGTTGACGGCATCGAGGCCGGATGAACCGTCGGCGAGCTGGATGTCGGCGAGGATCAGGCCGGGCCGCTTGTTCTTGGCGAGCGCCACAGCATCGGAATGGGTGCGGGCGACGCCGACGACATTGTGGCCGAGATTCTTCACCAGGCTCTCGAGGTCCATGGCGATGAAAGTTTCGTCCTCGATGATCAGCACGTCGGTGGCGATCTCGGCCGCCATCTCGCGTCCGGCGGCGTCGGCGAGCCGCCGCGTCTCCCCGACATCGGTGCCGAGGATGTAGGCGACCTCTTCTTCCGAAAATCCTTCAAGCGACAGCAGCAGGAACGCCTGGCGCGGCAGCGGCGTGATGTTCGACAGCCGCCGCTCTGGCGGCATCGGCAGGGGCGTGACCTCCGCATCGTCGTTGACGGAGACCGAATTCCAGATCTGGGTGAACAGCCGGAACAGGCCGGCCCGCGGTCCGTGGCTCTCGTCGAGCACGGATGGATCTCCGAGCATGGCTTCCAACATGGCTGCGACATAAGCGTCGCCGGAGGCCTGGCTGCCCGTCAGGGCACGTGCATACCGGCGCAATAGCGGCAAGTGCTCAGCAACAAGCTGTGAACGGGACATCCCCACTCCATTCATCTTCAGACCAATCCTAAAGGGACCAGGCATGAAAAAGGCCGGCCCGGTTCCCCTGCTCGCCCCTGTCTACGTCTGAAACACAGAAAAGTTCCGGAGCGGCTGGAACTTTTTCTCCACCGTCGCATTGAGCCTATCCAGGGAACGGCTCCCGGTTGAGAAAAAATCTCTGTTTTGCAGTCACTTAACTCGGGGAAACGTGGAACAGGTCATGAAAGATCTCCGCTCATGAAAGATCTAAAATCTCAAGCAAGCAAGAACACGACCCCCGGCAAGGGTGGTCTCACTCCGGAGATCCAGTCCCGGATTGGGCACCAGTTGCGCGCCATGTACGACGATGTCGTACGGCAGGGTGTTCCCGACCGGTTCGCGGAACTCATCAAGAAGCTTGATGCGCCGGGAGCGACACCCCAGGTAGAAAACGATGGGGGAACCAACGACAACAATGGGAGGGAGTAATGCCTCTCACGGAATCCCTGCGCGACGACATCCTGGCGGCCGTACCAAGCTTGCGCGCCTTCGCCATCTCGCTTAGCGGCAACGCCGATCGCGCCGACGACCTGGTGCAGGAAACGCTGCTGCGGGCGCTCGCGAACATCGACTCGTTCCAGCCCGGCTCCAATCTGCCAGCGTGGCTGTTCACGATCCTGCGCAACCTGTTCCGCTCCGACTATCGCAAGCGGCGGCGGGAGGTGGAGGATGCGGAAGGCAACTACGCCAAGACGCTGAAGACGCAGCCGTCGCAGAACGCACATCTCGAGTTCGAGGAGTTTCGTGCGGCGCTAGACAAGCTTCCACAGGACCAGCGCGAAGCACTGATCCTGGTCGGCGCCTCCGGCTTCTCCTATGAGGACGCGGCCTCGATCTGCGGCTGCGCAGTCGGCACGATCAAGAGCCGCGTCAACCGCGCGCGCTCGAAGCTCGCAGCCCTGCTCTATGTCGACGGCGCCGAAGATTTCGGCCCGGACGAGACCGTGCGCGCCGTGATCGGCGGCAGCGGCGGGTAGAGACCGGCAGTCAGAACAAGCGAACGGAATGTGAAGGCAGCCGCTCGAGCGACCGCCTTCACGCGCGTGTCTTCCCTTCTCCCCTTGTGGGAGAAGGTGTCGCGCGTAAGCGCGACGGATGAAGGTCTCGCTCCGCGTATGAACCTCTCTCGATCTGAATTCGCAGACAGAACCCCTCGCTCGGCGCCGTAGCCGAAGCTTCGCTTCGGCGCACTCTTAAGAACGGCCGCCGGAGGCGGCCTACGCCACCTTCTCCCACAAGGGGAGAAGGGGAGAGGAGTTCGCGGCTGGTCTAGCGCGCCGGCCTCACCGGCTGCGAAAATTTCTCGGTGCGATCGCGCTCGGTCATGTCGATCACCGTCTCCATCGGCGCGGTCAGCTCGTAGACGTAGGAGACGTCGGTGAAGAAGCGCTTGGCAGTGCCGCCGAGCGCCTCGGGTGCGACGCGATCGAGCAGGATCAGGCCGAAATCGGAATCGGCGCGTCGCGTCGCCTGGCTGGTGTTGAACTCCTCCCAGCGGAAATGAAAGATCTCCTCGCCCTCCTCGCCCGTCACCGTCCAGTTCGCGGTGATGTGCGGATGCTTGCCGACCAGCGACAGGCCCTCGTCGGAATGCGAAGCGAGCTCGAAGAACAGCAGCGAGAGGCTCTGCGCCGCGCGCGCGCTGACCGCGATGTCCGGACCGCTGACGGCGATGCGATCGGCATGCGGGATGGCGCGCGCCTCGAACAGGCCCTTCAGCTTGACGCCCTGCCACTGGCTCTCGCTGAGCAGCGAGACCACGTTGGACATGGCGTGGATGCGCCCGATCAGCAGCTCACGCGCGCTGTCGATGTCGGAGCCGTGGCGCAGCGTGCGCGTCACGATCGACTGGATCACCGCCAGGATGTTCTTGACCCGATGATTCAGCTCGTCAATCACCGCCGTCAGGCGGCGCTCGAAACCGATCCGCACCTGGATTTCGCGGCTGAGCCGCAAATTGTTGTAGGCCACGTATCCGAACAGGCCGCACACCATCGCCGTGATGGCGAAACCGATCGCCGCCACGATGATGGCGGTCTGCTCGGCGCGCCGCGCCGAATTGGTCTTCGCGTAATAGCTGAACTGCCAGTCGCGACCGCCGAAGCTCACCGTGCGCGTCGCCGACGGCGCCGGTGCATCGGCCGACACCATGCGCGTGGAAACCACGCCCTGGTCGTTGGCGACGAGTTCGCTGCCGTCCTTGCGCGGATCCTTCAGCGCCACCGAGAACAACGACAGGTCATCGTTGGTCAGCATCAGCGAGGCGAGCTCGTAGGAAAATGTGACGAAGCCCGCCGGCTCCACCGCGCCCTCGGGAATGACGGGGGCGGCCACGATGACGCCGATCGGCCCGTTGCCGCGCAAGAGCGGAACCGGGTCCGAAGCAACCGACCTCTTCTCGACCCTGGCCCGCGCCAGCATCGCACCGCGAACCTGATCCTGGTCGTAGCTGCGGCCAGGCAGTGTCATTGTCTCGTCGCTGCGCGGCTCGAGGTCCATCAGCACGTCGATCGGCTGGGTGACGCTGGCGAGATCGATCGGCTTGTCGTCGAAGGTGCGGATCTTCGAATTTGGGAAGCCCGCGCCCGCGATGGCCGCCTGCGCCGCGGCCAGCTCGTTCGGCTTGAGCCGGGCGATCCAGCCGGCCACCACGAAATCGGTCTTGAAGGCGTAGATCGCCGAGCGCAACGGCTCCAGCATGTTGGGCTTGATCACCGACGGCGCACGGAACAGGCCTGAGGCGACACGCGCGAGCAGCTCGCGCTCGGTCAGCCGGTCCTGCACCAGGCTCGCATGCACGTCGATCGCGCGCGCCAGCGCGATGCGGTCCAGCGCCAGCTCCTGGTCATGGACGCGATAGGCCGCAAGCCCGGACAAGAGGATGCCGAGCAGAGCGATGAACCCGATAATGAAACCCAGCCGGACCACGCGTCTACTCAGAAAGAAGCGGGAGATCGGCAATAAACACGGAGCATATGAACGCCGCTCGAACGGCCAATTGCCGAAACAGAGTGGACCCCAGTGAGGGAGATAATGAAGGAGGAGACATCGGTACGCAACTTGGGTCGCCTGAAAAGCTTAATCCGCCCGGCCGATCGTCCGGCCCAACGGCTTTGCTCCGGGCACCGAAGTTGGTTAATCACCACGTCGGAAATTTGTTCCGCGGCTACAGATTCGCCGCAAGGGTTAACGGCCGCAACCGCCTGCGCTATGTCGTCGCGCGCCGCAAGCCACCCTTGGCCTCGATGAAGCCGACGATGCGGTCCAGTCCCTCGCTCTTCTTCAGATTGGTCATGACGAAGGGACGCTCGCCCCGCATCCGCCGGGCATCCGTCTCCATCTTTTCCAGGGAGGCTCCGACATGGGGCGCGAGGTCGATCTTGTTGATGACCAGGAGGTCCGACCGGGTGATGCCGGGGCCGCCCTTGGACGGAATCTTGTCGCCCGCCGCCACGTCGATGACGTAGATCGTGAGGTCGGCAAGCTCCGGCGAGAAGGTCGCCGCCAGGTTATCGCCGCCTGATTCGATCAGCACGAGATCGAGCCCCGGAAATTTCGCGCGCATGTCCGCCACGGCCGCGAGATTCATCGAGGCGTCCTCGCGGATCGCTGTGTGCGGACAGCCACCGGTCTCGACGCCGGCGATGCGGTCCGGCGTCAGCGAGCCCGAGCGCACCAGGAATTCCGCATCCCATTTGGTGTAAATGTCGTTGGTGATCGCGGCGATGTCGTAGCGCTCGCGCATGGTCTTGCAGAGCAGGTCCATCAGCGCGGTCTTGCCCGATCCGACGGGGCCGCCGACGCCGACACGCAGGGGGCCGTGAGACGTAGCCATTGATTCTTTCCTATTGTCGTCCTGGCGAAAGCCAGGCCCCATTATCATCGAACTCTGTTGTCGCGGCGGCCCGAGGCCACACCGACGCATAGCCACAAACATTTGTGGTCATGCGTCCTGGCTTTTCGCCGGGACGACGGCGCAATGCGGCGCACACGCTCACGACCTGAACAGCCGCGTATATTGTGCCTCGTGCCGGAGACTGGCGAGATCAGCGCGAAACGTCGCGCTGCCGAGGTCGTCCAGTGTCGAGTTCAGCGCACGATCCGCCGTCGCGGCAACTGCAGCCTCCAGCCTCACCAATACGCGCTGGCTGTCGGTCTGGCCAAGCGGAATGAGCCGGCTCGCCGCGGAAATCCAGTTCGAGACCACCGCATGCAGGAAGGCGTGCAGTGTCGGCGCCAGCGGTACGCCATGGGCCGCCGCGACCACGCCGACCGCGACGGGATAGACCGGAGGCGCACCGCATGCCGCGACCATGGCATCCAAACCTTCCGCATCCCACGCCGCCCGCGCGATGTCGATGAAGGCACGCCCTTGCGAGGTCGTCTCGAGCTGACGCTCACGGGAGGGCACGAAGGCTGCCGCAAGCTCCACTACATCGCGCAACGAGGCGTCGTCGCCCCCCTCGGCGGCGCGATAAGCCTGGACCAGAAAGGTCGCGTCGCAAAAGCCGGCGCCGTCGCCGAGCATCGCATCGAGCCAATCGGCGAGCGTTGCGGTATCGACGACGTCGCCTGCCTCGACCGCCCATTCGATACCGCTGGAATAGGAGAAGCCGCCGACGGGAAACGCCGGCGACAGCCACGTCATCAGTCGGTACAGCGCCGCCGCTTCGCGCTCGGACAAGTGGCCGGTGTCGACCGGCTCATTTGTGGTCATGAGCATGGCTGTGGCCGTGGTGATGGTCGGGATGGTCGCAATGCTCGTCGTGGTGATGATGGTCGTGACCATGATCATGCGCGGCATGATCGTGGTGGTGGTGATCATGGCCGTGATGATCATGATGATGGTCATGATCGTGATGGTGATGTCCATGATCATGATGCGCATGATCATCATGGCCATGCGCGTGGTCGTGGGCATGACCCGCATCGGCATAGGCGCCGCCTTCGGGATCGAACGGCGCCTCGATCTCGATCACGCGCGCACCGAGCCCCTTCACCATCGCTTCGATGACATGGTCGCGGCGGATGCGCAGGCTCTTGGCCATGATCTGCGTCGGCAGATGGCGGTTGCCGAGATGCCAGGCGACGCGGATGAGGTGGTGCGGATCACGGCCGCGGATTTCCAGCAGCGGCTCAGGCGCCGCGACCACCTCGACCAGCCGGCCGTCCTCCAGCACCAGGGCATCGCCGCCGCGAAGTGCGACGGCGTGTTCGAGGTCGAGCAGGAATTCGAGCCCGCGCGTGCCCGTCATCGCCATGCGGCGGCGGTGTCGATCGTCGAAATCGAGCACGACCGTATCCGCCGCGGCTTCCGTGAAGCGGTGCTGTCCCTTGACCTGCGTCGCCCGGATCATGCGCTTTACCCTGTTACCGAGTCTCGACCTTTTCCGGCGTGATCACTTCGATCTTCGGTGGCGCCGTGAAGCACTTCACCGCGACGCGACCGAACGTCTTCATATGCTCCATGGCACGATGCGGCACCAGCGCCTCGGCATTCTCCCACTGCTCAACGAACACCATCTTGGTGGGGTCGGTGACGCTCTCATGCAAATCATAGGCGATGTTGCCGGGCTCCTTCCGCGTCTCCTTGATGCAGGCGGTGGCGGCTGCGATGAATTCGGCGCGTGTCTCGGGCTTGATGGTCAAGGTGGCAACGACGTAGATCACGAGAAATCCTCCCGGTTTTTCTTCTGGGTTCAAGATACCGGGCGCGACATTAGACCAGGCGGGATCGAACGCAAAACCGGAAAATCCACCCCCCGACCTGCTCCGGGGACATGCGTTGAAGCGCTATTTCAGTACATGAAATATCGCTGCGCCATCGGCAGCACCTCGGCGGGCGCGCAGGTGAGCAGTTCGCCGTCGGCGCGGACCTCATAGGTCTCCGGATCGACCTCGATCTTGGGCGTGGCGTCGTTGTGGATCATGCTCTTCTTGGAGATCTTTCCGCGGGTGTTCTGGACCGCATAGAGCTTCTTGTCGATGCCGAGCTTGCGCGCGAGGCCGCCGGTGACCGCGGCCTTCGAGGTGAAGACCACGGAAGACGCCGTGCGTGCCTTGCCGAAGGCACCGAACATCGGCTGGTAGTGCACCGGCTGCGGCGTCGGGATCGAGGCGTTGGGGTCCCCCATCGGCGCTGCCACGATCGAGCCGCCCTTGACGATGCAGTCCGGCTTGACGCCGAAGAAGGCGGGCGACCACAGCACGATGTCGGCGAGCTTGCCCTTCTCCACCGAACCGATCAGTTTTGACACGCCATGGGCGATCGCGGGATTGATCGTATACTTGGCGATGTAACGCTTCACGCGAAAGTTGTCGTTGTCCTTGCCCTTGTCCTGCGGCAGCGATCCGCGCTGCTTCTTCATCTTGTCGGCGGTCTGCCAGGTGCGGATGATGACCTCGCCGAGCCGGCCCATGGCCTGGGAATCCGAGGACATCATCGACAGCGCGCCGAGATCGTGCAGGATATCCTCGGCCGCGATGGTTTCTTTGCGGATGCGGCTCTCGGCAAAGGCAAGGTCTTCCGCGATCGACGGGTCGAGGTGGTGGCACACCATCAGCATGTCCAGATGCTCGTCGATGGTGTTGCGTGTGAAGGGGCGCGTCGGGTTGGTCGAGGACGGCAGAACGTTCTTCAGGCCCGCGACCTTGATGATGTCAGGGGCGTGACCGCCGCCGGCCCCCTCGGTGTGGAAGGCATGGATGGTGCGACCCTTGAAGGCCTTGATCGTATCCTCGACGAAGCCGGATTCGTTCAGCGTGTCGGTGTGGATCATCACCTGGATGTCGTGATCGTCTGCGACCGACAGGCAATTGTCGATCGCAGCCGGCGTCGTGCCCCAGTCCTCGTGCAGCTTCAGCGCGCAGGCGCCAGCCTTGATCATTTCCACCAGCGCCGCGGGCCGCGACGCGTTGCCCTTGCCGGAAATGCCGAGATTGACCGGGAAGGCGTCGAACGACTGGATCATCCGCGCGATGTGCCACGGCCCCGGCGTGCAGGTGGTGGCGAAGGTGCCGTGGGACGGACCGGTGCCGCCGCCAAGCATCGAAGTGACGCCGCTCATGAGCGCGTGCTCGATCTGCTGCGGGCAGATGAAATGGATGTGGCTGTCGAAACCACCGGCGGTGAGGATCTTGCCTTCGCCCGCGATCACGTCGGTGCCGGGGCCGATGATGATGGTGACGCCCGGCTGGATGTCGGGATTTCCGGCCTTGCCGATCGTGGAGATCATGCCGTCCTTGATCGCGACGTCAGCCTTCACGATGCCCCAGTGGTCGACGATCAGCGCGTTGGTGATAACCGTGTCGGCCGCGCCCTGCCGGTTGGTGACCTGCGACTGGCCCATGCCGTCGCGGATCACCTTGCCGCCGCCGAACTTCACCTCCTCGCCAAAGGTGGTGAAATCCTTCTCCACCTCGATGATGAGATCGGTGTCGGCCAGCCGCACCTTGTCGCCGGTGGTCGGACCGAACATATCGGCATAGACGGAACGCTTCATCTTGACGGACATCACAAGCCCCGTTGGCATTTGAATGTTAAGACGGCGCTCATAGCGAGGCCCTCGCCGTTCGCACCGTGTCGTCGAATCTCGTATCGAGCCATTGATTGCCGCCGCGGCAGCCGGCGACCACCTGCTCGGCCCAAGCGGTGTAGTCGATCAGGTCGTCGCGCTCCTCGGCGCTCGGGTCGGGATGAATGCGCGCCCCGATATTGCTGATCTTGTCCGCGATCTTGATCAGCCTGGCATCGGCCGACTTCTTCGGCGCGTCGACTACCTGCCGGCGCCGCCGCTCGGCCTTCGGCAGGCTCATGTCGTCGGTGCATTCGACGACGAGCGAGGCGACACGCTCGGAAAACGTCTGTGCAAGCTCCTCGCGCGTGGTGTCGGTATCCTCGATTGTATCGTGCAGCCAGCCGGCCGCGACCAGCTCGGGATCGGCGCCATCGGTCGCGGCCGCGAGCAAGTTCGCAACCTCGGCGAGATGATTGATGTAAGGCTCATTGCCGCGCCCCTTGCGCGCCATGCCGTTGTGTCGACGCGCGGCGAGCTCGGCGGCTTCGGAGATGAGACGGATTGGCGACAACATAGCAAGAACCTCCGTTTTCGCCTCAACCTTGCCGCTACCTGCTTCGTTCCTTGGCATGCTCTCTCCGTTCCCTCCCCCCTTGCGGGGGAGGGTCAGGGAGGGGGGTGCACCTTGCTCCGCTGCCTGAAGGATGGTGAGGACCACACCCTCCAAGTTTTTCAGAACGTCTTCGTTGGTAAAGCGCAGCACGCGATAGCCGCGGGAGGCGAACCATTGGTCGCGCCGTTCGTCATGGCAAAGACGATCCGCGAAATCATGACTTTCGCCGTCGACCTCGACCACGACCTTGCAGGAATGAGCGACGAAATCCGCAATGTAGTTGCCCATCGGAGCTTGTCGGCGAAAGCCGAGACGGGCCAGGCGATGTGCCTTGAGATGACGCCATAACAACGCCTCTGCACGCGTCATCGAGCGCCGCAACTGCCTGGCGCGAGTTCTTTGTAACGGAGAGACCTCGTCGTGTGGCATACCCCCCTCCCCAACCCTCCCCCGCAAGGGGGGAGGGAGCGAGACAGTTGTGCTCACCTCACTATGGATCACGGCTTACCTTCGTTCGCTTCAGTGAACGCTCACAGCTTCCCCATGACGTCGCCGCGAAAACCGTAGATGGTCTTCTTGCCGGCCATCGCGACGAGCTGGACGTCGCGGGTCTGGCCGGGTTCGAAGCGGACGGCGGTGCCGGCAGCGATGTCGAGCCGCATGCCGCGCGCCTTCTTGCGGTCGAACTTCAAGGCCGGGTTGGTCTCGAAGAAATGGTAGTGCGAGCCGACCTGGATCGGCCGGTCGCCGGTGTTGGCGACCGTCAGCGTCACGGTCTTGCGGCCGGCATTGAGCTCGATCTCGCCGTCCTGGATGAAGAGTTCGCCGGGGATCATGTTGCGCTCCTACCTGATCGGCTCGTGCACGGTGACGAGCTTGGTCCCGTCCGGAAAGGTCGCCTCGACCTGGATGTCATGGATCATCTCGGGGATGCCCGGCATCACCTGGTCGCGTGTGAGCACCTGCGCGCCGGATTGCATCAGCTCGGCGACGGTGCGGCCGTCGCGTGCGCCTTCGAGAATGAAATCGGAGATGATCGCAACTGCCTCGGGATGGTTGAGCTTGACGCCGCGCTCCAACCTTCGCCGCGCCACGATGGCCGCCATCGAGATCAGAAGCTTGTCCTTTTCGCGGGGAGACAGGTTCATGCGAAATCTCTTCCATTCAACTCATCAATTCAACCACAGCCGCGGCAAGGCCACACCCGTGCGCGCCAGCACCGCCATCATGTCGGCGCGCAAGCGGGCCGCATCTTGGGCACAGAAGCGCGCCAATGCAAAGCCGTTCCAGGCGGATATCCCTACCTCGCCGGCAAAAGAGTCGGCCGCCTCGCGGATGCGTTCGACCAGGGCCTCGTCGCCGGGAACGATCAAGGCCGTGCCGATCGCCGCTCCGCCTTTGGCCACCGCAGAACGCGCGAGCTTGGCTCCAATATTGCCGTCGAGCCTGACCGTCTCGGCAAAGACCAGCTTGCCGCCGCGACGCAGCCGCCAGCGATCGACGAACTCGCCCTGCTCCATGCGCTCGCCCATCGCGGTGCGGCCGAACACCACGATCTCGCAAAGCAGGAGGGACGCGGTCTCATAGACCTCGATGTCGAAGCGGCGCTGCACCCGCGCGCGATCGAACAGGATCGTCTCCTGCGGCAGCCAGGAAAGATGTGCGCCGGCACCGACTTTCAATGCGATGTTGAGCTGCGCCGCCGGCCCCGGCGCGCGGTAGACCTTCTCCGCAGCCGCCGTGGTCAGCGTCAGCCGTGCAGCATCTGTGGCGGTGACGTCGATGTCGAAGCGATCGCCGCCGGCAACCCCACCGGCCGTGTTGACGAAGACGCCGGACAGCCCCTCGTCTTCCGGCGAGGGAAAACGCACCCGCAGCGATCCGGACTCATGCAGGGCGCCACGGCGCGTCACCCCGTCCGTGGCATGCACGTCAAACCGCACTACGCCGCGGGCGCGATTGGCTTCGAATACCG
Organism: Bradyrhizobium centrolobii; assembly: GCF_001641635.1. Lineage (GTDB taxonomy): Bacteria > Pseudomonadota > Alphaproteobacteria > Rhizobiales > Xanthobacteraceae > Bradyrhizobium > Bradyrhizobium centrolobii. The sequence continues at coordinate 52,922 of NZ_LUUB01000042.1, forward strand.
AAGATTCCAAGTCGGAAGAATTGGTTGATAGCTCGCTGCGCATCCGCCTCCCCAGCCGGTCGTCGCAGAATGTGTTGGCTTACAGCGCCATCTGGCGGCTGATTTCGCTCGCATCGAGATTGCTGCGGTCGCAGTTGAATTTCACCGCGCCGCGGTCCATCACGGCAAAACTGTCGCCGAGTTCGCAGGCAAAGTCGAGATATTGTTCGACCAGCACGATGGCGATGTTGCCGAGGTTGCGCAGGTAGGAGATGGCACGGCCGATGTCCTTGATGATCGAGGGCTGGATGCCTTCGGTCGGCTCGTCGAGCAGGAGCAGCTTTGGCCGCATCACCAGCGCCCGCCCGATCGCGAGCTGCTGCTGCTGGCCGCCGGAGAGATCGCCGCCGCGCCGGCCGAGCATGGATTGCAGCACCGGAAACAGCGAGAACACGTCGTCAGGAATGTGCTTGTCCTCGCGCTTCAGCGGACCGAAACCGGTCTTGAGATTCTCCTCGACCGTCAGCAGCGGAAAGATCTCGCGGCCCTGCGGCACGAAGCCGATGCCCTTGCGGGCGCGCTGGTAGGGTTTGAGCGAGGTGATGTCGCTGCCGTCGAACACGATCGCGCCCGACGAGATCGGATACTGGCCGACCATGGCGCGCAAAAGCGAGGTCTTGCCGACGCCGTTGCGCCCGAGCACGCAGGTCACCTTGCCCGGCTCGGCCGAGATCGAGACGCCGCGCAGCGCCTGCGCCGCGCCGTAGAAAAGGTTGATGTCCTTCACCTCAAGCATGGCTCAGCGTCCCAGATACACTTCGATGACCCGCTCGTTGGACGAGACCTGGTCGATGGTGCCCTCCGCGAGCACCGAGCCTTCGTGCAGACAGGTGACCTTGACGCCGAGCTCGCGCACGAAGGTCATGTCGTGCTCGACCACCATGACGGTGTGGGTCTTGTTGATCTCCTTGAGCAGCTCGGCGGTGAGATGCGTCTCGACGTCTGTCATCCCCGCGACGGGCTCGTCGACAAGCAGCAATTTTGGATCCTGCGCGAGCAGCATGCCGATCTCGAGCCACTGCTTCTGGCCGTGGCTGAGACTGCCGGCGAGGCGGTTGCGGGCATCGGTGAGACGGATCGTCTCCAGCACCTTGTCGATGCGCTCCGACTCCGCCTTGCTGCCGCGCCAGAATAGCGTGCCACGCACGGAGTGATCGACGTTGAGCGCGAGCAGCAGGTTGTCCTGCACGGTCTGGCTCTCGAACACGGTCGGCTTCTGGAATTTTCTGCCGATGCCGAGCTCGGCGATCCGGGTCTCATCCAGCCGCGTCAGGTCGGTGACGCCGTCGAACAGCACCGCGCCCTCGTCGGGCTTGGTCTTGCCGGTGATGATGTCCATCATCGTGGTCTTGCCGGCGCCGTTCGGGCCGATGATGGCGCGCATCTCGCCGGGCTCGAGCGTCAGCGACAGGTTGTTGATGGCGTGGAAGCCGTCGAACGAGACGTGCACGCCGTCGAGATAGAGCATCGCGGAAGTCGCGCGGGCATCCATGACGTTCATTGCGCCTCCTCCGCCATCTTCGGTTCGGTGATGCCGTCTTCGGCCGCGGCGCTCACGGTGGTCTCGGCCGGGCGCTTTTCTCTTGCTGACTCCCACCAGGAATTGAAGGTGCCGATGATGCCCTTGGGCAGCAGCAGCGTCACCAGGATGAACAGCGCGCCCAGCATGAACAGCCAGTACGGCGCCAGAGCGCCGGAGGTGAAGAACGTCTTGGCGTAGTTGACGACGATGGCGCCGAGCGCCGCGCCGACCAGCGTGCCGCGGCCACCGACCGCGACCCAGATCACCGCCTCGATCGAGTTGCCCGGCGCGAATTCGGATGGATTGATGATGCCGACCTGCGGCACGTAGAGCGCACCGGCGACGCCGGCCATGCAGGCCGACACCGTGAACACGAACAGCTTGTAGGATTCGACGCGGTAGCCGAGGAAGCGCGTGCGCGACTCCGCATCGCGCACCGCGATCAGCACCTTGCCGAGCTTGGAGGAGACGATGGCGCGGCAGACCAGGAAACCGACGATCAGGGCGAGACAGCTCAGCGCAAACAGTGCAGCGCGCGTGTCTTCGGCCTGAACGTTGAAGCCGAGGATGTCCTTGAAGTCGGTCAGGCCGTTGTTGCCGCCGAAGCCGAAATCATTACGGAAGAAGGCGAGCAAGAGCGCGTAGGTCATCGCCTGCGTGATGATCGACAGGTACACGCCGGTGACGCGGGAGCGGAACGCCAGCCAGCCGAAGCAGAAGGCGAGCAGGCCCGGCACCACCAGCACCATCAGCGCCGCAAACCAGAACATGTCGAAGCCGTACCAGTACCAGGGCAGCTTCTGCCAGTTCAGGAACACCATGAAGTCCGGCAGGATCGGGTTGCCGTAGACGCCGCGGGTGCCGATCTGCCGCATCAGGTACATGCCCATGGCGTAGCCGCCGAGCGCGAAGAAGGCGCCGTGGCCGAGCGAGAGGATGCCGCAATAGCCCCAGATCAGGTCGATCGACAGCGCCAGGATGGCGTAGCAGACATATTTGCCCCAGAGCGCGACGAGATAGGTCGGCACCTGCAGGAACGAGCCCGCGGGCAGCAGCAGATTGGAGAGCGGGATGAGGATCCCGCAGGCCGCGACGATGGTGAGGAAGATCGTCGCGCCGCGGTCCAGCGATCGCGTCAGCATGTGGGGGGTCATGCTTCCACCGCACGGCCCTTGAGCGCGAACAGGCCGCGCGGGCGCTTTTGAATGAACAGGATGATCAGGACCAGGATCGCGATCTTGCCGAGCACGGCGCCGGCGACCGGCTCCAGGAACTTGTTGGCGATGCCGAGCGTGAAGGCGCCGACGAGTGTGCCCCAGAGATTGCCGACGCCGCCGAACACCACGACCATGAAGCTGTCGATGATGTAGCTCTGCCCGAGATTGGGGCTGACATTGTCGATCTGCGACAGCGCCACGCCGGCGATGCCGGCAATCCCCGAGCCGAGGCCGAAGGTCAGCGCATCGACGCGCGAGGTGGCGATGCCCATCGAGGCCGCCATGCGGCGGTTCTGCGTCACCGCGCGCATCTCGAGCCCGAGCGCGGTATAGCGCAACATGGCGAGCAGGATCGCGAACACCGCGAGCGTGAAGACAAGGATCCAGAGCCGGTTATAGGTGATGGTGATCTGCCCGAGCTCGAAGGCACCGCTCATCCAGGAGGGATTGCCGACCTCGCGGTTGGTCGGACCGAACACGGTGCGCACCGCCTGCTGGAGCACCAGCGACAGGCCCCAGGTCGCGAGCAGCGTCTCCAGCGGACGGCCATAGAGGAAGCGGATGATGCTGCGCTCGATCAGCACGCCGACCGCCCCGGCGACGAGGAAGGCGAGCGGCACGGCGATCAGCAGCGAATAGTCGAACAGGCCAGGATAGCGGGTGCGGATCACCTCCTGCACCACGAAGGTGGTGTAGGCCCCGATCATCACCATCTCGCCGTGGGCCATGTTGATCACGCCCATCACGCCGAAGGTGATGGCGAGCCCGATCGCCGCGAGCAGGAGCACCGAGCCGAGCGAGAGGCCGTACCAGGCATTCTGCACAGTGGACCAGACCGCGAGCGTGTTCTGGATCGAACCGATCGCGCTCGCCGCCGCCTTGGTCACCGAGGCCGGCTGGTCGGTGCCGATGCCGGTGAGCAGCGCGAGCGCGTCCTGGTCGCCGCGGGCCTTGATGGTGGCAACGGCCTCAAGCTTCTGCACCTCGGTGGCGTCGGACATGTACAGCAGGATCGCCGCTCGGGCCTCGCCCAGCGCCGTCTTGACAGACTTGTTGGTTTCCTTGGCGAGCGCGCTTTCGACGGGCTCGAGCGCCGTCTCCTCATGCGATTTGAACACGGATTGCGCGGCCTGCAGGCGCGTCGCGAGATCCGGCGACTGCAGCGTCAGGCTGCCGAGCGCGGCGTCGACGCTGCGGCGCAGACGATTATTGAGGCGGACCGCACTCGCGCTGTCGGGCACGCTGGCGACCGGCTGTCCGGTGGCGGCATCGATCGACTTGCCGTCGGTGCCGGTGACGTAGACCTTCTTGGTATCGGGATCGGCCATCAGACGGCCGTCCTGGAGCGCGCTGATGATCGGAAAAGCCAGCGGACTGCCGCTGCTCGCGACCACGCCGATCGCCTCCTCCGTGTCGGAGAATTCGTCGTTGGCAAATTTGGCGACCGCATCCTCGAACGGACCGGCGAAGGCCGGCAGCGCAAACGCGATCAGGAACAACGAGAGCGCAAGCGTGCAGAGACGAGCGGACAGATTGGTTGGCACTGTGAATAATCCCGGCAGAAATGGGTGGAGAAGGCGGCGGGATCGCCGCCCTCCCCGGTCGCGGAATTGGCCGTCAGACTTCGGTCGAGTGCTCTTGGATCAGGATCCTGAGCCGAGGCACTTGTTGGTCTTGACGTTAAAGTTGCCGCACTTCTTCTCGACCCAGTCGCCGATCAGGTCCTTGGAGCCATCGAGCTCCTTCGACCAGGCGTCACCCGGAACGAGGCTCGGCGTCTTCCAGACCACGTCGAACTGGCCGTTGCCCTTGATCTCGCCGATGAACACCGGCTTGGTGATGTGGTGGTTGGGCAGCATCTTCGAGACGCCGCCGGTCAGGTTCGGCGCCTCGATGCCGGGAAGCGCATCGATCACCTTGTCCGGATCGATCGACTTCACCTTCTCGACCGCCTTCACCCACATGTTGAAGCCAATCACGTGCGCCTCCATCGGGTCGTTGGTGGTGCGCTTCGGGTTCTTGGTGTAGGCCTGCCACTCCTTGATGAACTTCTCGTTCGCCGGAGTCTTGATCGACTCGAAGTAGTTCCAGGCGGCGAGATGGCCGACCAGCGGCTTGGTATCGATGCCGGCGAGCTCTTCCTCACCCACCGAGAACGCGACCACCGGGATGTCCTTCGCCTTTATGCCCTGGTTGCCGAGCTCCTTGTAGAAGGGAACGTTGGCGTCGCCGTTGATGGTCGAGACCACCGCGGTCTTCTTGCCGGCCGAGCCGAACTTCTTGATGTCGGCCACGATCGTCTGCCAGTCGGAGTGACCGAACGGCGTGTAGTTGATCATGATGTCTTCCTGGGCGACACCCTTCGACTTCAGATAGGCTTCCAGGATCTTGTTGGTGGTGCGCGGATAGACGTAGTCGGTGCCCGCGAGCACCCAGCGCTTCACCTTCTCTTCCTTCATCAGGTAGTCGACGGCGGGGATCGCCTGCTGGTTCGGTGCGGCACCCGTGTAGAACACGTTGCGCTCGCTCTCCTCGCCCTCGTACTGCACGGGGTAGAACAGGATGTTGTTCAGCTCCTTGAACACCGGGAGCACCGACTTGCGCGACACCGAGGTCCAGCAGCCGAACACGACGGCGACCTTGTCCTTGGTGATGAGCTCACGCGCCTTCTCGGCGAACAGCGGCCAGTTGGAAGCGGGGTCGACGACGACGGCTTCGAGCTTCTTGCCGAGCACGCCGCCCTTCTTGTTCTGCTCGTCGATCAGGAAGAGGATGGTGTCTTTCAGCGTGGTTTCGCTGATCGCCATGGTGCCGGAGAGGGAGTGAAGCACGCCGACCTTGATGGTGTCGTCCGCGGCCTTCGCGCCGGTCAATGAAGCCAGACCGAGCATCAGTCCGGCGGTCGCGGCGAGCACGCCGCGGCGGCTAAATGACGCCGCTATATCGTGAGTGGATTTGGTAAGCATGAGGTATCATCTCCCTGACGCAGACGTGAAAAAAACGCTGCGAAACGGCCCCACGGCCGCCTGCGATTAACGGAATCGCAAGAACCATGCCATGGATTGGGCACCCAACAAGTCATTGGTTTTACTTGGAAATTTCAATGAAATTGAAATTTCGCCGCGGTCTGACTGCTTAAAATTTGGGCGAATGAAATGTATGCCAATGCGGCAGACAGTCTGATTTTTGAGCAAAACAGCACTTCTGTCTAAATTTCCGGCATAACTATTTTTGCACCGCAATCGGGAGCTGCGGGCCGCCTGCCTTGAAAGCGCCCCGTCGATGTTCCATATGACGGTGGAGAGCCCTTGCGAATCAAGGGATCGTTGCGAGCCGCGTGTTCTTAAGCCCGTACGGGCCTTTGGCTTGCCCCCAATCACCAAGCCATCCGACACCCCAAACACGCAGGTGTCTTCTTGACACCCTTTTGCGCGCGCCCCGCTGACTGCGCCGGGCGTTCGCTTTTGACATGGAAAGAACCCATCTTTTGACTTCGTTTCAGGACTTCGGCCTCGCCGAACCCATCGCCCGCGCGCTTCGTGAAGAGAATTACGTTACGCCCACGGCCATCCAGGCTCAGACCATCCCGCTAGCGCTGACCGGCCGCGACGTCGTCGGCATCGCCCAGACCGGAACCGGCAAGACCGCGTCCTTCGCGCTGCCGATCCTGCACCGCCTGCTCGAGCACCGCGCCAGGCCGCAAGCCAAGACCTGCCGCGTCCTGGTGCTATCGCCGACCCGCGAGCTGTCCGGCCAGATCCTCGACAGCTTCAACGCCTATGGCCGCCACGTCCGCCTGTCCTCGGCGCTCGCCATCGGCGGCGTGCCGATGGGCCGCCAGGTCCGCGCACTGATGCAGGGCGTCGAGGTGCTGGTCGCCACCCCCGGCCGCCTGCTCGATCTCGTGCAGAGCAATGGGTTGAAGCTTTCGAGCGTCGAATTCCTCGTGCTCGACGAGGCCGACCGCATGCTCGACATGGGCTTCATCAACGACATCCGCAAAATCGTCGCCAAGCTGCCGCTCAAGCGGCAAACGCTGTTCTTTTCGGCTACCATGCCGAAAGACATCGCCGAGCTTGCGGACTCGATGCTGCGTGACCCCGCCCGCGTCGCGGTGACCCCGGTCTCCTCGACCGCCGAACGGATCAACCAGCGCATCTTCCAGGTCGATTTCTCGGCCAAGCCGGCCTTCCTGACCAAGCTCCTGAAGGAGGAGCCGATCAATCGCGCTCTGGTCTTCACCCGCACCAAGCACGGCGCAGACAAGGTCGTGAAGACGCTGGCCAAGGCCGGCATCGCCGCCAATGCGATCCACGGCAACAAGTCGCAGAACCATCGCGAGCGCACGCTCGCCCAGTTCCGCTCCGGCGAGATCCGCACGTTGGTCGCCACCGACATTGCCGCTCGCGGCATCGACGTCGACGGCATCAGCCACGTCATCAATTTCGACCTGCCCAACGTGCCTGAGACCTATGTGCACCGCATCGGCCGCACCGCGCGCGCCGGCGCCGACGGCACCGCGATCTCGCTGGTCGCAGGTGGCGAGGAACTTAGCTACCTCCGGGACATTGAGCGGCTGATACGGGTGGCGCTGCCGCGGGAGGATCATCGCACCGACGCCGGTCGCGACGCCAATAATGGCCCGTCCCCTGCTGCAGCGCAGCATCATCGGCCGGGCCGGTCCGGTCGCCCGGGTCCGCGGCCGCAGGGCGCAAGGCACGGTGACGGACGACATGGCGAGGGACGGCATGTCGAGAGCAGGCCTGTTGATGGCAGGCCCGGCGACGCCCACAAGGCGTCGAAGGGGTCTCGCCGCCGCCGTCGTTCCGGTGGTAAGGTGAACTCCTCACCAGCCGATCGGTCGGAACAGCGTCCCGCGCATAGCGCCGGCAAGCCTGATGGAATACAAGGCGTTGCCTTTTTGCGTCGCGAGAGTCGCCCCAACGGCCGACCGAACCGCAATCCACATTCGCACTAGCCGTCCACGACCTGGAGACAACCACATGGCTAAGGAAGAGCTGATCCAGTTCGAAGGACTGGTGACCGAAATCCTCCCGGACGCGCGCTATCGCGTCCAGCTCGACACCGGACACGAGATCGTTGCCTACACCGCCGGCAAGATGAAGAAGAACCGCATCAAGACGCTGGCGGGCGACCGCGTGACCGTCGAGATGTCGCCCTATGATCTCGAGAAGGGCCGGCTGATTTTCCGTCACAAAGACGAACGTACCTCGACGCCCGGCGGCCCGCCGCGGGGGGCTGCGCAACGCGGGGGGCAATTCCGCCGCCGTTAACTGGCCTCCTGGCGCGCGAGCGCGGAACTAAAATGCTGACCTGTATGCTGGCCCGCCGCGTCAATCGCGGCGGATCAAAAAATCGTGCACGTCAGGATTGTTTTGAGGCCCTATTTCCAATAAAATGAATTAATCGATTTTCGGCCGGACGACATTAGCATCCACCGGTATAGCCGGTTCAGACACGCTGACGACCCTTCCAAAAATTCGATCTAACCTGCCTGCGTGAGCGGGCTCAGACACTGCATACTTGAGAAGGGACTACCCCCGTGAGCATGGGAACCGTGAAGTGGTTTAACGCAACCAAGGGCTATGGCTTCATTCAGCCCGACGATGGCGGCAAGGACGTGTTCGTTCACATCAGCGCCGTGGAGCGCGCCGGTCTCGGCACGCTGCGCGAAGGCCAGAAGGTCTCCTACGAGATCGTGGCCGACCGCCGTTCGGGCAAGTCGGCAGCGGACAACCTCCGCACCGCTGGCTGAGCGCCGGGGGCCTCGGCCCCGATCGGCTTCAGGCGAACGAACCAAAGGAAAAGGCCGTGCGCAACGCACGGCCTTTTTTGTTCCAGCCTGCGATCATCCGGCGAGGCGGCCGGACAATTCGCCACCGGCGCACCGTTGCAGACTACGACAACGACCTCGACCGCCAGATTTCAGCACGACGTTGGTACGCCACCGTAAACAACACAAGTGACCTGGCGCGGTCGTGTGTAGGAGACATCGCTGAGCGGGATGTCCGTCTTCAACACGTAGTGGACGGAAGGTTGGTAGGTGTAGCTCACCTCACTGAGTATGAGGTAGGTCGAAGGAACCAGGAGCGCCGGGGGAATCATCGAGGTGACCTTGGTGCCAGGAGTCCGAGACGGAGGCGGGGTTGTCAGGGTCGCCTGCGTTGCACCGCTTGCGATGGTGGCGGCCTTGCTCCACTGAATCGTGGCAATGCTGTTGGTGTCGATATAGATCTGGGAGAGCGTGGCGTTCACGAGAGAGGCGTCGTAAGGCGTCACGATCGAGATGCTCGCCGTGAACGTGTTCTGCAGGTTGCTGTCGGTCACGGTCCCCGCGGACTGCGAGGTCAAATCGGACAGGGTTCGCGCGATCAAAGTGACCTTGCGATCGATCGCCACCGCAGATGACAACTCGACGGTGCCGAAGAACATCACGAGCATCAGCGGCACGATCATCGCGAATTCGGTTGCGGCGAGCGCCCTGCTGTCGGCGAGGAATTCGCCTGCAGAAGACCGGCCAGCCCGCAATTTTTTTACAATCGCCTGCATTGTTCTGCTCAGATCCAACAGTGCTAGTAGGGCTCGTTCTGGAATGCGGCCGTCGCGACAAGGAGACGCTTGTTGCCGCTGAGATTCGCGATGTTGTAGCCGAGGCCCGTCACGAACAGCGGCCACTGGTAGAACATGCGCACCACGACGACCTGCCCGGCGGTACCGGGATTGTACCCCATGCCGCTGGGGTCGAATTTGCCGGTCCCATCGATGTGACTGGAGAGGGTCACCGACGCGAAGGAGTTGGAATAACTCTCGACGTCGACGTAAAGACTGTCGCAGTCGAACAGCGCGGGGATCTGGCTGCAGACGTAGGCCTTGAACGTTGCCTGCGTGCACGGCGTGCTCACGCTGTTCACCGCGCAGGCCGCCACCGAGCCGGACTGCGCCTGGCCGGTCAGGACGACGCGGGCGGAATTCTGGGTGACGGTCTCAAGCACCTGGCTCGCGAAGAACATCAGCGCCGTCTCGATGATGGCAAACAGCAGCGCGAAGAACATCGGTGCGACCAGCGCGAACTCGACCGCCGCGGAGCCGCGGCGATTGCCGCGAAACCGGCGCAGCATGGTCCGGAACGTGAACCTCGAAGGTGCGGGCGACGGCATCGCGAAAATTCCCCAGCGGCGGCGATCATCTGCCCCCGTCAATAGCGGAAACTGATTGTTTAAGTGTTTCGGGCGATCCGCACGCGCCGGACCGCGCCGTTCAGGATGTGTTAACCACCACGGCACGCAAAAGCGTTCGGGCGCGACCTGCCGGTCCCGCCGAACGCTTGCCAGTCGGTCTTGTTAGTTGGTCTTCGCCGCCCCGCCGGCGTTGCCGCTGGCATTGCTGCTCAACGAACCGGCCTGGTTCATCGTGTTGTTGAAGTAATTGTCGCTGTCGCCGAGCGTCACGCGGCGCTGGCAGAGCGGCATGCAGCTATAGGACTCGCGCTCGATCCCGCGATAGACGGTGACGAGCCGATCGCTCGGACCTTCGACCTGGATCTGGCGGTCGACCAGGATCTCGCCGCCCCGGTCGAGCGCGATGAAATTGGTGGCGCCATAGCCTTTTCCGGTCACGACAATCATGCCACCGGGCTGGAGCGTGACGTCTGCGATCAAGGGATTGCCGACCACGATGGTCGCCACCTTGCCGGGCAACCTCACGAGCTTGGCCTGATCGACATTGACGGCAATGGTATCGACACTGGATTCGGCAAGGCCGGCAGCGGGTGACGCCAGCACGGCGGCCGCAACCAGAAGACAGACGCGCGCATGACGGCGCAGGAACTCTTTATGCATACTCTACCCCCGGGACGTCACATACCGGCAGAAGCGATACCGAAGCGGAGCCGGCGCCCGACCCGGCTAACCTGCCCTTAATTCGTGAACGTTCCGCAAATTCGCCGACTATTGTTTGAACGGCCTTGCGTTTTGCGGTCCTTCAAGCCGGACCATCCGCTATTGGCGGAACGGATAGGTGAGCTGGCCCGCGATCTCCTTAGGCATGGTCGCTTCGTCCTTGCCGTACTCCTGCGGCAGCTCGCCCTCCGGCATCCGGAAGGTACCGAACAGCACATCCCAGATCGGGAAGGTGCCGGCAAAATTGGTGTCGCCGCCCTGCTCGAGCGACGTATGGTGCCAGCGGTGGAACACCGGCGTCGCCAGCACGTATTTGAACGGCCCGAATGTCCAGTTCAGGTTGGCGTGCACGAACGCCGAGTGGAAGGTGGTGAACGGGCCGACCCAGATCATGACGTTCGGGGAAATGCCGGCCATCAGCAGCACGACATCGACGCCGATCGTGCCGAGCACGAGATTGACGGGATGGAAACGGGCCGCGGAAATCCACCCCAGCTCCTCCGAGGAGTGATGGATCGCATGGTACTTCCAGAACCCGCCGCCGTGAAACAGCCGGTGCAGCCAGTACAGCATGAAATCCGACAGGATCAGGAACAGCGCACCCTGCACCCATAGCGGAAGCTGCGACAGCGGACCGTGGCCGTTGTCGTAGAAGGCGATGAGCTCGTCGGCGTCGTGGATGTTGAAGACGGCGCTGGCGCCGACGATCAACAGCCCGATCCGCATGGTGCGGGCGAATACCGGAACGAAGAACCAGTAGCAGATGTCGGTCACGATCTCCCGCTTGCGCCACCACGGCGCGCCGGGATTGCAGGCCCAGAAGTGCTCGAGCACCGTGAAGACCAGTGCGAGCACGAGCGTGATGGGAACGACCTTCTCGATGGTCTCGCCAATCATCAAGGCGACTTGCATGGGTAGGCTCGACATCGTCGCCCTTCCTTCCGGTTCTTAAGCGCCTTCAGGCGTACTCCGCGAAATTTAAGGGAGGGTGAAGCCGGCGGCGGGCTGCTGCATCCATTTCGACGCGCCGCAAACAGGATCGGATTGCGCCCGACGTTTTAAGGCCAAATTCACTCTGGCGAAAAGCATCGCCTGGCTTTCGGGTTTCCGCGATCGGATTAACTCTACCGAAAGAGCTCGGCTCTCATGCTCGAGCGCGTAGAGGACAGCGCCGAACGAGGCCGACCCACCCGAGATGGAGTTTTGCTCATGAAGAACCTGATTGCGCGTTTCGTGAAGGATGAATGCGGAGCCACCGCGATCGAATACGGTCTGATTGCCGCCGGCATCGCGCTCGCAATCATCACCGTGGTCAACAGCCTCGGCACCACGATGAACGCGAAGTTCACTTCGATCAGCTCCTCGCTGAAATAAGCGGCGGACAGACCGCAGCAAATGCCCCGGACTTCCGGGGCCTTTGTTTTTTTGACACGTCGAGCTCCCGTGGCATTGCGTAAGTACAGAACCGATGCCGCCTTTGCGGCGAGTGAGGCGGAAGCGGCGCGGACCGACGCGTCGGCTTACTGGGTCTGCCTTGCGCTGTTGCTTGCGGTGGTCGCGCTCGCGGCGCGGATTGCCAGCATCTGGTAGGTCCGCCGGCGCCGGGGTTTGCCAGGAGCCGAAGCCGCCACCGCCGTTGTCGGTTTGTTTAGCACTGCTGGCTAGCATGCGGCGACGCCCCATCCCGCGACAGACGCACGATCCCAGGAACCGGCTCATGATCCTCGACCTCGCGCGCCTTCTGCTCTTCCCGGCGCTGATGGCGTTCGCGGCGGCGAGCGATCTCTTCACGATGACGATCTCCAATCGCGTATCGCTGGCGCTGGTCGCCGGCTTCTTCGTGCTCGCCGTTGCCGGTGGCATGGCACCTTACGACATGCTGACCCATGTCGGCGCCGGCGCGCTCATGCTGGTCGTGGCCTTCGCCTGCTTCGCAATGGGCTGGGTCGGCGGCGGCGATGCGAAGATCGCGGCCTCCGTTGCGCTCTGGTTCGGCTTCGCGCAGCTGATGAACTTCCTGCTCTACGCCTCGCTGTTCGGCGGGGCGCTCACGCTTCTGCTGCTCCAGTTTCGGCAATGGCCGTTGCCTTACGGACTCGCCGGCCAGGCCTGGCTCGCACGGCTGCATGCCAAGGAGAGCGGCATTCCCTACGGCATCGCGCTCGCGATGAGCGCACTGATGGTCTATCCGGAGACCGAATGGGTGAAGGCGATCGACCTCGCTCACCTCGCATTGCGCTGAACACGCAGGATAAACCCTGCGTTAAGGCGATTTAGATACGCCTCATTAACCATGCTTTGACGAATAGCTGGTCAACTGCCGATCACGGCGGCGGCAGCGTCGCAGCGTTTTGTTGGAAAGTGAAGCGTATGAATAGGGCACGCATTGTCGTCCTGACGGTCGCTATCTGCGCCGGCGGCATCGCCGCGTACCTGGCGAGCGGCTCGGACAATTCTGCGCGGCCTCCGGCCGCTCCGGTCGCGCAGCTTCCGACCGTCGACGTACTGGTGGCCAAGAACGACATCGGGCTCGGCCAGACCGTGAAGCCGGAAGACGTGCAGTGGCAGACATGGCCGGCCGCAACCGCCAGCGCCACTTTCATCCGCCGCAACGAACGTCCCGAGGGCGCGACCCAGGTGACGGGTTCGATCGCCCGCGCCCCCTTCATCCAGGGTGAGCCGATCCGCGATCAGAAACTGGTCAAGGCCGAGGGCTCCGGTTTCATGGCCGCAATCCTGCCGAGCGGTATGCGCGCCGTCTCGACCGAGATCTCGCCGGAGACGGGCGCAGGCGGCTTCATCCTGCCTAACGATCGCGTCGACGTGCTTCTGACTCGCCGCCTCAAGAACGCGGACCAGAGCGCCGGCGCCCAGGACGTCGTCACGTCCGAGATCATCCTGACCAATATCCGCGTCCTGGCGATCGACCAGGCGCCGAGGGAAAAGGACGGCCAGAACGCGGTGGTCGGCAAGACCGTTACCCTCGAGCTCAATCCCTCGCAGACCTCGACGCTCTCCGCCGCCCGCCAGAGCGGCACGCTGTCGCTGGCGCTGCGCAGCATTGCCGACGTCAAGATGAGTGAGATCACGCTCGATGAGTCCTCGCAGAAGCGCGAGGGCGTTTCGATCATTCGCTACGGCATTCCGAGCTCGACGGCGAAAGCACGATGAGGACAGTCGATATGAAATGCAGGGCAGATTTGACGACGATGCGAACCTCCGTGGTCCGCGCCCTGTCGTTTTCGGCCGCTCTTGCGCTGATGCTCAACCCGGTGCTGACGCCGGTGGTTGCCGCCGACTATCGCCCGGCGGCGCCGGTCGCCGCCGACGGCCAGATGAATGCGCGCTTCCTGTCGCTCGGCGTCGGCAAGTCGGTCGTGATCGACCTGCCGCGCGACATCAAGGACGTGCTGGTGGCAGATCCGAAGATCGCCAATGCGGTGGTGCGCTCGGCGCAGCGCGCCTACATCATCGGCGCCTCCGTCGGCCAGACCAACATCGTGTTCTTCGATTCCGCCGGCCAGCAGATCGCGGCCTATGACATCGCTGTCAAGCGCGACCTCAACGGCGTTCGCGCCGCGCTGAAGCAGATTCTGCCCAATTCCGACATCCAGATCGACGGCCTCGGTGACGGCATCGTCCTGTCCGGCACGGCGGCGAACCCGATCGAAGCGCAGCAGGCCAACGATCTCGCCGCGCGGCTCGCCGGCGGCACCGAAAAGGTGGTGAACTCGATCGTGGTCCGCGGCCGCGACCAGGTCATGCTGAAGGTGACGGTGGCCGAAGTCCAGCGCAGCATCGTCAAGCAGCTCGGCATCGACCTCTCCGCGAACCTCAACTACGGCACGTCGGTGGTGACCTTCACCAACTCCAACCCGTTCACGGCTCTTGGCCGCAATCTCGTCGACGGCAACAATCTGACCACGAAGTTCGGCGCGGCCCCATCGGTGCAGGCCACCCTGCGGGCGATGGAAACCGCAGGCGTGATCCGCACGCTCGCCGAACCGAATCTGACTGCGATCTCGGGTGAATCGGCGACTTTCGTCGCCGGCGGTGAATTCCCGGTCCCGGCCGGCTATGCGTGCGATCCCACTACGCATGTCTGTACCACCCAGATCAGCTTCAAGAAGTTCGGCATCTCGCTCAACTTCACCCCCGTGGTGCTGAGCGAGGGCAAGATCAGCCTGCGAGTGATGACCGAGGTATCGGAACTGTCCAACGAGAATGCGATTACGCTGTCGCAGGCCGTGACCTCGACCTCGGTGAACTCGCTGACGGTGCCCTCGATCAAGACCCGCCGCGCGGAGACCTCGCTCGAGATTCCTTCGGGCGGCGCGATGGCGATGGCCGGGCTGATCCAGGAGCAGACCAAGCAGGCCGTCAGCGGATTGCCGGGCCTGATGCAACTCCCGGTCCTCGGCACGCTGTTCCGCAGCCGCGACTTCGTCAACAGCACGACCGAGCTGGTCGTGATCGTGACGCCCTATGTCGTGCGCGCGGTGGCGCAGAAGGACCTGTCACGTCCGGACGACGGTTTTGCCGCGCCCGCGGATCCGCAGGCCGAGCTGATCGGCAACATCAATCGCATCTACGGCGTGCCCGGCCGGACCGAACCGGCCAAGAATTATCGCGGCACCTACGGCTTCATCACCGACTGAGGCGGAACGGGGACTTCACTATGATCACAAGACCACCCCAGATTCGCAAAGGCGCGATCCACCTTGGTGGCGCGCTCGTCGGAATCGCGCTCGCGCTCGGCGGCTGCCAGCACGACGAGGTGATCACCGCCTCCATTCCGGACGACTACAAGCAGCGCCATCCGATCGCGGTCGAGGAACAGAACCGCTCGATCGTCGTCTTCGTCGGCCATGCTCGCGGCGGACTGACGGCGGCCCAGCGCGCCGACGTGATGGGCCTGGCGTCGACCTGGCTGCACGAAGGCACCGGCGCGATCCATATCGACGTGCCGGCCGGCACACCCAACGCACGTCCGGCAGCGGAATCGCTACGCGAAATCCAGGCGATGATGGCGGCCGCCGGCGTACCACCGCGCGCCGTCATGGTCCGCCGCTACCAGCCCGAGGACAAACGCTTCCTGCCGCCGATCCGGCTGACCTATTCGAAGATCGCCGCGGTCGCGGGCCCCTGCGGCCTGTGGCCTGAGGACATCGGCCCCTCGATGAAGAACAAGGGTTGGTTCGAGAACAAGCAGTATTACAATTTCGGCTGTGCCTATCAGCGCAATCTCGCAGCGATGGTCGACAATCCGTCGGACCTGGAGCAACCGCGGTCCGAAACGCCGTCGTACACGGCGCGACGCACCGCCTTCTTCGAGAAGTATCGCAAGGGCACTCCGACGGCAGTCTCCTATCCTGAAGCCGACAGGGCCAAACTCAGCGACACCGGCAAATGATCAGCTACGCTCGCCAGACTCAAGAAGAGCAGCCGGAGGCCCCCCATCCGCCGGTCGAGGAGCATATTGCGCCCGCACCGCGCGTCTCGGTCCAGGCCTTCTGCGAAACGGTGGAGACCGCCGCCGCCGTGCAGTCGGCCGGCGAGGACCGCCGTCTCGGCAAGGCCCACCTGAAGATCCAGATGGGCGGCATGGCGGCCGCCATCGAAGCCTATCGCTCGGCGCCGACGCCGAACGTGATCGTGCTGGAGAGCGACGGCCGTTCCGACCTCCTGACCGGTCTCGACCAGCTCGCCACCGTCTGCGACGCCGGCACCCGCGTCATCGTGATCGGCCGCATCAACGACGTCATGCTCTATCGCGAGCTGGTGCGCCGCGGCGTCAGCGACTACGTGCTCGCGCCGGTCGGCGCGATCGATGTCGTGCGCTCGATCTGCAACCTGTTCTCGGCGCCGGAGGCCAAGGCGGTCGGCCGCATCATCGCGGTGGTCGGCGCCAAGGGCGGCGTCGGTGCCTCCACCATCTCCCATAACATCGCCTGGGCGATCGCGCGCGACCTCGCCATGGATGCGGTCGTCGCCGATCTCGACCTCGCCTTCGGCACCGCCGGACTAGACTACAACCAGGACCCGCCGCAGGGCATCGCGGACGCCGTCTTCTCGCCCGATCGCGTCGATACCGCCTTCATCGACCGCCTGCTGTCGAAGTGCACCGATCACCTGAGCCTGCTGGCGGCGCCGGCGACGCTCGACCGGGTCTATGACTTCGGCACCGACGCCTTCGACGCCGTGTTCGACACGCTGCGCTCGACCATGCCCTGCATCGTGCTCGATGTCCCGCACCAATGGTCGGGCTGGACCAAGCGCGCGCTGGTCGCGGCGGACGACATCCTGATCGTGGCGGCGCCGGACCTCGCCAACCTGCGCAATACCAAGAACCTGTTCGATCTCTTGAAGGCCTCGCGCCCCAACGACCGGCCACCGCTCTACTGCCTGAACCAGGTCGGTATCCCGAAACGGCCGGAAATCGCCGCCGCCGAGTTCGCCAAGGCGATCGAGAGCCAGCCGATCGTCTCGATCCCGTTCGAGCCGCAGATCTTCGGCTCCGCGGCCAACAACGGCCAGATGATCGCGGAGATCTCGGCCAACCACAAGTCGATCGAGATGTTCCTGCAGATCGCCCAGCGCCTGACCGGCCGGAGCGAGACCAAGAAGCAAAAGTCGTCTTTCCTTTCACCGCTGATTGAGAAGTTGCGGGGAAAATAAGTCGCCGCATGGAGTTGTTAAGTGTTCGGTAAGCGTAGCGGAACAGACACCGACCTTCGGGCTCCCAAGCCCGCTGCCGTGTCGCCAGAGCCTGCCCAGGCTCCGGCGCCCACGCTGTCGCGCGCGCCGCCCCCGCCGGCGGTCGCCTCGCCGCCGCTTGCGCCCGCGAGACCTGCCCCGACCATCGAGACCCGCCGCTCGGACAACTATTACGAGGTCAAGGCGACCATCTTCGGCGCACTGATCGAGGCAATCGACCTCGCCCAGCTCGCCAAGCTCGACTCGGAATCGGCGCGCGAGGAAATCCGCGACATCGTCAACGAGATCATCGCGATCAAGAACATCGTGATGTCGATCGCCGAGCAGGAAGAGCTGCTCGACGACATCTGCAACGACGTGCTCGGCTACGGCCCGCTCGAGCCGCTGCTGTCGCGCGACGACATCGCCGACATCATGGTCAACGGCGCCAACACGGTATTCATCGAAGTCGGCGGCAAGATCCAGCGCACCGGTATCCGCTTCCGCGACAACCAGCAGCTCCTCAACATCTGCCAGCGCATCGTCAGCCAGGTCGGCCGGCGCGTCGACGAATCCTCGCCGATCTGCGACGCCCGTCTCGCCGACGGCTCCCGCGTCAACGCCATCGTTCCGCCGCTGTCGATCGACGGACCCGCGCTCACCATCCGCAAGTTCAAGAAGGACAAGCTGACGCTGGATCAGCTCGTCAAGTTCGGCGCGATCACGCCCGAGGGCGCGGAGATCCTCCAGATCATCGGCCGCTGCCGCTGCAACGTGCTTATTTCCGGCGGTACCGGCTCGGGCAAGACCACGCTGCTCAATTGCATGACCAACTACATCGAGCACGACGAGCGCGTCATCACCTGCGAGGACGCCGCCGAGCTCCAGCTCCAGCAGCCCCACGTGGTCCGGCTGGAAACCCGCCCGCCCAACATCGAGGGCGAAGGCCAGGTCACGATGCGCGAATTGGTGCGCAACTGCCTGCGTATGCGTCCCGAACGCATCATCGTCGGCGAGGTCCGCGGACCCGAGGCATTCGACCTGCTCCAGGCCATGAACACCGGCCATGACGGCTCGATGGGGACCCTGCACGCCAACAACCCGCGCGAGGCGCTGTCGCGCTGCGAATCCATGATCACGATGGGCGGCTTCTCCCTGCCGTCGCGCACCATCCGCGAGATGATCTGCGCCTCGATCGACGTCATCATCCAGGCCGCGCGCCTGCGCGACGGTTCGCGCCGCATCACCCACATCACCGAGGTGATGGGCATGGAAGGCGACACCATCATCACCCAGGACATCTTCCTCTACGACCTCGTCGGCGAGGATGCCAACGGCAAGATCATCGGCCGGCACCGCTCGACCGGCATTGGCCGGCCGCGGTTCTGGGAGCGCGCCCGCTATTACGGCGAGGAGAAGCGCCTTGCCGCCGCGCTCGATGCGGCCGAAGTGGCGGCGAAGGCGTGAGCAGGTCAGCATCGCCATGAACATCCAGGTCCTCGCCCTCGCCTTCCTCGCGACCGCCGCCACCGGCGGCATCGCCTGGGTCTTCCTCTACCCGTTCCTGTCAGGCGAGCGGAAGGCGGAGAGCCGCCGCGCCTCGATCTCCCGCGCCGAGGCGCCCACGGCCCGCCAGGCCGAGAAGACCCAGCGTTCGCGCCGCGAGCAGGTCGAGACCACGCTCAAGGATCTCGAGGCGCGGCGCCAGCAGGAGAAGAGCGTTCCGCTCAACGTCCGCCTGTCGCGGGCGGGACTCGACTGGACGCCGCAGAAGTTCTGGATTGCATCCGCCGTGGTGGCCGCCGTGCTGGCCGCGGTTGCCCTGTTCGTCGGCGGAGGCCTGATCGGCGCCGCCGGTCTCGCCTTTGCGGGCGGCCTCGGCCTGCCGCGCTGGGCGCTGAGCTTCCTGAAGAAGCGCCGCGAAGACAAGTTCCTGGCAGCCCTTCCCGACGCGGTCGACGTGATCGTGCGCGGCATCAAGGCCGGCCTTCCGCTGTTTGAATCGATCAAGGTTGTCGCCGCCGATTCGCCGGAGCCGTTGCGCAGCGAATTCCTGGCGATCATCGAGACGCAGGCGATCGGCATGCCGCTCGGCGAGGCCTGCGCCCGGCTCTACGAGCGCATGCCGCTGCCGGAGGCCAACTTCTTCGGCATCGTGGTGTCGATCCAGCAGAAGTCGGGCGGCAATCTCTCCGAAGCGCTCGGCAACCTCTCCAAGGTGCTGCGCGACCGCAAGAAGATGAAAGAGAAGATCCAGGCGATGTCGATGGAGGCCAAGGCCTCGGCCGGCATCATCGGCTCGCTGCCGCCGATCGTGATGTTCCTGGTCTATCTCACCACCCCGCAATACATCTCGCTTCTGTGGACCCATCCCACCGGCCAGCTCATGCTGGTCGGCTGCGTCATCTGGATGTCGATCGGCATCATGGTGATGAAGAAGATGATCAACTTCGACTTCTGACGGTGCCGTATGGTCGAGTTCCTCGTTTCGAAACTGCATGACGTCCGCTTCATGACCATGCTGCTGGCGGCCATCGCCGCCAGCGCTACCGTCTATACGCTGGTGATGCCGCTGTTCGCCGGCGAGGGCCTCGCCAAGCGCATGAAGGCGGTAGCGAACGAGCGCGAACGCATCCGGCAGCGCGAGCGCGAGCGCCTTTCCAAGGGCGAAAAGGTCTCGCTGCGCCAGACCCCCAAGCAGCTCGTCTCCAAGGTCGTCGAGGACTTCAACCTCACCAAATGGCTGGCGCAGGAAGCTGCGCGCGAGAAGCTGGTGATGGCGGGCTATCGCGGCCACGCCCCCTACATCACCTTCCTGTTCGCCCGCATGGTGGCCCCGCTGGTCCTGTTCGTCGGCGCGATCCTCTACGTGTTCCTGATCGCGCATATGGAGAAGCCGCTGCCGGTCAAGATCGGCATCTGCGTCGGCGCCGCCTATCTCGGTCTCCAGGCGCCGATGCTGTTCCTCAAGAACGCGATCGCCAAGCGCCAGCTCCAGATCAAACGCGCCTTCCCCGACGCGCTCGACCTGCTGCTGATCTGCATCGAATCCGGCATGTCGGTCGAGATGGCATTCCGGAAAGTGGCGACCGAGATCGTGGGCCAGTCGATCGCGCTGTCGGAGGAGTTCACGCTGACCACGGCCGAGCTGTCTTACTTGCAGGACCGCAAGGTGGCCTATGAGAACCTGTCGCGGCGCACCGGGCTCGAGGGCGTCAAGTCGGTCTGTCTCGCGCTCCAGCAGGCGGAACGCTACGGCACGCCGCTCGGCCACTCCTTGCGCG
The DNA here is from genome assembly GCF_001641635.1 of Bradyrhizobium centrolobii. GTDB lineage: Bacteria > Pseudomonadota > Alphaproteobacteria > Rhizobiales > Xanthobacteraceae > Bradyrhizobium > Bradyrhizobium centrolobii. Next base: position 73,599 of record NZ_LUUB01000042.1, read on the forward strand.
TCATGGCGCAGGAAAACCGCGATATGCGCATGAACGAAGCCGAGAAGAAGGCGGCCGCGCTGCCGCCGAAGCTGACTGTGCCGATGATCCTGTTCTTCCTGCCGGTGCTGTTCGTCGTCATTCTCGGACCGACCGGCATCAAGATCTCCGAGCTGCACTAAGGCGCGACGAGGTCAGGCTCGGCCAAAATATCGAAAACAACCCCATGCAAAGTAGCCGGCAACCGCCGGCTTTATGCTCGGCGAATCTAACGAACCATCTGACACGTCGGGCAAAATCGGCGTCGCCGCGCACGCGGTCCGCGTGTCTTGCAAGAAACGGCTGATCAGTCGGGCTGGCTGAGGGATGCGACCGGCGTCCGCTTCGGCGCGCCGCGCGGCGCCTCGTTGCGGTTCAGCATGTCCTTCAGATAGGCGACGTTGGCCGCCGCCTCGTCCGGCGGCAGGTCCGCCTTCACGATGGTCTCGGCCTCGGCAAAGCGGCCCTGGAGGCCGACCACGAGCGCGAGGTTCTGCCGCACCCGCGCGCTCGCGCGCGGCGAGGCGTAAGCCTGCCGCAGCGCTTCCTCCGCCTTCGGCAGGTCCCTCGAGAGCATGTAGGACAGGCCGAGATTGGAGAGCACGCCGGGATCGCCAGGCATGATCTTCAGCGCGCTCGCATAATAGCCGCGCGCTTCCTTGTGCCGGCCCATCTGGTCGAGCGCCGTACCCTGCACCGAGAGCAGGCGCCAATCCGGGTTGTCGGGCGAATGCGCCTTCGACAGCACGTCGAAGGCCTGCTGGAAATTGCCGTTGTCGGCGAGCGCGCGGCCGTACTGGGCGAGCAGCGTCTTGTTGCCGGGATGGGCGATGGTCGCCTGCTCGAGCACGGCGGCGGCCTGCGCACGCTGGCCGTTGGCGCGCAGGGCCTGGCCATAAGCGAGCGCGACGTCGGCGTCCTTGGGATTTGCACGGTAGCGTTCGCCATAGACGTCGACGGCCCGCGCCGGATCGGCGGG
>NZ_LUUB01000042.1:74604-84752 GCF_001641635.1 Bradyrhizobium centrolobii
GAGCCGGTGACGTCGGAGAGCTTCGACATGGCCGTGCAGCCGCCGAGGCTGACTGCCAGCGCCGCGACCAGCGAGGTGGACGCAAGAAGCCGGGCTAGACTGAACCGTTGACGCATGCCGCCTTGACTCTAGAGCCGATTGATCGAGCCGAACGCGCCAGCAATAGACTGTTAACCCTAACGGCGGGTTAACGGCGATCTCCGGGCCTCAGAGCGGCGTTTCTGCGGGCGCAGCGCCGCCCAAGTCCAGATCGAGACCGAGTGCCGTCACCTGATCGTTCAGGTCTCGTAGCAATTGCAGCCTTTGCCGGGCATGCTGCTGCACGTCGACGCCCTCGCGCGGCATCCTGCGCAATTGGCGCAGCAGGTCGGCACGATTGATCAGGCGGTTCGCGCGGAGCTCGTCGAGCTCGTCGCGATCGATGCCGAGCACATCCGCCGATTGCTCGATCAATCGGCTCAGCAGCTGCCCCGCCGCGATCAGCGCCTTGGCCTCATGCTCGCGCCCTGACCTTGCGAACTTGCCGTCGAGATCACCCCAGACCCGGGATGTGACGAGATAGGTGTAGAGCGCATTTGCCCAACTATGTTCGCCGTCGTCGTAGAAGGCGCGCCGCGCCAGCAGCCGGGGGACCAGGGCCACGAGCTGATCCCGCGTCAGCGTCGCGCATGAGGCGATCTCGATCGCCGACTGGAGGGCGGGATCGCGGGAGAAGTCGCGCCCCGCCGGAAGCCGAATGATGCCGTCCGGAAGGTTGCTATCGAGCGGCCTGAAGACATCGTCGTCGCGCGGCCGCGAATATCGGGCGATCGCAAACCGGTATTGCGACCCGCTTGCGTCGGGCGACGGCCCGAAATGAATGATGTTGAAGCCGGCATCGTCGCCGCCCTGCCCGGTCGAAGATGGACAGGAGAGCACGTAGATCGTGCACCAGAACTCCTCTCCGCCCGCGCTCCGCGTGGCACGCGGATCGGGGATCGAATAGCGGGCAAGACCCTCGACGTGCCGGTGACCGTGCAGAACCAGGCTCACGTTGAGCGAGGTGGCGGCTTCGAGAAAGGTCGCTGGCGCGGCGAGATACATCAGCGGCTCGTCCGGGGCGCCGAGAAACCGCTTTCCCTCACCGGTCGCTTGCGGCAGCGGATGATGGTGCAGCGCCAGCACGCGTACCAGGTTGTCCGCGGGCTCGGCATAGTCGGGGCGTCCGGCCGAGCCCAGGCTGCCAGCAAGCTCGACGCTCAGCCGCGCGGACTGCGCGACCATCGCGCTGTAGGCACTTTCATCGATCGTGCCGTTGGCGAGCGTGGTGAGGCTTGCGCTGTTGGAATCCAGCAGCACCAGGTCGAGGCCGGACTGGCGGTAGTAGACGCTCTTCGACGTCCGCGGCAGATGCAGGTAGTCGTAGGCATCGTGCCGGCCGCTACCCCGGCTCGGGCGCTTGACATCGTGATTGCCGGCGATCGCCTGAATGTCGGTGAACAGGCCGCTTTGCCGGAATGAGGCGATGACCGCGAGCACCTCGTCGAGCGCGCGCGGCGTCGGGTCGTTCACGAGATCGCCGGTCATGAGCAGGACGCGGTCGGGAACAGCCGAAAAGCCCGCCATCCGCTCGCCAATCGCAGCGCCAAGGGCCTCGATGGTGGGAAGCAGCCGGCCTGACCCATCCAGATGCAGGTCGGAAATCTGCGCAATAACGAATGACCTATCCATTTTGCGCCGCCTCAGTGCAATGCTGCGCCGCCCAAACGAAGAGAAAAATGCCTTCGACGAACCGTTTCAAATCGGCATCGATCGGATGCCGCCGTTTCTGCGCTCGACGCGTGCAGAACCGCGCGGCCACAATCTCAAATCTCCAGCAACGATGCCACAACCGCAGCGCTAGTAAAAGCCCTGCGGCTATTTGCTGGCCGGCTTCCCGTGAACGGCCGTTCCCGCCGCAGCGATACGGGTCGATCCGCCGTTGGTTTCGCGAGGTCCGATCAATATTCGATGGCGAGACGCTTGCGGATTTCGTCCAAGCGCTTGTCGAGCGCGTCGAACCGTGCATGCACGGAGCGATCGTGAAGATAGAAGACGTAACCGCCGGCAAGGAACGCGAAGATCCAGTGGTGGTGCTCGACATAGCTGAAGACCGCCTCGATGGCCTGTCCGATGAATGTGACCACGCTCCACACAACGTCCATTGCATCTCCTCCCGGCACGCTTGCTCTTGCAGCCGCCGGCAACAGACCGTGCCGCAGGTGACTGCTGCACGGAACCTAGCATGACGCCTCGGATGCGAGTAGCGGCTCGCCGAGCGGTGATCGCAAAGCCGATTGCAGGCGCGGCAAAACTCTGCGAAGTCTCTTGGCCGCCACATCACCTGTTTGATCTGACGATCCGGACCTGCCAATGCCTTCCGTCTTCGAGACGTCCTCGACCGCCATCCCGATCACCTTCGTCACCAAATCGAGCTGGGATGCAGTTCGTGAGACGCTGCCGCCGGCGCAGCGCCAATTCGCCACCGCCAGCGCCTTTGCCGCCAAGCCGGGGGCCTATCTTGCGCTGCCCGCGCCGGATGGCGCGATCGCGCAAATCCTGTTCGGCCTCGAGGAGGATGGCGCCAGATCGCGCGATCCGTTCCGGCCGGGCGCCTTGCCGGGCCTGTTGCCGCCGGGCACGTATCGTTTTGCCAATGCACCGCACGATGCACGACTGGCGGCGCTCGCCTTTGCGCTCGGCAGCTACCGCTTCGCCCGCTACCGCAAGGCGGATCGCCCTGACGTCCGCCTGACGCCGCCGCCCGGCATCGACGCGGCCGAGATCGACCGGATCGCCGAGGCCGCCATGCTGGCGCGCGACCTCATCAACACACCGGCCAACGACATGGGGCCGGAGGAGCTGGCCGCATCCGCGCAGGCGCTCGCAGCCGAGTTCGGTGCAAGCTTTGCCTGCACGATTGGCGAGGATCTGAAGGCGCAGAACTTTCCGCTGATCCACGCGGTCGGCATGGCCTCGGACCGCGCACCGCGGCTGATCGATATCAGCTGGGGCGATCCCGCACATCCCAAGGTGACGCTGGTCGGCAAGGGGGTCTGCTTCGACACCGGCGGGCTCGACCTGAAGCCGTCGAGCGGCATGCTAATCATGAAGAAGGACATGGGCGGCGCCGCCAACGTGCTGGCGCTGGCGCGCATGGTGATGGATGCGAAGCTCAAGGTCCGGCTCCGCGTGCTGATTCCGGCGGTGGAGAATGCGGTCTCCGGCAACGCCTTCCGTCCGCTCGACATCTTCCCCTCGCGCAAGGGCATCACGGTCGAGATCGGCAACACCGATGCCGAGGGTCGGCTGGTGCTCGCCGATGCGCTGGCTCTGGCCGACGAGGAGAAGCCGGATCTGCTGATCGATCTCGGCACGCTCACCGGCGCGGCGCGCGTCGCGCTGGGACCGGATCTTCCGCCCTTCTACACCAATGACGAGGCGCTTGCCGCCGACGTCGCGCGCTGCGCGGTGAAGGAGAACGATCCGTTGTGGCGCATGCCGTTGTGGCCGGCTTACGATGCGTGGCTGGACTCCAAGGCGGCTACCATCACCAATGCACCGTCCGGCACCTTTGCCGGCTCGATCACCTGCGCGCTGTTCCTGCAACGCTTCGTCGAGCAGGCGAAGAGCTGGCTGCACGTCGACATCTACGGCTGGACCCCGTCGGCAAAGCCGGCGCGGCCCGAAGGCGGCGAATGCCAGGCCGCACGTGCCCTCTACACATTGCTGAGCGAGCGCTATGCATGATCCGCGGCTGACGCCGGCGCGGGGCGACCTCGCCGCAAAATATCTCGAAGGCAAGGTTCAGGCGGATCGCTTCGTCACCGGCGAGGAATTCGAGGTGATCGAGGCCATCGCACCGGTGCGTGAACGCCCGTCATCGGACGCGATGCTGATGACAGAGGCGCTGCGCGGCGAACGCGTCACGATCTACGATCGCAACGGAGAAGGCTGGGCCTGGGGCCAGCTCGTCGGCGACGGCTATGTCGGCTGGCTACCCGATGCCGCGCTGGCGCGGCCCGCAGGCGTGCCGACGCACAAAGTGAGCGCGCTGCGAACGTTCGCCTTTCCCGGTCCCTCGATCAAGCTAGCGCCGGCCGATACGCTCGTTCTGGGATCGAAGATCCTCGTGACGCGCGAGGACGGCAACTTCGCCGTGACGCGCGACGGGACATATCTGCCGAAGGCGCATCTTGCCGCGCTCGATCATCGCGAGCCCGATTTCGTCGCCGTCGCCGAGCGCTTCGTCGGCACGCCCTATCTCTGGGGCGGCAAGAGCAGCCTCGGCATCGACTGCTCCGGCCTCGTCCAGGTCTCGCTGACATCAGCGGGCATCGGCTGCCCGCGCGACAGCGACATGCAGCAGGCCGGCCTTGGCCGCGCGCTCGCGCCGGATGAGGCAAGCAAGCTGCAACGCGGCGACCTGATCTTCTGGAAGGGCCACGTCGCGATCGTGCGCGACGGCAGCACCATGGTTCACGCCAATGCGTATCACATGGCGACGGTGATCGAGGCGACCGAGCCGGCCATCGCGCGCATCAGGCAAGCAGGCAGCGAGGTCGCTGCGATCAAACGGCTATAGAGCGTGTACTGATAATTTCGTCGCGTCCGCTTCACTCTCGCAAGGCGACGTTGAAGCCGACATGGCCACATGTCGGCCTTGGGCCATTCCGGAAGCGAGCGAAATCTGTTGACCCTTGGCGATCAGAACGCCGTCCCAACGCGCGGAACGGCTAGTCCGCCACCCTGTCAGAACTGTTCGCCGCCCAAGCGTCCCGATCGACGAACGCGCTGGTCCAAGTATAACAATTGCATGACGGCCGGAATGCGCCAAAGGCTGGCTGCCCCTCATATTCGACATGAGTGGAACCGAAGATCGGTGCTACGCAACGCGGGTGGAGAAGAGCACCTTTTGCAGCTTCCGTACTTTCGCGCTGCAACTGCACCGATACTGCCATTTGCACTGACTCTCTTCCCTTACTCGCCGCGCTCATGTCGCGGGCCCCCTAAAATTGATCCGTTCGTGTCTATGAGGACTCAAGCTTGAGCCGACGTACAGTTGGAATATCCGAGTTTGCGAGTGAGTTGGATCTCAGCGCGAGTAGCGAAAGCAGATCTGAACATATGTTAAGGCCGCCGTTCCGCACCGCCCGGAATGAAGAAGGCGGAGGATGCCTCACCGCGGGTCATCTGCAGTGACGCGTTCGGACGGAATGCGTAACTGCTTTCTGGCAACACTGCCGGTATCGGATCTCGATCTGTTGCGGCCCGCGCTGGAGACGGTCGCGCTCGATCAGGACGCGATCCTTGCGCGAGCGGGGGACGAGATCGACTATGTCTTCTTCCCTCGCAGCGGCGCCATCTCGCTGATGATCGACATGGCGGACGGGCAGACGGTCGACACCGCCGTAGTCGGGCGCGAGGGGGCACTTGGCCTTCTTTCGGTGCTCGGGCCGTCACCTTCGGCCACTACCGCGGTCGTTCGTGCATCGGGCACCGCCTCGCGAATCCCCGCGTCGCGATTTCACGCCGCTTTCAACCGGAGCCCTACGATCCGGCACGCGGTCCAGATGCACGGCAGGGCAATGCTGATGCAGTTTCAGCTGGGCGCGGCTTGCAATGCGCTGCATCCGGTCAAAGACCGCATGGCCCGGTGGCTACTCCATTTTTGCGACTGCATCGACCACGACGTACTTCCGCTCACCCAGGAGGCCTTGTCGCAAATGCTCGGTGTGCGACGAACGACGGTGACGCTCCTGATGCGCGATCTGCGCGCATCGGGAGCGATCAAATCTGATCGACGAGGCCAAATCGAGATCGACCGGTTGCGGCTCGCGGCCGCGGCGTGCGAATGCCACGGCACAATGCGTCTCGAATTCGAGAAGATCTTCGCGATGAATACGGCCCAACCTATCTCATTGGCTGTGCCGGATGAAGGGCGTATCCCCTGAAGGGAAGCGTGGTTTTGCATCACGGCAAATCCAGTTGTCCATGTCGCGGAAGGGTCACCAGCAGTAATGCTCTAACCGATCAGAAGATTTCCGCTCTACCCTCAGAAGCCGACATCACTTTTATCGCCCCAGATTAGACGACGTGATGCTCGACGCGCGTCCGCGCCTCACAGCCTAAATCCCCCGATTTGCCGGTCGCTCATCACCACGGCGCGATCGTGGAATTCGTGCACGAATATACACGTCAAGAAGCGCTGGAAGGCCAGCATCATCAAATGAAAAACCCCGGGGTGATGCCCCGGGGTCTCTCTTATTGCGGCCAACCGAATGTGGCTCCGGTCTCGAACTGGCATGACAGGGGCGGCCATGCGGTGCCGTTCACCAGAGGCTGGAAGGGATGATTTCTGTAATCGGCTTCACAAGAATGTGGCACATCTCTTGCTGCAATTTTGTCGCTTGGGCAACGAGGATGACGACGAGAGGCACGTCCCGGCGCGTGGCAGCCCCTTAATTGTCACTTTCCCCAGGGATGGTGCTCGTGGTCGCGAGATCGAACCAGTTCGGTGGCGATCTCGTGCTTGCTCTGTTCCGCTTCTGCGAGACGGGGCAGGCTGCGCGGCATTGATGTCGGCGGCTTGCGTCCCAGCATCACTTAAATTCGCTGCGTCGTCGGCGTGAGAGATCGCGGCCCAAGCCGCGGCGTTGACGAACGCGACCTCACCAGGATTAGCCACCTTCGACCCTTGGGCCTTCGGGCGCACAAAAAGGACGAGCCATGGACGAGACCCTCATTTACGACGTCGGCGCCCACAAGGGCGAGGATACCGAATTCTATTTGAGAAAGGGATTTCGCGTTGTCACCATAGAGGCGATGCCGGAATTCTGCAATTCCATCGCCAACCGGTTCTCGGAACACGTCAAGTCCGGCGCGCTGTCGGTGGTCAATGTTGCAGTTTCGAACTCGCCTGGGAACGTCAGTTTTTATGCTGACGATCGTGTTTCGGAGTGGGGAACAACCAATCCGGATTGGTCCGAAAGAAACAGGAGATTTGGCGCAGGTACGGGACGGACGTTGACGGTACCCGCTGCGAAACTGGCGGACATTTTCAAGCAGCACGGTGTCCCGCGATACTGCAAAATCGACATTGAAGGCAATGACCTCGAAGCGCTGGCCTCTCTGGAGGGACTTTCCGAGCTGCCAAAATTCGTATCCATTGAATCTGACAAGACGAGCTGGGAAAAGCTTATTGAAGAGTTCGAGACATTCGAAAAGCTGGGATACCGCAAATACAGAATAATGGATCAGTCACTTGTCTCCATGCAGACATGCCCAACGATTCCGAAAGAAGGAAAGTTTGTCGATTGGCGGTTCAAGAACGGAAGCAGCGGCCTTTTCGGAGATGAGTTGCCCGGAACATGGGTAAGCGCGCTTGAAGCCATCGAACTCTACAAGAGCATTTTTCGTGGATATGCGATCAATGGAGATCTTGGATTGTTCGGTGGCGGCGCAAAAAGCATGTTCAACATGGTCGGCAAGATTCAAGAGAAGGTGTTTCGTCTCAAGGGCTCTAAACGATACTTGAATCCGGCGACGCAGTTCCCGCCGCCCGGTTGGTACGATACCCATGCGGCCAGAGAGTGATTGAGATGTAGCTGCCGTTCTACGGCCTGAGCGCTCCTGATGTCCGCTCATCCCTCAACAGCGGCACAAAAGCGGACATCGCTGGAGGTCGCCGAAGGGTCACGAACGGACATCCGGAGGCTATTCGATCGGCAAGCGCTAACACATTAGGCGGAATCTGAGGCCATAGCCTTCGCGACGCCAAGGTTGATCACGAACAAGTAACGTGTCGGCTGCTCGAACGGTAAGTCGGCAGGGTTCGCACCTTTGAAGATGCGATCGACCAAGGCGGCAGCTCGCTTGAAGCTTTCCTTGCGATCAGCGCCATGGGTTGAGAATGGTCAGCGTGTCGGGCATCACGATCGCGTCTGGCGGCTCACGATCCATTGTCTCGAATGCCCCAGTAAAATCGTTGGGCTCGCGCACACGAAGGGGCTGCACAGAATTGCCGATAGAGCGAGCGACTGCGGTGCTATTGTCGCGCCAGTGCGCTTGTTGGAGCCGGTCAATTTCGGCTGGAATGCGTTGCCTCCGGGCGACGAGGCCTCGCCCCTGACGCTGGAACTACCGCGGCGGCTTCCGCGCCAGGACCGGGCGACGTTCTACGGGCACGAGTTGCTTTGACGGCAACGCGCGGCTCCTGTCGTTGGGTCCTTGAGTGAGGCTTGAACGCGGCGATAATGTAATCAAGAGCTGGTATGTGGCTCTTTTTCATTTCTTGAGAGGTAAAGTAGCTGAAATGGTCTGTTGCCGTCTGGCTCGAAGGGCGCATGGACGCCGGAGATGTCGACGAAAGGGCCACCACTAGGTCATTCGGCTCACCGCCGAAGAAGCGACGCGATAGCCACCCAGCTGTTCCGACAGGTTCTGCTCGACCGCCCACGACGAACATGGGCAAGACTCGCCTGCCTGCGCCGCCTGCCTGTTTGGCTTCGTCCTCTCGCAGCCCGTACAAGAACTCGCCACGATTGCTGGTTGGCCGCAGATCGCTAACGCCCTCGATAGCTTTCTGCTTGCGTACGGCCAAGAGCGCATCAACCAGCGGAACGGACTTGCCGGTCTGCTGAATGGTTTTGAGGAGCAACAGCTTCCCCAAGAATTCGTCGCCTCGTTCGGCCAGTTCGGCGCCCAAGTGTGGAGTGCCGAATGTAACCGCTCCTCTCAGGCGCTCCGCCCAGCGTCGGTTGCCATTTACTAGCTTCACCACGGTAGCCCTTGCAACAAGTCCGCCTCGAGAGTGGCAGACAAAGAGGAGGGGTAAGCCGCTCGATCCGAGCCGTTTCTCAATTAACTCGGCAAGCTCCTGGGCATTCACATTGATCCGAGCAAGCGTGTCGTGCGGCCATGCCACGAGGTGGACGTCAGGTAAGGCGTTATCGCTCTTGATGCGGGCGACCAGGTGATCGAATGTTCCTGTGTCACTCGACATGAGTCCGTGCAGAAAGATGATCACCCCCCGCTTGCTTTCGAGATCAGCCTGATTCAATCCCTCTAGCCGCGGTAGCGGGTCGCCCTCGCTTCGCGCCCGCAGCGCTTCCACGAGGTTTCCCCGCCGCCGCGATGCAGCCTTTGGAAAAAGAGCCACTCCAAACTCTCTGAGCCTTGCGCCTGCCAACGCAATTCGCGCTCGAACAGAACCTCCGTCCAACAGGAACATCGGGCGCTGCGCCTCAAGGGCGAGCCGACGCTTCCCTGGTCGCGGGAGCGCCATCGCTAGGGTCCAGACTCAATTGATCCAATAGGCGACGATGGCTGCGATGTGGACGGCAGCCAAGAAGTTTCTGGCGAGTTTATCGTAACGAGTTGCGACACGCCTGAAATCCTTGAGCCGGCAGAAGCAACGCTCGATAACATTGCGCCCTTTATAGATGCGCTTGCTGAAGTTGTGGAAGGTCACCCTGTTGGATTTGTTTGGAATGACGGGCTTGGCGCCACGATTGACGATTTCGGCGCGAAAGCCGTCGCCGTCGTAGCCTTTGTCCCCAATGAGGGCAGACATGGGCGGCGCGAGTTCCAAAAGGGCCGGCGCTGCGGCAATATCTGCGTCCTGGCCCGGAGTGAGATGAAATGCGCAGGGTTTGCAATCAGGGTCGCTCAGCGCGTGGATTTTCGTGGTCCGCCCGCCGCGCGAGCGGCCGATCGCCTGTTCATGTTCCCCCCTTTTCCGCCGCTCGCCGAGCGATGCGCCTTGATCGAGGTGGAGTCGATGGACAAAGTCACGCCATCCTTGCCGCAGCGGGCGAGCGCTTCAAAGATCGCCTGCCAATGTCCGCGCTTGGCCCAGCGATTGAACCGATTGTAGATCGTCGTGTAAGGACCAAAGTCGGGCGGGCAATCGCGCCAGCGCGCGCCACACTGAAGCATGTGGATGATACCGCTGATGATGCGTCGATCATCTTCGCGCTCCGGTCCGGTCTGGTTCGTTGGCAGATGCGGCTTTATCTGAGCCCACTGCTTGTCGTTGAGCCAGAACAGCCCCTTGCGCATCAAAGCCCCCGTGCCGAATCAGTTCGGGTGCAAGAGAATCAGAGCGCGCTAATTAGGTACAGACCCTA
>NZ_LUUB01000043.1 GCF_001641635.1 Bradyrhizobium centrolobii
CGACGTCGAAATTGCCGGAAGCCAATTCGCGCATCGCCTTGCACATCGCGATCATCGGACGCGAGATGCCGTTACCGAGCATCAAGGCCAGCACGGCGCCGACGGCCAGCCCGCCCAGCGCCATCATCAGCATCAGCCGCTCGGTCTCCCCGATCGTCGCATTGGCGCTTGCCTCGATGCGCTGCTGGTCGGCCGTCACGTCCGCCCGCAATTCGCCCGACGCCTTGAGGATGGATGCCGCCGTCTTGGTCATCTCGCCGTTCAGCTTGACGATGACCTTCACGTTCTCGGACAGCTTGGCGAAGGAGGTGCGGTACTGCTTCAGGAGGTTGCCGATCTCGGTGACCCGCTCAGTGATCTTCTGATCGTTGGCATAGATCGAGACCAGCAGGGTCTCCAGGAACTTGATGCGCGCGATCACGCCGTCGGACGTCTTCGGCTCCGGCTTGGCGACGAAGGCGCTGACCGAAGTGGAGACGGCGAGATATTGCGAGGTGACGTCCTTGGCCGTGGTCTGAACGGAGGCCAGGCCCGCCAGCGCCGCGGTATCGGCGAGATCGTCGAACTTGAAGCGGATCTTGTTGCCGACGCCGTTGAGCTCGTCAGACGCGATCTTGGCGTTCTCGCGCGTCAGCGTGATGATCTCGCCGAACACCTTGGTGAAGCTCTGGAACTCGGCCTCGAGCTTGCCGACCTGTTCGCGGCGCGCGGGCGTGGTCGTGGCTGCCATCGACTTTGCGATCGCTGCCTTCAGATTCCCCTCGGCCGCCTTTGCCGCGGTCTCATCGTCCACAGCGCCGGTCAGCGTATAGGCCCGCGCCAGCCCCTGATAGGCGATCAGCTCGCGATCGACGGTCCGCGCCAGGTCGGCTTCCGACACGCTGGTGCGGTAGGACGCCACGGCGTCGGCGATCCGCTCGAAGCCGAAATAGGCGAAGGCCATGCTGACGGCGAGGATGGCGAGCACCGCCACGAAGCCGAGGATGATTTTTGCGCGAAAGCGCAGCGTTGGCAGCTTCGATGTGCTCGGCTTGGACTTGACGGACATTCCCCCACCCCATTCCATTCGCGGAAAACCAGGCGCAGCCCGGAAGCAGCCCGCTCCCCGACTCAGGCGCACGTTACGGAGGAAAGGATAAGCCGCGGTAAATTTGCGGCTTCGCAACTTGCGGTCAGGTGACGCGGTTGGGGCTCTTCGCGCCGTTAGGAGTTGAGAGTAGCAACCTCAATCTCCGCTCGTCGTCCCGGCGAAGGCCAAGACCCAACCACAGGATTGGGTTGGGCGAAGACGCGCGATTACCAACTTCGCGCCGCAACCGCTCCCTGGGGTTGGGTCCTGGCTTTCGCCAGGACGACGATTGAGCGGGTGGCGCGGTCCGAGCGCTACGCCGCCCGGATATTCCCCATGAAGCGGTCGAGTTCGGCGCGCAGACGCGTGCTTTCGCTGGAGAGGGACTTGGCCGAGTTGAGGACCTCTTCCGACGCCGAGCCGGTCTCGGCGGCGCCGCGGTTGACCTGGCCGATATCGGTGGCGGCGGCTTGCGTGCCCTGGGCCACGTTCTGGACGCTGCGGGCGATTTCCTGGGTCGCGGCGCCCTGCTGCTCCACGGCGCTGGCGATGGACGTCGAAATCGTCGAAATCTGGCCGATGGTCGCGCCGATCTCCTTGATCGCGGCGACCGACTCGGCGGTCGCGCCCTGCATGCCGGCGATGTGCGAGGAGATCTCGTCGGTGGCCTTCGCCGTCTGGCTCGCCAAAGACTTCACCTCGCTGGCGACGACCGCAAAGCCGCGGCCGGCCTCGCCGGCGCGGGCCGCCTCGATGGTGGCGTTCAGCGCGAGGAGATTGGTCTGCTCGGCGATCGCGGTGATCAGCTTCACGACCTCGCCGATCTGCTGGGCGGCATGCGACAGCTTGCCGATGCGGCCATCGGTCTCCTTGGCCTGAACCACGGCGGCTTCGGCGATGCGGCTGGAGTCGCGGACCTGGCGGCCGATCTCCTCGACCGAGGCCGAAAGCTCCTCGGTCGCGGTCGCGACCGACTGCATGTTGCTCGAGGCCTGCTCGGAAACGCCGGCGACCTGGCTCGACAGGGTCTGCGTGGTCTCGGCGGTGCGGGTCAGCGTCGAGGCCGCCGATTCCAGCTGCACGGCGGAGGCCGAGACGTTGGAGACGATGGCGCCGACCGCGCTCTCGAAATCATCGGCGAAGCGGATCAGCTCGGAGCGGCGCGCGGCGGCCTGCTCCTTGTTCTGGGCTTCGCTGGCGGCGGCATCGCGCTCGGCCTTCGCGACAGCCTGGATCTTGAACTCCTCGACCGCGCCGGCCATCTCGCCGATCTCGTCCTTGCGGCCAAGGCCCGGCAGCACGACGTCGAAATTGCCGGAAGCCAATTCGCGCATCGCCTTGCACATCGCGATCATCGGACGCGAGATGCCGGTGCCTAGCAGGAAGGCGAAGACCGCCCCGAGCAGGGTGCCACCAATGGCCAGCGTCAGGATCAGATGCTCGGTCTGGCCAATGGTGGCTTCCGACTCCGAATCCAGCCTCTGCTGCTCGGCGACGAGATCCGCCTTCATGGCCGTGGCGCCCTGGAGGATCGCGCCCGCCGAGCCGCTCATCTCGGTGACGAGATCATCGACCATCTTGGCGTTCGCGATCAGCTTTTCCAGTGCCTCGCGATAGGCGCCGAGCAACGCCTTGGCGTCCTTCAGGCCGGCGACGATCTTGTCGTCCATGGAATAGACCGCGCCCAGCGAATTATCGACGAATTTCAGCCGCGCCAGCGCGCTGGTGGCGATCGCCTGGTCGGACGTCAGCACGAAGTTGGTGGCGGCCGCGGTCGCGGTCTGGAACTGGGCGTTGACCTGCTTGGTGCCGAACTCGATCGACTGTGCTTCGGCGTCGGAGGCATTATTGCCGATGTCGTCCAGCTTGTACTTCAGGAGGTTGGCGTTGCGCGTGAGCTGGTTCTGCACCAGGAGCGCGCTGTCGCGCTTGGCCTGGAGGACCTTGGCGAAGGTCGCCGAGAAATTCGAGAATTCCTTGGCAAGCCTGTTGAGGCTGTCCTGCCGCGCCGGCTTCTTGGCGCCCTTGATCGCCTGGTCGATGGCGTTCTTGAGGCTCGCCTCCGTGTCCAGCGCCGCCTTGGCGTCGTCTTCCTTGCCGGTGACGACGAAATAGCGGACCGCTGAACGATAGGCGAGCAGCTCGCGGTCGATGTTGCGGGCGAGGTCGGCCTCGGAAACGCTGGTGCGGTAGGAGCCGACCCCGGACGACACCCGCTCGAAGCCGAAATAAGAGAAAGCCATGCTGCCGGCGGAGATCACCAGCACCGCGGCGAAGCCGAGGATGATTTTTGCTCGGAACCTGAGGGTGGGAAATATTGTGCGCTTAGACGGCGACGCGATACGCCCGGACATTCCAACCCCCATTTTCTATTCAGCCGCGATCCGGGGGCGCCCCGCCCCCTGACCGGATGCGCAAAACTAAGGCAGAATCGATAAAGGGCGGTAAATTCGGCACACCGGCGCAATCTTCGGCCCTGTCGGCCAGCGGCCGACCACATGCGATGACGACTGGCATCCCACACCCGCTGCCCGGCCCTGTCGGGAACGACCGATACGCCCCGCGCAAATCATTGCGCCCGCATCCGGATCGGTGACTTTTCCATGACGCGGGAGACCAAAATCCTAGTTGCAAAGTTCCGGGTCGCTGTCTCTAATTAGAAACAATCAAAATCATTCCGGGAGGACTCCACCGTGTCTACAGTCAAACTGACAGTCAACGGCAAGGCTGTTGCTGTCGACGTCGAGGACCGCACGCTGCTGGTCCATCTCCTGCGCGATCACCTCAATCTCACAGGAACCCATGTCGGCTGCGATACCAGCCAGTGCGGCGCCTGCGTCGTGCACATCGACGGCCGGGCGGTGAAATCCTGCACCATGCTGGCCGGCCAGGCCGACGGCGCCGACGTCACCACGATCGAGGGCATCGCCAAGGGCGACGAACTGCATCCGATGCAGGCCGCCTTCCGCGACAATCACGGACTGCAGTGCGGCTATTGCACGCCGGGCATGATCATGTCGGCGATCGACATCGTGCACCGTTATGGCGGCCAGCTCGACGAAGCCACCGTCCGCCACGAGCTCGAAGGCAATATCTGCCGCTGCACCGGCTACCACAACATCGTCAAAGCCGTGCTGGATGCGGCCGGCCGCATGAAGGTTGCGCAGGCGGCCGAGTAAGCGGCACGCCTCGAACAAAAATACCGCCGCCGCTTTCGATGGAAAGGGCGGATAACAATTTCCGGTCGGGAGGACAGGACAATGGGTGTTGAAGGCATCGGCGCAAGCGTCGTGCGCAAGGAAGACAAGCGTTTCATTACCGGCAAGGGCCGGTACGTCGACGACATCAAACTGACGGGCATGACCTATGCCCATTTCATCCGCAGCCCGCACGCGCACGCCAAGGTGAAGGGGATCGACTCCTCCGCCGCGCTGAAGATGCCGGGCGTGGTCGCGGTGCTCACCGGCAAGCAGATCGTCGACGACAAGGTCGGCAACCTCATCTGCGGCTGGGCCATTACCTCCAAGGACGGCAGCCCGATGAAGATGGGCGCATGGCCCGCGATGGCGCCGGAGACAGTGCGCTTCGTCGGCCAGGCCGTGGCGGTGGTGATAGCCGAGAGCAAGAATCTCGCACGCGACGCGGCCGAGGCCGTGGTCGTGGATTACGAAGAACTGCCGGCGGTCGCCGACGTCACCGCCGCGATCAAGGCCGGCGCGCCGCAGCTTCACCCCGAAGCCCCGGGCAACCAGGTCTATGATTGGGTGATCGGTGACGAGGGCGCGGTGGATGCCGCCTTCGCGAAGGCCGCCAATGTGGTGAAGCTCGACCTCGCCAACAACCGCCTCGCACCGAACGCGATGGAGCCGCGCGCGGCGATCGCCGATTACGACGCGGCGGAGGAGCATTTCACGCTCTATACGACCTCGCAGAACCCGCACGTCGCCCGCCTCGTGCTGTCGGCGTTCTACAACATCGCGCCCGAGCACAAGCTGCGCGTGATCGCGCCCGACGTCGGCGGCGGCTTCGGATCGAAAATCTTCATCTATCCGGAAGAGATGGTGGCGCTGTGGGCGTCGAAGAAGGTCGGCCGTCCCGTGAAGTGGACCGGCGACCGCACCGAGGCCTTCCTCACCGACGCGCATGGCCGCGACCATGTCACCCATGCCGAGATGGCGTTCGACACCAACAACAAGATCACCGGCCTGAAGGTGAAGACCTACGCCAATTTCGGCGCCTACATGTCGCTGTTCTCGTCGTCAGTGCCGACCTATCTCTATGCGACACTGCTGTCGGGCCAATACAACATCCCGGCGATCCATGCCGAGGTGATCGGCGTCTACACCAACACAACGCCGGTCGACGCCTATCGCGGCGCGGGCCGCCCCGAGGCGAGCTACCTGATCGAACGGATGATGGAGACGGCGGCGCGGCAGCTGAAGGTCGATCCGGCCGCGCTGCGCAGGACGAACTTCATCACCCAGTTCCCGCACCAGACGCCCGTGATCATGGCCTATGACACCGGCGACTTTAATGCGTCGCTCGATGCCGCGATGAAGGCGATCGACTATGCCGGCTTCCCGGCCCGCAAGGCCAAGGCGAAGGCGGACGGCAAGCTGCGCGGCATCGGCGTGTCCTGCTACATCGAGGCCTGCGGCATCGCGCCGTCGAAGGCGGTCGGCAGCCTGGGCGCCGGTGTCGGCCTGTGGGAATCGGCCGAGGTGCGCGTCAACCCGGTCGGCACCATCGAGATCCTCACCGGCTCGCACAGCCACGGCCAGGGTCACGAGACCACCTTCTGCCAGCTCGTCGCGGATCGTTTGGGCGTTCCGATCAGCCAGGTCTCGATCGTCCATGGCGACACCGACAAGGTGCAGTTCGGCATGGGCACCTACGGCTCGCGCTCCGCGGCCGTCGGTCTCACCGCGATACTGAAGGCGATGGAGAAGGTCGAGTCCAAGGCCAAGAAGATCGCCGCGCATGCGCTCGAAGCGTCGGAAGCCGACATCGTCATCGAGAACGGCGAGTTCAAGGTGACCGGCACCGACAAGGCGATCGCCTTCCCGATGGTCGCGCTCGCCGCCTACACCGCGCACAATCTGCCTGACGGGATGGAGCCGGGCCTGAAGGAAACCGCCTTCTACGACCCGACCAACTTCACCTTCCCGGCCGGCGCCTATATCTGCGAGCTCGAGGTCGATGCCGGCACCGGCAAGACCTCCTTCGTCAACTTTGTCGCGGCCGACGACTTCGGCCGGCTGATCAACCCGATGATCGTCGAGGGCCAGGTCCATGGCGGCCTCGCCCAGGGCATCGGCCAGGCACTGCTCGAGCACGCGATCTATGATGCCAACGGCCAGCCGGTCACGGCCTCGTTCATGGACTACACCATGCCGCGCGCCGACGACCTCCCCTCGTTCAAGCTCTCCCACACCACGACGCTGTGCCCGGGCAACCCGCTCGGCATCAAGGGTTGCGGTGAGGCCGGCGCGATCGGCGCCTCGGCGGCCGTGATCAACGCGATCACGGATGCGATCGGCAAGAACAATCTGGAAATGCCAGCAACCCCGGACCGGGTGTGGCGCACGATCCACGCGGCATAAGAGGGAGCAACGAAGATGTACCAGACCACCTATCATCGCGCCTCCTCGGTCGACGAAGCGGCCAGCCTGTTCGCCAAGGGCAGCGAGGCGAAATTCCTCGCCGGCGGCCAGACCCTGCTTCCGGTCATGAAGCAGCGGCTTGCCGCGCCCTCGGACGTGATCGATCTCGGCAAGATCAAGGACCTGATCGGCGTTGAAGCCTCCGGCGATACGCTGACAATCAAGGCCGCCACGCCGCACTACGACGTGGCGACCAGCGATGCCGCCAAGAAGGCGATCCCCGCGCTCGCCTATCTCGCGTCGCTGATCGGCGATCCCGCCGTGCGCTATCGCGGTACGATCGGCGGCTCGCTCGCCAACAACGATCCGGCCGCAGACTATCCGGCCGCGACGTTGGCGCTCGGCGCGACGATCAAGACCAACAAGCGCACCATCGCCGCCGACGACTACTTCCAGGGCCTGTTCGCGACTGCGCTTGAAGACGGCGAGATCATCACGCAGGTGTCGTTCCCAGTCCCGGCGAAGGCGGGCTACGCAAAGTTCCCGCATCCGGCCTCGCGCTTCGCGCTGACCGGCGTGTTCGTCGCGCAGACGAAATCGGGCGAGGTCCGCGTTGCCGCCACCGGCGCCTCGCAGAGTGGCGTGATGCGGGTTCCCGCCATCGAGGCCGCGCTGAAGGCGAACTGGTCGCCAGCCGCGATCGACAGCGTCAGCATTTCGGCGAGCGGACTTCTGTCCGACATCCACGGCTCGTCGGACTACCGCGCCAACCTCGTCAAGGTGATGGCGCAGCGCGCGGTGGCCGCCGCCGGCTGATAGGACGTGATCCGGACCCGAAGGGCCGCGCCAGCGCAAAGTGTGCAGCGGTCCCTCGCGACAAACGCGAAGCGTTTGCGCGGAGATCATGCCCAAACAAAAAGCTAAAGCGCGATAATGATCGCGCTTTAGCGCCTCAACACAAATCTTCCGCGGCGCGCAGCGATGCGCGCCGCTTTTATTATGCGCCTATGCATGAAAAGCGCTTGCCTCGTGCTGTGTAAGGCGAGAAAAGTTAATCAGCCAATTAACTCGTCCACAGAGGAACGTCCCAAGCGGTTGCCGCACCTCGCGCATCCCTTGCGACCCGAGGAAACAAGAACGTGCTCGACAAACCTTCTCCCGCCTCTTCCGTCCGCGCCTCCGGCCCGCTCGCAGGGTTTCGCATCGTCGAATTCGCCGGCATCGGACCCGGCCCGTTCGCCTGCATGATGCTGGCCGACATGGGCGCCGACGTCGTCACGCTCGACCGTGTCGGCGCAAAGAAGAGCATGAAGTCGGTCGCGGGGCGCGGCCGCAAGATGATCGAGCTCGACCTCAAGGACAAGGCAGCGATCGCGGAGGTGCTCGACCTGCTTGCAAATGCCGACGCGCTGATCGAGGGCTTTCGTCCTGGCGTGATGGAGCGGCTCGGCCTCGGCCCGGACGTCGTGCTCGCGCGCAACCCGAAGCTCGTCTACGGCCGCATGACCGGCTGGGGCCAAGAAGGCCCGCTCGCCAATGCCGCCGGTCATGACATCAACTACATCTCCATCACCGGCGCGCTGGCCGCGATCGGCACCAAGGAGGCGCCGGTGCCGCCGCTCAACCTGGTCGGCGATTTCGGCGGCGGCGCGCTCTATCTCGTCGTCGGCGTACTGGCCGCGCTGCTGGAGGCTTCACGGTCGGGCAAGGGCCAGGTGGTCGATGCCGCCATGTGCGACGGCGCGGCGTCGCTGATGTCGTTCTTCTTCGACATGACCACGATCGGCCGCTGGACCGAAGGCCGCGTGCAGAATTTCCTCGATGGCGGCGCTCATTTCTATGGTGTCTATGAATGCGCCTGCGGCCACTTCATCTCGATCGGCTCGATCGAGCCGCAGTTCTATGCGCTTTTGCGCGAGCACGCCGGCCTGACCGACGCCGATTTCGACGCCCAGATGGACCGTAAGGCCTGGCCGGCGCTGAAGGAGAAGCTGACGGCCGTGTTCAAGAGCAAGACGCGCGAGGACTGGTGCAAGGTCATGGAAGGCACCGACATCTGCTTCGCGCCGGTGCTGACCATGTCGGAAGCAACCGAGCATCCGCACATGGTCGCGCGCAACGTCTTCGTCGAGCGCCACGGCGTGAAACAGCCCGCCCCCGCGCCACGCTTCTCGCGCACGCCGTCGGCGGTTCGTGAGCCGGAGGCGATGGAGATTGGTGCGGTGGCACAGGAGTGGAAGAGGTAGAATCCCCGCAGCCGCGTCAAACTCCGCTGTCGTCCCGGACAAGCGAGCGTAGCGAGCACAGATCCGGGACCCATAACCCCAGGGAGCAGTTTGGCGAAGATTCGGGGTTACCGCCTGCGCGCCACAACCACTCCCTGGGGTTATGGGTCCCGGCCTTCGCCGGGACGACACCGGTGAGTTGGAAACAGCTCGCGTCCAATGCGAGCCACGCGCCTACGCCGCGTTGTCCACCTTCAACACCCCACGCCGGATCTGATCCTCCTCGATCGATTCGAACAGGGCCTTGAAATTGCCCTCGCCGAAACCGTCGTCGCCCTTGCGCTGGATGAATTCGAAGAAGATCGGGCCGATCGCGTTGGCGGAGAAGATCTGCAGCAGCACCTTGGTCTGGCCACCGTCGACCACGCCCTCGCCGTCGATCAGGATGCCGTTGGTCTTAAGCCGCGCGACGTCCTCGCCGTGCTTCGCCAGGCGCGTGTCGATCCGCTCGAAATAGGTATCGGGCGGCGACGGCATGAACGGCAGGCCGGCCTCGCGCAGGCCTTCGATCGTGCGGTGAATATCGCGGCACCCGCAAGCGACGTGCTGGATGCCTTCGCCGCGATAGACCTTCAGATATTCCTCGATCTGGCCGGAATCGCCGGCGTCCTCGTTAATCGGAATTCGGATCTTGCCGTCGGGGCTGGTCAGCGCTCGCGAGAACAGGCCGGAGGCCCGGCCCTCGATGTCGAAGAAGCGGATCTGGCGGAAGTTGAAGAGCCTTTCGTAGAAGCCCGCCCACACATCCATGCGACCGCGATGGACGTTGTGGGTGAGATGGTCGAGATAGAACAGCCCGGCGCCATTGGGCCGCGGATCGCGCGCCCCCAGCCACTCGAACTCGCCATCATAGGCCGAGCCCTTGGCGCCGTAGCGATCGACCAGATACAGCAGGCTGCCGCCGATGCCCTTCATCGCGGGCACGTCGAGCGTCTTCTGCGCCGCTGACGCGTCGGCCGGCTCGGCACCGAGCGAAATCGCACGCTCGTAAGCCGCTTTCGCATCGACCACGCGAAATGCCATCGACGGCGCGCAGGGGCCGTGCGCGGCGACGAAGTCGAAGCCGTGGGTGCCGGGCTCCTCGTTGACGAGATAGTTGATGTCGCCCTGGCGATAGACCGTGATCTTCTTGGTCCTGTGGCGCGCGACGGGCGCGTAGCCCATCAGCTTGAACAGCGCGTGCAGCTCTTGCGGATTGGGATGCGCATATTCGACGAACTCGAACCCGTCAGTGCCCATCGGATTGTCGGCGCTGATCGTGGCCGGCGGTGCATCGTGCGGAAACGGACCCATTGGCTGCTCTCCCAAATTGCTACTGGCAAGAACTATCCTTCATGGAGCGCGCAATGAGCGTGCAAACGGGACGCGATTTGGCTATTCTATGCACGGTTTGTGCATTGATTGGATAAATGACGCATGGTCTCGGTTGACTCCTTCGACCTCAGGATCCTTGGCGCGCTCCAGGACGACGGCCGCCTCACCAACCAGGAGCTCGCTGACCTTGCGGGGCTGTCGGCCTCGCAATGCTCGCGCCGGCGGATGCGGCTGGAGGAGGAGAAAGTCATCGCCGGCTATCACGCCGACCTCTCCAGCGAAGCGCTCGGTTTCGGCGTGATCGCCTTCATTCAGGTGACGCTGGCGACCCATTCCCCGGACAATGCCAAGCGTTTCCGTACGCTGGTCAATCGCATCGACGAGATCCAGGAGGCCTATTCGCTCACGGGCGACGCCGACTATGCGCTGAAGGCCGTGCTGCGCGACCTCAAGGGCCTCTCCAACCTCGTCAACGACGTGCTGATGCCGCACCAGAGCGTGGCGCATGTGCGCTCCTCGATCGTGCTGGACCGGCTGAAGGAAAGCTCGCGACTGCCGCTCAAGGAGATCACGCCCGGCTGAAATCGAGGGAAATGCGGCATTCGCGCCGCACCCGCGATCTGCGATGATCCGCGCCAAAAAGGGAGATTGAGCCATGGCGCTCCAGCTTCGGCCAAACTGCGAATATTGCGACTGCGACCTGCCACCGAACGCAACGAACGCGCGGATCTGCTCGTATGAATGCACATTCTGTGCAGACTGCGTGGAGACGAAGCTTTCCAACGTCTGCCCGAACTGCGGCGGCGGCTTCGCGCCGCGCCCGATCCGCCCCAGGCAGGAATGGCGGCCGGGTGTCTGCGTAACCAGGCATGTGCCGTCGGATAAGCGGGTGCATTTGAAGTACAGCCGCGAGGACGTCGCGGCGCACTGCGCGAGGATACGCGACGTGCCGCCGGAGGCGCGGTGAGCCCTCTCCGTCGTTCCGGGATGGTCCGAAGGACCAGACCCGGAACCTCGAGATTCCGGGTTCGATGCTTCGCATCGCCCCGGAATGACAATAATCTCACTCTGCCGCCAAAATCGTCCCCTCGACCTCGCCGAACCCGACGCGGTAGCCGTTGCCCTGGCACCAGCCGCGCATCACGAGGCTGTCGCCGTCCTCCAGGAACGAGCGCTTGGCGCCGCCAGGCAATTCCACCGGCTCGGTGCCGTTCCAGCTGATCTCCAAAAGACTGCCGCGCTGGTTCTTTTCCGGCCCGGAGATGGTGCCGGACCCCAGGAGATCGCCGACATTCATCGCGCAGCCGCTGGAGGCGTGGTGCGTCAGTTGCTGCACCGAGGACCAGTACATGTATTTGAAGTTGGTGCGGCTGATGGTGTCAGCCGCATTCGTGCCGGCCGCGCGTAAGGAGACGTCGAGCTCCAAATCATAGTTCTGCGGCCGGCTCTGCCTGAGATAATCGAGCGGCGCGGGGCTCTGCTCCGGCCCGTTGAGGCGGAATGGCTCCAGCGCCTCGCGCGTCACCACCCACGGGCTGATCGAGGTCGCGAAGGCCTTGGCCAGGAACGGTCCGAGCGGCACATATTCCCATTGCTGGATGTCGCGCGCGCTCCAGTCGTTGAGCAGCACGAAGCCGAAGATCATCTCCTCGGCCTGTTGCTCGGTGAGCATGCCGCCCATCGGCGAGGGCTGGCCGACCACGACACCCATCTCCAGCTCGAAGTCGAGCCGCTTGCACGGCGCAAAGCTCGGCACCTCGACATTCGGCGGCTTGAGCTGTCCGCGCGGCCGCTTCACCTTCGTGCCCGAGACCACGACGGTGGAGGCGCGGCCGTTATAGGCGATCGGCATGTGCAGCCAGTTCGGCTGCAGCGCATTATCCTTGCCGCGGAACATCACGCCGACATTGGTGGCGTGCTCCTTGGAGGAATAGAAGTCGGTGTAGCCGGAGACCGTGAACGGCAGATGCAGCCTGGCATCGCGCATCGGCACTAGCGCCTGTTTGCGCAGCTCTTCATTGTCGCGCAGCTCAGGATGATCGTGGCGCAAGAGCTCGCTGATCCGTGCCCGCGTCTTCGCCCAGACCTTCGGTCCCAACGCCATGAACGAATTGAGCGACGGCGCGGAGAACACGCCGAGCGGCCCGACATCGAGCCGGCAATCCTGCTCGAGCGCCCAGAGGTCGAGCACGTAGTTGCCGATCGCGATACCGACGCGCGGCGCCGGATAGGCCGCGGTCGAGAACACACCATAGGGCAGGTTCTGGATCGGGAAGTCGGAAGCGGGATCAACGTCGATGAAGGAGCGGAGGCTGGGATCGTTGGGGTGCGTTGTCACTTTTGGCTTGGTCCTTTCTTCCTTCTCCCCTTGTGGGAGAAGGTGGCGGAATCGACCGGAGGGAGATTGCGCCGGATGAGGGGTCTGTATCCGCGGAGACAAACCCCTCACCCGTCTCGAATTCGCTACGCTCATTCGAGCCACCCTCTCTCCCACAAGGGGAGAGGGAAAAACGTTATGGCCTATTCGGATCGAACCGCTTCTCCAGGCCCTTCCAGCAATCCGCGTAGTCGTCCTGGAGCGTCGACGATTTAGCGGCGTGCTCCGTGACGCGCTGCGGGTAGCGGGTCTCGAACATGAAGGCCATGGTGCCCGTCAGCTTGACCGGCTTCAGCTCGCTGTTGCTGGCATGGTCGAAAGCCTCGCGGTCCGGGCCGTGCGGCAACATGCAGTTGTGGAGCGAGATGCCGCCGGGGACAAAACCTTGCGGCTTGGCATCATAGACGCCGTAGATCAGGCCCATGAACTCGCTCATGATGTTCATGTGATACCAGGGCGGACGGAAGGTGTTGTCGGCAACCATCCAGCGCTCCGGGAAGATCACGAAGTCGATATTCGCAGTGCCGGCCGTCTCCGACGGCGAGGTCAGCACCGTGAAGATCGAAGGATCGGGATGGTCGAAGGCGATGGCGCCGACCGGCGAGAAGCTGCGCAAATCGTATTTGTATGGCGCGTAGTTCCCGTGCCAGGCGACGACGTCGATCGGCGAATGCGGCAGCGTCGTCTTGAACAGCGAGCCGCCCCATTTCACGTAGAGCTCGGTCGGCGTATCCTTGTCCTCGTAGCTCGCGACCGGCGTGAGGAAGTCGCGCGCGTTGGCAAGACAGTTGGCGCCGATCGGGCCCCGCTCCGGCAGCGTGAAGGCGCCACCGTAATTTTCACAGAGATAGCCGCGGGCCGGCCCGTTCAGGATCTCGACGCGAAACTTGACGCCGCGCGGGATGATCACGATCTCACCGGGTTCGGCATCGATGCGGCCGAACTCGGTGACGATGCGCAAGTTTCCCTGCTGAAGGACGAACAGCAGTTCGCCATCGGCATTGTAGAAGTGCTGGTCCACCATCGATTTGGTGATGAGATAGACATGCGCGGCCATGCCGGCCTGCGTGTTGACGTCGCCGGCCGTCGTCATGGTCTGCACGCCCTGGAGGAAGGTGATCTCCTCCTTCGGGATCGGCGCCGGGTCCCAGCGAAGCTGCGCGATCGGCAGATCGTATTCGTGACACGGCGCCGAGCGCCACAGGCCGGCGTCGACCTTCTCGAAGCGTCCCGAATGCTTCACCGAGGGACGGATGCGATAGAGCCACGAGCGCTCATTGGTGCCGCGCGGGGCGGTGAAGGGCGAACCCGAAAGCTGCTCGGCATAGAGCCCGTAGGCGCAGCGCTGCGGCGAGTTGCGCCCCATCGGCAGCGCGCCCGGCAGCGCCTCGGTCTCAAAACTGTTGCCGAAGCCGGACATGTAGCCCGGCGTGACCTGGGCGGAGCTGCGAACGATCTGATCCGGCGAGGTGTTGATGTTCATGACTATCCTCCTCCTTGCAGGGCGGCCCACATTTCCTGGTCGCGCTTGTCGGTCCAGATCACGGGGTCGTCGATCCCCGATGCCTCGTCAAAGGCGCGCGACACGTTGAACGGCAGGCAGTGCTCATAGATGGCGAAGCTCGAAAACTTGGGATCCATCACCTCGCGGGTCGCCGCCATCGTCTCCTTCAGCGTACGGCCCTTGGCGACGGAGATTTCGGCTGCGCCATACAGCGTCGACACGAAGTCACGCGTCATCGCGATCGCCTCGCGCGCGGTGGTGGTGCCCTTCAGTGCATCGCCGCGGCCCGGCGCGATCGCCTTCGGATTGAAGTTGCGGATCTCGTTCAGCGTCAGCGGCCATTCGCGCAAATGCGCATCACCGCAATAGCAGGCCGAGTGATATTCGATGAGGTCGCCGGAGAACATCACCTCCGCATCCGGCACCCAGGCAACGATGTCGCCTGAGGTGTGGCCCGCCCCTAACTGCATCAGCCGCACCTCGCGTTTTCCCAGATAGATCGACATCTCACCTTCGAAGGTCAGCGTCGGCCAGGTCAGGCCGGGAATGCTCGCGGCGTCCTGGAACAGGCGCGGGAAGCGGCCGTATTCGGAGTCCCAATCCTGCTTGCCGCGTTCCTCGATCAGCCGATAGGTCTCCTGCGAGGCGACGATGCCCTGCGCCTTGTAGGCGGATGCGCCCAGCACGCGCACGGCGTGATAATGCGACAGCACCACATATTTGATCGGCTTGTCGGTGACGGTGCGGACGCGCTCGATCACCTTGTTCGCCATCGCAGGCGTCGCCTGTGCGTCGAACACGAGGCAGCCGTCGTCGCCGACGATGACGGCCGTGTTCGGATCGCCCTCGGCGGTGAAGGCATAGAGATCGGTGCCGATCTCGGAGAAGGTGATCTTCTTCTCCGAGAGATCGCCGGTGGATGCGAAGTTCTTCGCCATCAGGTCATCCTTTAAGTCACAGGGTTATTGTTGTTGCTGCTGCTGCTGGTCGTCGATCATGCGCCGCCTGGCGAGCACGATCGCCTCGCGCAGCACGTCGATGTCGCCGATATGGTTGGCGAGGATCAGCACCAGGGCCGCATCAAAATCCGCGCTCTCTGCGTCTGAAAGCCCGCGATGCGCCTCGACGATGGCGCGGAAGGCGTCGTCGGGCCGCGCGAAATTCGAGCTGGTGGAGAGCGGCATGCGAGACCTCAATTCAAACCTTCCGCGCGCGACAGCGCCGCCGCAATCGAAGCCCCTGTCGGATGGCGGAAGCGCGCCGCGACATAGCCGTCGGGCCGAAGCAGATAGGCGGAGCCCGGCTCGGCGTCGTAACGCTTCGCGGCAAGGCCGGCGGAATCGGCCAGCCCGTCCTCACCGCCGATCCGGATATTCTTGACGCCGTCGGGCGCCTCCACTGCTGCGCGATTGCTGAACGAGAGCAGGGCGAAGTCCGTTCCTCCCTTGCGGAACACGTCCGTGAGATAGGCGTGTTCGCCTGCGCGTTCCCCGACCGGCGCATCCAGCATGGAACAGCCGGGCCGCGGGCCGCCGCGCCACGCATCCGCATCGGGCGAGGACAACGGCGAATCATAGCTGCAAGGCACTGACAACCGGCCGCCATTGACCATGCGCTTGCCGAACTCGGTTTCCTTGGCGAGCGACAGCACCGCCTTGCGCAGCCGCGCCTCCTGAGGCGTGTTCGGCGCCATGAAATCGGTGGAGCGGGTGGATTCGCGGATGTTCTCGTCGGCGGCAAGGCTGCGCTCGACATGATAGCTCTCGAGCAGGCTTGCGGGCGAGCGGCCACGCAGCACGCGATCGAGCTTCCAGGAGAGATTTTCCGCGTCCTCAAGACCGGAATTGGCGCCGCGTGCACCGAACGGCGAGACCTGATGCGCGGAGTCGCCGGCGAAGATCACGCGGCCGTGCAGGAAACGGTCCATCCGGCGGCACTGGAATTTGTACAGCGATATCCATTCGAACTCGAACTTGTCGTGACCGAGCATGCGCGCGATTCGCGGCCGCACGTTCTCCGGCTTCTTCTCGAAGACGGGATCGGCATCGCGGCTAAGCTGGAGATCGATGCGCCAGACGTCGTCCGGCTGCCGGTGCAACAGCGCGGAGCGACCGGCATGGAACGGCGGATCGAACCAGAACCAGCGCTCGGTCGGGAATTCCGCGGTCATCTTGACGTCGGCGATCAGGAACTGATCCTCGAACACCTGGCCGGCGAACTCGGCACCGACCATCTGCCGCAGCGAGGAGCGTGCGCCGTCGCAGGCGATGACGTATTGCGTATGCAGGCGATAGGCGCCCTCGGGCGTCTCGATGGTCAGCACGACGGAGTCGTTGCGCTGCTCCAGCGCCGTCACCTTGTTGCGCCAGCGTAGATCGATCCCCGGCAGATCGCTGATGCGATCGACCAGATAGGCCTCGGCGTAATATTGCTGGAGATTGATGAAGGCCGGACGCTTGTGGCCGTCCTCGGGCAGGAGGTTGAACTGGTAGAGCTGGGACTCGCCGTGGAAAATGCGGCCGACGCTCCACACCACGCCCTTGTCGACCATGCGGTCGCCGACGCCGAGCCGGTCCCAATATTCCAGCGAACGCTTGGAGAAGCAGATCGCGCGCGAGCCCTCGCCGATGCGGTCGGCATCATCGAGCAGGACGACGCGCTGGCCGCGCTGGGCAAGGTCGATCGCCAGCGACAGCCCGACCGGGCCGGCGCCAACCACGACGACCGCGTGCTCGGCCGGGTTTGGGCCGGGGCGGTCCTGATCGGGGTGGCGGCGGTAGCCGAACTGGGTCTTTGCCTGCGCCATGCGCTAACCTCGGCTCTGGTCAGGAGAGGACTGATCTGCTAGATAGTCTCACGTGCAACTATTTTGGACCGGAGCCGGCCGGCCGTCAACTGGAATTCGGAGCCCATCTTGGCGAGGACAACGGATACCGCGCTGAAGACACGTGACGCGGACGAGACATTGCCGAAAGGGAAGGCGCGACTCGATTTGTTCAAGTTCGTGCCGTTCCGCCTGAATCGACTCGCGGCAGAAGTAAGCGCCGCGCTCGCGGTCGAATATCAGGAGCGCCACGGCCTCGACATTCCGGCCTGGCGCGTGCTGGCAACGCTCGGCTTCCGCAACGACGCCTGTAGCGCGCAGTACATCTCGCAATGCACCCGCACACACAAATCGACCATCAGCCGCGCGGTAACAACGCTTCTGCATGACGGCTTGATCGAGCGGGTCGAGAACGCAGCCGACCGCCGCGAATTCCGCCTGCAACTGACGAAGAGTGGCCGCGCGCTTTACGAGGAGCTGTTCCCGCAGCTGCTGCGACGGGAAGACGAGATTCTCTCCTGCCTCACAGCGCAGGAGCGCAAGCAATTGTCGGCGCTGCTCGGCAAGGTCGAGCAGAGCCTCGATCTGATCCAGACCAGCGAAGAGGCGGACGCCAAGGAGGCGTATTAGCCTCCTCCGTTCAGTCTCCTCCGTCATTCCGGGGCGCCGCGTTAGCGGCGAGCCCGGAATCCATTGCGCCACCGGTCACGCGGATAAATGGATTCCGGGTTCGCGCTACGCGCGCCCCGGAATGACGGCTACGCCGTCATTTCGCAAACGACTTCGACGGCGGCAGATGCAGGGCCCAGGCATCGACCTTGTCGCTGGCGCGCGGATAGATCTCCGTCACGATCGGATCGTGGCCGGGTATGTAGCGGTCGGGATGGCCGGCGAGGCGCTCGATCGTCTCCCAGCCCTGCGCCATGTCGCCGACATTGTAGACGATCGGGAACGGGCTCCGGCGCTGGAGATTGGCGTAGTAATGCGTGGCATCGGACGCCAGCACCACCGGCCCACGCGCGGTCTCGACCTTGACCACCTGCAGGCCATCGGAATGGCCGCCGACGCGGTGCACGGTGATGCCGGGCGCGACTTCGCCATCGCCGGAATAGAAGGTGACGCGCTCACCATAGACGTGGCGCACCATCAGCGTGACGTGCTCGACCGAGAACGGATGTCGCAACAGGCCGTTGCACATGCAGCGCCCGGTCGCGTAGCTCATCTCGCGCTCCTGGAGATGGAAGCGCGCATTCGGGAAGCAGTCGAGATTGCCGGCGTGGTCGTAATGCAGATGCGTCACGATGATGTCGCGGATGCTTGACGCCGCGACGCCAAAGCGCTCCAGCGCATCGACCGGATTGAGCGTCAGCTTGCGGGCCCGCAAGCTCGCTTCCTCGGCATTGAAGCCGGTGTCGACAAGGAGTTCACGGCCGCCGCCGCGGATCAGCCAGACGAAGTAGTCGAGGTCCTGTGCCGCGCTGTCATGCGGATCCGGCAACAGGAAGTTCATGTGGGGGGTGCGCGGCGACATCGTCGCATAGCGGAGTGCGTAGATTTCGTAGACGTTTCCCATGGTGTTTTGCTTTTTTCTGAAGGGGGCCTTTCGGGACGATCCAGCGCACCAAGCCATTGTCGGCCGCAAACGTCAAACGGCGCGCGCACCGCGGGCCACATTGTGAGACCAATCACAATTTCGTCGTGGTGGCCGGCCTAACATGGACCGCCCCAAGAGGTTTGGACCTTGAATCGAACTTTCGTCGAGCGAAGCCGTGACAGCCAATTTATTCCCCTCGCATCTCACCGCGGCCTCGCGGTCAGTTGTCGCGATAACGCCGAATCTCCAAGCGGTTGACGCCCCCTCCCCCCGGTTTGATAAAGCAAATAGCGTAAGTTAAGGTCGCCGCGGCGCAAGCTGGGAAGGGCGCCCTTTTGGCTGGACCGCGCTGATTATGAAAATTCGCTTCCTTTTTCTTCTACCGTTGCTTGTCTCGCTCGTCCCGACCGCGCCATCGCTTGCGGCCGGCGACCGTTTTGCGCTGGTCATCGGCAACGCAAAATATCCGGACGCGGACAGCCCGCTGAAGGAGCCGATCAACGACGCGCGTGACGTCGCCGACGAGCTCAAGCGCGATGGCTTTTCCGTCGAGACCGGCGAGAACCTGACGGGCGATGGCATGCGCCGCGCCCTCGACAAGCTCTATGGCAAGATCAAGCCGGGCTCGGTCGCGCTGGTGTTCTTCAGCGGTTTCGGCATCCAGTCGGCGCGCCAGAGCTACATGATCCCGGTCGATGCACAGATCTGGACCGAGTCCGACGTGCGCCGTGACGGCTTCAGCCTCGAAACCGTCCTCGGCGAGCTCAACACCCGTGGCGCCGGCGTCAAAATCGCGCTGATCGATGCCTCCAGGCGCAACCCGTTCGAGCGCCGGTTCCGCAGCTTCTCCGCCGGGCTGACGCCGGTCATCGCGCCGAATGGCACGCTGGTGATGTATTCGGCGGCGCTGGCCTCGGTGGTCTCGGACGCCGGCGGCGACCACAGCCTGTTCGTCCAGGAACTCCTAAAGGAAATCCGCGTCCCCGACCTGATGGCCGAGGAGACGCTGAACCGCACCAAGATGGGCGTCACTCGCGCCTCGCGTGGCGAGCAGGTGCCCTGGATCTCGTCCTCGCTGGCCGAGGACTTTTCCTTCATTCCGGGCGCCAGCGGATCGCGTCCGACGGCGACAACACCGCCGCCGGCTCCTCCCGCACCACCGCCCCCCGTGGTCGCGAACAACCCGCCGCCTGCGCCTTCGGCTCCCCCATCACCGCCTCCCCCGCCGAAGCCACCGGAGACGACTGCGGCCCCCACCCCGGCACCGTCGCCAAAGCCCCAGGTCGACGCCGCCCTGCCTCCGCCGCCGCCACCGGTGAAGCCGGCCGATCCCGGCACCACGCCGAGCACAAGCACCGATGCCGGCCCAAGCCAGGCCGTGCTGGCTGACGATCCCACCATCAAGGGCCTGACGGCGAAGATCGCGGCCAATCCGGACGACGTGAACGCGCTGTACCGGCGCGGCCAGGTCTATGCCAGCAAGGGGGCCTACAACCTCGCCATCAAGGATTTTGATGACACGCTCAGGATCAATTCGAAGGACGTCGAGGCGCTGAACAACCGCTGCTGGACCCGCACCGTGGTCGGCGATCTCCAGGGCGCGCTGAAGGATTGCAACGAGGCGCTGCGGCTGCGGCCGAATTTCGTCGATGCGCTGGACAGCCGCGGCCTCGTCAACCTGAAATCGGGAGCGGTGAAGAACGCCATCGCCGATTTCGACGCGGCCCTGAAGATCAATCCGCGCCTGACCTCCTCGCTCTATGGCCGGGGCCTCGCCAAGCAGCGCAACGGCTCGGCGCAAGAGGGGGCCCTGGACATTGCGAATGCCAAGGCGATGGACCCGAACATCGTTCAGGAGTTCGCAAGTTACGGAGTGCGTTGATATTTTTTTAAGTTGAGGCGGGGCGCGCCTCGAACCCTGCGGCCCCGCCGGAGACTAATTTGACGATGCCGCAAACAGCCTTCTGGGGGCTTATTGCAAGGTTTTTTTGGAACCGCGCGGTCTGGCTGCGCAGGAGGGACGGGCAATGAGATTGGCTGCAAAGGGACTTACCGCAATCCTTTCCATCATCACCATCGGCGCCGCCCTGTCGCTGGCAGTCTCGCCCGTGCGCGCCGGTGATGACGGCAACAGCAAAGACGTCAGCGAGGATGAGATCGTTCGCGCACTGGCCCCGCTGCCGAAGAAGCCCCTGACCCGCGGCCTCTCGATCGGCCCGCAGACTGATCCGGCGCCGAGCGCGGCGGAGACCAAGCTGATCCAGTCCGTCCGCGGCCGTTCAACGCGTTCGCTCTCGGTCACCGAGCGCGAGGAGATCGCGACGGCTGCCAAGGACAAGCCGAACATCGATCTCGAGATCACCTTCGACTACAACTCGGCCAATATCAGCGCCAAGTCGCTGCCCTCGGTCCAGGCGCTCGGCCGCGCACTGACCAGCCCGGACCTGAAGGGCTCGACCTTCGTCGTCGCCGGTCACACCGACGCCGCCGGCAGCGAAGCCTACAACCAGGACCTGTCGGAGCGCCGCGCGGATTCGATCAAGCGCTACCTCGTCGACAAGTACAGCATCCCCGCGACCGATCTCGTCACCGTCGGCTACGGCAAGAGCAAGCTGAAGGACCCGAGCCAGCCGATGGCGGAGGTGAACCGCCGCGTGCAGGTCGTCAACATGGAAAACAAGACCGCCGCATCGAAGTGACCGGGACGCAATTCTCCAACTGACCGGTCGTGATGTGGTGTAAAGTCTCGCCTCCAGAGCGCGTCCCGCAGCCTTGCGGGACGCCGCTTCGTTTCAGGGAACCCCTCTCAAAAGGCCTCGTGCGGACGGCCGTGAGCCAGGCCAGGATGATCCGGCGATGAACCTCACTGACTATCTCAAGCCTGCAGGAACCGTGCTGTTCATGGTTGCGCTCGGCGTCGGCTATTACCTGTTCGAACATCGGCATCGTCCGGAAGCAAAGGAAACGCCGGGCGAGGCGCTCGTTGTCGTGACGAAGTCGACCAATGCCTGCTTCTCCGATCTGGTGCGGGTGACCGGCTTCTTCGTGCCGCGGCGCGAGGCCGTGGTGGTGGCCGACCAGGAAGGATCCAGGGTCACCGATGTCTTCGTCACGGAAGGCGCGACCGTGACCGAGAACCAGGAACTGGCCCGTCTGACGCCGCCGCCGCAGATTCCCGGCCAGCCGGCGCGGCCCGGCCAGCAAGGTCCGATCTCGCTGAAGGCCCCCGCAGCCGGCCTCGTCACCGAAGTCCGCACCATCGTCGGTGCGCCGGCCTCGCCGCAGGCGGGTCCGATGTTCCGCATCGCCGTCAACGGCGAGATCGAGCTCGACGCGCAGGTTCCGGCCGTCCACATGCCCAAGCTCAACCCCGGCGCCACCGTACGGATCAGCCGCGACGACGCGCCCGATTTGATCGGACGGGTCCGGCTGGTTTCGCCCGAAATCGACCGCAACACCCAGCTCGGCCGCGTCCGCATCAGCGTCACCAACAACCCCTCGCTGAAGGTCGGGATGTTCGCCCGTGCCTCGATCGACGCCAAGCGAAGCTGCGGCGTTGCGGTTCCCAAGACCGCCATTGACCATCTCACCGTCCAGGTGGTCAAAGGCAATACGGTCGAGACGCGGAAGGTGCGGGTGGGACTGACGTCCGACACCTCGACGGAAATCCTGGAAGGTCTCGACGTCGGCGAAATCGTCGTGGCCGACGCCGGCAGCTCGCTGCATGACGGCGACCAGATCAAGACTGTCTTCGCCGATGAAATCGATCGATCGCGAGTACGCTGATGGCTCTCAATATCTCGGCATGGTCGATCCGCAATCCGCTGCCGTCGGTCGTCTTTTCGATCATTCTCCTGATCCTCGGCTGGGTCTCCTTCACCAAGCTCGCGGTGACGCGGTTGCCCTCGGCCGACATTCCCGTGATCTCGGTCGCGGTGTCGCAGTTCGGCGCGGCGCCCGCCGAGCTCGAATCCCAGGTCACCAAGACGGTTGAAGACGCGGTCTCCGGCGTCGAGGGCGTGCGGCACATCACCTCGTCGATCACCGACGGCCTGTCGGTGACCACGATCCAGTTCGCGCTGGAGACCAACACCGACCGTGCGCTCAACGACGTCAAGGACGCCGTGACGCGCGTGCGCTCCAACCTTCCGCAGAACGTCACCGAGCCCTTGATCCAGCGCGTCGACGTGATCGGCCTTCCGATCGTCACCTACGCCGCGATCTCGCCCGGCAAGACGCCGGAACAGCTGTCCTATTTCGTCGACGACGTGGTCAAGCGTGCGCTCCAGGGCGTGCGCGGCGTCGCCCAGGTCGAGCGCATCGGCGGTGTCGAGCGCGAGATCCTGGTCTCACTCGACCCCGATCGCCTGCAGGCTATGGGGCTGACCGCCGTCAATGTCAGCCAGAGCCTGCGCGGCACCAATGTCGACGTCGCCGGCGGCCGCGCCGAAATCGGCAAGAACGACCAGGCGATCCGGACACTGGCCGGCGCCAAGACGCTGAGCGACCTTGCCGGCACCATGATCCCGCTGTTCGGCGGCGGTGAGGTCCGGCTCGACGATCTCGGCACCGTCACCGATACCATCGCCGACCGCCGCACCTTCGCCCGCTTCAATGGCGAGCCGGTCGTGGCACTCGGCATCAAGCGCTCCAAGGGCGCCAGCGACGTGGTGGTCGCCGCCGCCGTGCAGAAGCGCATCGACGCGC
Source organism: Bradyrhizobium centrolobii (assembly GCF_001641635.1). Lineage (GTDB taxonomy): Bacteria > Pseudomonadota > Alphaproteobacteria > Rhizobiales > Xanthobacteraceae > Bradyrhizobium > Bradyrhizobium centrolobii. The sequence goes on from NZ_LUUB01000043.1 coordinate 23,278, forward strand.
TCAAGGCCGCCTATCCCGACGTCGACCTCAAGCTGATCGACACCTCGGTCGAATACACCAAGGGCAACTACGAGGCGGCGATCTCGACCCTGTTCGAAGGCGCCATCCTCGCCGTCATCATCGTGCTGTTGTTCCTGCGCGACCTGCGCGCCACGATCATTGCCGCGATCTCGCTGCCGCTGTCGATCTTCCCGGCGTTCTGGGCGATGGACCTCCTCGGCTTCTCGCTCAACCTTGTCAGCTTCCTCGCCATCACGCTGTCGACGGGTATTCTGGTCGACGACGCCATCGTCGAGATCGAGAACATCGTGCGGCACATGAACATGGGCAAATCGCCCTATCGTGCCGCGCTCGAGGCCGCCGACGAGATCGGCCTCGCGGTGATCGCGATCTCGCTCACGATCATCGCGATCTTCGCACCGGCAAGCTTCATGTCGGGCATCGCCGGGCAGTTCTTCAAGCAGTTCGGCATCACCGTCTCGGTGCAGGTGTTCTTCTCGCTGCTTGCGGCGCGCTTCGTCACGCCGATGCTGGCGGCTTACTTCCTCAAGCACCACAATCACGAGGAGCCGCCGCCGGGGCGCGTGCTGCGCACCTACCACAAGATCGTGGCCTGGTCGGTGAAGCACTATTTCATCACCGTGGTGATCGGATTTGCGATCTTCGCCGCCTCGATCTGGAGCATCACGCTGCTGCCGCAGGGCTTCCTGCCCGCGCAGGACAGCGCGCGCTCGCTGCTCGCGATCGAGCTGCCACCCGGCACCCAGCTCTCCTATACCGAGAAGGTCACCGAGGACATCGTCGCGCGGCTGCGCAAGCGGCCGGAAGTGAAGAGCATCTTCGTCGACGGCGGCCGTGTTCCGCCGGGGACACAGGAGGTGCGTCGCGCGGCCCTGATCATCAATTACACGCCGAAGACCGAACGCGATATCACCCAACGCGAGCTGGAATTCTCGATCAGCCAGGAACTGGAGAACATCCCCGACATCCGGTTCTGGTTCCTGGACGAGAACGGCCTGCGCGCGATCTCGCTGGTCGTGACCGGCGTCGACGCCAACATCGTCAACAACGTCGCGAGCGAGCTTGCGACGCAGATGAAGCGAATCCCGACCATCTCCAACGTGATCTCGGAAACCGCGCTGGAGCGGCCGGAGCTGCGCATCGAGCCGCGCGCCGATCTCGCCGCGCGCCTCGGCGTCTCGACCGAAAGCCTGTCGCAGACCATCCGTGTCGCGACCATCGGTGACGTCGGCCCCGCGCTCGCCAAATTCGACGTCGGCGACCGGCTGGTGCCGATCCGCGTGCAGCTCGAGGACGCCGCGCGCGGCAATCTCAAGACGCTCGAGCAGCTGCGCGTGCCGCTCGGCGAGCACGGCGAAAAGGGCGGCGTGCCGCTCTCTGTCATCGCCGACGTCAAGCTCGACCAGGGTCCGACCAGCATCAACCGCTACGACCGCGAGCGCCAGGCGACCGTGGCCGCCGACCTCGTCGGCTCCGCCGCGCTGGGCGACGCCACCAGGAAGATCTACGAGCTGCCGGTGATGAAGAGCCTGCCGAAAGGCGTGAGGGTCTCACCCTCCGGCGATGCCGAAAGCCTCAACGAACTGTCCGACGGCTTCGCCACCGCGATCACGGCGGGCCTGATGATGGTCTATGCGGTGCTGGTGCTGCTGTTCGGCACGTTCCTGCAGCCGATCACCATCCTGTTCTCGCTGCCGCTCTCGATCGGCGGCGCCATCGCCGCCCTGCTCGTCACCGGCAAGCAGCTCACCACGCCGGTCTGGATCGGCATCCTGATGCTGATGGGCATCGTGACCAAGAACGCGATCATGCTGGTCGAATTCGCGATCGAAGCGATCCGCGCCGGCAAGCCGCGGGATGACGCGATGATCGACGCCGGCATGAAGCGCGCCCGCCCGATCGTGATGACCACGATCGCAATGGTCGCCGGCATGATGCCGAGCGCGCTCGCGGTCGGCGCCGGCGGCGAGTTCCGCTCGCCGATGGCGCTCGCAGTGATCGGCGGCCTGATCTTCTCGACCGTGCTGTCGCTGGTGTTCGTGCCCGCGATGTTCATGGTGATGGACGACATCGGCAACCTGATCTGGCGCTTCGGCAAGCGGCTGATCGTGCACAGCGAGGATGCTGAAAGCGCCGATCACCGTGCAGCTCCGCCCGCCGGAGCCACGCCGGCGGAAGCGGCGCGGGCGTCGAAGAATGTCGTGCACCCCGCGGCGGAGTAGGGTTTCCGAGCCTGACGAGGAGATGGTGTTCTTCGAGTTCAGTGACGAGGGACGACCATATGCGGTCGCCCCTGGCCAACAATCCAGATTGCTTGCTTTAGACGACGCACCGGAAGCAGCGTAGCTGCCCCCTACTCATTCCGCGCGATCGACGTCAGCCTCGTCATGTTCTTCAGGAGGATGCGGCCACGCTGGAGATCCAGGATCGCGTCCTTGCGCCAGGCCTGAAGCTGGCGGTTGACGCTTTCGCGGGCGGCGCCGACGAAGACGCCGAGTTGCTCCTGCGAAATGTGCACCTCGGAGCCGAAGTCGGCGGCGAGTGCGCAAAGCCGCCGCGCCAGCCGCACCGGCAGGGGCTGCAGCATGGACTCTTCCATGCGCTCGCTCTGCCAGCGGATGCGCTGGCACAGCAGCGCGATGAGCTTGATCGCGACCTTCGGCTCGCGCTCGAGGAAAGCGAGGAAGTCTTCACGCCGCAGCACGAACAACTCGCTGGCCTCGCCGGCGGTCGCGTCCGCCGTGCGGCTCTGGCCATCCAGCACCGCGACCTCGCCGAACAGGTCGCCCGGCCCCATGAAATTCAGCGTCAGCCGGCTGCCGTCGGAGGCGCCGGTCTCGATGCGGATCTGGCCGCGGCGCACGCCGAACAGCGCATCGCCCGCATCGCCCTTCTGGAACAGGACCTCGCCGTTTGCCAGATGCTGGGTGTGGCAGAGGTTCGACAGCCGCTGGAGTTCGTCCGCGCCAAGATCCGCGAACATCGGGTTCATCTTCAGAATGACCGCAAATTCGGCCTGTTTGCTCATCTCAATTCCCTTATCAATTCGCTTGGTAAATCCCTTGGCAAATTCCTTGGAACCAACAACATCAGAATCGCGTAAAAGTCGCGCCGGAGAAGTGTGTCATAAGTCACATAACTTTGCAGCACCCCCTGACTATTTTTGGCCGCTTGGAGCAGCTTCCCGATAAACTCCCGCGCTAAGGACGGGTGACCGGCCGGGTTCGGCGCCGTTATCCGTCGTTGGAAAGTCCACATGAGAGCAGTGAAATTCGCCGGCGCTGCCGTCGCCGCCGTCATCATCGTCATCGCGCTTCTCCTCGTGGTCGGGATCCCCTCGGGCTTCCTGACCTCGACGATTGCGTCGCGCGTCGAGAACGCGACCGGCTATCGCCTGTCGATCGACGGTACGACCAAGGTGAGCCTGTGGCCGACGCTGAACATCACGCTGAACGACCTCACGCTTCAGGACCCCAGGGACCGCAGCGGCATCACGCGCCTGACCGTCGATAGCGTGCAGGCCGACATGACGCTGTCCAGCGTGTGGTCGGGCCGTCCGAAAATCAGCGAGCTCGTCATCAGCCATCCGGTACTCTACCAGCCATTGCTGCGTGAGCGCCTGCCGAATGCCAATCCGTCGCCGACGCCGGCCGTATCGCTGGACATGGACGGGGCGAGCATCGACCGCATCAGGATCACCGACGGCGAAGTCGCATTCTCGCGCGTGCGCGACCGCGTCGAGGGCCGCATCAGCGCCATCAATGCCGAGGCCGTCACGGACCGCGACCGCAAGGTCGATTTCGCTGGCACCGCGCGCGCCGGCGAGCGCGCCATCAAGTTCGACATCAAGGCCGGCATGCCCGCGCCGCCGATCGAGCGGCAGTCCATCCCGGTGGATTTCGCCATCGACATTCCCGACGTGCTGACCTCGCAACTCACGGGCCATGCGGAGACGCGGCTCAACGGCGGCGTCGTGATGATCAACGGCCTGACCGGCGTGCTCGGCGACGGCGCGTTCAACGGCTGGGCCTCGGTCGACATCGCCAGCAAGCCGCTGGTCAAGCTCGATCTCGACTTCCAGCGGCTCACCCTTCCCTTGTCGAAGTCGCCTGAGGGCACGGCCGGGCAGCCCTGGAGCAATGCGCCGATCGACGTCTCCGGCCTCAACTATGTCGACGCGCAGGTCAGGATCTCGGCCAACGAAGCCAATATCGGCGAGGCGCGGCTTGCGCCGCTGGCGCTCGATGCGAAACTTGCCGGCGGCGTGCTGAAGGCCGGCACCTCCAATCTCGGCGCCTATGGCGGCCAGATCTCGGGCGAAGTTATACTGGATGCGACCAGCGGTGCGCCGAGCTTCGCCATGCATTCCGACCTCGTCGGCGTGCGCGCCCTGCCGCTGCTGAAGGGGCTCGCCGATTTCGACCGGCTTGACGGCAAGCTGCAAGCCAAGCTCGCGCTGCGCAGCGCCGGCACCAGCCAGCGCGCGTTGATGGCGAACATGCAGGGCACGGCGTTCACCAATTTCCAGGACGGCGCCATCCGCGGCATCAATGTCGCGCAGATGATCCGCTCGCTGACGGCGGGCACGCTCTCCGGCTGGCAGGATAGCCAGGAGCTGAGCACGGACCTCTCGCAGCTCTCCGCCTCCTTCCGCATCGACAAGGGCCAGGCGGTGACGACCGATCTCAATCTGATCGGCCCCCTGGTGCGGGTGACCGGCGCCGGCACCATCGACCTCGGCACCAAGATGATGGGCTTTCGCGTCGAGCCGAAGCTCGTGATGACGACCGAAGGCCAGGGCCGCACCTCCGACCCGGTCGGCTTCGGCATCCCCGTGATGATCGAAGGCCTCTGGTCGCAGCCGCGGATCTATCCGGACATGGCCGGCATGCTGGACAATCCGGACGCCGCCTATGCCAAGCTGCGCGAGATGGGCAAGGGCCTGTTCGGCCCGGATGGCGCGGGGCTCGGCAACATCCTGGGCAGCCTCGGTCTCGGCGGCGCCGCGTCAAACGGCGGCAACGCGGCCGGCAATGCCAATCCGCAAACGCAGCAGCCGGGGCAGAACGATCTGCTTGGCGGCCCGCTCGGCGCAGCGATCGGGAATCTGATCCAGCAGGGGCTCTCCGGCGGCGCCGGGAGCGGCACCGGCCGGAGCAGCCGCGGCCTGCCGGCAACCCCGGCCACGCCGGCGCCACAGGCCTCGCCCGCACCCCCGGCCCATGACGATCCGCCGGCCGCGCAGCAGGACAGCCAGCCGATGAACGACGTGCTGCGGCAGCTCTTTAGCCGGTGATTGTCGACCAACGCACGGACTTCGAAGGCCATCTTTCCATGGCCCACCCCTCCATGGCGTCCGACGAACGGAGGACGGGGACGCCATCGCCTGCTGCGACAATTCACCACCCCGGCGACCATCATGGTGTCCTCGGCGAGTAACCACGCCGGGTGCTGCTCCGTCCCGGTGGCCCAAACTATGGTAGAAGGGCTGCCGGGCCTCTACGGCCCATAGCGCCGGCATCGGTCGCCGCGCATGAGGATCCGGATGGCAGGAGCGAAAGACAAGATCGGGCTTCTCCGCGAGGGCCTGTTCGCCAAATACGTCGTCTCCCTCGTCGGCCTCGTCGTCTTCGTGCTCGCGGTCAACGGTGCGATGGAGACCTGGATCTCCTATCGCGCCACCAAGACGTCGCTGACCGACGGGCTGGAAGACAAGGCGCAGGCTGCTTCGCGAAGGATCGAACAATCGATTTCCGAGCTCGAGCGCCAGATCAGCTGGGTCACCCGGGCGAGCCAGGACACCATCGACAAGCGCCGCGCCGATTACGCCCAGCTCCTGCATCAGGTCTCGGTCGTCAGCCAGCTGTTCCAGCTCAACGGTGACGGCCGCGAGGTGCTGCGCGTCTCGCGCCAATCGACCACCACCGGCAGCAACGCCGACCTCTCCCGCGACATGCGCTTCACCGACGCGGTTGCCCGTGGTGTCAGCTATGCGCCGGCTCATTTCGTCGACCAGTCGCCGTTCATGTCGATCTCGGTGGCGCATTCCGGCTTCAATGCCGGCGTCACCGTGGCCGAGATCGATCTGAGCTTCCTCTCCGATTTCCTCATCGACGCACAGGTCGGCAAGGCCGCCTTCGCCTATGTGGTCGATCCGCGCGGGCGTGTGCTGGCGACGTCGTCGAAGGGACCCGAGGTCGGCAAGGATCTGTCGAAGCTGCCGCAGGTCGCCGCCGCGATCGCGCCCGGCCGCGAGCCCGACTCGTCCGGCACCGACTTCAACGGCCATTCGGTGCTGACCGCTGCGAGCGCCGTGCCGAAGCTCGGCTGGAGCGTGCTGTTCGAGCAGCCGACCACGCAGGCGTTGATGCCGATCCGCGACCAGCTCGTGCGCATCGCGCTTCTGATCGGCATGGGATTGATGGTCGCGATCCTCGCCGGCACGCTGCTCGCCCGCCGCATGATCATCCCGATCGCGGCGCTGCGCGCCGGCGCGCACCGGCTCGGTGAGGGCGACTTCAGCCACCGCATCGACGTGCACACCTCCGACGAGCTCGAGGATCTCGCCGGCCAGTTCAACCGCATGGCCGGCCAGCTCCAGGAGACCTATGCGGGTCTCGAAACCAAGGTCGAGGAACGCACGCGCGACCTCGCACAGTCGATCAACGAGCTCAAGGTGCTGGAGGAGGTCGGCCGCGCGGTCGCCTCCTCGCTCGATCTCAACGCCGTGCTGCCGACGATCGCCGCCCGTGCGCTCGAGATCACCCATGCCGATGCGGTGCTGATCTACGGCTATGATGCCGGGAAGCGACAGTTCAACCTGGTCGAGGCCGACGGCATCGACAAGTCCGCCGAGGGCGCGCATGTCACGATCGACGAGGGCGCGAACATCCTGAGCGATGCCGCGGGAAGCGGCGAGCCGATTGCGATTGCCGACCTCGACCACGCCGCCGAGCAGCCACTGCGCGACGTCGCGGTCAATGCCGGCTTCCACTCCGTGCTGGTGGTGCCGCTGGTCGACCAACAGGGCACGCTCGGCTCGTTGGTGGTGCTGCACCGCGCGGCCGGAGAATTCCCGGGGAGTCTCACCGGCCTGATGCGGACCTTCGCGCACCAGGCCGTGCTGGCGATGCGTAATGCGCGTCTGTTCACCGAGGTCGACCACAAGGGCCGCGAACTCGCCGCCGCGCATGAAACCGTGCAGCAGCAGGCGGCGAAGCTTCAGGAGCAGACCGAGCAGCTCCGCAACTGGAATCGCTCGCTGGAAGAGCGCGTCGAGAAGCAGCTTGGCGAGATCGGCCGCATCAAGCGGCTCGAGCGCTTCCTCGCGCCGCAGGTCGCCCAGCTTATCGCTTCCTCCGACGGCCACGACGCACTGCTCGACAGCCACCGCCGCGAGGTGACCGTGGTGTTCTGCGACCTGCGCGGCTTCACCTCCTTCACGGAGGCGACCGAGCCGGAAGAGGCGATGAACGTGCTGCGTGAATATCACGCCGCGCTCGGCGAGCTGATCTTCCGCTACGAGGGCACGCTCGACCGCTTTGCCGGCGACGGCGTGATGATCCTGTTCAACGCCCCGATTCAGTTCGCCGACCACACCAAGCGCGCGGTGAAGATGGCGGTCGAGATGCGCGATGCGATCGGCCGACTGACCGAGAAATGGAAGAACCGCGGCCACTCGCTCGGCTTCGGCCTCGGCATCGCGATGGGCTACGCCACGCTCGGCCAGATCGGCTTTGAACAGCGCCTGGAGTACGCCGCGATCGGCAGCGTCACCAATCTCGCCTCGCGCCTCTGCGATGAAGCCAGGGCCGGCCAGATCGTGGTGAGCCGCCGCGTCTACGGCATGGTCGAGCCCTGGGTCGAAGCGCGCGCGCTCGACGATCTCCAGCTCAAGGGCTTCAACCATCCCGTGCTCGCGATGGAGATCTTGTCCTGGCGCGAGGAAGTCGAGAACGTGGTGGACGCGTCCGCGGCGCGGCGGAGGATGTAGCTCTCGCTCCTTCCACGCACTCGCTGCGTTCCCTCCCCCCTTGCGGGGGAGGGTTAGGGAGGGGGTGCCACGCGGTATGTTCTCTCGATCTTGGCATTCCCAACACATTCAATTCCGACAACGGATAGACCTTTTCCTGGGCTACCCCCCTCCCCTGCCCTCCCCCGCAAGGGGGGAGGGAGCGCAGCGGAGCACGCGGCATCGTCGTCGCAACTCTCGCAATAGCGTCACAACCACATCTCCCCTCGCCGCGACTAACCGTCGCCTCGGCGACGAGGCTAGAGTTCTGATGGAGATGATCGTGGCATTTGCCTTGCCTTCGTGCGCGTATGATTTGCAGATGCTGGACCGTCCCGCCGATCGGGAGCGCCATTATGGCTGGGTCTACGACCTGCCACCGGGCATCAGCAGCGAGCAGTGGCCGCTCGATCCCGTCACCGGCTATCCGCTGATGCACGGCTTCACCCTGAAGCTGCCCGAGGACTATCGCGTGCATGGCGAGGACATGGTGTCGTTCTTCGCCACCGCACCCGACCACAATGACGGCGGCGCGCCTGATGATCCCGAGATCCGCGAGACGGTGCTGGCGCGGCCCACGCATCCGCGCCTCTCGCGCATGACCGACATCCTCGATTACGAATATGCCACGCTGCTGCTGACGGCACGCGAATATGACGGTGCGTTCGCAATCCCTCCCGCACCGCTTGCGCTTGCGACCGCGGAACGGCCGCGCTGGCTTGACGTCGGTGGCGCCAGCGGGGGGCATGACATTTGAGCACGTGAGCGGCAACTTGACTCGGCGCGTCGCTTACGCCCCCCGCTTCGGCCCCATCGCCTCGAACTGCGTCTTCTGCTCGTCGCTCAAGTCAGCCTCGAAATCGTCGAGCGCATCGCTCACGCCCTTGACTGCTTGGAGCATGGTCTCGAGCCGCGTCTTCACCGCCGAAAGACGGGCCTGAGGCGTGGGCGCGGCCTTTGTCGGGCACGAGCTCAGCGTCTCCATGGTCCGCAGCGTGGTGTCCTGAAGCACGTCGAGCCGGGCGCGGCCGGTGTCGTCGAGGCGCAAGGTGGACGCGATATCGTCGGCGGGCCATTGCTGCTTCACGAGCTGCTCGTACTGACGCTGCGCCTGCTCGTCATATTGCGGCTCGGCGCCGGCCTGGCACGCCGCCGGCGTGTCCTTGCCCTGGCCCGCGGCGCGGCTGTCCTTGCCGAGCGCGTTGAACTTTGCCCTCTGGCCGTCGTCGAGAAGATCGTAGAATTTTGCAAGCGGCGGCGCGACCGCATCGGTCGCCTTGATCATCGCCTCCAGGCGGGCCTGCATCAGGCCGAGCCGATCGGCAGCATTCGCTGGCGCCTGCGCCGGGCAAGCGGCGCGGATGACATCGCGCGCTGTGGTCCAGGCGGCCGCGAGCCCGTCGAGCGCCGCGCGCTGCGCTTCGTTCGGCTGCACAGCGGCAAAGATGCGGTCGAGCGGAAGACCGCCGGTGTCGCTGGCATCGCAAATGTTCTGTGCCGTCGGGATTTTTCGTGCGCGACGGCCCTGTGGTTCGGTGTACGCGACGAGTTCGGCCGTCGCATAGGGCACGAAGATGGCGGCATAGATGTCGCCATAGCCATACAGCGAGAGGCTGGTCGAATCGCCGAAGATGATTGCGGTGGTGAGATCGTCATGCGCGAATGGCCAGAACACCGGGCCGGCCCAGCCATAGCTGCCGTCGGGATGTCGCCACCAGCCCTGCGGACGGCGGCCGCCATGCCAGCCCGAGAGCGCCGCTTGCGCAGTGAGCGCCGCACGCAAGGCGTAAGGGTTGGCAGGCTGGCCGCGTTCGGCGCCGCGCGGATCATGCGACCTCAGCGCGGCGGTACGGTAGCGGCTGCTTCGCACCGCCATGCGGGCGTGGCGCAGGCGCGCGATCCCGAGCACATGGCCGACGGCGAAGCGCGCGACACCGAGCGGACCGCCGCGCAGACCAAATTGTGCTTCCGCTGTATTCGGCAGCAGCACTGCCAAGCCCATCAGGACCGCGCTGGCGAGCGCCAGTCCCACGCGTGATCTCGACATGACCACTGACCTGACCACTTGGCCCTCCTCCAGCGCCAAGCACGCACCACCTCGCATCACAATGACGCGCAGGGGAACCAAAGGTTCCGCCTGCGTGAGCGTCGCAATCCACGAAGCGCCGGTCACCTTGCCAAACCAAGGCGGTGACATCGTGGCGTGGGGCGAATTCGGATCGAACGCAAGTGCTGTGCAGCCGTAGCTGCCCTTCTACGTCCGTGCCCGCAGATGGAGCCCCTCACCCACCCCTCCCAGCGCGAGCGATGCTCGTCACGGCCCCGCAAGAGCGGGGAGAGGGAGAGAGGGTTTCGCGGCAGCGAAACGCCCCGACGTCACTGCGCCTTTTGCGGCAAGACAAAAGTCTGGCCGGGATAGATCAGGTTCGGATTATGGATCTTGTTGCGGTTCGCGTTGTAGATCAGCGCAAAGCGGGCACCGTCGCCGTAAGCGAGCCTGCTGATCGCCCACAGGCTGTCACCGCGCGAGATGACCCGGCTTGTGCCGGGCTCGGCGGCGGATGCGGCCTCTGCCCTTGCCATGATCCGGGGTTTCGGCGCGCCCATCATCCTTTGCCGGACCGCAGGCCTGTCCGGCGCCGATGCGAGGCGCGACGCCACGGACGGCAAGGCCGCAACGATGTCCTGCCTCTCGTCAGGCTTCTCGGCCAGCCTGCCGACAGAAGGCGCGGCGTCGGGGCGCGCGGAGGCGAGGCGCTGGGGCGGCGGCGCCGCCTCGGCGATGGTCACCGGGACGCTACGGCCGGATTCTGTGACGGTGCCGTCAGGCGCCTTCGCGCGCAGGGTCAGCTCATAGGAGCCGGCGGGAAGCTGCGGCGGGGTCATGACGAACTGGCCGGAAGCATCGGCAACGACCGTGTCGAGCGGCTGGCCGTCGCGCAGCAGCTCGACCTTCGCACCAGGCGCGGCCTGGCCCGCGATCACGGCCGCCTCACCGTGATCGTCGATGCGCGCGACATCGAAGCGGGGGCCGGTGTCGGTTGCGGCCGGCGGCGCCTTGACCGGCGCGAGACCGGCGAGCCCGGCCGTCCNGGTTTCGTCGAGGGCGCCCGCCGGCTTCGACGCGGCCGGGGGCGGCGCCGAGGGCGTTGCGTCCGCGAGCTTCGGCTCAGGCTTTGCCTCGGACTTGGTTTCAACCTTGGCTTCAGCCTTTGGCTCGACCTCCGGCCTGACGGCGCCGGCGACCTCGGTGGTCGATCCGCCTGGCAGCAGACGGCGCAGTTCGGCCGGACCGATCACCAGCGCGGTTCCAGCCACCGCCAGGACGCAGAATGCAATGAATGCTTTTGACGCGGTTATCATCGAAACTATCCAGCCTTAGTCACAAATCAGCCCACGGCGCAAACCTGCGCCGATTTGCGCTAGCCAGCAAGTCGGCTGATGGGATGAGCGGCGATTTCTGCATTCGCGCCGCTGCGCCATCCGTGAACCCGGAGCGCATCCCCGATGTCAAACCAGCGAGGTTGCACAGCATGTTTTGAGGATTTTTCCGTGATCGCATTTCGCCGCGCCGCACACCAACCGGCACTCGCCTTTGCCCTTGCCTTGAGTCTCGCGGCTTCGCCGGCGCTTTCCGCGTCCGGCCCGCCACCGGGCTTCACCCTGACCGACAATGCCGACCTCGCCTTCACCTCGCCCGACAGCGTCACCAAGCTCGAGCAGTACATGAAGGAGACGCCGGACGACTTTGACGTCAAGTGGCAGGCCTGGGCCCGGCACGGCGAGCAGATGACCGAACTGAAGCCGGAGCAAGGCTATCCGGCCGGCTTCCGCTTCACCAACGATTCGCAATGGCCGGTGCGGATGCAGAAGACCGGCTCGGGCGAGCAGGACCTCTATCTCTACCACCTCGAGAAGGGGGCCTTCGTGAGCGCGACGAGGAAGTCGCTCGGCGATCTCGCCTGGGCCTATTTCTACAGCCGGCCGGACGCCTCTGGCTACCCGAGATGGCTCGCCCCCACAAAAATCTCGAAAACAACCCCATGCAAAGTAGGACCGCAGGGTGGGGTGGCGAAGCGTAACCCACCCTACCGGACTGTCTTTCCGCCGATTCACGCAACCAACACTCTGATTCCGCTCCGATTCATGTTTCCCTAACCGTCACTGGTAACGGGGTCTTGTCGGTTTTGCTGCATCTTGCATCCCACGGGAGGGCTGGATGGGCACATCAATCCGATGGACCGCGCGCATGCGCGCGCTGCTCCGCCGCTGGCGCGGGGCGCCTCTGACGTGGCTGATCGTCGGCGGCTTCGTGCTGATGGCCGCAACGGCGGTCGGCACCGCGCTCACCGTCGACCGCTTCCGGCAGAACGCGATCGAAAGCGGCCGCGACAGCCTGGAAAGCGCGGTGCGGCTGCTGGCGCGGCATTTCGACCGCGAGTTCGAGGATTTCGCGGTACTGCAGAAGAGCGTCATCACCGAGCTCGAAAGCCATGGCATCGCATCCGCGGACGTGTTCCGCAGCGAGATGGGCACGCTCGCCGTGCACGAGGTGCTGCGCACCAAGGCCAGCGGCTGGTCCGACGTCGCCGGCGCCAACGTGTTCGATTCCAAGGGCGTGCTGATCAATTCGTCGAAGCGCTGGCCGGTCGCCGATATCTCGGTCGCCGACCGCGCCTATTTCAATCGCCTCAAGAATGACCCGGCCTCGCAGGAAGAGGTCGAGGTCGTCCCCGGTCGGCTCGGCAAAGGGCCGGCGATCGTGTTCGCGCGGCGCGTGTCCGGTCCGCATGGCGAATTCCTTGGGCTGGTCTCGCGTGCGATCACACCGGAGCAGCTCGAATCGTTCTTCGGATCGACCGGGCTCGGCGAGGAATCCTCGATCGCGATGCACCACCAGAACGGCCAGCTGCTCGCGCGCGTTCCGCATGTCGATGCGATGATCGGGCAGAATTACCGCAAGGGGCCGCCCGAGCAGATGGCCGTGTTCGAGCGCACCTTCGTCACCACACAGCTCGCAAGCCCGATCGACGGCAAGGACCGCATCGTCGCCTCGCGTCTTCTGACCGGCGAACCGCTGGTCGTGGTCGCGACCAAGTCGCTGGACGCGACGCTCGCCACCTGGCGCACGCAAACCAAGTTCTTCGTCACCGTCGCCGTGCTGTCGATCGCGCTGCTCGTGCTCACGCTGTACCTGATCTTCCGCCAGATGACGCACAGGCTCTCGGTGGAGAAGCAGCGGCTCGACACCGCGATGAACACCATGACGCAGGGCCTCCTGATGTTCGACCAGGACGAGCGGCTCATCGTCTGCAACCGCCGCTACGTCGAGATGTACAGGCTGTCGACCGACGTGGTGAAACCCGGCGCCTATTTCCGCGACGTGATCCAGCATCGTTACGACACCGGCTCGTTCCACGGCGACGTCGATTCCTATTGCGACAGCATTTTGGACAATGTCGGGCGCACGCAGAGCGCCGTCGTGGAGACCGCCGACGGCCGCCTGATCGAAATCAAGAACCAGCCCGGCGCCGCCGGCGGCTGGCTCGCGACCCATGACGACGTCACCGAGCGCATCCGCGCGGACGAGCGCATCGCGCATATGGCGCATTACGACGCGCTGACCGACCTGCCGAACCGCGTGCTGATGCGCGGGCATCTGGAGCGGCGCGTGGCAGAGCTCGCCGAGGGCAAGCCGTTCGCGATCCTCTACATCGACGTCGACGAGTTCAAGGGCATCAACGACTCGCTCGGCCACGAGGTCGGCGACGAGCTGTTGCGCCAGGTCGCGAACCGCCTGCGCGCCTGTGTCAGCGGCAACGACCTCGTCGCGCGGCTCGGCGGCGACGAGTTCGCCATCATCAAGGCCGGCAGCAGCGATCAGGCCGAGCTGACAGCCCTGGCGGAGCAGATCCTGAATTCGCTGCGCACGCCCGTGGACTGCAAAGGCCAGGAGATCCCGACCGACGCCAGCATCGGGATTGCGATCGCGCCCGACCACGGCGACAATCTCGACGACCTGCTCAAGCGCGCCGATCTTGCGATGTATGCGGCGAAAACCGAGGGTCGCGGCACCTTCCGTTTCTTCGTCCCCGAATACGACGCCAAGGCCAGGCAGCGGCGGCAGCTCGAGCTCGATCTGCGGCAGGCGCTCGCCCGCGGCGAGTTCGAGGTGCATTACCAGCCGCTGGTCGATCTGGCGGCCAATGTGGTGACGGGATGCGAGGCGCTGCTGCGCTGGCGCCATCCGGAGCGCGGCATGGTCTCGCCGGCGGAGTTCATTCCCGTCGCCGAAGACACCGGATTGATCGGCGAGATCGGCGAATGGGTGCTGAAGCAGGCCTGCACCGAGGCGGCCTCCTGGCCCGGCCAGATCCACGTCGCGGTCAACGTCTCGCCGGTGCAGTTCCGGTCCAAGACGCTGGCGCTGAAGGTCGCCGCTGCTCTTGCGGAATCAGGCCTCGCACCGGGACGGCTCGAGCTCGAGATCACCGAAACGGTCCTCATCCGCGACGACGAGGAGGCGCTGACGATCCTCCAGCAGCTTCGCGAACTCGGCGTGCGCATCGCGCTCGACGATTTCGGCACCGGCTATTCGTCGCTGAGCTATCTGCACCGCTTCCCCTTCGACAAGATCAAGATCGACCGCAGCTTCATCAGCGACATCGGCGAGCCCGAGGACTCCTCTCCGATCGTCCAGGCGGTGGTGCACATGGCCGCAGCCCGCCACATGGCGACGACGGCGGAAGGCGTCGAGACCGAGGCGCAGCGCGAGGTGCTGCGGCAGCTCGGATGCAGCCAGATGCAGGGCTGGCTGTTCAGCCCGGCCGTACCTGCGGCAAAGCTGAAACAGTTGCTGTCGGCGCAGGCGGCCGCGGCTTAGCGCGCGTACTCGTCCCCGGCGCCCGGCATCGGCGATGGTCCGCATGTCCCTCCGAAGCGCAAAGCGAGTCCATCCGCGCGTCCGCCTTGGGCCCAACAGGCGACATTGGGAAGCCGCCAACTGAGGTGACCTTTACATTGGTGTCCGCAGCTCGCTGTTGATCCAACCCGTGCTCTTTTCGGCCTTCATCGGAGCGGGCTCAATGCGGACATGCCCGCCAACTCGATGCTGTCCCAAGTAGGACACCAGCGAAACCGAATTAGGACACTGCGGCAAGTCCGAGTTAAGCCGGCTGCTCGGTCGCATATGGCGCGGCCCCAGTGCATGTTGGTGTGCCTGGACCAGCGTAAGCGTTGGCTGGTCCGACAACTTGGCCTCAGCTCACCCCCCCCGAGTTGGGGCCTTTTGTTAATTGGGAATTAAAAACGCCGCCCGCTTAAACGAAGCGCAGGCGGCGGTTTACCAGCCCCGTGGCGCGAAGTCGGCGATAGGTCCCTTAGCGGAGTTCCCGAGACAAGCCCGATTCTCTCTCTGGTAGATGACCATATGCCGCACAACCTATTAAGCAACTGTTAGGAAATGCTATCCCAAATGGCATCAGCCATCAACGACAACTTTACCGAGTTCCATCGCCCGGAACAAGCACATGAATGTACCCGCTCTCCTGATCGCAGCGACCTTTGGCGCAGCATTCCTTGCGGTGGAGTATAAGTGGTACTACCAGCCCGACACGATCAATCTAGATGCCGTGATCAGCACCTTCTCCACAGAACACATGAAGGCTCGCGCGGCAGTTCGGCATGTGCTGATCGATCCGGATTCGGCAAAATTCAACGCATTACGTTCAGTCGAGGCAGACGCGGCGAGATATGTTTGCGGCGCTGTCAAAGCCAGAGATAAGTCCGGCCAATTTGTCGATGCGGCGTTCGTTTATGCTGCGGCCGTTGACTATGCTCGCATCGATGACGGCGGCCGGATCACGCACCAGCACTCGGGGTTCAGACCTTGCCCGACTGAGGAGGACAAGGTCGCGCAGCAGGGGCCGGCTCTATCACCCGGCGTGTTGTCCGTCGTGAAAACCGTTCAGAAGGTCGCCCCCCCAGCCGACACGTCAGCCGTGTCGGCTCGGACAACGCTTGGCTCGGCGGGCGGAACGTCGTCCAGCGGGACGATAGAGCAACAGGTCCGCCAGTTGGCCGCGCAGACCGTCCCATCTGATTTGGCAAGTGGACAGCAAGCAAATCCGACGATGAAGCGTGGGCTTGGCAATGAACGTCAGTGGCGAGTTGATCAGCCTCCGGTCGCATGGCCCACGTTCCCTCCAGATCACCCACTGGCGAGGTCAACCCGGAAACGAACCCCATCCGAAGCACTAGCTTCAGCGGAAGACGTGGAAGAGCGCTGGAAGCAAGCGGAATCGTCCGGAAACATCACGATGCGTCCCTCATCGGAAGAAATCCAAGAGGCCTGTCGAGCGCTACTTACGATCGATCCCAAAGACACCGAATATCGAAAAGCCTGGGCAGCGTTCTTGCAATTACAAGAAATAGACCGCGCCATTGCGATGAAATGAAACTGGAATCGCGAAAAACTTAGTTGGCTTGGTGGAGGTCCGTTTCGTGACCACCATCAAAGCTGAAGCAATCGCTCTCGGAGCAGGCGGCGGCCGCCGCCTGAGGCCGGTTCCCCCTGCGTCGCGGGCAGTGGTCCGCCCGCAGTTCCCGGAAAATAGGATCAAACGCCGGGCCTTGCAGTTATCGCTCCGCTGAGACGGCCGGAACCTCGGCCGCGGGCATCCTTCAACACCGCATCACGCGCATCGCAGACGGCCGCGTCTGCGCTTCTGCGCGCATGCGCATATCGAGCGAGGCGACATGACGATCGTAATCTCCCGGATGATCCCTCTCGTTGCGGCGGCAATCATGATCTGCGCGCCCGCAGATGCCCGCGACGATGGCCGCTATGCGAACTCTCCCCTCAAGGGCTGGTTCGAGAGTCTGCACAGCAAAGCCGGAGGCCCCTGCTGCGCGGACGCCGACGGCACGGCCCTCGACGACCTCGACTGGGACACGAGAGATGGACATTACCGCGTCCGGCTTCAGGGCGAGTGGATCGAGGTGCCCGACGACGCCGTGATCACCGAGCCGAACCGCGCCGGCCGCACCATCGTCTGGCCCTATTACGTCAACGGCCGCGCGATGATCCGCTGCTTCATGCCGGGCAGCATGACGTAGATCGGGTTCCTCAGAGGAAAGCGCGATCAGATATTGAGTGCAGTTCTGCCGCCCGGATGTCCACCCCTCCCCAGCGGGGAGAGGTGAAGTAAGCGCCTCGGCTTGTCCCGGTTGATCGCGCTCAACACGCGGCGTTCACATCTGCCGTCTGGCGGCACTCACTTCGGCGAATTCGGAGTCGGGATGGCTGACGATGGTGGCGAACATGATGCCGCTGATGATCAGCGACCAGGCGGTGTCCCAATAGATCCAAAACATGTGCCAGCCTCCGTTTCAGTGTCCTCCGCCCGCGGGATCAGGGTAACGGCAGAACACGGCGGCCGTTCCCATTGCGATTGCGGCTCGGCATGACAAGTGCGGGCGCAGCGCGGCGCTATTTTCCGTTGGTCGGCGGCGGCCCGCGATCGGTTTGACCGGTGTGGCGCTTTGCCACGATATCTTGATCGCGCGGACCCTTGCGCGGGCGTGGCGGTGGCTTGGGCTGGCCGGCCTGGCCGCCATGCTTGCCGACCGTGTCGGGCTGGCCTTCGAGATCGTTTTCGCAAGGCACGCCGTTTCAATGCGCGCGCGGCATTGGTTCGCAATCGCGTGAGCGCTTTCGGTGTGAACGAGTTCATACGAACGCCGCCTTTTGCAGTGCACTATCATTCGCGCGCCTCTCGCGCATCACATCTTCGACGAACGGATTTTGGCCTGATGCGCAAACGACTTGTGGCCTGGACCATCCTGACTTCCGCCCTGGTTGCGGTCGCCGTGTGGACCGTGCTCGGGCCACCCGAACATCCCGGCAGCCCGCATTTGCCTTCGCGCAGCCTCGAAGCGGCGGTGCGATAGCAGCCGTCTCCCCTCGCCCCCGCTTGTGGCAGCGACCGCCACCGATGCAATTTCGGCATCGATCGATCCCAACTGGAATTTGGTGCAGCAGCGCCCGGCTCGCTATCCTCGCCGCAAAACGACAATGCCGCCATCAGGCACGATCGATCAGGAGGAGCCCATGTTCAGACCGACCCGCCGCATCGCATCCGCGGCGCCACGCGCTGCGATCGCCTCAATTCTCGTCGCTTCCCTCGCCCTCATTTCCGGAGCCGGCACCAGCATGGCCGAGACCTTCGCCTATATCGGCAATGCCGACAGCAACGACATCAGCGTGTTCAAGATGACCGAGGGCGGCGAGATGACGCCGGTGCAGACGGCCGCGTTCAAAGGCGTCGAGAAGCCCGGCTCCTCGACGCCGCTCGCAATCACGCCCGATCGCCGCGTACTGATCGTCGGCGTCCGCTCGCAGCCCTATCTCGCGGTGAGCTTCGCGATCGACCCCAAGACAGGTCAGCTCAGCCACATCGGCAACGGCCCGCTCGCCGACAGCATGGCCAACATCGCAAGCGACCACAGTGGCAAATTCCTGTTCAGCGCCTCCTATGGCGGCAACAAGGTCGCGGTGAATCCGCTGCTTGCGAACGGTGTGGTTGGCGAGCCGAAGCAGGTGATCCCGACCGGGCTGAATGCACATGCCTTCCTGCCCTCGCCCAACAACCATTTCGTGTTCGCGACCAATCTCGGCTCCGACCAGGTGCTGAGCTTCGCGTTCGATGCCACGAGCGGCACGCTGGCACCGAGCGATCCGCCGGCGATCAAGGTGCCGGAAAAGTCGGGGCCGCGGCACTTCGTGTTTCATCCGAGCGGCAAGTTCGTCTATCTCGTCCACGAGTTGAACGGCGACGTCGCGGCGTTCAGCTATGAGGCCAGGAATGGCGCATGGAGCGAGATCCAGCGCACCACCGCACTGCCCGAAGGTTTTAACGGGAAACCTTGGGCCGCCGATATCCACATCACCCCGGACGGACGCTTCCTGTACGCCTCCGAGCGCACCACCAATACGCTCACCGCCTACAAGGTCGACGCGGCCAGCGGCAAGCTGACTACGATCGGCAGCGTGCCGACCGAGAAGCAGCCGCGCGGCTTCAACATCGATCCCACCGGCCGCTATCTCGCCGCCGTCGGCGAACTGTCCGACAGCATGACGGTCTATGCCATCGACCAGACCAGCGGCGCGCTGAGCAGGCTGAAGGCCTATCCCACCGGCAAGAAGCCGAACTGGGTGGAGTTTTTAAGCCTACCGTAAGGGGCCGGCCAAACTCCCACCCTCCCTTGGAGGGCAGGGGAGGGTAAGGGACAGCGAACCTCCTCTTTATTGTCGCGACCAATTCAACAGGCGGCATCGCGCCGCCCACGCGGCTGCGGCATTCTCGTCACGGGCCGGCCATGGCCCGCCGTGCGCGCATCTGCTATCGATGGGACCTCAAACGCCCAACCGGAATGATCTATGCGTCCATTGCCTGCGCGTTCCTTTTCCAGACAGCTCGTTGCTCTCGCCGGACTGTTGGTGCTGTCCACCCAGCCCGCACCCGCCGCCGATGACGACGCGCCCAAGGGGCCGGCGGTCACGGTGCTGAAGGCGGCCAAATCGTGCTTCTCCGACATTGTCGAGGCTACCGGAACGATCGTCGCGCGCGAGGAGACCTCGGTGCGGCCCGAGCGTCCCGGGCTGAAGGTCACGGAGGTGCTGGCGGAAGCCGGCGACACCACCACCGCCGGCCAGGTGCTGGCGCGCCTCGCGCTGCCCGAGGGCGGAACGCTCCAGGTCACGGCGCCCGTGGCCGGCGTGATCGCGACATCGACCGCACAGATCGGCGGGGTCGCCTCGGCCAAGGGCGAGGCGCTGTTCACGATCGTGGCGCGCAGCGAATATGATCTCGTCGGCCTGGTGCCGACCAGCGACGTGAGGAAGCTCGCGGTCAACCAGCCGGCGATCGTGCGCGTCTCCGGCGCCGGCGATTTCGACGGCAAGGTGCGCCGCATCGGGCCGACCGTCGAGCCGAACATCCAGCAGGGCGTGGTCTATATCGGGATAACGTCGCAGCGCCGGCTCCTGCTCAACGCCAGCGGGCGCGCCCTGATCACGACCGGAAAGAGCTGCAACGTCGCGGTGCCGCTGACCGCCGTGCAGTACTCCTCCGCCGGCACCGTGGTGCAGGTGATCCGGCGCAACCGCGTCGAGACCAAGCGCGTCGAGATTGGACTCATGCAGGGCGGCAATATCGAGGTCCGCGACGGCCTCAACGAAGGCGACATCGTCGTCGCCCGCGCCGGCGCGCTGTTGCGCGAAGGCGATCCCGTGCGCCCGGTGATGGCGAGCGCGGAAGCAGCGAAGTAGGGTCTCACCGCCGTCATTGCGAGGAGCGAAGCGACGAAGCAATCCAGACTGCCTCCGCGGAAACAGCCTGGATTGCTTCGCTTCGCTCGCAAAACGATGTGGATACGGTGGGCGTTACATACGCAAATCGTAAGGTGGGCAAAGCCGAGCGTGCCCACCTCTTTTATCGGAATCCTGGAGAGATGGTGGGGTACGGCGCTTTGCGCCTTTGCCCACCCTACGACACTGCGCTTAAAAAAATAGACCCCGGCTCAGCGTCGCATCACTGCATGATGCGCCGCGTCCGGGGCACGAGACTTCGCTAGACTTAAGAAAAACTAGCCGCCGGCTTTGTTGAGCTGGACGTCTTCGAGCAGCGACGAGGAGACGGTCGGAACCTGGTCGCCTTCGGAGGCGCGGGAGATGGCGACGCGGGTCTTGTTGAAGATGGCTTCGGCGCCGGCCTTCGTGTCGAGATTGTTGAGGAGCTCGCTGACCAGCACGCTGTGCTCGCCCTTGCCGTCGTCGGCGACCTTGCCGGGCGAGGCGGAGGAGAGGATCAGCGCATTGTCGGGCGCGCTGATCGGCGCGAGCCCGTGCGAATAGGAGCGGAAGCGGCGTTCATAGGGGTTACGGCGGGAGGCGTCGACGACGACGAGCTTGGCCTTCGCGCCCTGCTCCTTCATCATCTCGAGCACGCCGTCGATGGAGACGCCGTGGCGGCGCACATCGCTCTCCTTCCAGATCACGGCATCGACCGGAAGCATGTAGCTCTCGCGGCCGGCCTGCACGCCAAACCCGCCGAAGAACAGCATGACGACGCTGTCGCTCTTGATCCGGGACTTCAGGCGGTTGACGGCGCGGACCATGTCGTCCTTGCTCGCGTCCTCCACCATGTCGACGTCAAATCCGTTCTTGCGCAGCGCCGAGGACAGCGCACGCGCGTCGTTGATCGACTGCGTCAGCGGCGCGTTGGCGTCGGGATAATGACCATTGCCGATGACGAGCGCCAGGCGCGAGGTCTGGCCGATCGAGCCCGTGATCTGGTCGGTCGAGACGGCCTTGGCGGCGTCGAGCGCGCGCATGTTGAGGGCAGCATGGGCACCGATCGCGAGCGACACCGTGCCGATGAGGGCTGCGGCAACCGCAATCGTGCGTCGGGAAATGTCGAGCTGCCTTACATTCATCTCGGTTCATTCCTGTCAGTGCCAAAGACCGTCCAAGCGCGCGCACACTGGTTGAGTAACGCGATGGCGTCTTCAGGTTTGAGGGATTGGCCGGGGATGTGTCCCCGTATTGCGCGCAATTTGCGGCGCCGCACCAAACAAACCCTTAACCGGATATCGCCGTCCCGGCAATAGATTGCCCAAAATTTGAGCTAAACCACTGAAGCTGTTAGTTAATTAGCAAATCGGGGTTTGCGTATTTTTTCATCATTCGCCCCCCTTCCAGCGCCTCAATGATGTGGCGGCTCGGCCATCTTTTTCCGTGACCTCCGTCACATTTGTATTTCCTGCGAATCCGGGTAGCTTTTCAAAGACTTGCAGGGGCTCTGGCGCGGGGTGGGAGAGCGCGCTCGCTGGAACCCGCGCAAGGCCCCGCGACCAGGTATTTCATGAGCTTCCATTACTTTGCCGGCGCCGCCTGCCGGGCGCTGACAGCGCGGAAGGACGGCCCGTCGCTTTACGACGTCTGCGATCCCGTGCTGGCGGGTCCGGCCAGCGGCGATCCGCATCTGGCAAAATTCTACAAGACCGCGCTCGGCAATCCCGCGCTGCGGATCCTGCTGCGCCGCGCCGGCCTGCCGGAGTTGCGCGCCGAGGCCAAACTGACCCGGCTTCGCGAGGCGCTGGTCCGCGCCCGCGACGATGCCGAGCCCGACTGGGCGGTGCTGGGCCAGCCCGTCGCCGATCTCGTCGACACCATCGCGCTCGACCATCCCAGGCCGCCGCCGGTGCCGTTCGCCGGCACCATGCCGCAGCAGGCGCAGATCGAAGGTGCGATCCGCGACTGTGCGCAGCACCTCTTGCGCTCATACCGCCAGAACGGATTCCTGCCGACCTATGCCGCCTTCAACCTGATCGGCGATCCCGACTTCCGCGGTCGCGAGCTGATCATGACGCTGACCGGCCTGAACGCGCGCGGCTACAAGAACTCGTCGCTGCTGTTCAACCTCGCCCGTGTCTTCATCGCGCGCTCGCAGGCGCGCGCCATCGTCAATCCACCGTGGACCGGCATTGCCGAGCCGATGTGGGAGCCGGTGCAGATCCGCCACCGCTCGGCCTATTACGATGCGTTCTTCATCGAAGCGCTGCTGAGCTATGTCGAGACCGGCCTCGCCTCGCCGGCCGACAAGACGGCCGCGGAGCGCGCCATCGCCGACATGGTCGATTTCTGTGTCAACATCAGCCGCGAGGAGGTGCGCGGCACCGACGGCGTCCGCTTCGACGTCATCACCGCGCTGGCGCCGGCGCCGCATCCGCGCTTTTCCCGCTTCTTCGCCCAGATCAAGCAGGACCTCGGCTTCGGCGTCTACGTGCCGGACTGCGACACCACGGCCTGCTCGATCTCCGCAGCGACGCAAGCAGGCAGCCATGATCCGATCCTCGACCAGCCGCTGCTCGACTTCTATGCCGGCTACCAGGTACGCGCGGGCGTCAACGAGCCGCGGGTCACCGTCCCGCTCAACGACAATATCGACTACGAAGGCGGCGTTGCGACCTGGATCGACAATCTCGCCGGCGAGCGGCCCTATGGCAACGATCTCGATCCGACGCTCAATCTCGACATTCTCGAGGTGAGCTTCCGCAACCTGGCGCGTTGGAAGATTTTGGAAACGCCGGCGCGGCTCGCCACCGTGCACCGCATCCTCGGCTTCCAGAAGCGGCTGGCGGCAAGCGGCGCATTTTCCAATCCGCGCTCGCACATCTATTATCTGCCCGAGCTCTACAGCGCCTATTTCGGCCGCTGCTACGCGACTTTCCTGTCACTGCCGCTGGCAGCGCAGGCCGCGATCGATCCCGACGGCGATTTCGATTTCATCCGCCACCGCGTGCTCTCCTACGTCAAGGGCGAGCTGATGGCCGCCGAGATGAACGTGTTCGATGCCGCGCTGGCGTTGATCGCGCTCGGCCATCTCGGCGCCGACTCACGCTCCTTTGCGCCGGCGCTCAACGTCATCATCGCCCAGCTCGGCGAAGGCGGCCGCCGCGGCCCGTTCCGCGCCTATGAATGGAACAAGATGAAGACGCCGACACGGATTCTGGTCGGCGGTCCCGAGGTGACGTCGGCGTTCGTGCTGATGGCGCTGGCGGTGGCGAGGCGGGCGATGAATGGGCGGGGGTGACATCTCGTGCCCCCGGTACCGAAGCGCAGGGTGGGCAAAGGCTCGCTCTTTGCGCGCCGTGCCCACCATACATCCGCGATGCCAGAGATTGTGGGCACGCTTCGCTTTGCCCACCCTACCGGGTCTGTCACCCAATGACGCGAAGTTGAAAGCCTATCTGTTAGGCAGACGCTGGCCGGGCGCCCAAAAGCCGACCACAATCGCGCGGCTTATCGAAATTTTTCTCATACGCGGACCGGCATGTTGCGAAAATTCCTGATTGCGTTGTCCCTGATCGTCGTCCCGTCGCTGGCGCAGGCCGCCGACATCACCGGAACCGCGAAAGTCCGCGCCGGCGATTTCGTCGTGATCGGGAACACGCGGATCCGGCTCGGCGGCATCGACGCGCCCTCGGTCGACCAGCTCTGCCTCAACACCAAGGCCGAGCGCTGGACCTGCGGCGTCGCGGCGCGCGACGAGCTCGCGAAATATACCGAAGGCAAGAGCTGGGTCTGCCATACCCGATCGATCGACCGGCGCGGCCGCACGGTCGCGCGCTGCGAGGTCGGCGGCGAGGACATCCAGAAATGGCTGGTGCACAGCGGCTGGGCGCTGGCCTACACCCGCATGTCCCACGACTACGACGCCGACGAGGCCGCCGCGCGCGAGGCCAAGGCCGGCATGTGGCAGGGCGCCTTCATCGCGCCATGGGACTGGCGCGTGCGCAACAAGAGGACCCCGATCCTGGGCGCCACCAAGCCGCCCGAGGGCGCGCATGCGGTGCTGCTTGCCTCGGCCTCGGGGCCGGTCGCGCCCTCGCCGGATTGCACCATCAAGGGCAACGTCAACACCTCGGGCGAATGCATCTACCATACCCCGACCAGCCGCTGGTACACGCAGATCAAGATGAAGATCAGCAAGGGCACCCGCTGGTTCTGCTCGGTCGAGGAGGCGGAAGCCGCCGGCTGCCGCGAGACGCGGAGATAGCGCATGGTCCGGACCCGAAGGGCCGCGTCAGCGCAAAGTGTGAAGCGGTTTTCCGATTAAGACCATGCTCAAAACAAAAAGCCACCTCAGACCTGCATTTTACGTACTTTTCCTGGGTCCCCGCGGCGCGTAAAAGCGTGATCGAGCAACCCATCAGCCTGTTCTCAAGCAACAAGGACAAACGACAATGACCGTTCGCGCGGGCCGGGAATTTCTGGCCATCCCCGGGCCCACTTCAATGCCCGACGAGGTGCTGCGGGCGATGCACCGTCCGGCGATCGACATCTACTCCAAGCAGATGACGGATCTGACCGAGAGCCTGCTTCATGACCTCTCGAAGCTGTTTGCGACCAAGGGCAAATCCTACATCTACATCGCCAACGGCCACGGCGCCTGGGAAGCGGCGCTCAGCAACGTGCTGTCGCGCGGCGACAAGGTGCTGGTGCTGGAAAGCGGCCGCTTCGCAGTCGGCTGGGGCAATGCCGCGGCGCTGATGGGCGCCGAGGTCGAGGTGCTCAAGGGCGACTGGCGGCGCGCGGTGCGGCCGCACGAGGTCGAGGAGCGCCTGCGCCGCGACAAGGAGCACAAGATCAAGGCGGTCGTCGTCGTCCAGGTCGACACCGCTTCCGGCGTGCAGAACGACATCGAGGCGATCGGCAAAGCGATCAAGGCGAGCGGCCATCCCGCGCTGTACATGGTCGACACCGTCGCTTCCCTCGGCTGCATGCCGTTCGAGATGGACAAATGGGGTATCGACGTCGCGATGTCCGGCTCGCAGAAGGGCCTGATGACGCCGCCCGGCCTCGGCTTCGTCGCCGCCAACGATCGCGCGCTGGAGGCACACAAGAAGGCCAACATGAGCACGCCCTACTGGAGCTGGAGCGAGCGCGAGGGCACCGAGCACTATCGCAAATATGCCGGCACCGCGCCGGTGCATCTGTTGTTCGCGCTGCGCCAGGCGATCGACCTGCTGCACGAGGAAGGGCTCGAGCATGCCTTCCGTCGTCATCGCCTGCTCGGCGAAGCCGCGCGCCGCGCGGTCGCCTCATGGTCGGAAGGCCAGGTGCTCGGCTTCAACGTTACCGAAGCCAACGAACGCTCCAACACCGTGACAACGGTGACCATGGGCAACGGCCATGATCCGGCGGTGCTGCAGCGCTATTGCAAGGACAAATGCGGCGTGGTGCTCGGCACCGGCATCGGCGACCTCTCCGGCCAGGCCTTCCGCATCGCCCATATGGGCCACGTCAACGCCCCGATGCTGCTCGGCACGCTCGGCGTGGTCGAGATCGCACTGAACGCGCTGAAGATCCCGCACGGCAAAGGCGGGCTCGAGGCGGCGGTTGCGTATCTCGGTCAGCAGGTTGAGGCGTAGGTTTCTTCGCCTCTCCCCCCGTGCGGGGAGAAGCGCAGCCACAAATTCCGCCGTCGTTCCGGCGAAGGCCGGGACGACATCGGAGTGCTGGGTTCTTTAAATCCCCCGCGATCGATCTGATATAGGTGCGAGACACGAAGCACTCGCACGAGGATCGATTTGCCCAAGACCACCAGCAAGACCACCAGCAAGACCCAGACCGCTCCCGTCGCCCCGCGCCGGCCGCATTCCTTCACCCGGCACGGCATCACCGTTGCCGACGACTATGCCTGGCTGAAGGACGCGAAATGGCAGGAGGTGCTGCGCGATCCTGCGGTGCTCGATGGCGACATCCGCAAATATCTCGAGGAGGAGAACGCCTACACCGAGAGCCTGCTCGGGCATACCACGCCGCTGCAGAAGACGCTGGTGCGCGAGATGCGCGGGCGGATCAAGGAGGACGATTCCAGCGTGCCTTCGCCCGACGGGCCGTTCGCTTACTTCCGGAGATTCCGCGAAGGCGGACAACACGAGCTGTTCGGCCGCATGCCGCGCGAGGGCGGCGACAGCGATATCGTGCTCGATGGCGACGCGCTCGCGAAAGACCACAAATATTTCAAGTTCGGCGGCAGCCGGCACTCGCCCGACCACAGGCTGCAAGCCTGGAGCGCGGACACCAAGGGCTCCGAATATTTTTCGATCCGCGTGCGCGACTGGGCGACGGGCAAGGACTTTGACGACGTCGTCGAGGCGACCGACGGCGGCATCGTCTGGAGCAAGGATGCAAAGAGCTTCTTCTATGTAAAGCTCGACGACAATCACCGCCCGATGCAGGTGTGGCGGCACCGGCTCGGGACGAAGCCGGCCGACGACGTCCTGGTTTATGAGGAGCAGGACGCCGGCTGGTTCACCCATCTGCATGAGAGCACCAGCGGCCGCTTCTGCGTCATCGCGGGCGGCGATCACGAGACCTCCGAGCAGCGGCTGATCGATCTCGATAATCCCGAGGCGCCGCCGCGCCTCGTCGCGGCGCGGCAAGAGGGCGTGCAATATTCGCTCGCCGACCGCGGCGATCAGCTCTTCATCCTCACCAATGCGGATGATGCGATCGACTTCAAGATCGTCACAGCGCCGCTCGCATCTCCCGAGCGGGCAAACTGGCGCGATTTGATCCCGCATCGCGCGGGCATCTACATCATCGACTTCGATCTCTATGCCGGCCATCTGGTGCGGCTGGAGCGCGCCAATGCGCTGCCGGGGATCATCATCCGCGACCTCACCAATAGCGAAGAGCACGCGATCGCGTTCGACGAGGCGGCCTATTCGCTCGATACGATGGGCTCCTACGAATTCGAGACGACGAATCTGCGCTTTTCCTATTCGTCGATGACGACGCCGTCCGAGGTCTATGACTACGACATGGCGAAGCGCACGCGCGTCTTGCGCAAACGCCAGGAGATTCCGTCCGGGCACAACGCAGCCGACTACGTCACCACGCGCATCATGGCGAAGTCCCATGATGGCGCGGAGGTGCCGGTCTCGATCCTCTATAAGCGCGGCTTGAGGCTCGACGGCACGGCGCCGCTGCTGCTCTACGGCTACGGCTCCTATGGCATGGCGATGCCGGCATCCTTCAACGCCAACCGCCTGTCGCTGGTTGATCGTGGCTTCGTCTATGCCATCGCCCATATCCGCGGCGGCGCCGACAAGGGCTGGGGCTGGTATCTCGACGGCAAGCGCGAGAAGAAGACCAACAGCTTCGACGATTTCGCCGCAAGCGCACGCGCGCTGATCGACGCGAAATACACCAGCGCAAAGCGCATCGTCGGCCATGGCGGCTCGGCCGGCGGCATGCTGATGGGCGCGGTCGCCAACCGCGCCGGCGAATTGTTCGCCGGTATCGTCGCCGAAGTGCCGTTCGTCGACGTGCTCAACACCATGCTCGACGACACGTTACCGCTGACGCCGCCGGAATGGCCGGAATGGGGCAACCCGATCGAGAGCGAGAAGGATTTCAGGACTATCCTGTCCTACTCGCCCTACGACAATGTCGAAGCGAAAGACTATCCAGCGATCCTCGCGATGGGAGGGCTTACCGATCCCCGCGTCACTTACTGGGAGCCCGCCAAATGGATCGCACGCCTGCGCGCCACCATGAGCGGCGGCGGCCCGGTCCTGCTCCGCACCAACATGGGCGCCGGCCACGGCGGCGCCTCCGGCCGCTTCGACCGGCTCGATGAAGTCGCGATCGTCTATGCATTTGCGCTGTGGGCGGTGGGGACGGCGGAGGCAGGGGTGTAGCATTGTAGCCCAGATGAAGCGCAGCGAAATCCGGGATTAGGCATCCGGCAAGACTGTCCCGGATTGCGCTGCGCTCCATCCGGGCTACGCACCGCCGGGAGGACGGTGATGATGGGCTGTGAAGATTTTGTAAATTTGTTGGTAGCAGCCTCTGGCGGCGTACATGCTGCATACCAAGAAGTTCTTGAGGAATGGCAGCCGGGAGAGCCGCCTGTCACGACGCTATTTGCCGCCCTTGGTGATCGGATCGCTGAAGACTTTGGCCGCGCTGGCGTTGATGCCAACCGCCGCGTATTTTCGTTGATTGAGCAGGCGATGGAGAGTAGCGACCAAGGACTGGTAACGGCCGTCGCTACAGGCCTCATCGAAGCTTTGGCGACTCGGGCCGTCCGAAGTGAAAGCGTATGGAAGGAAGTGGCTTCACTTCTAGGTCCACGATCGCTGCATCACACGGAGGCCTGGTTAGCCGCATAATGCAGCTACCGGTCTTTGCCAAGCTACCCGGGTTGTGAGTCCCGGCCCTCGCCGGGACGACAGTGAGTATGGACAGCGGCTACCCAGATGCGCTTCCACGCTGAGCGCTTAGACGGAGTGGCAGCTTGCCTCGCTGATTTGATTTGGAGCCGGACCGGCTTGCTTAGCGACGTGAGATGACCGTCCGGACGCCGACTATCGCCCGTTCTTCTTCCGCCATTCCGCGAAATCGGTCATCGTCTGCGGATCGGTGGCCGGATAGAGGCCGAAGATGCCGCGGCCCTTGCCGACTTCCTCGGTGACGAAATCCTCGAAGGCCGTCATCTCGAAGGTCTCGTTGGCGATCTCATCCGCAAGATGTGCGGGGATGACGATGACGCCGTCGCTGTCGCCCAGGATGACATCGCCGGGAAACACCGGCGCATCGCCGCAGCCGATCGGGACATTGATCTCGATCGCCTGGTGCAGCGTCAGGTTGGTCGGCGCGCTCGGCCGGTGGTGGAAGGCGGGAAAGCCGAGCTTTGCGATCTCCGCGGAATCGCGGAAACCGCCATCGGTGACAACGCCGGCGACGCCGCGCTTCATCAATCGCGTCACCAGGATCGCGCCGGCTGATGCCGCACGCGCGTCCTTGCGGCTGTCCATCACCAGCACCGCGCCGGGCGGGCAGTCCTCGACCGCCTTGCGCTGCGGATGCGCGCGGTCGCGGAACACGTCGATGGTATTGAGGTCCTCGCGCGACGGCATGTAGCGCAGCGTAAAGGCCTCGCCGACCATGGTCGGCTGTTCCGGGCTGAGCGGATGCACATCCTGGATCATCTGGATGCGCAGGCCGCGCTTGAACAGCGCGGTGGCGACCGTGGCGGTCGAGACGGTCTTGAGCTTGTTGCGGGTGGCGTCGCTGAGTTTTGACATTGCTAGGTCTCTCTCATTGGTCGTCATTCCGGGGCGATCCGACGGGACCGCGAAGCGCGGCCCGGAGCATCGAGCCCGGAATCCATCGAGCAGCACGCACTGCGGCGCGATGGATTCCGGGCTCATCGCTTCGCGATGCCCCGGAATGACGGGGTCACTAATAAATCGACGGCTCGCCGATCGGCGCGCCGAAGCCGGTCTCCAGGAAGTCGAAGTCGCAGCCGTCATTGGCCTGCTTGATGTGCTTCGAGAACATCCAGCCATAGCCGCGCTCGAAGCGGCGCTCGGGCTGCCTCCAGGCGGCGCGGCGCCTGGCGAGCTCGGCTTCAGGCACATCGAGATTGATGGTGCGCGCGGCGACATCGAGCGTGATGCGGTCGCCGTTCTGCACCAGCGCCAGCGGGCCGCCGACATAGGATTCGGGCGCGACGTGCAGGATGCAGGCACCGTAGCTGGTGCCGCTCATGCGCGCGTCGGAAATGCGCACCATGTCGCGCACGCCCTGCTTCACGAGTTTGGTCGGGATCGGCAGCATGCCCCATTCCGGCATGCCCGGACCGCCCTGCGGCCCCGCATTGCGCAGGATGAGGACGTGGTCCTCGGTGACGTCGAGATTGGGATCGTCGACCGCCTTCTTCATCGACGGATAGTCGTCGAACACCAGCGCCGGCCCCGTATGCTTGAGAAAGCGCGGCGCGCAGGCGCTCGGCTTGATCACGCAGCCGTCGGGCGCGAGATTGCCCTTGAGCACCGCGAGTGCGCCCTCCTTGTAGATGGGATTGTCGATCGAGCGGATCACGTCGTCGTTGTGAACCTCGGCGCCGTCGATGTTCTCGCCCAGCGTCTGGCCGGTCACCGTGATGCAGTCGAGATGCAGATGCGGCCTGATCTGGCTCATCAGCGCCGGCAGGCCGCCGGCATAGAAGAAGTCCTCCATCAGATAGGCATCACCGCTCGGCCGGACATTGGCGATCACGGGCACCTTCCGGCTCGCCTTTTCGAAATCGTCGAGCCCGATGTCCTGGCCGGCACGACGGGCCTGCGCGATCAGATGGATGATCGCATTGGTCGAGCAGCCCATCGCCATCGCCACCGCGATCGCGTTCTCGAAGGCCTTGCGGGTCTGGATGGTCTTCGGCGTCAGATCCTCCCAGACCATCTCGACGATGCGGCGGCCACATTCGGAGGCCATGCGGATGTGGTTGGCGTCCGCCGCCGGAATCGAGGAGGCACCCGGCAGCGTCATGCCGATCGCTTCGGCGATCGCGGTCATGGTCGAGGCCGTGCCCATGGTCATGCAGGTGCCGTAGCTGCGGGCGATGCCAGCTTCGATGTCGACCCAATCCTTGTCGGAGATCTTGCCGGCTCGCCGCTCGTCCCAATACTTCCAGCCGTCGGAGCCGGAGCCGAGCGTCTTGCCCTTCCAGTTGCCGCGCAGCATCGGGCCTGCCGGCAGATAGATCGCCGGGATGTTCATCGAGGTCGCGCCCAGCAGCAGCGCCGGCGTGGTCTTGTCGCAGCCGCCCATCAGCACCACGCCATCGACGGGATGGCTGCGCAGCAGTTCCTCCGCATCCATCGCCAGCAGGTTGCGGTAGAGCATGGTGGTCGGCTTCAGAAGCGATTCCGACAGCGACAGCGCCGGCAGCTCCAGCGGGAGGCCGCCGGCCATCAGGATGCCGCGCTTGACGTCGTCGACGCGCGACTTGAAGTGCATGTGGCAGGGCTGGGCGTCCGACCAGGTGTTGAGGATCGCGATGATCGGGCGGTCCTTCCACTCCTCCGGTGCATAGCCCATCTGCATGGCGCGGGAGCGGTGGCCGAAGGAGCGCAAATCGTCCGGCGCAAACCAGCGCGCGCTGCGGAGCTGGTCGGGCGTTTTCTTCTTGGTCATGATTGGGTGCCCCATTTTTGGACGGTATTCCGCTCGATCGCGCGGAAGATCAGGTTCTCGACAAAGAGCCCGATGATTATCACAGTCAGCAGTCCTGCGAAGACGGCGGGAATGTCGAGCAGGTTGCGGTTCTCGAAGATGAACCAGCCGAGCCCGCCCTGCCCTGACGACACGCCGAACACGAGCTCGGCGGCGATCAGGGTGCGCCAGGCGAACGCCCAGCCGATCTTGAGGCCGGTGAGGATCGAGCCGAAGGCGGCCGGGATCAGGATCTTTGCGACATAGGGCAGGCCGCGCAGGCCATAATTGCGGCCGACCATGCGCAGCGTGTTCGACACGCTCTTGAAGCCGGAATGGGTATTGAGTGCGACCGGCCACAGCACCGAATGGATCAGCACGAAGACGAGGCTGCCATTGCCGAGCCCGAACCAGATCAGGGCCAGCGGCAACAGCGCAATCGCCGGCAGCGGATTGAACATCGCCGTCACCGTCTCCAGGAAATCGGTGCCGATACGGGTCGAGATCGCAAGCACGGTGAAGATGGCGGCAAGCGCGATGCCGGCCGAATAGCCCATGAACAGTACCTTCAGCGAGGTCCAGGCCCGCATCGGAATGGTGCCGTCCTTGATCCGCTCGAACAGCGTGATGAAGGTGTCGTGCAGCGTCGGAAACAGCAGGGGATTGTCGAGATAGACGCCGTAAGCTTCCCAGATGGCGGCCAGGAAAAGGATGATGACGGTCTTGCGGACGAAGCCGTCGTTCCACAGCAGCTCAAGCACGCTGAGCTTGCGCTCGACTTCGCCGGCTCCAGTGGACGTGGCGGCCGGCGCGGCTCGCAGCAGGATTCTCGCTTCGCCCATGGCGGCCTCTCTCAATGCGCCGTTTCGGCTTGCGCAAACAGGAGATCGTGGATCTCCTTCTCCAGCCGGCCGGCGCTGCCGTCGTCATTCGAGACCCGGTCGACATCGACGACCTCGGCCTTGACGCGGCCGGGATGCCGCGACAGCAGCAGGATGCGATTGCCGATCCGGATCGCTTCCGCGATCGAATGGGTCACGAACAGCACGGTGAATTTGGTCTCGCTCCAGAGCTGGAGCAGCTCGTCCTGGCAGGTCCGCCGTGTCAGCGCATCGAGCGCCGCGAACGGCTCGTCCATCAAGAGAATGTCCGGCTCCATCGCCATGCCGCGCGCGATCGCGACGCGCTGCTTCATGCCGCCGGACAGCGTGTGCGGATAGGCATCGACCACGCGGGTCAACCCGACCTTCTCGATATAGGCCCGCGCGCGTGCCTCGGCCTCCTTGCGCGGCAACCGACGCGCGGTCAGGAGCGGAAGCATCACGTTCGCAAGCACGCTCTTCCAAGGCAGGAGCTGGTCGAACTCCTGGAAGATCATCATGCGGTCGGCGCCGGGGCCGTGGATCTCGCGATCGTTGATCGCCATGCGGCCTTCGCTCGGAATCATGTAGCCGCCGACGGCCTTGAGCAAGGTCGACTTGCCGCAGCCGGAGGGACCGAGCAGCACGAAGCGGTCGGACTTGTCGACGGTGAAGGAGACCTTTTCGGTTGCGGTGACGACGGCGCTCGTGGTCTTGTAGCGTAGCGTCACGCCGCTGACATCGAGCAGCGCCATCAGTTGCCCTTCAGGTCATGCGCGACCGGCAGGTAATAGTCCGTCCACGCCTTGGGCTGCGTCTTCAGCGTCCCGGTCCGATACAGATGCGCGGCGAATTTCATCGTGCCCTGCGGCTCGAGATTCCACTCCATCATGCCGGGCTCCTTCAGGAGGTCGAGCAGCTCCTCCACCGAGGTCTTGTCGCCGGTGATCTCCTTGTAGATCTCGACAGCCTGCCTGGTGTCGCTCCGGATCAGGTCCTGCGCTTCCTTCGTCGCATCGCGCACCGCCTGGATGATCTTGGGATTGGCGTCGGCGAATTTGGTCGTGGTGAAGAATTGCGCCTGGCTGAGCGGCCCGCCCATCACGTCAGGCGAGGACAGCACGACATGCGCGCCTGGCACGTTCTTCAGCTCCAGGAAGGTGAACGGCGGAATCGAGAAGTGGTTGTGCACCTCGTGCTTGGGATTGGACAGCGCCGCATAGGCGTCGGGGTGACCGAGCTGCACCGTGTTGGCATCGAGCTTCGACCACTGGTCGGCGCCGAACGCTTCGGCGGCCGCGATCTGCAATACAATGGCCTGGGTCGAGACCTTGACCGTCGGTACCGTGATCTTGTCGGCGGGCCCGAAATCCTTGATCGACTTGATGTTGGGATCCCTGCTGATCAGCGTCATCGGCTGCGCCGAGGTCGCGACGATGCCCTTGACCCCGCCGCGGGTACGATCCCACAGCAGCAAGAGATTGCCGGTGCCGGTGTTGAGGATATCGACGCCGCCCGCGAGCAGCGCGTCGGTCTGCGCCGCCGCCGGAGAAGGTGATCCATTTGGTGGTGACACCGGACACGCCCAGCGCAGCGGCGTGCTTCTCGATCAGCTTCTGCTTCTCCATGATGTGGCTCGGCATGTAGAAGATGCCGGGCTGCCGCGATAGCGAGATTTCGGATTTCTGCTGCGCCTGGGCCGACGCGGACACGAAAAGGCCGACGAGCACCGCTGCCGCGGCAAGGCTGTGACGAAGATATCTGATCATTGTTGTGCGTTTCCTTCCCGGGAGGGCGGCGGCGTGCGTTGACCGCCCTGATGCACTAATATATTAGTGCATCAAAGGCAAGCCGGCGGGAGCCACCATGGAACTACCCCACACCGCGCCTCGCTCGGTGCTGCGCCCCGGCGCCCGGCTCGACCGCGCCCGTCAGGCCGCGCCGCAGGTGTTCGAGCGGCTGCGCAATGCGATCATCGCCCTGGAGCTGCCGCCGGGCTCGCCCCTGTCGCGCGCGGAGCTCGCCGGCCAATTCGGCGTCAGCTCGACGCCGGTTCGCGATGCCCTGATGCGGCTCGAGGAAGAAGGCCTGGTGGACGTGTTTCCGCAGCACGCCACCGTCGTCAGCCGTGTTGATGTCGGTCGCGCCCAGCAGGCGCATTTCCTGCGCCAGGCGCTCGAGCTCGAGATCGTGCGGCTGCTCGCGGAGCATCACGACAAGGCCCTGATCAGTCGGCTCGACCACATGATTGCGCAGCAGCAGCAATCCGCGAAGGCCGGCGACTTCGAAGGCTTCATGGCCGGCGATAACGAGTTCCATGCGCAGCTCTACGCTGCCGCGGGCAAGCAGGATCTCTGGGGGCTGGTGCGCAGCCGCAGCGGACATATCGAGCGGCTGCGCCGGCTGCATTTGCCCTCACCCGGCAAGGCCCAGAACATCCTGCGGCACCATAAGCTGATCACGCGGGCAATCGAAGCCGGCGATGCCAAGGCCGCGCAGCAGCATTTGCGCACGCACCTGTCGGGGACGCTCAGCGAGCTCGACAAGATCCGCGCCCGTTATCCGGAATATCTGAGCGACTAAGGCCCCGCCCGGGCCCACGGCTTTGCATGCCGCGCTGTGCACGCGAGCGTGCACATACCCGACGAAAAGTCCGGTCCCCGAGCCGTACGACAGAAGGAATCGTTTCGCTCGCGAAGCGCTTGCGGGCCGGGCAGAATCCGCGCAACAATTTCATATTTGATGCGTCGACTCCACTCATCGAATTGGACCTCCCATCGAGCTCGGAGGACTGGAATTTGGCTAACATCCTGATCGTGGATGACGATCCGGCCGTGCAGATCACGATCCCGCTGATCCTGGAAAGGGCCGGTCATCGCGTGACGGTCGCAGGCGATGGCCACAAGCCGTTCCGGCCCGAGGCGCTGCTCGCAGCGGTCGATGGCTGCCTGGCGGCGGCCCGGCCGGAGGCTTCCGATGTCAGCACCGGTCGCCGATGATGAGGACGCCCGCCCCGCTTCCTCCGAAACCAAGCGGCACGATGCCCCGACCGGGACGAAGTCGGACATGACACTCGCGACGCGGCTGGCCATCGCCATGATCCTGCTGGTCGCGATCGCGGTCTCGGCAGTCGGCCTCGTCAGCTATCGCAGCCTCGAACAGGCCTTGCTGCCGCGGGCGCTCGACCGCATCGAGAGTCATTCGCGGCAGCTGGCGTCGGAGCTCGAAGCCCACGCCAACGGTGCGCGTGGCGACATCAAGACATTCCGCTCGCGCGCCGCCGCGCGCGGCATGATCGACGCCCATTTCAACAACGGAATGGATCCGGTCGACCACCTCTCCGAAAAGACCTGGCGCGAGCGCCTGCTGACGCGCCTCGTGGCCGATGTCGGGGCCAATCCGGCCTATGCGAAATTCCGCATCATCGGCGTCGACGGCGCCGAGTATCTGCGCGTCGACCGCTCCGGCCCGAACGGGGCGGTTCGCGCGGTACCCGACGAGTCCCTCCAGAAAAAAGGCGATCGCTTCTTCTTCAAGGAGGCCATCAAGCTCGCCGAAGACCGGATCTACGTCTCCCCCGTCGATCTGAATGTCGACGACGGCGTCATTCAGACGCCGTATGTTCCGACCCTGCGCGTCGCAGGACCGGTGTTCGGCCCCGATCATCAGCTGTTCGGGATCGTCGTCGTCAATGTCGACATGGGCAAGGTGTTCAATCGCGTCCGTGCGTCGATCCGGCCGGGCGAAGAGGTCTATGTCGTCGGCGCAAACGGCGACTATCTCGTCCACCCCGATCGCAGCCGCGAATACGGTTCGCAGCTGGGAAAGCCGACGCGATGGCAGAACGACTTCCCGTATTTCGCGTCGCTGGTCGGCACCACCAACAGCGCGTCGCAGATCGTGCCGGACCGCAGCGGCAAGCCGGGAGGCGCGGCGATATCCCCTGCGATCCTCGCCGAAGACCAGTGGGTCGGCGTCATCCGCGGCGTCCCCAATGCCGCCTTCATGGCCCCCGCCTCGGCCATCCAGCACACCAGCCTCGGCGTCGGCCTTGTCGCGGTCCTGGTCGCGGCCGTGCTGTCGGTGCTGCTGGCGCGGACCCTGACGCGGCCGATCGGACAGTTGACCGCGGCCATCGAGCGGGTCGGCCGCGACAACTCTCCTGCCATTCCGACGGATGCGCCGGGCGAGACCGGCGTGCTGGCGCGCGCCTACAAGCGGATGTTCGAGGAGATGAACGCGAAGACATCAGCGCTTGAGCACGAGGTCGAGGAGCGACGACGGACCGAGGTCGCGCGCGACCACCACGCCGCCCGCGAAAGCCTGTTCAGCGCGGCGGTCGAATCCTCCGACGATTCGATCGTCATGCAGACGCTCGGCGGCATCATCACGGGCTGGAATCCGGCGGCCGAGCGCCTCTACGGCTATTCGGCCGAGGAGGCGGTCGGCAAGCCGACCTCGATCATCGTGCCCGATGACCGCCGCGAGGAAGGCAAGGACTATCTACGACGGATCGCCAGGGGCGAATGGATCGAGAATTTCGAGACCGTGCGGATACGCAAGGACGGCAGCCCGGTCGAGATATCCGTGAGCCTGTCGCCGATCAGAGGGCCCTCGGGCGAGATCATCGGCGCCTCCGGCTCGGCCCGCAGTCTCACCGAAGCGCGACGGACCGAGCGGGCCCTCCAGCAGCAGCTCGAGGAACGGCGGCAGCTTTTCGACGCCTCGCAGGACCTCATCATGATCATGAACTCGCGTGGTCATATCATGCAGATCAGTCCGAGCAGCGAGACGATCCTCGGCTACAGGCGGGAGGAAATGATCGGCCGCAGCGGCGCCGATTTCATCCACCCCGACCATCTCGAGCAGTCCCGCGAGGAAATGCGGGCGCTCCGGCGCGGCAAGCACCCCAAACTCGCCGACACGCGCTGCTTCCACAAGGACGGACACGAGGTGTGGCTGTCCTGGCTCGGCAACTGGTCGGACCAGGCCAAACGCTTCTTTTTCGTCGGACGCGACATGACCGAGGCGCGGCACGCCGAGGAATCCCTGCGCGAGAGCGAGCAGCTTGCCCGCAACATCGTCGAGACTGCGCTCGACGCCTTCGTCCAGACCGACGAGGCCAGCAAGATCCTGAACTGGAACTCGCAGGCCGAGGAGCTGTTCGGCTGGCGCCGCGACGAGGTGCTCGGCAAGAGCACGATCGATCTGATCGTCGCCGAGGGCGATCGCGACAGGGTCAAGGCGGGCCTGAAGCACTTCCTGGAAAGCGATGATGGCAGGACGCTGAACCGCCGCCGCGAGCTCATGTGCCGGCGCCGCGACGGCAAGGAATTCAAGGCCGAGCTGAGCGTCAC
Source organism: Bradyrhizobium centrolobii (assembly GCF_001641635.1). Lineage (GTDB taxonomy): Bacteria > Pseudomonadota > Alphaproteobacteria > Rhizobiales > Xanthobacteraceae > Bradyrhizobium > Bradyrhizobium centrolobii. The sequence continues at coordinate 61,105 of NZ_LUUB01000043.1, forward strand.
GGCGCTGCAACGCCGCGAGGGCATGCTCTTCAACGTCTTCTATCGCGACCTCACCGACAAGATCGCCGCCGAGGAGCGCATCCGCCATGCCGAGAAGATGGAGGCGGTCGGCCAGCTCACCGGCGGCGTGGCGCACGACTTCAACAACATCCTCACTGTCATCACCGGAACGATCGAGATCCTGGCGGAGGCGGTCGAGAAAGAGCCGCAACTCGCCGCCATCACCAAGATGATCGACGAGGCCGCCGCGCGCGGCGCCGAGCTCACCCAGCACCTGCTCGCCTTCGCGCGCAAACAGCCGCTCCAGCCGCGCGAGATCGACGTCAACTCGCTGATCATCGACACCGCGAAACTCCTGCGGCCGACGCTGGGCGAGCAGATCCTGATCGAGTCCGTGTTCGAGGACGAGAGCTGCGTGGCGATCGTGGATCCCAACCAGCTCACCACCGCGATCCTCAACCTCGCGCTCAATGCACGCGACGCCATGCCCAGCGGCGGCAAGCTGATCCTGGAGACCGGTGCCGCCTATCTCGACGAGGTCTATGCCAGCGCCAACGACGTCCGGCCCGGCCATTACGTGCTGATCGCGGTGAGCGACACCGGTGCCGGCATCCCCGCAAGCATGCTGGCCAGGGTCTTCGACCCCTTCTTCACCTCGAAGGGACCCGGCAAGGGCACCGGGCTCGGGCTCTCCATGGTCTACGGCTTCATCAAGCAGTCCGCAGGCCACATCAAGATCTACAGCGAGGAGGGCCACGGCACCACGATCAAGATGTACCTGCCGCCCGGCAAGACGGCCACCGTGATCGGCGAAGGCGTGACGCCGGCGACCATCGAAGGCGGACACGAGACCATCCTCGTGGTCGAGGACGACCGGCTGGTGCGCGACTACGTGCTGGCGCAACTGCATTCGCTTGGCTACGTCACCCTGCAAGCGGCAAACGCCGCGGAGGCGCTCGCGATCGTCGCCACCGGAAAGCCGTTCGACCTCCTCTTCACCGATGTGATCATGCCGGGCAAGATGAACGGACGGCAGCTCGCCGACGAATTGCAGAAGACGCGCCCCGATCTCAAGGTGGTCTATACGTCCGGGTATACCGAGAACGCGATCATCCATCACGGCCGGCTCGATTCCGGCGTTCTGCTGCTGGCAAAGCCCTATCGAAAATCGGATCTCGCGCGGATCCTGCGCAAGGCACTGGAGGGGTGAGGCGAACTCATCGCGCCTTCTCGTGTCCCGGACAAGGCGCAGCGCGGCTGCGACGCAGAGCCGGACCCAGGACTGATAGCCGTCGAATTGGAGAGATGGGCCCCGGCTCGGCAGCGCATCACTGCGTGACGCGCTGCGTCCGGGGCACGAGAGAGCGCCCGTCTACGACGCCCGCTGGGCCGCGGTCATCACGATGCGGATCAGATCGGCGGCGTTGCGCGCACCGAGTTTCTTCATGATGTTGGCGCGGTGGTCCTCGATGGTGCGCGGGCTGATCCCGAGCGTGCGGCCGGCTTCCTTGTTGGAGGCGCCGGAGGCAAACTGCTCGAGCACCTCGCGCTCCCTGCGAGTCAACGGCTCGCGTCCGGGGAAATGCAGCGAGCTGAATTTCGGCGATGCATTCTCTGCCTGGCGCCGCGCATAGGCGCCGATCGCCTCTTCGAGCCGGCTCACGATCTCGCTGCCGCGGAACGGCTTCTCGATGAAGTCGAGCGCGCCGTTCTTGATCGCGCTCACCGCCATCGCGATGTCGCCCTGGCCCGAGATCATGAAGATCGGCGCCGGATAATCCTCGCCGTGCAGCTCCCTGAGGATGTCGAGGCCCGACTTTCCGGGAATGTGCACGTCGAGCAGGATCGCAGCCGGTGTTCGGCTTCGCGCGACGGAGAGCAATGCTGCGCCGTCTGCGAAACAGATCACTTCATAACCAGCCGCCTTCAACACCATCGACAGGGTGTCGCGAACGGCAGGGTCATCGTCGACCACGAAGATTTCACCGCGAGAGGTTTGTTCGGCCATGTGCCAGGTCCATTCGGCATTAGAAGACTCGCGTCCGCGCCAAACGTTATGGCGTTCGGCGCGGATTCGGCCCACCCGTATTTGTACGGGACATGGACTTAACGCACAAGTAGCGGCAAGGAGCCTATTTGCAGAGGGCGGAGAATATCCATGCTAAATTTTGCTGGCACGCCTCTCGTCACGATGCCCGAAACTGACAGCCGTCAGTTGATCGCGGCCGATCTTCGCTCTCTGATCGCGCGGATCGAGAGCAGCATGCGCCTGATCGACGCAGCCATGACGCAGGAGAACGATAGCGCTATCGTTGGTTCCGCCGACATTTTCGTGCTCGACGACGTCACCCCGCGTTATGCCACAGCGAGCGCCGCTCTCAACGCCTGCCGGGCGGGGCTTGGCCACGCGCTGCAGTGCCTGTCGGATTCCGGCGACCCGTCCGAGATCGCGGTCAGCGCGGCGGAACGGCCGCATCTGACCGCATAGCAGTTCCGCGTATCAGGCGCGGTGACGCGCCACGATCGCGTCGGTGGCCACGCCGCCCCAGGTATGGATCACCGGCAGGCCCATCGCGGCCTTGCCGAGATTGGCGAGGCTGATGCGCAGGGCCGCGAGATCCAGCGGCTTCGGCAGGCTCTGGAGCTCGATCCCGACGGAGCGGGCAAAACTGCGGGCGGCGCTGCGGCGCTTGCCGTCCATGCCGCTGATGACGATCACGGAGCCTGAGAACTTCGCCGCCGCCATCTCGCGCAGCACGTCGATGCCGTCGCCGTCCTCCAGCACGAGATCGAGCGTCACGCAGTCGAAGCGCGCGGACCGGAGCTTCTCGATCGCTTCCGCGACCGACGGCGCCACGGTGACTTCATGGCCGGCCTGCTTGGCGGCGACCGTGATCAGGCTGCGCTGCGTGGCGTCGTCGTCGACGACCAGGAGCTGAAGCGCGCGCCGTTCGGCGACGTCGGGCAGATTTGACGGGATGGGGGAGAGAGAGCTTCTTGGCATTACCGTACCCTGCGATTGAGACCGGCAATCGATACACGGCTCGCGCTTAAGCCCCGTAAAGCTGCTGCGGCGAATTCACTCGGATGTTTTAGCAAATGTGAAGCAACGTATCCGGAAAGGGAGGCGCGCAGGCGTCAGGCCGCCGCGTCATGGCCGCCGGCCGCGCCGCGCTTCTTCCTGTTCTTGCCGCGCAGGAACTGGATGTCCATTTCGGCGCCGTTGACGCGCACCAGCTCGCAGCGGCGATAGGCAAGCCCGGTAGACGAGAGCAGCAGGAAGAACTCCTTCAGGTTCAACCCCTGGATCGAGCCTTCCACCGTGAGGATGGCGTCGGTGTCGGAAATCGCGTTGAGCTTGCAGTCGCGGCGCCAGGTGCCGTCGATGGCCATGATGCAGACATCATAGCCGCGGCTGAACGTGACGCGTTCCCCACCCTTGCCATCCTCTGCCATGCTTACAATCCTGCTATCGCCGCCATGCGCGGCGCGGCGCCGGCGAGCGCCGGCCTGCCCGCCGCTGCACGGGCGTCATTCGGCTTGTAGAGCCCGCGCCGCTCCGCGATCGGCCTGAAGGCATCGGTCAGTCCGACCACGGTCTCCGCGGCGCCCAGCACCAGGAAGCCGTCACCTTCGATCTGGCGCGCGAGGCGGTTGAAGATGTTGATCTTGGTATCCTGGTCGAAATAGATCAGCACGTTGCGGCAGAAGATCACGTCGAACGTGCCGAGCTGTGCGAAATCGTGCAGCAGGTTGAGCTGCCGGTGCTGGATCATCGCGCGCAGCTCGGGATTGATCTGCCAGGTCTCCCCGGTCTGCTTGAAATATTTCACCAGCATCTGGATCGGCAGGCCGCGCTGTACTTCGAACTGGCTGTAGACGCCGGCCTTGGCCTTCTCCAGCACCTCCTGCGACAGGTCGGTCGCAATGATCTCGACGCGCCAGCCGGTGAGCGCCGCGCCCATCTCCTTCAGGCACATCGCCAGCGAGTAGGGCTCCTGCCCGGTCGAGCCGGCGGCGCACCAGATGCGCACGCTGCGGCGGCCGGCGCGGGCTTTGAGGACTTCCGGCATGATGGTGTCGCGGAAATGATCGAACGGGATCTTGTCGCGGAAGAAGAAGGTCTCGTTCGTGGTCATGGCTTCGACCACGCTGGTGGCGAGCGCGCTCGATCCAAGGCCGTGCAGCTTCTGCACGAGCTCGGTGATGTTCGAGAGCCCGGCCTTGCGGGCGAGCGGCAGCAGGCGGCTTTCGATCAGATATTGCTTGTCTGCGGACAGGTCGAGACCGGAGTGATCCCTCAGGAACTTACGCAGATACTCATACTCGGTCGGGGTCACGGATAGCCTCTCGCAAGCTTTACTGGGAACACTCAGGCCAGTGATATTCAGGCAAAGGCTTGTCCGACCGGGATCAAGCCGACTTCGGCGAACTTGTCGGCGATAATGTCCTTGTCGAACGGCTTCATGATGTACTCGTTGGCGCCGCCGCTAAGCGCCTGGGCGATATGCGCCACGTTGTTCTCGGTGGTGCAGAACACGACCTTGGGTTGGTCGCCGCCGGGCAGGCGGCGCATGTGGCCCATGAACTCGAAACCGTCCATGACCGGCATATTCCAGTCGAGCAGCACCGCATCGGGCAGCTTCTGCTGGCAGATCTCGAGTGCCTTTGATCCGTCCTCGGCCTCGGTGACTTCGAATTCCAGACCTTCCAGGATACGGCGTGCGATCTTGCGCACGACGCTGGAATCATCGACGACCAAACATGTCTTCATTTTGGTTCTCCGGCTTCGATGTTTTTGGGGTTCACGCAGCCATTTGCACTTTGGTTTCGAGCTCGAGGACGCGATCGACGTCGAGGACGACCATGAGCTGGCCGTCGAGGCGGTGGACGCCGCCGGCGAGCTTGGCCATGCGGGGGTCGAGGTTGACGGGGTTGTCCTCCTTGCCGTCCTCGGGCAGGCGCAGCACCTCGCCGATCTGGTCGATCAAAAGGCCGTAGGATTCGCCGCGCAGGTCGACGCCGACCGCCATCGGCGCCTTGCCGGCCTCGGCCTTGGGCAGGCCGAGCCGGGCGCGCATGTCGATCACGGTGACGATGCGGCCGCGCAGGTTGAGCACGCCGGCGATCTCGCGCGAGGCCAAGGGGACGCGGGTGACGCGCTCGGGCATGAACACGTCCTGGACGCGGGAGATCGGCAGGCCGAACAGCTGGCCGCCGATCATCGCGGTGACGTACTCGACCATGGCGCCCTCGGCGGTCTGCATCTTGCTGCTCATCGAAGTATCTCCTTCCCCGCCGCTTGTTGTTGGAGCATGATCTTGTCGGAAAACCGCTTCACACTTTGCGCTAACGCGGCCCTTCGGGTCCGGATCATGCGCTAGGCCGCCGCCCGGCTCAGCTCGGCGGCGCCGGCGGCGCCCGCGGTCTGCTCCTTCAGCGCCGCGATCAGCCCGGGACGGTCGAACTTGGCGACATAGTCGTGGAAGCCGGCCTGCCGGCCGCGCTCGATCGCCGCCGGCGAGACCAGCGCCGAGAGGCCGATGATCGGCGTTCCCGCCAGGTTGTGGTCCGCGCGCAGCGCCTCGGCGAACTCGAACCCGTTCATGTCGGGCATCTCGATGTCGGTCAGCACCACGTCGAAGTTCTGGCCCGCGCGCAGCGTCGCCAGCGCCTCCTGCGCGCCGCCCGCGGTGCGCACCCGGTAGCCGGCCGCCTTCAGCACCGGCGCCAGCATGTTGCGGAAGAAGGCGCTGTCGTCGACCAGCAGCACCGACTGCGCGTGCATCGACGGCTTCATCTCCTTGCGGGTGAACCAGTCGGCGAACGCCATCGGCAGGAAGTGGCCGACGTCGATCACCTCGGTGGCCTGGCCCTTGATCACGGCCGAGCCGAGAATGCCGCTAGCCGTGCCGCCGACCTCGATGTTGAGCCGTTCCTCGACGATGTCGATGATCTCGTCGACGACGAGGCCCATCGAGCGGCCGTCATCGGCGAACACCAGGATCGGCTGGGCGCCCTGGGACGCGATGGTGACGCCCTCCATGGCGACCAGCGGCATCAGCTGCTCGCGGTACTGCACCATGTAGCGGCCGTTACTGAACTCGATCTTGTCGGCGGGCAGCTCCTCGAGGCGGGTGACGAGGCCGAGCGGCACCGCCTTGGGCTGGCTCGAGCCGGCGCGGAACACCAAGAGCGAGGTGGTCTGCTCGCCGCTTCCGATGTGATGGGCGGCGGCCTCATCGGCCAGGTCGTGGGCCGAGGCGCCGGCGGCGCCGAGCGCCTTCGCAATGCCGTTGGGGTCGATGATCATGATCACCGCGCCATCGCCGAGGATGGTGTTGCCGGAGAACATGTCGATGTGGCGCAGCTTGGTCGACATCGGCTTGACCACGATCTCTTCGGTGTGGAACACGCCGTCGACGACGATGCCGAAGGTCTGGCTGCCGACCTGGGTCACCACGATAAAGCCGTTCTCGGGATCGCTAGCGGCGCCATCGTCGATCTTGAGCAGCTTCTTGAGGTGGATCAGCGGCAACAGCTTGTTGCGCAGGCGCAAGACCGCGGTGTCCTTGATGCGCTCGATGCGGTGCTCGGAGTTGGCGCGGGCCCGCACCAGCTCGACCACCGAGAGCTGCGGGATGGCAAAGCGGTCGCCGGCGGCCTCGACGATCAGCGCCGAGACGATCGCCAAGGTCAGCGGGATCTTGATGGTGACGGAGGAGCCTTCGCCGGCGACGCTCTTGATGTCGATGGTGCCGCCGATCTGGTCGATATTGGTGCGCACCACGTCCATGCCGACGCCGCGGCCGGAGACCGAGGTGATGGCGGCGGCGGTGGAGAAGCCCGGCGCGAAGATGAACTTGTGGATCTGCGCCTCGCTCATCTTCTCGAGCTCGGCCTCGGTGACGAGGCCGCTCGAGAGCGCCTTGGCCTTGATCTTCTCGGTGTTGAGGCCTCTTCCGTTGTCGGCGATGCAGATGATGATGTGGCCGCCCTCGTGATAGGCGGACAGCCGAATCGTGCCCTGCTCGCCCTTGCCGCTCGCCAGCCGCTCGGCCGGGGTCTCCAGGCCATGGTCGGCGGAGTTGCGCACCATGTGGGTGAGCGGATCCTTGATCAGGTCGAGCACCTGGCGGTCGAGCTCGGTGTCGGCGCCGTGCATCTCGAGCTCGATCTGCTTGCCGAGTTCGCTCGACAGGTCGCGCACGATGCGCGGCAGCTTCTGCCAGGCATTGCCGATCGGCTGCATCCGCGTCTTCATGACGCCCTCCTGCAGCTCGGCGGTGACGTTGGAGAGGCGCTGCAACGGCACCTTGAACTCGGTGTCCTCGTTGCGGCGGGAGATCTCCAGGAGCTGGTTGCGGGTCAGGACCAGCTCGGAGACCATGGTCATCAAATGCTCCAGCGTATCCACGTTGACGCGGATCGACTGGTTGGCGATGCGGTCGCCGTCGGCGGCGGTCTCGTCGGCCATCGACCTCTTGGGCGCGGCCTTCTCCCGGGCGGCGGGTTTGGCGGCGTCCTTGACGGGCGCCGCGGCGGCCGGCGCCGGCGCGGCCCTGGCGACCGGCGTCGGCACCTCGATCGCGGTCTCGCGGAAGGCGCGCTCGAGTTCGTCCAGCGACACCTCGCCCGGGCGCAGCGGGCGCTCCAGGGTCTGCGCGACCAGCGCGCCCGTGGTCAGCTGC
>NZ_LUUB01000044.1 GCF_001641635.1 Bradyrhizobium centrolobii
TGGCGTGCGCCGTGATAAGGCGGCGCTTTCCAGTGGGTGCAAGCCCCACCCGGCAAACGCTCCAGCCGGAAGCAACCGGAGCAGCTATGGAGGTGACGAAGTGGCTGAAGCCTTCGGATAGCGTGTCACGATATACGGTGACCGCGCGAGTGTGCAGGCCGTAACGCGAGTGAACGCCGAGCAAGCCTCGAAAAGGACGATGCACAGGCCGACCTGACGGCCATATCAGGGAAGGCTGACACGACTGGGGCGAAGTGAGCGAAGCAATACCTCCAGTCGCTGTGCCGGGGTAGTGGCGACGGCATGTACACAAGGAAAGCGTACGCAACACGGGAGGCCCCACGACGTGGTCAGGGATGACCAACCGGACGCCCGCGAGGGATAGGCCGGGCGCCGTGGGGATGCGGAGGGGTTCGTAGTACCGGTGAAACCGGGTAACGCCGGGGGAGGGAAGGGACCTCAGTTCAAGACGAACGCAAAGACGTGGTGAGGGACCTGGGGATTGGGCAACCTATCAACTCCGAAGAGTGTTCAGAAACTGCAGACGGCGTTGCACGCGAAAGCGAAGGCAGAAGCTGGCTACCGCTTCTACGCCCTGTACGACAAGATCAGCCGGGAAGACATCTTGGCCCATGCCTATGCCCAATGCCGCTCCAACAAGGGCGCACCGGGCGTGGACGGTCAGGACTTCGCGGACATCGAGGCGTATGGGGTGCAGCGGTGGCTTGGCGAACTGGCGCTTGCGCTCAGGCAGGAGACGTATCGACCGGACCCTATCAGAAGAGTGTACATACCGAAGGCCAATGGCAAACTCAGGCCATTGGGCATCTCGACCTTGCGTGATCGGGTCTGCATGACCGCAGCGATGCTGGTGCTGGAACCGATCTTCGAGGCCGATCTTCCACCAGAGCAGTATGCCTACCGTCCCGGGCGAAATGCCCAACAGGCGGTGGTCGAGGTGGAAGCGCAGCTGTTCCGTGGTCACCCGGAAGTCGTCGACGCCGACCTCGCGGACTACTTCGGGAGCATTCCGCATACCGACCTTCTCAAGTCGGTGGCGCGCCGGATCATGGATCGGCGCGTGCTGCATCTGATCAAGATGTGGCTGGAGTGTCCCGTGGAGGAAACCGACGATCGAGGACGAAAGACACGGACGACCGAGGCCCGGGACAACCGGCGCGGCATCCCGCAAGGCTCACCCATCTCACCACTGCTGGCTAACCTCTACATGCGCCGGTTTGTGCTGGGATGGAAGATGCTCGGGCTGGAGCGAAGCCTCGGCTCTCGTATCGTGACCTACGCCGACGATCTCGTAATCCTGCGCAGGCGGGGCAAAGCTGAAGAGGCCTTGCGACAACTGCGCAGGATCATGGGAAGGCTGAAGCTGATGGTCAACGAGGAGAAGACACGAATCTGCAAGGTGCCGGAAGGAGAGTTCGACTTCCTGGGTTACACGTTCGGGCGGATGTACTCAGCGAAAACCGGCCAGGCGCGCCTGGGGTACCGGCCATCGCGCAAGAGCATCAAACGCGTGATCGAAAGCATTCACACGGTCACCGCCCGATCAGGAACTTGGCAAGAGACCACGGAGCTCGTAGGCCAGTTGAACCGCACGCTGCGCGGATGGGCGAACTACTTCAAAGTAGGCACCGTCACCAAAGCGTATCGGGCGCTCGACAACTACGCGGCTGCGCGGTTGCGCCGGTGGTTGCGCTTCAAGCACAAGGTCAGGCGACGCAGGGGCGGGACCTATCCACTCTCGCACCTCTATGGGTACTTCGGGCTCGTACGCCTAACCGCGCTTGGGCGCGACATGCCGTGGGCGAAGGCTTGAAGTCTTGTCCGAGAGCCGGATGCGGGAAATCTGCCTGTCCGGTTCGATGAGCGGGATGTGGAAACGGAGCCAAGGGTGAACCACTAAGGCACCGCCAGACGAAAGAGGCGGCAAACAGATATGTTCAGCCTACCGCCACCGCGCCACATCTCGACTCTACCCAGCGATTAAAGCGATTGTAGATCGTTGTGTAAGGACCATAGTCGGGTGGACAATCGCGCCAGCGTGCCCCGCACTGAAGCATGTGAATGATACCGCTGATAATGCGTCGATCGTCATCGCGCGCCGGGCCAGTCTGGTTCGTTGGCAGATGCGGCTCAATCTGAGCCCACTGCTTGTCGTTCAGCCAGAACAGCCCCTTGCGCATCGAAGTCCCCCGTACCGAATCAATTCGGTGCGAGGGAATCAGAGACCGCTATTTAGGTACAGACCCTAGCTTAGCCCCACTATCTGAGCTTGAGCGCTCCAGGCTCCATGGTTGGCTGATTCGCGCTAAACTGTCTGTCCTCATTTGTGCTAGCGTCGAAGGTCGGTCCCGACCGACCTGTTCACCCGGGCGACGAAAGTGCAACGAATTGGACGAAAGGACAGGACCCGGGGCTACCCACTGTGGCGCATCGAGCCTGGGATATCTGGTATTCGACCAATCGCAAGCGTTGAACTTGTTTTTGGGCGACGATCGCGCCCCAACTTCATCAGATGCCGCGCTCATCTGCCTCAAAAGGAGCACTTTGGACGCTCTTGTTTGGCATCAGCGATTGGCGTTGTGTAAAGCCTGACTGCGACAATTGGAGGGAAGAACTGGCCTCATCTGCCATCGAGAACCATGGCGCGCCACGGCCGATGAAGATGGGCACTATTGTTTCGACGCGCGGCGGTTGAAGGGTATGCGCCAATATTCGGGTTGAGCTGATCAAGCCCGTATGGCATAATATGCCATACGGGCCCGCTTTTCGATCACCTGAGAGGATGCCGATGCCCACCCGAAATGTCGTGCTGACGGAGCGCCAGGAAGAGCTCCTTGAGACCCTCGTCAAGTCCGGGCGTTATCAGAACGCCAGTGAAGTGCTGCGCGATGGATTGCGGCTCGTGGAGCAACGCGAGGCGGAGGACGCGGGCAAGCTGAAAGCCCTGCGGGCAGCGGCTCGCGCCGGTGTCGGCGCGTTGGATCGAGGAGACTTCAAAGAATTTGGGAATATCGAGGAGTTGCAAACCTTTTTGAATGACCTCTCGGAGAAGGTCATCTCCCGAACCGCCGAATAGAGCCCTCATGGCCGACCAGAGATGGCGCGTTCGTCTCGGCGCTGCCGCGGAGGTCGACTTTGCCAACATCCTCAAATGGACCACTGAGAATTTTGGCGCGCGACAATCTCGAGTCTATCGGGACACCCTTATTCAGGCGATTGGCGAACTTGCTGATGGTCCCAATGTAGCTGGCTCCAAGGCTCGCGACGAGATCATGCCAGGCCTTCGCACGCTCCACGTTGCGCGGCGTAGCCGTCGGGGGAGCCATTTCCTGATGTACCGGGTCGTGCCGAACAGCACGATCGAAATCGTGCGCATCCTCCACGACAGAATGGACCTTCGCCGGCACGTCTCATCTGCCCCCGACGAGAGCACCGAATAGAGCTGGCGCATCGCAGGAACGCCGGCGCGCCTCTGGATGCGCCAGCGTGCTCTGGCGTAGAATTGTAAGTGGCGCGCCCGACACGATTCGACCGTGTGGCGCTCTATCAGCTGAGCTACGGGTGCATCTATCTTAGCCTAAGCCGATCGACCTTCGAAGGTCAACGGATTCGGTATCTCAATCGACCCTCTCATCCCAAACGTCCAGTTCGTCCTACTAATGCAGGCTGCGCTACGCGTTGTGATGGCTATCAACAAGCCTCGCAATTAACAACGAGCGCTTGGCCCTTTCAGCGACTTTCGACCACGGTGGAGGATTTCTGGGCTAGGATCTCGCGGAGCCACGAAAGAAACACCGCTGTCGCAGGGGATGCCTCTCGCCCAGGATTTGGAATAGCGAGAAACCCGTTCGCGATGCGAAGCGTGCGCGGATGGGCGATGAGTTTGCCACTCGCAAGCTCTTCAGAAACCAGCCGGTGTTCCACAAGCGCTACACCCAACCCAGCCGCTGCCGCGCTGATGCAGAGGTGAGTATGTGGGAAGCTCAACTCCGACTCCGAAGCGACTTTGAGACCGACAGCAGATTGCCAGCGATCCCACATGTCGGGCGTCGCGTCGTGCGAAATGCGCGTCGAGATTTTGCGCCGCGCAACATGAGCTTTGAGCGGATAGCTGGGTGCAGAGACAAGGCCAAATACGACGTCGGCCAGAGGAAGAGCCCCCACTGTCTCGCCTGGGAATGAAAGCCGATCCCAACTCAGCCTGACGTCCACGCCATCATGTTGCACGCTCCTGCTGTGAGCATGCATCGTGAGCTGTATCCGCCAATTGGGATGTTGCCTGTAAAACTCCGAAAGGCGCGGGACGAGCCACCTCATGGCGAACGTTGCACTACAGGCTACATGAACGTTGGGTTCGCCGGCGAGGTTTCGCACGTTCTTATAGCCGCGCTCCAGGCGGTCGAGGACGTCCGTAACAGTGGTCAGAAGCGCCTCACCGTATCGATTGGGCCTAATGCCCGTCCCGACTTTTTCGAATAGGCGGAAGCCAAGATGCTCCTGCAGGAGTTGCAGCTGTTTGCTGATAGCTCCGTGCGTCCGACCGAGTTCCTCCGCTGCCCGGGTCATGGACCCGAGCCGGGCTGTCGCCTCGAAAGCTCGCAGGTACGATAGAGGCGGCAGGTCGCGTGACATGTGGATCTGATAGTTTTTCTCACGAATGACGTCAAGATTACTCGTTTTGCCGAAACGTCCGTGGAAGCTATGACGGTCCCAGATCGCAGCGAAGGCGGTGGTGACGGTGACTCAAAGCGATATTCAAAACATCAAGCGCAAGGCACTGATGACAGTGCTGGCGCACTCAGTTCTCAGTGAGATCGCTGAGCACTTGCGCGCGATTTCCTTGCCGGCCTACGAAAATCTGCGCGAGCCGGAAAACGGGCTTGTCATGTTGCGCGGTCGTATCGGCGGCGATGGGGCACCGTTCAATCTGGGCGAGGCGACAGTATCGCGCGCCGCCGTGCGGCTTGCGAGTGGCGAAATCGGCTTCGGCTATGCGCTCGGTCGCAACCTGGAGAAGGCAAAGCTGATCGCGCTGTGCGATGCGCTGCTGCAGTCGCAGGAGTTTGCTGCCACGCTTGAGGAAAAGGTCGCCGCACCGCTCCGCTTGAGGCTCCTTGGGCGCCGTCAGCGGCGGGCCGGCCAGGCGGCGGCCACAAAGGTTGATTTTTACACCATGGTACGCGGAGAGGCGACGTCATGAGCACAATCGCGGAAATGCCGTCAGGTCCTGGCGACAAAGTTCTGTCGGCGCAATCGACATTTCGCTCTGTGATGAATGCGATGGCGCGTCCAGCCTCGGTGCAGCGGATCGCGGCGCTGGCCGACGCACCCGCTCCGATGACGCCCGCCATGGCGGCCATTGCGCTTACGCTGTTCGATCACGACACGCCGCTCTGGCTCGATGCGCAGATAGCTGAAAGTCCCGATGTCCCGAGGTGGCTAAAGTTCCACACTGGCGCGCCCGTGGTCCATGATTGCGGCATGGCTGCTTTTGCGCTGATTGCGGATGGCGGGCGTCTGCCGGCACTGGAGAATTTTGCCTTCGGCAGCGTCGACTATCCGGATCGATCGACGACGGTGATCGTGCAGGCCGAGAGCCTCAATGCCGGGTGCGCCTACGAGCTCCGTGGTCCAGGCATCAAAGGCACAGCGACCCTCCAGGCGACGATCAAGCCGGCCGATCTGTTCGAGCAGTTGCGCATCAACGAGGTGCTCTTTCCCCGTGGCATCGACACGATCCTAGTGGCCGATGATGCCGTGGTTGCGATCCCGCGCACCACGCGGCTTATCACAAAAGGAAGCTAGACGAATGTATGTTGCAGCGAAAGGCGGCGAGCGCGCCATTGAGAACGCCCACCGCCTGCTGGCACATGAGCGGCGTGGCGACAAGAACGTTGCTGAGTTGAGGCTCGATCAGATTTCGGAGCAGCTTAGCCTCGCTGTTGATCGCGTCATGAGCGAGGGATCGCTCTTCGACCGCGAGCTTGCGGCGCTCGCGATCAAGCAGGCGCGCGGTGATTTGATCGAGGCGATCTTTCTGGTGCGCGCCTTCCGTACGACGCTGCCGCGCTTCGGTTCGGCGGAGCCAATCAATACCGGCGACATGCGTGTCCAGCGGCGCATTTCGGCGACCTTTAAGGATGTTCCGGGTGGCCAAATCCTTGGTCCGACGTTTGACTATACCCATCGATTGCTCGATCCCGCGCTCGAACAAGGCTTTATTCCTGAGGAGCCGGCCATTACTGAGGCGGCCGATCTGTCAACGCCGTGCATCACTGACATCCTCGGCAGTGACGGGCTGATCGAGCCTTCGCCGCAAGGAGCGGAGATCACGGGCGATCTCACGCGCGACCCGCTGCGTTTCCCGGCTGCGCACGACGTGCGCCTGCAGAATCTCGCACGGGGTGACGAGGGCTTTCTGCTGGCGATGGCCTATTCCAACGTGCGCGGCTATTTCCGGAGTCATCCCTTTGCCGGAGAGATCCGCTTCGGTGAGGTCGAGGTCGAATTCTTTGCGGAGGATGCCGGCCTCACTGTGCCACTGGGTTCGATCGAGCTCACCGAATGCCAAATGGTCAACAAGTTCAACGGCTCGGCCAAGGAAGCTCCGCGCTTCACCCGCGGCTATGGGCTTTCTTTCGGCCACAGTGAGCGCAAGACCATGTCGATGGCGCTGGTCGACCGCAGTTTGCGTGCCCGCGAACTCGGCGAGGACGTTGTCGCGCCTGCCCAGGACGAGGAGTTCATCATGTCACATTCGGACAACGTCCAGGCGGCCGGTTTCGTCGAACATTTGAAATTACCGCATTATGTCGACTTCCAGTCCGAGCTCGGTCTGGTGCGCAAGCTGCGACAGGAGTTCGCCGATGCGAACGAAGCCTTGTTGGTCGAGGAGGCCGCGGAATGAGCTCGCCCGCCTATAACTTCGCCTATCTCGACGAACAAACCAAACGGATGGTCCGCCGCGCACTGCTGAAGGCGATTGCGATCCCCGGCTACCAGGTGCCGTTCGCCAGCCGCGAGATGCCGATGCCCTACGGCTGGGGCACCGGCGGCGTGCAAGTGACGGCCGCGATCATTGGACCTGCCGACGTGCTGAAGGTCATCGATCAGGGCTCCGACGACACCACCAATGCGGTCTCAATCCGAAAATTCTTCGTCAAGACCGCCGGTGTTGCCGCCACGACTGCAACGGAGGATGCAACCATCATCCAGACGCGTCATCGTATCCCGGAGAGGGCGCTTGGGGAGCACCAGGTGCTGGTCTACCAGGTGCCGATCCCGGAACCGCTTCGCTTCCTTGAGCCGCGCGAGACCGAGACGCGGCGTATGCACGCGCTCGCTGAATACGGGCTGATGCACGTCAAGCTCTACGAAGACATTGCCAAGTTCGGCCACATCGCCACCGCCTACGACTATCCCGTGAAGGTGAACGATCGCTACGTGATGGACCCGTCACCGACGCCAAAATTCGATAATCCCAAGATGGACAATTGCGCGGCGATACAATTGTTCGGCGCCGGGACGGAAAAGCGCATCTATGCGATCCCACCTTACACGAAAGTCGTGTCGCTCGACTTCGAGGATCATCCCTTCGTGCCTTATCGCTTCAACGCACCTTGTGAGCTCTGCGGTTCGGAAGACTCCTATCTCGATGAAATCGTCACCGACGATAAGGGCGGCCGCATGTTCGTGTGCTCCGACAGTGATTATTGCGAAGGCCGCCAAGCGGCTGGCCATACCGGCAGCCTGATCTCGGCCCCGTACAAGGAGAGGGCGGCACGTGGCTAATCAAAACCTACGCGAGAATGATGAGCCGCTGCTGATCGCCGACGATCTGAGCAAATCCTTCGGCAAGATCATCGCATGCCAGGATGTTTCCTTTAAACTCTATCCCGGCGAGATATTGGCTATTGTCGGCGAGTCCGGCTCCGGCAAGTCGACGCTGCTCCAGATTCTGTCGGGCCAGCAATCGTCAGGCCAGGGACGCGTGTCTTACCGGATGCGCGACGGCGTCACGCGCGATCTCTCGACACTTGGCGAAGCCGAACGCCGGTTTCTATTTCGCACGGATTGGGGCTATGTGCATCAGGACCCGGCGCAGGGCCTGCGCATGGCGGTCTCGGCCGGCGCCAATGTCGGCGAGCGGCTGATGGCAGTGGGGTGGAACCACTATGGCCGCATCCGCGCCGCCGCGTCGAGTTGGCTTGAGCGCGTCGAAATTGACGTCGCGCGCATCGACGATACGCCGCGGACCTATTCCGGTGGCATGCGCCAGCGCCTTCAGATCGCGCGCAATCTGGTCACCCAGCCGAGGCTCGTGTTCATGGACGAGCCAACCGGTGGCCTTGACGTCTCGGTGCAGGCGCGTCTCCTTGATGTTCTGCGTAATCTCGTGAGAGAGCTGCATCTGGCAGTCGTCATCGTGACCCATGATCTAGCGGTCGCGCGGCTGTTGTCGGACCGTCTGTTGGTCATGAAAGGCGGGCAAGTGATCGAGACCGGCTTGACCGATCAAGTGCTGGACGATCCTGCGGAACACTACACCCAACTGCTTGTCTCCTCCATTCTCTCGCCATGAGCTTTCCAATGAGCGTTATGATCGACGTCACGAACGCGCAAAAGACGTTCACGATGCATTTGCAGAGCGGTATCGAGCTGCCGGTCGTGCGCGGCGTGAATTTCCAGGTCGATGCCGGCGAGTGCGTCGTGCTCTCCGGCCCTTCCGGCGCCGGAAAATCCTCGATCCTGAAGATGATCTTTGCCAATTACCGCTGCGGCGGTGGTCGCGTCGACATCCGGCATCAGGGCACATTGATCGACATCGCTACCGCTGAGCCGCGTCAGATCCTCAATGTCAGGCGCTCCACGATCGGCTATGTCAGCCAGTTCCTGCGCGCCGTACCGCGTGTTGCGACCATTGATGTCGTCGCAGAGCCGCTGATCGCGAATGGCGTGACGCGCGCTGAAGCCAATGATCGCGCAGGCAGGGCATTGCATCGGCTCAATATTGCCGAGCGCTTCTGGCAGCTTCCGCCTGCGACCTTCTCCGGCGGCGAGCAGCAGCGGGTCAACATCGCACGCGGCTTCATCTCGGATCTTCCGATCCTGCTGCTCGACGAACCGACTGCCTCGCTCGATGCCGCCAACCGAGCCGTCGTGGTGGGCCTGATCGCGGGGACGAAGCGCAAAGGAACAGCCATCGTTGCGATCGTTCACGACGACGAGGTCCGTCGACAGATTGCCGACCGTATCATCGATGTGACCGGCTTCACTGCCGCGGCCTGAAGGGCAAATAGGATGTGCAAGCGGCCGAGCGAGGCCTTGATTGCCAATGCCCGGATCGTGCTGGTAGACCAGGTTATTGAGCGAGGCTGGATCGCCATGGCTGGCGGCCACATCGCAGAGATCGGCGACGGTAGGGCGCCCGCAGGCGCGGAGGACGTCGGCGGCGACCTGGTCACGCCTGGGCTTATAGAGCTGCACACCGATCACCTCGAGGCGCACTTCGCGCCGCGTCCGAAGGTGCTCTGGGATCCGATGGCTGCCGTGATCTCCTACGATGGACAGCTTGCGATTTCTGGCATCACAACGGTGCTCGACGCGTTGCGCGCCTGGCGCGAGGACGATGTGGATGAAGTTGAGGGGCGCGCATCCATCCTGGCGGCGGCCATCTCATCCGCGCGTGATAGCAACCTTCTGCGCGCCGATCACTTCCTCCACCTCCGGTGCGAGCTTCCGATGCCGAGCCTCGTCGACGAGGCGACGGTGCTCGCTGGCCTCCCCGATGTGCGATTGATGTCGCTGATGGACCACACGCCGGGACAGCGCCAGTTCCGGGACGAAGGCAAGCTGCGCGATTACTACCGCCGCAAGGATGGCGGTAAGACAGACGCCGAGCTCGACCTGCTGTTCGAGAAGCGCTTGACCAACCAGAAGGCCCACGCCGCGACTAATATGCGCGAGATCGTCGCGCTGGCACGAGACCACCGGATTCCGCTCGCAAGCCACGACGACACGACCGAGCAAGATGTTGCCGATGCGGTCCGCGAGGGCGTTGTCCTGGCCGAATTCCCGACGACGCTGGAAGCTGCGCGTGGTCTGCACGCGGCCAACATCAATGTTTTAATGGGCGCCCCGAACGTGGTGCGCGGCGGTTCGCACTCCGGCAATATCGCCGCCGTCGATCTCGCGCGCGAGGGCCTGCTGGACATCCTGTCGTCGGACTACATCCCGTCCAGCCTGCTAATGGGAGCCCTGCGGCTGCCGCATCATGTCCCCTCCATTGATCTGCCTGCCGCGATCCGCACAGTGACAAAGACACCGGCGGAAGCGATCGGGCTCTCCGACCGCGGAGAGATCGCGGCAGGAAAACGTGCCGACCTTATCCGGGTTCATTCCGCGAGCAATGTTCCGATCGTGCGCAGTGTCTGGCGTGAAGGCCGGCGCGTCGCATGAGCGCGGCCAGAGCGCCGCAAACGGCGGTCGCCATTGATCTAGGGGCGACCGGTCTGTCCGAGTGGCCGGCGAGGACGTTTTACTATCGTCCGCGCAAACCGGCTTCCTCGGGGAGACGAGTATTGTCTTCGCTCACCGGCCAGTGACGCGAGGGGCTTCTGCCGCTGAAGCGAGAGTTTTGGTCTGCCCGGAGGAATTTCACAAGCCCGGGCGGCGCCTAGACACACCCACGTGTCTGCTAGTGCGAGGCGAAGTTACCGAGAGCGGGCTATGCTGAAATTAGAAGGCCTTACCACGACATTTGGCAAGACATGTGCTGTTCAGGATGTGAGCTTGTCTATTCCCGCCGGGCAGTTTGTCGGTGTTATCGGCCGTTCCGGCGCGGGTAAGTCCACTTTGCTTCGTACCATCAATCGCCTGGCTGAGCCGACTTCTGGCCGTGTCATCTGGCGCGATGCAGATATGACAGGGGTGTCGGGGAGCCAGTTGCGCGACTGGCGTCGGCGTTGCTCCATGGTTTTCCAGCAGTTCAACCTCGTCGGCCGGCTGGATGTGCTCAATAACGTGCTGATGGGCCGACTGACGCAGACGCCCTTTTGGCGCGCCGTCACCAAGACCTGGTCCAGCGAGGATCGCGCATTGGCGTTCGCTGCACTCGATCAATTCGATATATCCGGCCTGGCATCGCAGAGGGCCGACCAGCTGTCCGGCGGCCAGCAGCAGCGCGTGGCAATCTGCCGCGCCTTGATGCAGGACCCCGAAATCATCCTCGCTGATGAGCCAGTGGCTTCCCTGGACCCGCGCAATACGGGAATCGTCATGGACGCTTTGGCGCTGGTCAACCGACAATTTGGCCTCACTGTGTTGTGCAATCTGCATTCGCTCGACTTAGCGCGTGGATATTGCGATCGGCTGGTCGGCATGGCGAACGGACGGGTCGTGTTTGATGGCACTCCCGCGGCACTAACCGACGCTGCCGCGCGCGAACTTTACGGGATGGATGCTGATGAGGTCATCGGTCCCGATCGGGCCGCCAAGCCGCCAGTTGCTTGAGGCATCGAGGCAAACGATTTGATCGTGCAAGACAGTTCGAGGACGAGACAGCACACTCGAGAAGGATTGGCTAAATGGCTTTGCGGCACGACAACTTGCACGATTTCATCGTCAAGTGGAGCTCTTGCGCCGTTTTACGTCGTGCGCAAAATTCAATTCGTCCTCTCGAAAATTACAAAAGACTGATTATCCCGGCGCGGCCAAAAATAGCTTGTCTTGGACTCGCGCATCCGAAGATTGTCTGAGAGGATTTCCGCTGGCCGATCGAGAGCGGCCAGTCCCGCTCCTGCGACGTTCTCGCATGAGTAGAGCGCCCTCTGATGTGTCGCACCACGAGGATCCGTCGAAGAATGAGTGCTCCGTATTATGACGATGTTGTCGACACGTTATTTTTTGAGTTTCCGGCGGTGTTTTCAGCCTAATTGGAGCAACACAGCAACACGAGGATTTTATCACCTCGCAACCGTGTGAACCAAGACGTCATCCGACCTTCAACATTCCAGCATATTCGCTTTGGGTCGGATGCTGCGGCAGGCTCCGCCCCGATGCTGCCGCCGGACCAAGTGTTATGTCGCTTGAGTTTGGAGGAGGACCACTTATGGTGACCACGCGTGAAGTATCTGTCGATGATGCCCCAACGGTGACCCACATGGTCGCGGCCCTACTCGCCGAACTTGGGGCGGGCCAAGTACAATCCGGACCAGACACACAGCTGGTGGCCGAACTACTCGCCATGAAAGAGCGCGTCTATGGGTTTCTGGCCTTCACAGAGGAGCGGCCTGTCGGCGTCATCATGTTGTCGGAAACCGCAGCCCTTTTCGCGCGCGGAACCTTTGCCACCATCACCGAACTCTACGTGGTGCCGGACCAGCGATCATCTGGGGTCGCGATGCGTCTCATTGGGGCTGCTGTGGGCCTGGGGACGGAAAAGGGCTGGAGCCAACTCGAACTAGCGGCGCCGAGGCAGCCGATGTGGAGCCGCAACCCCGGCTTGGCATTATACTTCAAGGCTGGTTTTGCAGAGATTGGCCCACGCCTGAAGTTGCCGTTGCAATCCAACGCCAGCCCGCGTGCGCAAGGTAATCCAGTGGGGCGATCGCGGTTGGAATATCGGCAGCAACGCGCACCATCCCGCTCTAGCCTTCATCGTCATGGAGGACGAGACGGTAGGCTAGAGCAACCTACAACTTTCAGCCTCAAGTCGATCGACCAATCAAATTGACAATCGGCTCCTCAAGCACCAGACGAATCACAGCATAGGAACCGCCTGGGCTTTAAAGCCAAAACCGAGACGCTGGCGTTCATCTTTGAGGTGAATCGAACCGACGCCAATCTCACGAGCAAGGCCAGGTAATGAGACGCGCGGGGCGTCCCTGTGGCCATCGCGCCGATTCAAAAATCGCTCGACCTCGCGAGCGGCATCGACGCTCAACGTGTCCTGCGTCCGTGGCAGGTTAGGGGAGAGCGGTGACCGGTGTGCTGACTCAGGAGGAACATGGTTCAGCTGCGTTGGCCTTGATTGTAAGCAGTGTCTGTGGTTTGGCTTATCTCCACGGAAGCTCTGGTCTCCTGCCTCGCATCACGGTTCAGGCGCTTCCGCATTTCCTTGCTCGCTCTGAAAAGCGGAAAGTGCTTTTTGTCGACTTGTACGAACTGGCCCGTTCGCGGATTTCTACCAAGACGAGGCTGCCTCTGCTTGATGGAAAAGACTCCAAAACCACGAAGCTCAACCCGATCGCCACGCTCGAGCGCAGCTGTGACCTCAGCGAGAATTGCGCTCACGATGTTTTCGACATCTCGCTGATAGAGATGCGGATTTCTCCCGGCGATACGCCCCACGAGCTCAGATTTAATCATCGACAGCAGCGTCCATAGATTGCTTACGCGATCATTTCTCGAAATACCCCACGCATGTCAAGTGGTGCAACCGACGCGCACCACGCGTCCTAGTTCTCGCGCGAGCGCGACAGTGACGCCTGTTGCGCGACCTTGGTGCTACTTACTTTCGCTCGAATTGGCGCGTGGATATCGTGATCGGCATGTCAAACGGTCGCATCGTGATTGACGACAGGGTCACCGCGTTGAGTGATGCGCGCGGCGTGCGAAAATCCAAAATCTTACATACGCATTTGTGACGTTAGATTGGGCTTCGCAGCCACTTGCGCGCAGTTGCGACACGTGTTGTTCACGAATGTGACGTGCGTGATGTCTGCAATCGGGAAAAAGCTGCTTGCGAACAGGGCATCAGGCACGGTGGCGCTTGCGCGTCCGTTGGTTCATGTACAGGAGAAAAGCAAATGCGCTTCAGTGGCAGACGTCTGTCGATCGTGCTCTACTTGGTTTCGGCCGTGAGCACGATCGTCAGGGCGGATGAGCCCTCGCCGAAATTCGCCGAGGTGCTCGGCGCTCTGCAAGCTGGCAAGAATGTGAGGGTCCTACTGGATCTCAACCGCTGTGCCACCATTGATGGCAGCAAGCCCGGCCCTGCCGTGCAGGGCGGAGTGGCTATCGATGCCTTCAGGGTGACTGCTCAAAACGGTATCAGCTTCTCAGATGCGCACCAGACCGTGGACAGCTCCGGGCATGCGGTGACGGAATACATTCGCCACAACCTTAGCCGCGAAGGCAAGCTCACAGTGCGGGCCTCCAAGCTGACCGCCGGGGCGACTGAGCTCGTGAACCAGGGCGAATTCGTCTGCGAGCTGCCGGACGGCGCGAAGTTCGTCTGGTAATCGGAAAATGGACTGCGGCGGTTGCTGCGGCCATCCTCTATGCCGTTCTAGGGGAAAATGGCCGCCGCGCCCTCATCGAGGTTACATCGTCCGGTAATCTGCCGCGGCCAAGTTCCTGCCGTCCGCGTAGGAAGCTTGAGAAGCGTTCCGCTACCTCGTGAGGCGCCACTTTCTGCCGTCCGAGATTTTCGATGGAGCCGGGGAGAGTGCGCACATGAAGGCAGTTCGGACCAGGCCTCGACTGAAGAGCGTCAAGTGCTCGCGCAAAGTCTTCAATCCTCGCGATTGAGATGGTGTGGCGGTAGCCATTGGCCGCTGCAATCGAAGCCCAATCTACTTGGCTGGAAACAGTTCGCTGTCCTCCAGTGGAATCATGAACGCCATTGTCAAGGAGAATATGAAGGA
Organism: Bradyrhizobium centrolobii; assembly: GCF_001641635.1. GTDB lineage: Bacteria > Pseudomonadota > Alphaproteobacteria > Rhizobiales > Xanthobacteraceae > Bradyrhizobium > Bradyrhizobium centrolobii. The sequence continues at coordinate 14,670 of NZ_LUUB01000044.1, forward strand.
AATTCTCGGGACCGCGCGCACCGATTGTAGCGAAGGTACCCATGCGCATCAGAGCCGCCCCGTCACCGTCAACGACGATGACAGGTTTTTGAGAATTCATGGCAACCCCTAATCCGACCGCGCTGGCGGATCCCATTGCGCCGACCATGTAGAGGTGCTGGTCTCGATCCTGCAGTGTGTAAAGTTCCCGCCCGGTTTTCCCTGTGGTGGCGATGATAGCTGTATCGTCAGCCACCGATCCCAATAAGTGCTCGAGGACTGATACCCGTGTTGGCCGTTCGCTGCTCTCGCACCAACGTTCAATAGCTCCGGCAGGCTTCGGAGCAAATTGTCTCTCCGACGCGCAGGTTTCTGCGAAATCGCCCTTTTTCGTAATCAGCGCGTAAGATAACCCGGATGCAATCGCCGGCGAAATGATCGCCCTAAAAGTTTCGGCCACATTCTCGTCACTGGGCAGAACGCTCATCGGAATCTCAAGAAGAGCGAGCATGGATGCCGTAATTCGTCCCATCAGTTCGTGCTGGGGCTCATCAGGCTCAGCTGGCCGACCCCGCCAAGTGACAATCAAGAGCGTCGGGATCCGAAACGGAAAATTCAGAGAGGTTAGTGGATTAACCATATTCCCCAAGCCCGAATTCTGGGACATGACGACCGTCTTTTTTCCCGCGAGGTACGCACCTGCGGCTATGGCGACTGCCTCTCCCTCGCTTGTCGCAACGACATATGACAGGTCGCACTGGCTGCACGTCTCATTGACCAAGGGCGTTAGTAAAGAGCAGGGAACACCCGTGAAAAAGTCAAAGCCTGACAGCAGAGCGGCATCCACGAAATTTGCTGCGCTAAGCATGATGACCTCCAGCCGCGGACAGATCTGCGGCTTCGCAGACATAACTTACGTTCTGTCGCGCCGCCCCAATATGTGCGGGCAAGCCGCCGACGCTCTGGTCGATCGCGGCCATCGCCGCGTCGCAGAAGCGCATCGATCAGTGGCCCAAGTTCGGCGCGACGCCTGTCGCGGCCGTGTGCATAGCCGGGCCCGACCGTGCCGTAGGCTCGCCCGCGCACCATCACCAATCCTGCCTGCCGCCTGCGCAGCCATTCGAAGGATAGGTCTCGTCGTCGCCCAAGCCTCGAGATCCTCGCCGCCGCACCAGGACAAAACGCCCAACCAAGCGTTAACGGGCCTGCGCGAACGTAGCGCTTTTTGGGCAAGTTGTTCCTTCAGTTGTCTCAGATGGCTGTAACTCCCGGTAGGCCCGAGCGCCCACCGAGTTTCTGTCGCGCCGGCGCATCTTTCGTACCCATTCGGCGTAGGCCGCAGAGTTACCGCCTGAGCAGTCCAGGGTTCTCTTTATAGAACTTGATGAGCTCGATGAGGTTCTCGATTCCGAAGTCGGTGAACGCCTGGACGCCGTCTTCTCCGATCCCATAGACCCAGATGACGCCGTCCTCGATTTCCATTTCGTTGGCGATGTCCCACAGCCAGTCCTCATCTTCGCCGAGGTCCTTCGCGACCTTGGTAATGGTAGTGACGTGATGGACCTTGTTGACGTGGGTGGTCATGCGGCTTGAGCGGAGAGCGCTGGCGTCCAATTCCAGGGCAGAAGTTCGTCGAGTCGATGAGCCGGATGGGCCGCGATGCGGGCAAGGACATCGGCCAGCCAAGCTTGCGGATCGACGCCGTTCATTTTCGCTGTGACGATCAGGCTGTACATGGCCGCCGCACGCCGTCCACCGCGATCAAAGCCGCAGAACAGCCCGGACTTCCGGCCAAATGCATGCCTCGCAAGCCTCGTTCGGCGGCGTTGTTCGAGAGGCAAACTCGCCCGTCCTCCAGGAACAGCGTGAAGCTCGCCCAACGCTTGAGGATGTAGTTGAACGCCTTGGCCAGGTCTTGGCCGCGGGACAGTTTGGCGAGCTGTTCGCGCATATAGACCTGCAAGTCTTCGATCAAGGGCCGGCTCAGCGTCTGCCGCACCTGAAGGCGCTCCTTGGCGCTCTTGCCGTTGATTGAGCGTTCGATCTCGAACAGCGCGTCGATCCGTCGCACGACCTCAATCGCCATCGGAGAGAGCAGGATTTCCTTTTGCCCGCAGCCTTGCCGCGCATTCTCTTCGATCTCGGCCATGGCGAAGAACGGGCGCCTTCCATGCGACCAGCAGGCAGCTTCGCGGATCGGTCCGGGTTGGTGCCCCGCCAGATAGAACTGGTTGTACCCGTCTAGGCGTCGGCCTGCAGGATGCCGGCATACCGGGCCAGATGTACCTGGGGATGCTCGCCCTTGCGGTCGCGTGAGTAATAGAACATTGCCGCCGGTGGGTCCGCGCCCCCAAACGGTCGGTCGTCCCGGACGTAGATCCAGCACCGGCCCGTGTCGGTCTTGCCCTTGGCCAGCACCGGCACGGTCGTATCATCGGCATGAAGGCGCTCGGCCGCCATCACTTGGGCCTCAAGGCGGCGCAGCAACGGATCTAGCGAGGCACAGACCGCCCCAACGGCATCCGCCATGGTCGACAGTGCGATCGGCACGCCTTCCAGAGCGTAGCGCTCGGCCTGGCGGTTGAGCGGCTGATGCTGACCGAACTTCTCGAACATGATCATGGCCAGGAGGCTCGGGCCAGCCCATCCCCGAGCGATGGCATGGAACGGCGCCGGCGCCCGGCTGATCTTCTCGCAGTCGCGGCAGGAGAACTTCTCCCGGACCGTCTCGATCACCTTCCACTGGCGCGGCACCACTTCCAGCGTCTGCGTCACGTCCTCGCTGAGCTTGCGAAGGCGATTGCTGCCGCAGCATTCACAACCCGTCGGCCCATCGATTACCTCCCGCTCCCGGGGAAGGTGCTCGGGGAAGGTCTGGCGCTCGGCGCGCTTGCGGGTAAATCCCCGCACCGTCGTCGTCTTGGCCACGGC
>NZ_LUUB01000045.1:0-138405 GCF_001641635.1 Bradyrhizobium centrolobii
TGGCGTGCGCCGTGATAAGGCGGCGCTTTCCAGTGGGTGCAAGCCCCACCCGGCAAACGCTCCAGCCGGAAGCAACCGGAGCAGCTATGGAGGTGACGAAGTGGCTGAAGCCTTCGGATAGCGTGTCACGATATACGGTGACCGCGCGAGTGTGCAGGCCGTAACGCGAGTGAACGCCGAGCAAGCCTCGAAAAGGACGATGCACAGGCCGACCTGACGGCCATATCAGGGAAGGCTGACACGACTGGGGCGAAGTGAGCGAAGCAATACCTCCAGTCGCTGTGCCGGGGTAGTGGCGACGGCATGTACACAAGGAAAGCGTACGCAACACGGGAGGCCCCACGACGTGGTCAGGGATGACCAACCGGACGCCCGCGAGGGATAGGCCGGGCGCCGTGGGGATGCGGAGGGGTTCGTAGTACCGGTGAAACCGGGTAACGCCGGGGGAGGGAAGGGACCTCAGTTCAAGACGAACGCAAAGACGTGGTGAGGGACCTGGGGATTGGGCAACCTATCAACTCCGAAGAGTGTTCAGAAACTGCAGACGGCGTTGCACGCGAAAGCGAAGGCAGAAGCTGGCTACCGCTTCTACGCCCTGTACGACAAGATCAGCCGGGAAGACATCTTGGCCCATGCCTATGCCCAATGCCGCTCCAACAAGGGCGCACCGGGCGTGGACGGTCAGGACTTCGCGGACATCGAGGCGTATGGGGTGCAGCGGTGGCTTGGCGAACTGGCGCTTGCGCTCAGGCAGGAGACGTATCGACCGGACCCTATCAGAAGAGTGTACATACCGAAGGCCAATGGCAAACTCAGGCCATTGGGCATCTCGACCTTGCGTGATCGGGTCTGCATGACCGCAGCGATGCTGGTGCTGGAACCGATCTTCGAGGCCGATCTTCCACCAGAGCAGTATGCCTACCGTCCCGGGCGAAATGCCCAACAGGCGGTGGTCGAGGTGGAAGCGCAGCTGTTCCGTGGTCACCCGGAAGTCGTCGACGCCGACCTCGCGGACTACTTCGGGAGCATTCCGCATACCGACCTTCTCAAGTCGGTGGCGCGCCGGATCATGGATCGGCGCGTGCTGCATCTGATCAAGATGTGGCTGGAGTGTCCCGTGGAGGAAACCGACGATCGAGGACGAAAGACACGGACGACCGAGGCCCGGGACAACCGGCGCGGCATCCCGCAAGGCTCACCCATCTCACCACTGCTGGCTAACCTCTACATGCGCCGGTTTGTGCTGGGATGGAAGATGCTCGGGCTGGAGCGAAGCCTCGGCTCTCGTATCGTGACCTACGCCGACGATCTCGTAATCCTGCGCAGGCGGGGCAAAGCTGAAGAGGCCTTGCGACAACTGCGCAGGATCATGGGAAGGCTGAAGCTGATGGTCAACGAGGAGAAGACACGAATCTGCAAGGTGCCGGAAGGAGAGTTCGACTTCCTGGGTTACACGTTCGGGCGGATGTACTCAGCGAAAACCGGCCAGGCGCGCCTGGGGTACCGGCCATCGCGCAAGAGCATCAAACGCGTGATCGAAAGCATTCACACGGTCACCGCCCGATCAGGAACTTGGCAAGAGACCACGGAGCTCGTAGGCCAGTTGAACCGCACGCTGCGCGGATGGGCGAACTACTTCAAAGTAGGCACCGTCACCAAAGCGTATCGGGCGCTCGACAACTACGCGGCTGCGCGGTTGCGCCGGTGGTTGCGCTTCAAGCACAAGGTCAGGCGACGCAGGGGCGGGACCTATCCACTCTCGCACCTCTATGGGTACTTCGGGCTCGTACGCCTAACCGCGCTTGGGCGCGACATGCCGTGGGCGAAGGCTTGAAGTCTTGTCCGAGAGCCGGATGCGGGAAATCTGCCTGTCCGGTTCGATGAGCGGGATGTGGAAACGGAGCCAAGGGTGAACCACTAAGGCACCGCCAGACGAAAGAGGCGGCAAACAGATATGTTCAGCCTACCGCCACCGCGCCACATCTCGACTCTACCCTTCGCTTCATTTACTGCGGTTGCACAAGAGCGGTCGCTATCGGAGCGAAGCGGACATGGACGAAGATTCGTGAGTACGCGCCCGTGAGCACCCCGGTGTGACATGACATCAGGGATCGAGGCCTACGCAATCAGGTTGAGCGAACGTTAACCAGAAATTACTTCTGCTTGTATCGCCACGACTGCGCAATCGAAATTTACTCGCCTTTAGATCGATCACGTCTAAAGCGATGGATATTCGCATCGCGTGATGCAGGTCAAAAAAGCAAATTATGCGAGACCGCTCACGTCAAGCTGTAGCGCGGTTCATTGCGTGACGCCGGAAAAGACAATGACGACAAACGCCGACGTTGCGCCTGACCTCGCTGTCAAGGTCAGAGCGTTTGCGGAGCGGTGCCACCCACTCGGCGTGCTGCTCTTGCTGGCGGTGGCAGTCCGGCTGCCGCTCGCTTTCTGGCCAAACATCAATCATCCCGACGAGATATTTCAGTATCTGGAACCGGCCTGGCGTCTGCTGGGGCACGACGGGATCGTTACCTGGGAATGGCGAGACGGCATTCGGAGCTGGTTCTTGCCCACCTTGTTCGCGGGACCGGTCGTCTTGGGTGACCGGCTGGCGCCGGGTGGAGCTGGCGCCTTCATCGTGCCTCGCGCGGCTGTCGGACTTGCGTCGCTATCGATCGTCGTCAGTGCCTGGTTCTTCGGGGCGCGGGTCTCGCGAATGCACGCGATCGTTGCGGCTTTGGTCGCCGCGATCTGGTTTGAGATCGTCTACTTCGCGCCACACACACTGAGCGAACCTTTGACCACGGCCCTGATCGCGCCGGCGGCCTTGCTGCTGACAGGCGACCTCTCGTGGAAGCGGCTCGCCGTCGGCGGCGCGCTGCTCGCCCTCGCCTTTGTCTGGCGCTTCCAGTATGCGCCGGCCATGGCGGTGTTCGCGCTTGGGGCGTGTTGGAGGCAGTGGCGAAATGCGATTCCGCTGGTCAGTGGAGGGCTTCTCGTTCTGGCGCTGGCTGCCATGGTCGATGTCGCCTACGGGGTCGCACCTTTCGAATGGCTGATCCTGAACATCGAACAGAACCTGCTGCATGACCGGGCATCCGAATTCGGAGTAGCCCCGGCCATGGCCTACCTCTACGAGCTCTTGATTATCTGGTCGGGAGCAACGCTGCTGTTGCTCTGCGCGCTTCGGCGTGGCTGGCGCCACGCTCCGCTGCTCATCGTCGCGGCGGTCGTGAATATCGCCTTTCATAGCGCGATCCAGCACAAGGAATATCGCTTCATATTCCTGTCGGTCGTCCTGCTCATCATCGCTGCGGCGCTTGGCTCTGCCGATTGGGGCCAGATGCTGCGCGCGAGGCCCGCATGGCGCCGTTGGGCGCTGCCGATCATCGCCGGCGGCTGGGTGCTGCTTTCGCTCGGGCTCGCCGATACGACGAAACTGATGCAAGACAATTGGATGCGTGGCACGGGGGCGGCTCGACTGGCCGCGGACCTGCGCGCCGATCCCGAACTCTGCGGTCTGGCACTCTACGTCACGTCCTACCACTTGCTGCCCGGGAGCGAGCGATTGGCCCGCGGCGAACCTCTATACGCATTTCATCCCGAGGATCCTCTGGCCACGGGACGCCTTCCGGTCTTGGTGAAGAAGAACGAACAGGCGTTTAACCGCATCATTGCCCCGCCGAGTTCGGCGAGCGAGCTGCCTGCGGATTTTTCACAGCGCAGCTGCGCGAGCATGGGTGATGACGGCATTGCCTGCATCTTTGCGCGCAGCGGGGCCTGCGACGCAACGTCCGCAACGCCCTTTGAGATCAACGACGTCCTCGTCCGCCTCAATTATTAGCTCCCGCCAATGTCCGAGTTGGGGCACGAGCGGCAATACGCCTTCTTGAGTGCACGCCCTGGCATCGGGTCTCCTGCTACGGCGAGACCGCAGATCGCCGTACGGCGACCGCCGCTCGGGCGGCGTGTTCCGTCGGATGACTTCAACCACTACGGCTGTACTTTCAGCCCTGCACCCGTCCAGGCAAGCCTCTCGCGCCTGCCCGCAGCCGCCGCTGTCCAACTCTGGACCGACTTCGGTGTTATTGAACCAAGATCGGCGGGAGGACGACTCACACGATGAAAGTGATCTAGATCACGTTTTGCGATCGGGCCGAGGCGTAAGCGTCGGTGCGGGGACCACCTGCTCAGGAGATGGAAATGAGGAAGCTGTTGGCCACGGCCGCATTCCTTTTGGCGAGCACCGCTGCTCAGGCGCAGTACACCTTCGAATATGGCGGTCGCACCATCCGCATCGATCCCGACCGCGGCACGGTTTCGATCCCCGGCGTCTATGACAACACCGGCCACGGCAAGGCCAAGAAGGCCAAGAAGAACGAGGCGAAGCCGGATCAGCAGACGCCGCAGCAAGCCAAGGTCGATCCGCAGCCGTCGGCCGCTCCGGCGCCGGCCCCTGCTCCCGTCGCAGCGCCGCCAGCGGCCGAGCAGGCTCCAGCACCTGCGCCCGCTGCAGCAGCGCCGCCTCCGGCGCCAACCGCTCCGCCGGCTGCGCCACCGACAACGACCGCGACCAATGCGCCGGCCGATACCGCCGTGCTGCCGCCCCCGGCACCCGCCCCGGTCGAGCAGCAGGCCGCCCCTGCGGTAGCGCCACCGCCGGCCCCGACTGTGGCCGCCGCGCCACCGGCGCCCACAGCCGCACCGACGCGCGATCTCAATTCGCCGCTCGGCGTCTGGCTCACGGAGGAGAAGGAAGGCAAGGTCCGCATCGAGCAATGCGGCACCAATCTCTGCGGCTATTCGGTCGACGCCAAATCGAGCCAGAACGGCGAGCAGGTGCTGATCAACATGAAGCCCGGCAAGGACCAGAAATGGTCCGGCCGCATCCTCGATCCCAACACCGGCTCGACCTACGACTCCACCATCGCGATGAAGGGCACGGACCGATTGCGCGTGCAGGGCTGCGCCTTCGGCGGCATGTTCTGCGGCGGCCAGACCTGGACGCGCTTGAACTAGGGCCGACTGCCATTCTGAAACCTCATGACGTCATTCCGGGGCGGCTCGCAGAGCCGAACCCGGAATCTCGGGCTTCCACAATGCGCGATTGCGTATCGGGATTCACCAACCTGAAGAGAACCGCTGAAATCAGGCTGGCTATGAGAGCGGCACGTGATTGGCCCGCACTCGCTGCTACAGAGCGCCGCGTGCCGTGGGGCTTGATCAAACTGAATTGAATAACCGGCGAAGTTCGCGGGCCTCGCTTCTGCTGGTTCCTGATTGACAAGCAATTCCGCTTTGGCAAAGTCGTGGGCTTGGGGACGGCGATCTCCCCATGAGGCGACATGCCCAAGCATCGCGTCCGGATTCTGAGAAGGACGCAGCATGTCAACCGTCAACGACAGGCCTTCGCCACACCGTTCAGCACCTTTGCTGGGCGTGAGAAATCTGACCAAGCGCTACGGAAGCGACGGCGCCGCTATCGACGGTGTGACGTTCTCTGCTGTTGCGGGTGAAATCCTTGGCATCATCGGTCCAAACGGCGCCGGCAAGACGACGCTGCTGGAAGCCATTGCCGGACTCCTCCCGGTGAATTCAGGCGACGTCTCTTGGCGCGGAGAGCCGTTGCACGCAGGCCGTCGACGTGACGTCTTGTTCTACCTGCCTGATGGCGTCCGTCCATACCAAGACCAGTCGGCACAGCAGGTCGTGTCGTTTGTCGCCAACGTCTTTCAACGGTCAGATGCAGACATCCGGTCGACGATCGAAGCACTCGGGTTACGGCCGGTGCTTCGAAAGCGGGTACACGCTCTATCAAAGGGCTATGCCCGACGCCTGATGCTGACCATCGGACTGCTTGCGCCGCATGATCTGTTGTTGATGGACGAGCCGTTTGACGGATTTGATTTGCGGCAGACGCGCGATGTCATGGGCGTACTGCGTCGCGAGACGGCCCGCGGACGCACGCTGATCCTCTCCATTCATCAGTTGGCGGATGCCGAACGGGTCTGTGACCGCCTCATCCTGCTCTCGGCTGGGCAGGTGCGCGGGTCCGGAGGACTTGCGGAACTGCGTGTGCAGACGGGACTGCCGAACGGCTCGCTGGAGGATATCTTCCTTGCGCTCACATGAGGCATACGTGCCGCCGACCGCACCGATCGGTCCGCTGCTCGCAAAGGAGCTTCGCGAGATCACGGCCGGGCGAGCACTTTGGACGATGTTGCTGCTGGTCTGTCCGCTCGTCGGATACAGCTTCGCCCAGGCAGTCTCGCTCTACAGCGAATCAAGTGCCCCTGCCCTGCAGTCGCCAGTTCTGGCAACGAGCCTGTCACCGCTTGATGGAATCCTGGTCCCGACATTCGGCTCGTTCTATGTCGCGGTGACGTTGTTGTTCCCCTTCGTGGCGATCCGGGTGCTGGGCCAGGAGAAGGAAAGTGGCGCGTTGAGCTTGCTCGTTCAATTTCCGTACCGACCCTCGACCCTGATCGCAACGAAGTTCTGTGCTGTGCTGGCAGCCTGGCTCGTGGTGAGCATACCTGCGCTTTCTGCGCTGCTCGCGTGGGCAATATTGGGCGGCCATCTGGCTGCGTCGGAGACGCTGAACCTTCTGTTCGGTCATCTGCTCTACGGTGGCCTGGTGGGCGCCATTGGGCTGTTCGCCGCGGTTATCTCCGACAACTCGGCTACGGCCGCCATCATCGCGCTCGCAGTCACGATCGGATCGTGGGTGCTGGATTTCACACTCGCGGGCCGCTCGGGCCTGTCGGCTTGGCTTGCCCAATTGTCGCTAACGCAGACACTGCGGCCCTTTGAGCAGGGACTTCTCTCGACGGGCCTCGTGCTGAGAATAGTGGCCGTCATTGGTGCGCTCGCTGCGCTGACGGTTGTCTGGCTCCCTCCCGGTACGCCGGTGCGAACGAAAATCATCCGCTCTGTGTCTTGTGTGCTTGTGGTCGTCGTTGCGCTCACCGTCGCAGCGCAGGTCAGGGCGTCGGTGGATCTCAGCGAGGATCGTCGCAACTCGTTTTCGTCAGCAGATGAACGCTTGCTCGCGACACTTCGGCGGCCCTTGATCATCAGGATCAATCTAGCCGCTGAGGACCCTCGTTATATCGATCTTCGACGGAACGTTCTCGGGAAGCTCGAGCGCGCCCTACCTGACGTCACCGTCGTTCTCGCGAACGAGCGGCCCAACGTTGCGAATCCGTCAGATGCCTATGGCCAGATCGAATATGTCTACGGTGATCGAAGCGACCTAAGTCGCTCCACCAGCCCGCGTGAGATACTGCCGCTGCTATATGCGCTCGCGGGCGTGCAGCCGCCGGCGCCCAGCGTGGGCGAAGAGTATCCCGGTTATCCTTTGGTCGCTAGCGCGGACGCGATGCTGCTCTGGTTTTTCGGCGGCTTGCCGCTCTTGATCGTGCTCGCCTGGCGACACATTCGCCGGCTCCCTCCAGACAAAGGCTCTCGCATTCATCAAGGAGTTAAGCCATGAGTGTCCGCCAGAAAATCGGAGTAGTCATCCTCTTGGCAATCGGTTGTGCGGCGCTAGCGCTGCCCAGCTTGAACGCAGAACCAATCAAGATTGACCTCTCGAATGAAACCGTGGGCGGAGAGCCAAAATCACTCGTGCCAGTGGTGGGCTTCTGGAGGATCGAGGAGGACGCCGGCAAGAAGGTGCTCACGGTCGATGGCCGCCAGTGGAAGGAAGGGCAATCGTCAGCAGGCATCGCCGACAAGGCACGTGCGCTCTACGGGGAACGGTATGCAGAATTCCTCGATCGCGTGCAGGCATACGCCTATTATCCGTACGTGGTTGCGCCGAAGGTAGAGAATTTCACCAATGGTGAAATTTCGGTGCGCTTTGAAGGCTTGTCCGGTCGCATTGATCAGGGCGCCGGCATTCTCTTTAACCTCAAGCCCAACGGGGACTACCTGACAGTCCGCGCGAACTGTCTAGAGAACAATATCGTGCTGTGGAAGTTCGAGAACGGCAAGCGCTCTTCCGTCAAATGGGTACGCAATACACCGACCGCGACGCGGCAGTGGCACGACCTCAAAATCCGCGTCAACGGCACGAAGGTGGAAGGCTATCTGGATGGCAAGCTCTATTTGGAGCACACGCTGACTCAACCTGTCTCCGGTCGGATCGGGCTTTGGTCGAAGGCCGACAGCCACATGTATTTCGCGGATTACACCGTAGCTGCCGGCAATTGAATGAGGCACCGGCGCCGCTCTCGCGTGGCGCGCCCGCGAGTGCGTGGGTGCCTGCAACCGGACTGTTGGAGGCACTGCGCGAATGAACGTTAGGTCAGATACCACTCAGAACGTGGAACTGCGGCTAAAGCCGCGGTCCATAATCGTGTTGCTGTTCAGTGCACGCGCGGCGCGCGGGCTTGGTGACGGCTTTGCCACGATCCTTCTGCCGGCTTACCTCGTCGAACTGGGTTACTCCCCTTTCCAGATCGGCGTGGTCGCCACCGGTGCCCTGCTGGGGACCGCGATCCTCACGCTGGGCGTCGGTTGGCTGGGATCTCATCGCGACTTGCGCACACTCTTATTCTTGAGCGCGCTCGCGATGATGCTGACGGGTCTGACGTTTCCGTTTGCCGAGGTTTTTCCGGTCATTTTGGTCCTGGCCTTTGTCGGAACGATCAATCCCTCGCCGGGCGATATCGGGATCTTCGTGCCGCTCGAGCACGCACTGCTGGCAAGTGCGAGCGATCAGAAACGGACGCAGGTCTTTGCCCGCTATAGCCTGATTGGCGGACTCTCGACTGCGGCGGGCGCCTTGGTAGCCACGGCGCCCGACCTTCTTGTTTCGTCTGACATGCCAAGGCTCGCTGCCCTGAAGTCCATGTTTTTCGTCTATACCACCCTTGGTCTCATCGGCGCAGTCCTCTATCGACTGCTACCAGAATCCTCACCCGCAATAGACACACGACCGGAGGCTTCCGTTCTTGGTCCCTCGCGACAAGTTGTCTACCGGCTTGCAGCTCTCTTCAGTGTTGATGCGTTTGCCGGGGGCTTTGCCGTTCAATCGCTTGTCGCTTTGTGGCTGTTCGAGCGCTTCGATCTCTCGCTTTCGAGCGCAAGCCTCTTCTTTTTCTGGTCCAACACGCTTTCGGCCTTTTCCTATCCGCTCGCCGCAAGACTGTCGCAGCGATTTGGGCTGGTCAACACAATGGTCTTCACACACATCCCCTCAAGCGTCTGCCTGATCGCGGCCGCTCTCATTCCGAACCTGACGGTCGTACTGATCCTGCTTTCGATCCGGGCGGCGCTGTCGCAGATGGATGTCCCGACACGCACCTCCTACGTTATGGCGGTTGTCACACCCGAGGAACGCCCGGCGGCCGCCAGCGTGACCGCAGTCCCGCGCAGCCTTGCCTCCGCAATCAGTCCGAGCGCGGCTGGCGCGATGCTCGATACGGCATTTTCGGGACTCCCGCTCGTGATCTGCGGCGCTCTCAAGATCGCCTATGACATCACACTGCTGCTGTCGTTCCGTCACATCAAACCGCCCGAAGAAGCCGAAGGGGCGGTCGAGCGGTCGATCGGGAGGACTGGGCAGACTTCGAGGTTCGGCGCGTTCAACAGCGGAGAGTGGGATGACAGTCGATAGAGAACGCCGAAGTTTCGTTGCAGCAGCGGCTTCGACGGTCGTGCTGGCGAGCACACCCGTCCTTGCGCAGGGCAATCCACTGTCTCAAGGCCGCGAAAGCTAGAGAAGGTCAGGTCGCTTCTGGCAGCGCGGCAGTCAGCGCATCCGGGCGCGCCGCGGTTTGGCATGGCAACGGTTCGTTCTCCCGGCACAATAGCAAGCAGACGTCTCATCGGGAACGCCGCTCCTCTCGGTGCGTTGGGACCCAAGCAAACCCATTCCAGCCTGTCGCGCGACGGATGGGCCGAGTGAGATTTGCGGGCTAGACAAGAGCGCGCCAAGCGGGCGCTGACGCCGCGAACAGGTTTGAACAATGAGGGTCTGCGGGGCTGTGCGGGCCGGTTTGTTCACCGCATTCATTGCCGCGACCTGGCTCGGCGGGCAGGTCCAGACATCCCTCGCGCAAACCGTTTCTCCAAACGAAGCGGCGAAGGTGTCTCCGCGGAAGGAAAGTGCCCCCAGGAAGGAAGCAGCAACATCTGATCCGCACACGACAGGATTTGTAACCGGTGCGGCGCAGAGCACCGAGTTCGCCATAGCTCAGGACATCGCAACCACCCTGGCCAGCGGCCAGGAGACCGGCCCTCACGGCGAGGTCGCATTGCGGGTGCTGCCGATGGTGGGAAATGGTGGCATCCGCAACATCATCGACATACTCAGCCTGGCAGGTGCCGACATGGCGATCGCTCCTGTCCTGCTGGCTGATCGTCTCCGATCGACGGGAACGCTTGGAGATATCGGCAACAAGCTTGTCTACATCACCCCGTTGTTTGTCGAAGAGTTCCATCTCCTCGCGCGGTCCGAGATCAAGAGCTTGTCGGATCTTGCGGGAAAAAGGGTCAATCTCGGCGAAGAAGGCAGTGCTGGCGCTGTCCTTGGCCGCGAGGTGCTCAACCATCTGCAGGTGAAGGTCAGCGAATCTAACCTGACTCTGGACTCAGCGCTCGATGGGATGCGGAAGGGGCAAATCTCCGGCGCCTTGCTGGTGTCGGGCAAGCCGGTTGGATTCCTGGCCCGCTACGCGCAAGGCGACGGCTTGCACTTTCTGTCCATCCCCTATTCGAGGGAGATGCTGCAGCATGATTATCTGCCATCGACTCTCCGCCACGAAGATTACCCGGACATCATCGGGGACTCTGACAGCGTCGACACCATAGCAATCAAGTGCGCGCTTTTCGCTTACAATTGGCCGATCCGCAGCGAGCGGTTTCCGCTCCTGGAACTGTTCGTGCAGACACTGTTCTCGCGGTTTCCTGAATTTCTCGGCGACGGTCATCACCCGAAGTGGCGAGAGGTGAACCTGGCCGCGCTGCTCCCTGGTTGGCGGCGATTTCGACCGGCGGAGCGCTGGCTCCAGCAGCAATCCGGCGGAGAGGCCGCGCTTCGCAAGGCGTTCGGTCGTTTCCTCGAGCAGAAGTCAATCAGCAATCCGCCGGACCGCGAACAATTGTTCCAGGACTTTATGCGGTGGCGAGAACGTCAGCAGGGCCGATGACCCAGGCATTGGGAGGTCTTGATGCGCAGTTCACTGGTGATCTCGGTCCTGGTTGTGTTGCTCGCGTTGACCGCCGACGTGAAACGGCCTGCCGCTCAATTTTTTCAACTTCCAGCGCTGGGGGCGCCCGCCCCGACCGGGATGCAGCCGGTGGCGCCTGCCCCGACCACGGTGCAGCCAGCCGCGCCCACACCGACTAGGGTGCAATCGGCCGACAAGGTCGGGAAAGCCAAAGCGGTACCTCGCGCCAAAGCGATGCCTCGCCAGGTCAGCAAAGAGCGCAGGAAGCCCCACGTCGCCCGCTCACCGCCAAATCAGCGTAAGATCGCCGAAAACAACGGATACAAGCGCGTCAGCGACCTCGTGAACTTCCCCAAGTTCTTTCCTGGCCTGGGTATCCTCTTTGTCAAACCCGAGACTCTGCCGCTAGGGCCCTTTCTTTGCTTTGATCGCAGGGATCAACTGGTGGCGAGCGTGTATATGGTGCCCACGAAGGATATCGACGATCACAAGTCGTTGGAGGCGCCGGGCTTCGCTGGAACAGTTGACCACGTCAGCATCTACTTCAACCCGGGTCATCCAGGAGTGGACGTTCCGCACTACCACTTCGTGATCTGGCACGTGAGCAAGAAGGAGGAAGCGCGCGTCGCAAAATGACGTTTGTCACCTTGGGCAACGGCATCATCCACAGCAGCTTGTTTTTGCCGATGGAAAAGGTACTCGCCTATGCGATTTCGGGTCTCATAATGGGCTTCGGCGTCTGGATATTTGTTGTCGGCCTAAGCTCCAGTGCACCCGCGCTATGGTCGAGCGTTGCCCTCTTGCCCACCGCAATCGGGCTCTGGAGCGCTTTCGGAGATATCTAGAGGTCGTCCGCCGGAACCAGTACACGCCTGCCGCTTCAGTTTTGGGTAAGCGAGATTTTGTCCGATGGACCTTACCGCGACCGAGCGCGACTTCCTCAGGCGGTTGGCTTCCGAAGCCTGGATCAGCCCGCCCCTGTTCGACCACGAAATCGTCGCCCGACTCGTCGAACTCGGGCTTGTTGAGACCGAACCACTCGCCTCAGGTGAGGTCGAATACCGGATCACCGCGGCGGGCCGCGATGTCCTGTGAGCGGCCCGTGGCGCGGCGTGAAGCGCTGCGACAACCTGGTCAGTTGATACCGTGGAAATTCTGGGCCCGGGATCGCGACCCATCGCCTTGAGGCGATGGGTCTTGTCCGGGGCACGAGAGTTAGCCCACCGCCGCCGAGTATTCCGCGTCAGTCACCGGCTCCAGCCAGGTCGAGTAGACGCCATCGAGCGCTTCCTGCATGGCGATGTGCGTCATGCCGTTGGTCGGCGAGGCGCCGTGCCAGTGCAATTCCCCCGGCGGGATCCAGACGGTGTCGCCCGGACGGATCTCGCGGATCGGGCCGCCCTTGGCCTGGATCCGGCCGACGCCCGAGATCACGTACAGCGTCTGCCCGAGTGGATGGTGATGCCAGTTGGTGCGTGCGCCGGGCTCGAACGAGACGCGCGAGCAGTTCAGCCGTGCCGGCGCGGGCGCCATGATCACGGGGTCCTGCAGCACGGTGCCGGTGAAGTTTTCCTTGGGCGCGCGACGGGTCGGCCGCGTGCCTGCGACGTGGATCTCCATGGGATGACCTCGCTTGGTTTGTCGTTACTTCTTGCTTGCCGCGTAGCGCGCCTTGGTCTCGGCGTTCATGGGATAAAGGCCGGGCAGCACGGCGCCGTTGTTCACCTCGTTGACGATCCAGGCTTCCATACGTTCCTGCTCGACGCCTTCGGCAAGCACGTGATCAAGCATCGCCTGCGGGATCAGCACGCAGCCATCCTGGTCGGCGACCACGATGTCGTTCGGGAACACCGCGACGCCGCCGCAGCCGATCGGCTCGCCCCAGCCGACGAAGGTCAGGCCCGCAACGGACGGCGGCGCGGCATAGCCATCGCACCAGACCGGCAGATTGGTGCCGAGCACGCCCTCGACGTCACGCACGACGCCGTCGGTGACGAGCGCGGTGACCCCGCGCTTGACCATGCGTGCGCAGAGGATGTCGCCGAAGATGCCGGCATCGGTGATGCCCATGGCATCGACCACCGCGATGCAGCCCTCCGGCATCGCCTCGATCGCGGTGCGGGTCGAGATCGGCGAAGACCAGGATTCCGGCGTCGCCAGATCCTCGCGCGCCGGCACGAAGCGCAGCGTGAAGGCCGGTCCCACCAGGCGGGGCAAACCGGGCCGCAGCGGACGCGCACCGCGCATCCACACGTTGCGCAGGCCCTTCTTGAGCAGGACCGTGGTGATGGTGGCGGTGGTGATGCCGGCGAGGGTCTTGCAGGCTTCGGGGGATAGCGACATGGAAACAGACGAGCTCCGGATGGGCGGGAAAAGGACGCGCGCATCTTGCGAGGCGCGGGGCTTCCGTCAAGGGCCGTGAGGGACGCCCGCAGAGCTGTTATGCGATGCGATAACAAGGCTTTATCGGCGACCCCTGCATTAATTTATTGGACTTGCGGGCGCATTTACGCGAAGCAGGGTGACGCGGAACTCAAGGCTGAGGCCGCGCTTTGCAAGCCAATTTCGACAGCTCATGGCCGCGACGCTTCCCCCGCCCCGCCTCCTGCCCAGTGGCGACAGTGCCGTCACGGTCGAGTTCAGCCGGACCATCGACGATGACGCCAACCAGCGCGTGCTGGCGCTCGACAAAGCGCTCGCCGCTGCAAGCATCGATGGCATCACCGAATCCGTGCCGACCTATCGCTCGCTGCTGGTGCACTACGACCCCGGCAGGATCGGATTTGATGCGCTGAGCGACAAGCTGCTCGCGCTCGCCAGCCAGCCGCTGCCGCCGAGCGTGAAGGCGCGCCGCTGGCGCATTCCGGTGGCGTACGGCGGCGAGCACGGCGTCGATCTCGAGGATGTCGCGAAAGCGCTGAACACCACGCCCGATGACATCGTGGCCCGCCATGTCGCCGGCGACTACCGCGTCGCCATGATCGGCTTCACGCCGGGCTGGTCCTATCTCAGCGGCCTGGAGAAATCGCTGCACATGCCCCGGCGGAAGAATCCGCGGCTGCTCACGCCGGCCGGCACGATCTCGATCGGTGGCATCCAGACTGGCATCCAGTGCCTCGCAGGCCCCAGCGGCTGGCACCTGCTGGGCCGCACGCCGGTGCGGACCTATCAGCTCCACCGGAATCCGACCTTTCTCACCGAACCCGGTGATCGCGTGACGTTTTTTGCCATCGACCACAAGACGTTCGCGGAGCAGGACCGCGCCGCGGAAGCGGGTGAGCTGATTGCCGAGCAGGTGGCCTCATGAGCCGCCTCGTCGTCGCCAGCATCGGCCCTGCGAGTTCCGTCCAGGATGGCGGCCGCCCCGGCTCGCAGCGCTATGGCCTGACGCCGAGCGGCGCGATGGACCGACTGGCGCTGGCAGCTGCCAATTGCCTCGTCGGCAACGAGCCGTTCGCAGCCGGTGTCGAGATCGGCCCGTTCGGCGCCTCCTTCACCGCCCGTGACGGCGCCGTTCGCGTCGCGCTTGCTGGAGCGCCGCGTAATGCCGACATCGCCGGGCGGGCGGTGGCGTTCGACAGTTCCGTGACGCTGAAGGACGGCGAGACGCTGACGCTCGGCTTCGCCCGCGGCGGTGCCTTCAGCTATCTCGCGATCGAAGGCGGCATCCAGGGCGAGCCGGTGTTCGGCAGCCTCGCGGTGAACGCGCGCGCGGGGCTCGGCAGCCCCTACCCGCGCCCGCTTCTGGCCGGCGACGAATTCACTGTCGACGCGGCAAGCGGCGCGTCGGAACTGCGGATCGAATTGCCGAAGCCGGTCGCGGGCCCGATCCGCGTCGTGCTGGGTCCGCAGGACGACGAGTTCGACGATGCCAACAAGGCACTGTTCCTCGCGAGCGAGTGGAAGATCTCGCCAACCTCCGACCGCATGGGCTACCGGCTCGAGGGCCCCGCGATCAAGCACCTCCACGGCCACAACATCGTTTCCGACGGCACGGTCAACGGCAGCATCCAGGTGCCCGGCAACGGCGCGCCGATCGCGCTGATGATGGACCGCGGCACCTCCGGCGGTTATCCGAAGATCGCAACCGTGATCACGGCCGATTTCGGCCGGCTCGCGCAGACCTCGGCTGGAACCGCGTTCCGCTTCAAGCAGGTCACCATGGCCGAGGCGCAGGACGAGGCGCGCAAGTTCGCGCAGCTCATCCGCAGCCTGCCCGACCGGCTGCGGTCGGCCGACACGGTCGCGCTCAACATCGAGGCACTACAGGATGCTAATGTTGCCGGCTATGCGGTGAGCGCAATCGATGCCGGAACGTGGCAGGTATCGGCGGAGCCGTAATCGACAAGAAGACCAGAGGCGGAGAGCACCATGAAGACGATCGATCTCAATTGCGACCTCGGCGAAGGATTTGGCGCGTGGGAGATGGGCAACGACGCTGCCATGATCGAGCTTGCGAGCTCCGTGAACGTCGCCTGCGGCTTCCACGCCGGCGATCCCGACATCATGCGCAGGACGGTCGAGCTTGCGAAGGCGCGCGGCGTCTCGGTCGGCGCGCATCCCGGCTATCGTGACCTGCACGGTTTCGGTCGCCATCCGATCCTCGGACTGAAGGCGTCCGAGATCGAGAATCTCGTCGCCTATCAGATCGGCGCGTTGCAGGCGATCGCCACGGCCGCCGGCCACAAGGTGACGCATGTGAAGGCGCATGGCGCGCTGTCGAACGTCGCCTGCGAGGACGACATGACGGCAAAGGCGATCGCCGCCGGCATCAGGGCGGTCGATCCCAGCCTGATCTTCGTCGTGCTCGCCAATTCGAAGCTGGTGAAGGCCGGCGAAGACGCCAACCTGTCGATGGTGCACGAGGTGTTCGCCGACCGCGCCTATGAGGACGACGGCAACCTGGTCTCGCGCAAGAAGCCCGGCGCGGTGCTTCATGATGCCAAGGCGATCGCCGATCGCGTGGTCCGCATGGTGCAGGACGGCGCGGTCGTGTCAGTGACCGGCAAGGTCATCAAAATGCGCACGGACACGGTCTGCATCCACGGCGACACGCCCGGCGCGGTCGAGATCGCGCGGGGCGTGCGTCAGGCGTTGAAGGATGCGGGGATCGCGGTGGCGCCGTTCAAGCGGGCGCCCTGACGCAAGATTGTGGGGTGGGTTAGCGAAGCGTAACCCACCTCTTCTTGCGCGGCGACGAAAGTGGTGGGTTACGCTTCGCTAACCCACCCTACGAAGCCTCATCAGAACGGGTGCATCGACAGCGTGCCGAAGACGATGGCCGCGATGACCGCGAAGGCACTGAAGAGTGCAATGTGGTGAACGCTCGCCCTGGTCCGCCGGGAGAGCGAACGCGCGTAGAAATGCAGTCTGGCTTCCGCCGACAGTTCGCGCATGGTCGATCTCCAATGCCCCATTTGCGGCATTATGAAAGATCAACCTTGCCTGCAGGCAATACGGAACCGGAAATAGCGACAAGGCTTCTCTTCAGATCCCCTATAGCGGGAAGAAATTCTCTTCGGGCTCGGGTTCCAAGAATCTTATTCGCTAAAGTCCGAGCCGATTGGAACCGGTTCCAGCTCCGCCAGGGCTTGCTACGAATGAGGTTTCGGGCAAGGGATCAGCGCCCGTCCGACAAAATGTCGAAAACAACCCCATGCAAAGTAGCCGACGACGACGAGCGTAATCCCTTGCGCGTGCGGCGGGAGGACGATTCATCCTGATCTCATCACGCTTTAGTAGACGTCAGCCTGGAACCTGCCCTTCTTCTTGAGCTCAGCAACGAAACTCACGGCTTCATCGGTCGAGCGCGCGCCGAACTGGGCCACGATGTCGACGAGCGCACGCTCGACGTCTTTCGCCATGCGCTTGGCATCGCCGCAGATGTAGAGATGCGCGCCCTCGGCGAGCCATGTCCAGATCTCGCGGCCGAGCTCGCGCATGCGATCCTGCACGTAGAATTTCTTCTCGCCGTCGCGCGACCAGGCCAGCGACAGGCGGGTCAGAAGACCCGAGGTCTTCAACGCGTTGAGCTCATCCCTGTAGAAGAAATCGCAATCGCTGCGCTGATGGCCGAAGAACAGCCAGTTCTTGCCGGGCGCGCCGGTCGCCTTGCGGTCGAGCAGGAAAGCGCGGAACGGCGCGACGCCGGTGCCGGGGCCGATCATGATGACCGGTGTCTTCGGATCCTGCGGCAGGCCGAATCCGTGCGCCTTCTGCACGTAGACCTTGAGCTTCTCGCCTTCGTTGATGCGTTCGCCGAGGAACGTCGAGGCGACGCCGAGGCGCTTGCGCTTGCCGATGACGTAGCGGACGGAATCGACCGTCAGCGACAGCTTTCCGGGCGTCGCATTGTGCGACGACGAGATCGAATAGAGCCGCGGCTGCAGCGGCTCAAGCGCCTCGACGAAGGCTTCAGGATGCGGCCTCGTGCCGGAGAACTTCTGGAGCGCGGCCATCACGTCGAGGGTGGCGGCATCGCCATCGGGATCCTCGCCCTGCGCCAGTGCCCGCGCCTTCTCGCGCTGCGCGCCGCCGGTGATGAAGGAGATCAGTTCGAACAGCTTGTCGGGCGCCGGCGACAGCGAGACGTCCTCGATCAGCGCCTCGCGCAGCGTCTTGCCGTTCACCTTGGTGGTATGGGATGCGCCGAGCAACGCGATGATCTGATCAACTTGACCGACATCGTTGCGCGCGAACACGCCAAAACTGTCGCCGACGACATAGTCGAGCTTGCTCTCGGAGAGATCGAACTCGATGTGATAGGTCTCTTTCTCGGAGCCCTGCTTGTTGAGCAGGCGCCGCGACAGGAAGGTCGCCTCGGCCGGATTTTCGCGGGCGCGGCCGAGTTCGGCCTTCACTTCCGGCGCAGCCGGCGCGCTCGCAGCTGGAGCTGCCGCACCCGCGGCAGGCTTCGCCGCCGGTGCCTTGTCGAGCTCCTCGTAAAGCTGTTTCAGCATCCGCGCCGTCTCCTTGCCGCCGGGGGCGCAGAGGTTGAGGCGGGCTTCGCTCTTGTTGGCGATCGCATCCGAATAGTCGGCGCAGTTGTAGCCGCACTGCCCGCAATCCTGCTGCGCCATCGCCGCCATCATGCGGCGACGGAGCGGCCTGCCCTCCGCGAGCTTCATGCGATCGGCGATCACCATCGCCGGATCGTGCCAGGGCGCCTCGCCGTCATCGCCGTCGCCCTGCGGCGGCGCGAGCACGGCCCCGTTCTCTGCCGGCGACAGCGGCGTCGAGCCGTCGAGGCCGAACATGCCCACGAGAAATCCATTCAGCCACAGCCGCTGGCCTTCGCTGAAGGGCGCGTTGGGCGGGATGATCTCGAGTTTCGGTGGGACAGGCATCTGGGTCATGCTGTGACTTCCGCTCCGGCCAGTTTGCGCAGGGCTTCGCCGTCGTGGCGACGTGAGAAAGCGAGGAACGTCTCGTCGGGCGAGGTGCGATTGGCGAGATACGCTTTCAGCAGCCCCTCGACGCGTTTTGGCGCGTCCTCGGCTTTGACGTCGTGATAGACCTCCTGCCCGATATCGGCATCGGGGCCGAAGCCGCCACCGGTGAAGAGGTGATAGCCCTCGACCTGGTCCTCCTCCGTCGCACCCGGCACCTTGGCCGCGATCAGGCCGATGTCGGAGATGTAGTGCTGGGCGCAGGAGTGGTGGCAGCCGGTCAGATGGATGTTGAGCGGCGTGTCGAGGTTGATGCGCGCGTCGCACCAGTCGCCGATCGCAGCCGCGTGCCGCTTGGTGTCGGAGGCGGCGAACTTGCAGCCGGCATTGCCGGTGCAGGCGATCAGGCCGGCGCGGACGTTCGAGACTTGCGTGGCGAGGCCGAGCTTTTCGACGGCCGCCGTCACCAGCGCCACGTTCTCGTCGCGCACGCCCGAGATCAGGAAGTTCTGCCAGACGGTCAGGCGGATGTCGCCGTCGCCGAGGTCCTGGGCGATCCTGGCGATGCCGCGCATCTGCTCGCAGGTGAGCTTGCCGACCGGCAGCGCCACGCCGACCCAGTTGAGACCAGCCTGCTTCTGTTTGTGCACGCCGACATGGGCCATGCGATCGAAGCTTGGGCGCGGTGCAAACGCATCCGCCGGCACGCGCGCGAAGGGTTTCTTGAGCCGCTCCTCGACGAGCTTGAGGAACTGGTCGTGCCCCATGCTGTCCAGCACGTATTTCAGGCGCGCCTTGGTGCGGTTGGTGCGGTCACCATGCTCGATGAAGACGCGCACGATGGCATCAGCAACTGCGGTGGCGTCCTCGGGGCGAACGACGATGCCCGAATACTTGGCAAAGTCCTTGTGGCCGGTGATGCCACCGATGCCGAGCCGGAACCAGACGCCCGCGTCGACGCCAAAACCGTCCTTCACCTCGACCGCGGAGAACGCGATGTCGTTGGTTTCTTCCAGCACGGCGATGCGACCCGCGCCGTCGAAGGCGACATTGAACTTGCGCGGCAGGCCGTAGAGCGAGCGGTCGTTGAGGATGTGGTAGTGCCATTCGCGCGCGTAGGAGCGCGTGTCGAGCAGCTCCTGCGGATCGATGCCCGCCGTCGGCGTGCCCGTGACGTTGCGGATGTTGTCCGCACCGGACCCGCGCGAGCACAGGCCGATGTCCTGGATGCCCTCGATCAGCGCGACCGCGTTCTTCGGCTCGATCTCGCGGATCTGGAAGTTGGCGCGCGTCGTGACGTGGGTGTAGCCACCGCCATAAGCCTCGGCCAGATCGGCAAGGCCCGAGATCTGCCAGTGCTTCAGGATGCCATTGGGGATGCGCAGGCGCGCCATGTAGGAGGTCTGCGCCGGCGCCACCCAGAAGATGCCGTAATAGCGCCAGCGGAAATTGTCCGCCGGCGTCGGATTTGCGTTGTTGCGCGCCTGATCCTTCAGCCGTTCATAGCCGTCGAAGGGATGCAGCTCCCGCTTGAATTTCTCCTGGTCGGTGAGCTTCTTGCCCGCCGCAGTGAGCTTGTCCTGCGCCTTGATGGCGGCGGCATCGGGACCCGTCGGCTCCGACGGCGCGCTGCCTGCGTTGGCAGGCGCGCCGCCGGCGACAAACGCGCGCCCGACACGTCCGACCTGGAGGCCGGACATGAAGCCTTCGAGATAGCGCTTCTGCTCGTCGGAGAAGTCGGCCGTGGGTGCTGTGTCGAGTTTCATGGGCTGAATGGACCTACTCTGCTGCCTGGACCGCGACCTGCGCCACTTCGGCTGCCGGCTTTGCGGGCTTGTACGTTGCGTAGAGCGCAAGACCGGTGAAGACGAAGCCGCCGACGAGATTGCCGAGCGTCACGGGAATCTGATTCCAGAGCCACCAGTCCGAGAGGCTGACCTTGGCGCCGAGCAGCATGCCGGTCGGAATGACGAACATGTTGACGACGGCGTGCTCGAAGCCGAGCGCGAAGAACAGGAAGATCGGCAGCCACGTCGCCGCGATCTTACCGACCGTGGAGGTCGAGGTCATCGCCATGACCACGCCGAGGCAGACCAGCCAGTTGCAGAGGATGGCCTTCACGAAGACGGAGACCATGCCGGCGGTGCCGATCGCGGCATTGCCGATCGTCTTGGCTTCGGCGACAGCGACGATGCGCGCGGCGACGCCGGCCACTTCGACCTTGCCCATGTTGGTGAGCGAGATCGCGATCAGCACGCCGAAAGCGAGGCTGCCGAGCAGGTTGGCGACGAAGACCCAGGACCAGTTCGCGATCACGGCATTCCAGGTGGCTTTGCCCTCGAGCCGTGCGAGCGGCACGATGGCGAAACTCCCTGTGACGAGCTCGAGGCCGAGCAGGACGATCATCACGAGGCTGACGGGAAAGATCAGCGCGCCGACGAGGGGCTGGCCGGTCGTGAGGGCGCCGGTGAAGGCGAGCGTGGTGGCGGCTCCTAACAACGCCCCCGAGATCGCGCCACGGATCATGATGTCGCGCGGGGCGAGCGCCAGCTTCTTCAGGCTGGCATCGACCATCGAGGCCACGACGTCAGAGGGTTTTGCGTAATCCATATCGAAGCTCCAGCTGCCGCGCTTGCGGCCACAACGGGTTGAAACGACGTTGATCGCTGGGAGCACGATTGCAGGCACGCGCGGCCTAACCGGAACCCTGGGCGATCCGATCAGCCTCGTTGCTGCGGAAATCCATCATGGACTTGGGGCCGCCGGCGCCCACGCCGGGCGGCTTGCCTCCTCCTATTCAAGGAGTGTGCCAACGCAGCAAAAATCCAGAAATGGCTTGGAATCAGCTATTTAGATTTGTGTGCGGTGCATGAAGTGGACCAACATTCATGCTGCTTCGGGCAGCAATAGCCCAAAGATTAAGCTTCGAATCAATATGCCTAATTTTTAGGCAGACTTAGCGGGCGCGACGCGCGACGTCGAATGAAGCGAGATAGCCGGCGACATCCCGGGGGTCGAAGGCGGGTCCTGCAAACGCGCCGAACGACCCGCCCGGCGCGTCTGCGGTGCCCGCGCTCTGCCCCACGGCAGCGTCATAGAGATCCGGCCGGAACACACCCATCGCCGTGACGAGGGCCTCCGGGCTCAGCGCCGTCTGCCCCCAACGCACCATCTGAGCGTAGAGCCAGGCAGCCTGAGCCGGATCGGGCCGCCCTGCCCCTTCGCGTCCGACCAGCAGGTAGCGGCCGCTTTCGCGCATCGCACCGTCAGGCGAGATCTTCAGGCGCCCGTCGAGCGTGCGCTGAACCACTTCGGCATCGACGTCGATCCGCTCCGGCCGAGCGAGGATCCGCGCAGCCTCGATCCGGTTCTCCGGCTGCTCGATGAATGCGGCGCCCTTGACTGCGGCGCGCACAAGAGCGGCAACCGTTTCGGAATTCTTCTCGGCCCAGGTCTGGCGGACCGCCAGCACCTTCTCCGCGGCATGCACGAGGATGTCAGAGACGAAGTGCAGGATATGGCCGATGCCGAGATCGACGGCGACCGAATTCCAGGGCGCGCCGACGCAGAACGCATCGACATGACCATTGGCGAGGCTGTCGACCATGTAGGGCGGCGGCAGCACCACCAGGCGCACATCCTCGTCGGGATCGACGCCGGCCGCCGCCATCCAGAACCGGAGCTGGTAATTGTGGGTCGAGAACGGAAAGGTCATGCCGAAGGTCAGGGGCTCGGCGCCAGCCTTGCGACGCTTTGCGACCACCCGCGCCAGCGCCCTTGCGGTAGCAAGCGGATCGAAGCGGTCGCCGTCGATCTCCTCCATCAGCGCTGCATGGAGCGCCGGCGAGACCGTGATCGCGTTGCCGTTGATGCCGAGGTTGAAGGGCGCGGCGATCGGCACCTTGACGTGGCCGAGCCCGAGCGAGGACGCGATCGCAACCGGCGCCAAGAGATGCGCGACGTCGAACAGGCCGATATTCAGCTTGTCGCGGACGTTGGACCAGGAGACCTCGCGCACCAGCTCGACCTCGAGCCCTTCGACGGCGGTAAACCCCTTGTCGACGGCGACGATCAGCGCTGCGGCATCGACCAGCGGGATGAACCCTATGCGGAGCGGTCCAGTCATTTCAGCATCTCCGACGCGGTGATGATCGACTGGGCGATCTCGCCGATCTTCTTCTTCTCGCGCATGGCGGTGGAGCGCAGCAGCACATAGGCCTCGTCCTCGGTGAGGCCCTTGACCTTCATCAGGATTCCCTTGGCACGCTCGATGATCTTGCGGTCCTCGAGCTGCGACTTGGTGCGCTCCAGCTCCTCCTGGAGCTTGGCGAAGGCATTGAAGCGGGACACGCAGAGGTCGAGGATCGGCTTGATGCGCTCCTTCTTTAGTCCGTCGACGATGTAGGCGGACACCCCCGCCTCCACGGACGCCTGGATCGAGGCCGAATCGCTCTGGTCGACGAACATCGCGATCGGCCGCCGTACGGCACGGCTGACCTGGAACATCTGTTCCAGCACGTCGCGGCTCGGGTTCTCCAGGTCGATCAGGATGATGTCGGGATCGACGGCGTAGATGCGCGCGAGCAGGCTCTGCATCTCGCGGATATGGACGACCTCGGTGAAGCCCGCCTCCCGCAAGCCTTCCTCAAGGATCGCGGCCCGGATCGGGCTTTCGTCGACAATCACAATTTTCGGCGACTGTTCGGCGCTCATCGCTCAACTCACCACCCGGCGGACTGCATCCATAGCACGCCCGGGCGCCATGCAAAGGGTTGTAATTGTGGGAAATTAGGACTAGCCGCCGGCAGCCAATCAGGCAGATCAGGTATGGATCAGACGGCTGCGCCCAAGGTCAGCTTCGTGTCGCTCGGGTGGTCCTGAGACAACGAATGTAAACTTTCTGGGCCGCCCACCCCCAAGAAAGAAATGCCGCCCGAAGGCGGCTGTCGTCTAGACAATCAACTCGTCAATTAGGTCGTGTACGGATCAAGGCGAGATGTCGGCTTTCGGATGCGAAGCAGGATCAGAGCTACGTTCGTGGATCTCAATCGGAGAGCTTTCCTCTAATGTCACGCCAGTATTCCTCGGTGACTTCAGCATCGATTTCGACAGGTGCGGAGCTCTCAGCGTAGAGGCGATCTTTGCCATCTTTTCGCGGACCCGAAATCCAAAACCTTTCTCCAGTTTCAACGTCGAAGAAATTTGCCTTGAAGCCACTGCCTTTCAGGCTTTGGAAAGTGCGCCCTCCATAGTTGATGGATTTGCCGGTCTTCGAGAACGTGACGCGGCCGATCCGCGCCGGTCCATTCAGCGAAGAGGATTTATTCTCAATATACATGATGCGCGTTTTCGGCACCGATCTCCGCTCCGTCCTGCTGTACGCGCATAAACCGCGTCGCCTCAATCTAACAACTTTTAGGCGAACGTCTCTTTAACGGTCGTTAAAAGCTTGGCCAAAATCATCGCGGGAACATGCCCAGCGGTTGAATTTTGCTATGGGATCAATTAGTTGGATCGCATATCCAAACATTTCGGGTGCAGGCTCCAGGCGATTACATGAAAAGAGCGCCGACTATATCTTTCGCATCACTTGGCTGCTCCTGAGACAACGAATGTATATTTTTCGACCTGCGCTTCCAAAGAAAAAGCCGCCCAAGGCGGCTGTCATCTGGACTATCAACACGTCGAGTAAGGCGTGTAGGACGAACGGCCATATCGCAATAGTGGAAGCATCGATGTCGTCGCTTATTCCTTTTGCTTTAGCTGGGCTTCTTTGCGGACTTGTCCTGCTTTGTGCAGTGTATTGGCACTGGCGAGTTTATTCGATCTACAGATCGCTTGATGGTGTGAGAGAGAGGTTTTCTTACACCGAGTTTTCTTTTCAATTCGGACGTCCATGGTTCTCCAGGCAACTCGGCGGCCCAATGTTCAGGGACGGTCTGTCGCGGGAACAAGAGACGCAACTTGCAGCAGTGGTTCGAGAGCTGCGTCCTGCAATTGTGGTTTACCGCATTTGTGCCCTTGTCTTTTTTGTCTGCATTGTCGTTGGACTTTTATACGGAGTCATGAATCACGCGCGGAGCTGAACGCTGGCGTCGGAATGTCCGGTAATAGCCATCGCGCTGTCTGGTAGATTTCCGGCTCTTTCATACCCCTCCCTTGTTGATGAATTTCTGCGGCTCGATTTGGCCGAGTTCCGACCGTTCATGAACCTTACAGGTCCATAGGCACTGGTTGATTCACTTGCCCACTGCGTGCAGTACGATGCCATCGCCCTCAGTGCGCTAGTGGTTGAATTTTTCTATGGGATCAATTACTTGGATCGCATTCACGAATAATTCGGACGTAGGTTTCGGGCGAATACATGAAAAGAGCGCCGACTATTTCTTTCGCATCGCTTGGTTGCCCCTGAGACAACGAATGTATATTTCGCTGTGCATTCCCCAAAGAAAAAGCCGCCCGAAGGCGGCTGTCGTCTGGACTATCAACTTGTCATTTAGGGCGTGTGCTCATTAAGGCGAGATGTCGGCTTCCGGATGCGAAACAGAATTCATGTGCTGAATCCGAAGCCTTACCGGCCGCCACCCAAAGGCGACTATCCAGTAGCTGGCGCGTCGCGCGGGTGCTATCCACACTTAAACCGCAATGACCTAACCCAATTCTGGCGGGGCTTAATTTTGTGGAATTGATACGTTGAGAACCGCAATCACACTGCTGCTTGCAACTGTGCCTTTGTCGGCATCGGCGCAGACGACTCAAAATGAGCAACTGCGGCAAGTCATTTCCAATCTCAAAGCTTGTGTCAGAACGCATGCACCTGAGGCTCAGGTGGCTGGAGTTCAGGCAACCGACAACGCCGTCAACTTCTTCATCAAAGTGTGCAATCCTCCGTTGGCTGATCTTGATCCAACAAAAGTCGGCGCGATACCTCCGGGCATATTTCGGGTCACAATCAGTGAGGAGTGGGCCGCCTTCACAAAAGGGATGCGGTAGCCAGCCGCCTTCATGCGGCACTCCTCGCGGCGGACAGCCAGCACGCGGCGTGTCAGGTCGGTAATTTTCATGCCGCTACCTCATCGCCGAACTTGCTGGCGACGTCGGCGCGCATCGCCGCGACGAGCGGCGTGTCCGAGAAGTATTGAACGTCTGGCGTGCGCTCGACGCGTGCCGTCCAGTTGCGGATTGGATTGCCGTAGTTGGCCTGCGTACAGGGCCACAACAGGATGCGCTCGCGCTCGATGATCGGGCCGCCATGCTCCCACGACGTCGACGGCGTGAAGATCCGGTAGTCTTGGCGGAATGGATTGCGCGGCACCAGCCGGCAGACCGTGCGGCCACCTTCGAACGTGAACAACTCCACGCCCTTGAACGTCGGGTCGAGCGTCATCGTCGGGAACAGCTCGTGCGCCCACGCCCATACTTCGCCGGCGCGCGCTACCCAATAGTCGAGCTGCGCGCCTTGCAGCTTCGATACCTTCAGTCCGTCCATACCCCTCCTTGTTGATGAATTTCTGCGGCTCGATGGGGCCGAGTTCCGGCCGCTCATGAACCTTACAGGTCCCTAGGCATTGGTGGATTCCAATCTCCTATTACGTGTATTACGTTATCACAGCAACGCCTGCGCTAGTTATTGAATTTTTCTATGGGCACAACTAGTTAGATCGAATATCCCGCAAATTCAGACGTGATTCAGGGCCAATTACATGGACAGAGCGCCGCGCATTAGCTTCCACAGCCTCGGTTGTCCCAAAGCATTGGTGGATTCCGAGCGCATCATCACGCGGCTGCGCGCCGAGGGCTATGAGCTCGCCCGCAAGCATGACGGGGCCGACATCGTCATCGTCAACACCTGTGGTTTCCTCGACAGCGCCAAGCAGGAGTCGCTCTCGGCGATCGGCGAGGCCATGGCCGAGAACGGGAAGGTGATCGTGACCGGCTGCATGGGCGCGGAACCCGAGCAGATCGAGCAGGCCTATCCCGGCGTGCTCTCCATCACCGGCCCGCAGCAATACGAGTCCGTGCTCGATGCCGTGCACCGTGCGCTGCCGCCGGCGCACAATCCGCATCTCGACCTGGTGCCGCCGCAGGGCATCAAGCTGACGCCGCGCCACTACGCGTACCTGAAGATCTCCGAAGGCTGCAACAACCGCTGCACCTTCTGCATCATCCCGAAGCTGCGCGGCGACCTCGTCTCGCGCCCGGCCAATGACGTTCTGCGCGAGGCCGAGCGGCTGGTCGGCGCCGGCGTCAAGGAATTGCTGGTCATCTCGCAGGACACCTCGGCCTACGGCGTCGATCTGAAATATGCCGAGAGCCCGTGGAAGGATCGCGCGGTGCGCGCCAAATTCCTCGATCTCGCGCGCGAGCTCGGCGAGCTCGGGGCCTGGGTCCGGCTGCAATATGTCTACCCCTACCCGCATGTCGACGAGGTCATCGCGTTGATGACCGAGGGCAAGGTGCTGCCCTATCTCGACATCCCCTTCCAGCACGCAAGCCCGGAGGTGCTGAAGGCGATGAAGCGGCCGGCGGCGCAGGACAAGACGCTGGCGCGGATCAAGCGCTGGCGCGAGGAATGCTCCGATCTGGCTCTGCGCTCGACCTTCATCGTCGGCTTCCCCGGCGAGACCGATTCCGATTTCGCCTATCTGCTCGACTGGCTCGATGAAGCCGAGATCGACCGCGTCGGCTGCTTCAAATACGAGCCGGTCGCCGGCGCCACGTCGAATGCGCTTCCCGGCGCTGTGCCGGATGAGGTGAAGCAGGAACGCTACAACGCGCTGATGGCGCGGCAGCAGAAGATTTCCGCGCGCAGGCTCAAGCGCAAGGTCGGCACGCGCCAGCAGGTGATCATCGATGAGGTCGGCCCGACCGTTGCAAGGGGCCGCTCGAAGGCGGACGCGCCGGAGATCGACGGTGCCGTCTATCTCTCCAGCCGCCGCCCGTTGCGCGTCGGCGAGATCGTCACCGCCAAGATCGAGCGCGCGGACGAATACGATCTGCACGGCAGCGTCGCGGGATTCTGATCGCGCTCCGTCAGACCAGCCACTTCGGCACCCAGCGCTGCGGCCGTGGCGCCCGCGCAAGATCGGCCTTGGCTTCGGAGAGTTTTGCGGGCTCGCCGTCGATGGTCGGGCATGCGTCGTATTCAAAGCGCGGCATGACCCGGCCGTCGGCATAGAGTGCGAAATTCATCGCGTACCACAGCCCGAGCTCGGGCTGCGCGCGACGCATCTCCTCGCGCAGGTCGCGCAGCAGCGATTCGATCGAGGCGGCTTCCTCGAACGGCTGCGGTCCGCGCGTCAGGACGCGCGCCTGATATTGCGTGCCGACGATCGCGATCTCGAACCGCGTCGTGTCCCAGGGTTTCTTGCCCTTCGGCAGGTGGGCCGCAAGCCGCCAGCCGAGCTCGGCCATCAGCCGGTGATTGGCCCAGTAGTCCTCGCGATCCCGGCTCCATTTTTCGACGAAGCCGCGGAAGTCGGGCAGGTCTGACGGCGATTCCTCGGGTGCCGTCTTCGGCTCGGCCGTCGGGCGTCCGGCGAGCCACTGCGCAAGCTCGACCGTCTGACACTCGACCTCATCGTCCGGCAACAGATCGCTCCAGGCCTTGTCGAACTCCTGCGACGTCAGCTTCGCAAGCAGCCCGTCGAGGGTCGGCGCGAGCAGCTGGTAGTCGCCCTCCGATCCCAGCCCCACCATCGGCGGATCGTCCCGGTCGAGGCCGGCGCCATACCAGCCGCCGACGGCCGAGCCATCCGGCAGCCGCATGAACAGCGCGAACCGATCGCGCAACGGACTGCCGTCGAAGATCGGCGCCTGGTCGGAGAACTGGCCTTGCAGCGAGAAGCAGCCGACGCTGCCCCAGGGGCGCCCCCTGAGCCAGCCGGCAAAATCGAGCAGCAACGACGGCGCCTCGAGGCCCGGCGGAAACGCGCCGCGGATGCTGTCGAGGTCGATTGGATAAGGCGTATCTGACAAGGCTGAAAACTATCTGATTGATCCCGCCCCACTTGGTCTGATTCGCCAGGCGTTCGGTTCGAACCAATCCACTCCCGTTGATCACAAACGCGCTAGAGCCTCAATAGTTTCTGCGCGGCAATCAATGAAATACAATCCCAAGGCTGGTATACCTGTGCGCGATCGGCGCCCTATTGGCCCTGCTTGCCGTGCCCGCCACCGCGCAATCCCTGTCTTCCGCGCGCTGCGCGCTCGACAGCCGCGCCCTCACCTTCCTCAAGCTCGGCAATCTCGACGCCGCCATTGCGAATGACGATGCGCCATTGATGGCGAAGCCGCAACTCGATAGCGCGCTCTACGGCCGCGGACTTGCCAAGCGCAAGAAGCGTGATGCCGACGGCGCGGAGCGCGCCATCGCAGCCGCAAACACGATCAATGCCGGCATCGCTGATGCGTTCGACTATTACGACATTCAGTCATCTTCCACCGCAGCATCGTCGTTTCGCGCGCGGCGGCATGCTGCGATGCGTAACTATAGTGCATTCACGCATCAGTCACGGACTCGGCCTATGGCTGCCGCGCTTTGCAACGCGAGCGAGGATTGATGATGAGCCGTCTTTCGGACATGCTGCGCACGCAGCGCTTCGACGATTACCGCTACTATCACCAGAGCACCGTCAATCAGACGCTGCACCTGATCAGCGCCGTGATCTTCCTCGGCTGCTACGCGCTGCTGTTCAGGGATCCTGCGCTTGCTGGCCTCGTCGGCTGGCTCGCGATGCTGACGCGGCAGACCGGGCACTTCTTCTTCGAGCCCAACGGCTATGACGCCGTGAACGACGTCAGCAACGAATACAAGGAAGCGGTCAAGGTCGGCTACAACCAGACCCGCAAGATCATCCTGCTGATCGTGTGGGGCAGCACGCCACTTGTCCTGTACGCAGTCCCGACACTGTTCGGCCTGTTCGATCCACCCACTGGGCGGCTCGACTTCATCAACGATGTCGGCGCGGTGTGGCTCGCAATCGGCATCGGCGGCGGCATCATTCGCATGATCCAGCTCTTCATGACGCGCGACGTCACGACCGGATTGGTTTGGGTCTTCAAGGTGCTGACCGATCCTTTCCATAACATCGCGCTGTACTGGAAATCGCCGCTCAAGCTCTTGCGCGGCGAGCTCATCGACACCGCGATCGCGGAGGCGGATTGGGGTGACGAGGATGCCGAGGAAGCCGCGCATCTGACCTGACCGATACACGCGAGGCGGGTGTCTTGCAGAACGCCCGCTTGACAACCCCTGCCATTCGGCTGTATGGCCGCGCCCCATGATCAACTCTCGGACCAACCGCCGCGCAGCTTTCCGTCGTCGTACCCGCGACGATGATGGGTTGCGCCATGTCCGACGACGCCGCTGAAGCACTGAATTCAGCAAAGTTTTCGAGAAGGCCGCACCCGCAAAGTGCGGCCTTTCTGCTTTTCGCGCGCCTTTTTCACCCGCCTCCAGAGGAGTTCGACATGACCGACGCCACCCATCCGTATGACGCGCTGATGGACATCACCGCACGGCCCAAGGCCGTGTTCGTCCGCGGCGCGGGCTCCTACCTCTGGGACGACAGCCGCAAGCGCTATCTCGATTTCGTGCAGGGCTGGGCCGTCAATTGCCTCGGCCACTCGCCGCCGGCGATCGCCGATGCGCTCGCCGCGCAGGCCAAGCGCCTGCTGACGCCGAGCCCGGCATTCTACAACGAGCCAAGTCTCAAGCTCGCGCGGGCGCTCGTCGAAAGCAGCGCCTTCGATCAGGTGTTCTTCGCCAATTCCGGCGCGGAGGCCAATGAGGGCGCGATCAAGCTCGCACGCAAATATGGCAGCCTGCACAAGAGCGGCGCGTTCGAGATCATCAGCTTCGAAGGCGGCTTCCACGGCCGCACGCTGGCGACGATGTCGGCGTCGGGCAAAAAAGCCTTCGAGCCGCTGTTCGAGCCGAAGGTTGCCGGATTCAAGAAGGTGAAGCTCAACGACATCGCCTCCGTCGAAGCGCTGATCAACGACAACACCGTCGCCGTGATGCTCGAGCCGATCCAGGGCGAGTCCGGCGTGTGGCCGGCGACCGATCAGTTTTTGCAGGAGCTACGCACGCTCACTGCTGCGCATGGCTTGTTGCTGATCTTCGACGAGATCCAGACCGGCATGGGCCGGACCGGAAAGCTCTTCCACTACGAGCACACCGGGATCGCGCCTGATATCATGACACTCGGCAAGGGCATCGGCGGCGGCGTGCCGCTCGCGGCGCTGCTCGCGACCGAGCGCGCGTCCTGCTTCGAGCATGGCGACCAGGGCGGCACGTTCAACGGCAATCCGATCATGTGTGCAGCGGGCCTCGCCGTGCTGGAGCAGGTCGGCAAGCCGGACTTCCTGAAGTCGGTCGCTGAGACCGGGCTCCTGCTCGAGAGCGAGCTACAGAAGGTCTCGGCGCGGCACGGCCTCGGGGGCGTGCGCGGCCGCGGTCTGTTGCTGGCGCTCGATCTCAAGCTGCCGATCGCACCCGCGATCGTCGCGCAGGCGTTCGAGGCCGGCGTGCTCCTGAACGCGCCGCAGGTCGACACGCTGCGCTTCATGCCCGCGCTGAACGTCACGCGGCAGGCGATCGCCGAGATGATCGACTGCCTGGACGGGATTTTGACCAAGGCCGGTGCGGCACGGCGGGTGGCGTAGCCGCACACACTCACGTCATTCCGGGGCGGTCCGCAAGGACCGAACCCGGAATCTCGAGATTCTCAGGTGCGCAATTGCGCACCATAGTTCGATGCTTCGCATCGCCCCGGAATGACGGTCAACTACGGCTTCAATATCGACGCACCCGTCGTGGCGCGGCTTTCGAGATCGATATGCGCCTTGGCCGCGTCCTTCAGCGCGTAGGCGTGGTTGATCGGCACGTGCAGCTTGCCGCTGATGACGGCGGCAAACAGCGTGTCGGCGCCTTCCAGCAGCTCCGAACGCTTGCCGATGTAGTCGTTGAGCTTCGGCCGGGTCGCAAACAGCGAGCCGTGATTGTTGAGCTCGGCGATCGCGAATGGCGGCACCGGACCTGAGGCATTGCCGAACGAGACGAACATGCCGCGCGGCTTCAAGCAGGACAGCGAGCCGGGGAATGTCGCCTTGCCGACGCCGTCATAGACGACGTCGCAGCCCTCGTTGCGGCTGATCTGCTTCACGCGCGCGACAAAATCCTCCTCATTGTAGAGGATGACGTGGTCACAGCCGTTGGCCTCCGCGAGCTCGGCCTTGGCACGCGAGCCGACCGTGCCGATCACATGCGCTCCCATCGCTCTCGCCCATTGGCATGCTAGCAGACCGATGCCGCCGGCGGCGGCGTGGACCAGAACGCGATGATGCGGCTCGACCTTGAAGGTCTTGTGCAGGAGGTACCAGACCGTCAACCCCTTCAGCATCAGCACGGCGCCCTGCTCGAAGGTGATGTGGTCGGGCAGCTTGACCAGCCGCTCCCAGGGGAGGTTGCGCTCGCCGGTGTAGGCGCCGAGATTATGGTAGTAGGCGACACGGTCGCCGGGGTGGAAGTGCGTCACGCCGGGCCCGATCGCGACGACCTCGCCCGCGGCCTCGTTGCCGGCGATGAACGGAAGCCCCGGCGCCTTGTAGAGCCCGGTGCGATAATGGACGTCGATGAAGTTCAGCCCGACCGCGTGCTGGCGGATGCGCACCTCACCGGGGCCCGGCGCCGGCACCTCGACGCTCTCATAGACCAGGGCTTCGGGACCTCCGACCTTGTGCACCCGGACGGCTTTGGTCATCGCTTGGCCTCCCTCGGTCCCGCCCCGCTTCGCAAGCGAAAGGCATCGCGTCCGCCTTGTCAACTCAACGCTGGATAGAACGACTAAAGCGGCGAACGGCGAGCCATTTTGCGGTTGCGCTTTGCCAGCACATTGAAGAACTCGACCGCCGCCGAGAACGCAATTGCAAAATAGATGTAGCCGCGCGGAATGTGAAACTTGAATCCATCCGCAACCAGCGCGACGCCGATCAGCACCAGGAACGCCAGCGCCAGCATCTTGGTGGTCGGATGCTCCGCGACAAATCGCGCCACCGGCCCCGACGAGAGATACATGATCAGGCAGGCGATCACGACGGCCGCGATCATGATCTCGATGTCCTGCGCCATGCCGATCGCGGTGATGATGGAGTCCAGCGAGAACACGATGTCGATGACGACGATTTGGGCGATCACCCAGAGGAACGCGCTGCGGCCGGAAGAGCCCTCGCCCTCCTCGTCATCGGCATCGACCTCGGCATGGATCTCGTGGGTCGCTTTTGCGATCAGGAACAGGCCGCCACCGATCAGGATGATGTCACGCCAGGAGAAGTCGTAGCCCTTGAACGCAAGGACCGGCGCGGTCAGGCCGATCAGCCAGACCAGCACGCTGAGCAGGATGATGCGGAACACCAGCGCCAGCGCCAGCCCGATCTGGCGGGCGCGATGCGCCTGCTTCTGCGGGATGCGCGAGACGATCACCGACAGGAAGATGACGTTGTCGATGCCGAGCACGATCTCGAGCGAGGTCAGGGTCAAGAGCGCGGCCCAGGCCTCGGGGCTGGTCAACAGATGCATCATGCGAAGGATTTTACGAGCCGGATCAGTGCGTCGCTGAAGGCGATCCAGAGCGCGATCGCACACAGCGAGACGGTCACGACGGGGCCGACGCGGAAATCCATCTCCAGCGTATAAAGCCCGAGCAGCGCCCAGATCACGATCAGCGACATCGTCAGCCAGCGCAGCCGCTTGACGCGGACCGGATGCAGCACGTGGAAGGGAATGAACGTCAGCACGACCAGCGCCGCGACCAGCAGCGTCGACAGAACCGGCGGCCAATGCAGCAGGAACAGGTAGAATGCCGCCGCGTTCCACAGCGCCGGGAAGCCGCGAAAATGATTGTCATCGGCCTTCATGCGCAGATCGGCAAAATAAAGCGCGCTGGTGACGATGATCGCGATCCCCAGCAGCGGAGCAGCGACCGGCAGCAGCAGGCCGCTGGCGACGATCGCGTAGGCCGGCACGAAGACATAAGTGACGAAGTCGACAACGAGATCGAGCACGTCGCCCGACCAGTTCGGCTGCACATGCTTGACGTCCAGCCTGCGCGCGATCGGGCCGTCGATCGCATCGACGATCAGCGCGGCGCCCAGCCACTGAAACATCGCCGCCCAGTGCTCGCGCACGGCCTCCAGCATCGCGAGCAGCGCGAGCGCGGCGCCGCAAGCG
Source organism: Bradyrhizobium centrolobii (assembly GCF_001641635.1). Classification (GTDB taxonomy): domain Bacteria; phylum Pseudomonadota; class Alphaproteobacteria; order Rhizobiales; family Xanthobacteraceae; genus Bradyrhizobium; species Bradyrhizobium centrolobii. Next base: position 33,801 of record NZ_LUUB01000045.1, read on the forward strand.
GTGAAGATGTGGACCGAGAAGGCCGCGGCGCGGATCGCGGGCGTGGGCTTCAAGGAATCCTCTTGGCTGTCCATGGCTTCTGCTATCAGAATGAGACCGGTTTGCACATCCGCCATCGCGGCGTTCGGCCGCGCAATTCGTCACAAAATCAGGGAAAATCTGCGGGCTTGAATTTGCCGCGGGGCGTGTCATTTGTCCTTCATGACAGATGCATCTGTATCTTTTGACGCAGCCGTCATCGGCGGCGGACCGGCCGGACTGGCGGCGGCGATCGCGCTGGCCGGGGCCGGTGTACGCACCGCGCTGGTGGCGCGGCGTATGCCCTATGCCGACAACCGCACGACCGCGCTGCTCGGCGCCTCCGTCGATCTCCTGGAGGGTCTCGGCGTCTGGTCCCGCTGCAAGGACAAGGCGGCGGCGCTCGAGGTCATGCGTCTCGTCGATGATACCGGCCGCCTGATCCGCGCGCCGGAGGTACGGTTCTCCTGTCACGAGATCGACCTGGAGGCCTTCGGCTACAACATCGACAACCGTTCGCTGATGCTGACGCTGGAAGAACGAGCGGCCGAATTGCCCGAGCTCGTCCGTTTCGACGACGACGCCGAAAGCGTGGTCATCGGGGCCGACGACGTCGCGGTTCGCACGGCGTCCGGACGGTTCTTGACGGCACGGCTCGTGGTGGGCGCCGACGGCCGGCATTCGCTATGCCGGGAGGCAGCCGGCATTGCCGTCGACCGCCGCGACCTGACGCAGTCCGCGCTGACCTTCAACGTCGCCCACGCGCGGCCGCACCGGAATGTCTCGACCGAGTTCCACACGCCGCATGGACCTTGCGTGTTCGTGCCCCTGCCCGGCAACCGGTCCAGCATCGTCTGGGTCGCGGCCCCCAGTGAAGCCGAGCGGCTTCGCGCCCTGACCGACGAGGAGCTGTCTGCCGCGATCGAGAAACAGTCGCATTCCATACTGGGACGCATGACGGTCGAGCCCGGCCGCAACCTGTTCCCGCTGGCGATCGAGCGGCCGCAATCCTTCGCCCGCGACCGCATCGCGCTGGTCGGTGAGGCCGCCCATGTGGTTCCCCCGATCGGCGCTCAGGGCCTCAATCTCGGCCTCCGCGACGCCGCCGACATCGCCAAGATCGCAAGCGAGGCGATCGCCGCCGGCCGCGATCCCGGTGCGCCTGAGGTGCTCGGGCGCTACGACTGGGCGCGGCGTCCGGACATCCTGAGCCGGACCTTCATGATCGACATCGCGAACCGCTCTCTGCTCAACGATTTCCTGCTGCTCCAGCCGGTCCGCGCCGTGGGCATGCACCTGCTGGGCGCCATCGGCCCGCTGCGGCGCTTCGCCATGCGCGAGGGGCTGACACCGACGTGGCGGCGGTAATTCGGCAGCGCTAGCGGCCGCTCAGGGAAACGCCAGCCGCCCGGTCTGGATGAACCACATGACGCTGGTCAGCGTGACCACGGATGCGAAGGTCCCGAGCAGCACCGCGACGGATGCGGATTCGATCCAGGCATCGTTCTGGCGCGCGATGACGAACACATTCAGCGCCGGCGGCAGCGAGGCCATCAGCACGGCAGTCGCGGCCCAGGGCTGCGCGAACGGGCCGAATGCCAGCATCAGCGCGAACGACGCGAGCGGATGAATCAGGAGCTTCACCGCAATCATGCCCGGCACCTCCCAGGGCACGCGATCGAACGGGCGGAGCGCCACCGTCACGCCGAGCACGAACAGCGCGGTCGGGGCCGCGGCGTTCTGGAGGAAGGTGATGGTGCGATCGAGCGCGACCGGCAGCTCGATATGGAGCGCCGCGACAGCCGCGCCGAAGCAGGCTGACATGATCAGCGGGTTGAGCACGATCTGCTTCAGGACGACGCCGAAGGCGTGCACGAGCGAGGGATGGTCGCGGTCGGAGAGCTCGATCAGGAGCGGCACGATCGTGAACAGGAAGATGCTGTCGCAGCAGAAGATCAGCGCGGTCGGCGCCGCCGCCCTCGACCCGAGCACGGCCAGCGCCAGCCCCGGCCCCATATAACCGATATTGCCATAGCCGCCGGAGAGTCCGGCAAGCGTCGCCTCGCGCAGCGACAGCCGTCCGAGGACCTTTCCGACGACGAGTGCAATTGTAAACGCTGCAACCGTCGACAGCGTGGTCGCAACCAGGAACGGCGGGTTGTTCAGCTCCGAAAACGGCGTCTTCGACATGATCGCAAAGAGCAGCGCCGGCAGCGACACGTAGAGCAGGAAGAAGTTCATCCAGGCCAGGCCCGATTCCGGCAGGGACTTGGACTTGCCACAGGCGAAGCCGACGAAGATCAGGCCAAAATAAGGTAAGGCCAGATTGAGGATATCGACCATTGATGAAGTGTTTTCTGAAGGCTTGGGGGCTATCCGCCCCCCAACGGCGGGTTAATTCGGAATCAGGCACTAGCATCGGCCACAATCCTGGTCTATCGACGGGGAATGATTAAAGCGAGGACCGCCAAATTCCAGATCGGACAGGTCGTGCGCCACCGGATCTTCTCGTTCCGGGGCGTGATCTTCGACATCGATCCGGAATTCAACAACACCGAGGAATGGTGGCTGTCGATCCCTGAGGAGGTGCGGCCCCAAAAGGATCAGCCGTTCTATCACCTGCTCGCGGAGAACGCGGAGTCGGAATACGTCGCTTACGTCTCGGAGCAGAACCTCATGCCGGATGACTCCGGCGAGCCGATCCGCCACTCCCAGGTCGCCGAGATCTTCATCAAGGACAAGGCCGGCGGCTACCGCCCGCGCAACCCTTCGCTGAACTGAGTTTCGCCCCGATAAAGCGGGCAGCAAAAAAGGCGCTCGAACCGAGCGCCTTTTTCATGTCCGGGCGTTGAGCCCCGATTACTTCTGCGCTGCGGGAGCGCCGCCGGGAGCTACTGCACCCTGCTGTTCGAGCTTCTTGCGCTGTTCGTCGGCCTTCTTCTGAAGCTCTTCCTGGAGCTTCTTCTGGTCTTCCTCGAACTTCTTCGGATCGGTCGGCGGGCCGTCATAGGCCTTGGCGAACTCGCCGGCGAGCGGCAGCGGCAGCGTCAGCGGCGCGCCATTGGCGTTGATCGCCTGCACAACAAGGTTCTGCCCCTTCTTCATGTTGTTGATGAGGTCGGGGGTCGCCTCGTAGTCCGACATGCAGCCATTGGCGAAGCAGATCACGTAGGGGCTCTGCAGCGGCGCGTTGTTGTCCACGATGATGCGGGTGCCGTGGACGAGCTGCATCCCGAGCGGCAGGGTCACGCGCAGGATCTTCTTGGGCTCGCCTTCCGGCTCGATGATCACGGCCGCGATGACCGGCTGGCCCGACTCAATGCGGCCGTCCTTGCCGGTGAAGCAGACCTGCTTGGCGTTGGCGTCCTGGCCCTTGAGGCAGAACTTGGTCCACGGTGCGTAAATCAGCTGGATCTGCTGATCTGCGGGCTGTCCAGCCTGCTGCTGCGCCGGGGCGCCCTGAGCAGGAGCCTGCTGCGCCTGGGGTGCCTGAGCTGGAGCCGGCGCCTTGGGGGCAGCCTTCGGAGCAGCTTTCGGCGCCGGAGCCGCCTTGGGCGCACCGGGAGCCGGCGCGGGGGTCTGGGCCTCTACGGCAAACGGAACGACCAATGCCGTCGCCGTCAAAAGGGCGAGAAGTCGCCCGCGCGGCCGGACGGACGCGGCCAAGTAACGGAAATTCATTGCGGAAAACCCTTTCTGAACGGGAAGTGCCCGAACCGCCCCGAAGCACCGAACCAGGCCGCCGCCTTGGCGCGGCTGTCTCCCCGTCAATAGAGGCGGAAAAGTGACGGGTTCGGCGCTCTTGCGCGATTGCCCGCCTTCTTAACGTGGCGGACGAAAAGATCAATGCCGACAACCATCTTTGACTGCGCCAGTGCCTGCGCTTCGTGAAATTCCCTGTGATAGGATTCAGGTTCGCCGCTCCTCGAATCAACGTGTGCCGATGTTCATGTTCCAGCGCCTGATCGAGGGCCCCGGCGTCCGCCTGATTGCCGGCCTTGCCCTCGCCGTCGCGCTGCCGGCAACTGCGGTGCGGGCCGAGGAAGCCCACGCCATTGCCATGCACGGCAAGCCGGCGCTATCAGCGGGTTTCACCCATATGCCCTACGCCAACCCCGACGCGCCCAAGGGCGGCCGGCTGACCTGGGGCATTCTGGGCACCTTCGACAGCCTCAATCCGTTCATCGTGAAGGGATTGGCGGTGCAGCAGACGCGGAACTACGTGGTCGAGAGCCTTTTGGCGCGCGGCTATGACGAGCCGTTCACGCTCTACGGGCTCCTGGCCAAATCAGTCGAGACCGACGACGAGCGGACCTACGTCACGTTCCATCTCGATCCCCGCGCGCGGTTCTCCGACGGCAGGCCCGTGCTCGCAGAGGACGTCCTGTTCTCCTGGCAGCTCCTGCGCGATCACGGCCGTCCCAACCACCGCCAATACTACGCCAAGGTCGCCAAGGCCGAGGCGCTCGATCCCCTCACCGTCCGCTTTGATCTCGCCGGTGCCAACGACCGGGAGCTGCCGCTGATCCTCGGCCTGATGCCGATCCTGCCGAAACATGCGGTCGACGTCGCGACCTTCGAGGAGACGACGATGGCGGGCCCGATCGGCTCGGGCCCCTATCGCGTCACTGCTGTCAAGCCCGGCGCCAGCGTGACGCTGACCCGCAATCCCGACTATTGGGGCCGCGACCTGCCGGTCAATCGCGGGCTCTATAATTTCGACGAGATCAGGCTCGACTATTACCGCGAGGCCAACGGCCAGTTCGAAGCCTTCAAGCGCGGCCTCTATGATTTCCGCGTCGAGAACGAGCCCCTGCGCTGGCATGACGGCTACGATTTTCCCGCCGCAAAGAGCGGCGAAGTCATTCGCGACACCATCAAACCCGGCGTGCCGCAGCCTTCGGAGTTCCTGGTGTTCAACACGCGACGTCCGGTCTTCGCCGACATCCGCGTGCGCCAGGCGCTGACGCTGCTGTTCGATTTCGAGCTGGTCAACCGCAACTATTTCTTCGGGCTCTACTCGCGCGTGGCCAGCTATTTTGCCGGCTCGGACCTGTCGGCCTACGGCCGCCCTGCGGATGCGCGCGAGCGCGAGCTGCTCAAGCCCTTCGCCGCGCAGATTCGGCCGGACATCATGGACGGCAGCTACCGCCTGCCGGTCACCGACGGCTCAGGGCGCGACCGGACGACGCTGCGCGCGGCGCTCAAGCTTCTGTCCGACGCCGGCTACGATCTCGACGGCACCGTGCTGCGCAATCGCAGGACCAAGGCCCCCCTCACCTTCGAGCTCCTGGTCACGACCCGCGACCAGGAGCGCATCGCGCTCGCCTTCCAGCGCGACCTGAAGCGGGCCGGCATCGAGCCCTCCGTGCGATCGGTGGATCCCGTGCAGTTCGACCAGCGCCGCCTCGCTTTCGAATTTGACATGATCCAGAACCGCTGGGACCAGTCGCTGTCCCCGGGCAACGAGCAATATTTCTATTGGGGCAGCGCGGCTGCCGACAGTCCAGGCACCCGCAACTACATGGGCGTCAAGGATCTGGCCGTCGACGCCATGATCGCGGCCCTGTTAGAGGCCCGTGAACATACGGCGTTCGTGTCAGCGGTGCGGGCGCTCGACCGGGCCCTGATCGCGGGCTTCTACACAATCCCGCTGTTTAACGTATCGGAGCAATGGATCGCGCGCTGGAATCGGATAGAACGACCGTCGACCACTGCGCTGTCCGGCTATCTGCCGGAGACCTGGTGGTCGAAGGGGCAGCCCCAAGCGAAGTGACGCCGTGAACCAGCCACCCGTATCGCCGACGCTCGACACGCTGTTTCAGCGCACGCTGTCCCGCCAGCCGCATGCGCCGGCGCTGCTCGACCCCCTCAACAAGGTCCGCGTGACCGGGCGCTCGCCAAAGCGGCTGACCTATGCCGAGGCCGACCTCGCCATCGAGGCGCTCTCGGCGCACTTCGTCGAGTCCGGTCTGCCGGCCAACTCCGTCATCGCGATCCAGTTGCCGAACACGGTCGAGTTCGTGCTCACTGTGCTCGCCGCCCATCGCGCCGGCCTTGTCGTCGCCGTGCTGCCGCTGCTCTGGCGCCATGCGGAACTGACCGCCGCGCTCAACCGCACCGCGGCACGCGCCATCGTCGCCATGAGCAAGATCGACGGCGTGATCTATTCCGACCTCGCCATGCATGCCGCGGCAGAGGCCTTCTCGATCCGCCACGTCTTCGGCTTCGGCACCGACCTGCCCGAAGGCATGGCCTCGCTCGACGAGGTGCTGGCGCGCCCGCCCGGCACCACGCGCAGCGTCATTCAGGACGGCCGCAAGGCGGCGATGATCTCGTTCGACGTCACCGCGGAAGGCTTACGCCCGGTGCCGCGGCCGCATTTCAGCCTGATCGCCGGCGGGCTTGCAATGTCGCTGGAAGCCGACATCAAGCAGGGTGCGACGGTGATGGCGGCGTTCACGCCGATGTCGTTTGCGGGCCTCGCCTCCTCGCTCGCGGCGTGGCTGTTCTCCGGTGGCACGCTGGCGCTGCATCACCCCTTCGAGCACGACGTGCTGGAGCAGCAGATCAACGAGCATGAGTGCGAGGTGCTGATCGCGCCGGCGCAGCTCGCACTTAGGCTCGGCGATTCCAACCTCGCGGCGCGGATGCCGACCTTGCGCAACGTCATCGGCCTGTGGCGCGCGCCCGAGCAGGTGGCCGCGAGCGATGCCTGGATCGCACCGCATGCGCCGCTCACCGACATCTATCTGTTCGGCGAGGCCGGCCTGTTCGGCGCCCGGCGCGGCGAGGACGGCACGCCGGTGCCGGTGATGCCGGGCCCGCATGGCGCGCCGCGGGAGCAGTCCGGCTCCTCGATCGCCGGCGAGATCCTGCTTACGCCAAAGGGAACGCTTGGCCTTCGCGGGCCGATGGTGCCGATCGCGGCCTACGCCCCGCCGCAGCCGGTGGGCGAGGCGCTGACGGCGCAGCCGCCGCGCGACTATGTCGACACCGGCTACGCCGCGCGGATCGACCGCACGAGCGGCGCGATCTGCGTCACCGCGCCCCCGTCCGGCATCATGGCGGTCGGCGGCTACCGCTTCCTGTCCAACGACCTCCAGGAATGGGCGCGCCGGCTCGGCCAGGGCGCGCTCCTGACCGCGCTGCCCGACCGGCTCTCCGGGCACCGGCTGGCAGGCCGCGCCCAGGATAACGCCCGCGCCCGCGAGGCGCTCAGCGAGCTCGGCCTTAACCCCCTGATGGTTGAGGCTTTTCGCGATCGTTCCGGCCCGGTTTGAGCGCAGTTTCAACTGATACGTTGACGCTGCATTAAGGCGGCCAAACTAGATTACGCGCCACGTATTGCGTGATCAGAGTTTGCGATGTCCCAGGCGGGCCCGATCCTGTTTGTCTCCAATGCCGAGCGGCCGGCCTTCATTTCGGCGCTGGACGAGGGCCGTTTCTTCCCCATCGTCGACAGCGACTGGACGAGTGCTGCACGCGTCGTCGAGCAGGTTCAACCTGCCGCGGTCCTCGCCGCAATGACCGGCGGCCACGAGCCGCACATCGCGCCGTTCGCCAAGAAGATCGCCGACCAATCACTCTACATTCCGTTCGTCGCGCTGGATGCGCCGGGCACGCTCCCCCACAACGCCCTGCCGTTCTCCTCACGCGAAGGCAATCCGGACCGCCTGATCGCGCGGCTGCGTGCGGCGCTCCGCGTGCGCACGCTGCATGCGACCGTGTTGCGCCGCCTTCCCGAGGTGACGGCAAAGGTCTCCCTGCCCGAGGCCGATCCCGTGCGCGATGCCACCGTGCTCCTGATCGGCCGCGGCGCGGCCTATCCCGCACTCTCGGTCGCGCTCGGCGAACGCATGGGTGTGATCGGCGCGCTCTCGATCGAGGCCGCCGCAAAGCACCTCAACACGCGCGACATCGACGGCGTCGTCCTCGCCGAGGGATTCACCGCGCGCGTCGCCGACGCCTTCCTCACGGTGCTCGCGGAGGATACCCGCTTCCGCAACCTGCCCGTCGTCGTCACCGCGCACCAGCTCTCGCAGGGCTACGACCTGCCCAATCTCGAGTTGATCTCGGGCGAGCCGGCCAGGATCGCGGCCAACGCGCTGCCGCTGATCCGCCAGCACGCGATGGAGGCTCAGCTGAGCCGCACGCTGCGCTCGATCGACGCCGGCGGCTGGCTCGATCCGCGCAGCGGACTGTTGACGGTCGAAGCCTTCGCCCGCGATTTTTCCAAGGCGGTCGAGCAGACGCTCGCCCGCGGCGGCGGCCTGTCGGTCGCGCGCTTCGCCTTCGATCCGGGCAATCCCCGCGCCCAGCTCGATGCCGCACGAATCTTGAGCCGGCTGATGCGGCAGATGGATTTTGGCGCTGTCCAGAAGGACGGCTCGGTGATCGTGGTGTTTGCCGAAACCGACTTCCGGACCGCGCACATGATCGCTCGCCGCCTGTCGGCGGTGATGCGGCACACTTCAAACGGCAAGCGCGAGATGCGCAGCGATCCCGTCGTCAGCGTCGACTCGCTGTCGCCGTCGGATACCGCGCGGACGCTGCTCGCGCGTCTCTCGGCTGAAGCGCCGCGCGCGGCGTCGTAGATATCATCGCGCCCTCTTTCGCAGGATCGCCCCTTCGGACCTCGGTTTGCCCTGTGATCCGACAAAATCTGAAAGACAACCCCATGCAAAGGAGCTGTCAATTGCTGACGTGAAGCCATACGGATTTTACGAAGCCACGTCGGGCAAAACACCGGCAGAATGGCATCATCGAAATAAATCAGTTGGCCCGCGCGGAGAAATTCGCTGCGGGTTTTTTCATTTGCACAGGAGAATTGTTGATGCCGACGATTGAAAAGAAACCTTTACCGCCGATCGGCTCTGGGGTTGTCACGATCAATCCGTCAGACAAGGAAGACATTACGAGGCGCGCGCGCGACGTCATAGATCATTACATGTCTGGCAAGGGGTCCTGGTGCGACGAGGGGCCGCGAAAATCTGTCCAGCAGACCATCGATGACCTCAACAGATTTAAGAACGGCGTTATCGCGTCCGAGCAATATGTCGATGACCCCGGCTCAGTATTGGGTCCTATAAAGGAAATGATTGATGCGGCTATCAAGCAGGCCAGCAATGCGATCCCGAATCTAGAGGATGACGGCCGTAGCGAGATCCGTCCGCGCGATCCAAACGATTCGATCATGCGAGCGCGCCCGCCAATCTATGCCTCACCAACGACGAATGGGAGAATACAAATTCTTGCAGCGCCGACGGACCAGGGCGTGCTCTCGACGCCCAAGGCAGTGCAGACCAATCGTGTTCCGGTCGCCCCGCCCGTCGAGCGAACTCCCGATCGTAATGACCCGAACATCCGAGTTCTCCGTCGCGTCGTCAGGGATTGAGATAGTTCATCAGATGCCCAGAAGGCGCACCCGCAGCGACATCACCGCTGTCGTCAATGCACGAAAGCCAGGAGCCGGTTGACTTTGTTCTTGATTTGTTTCTATGATCTGCCTGCAACCTCCGGGCGAGAACTCGTCTGTGGTGCGACTCGATATTCCGGTCGACGATGAAATTCGCAACAGCATTCATTTCCGCCGTTCTGCTCATGCCGGCTTCCGGCTACGCCAAGGACTACAGGCTGGATTACGGCGTTGAAACACCAACCGACAGCGATGCAGGTTCGACGGCGTGCCCCTATGGGGTATGCCATGTGAAGGTCGAGAAGCTAAACCTGACGGTCATCATTTTCCTGTCTCGCGACGACCCTGACCACGCGCGCATTCAAATCGAAGGCAAGCCCGGCTGCTGTTTCTTCGAACTAGGTGCGCCATCGCAGAGGATAGTGCCCGGCGACCCGCCACCGAGGCTTCGCTTTTTTACCGGCGTGGCGCCGCGAGGGCTCCTGTATTTCCAGAATGAGCCGGCCGGAAACCTTTACTTGAGATTCCATCTCGATTGATCGAGGGTGGCCCACCGATTCCAGTTCCGGGTGCAGAGATGGGGGCATGGCGCTACGCACCTTTACCCACCGTACAAATGCTTCCAGTAACACCGTCATTGCGCAGAGCGAAGCGACGAAGCAATCCAGCGTCCTTCCGCGGATACATTTCTGGATTGCTTCGCTTCGCTCGCAATGACGGGGAAACTACTTCTGCGCCCTACGCCGCCTTCTTGCTCTGAGCGAGCTGCGCGAGCTGGCGCATGATCTCTGTGGTGCCGGCGAGACGTTCTTCCGGCGTCTCCCAGTCCTGGAAGAACACCACCTTCATGTCGGGCCGCACCTTTGCGGCCTGGCCGTGGCTGCGGATGAACGACACCAGGCGGTCGGGATGCGCGAACGAGTTGTCGCGGAAGGCGATGACGGCGCCCTTCGGACCGGCATCGATCTTCTCGACATTGGCCCTGCGGCAGAACGCCTTGATCGCAGCGACCTTGAAGAGATAGCGCACCTCGTCCGGCAGCACGCCAAAACGGTCGCGCATCTCGGCGGCAAAGTTCTCGATCTCCTCCTCGGTGTCGAGATCGGCGAGCCGCCGGTACAGCGACAGCCGCACCGAAAGGTCGCCGACATAATCCTCTGGAATGAGCACGGGCATTCCGATCGTGATCGAGGGCGACCAGCGGTCGGCGGCGGGCTCGGAGACCCCGGCCTTGAGATTGACGATCGCCTCTTCCAGCATCGACTGGTAGAGCTCGAAGCCGACCTCCTTGATGTGACCGGACTGCTCCTCGCCGAGCAAATTGCCGGCGCCGCGAATGTCGAGGTCGTGCGAGGCGAGCTGGAAGCCCGCGCCCAGTGTCTCCAGCGATTGCAGCACGGTGAGCCGGCGCTCGGCCTGCGCCGTGATCTTCTGCTGGGCCGGCAGCGTGAACAGCGCGTAGGCGCGCAGCTTAGAGCGTCCAACGCGGCCGCGGAGCTGATAGAGCTGCGCAAGGCCGAACATGTCGGCGCGATGCACGATCAGCGTGTTGGCGTTGGGGATGTCGAGACCGGACTCCACGATGGTGGTGGACAGCAAGATGTCGAACTTGCCGTCGTAGAACGCCGTCATGATGTCCTCGATCACGGCGGGCGGCATCTGGCCGTGCGCGGCCGCGACCTTCATCTCCGGCACGTTCTTGTCGAGGAAATCCTTGACCTCGGCGAGGTCGTCGATGCGCGGCACCACGTAGAACGCCTGGCCGCCACGATAGCGCTCGCGCAGGAGCGCCTCGCGGATCATGAGAGCATCATGCGGGGCAACGAAAGTGCGGACCGCAAGACGGTCGACCGGGGGCGAGGCGATGATCGAGAGCTCGCGCACGCCGGTGAGCGCGAGTTGCAGCGTGCGCGGGATCGGCGTCGCCGACAGCGTCAGCACGTGCACCTCGGAGCGGAGTGCCTTCAGCCGCTCCTTGTGGCTGACGCCGAAATGCTGCTCCTCGTCGACGATGAGAAGGCCGAGGTCGCGGAACTTGATCGACTTGCCGAGCAGCGCGTGGGTGCCGACGACGATATCGACCGAGCCGTCGGTGATGCCCTTCTTGACCTGGTTGAGCTGCTTGGTCGGGATCAGGCGCGAGGCCTGCGCGACCTGCACCGGGAAGCCGCGGAAGCGCTCCGAGAAGGTCCTGTAGTGCTGGCGGGCGAGCAGCGTGGTCGGCACGACGACCGCCACCTGTTTGCCCTCCAGCGCGACGGCAAAGGCCGCGCGCAACGCCACCTCGGTCTTGCCGAAGCCGACGTCGCCGCAGATCAGCCGGTCCATGGGGCGGCCGCGCTCGAGGTCCTTCAGCGTCGACTCGATCGCGCCCAACTGGTCCTCGGTCTCGTCATAGGGGAAGCGCGCGCAGAACTCGTCATAGTGGCCCGGCTGCACCGGCAGCTTCGGCGCCTCGTGGAGCTGGCGTTCCGCGGCGATCTTGATCAGTTCGCCCGCGATCTCGCGGATGCGGTTCTTCAGCTTGGCCTTGCGGGTCTGCCAGCCAGAGCCGCCGAGACGATCGAGCTCGACCGTGGTCTGGTCGGAGCCGTAGCGTGACAACAGCTCGATGTTCTCGACCGGCAGGAACAGTTTTGTCTCGGCCGCATAATGCAGCTCGAGACAGTCATGCGGCGCCCCGGCGACGGCGAGCGTCTGCAGGCCGATGAAGCGGCCGATGCCATGGTCGACGTGGACGACGATGTCGCCGGCGGCAAGGCTCGTCACTTCCGAGATGAAATTGTCGAGCTTGCGGCTCGCCTTGCGCGGCCGCACCAGGCGGTCGCCGAGGATGTCCTGCTCGCTGATGAGCGCGATCTCGTCGGCCTCAAAACCGCTTTCGAGGCCGAGCACGGCGAGCATGGTCTCGTTACGCGGGGTTGCCTGCACCGTCCGCCAGCTGTTGACGCTGGTGGTGTGGGTCAGCTTGTGGTCGCGCAGCATCGACGTCATGCGGTCGCGCGAGCCTTCGGTCCAGAGCGCGATCACGACCTTCTTGCGTTGCGCCTGGAGCGCCATCACGTGGCTGACCACGGACTCGAACACGTTGACGGTGGTGTCGTTACGCTCCGGCGCGAAGTCGCGGCCCTTGCGCGCGCCGGCATCGACGACGGTCGCGCCGTCGGCCGGCACGGAGAACTGCGTCAGCCGCGCCAGCGGAATCCCGCTTTCGCGCCTGGTCCACTCCTCTTCCGTCAGGTACAGCCGGTCCGGCGGCAGCGGCTTGTAGATGGCGCCGCCGGTCGGATGCTCGAGCGCGTCTCGGCGCGCCTGGTAGTAGTCGAGGATCTGCTTGAAGCGCTCGCGGATCGCGTCCTCGGCCTGCGGCTCGATCGCGATCGGCGCTCCCTGCAGATAGTCGAACAGCGTGTCCATCCGCTCCTGGAACAGCGGCAGCCAGTGCTCCATGCCGGGATGGCGGCGGCCCTCGCTGACGGCCTCGTAGAGCGCGTCATCGCGCTCGGGCGCGCCGAACTCGGCGACATAGCCCATGCGGAAGCGGCGGATGGTGTCGGTGACGAGCTGGAATTCCGAGATCGGCACGAGGTCGAGCGCGCGCATGTCGAGCAGCGTGCGCTGGGTCTCGGCGTCGAAGGTGCGGATCGATTCCAGGCTGTCGCCGAAGAAGTCGAAGCGGACCGGCTGGTCGAGGCCGGCCGGAAACAGGTCGAGGATGCCGCCGCGCACGGCATATTCGCCGGGCTCGCGCACGGTCGAGGAACGGTTGTAGCCATTGTGCTCGAGCCAGGCGACGATGGTGTCCATCGGCACGACGTTGCCGGGCGCGACCGACAGCGCTTGCGCCGCCACGAGGTCGCGCGAGGGCACGCGCTGCACGATGGCATTCACCGTCGTCAGCACGATCAGCGGCTTGTCGCTGCCGGTGAGCGAGGCGAGCCGCGCCAGTGTGGTCAGGCGCTGCGCCAAGATGCCGCCATGCGGCGAGACGCGGTCATAGGGCTGGCAGTCCCAGGCTGGAAACTGGAGCACTGGCAAGTCCGGCGCGAAGAACTGCAGGGCGCGTTCGAGCTGCTGCATGCGCGGGCCGTCGCGGCAGACCACGGCGAGGCTGACGGCAGGTTTCTTCGGCCGCGCCGCGATGGCACGGGCGAGATCGGAGACGACGAGGCCTTCCGCGCCCTCCGCGACATTGGCGAGCGTCAGGGCGCGACCCGGTGCCAGCAATTCGGCCGGCGATTTCGACGGCTGTTTCATGCTTTGCGGTCCGCGATCGGAAACGCCTTGATGCGGGCAAACAGTGCGCCGGCGACCTCGGCCGGCAGCACCTTGTCGCCGGTGACGGCGGCATAGAGGTCGGGATCGTTGACTTCGAGCAGGCGCTCGAGCTCGGTCAGCTCGGCATCGGACAGGTTGCCGATCTCGGCGTCTGCGAAGCGGCCGAGGATCAGGTCCATCTCGCGCGTGCCGCGGTGCCAGCAGCGGAACAGAAGCCGCTTGCGACGCTCATCCAGCCCGTCGCTCGATCGTGTCGTTCCCGTCATGTCTCAAATCCAGTCCAACGCGAAAAGCCCGGACGTGCCGGGCGGGGGTGATATAGCCACTCGGATGACCCGTGTCAGCCCTTTGTTGCGGCAGTTCAGGCCATCGATTCCTCATGGCCCTCCGCCCGCGCCGGGACGTGAAAAAAGACGTGGATGCCCGGCATAAAGCCGGGCATGACGGGCAAAAACGATCCTAGATTCGCCTGATGCGCCCTAGCCTGCTCAACCCGTTGTTTGCTCCCGTGACCAGCCTGCCCGGCGTCGGCCCGAAGCAGGACAAGCTGCTGCGCTACCTGCTCAGCCGCGATGAGACGCCGCGGCTGGTCGACCTGCTCCTGCACCTGCCGAGCAACGTGATCGACCGCCGCGCGCGGCCGAAGGTCCGCGACGCCGTGCCGGGAACCGTGGTGACGCTGGAGGTAACGGTCGACCGCCACCGCCCGCCCCCGCCGCGCAATTCCCGCGCGCCCTATCTGGTCTACGCCAGCGACGACACCGGCGACGTCGTGCTGACCTTCTTCCGCGCCAAGCCCGGCTATGTCGAGAAGCTGCTGCCAATGGGCGCCAAACGCTACGTCTCCGGCACGCTGCAGATGTATGACGGCACCCCACAGATCGTGCATCCCGACCGCGTGCTGGACGAGGAGGCCATTTCAAAGCTCTCCGGCATCGATCCCGTCTATCCGCTGACGGAGGGACTTGCGCTCGGCTCGCTGCGGCGCGCGATCGCCCAGGCGCTGCAAAAGCTGCCGGGCCTGCCGGAATGGATCAGCCCGGAAGTGCTGCGCCGCTGCAACTTCCCGCCGATCGCCGAGGCGCTCACCCGCGTGCACCAACCGGTCGAGCTCACGGACATCCTGCCCGAAAAACCCTACTGGTCGCGCCTCGCCTTCGACGAGCTCCTGGCCGGGCAACTGGCGCTCGCGCTGATCCGCGCGCAGTTGCGCAGGCCCGCCGGCGTTCGCAATGCCGGCGACGGACACTTGCGCAACAAGATCATCGACGCCCTGCCCTATGCGCTGACGCCCTCCCAGCGCAACGCGGCAGCTGCCATCGCGGACGATCTGAAACAACCGGTGCGCATGCTGCGCCTGCTTCAGGGCGATGTCGGCTCCGGCAAGACCGTGGTGGCGCTGCTCGCTGCCGCCGCCGTCGCCGAAGTCGGCAAGCAGGCCGCGCTGATGGCGCCGACCGAAATCCTGGCGCGCCAGCACATCAAGACCATTGCGCCGCTCGCCGAGCGCGCCGGCCTGCGGGTCACGATCCTCACCGGCCGCGAAAAGGGCAAGGAACGGCGCGAGATCATCACGCGGCTTGCCGAGGGCGAGATCGACCTCCTCGTCGGCACCCATGCGCTGATCCAGGACGATGTGATCTTCAAGGACCTCGCGCTTGCCGTCGTCGACGAGCAGCATCGCTTCGGCGTGCGCGAGCGGCTGGCGCTGACCTCGAAGGGCGATGCCGTCGACGTGCTGGTGCTGAGCGCAACGCCGATCCCGCGCACGCTGGTGCTGACCTATTTCGGCGACATGGACATCTCTGAGCTGCGCGAGAAACCCGCCGGCCGCCAGCCGATCGACACCCGCGCGGTGCCGATGAGCCGGATCGAGGAGGTCATGGACGGCGTCGGCCGCGCGCTTTCCGCCGGCAAGCTGGTCTACTGGATCTGTCCGTTGGTCGAGGAATCCGAGGCCGAAGGCACCGAGCACCTCACCAACGCAACGAAACGTTTCGAGAGCTTGCAGAAGCGCTTCGGCGACCGCGTCGGCCTCGTCCACGGCCAGATGAAGGGCACTGAGAAGGACCGCGTGATGGCGCAGTTCGCCGCCCACGAGATCGGGCTTCTTGTCGCGACCACAGTGGTCGAGGTCGGCGTCGACGTGCCGGCCGCGACCATCATGGTGATCGAGAACGCCGAGCGCTTTGGCCTTGCGCAGCTGCATCAGCTGCGCGGCCGCATCGGACGCGGCTCGGAAGCCTCGACCTGCCTCCTGCTCTACTCAGAGCCGCTCGGCGAGATGTCGAAGGCGCGGCTGAAGGTGATCCGCGAGACCACCGACGGCTTCCGTATCGCCGAGGAGGATCTGAAGCTGCGCGGCGAAGGCGACGTGCTGGGCGTGCGCCAGAGCGGCCTGCCCGGCTACCGCATCGCGCGCCCGGAAGTTCACGGCCAGCTCATCACGCAGGCCCGCGACGAGGCACTGCGCATCTTGAAGGACGATCCTAAGCTGAAGGGCGAGCGCGGCGAAGCGCTGCGCTGCCTGCTGTATCTGTATGAGCGGGACGAGGCGATTCCGCTGATTGGAGCGGGCTGAAGCGACGTGGTCCCATCATTGCCGGGCCTGACCCGGCAATCCGTCACCCGAAGCAACTCTTCTTGGCATGCATCTTTGATAGATGCGCCGGTCAAACTCGCGCATGACGAGTTGAAAGTCTCGGCCGCAGAGCATGCTCAAGCGTGGCCTGGCGTTTCGCGACATTCGGCCTCACGCCCAATTCGTGAACCGGCGGCAGCCGAGACGGACTCACTTGCAAGCGGTGATCGTGCGTCCGGAGGTGTCATAGGCGCCCGAAGCAAGGACAATGCAATTGCCCCAATGAAGTGTACGGTTTGCCCTGCTTTGTTGCGAACTGGTTCACATTCAAGGACGGATCACTCGTGCTATGGTGAGGCATTGCGGTAAGCGAGGCGAAGCAGGTGCTGCTTCGGAGGGGCGGCATTCATCGGATCGCCGAGCGTACATTGGAACTATCCCCGCATCCCTGCTGGAGGTAGATTATGCAGTTCGTTTCCACCGAATGGCAGTCAGCTTCGACAGCTCCGTCAGACGGAGATCTCGAAATCTGCGCGCTGGACTTTGATGGTATTGTCCATTCGCTTCCTTTTCCTTGTCACAAGGATGGATCCAATTGGGTCGACCGGTGGGGCAAAACCCACGCCGACATTCAGCCGACCCATTGGCGCCAATGGACGAATGCACGCTAATCCGTGGCCGGCGCAATGCCCGCGCTGTCGGTTTTCCCGCCGCAGAGCGCCGAGCCTTCACGAGCGCATCGGGCTTGCAGGTACAATCTAGACCTTCTTTTGGACACTCGCCGCGAACGCCTTCATCAGCGCGGCATCCGCCGCCTCGCCTTTGGCATCCTCGGCAAGATGCTCGAACCAGCGCGCAAATCCCTCGTAGATCTGGCTCGCCGGATGATCGGGCCCAAGAAAGCCTGAGATCTCCCGCATCTCCGCGACCCAGCGATAGGCCTTCGGGATCATGTCCGGCAGCGCGACCTCGAGCCGAGCCAAAATTGCGGGCTGGCTCAGCGCGAGCTCGTCGCGGAGCGCATCGGCCGCGCCCGCCTTCGTCGCTGCGAGCACCATGGCCGAGCCGATGCCGGCAAGGCCCTTGACGATGCCGGCGTACGACATCTTCAGCGCGGAGGCTGCACCGACCGGTCCCTCGACGATCCGCAGGTCGAGCCCGAGCTGTTTCAGCACCGCGACGTCCTTCGCGTGCTCGCCGGACATATAGAACGCCGGGCTCTTGCCGCCGGGCTGCGGCGGGAAGCCGATGATGCCGGCATCGACGAACGGCGCCTGCGCCGAGCCGATGATCTCCTCGATCCGGAGCACGGTGTCGACATTGACGGCATTGCAGTCGACGACGACCGGCTTCTTCTCGCGCCTGACGATCAACCCTGCCAGACGCTCCGCCAGCGCCACCGCCTCGCCCGGGGGCACGATCGAGAGAATGATGTCGGCGTCCGCGATCGCATCATCGTCGGTGCCGACCATGCCTGCATCCGCCGCCCGTTTCAGCGTGGCTTCGCTCCGTCCCTTCAGGGACGTCAGCACGCGCGCGCCATGCTCGCTCAGGCGTCGGGCCACCGCGCTGCCCATGGCGCCCGGTGCAAGGATTGCAATCGTGGTTGTCATCGTCGGCTCCGATCGGGTTCCGGCCACAGCAAGGCCAACCGTCGGCCGCGGATTCTACTTGCTGGTGTCCCGCGCGGTAGTGGCGCTGTCCGGACCTGGATACGGCTCCAGCGCATAGCCGGCCTTCTGCCAGCCGCGGCATCCGCCCTGAAGCACGGACACGTCGGTAAATCCCATCTCCTGCAACGCGGCCGCCGACAGCGTTGTCTTGCCGCCTCCACCGCAGGTCAGGAGGATCTTCTGGTGCCGGTCCCGCAAGGCGAGATCGCGGCGCTCTTCCTTCGTATCGGCTTTGATCTCGAGTTCGCCGCGGGTGACGTTACGCGCGCCGGGCAACGTGCCGCGCTCAAGCAACTGCCATTCTTCGCCGACATCGATGACGGTGACGCCACCGTGGTCGAGCAACTCCTTGGCTTCGCCCGGTGTAAGCATGCGAACGCCGCCCTCGCGAGCCTCATGCACCCTATCGCGGAACGTCTTTTCGTCGGTCATGGGTTGCCGCTCACTCGACCTTCGCAGGCTCGGGCTGGAGCTTGGCGGAAGCATTGGCGATGCGCGCCGCATTCGCCACGCCGGCGAGCGCCGCCGCCTTCTTCGGATCGGGCGCCGAGCCCGGCTGCACCACGCCGGCCGACATGATCAGCGTCGCCGCGTCCTCGGCGCTCAGCTCGACCTCGATGATCTTGCTCTTCGGCACGTAGAAGAAGAAACCGGTGGTCGGGTTCGGCGAGCACGGCAGGAATACCGAGACGTGCTCCTCCTGCCCCGGCAGGCTGCGCGCGATGTCCTCGCTCGGCGATTGCGAGATCAGCACGATCGACCACATGCCCGGCGATGGAAACTCGACCAGGCCGACCTTGCGGAAGCTCGAGCCCTTGCCCGAGAACAGCGTTTCGAAGACCTGCTTCAAGCCGCGGTAGATGGCGCGAACGGCCGGGATCCGGCCGAGAAAGGTCTCGCCGACATCGACCAGCGTCCGGCCGATCAGGTTGGCGGCGAGGAAGCCGACAAGCGTCAACGTGAAAAATGCGACAATCAGTCCCCAGCCGGGGACGCCGTAGGGCAAATAGGTTTCCGGCCGATAGGCGAGTGGCACGAACGGCCGCACCACGCCATCGACCCAGGTGACGAACCACCAGACCAGGTAAAGCGTGATCGCAATCGGCCCCGTCACCACGAGGCCGGTGAGGAAATAGTTGCGGAAACGGCCCATCAGGCCGGTATGCGGTTCCGGGGCAGGATCGGGCAGAGGCGCAGGCGGAGACGCGTCGTCGCGGGCGGTCATTCGGGTTCCAGGTCAGTCGCTGCATTCAAGCTAGGGTCTTCTAGCAGGTTTTGGAAGACCACGAAGCAGGCGGCGACCTGATCCCTTATGTCTTATTCCACGGTCACGGACTTGGCGAGGTTGCGCGGCTGGTCGACGTCGGTGCCCATCACCACCGCCGTATGGTAGGCGAGCAACTGCACGGGGACGGCATAGACCATCGGCGTGAACGCCGCCGCCATATCCGGCATGACGATGGTGACGAGAGAATCGACCGTCGCCTCGGCGGCGCCCCTGGCGTCAGTCATCAGGATGATGTTGCCGCCGCGGGCGGCCACCTCCTGCATGTTCGAGACGGTCTTTTCGAACACGCGGTCATGCGGCGCAATCACCACCACCGGCACGTTCTCGTCGATCAGCGCGATCGGCCCGTGCTTGAGCTCACCGGCGGCATAGCCCTCGGCGTGAATGTAGGAGATCTCCTTCAGCTTCAGCGCGCCCTCGAGCGCCAGCGGAAAGCTGGTGCCGCGGCCGAGATAGAGCACGTCGCGCGACTTCGCGATCTCGCGCGCGAGCTTCTCGATCTGCGGCTCGGTGGTGAGCGCGTCCGCCATCAGGCGCGGGACTTCGACGAGGCCGTGCACGAGCTTGATCTCGTCGGCCTCGGACAGTTCACCGCGCGCCTTGCCGGCGGCGACCGCGAGCGCTGCGAGCACCATGAGCTGGCAGGTGAAGGCCTTGGTCGAGGCGACGCCGATCTCGGGCCCGGCGAGCGTCTGCAAGACGGTCTCGCTCTCGCGCGCGATGGTCGAGGTCGGCACGTTGACGACGGCGACGGTATGCACGCCCGCGGCCTTGGCGTAGCGCAGCGCGGCCAGCGTGTCGGCGGTCTCGCCGGATTGCGAAATGAAGATGGCGAGGTCGCCATTGCGCAAGGGCGACTCGCGATAGCGGAATTCGGAGGCGACATCGACCTCGACCGGCAGGCGCGCAAAGCGCTCGAACCAGTACTTTGCCACGTAGCCGGCGTAGCTCGCCGTGCCGCAGGCCGTGATCGTGACGCGCTGGACGGTGCTGAAGTCGAACGGCAGCTTGACCGGCAGCGACACGCACTCCGTCGCCATGTCGATGTAGCGCGCCAGCGTATGACCGACCACTTCCGGCTGCTCGTGGATCTCCTTCGCCATGAAATGGCGGTAGTTGGCTTTGTCGACCAGCGACGTCGAGGCAGCGTGCTTGATCTTCTCGCGCTGGACGGCATTGCCGTCCTTGTCGAAGATCGTGGCGTCCTTGCGGGTCAGGACCACCCAGTCGCCGTCATCGAGATAGCTGATCGTGTCGGTGAACGGGCCGAGCGCGATGGCGTCGGAGCCGAGATACATCTCGCCGTCGCCATAGCCGATCGCGAGCGGCGGCCCGTTGCGGGCGCCGATCATGAGGTCGCCCTCGCCGGCGAAGATGAAGCCGAGCGCGAAGGCGCCGCGCAGCCGCGCCAGCGTCAGCTTCACCGCCTCGACCGGCTTGTTGCCGCGCTTGAGCAGGTCGTCGACGAGATGCAGCACGATCTCGGTATCGGTCTCGGTGTGGAACTCTGTGCCCTTGCTCTCGAGCTCCTCGCGCAGCTCGCGGAAATTCTCGATGATGCCGTTGTGGACCACCGCGACACGCTCGGTCGCGTGAGGATGCGCATTGTGCTCGGTCGGCTTGCCGTGCGTGGCCCAGCGCGTGTGGCCGATGCCGGTGGTGCCCTTCAGAGGCTCGGCGTAGAGCCGCTTCTCCAGGTTCTTCAGCTTGCCTTCGGCGCGGCGGCGCTCGAGATGGCTGCCTTCGAGCGTAGCAACACCCGCAGAGTCGTAGCCGCGATATTCAAGACGTTTGAGCGAATCCACCAGTTGCTCCGCAACCGGTTCGCGCCCGAGAATGCCGACAATCCCGCACATGCGGATCAATATCCCCCAAATCGCCGAAAAATCGTCAAAACGACCTGTTCGATTTTTATCGAAACTCGCAACGAACGCGATACTCAACAATTATTGCGGATTGCGACAGCGCCAAATGGTGGTAGCCCTAACGTGCGTCGAACTGACCGGCCTTTAACCCTGCACGTTAACTCGCTGTCAATACATTTGGCCAACGATTCCCGCCCGGGAGATATGGCCATGAAGGGATCATCCGACCGCAAAGGTCTGTCATCGATGTATCTGCGCGCCAGCGAGACCACTGGCACGCATCTGGCGCACTGGCCGCCGCCCCAGCGCGGCAAGGAAAGCAAGCCCGTCTTCGTGAAGCACCCGGCGGGCGAGCCGGTGAAGCGCGCCAAGCCGCGCGGCTGGCGCCTGACCCGCGCCATCTTCTCGGAATTTGCCGACGACGAATAGCGCCGGTCACTTCTCCGGCTTCTTCCCGCCCGTCTTCATCTCGCGATAGCGCGCCGCGCCGCCTTCCCGGATGGTCTGCTGGCTGCGCTCCAGCGCCATCGCGTCGTCGGGCACGTCGCGCGTGATCACCGAGCCCGAGCCGATATAGGCGCCGTTGCCGATTTTCACCGGGGCGACCAGCGACGAATTGGTGCCGACGAAGGCGCCCTGCCCGATGATCGTCTTGTGCTTCTTGAAGCCGTCGTAGTTGCAGGTGATGGTACCGGCGCCGATGTTGGAATTGGCGCCGATGGTGGCGTCCCCGATGTAGGAGAGATGGTTGACCTTGACGCCGGCCTCGAGCGTCGCGGCCTTGGTCTCGACGAAATTGCCGATGCGCGCGCCGTCACCGAGCGAGGTTCCAGGCCTTAAGCGAGCATAGGGGCCGATGGAGACGTTCTTGCCGAGCGAGGTCTGCACGATGTGCGAGAAGGAATGGATCACGGTGCCGTCGGCGATCGACACGCCCGGACCGATCACCACGAACGGCTCGATCGTCACGTCCTTGCCGAAGACGGTATCGGCGGCGAGATAGACGGTCTCCGGCGCAATCAGCGTGACGCCGGCCTCCATCGCCGCCTTGCGCAGCCGCGCCTGCATGACGGCTTCGGCCTCGGCGAGCTGCGCCTTGGTGTTGATGCCGCGCACTTCGTCTTCGCTGGTCTCGATCACCATGGCCTCCCATCCCTGTTCGCGGACGATGCCGACCGCATCCGTGAGATAATATTCGCCCTTCGAGTTCGCATTGCCGATCCTGTCGAGGATTTTGAGCGCGCGGCGCCCGTCGAGCGCCATCACGCCGGCATTGCACAGCGTGATCCTGCGTTCCTCGGCGCTGGCATCGGCCTGCTCGCGGATCGCGACCAGATGGTCGCCCTCGACAATGAAGCGGCCGTAGCCGGTGGGGTCGGCGGCGCGAAAGCCGAGCGCGGTGAGCGCCGCGCCCTTGGCGAGCGGCGCGCGCAGCCGCGCAAACGTCTCGGCGGAAATCAGCGGGGTGTCACCGAACGCGATCAGGAGATCGTCCACGCCGCGCGCGATCGCCTCGCGCGCCGCCAGCACCGCATGCGCGGTGCCGAGCCGTTCGGCCTGCACGAAGGTGAGCGCCCCGGGACAGATCCGCCTGGCTTCATCGGCGACCGCCTGATGGTCGGGACCGACCACGACCGCGAGCGAGGTCCCGGTTCCATGCGGCGCGGCGGCGAGCACATGGGAGAGCAGCGTCTGGCCCGCGACGGGATGCAAAACCTTCGGCAGGCTCGATCGCATGCGCGTGCCTTCACCGGCGGCGAGCACGATCGTGAGGCTTGAGCGGGCAGTCATTGCAATCCTGTCACATACGGCCGAATCGATCATTGGCGGCCGCCAGCAGGCCGACGCCGTCATAGCGGCGCTTTGCTACCCTCGTAAACGCCCGGAATTCAAGTGCAGGACGCTTTTCCTGTTAATGTTCCCTGATTGATTCGGGGATGCTCGACGGGGCTGGGCACTTATAAGTTCATGGCAAAGGATTCCGACCGACTGGCCGGTGCCTTCGACACCAAGGAAACCGGCGGGCTTTTCTCCGGATTGCTGGCCGAGGAGAGCGCATTTGACCGCCGCATGATGTGGCGGCTGGGCTCCTGGGGCGTGGCGGCCGTGGGCGCCGTGGTCGTCGCCGTGATGGCCAACCAGGCGCAGCTCGGGTGGCGGCGCGACCAGGTCGCGGCCACCGATCTCGTACGCCAGGCCGACCGCCTCCAAATGCTGACCCGGGAGAGCCAGGGCGAGGCCCGCAAACTCGCCTCCGCCATCGAGACGCTGAACACCGATCGCGACCGCCTCTACGCACGCGTCACGGTGCTGGAGCAAGGCCTCGACTCCATCACCGGCGCCATCTCCAAGCAGAACGCGCCCGCCACGCCGCCGCAGGCCTCGACCGCAAAGCCGCAGGACGTGCCGGCCGTGCAGCCGGCGCCCACAGCGCCCAGCGTCGGGCCGGTCGCCTCGACGGCAGCACCGTCGGGCGACAAGCCGCGCGCGGACGCGGCCAAGGAGGCGAAGGACAAGGAGGCGAAGGAAACGTCGAAAGAGGCTGCAAAGGATCAGCCGGGCCTGCCGCCGCAGACCGCGGCAGCCGCCTCCCTCGTGCCGCAGTCACCGCCCGCGCCTTCGGCACTAGCGGCCCTTCCCCTGGTCACTTCGAAGTCGATCATGGCGCCGCCTGATCAGGCCGCTTCGAAATTGATTCAGCCTGATGCGGCCGAGAAGAAGCCAGACCCGGCGCCCGCTCCCACGGAAGTCGCAGCAGCACCGGCGAAACCGCCGGAGGCGGCCGAGAGCGAGGCTCCTGCGATCGCGGTTCAGCAGACGCGCTTTGCGATCGATCTCGGTGGCGCAAACTCGATCGACGGCCTGCGCACTCTCTGGCGCAGCCTGACCAAGTCCAACCCGGAGATCGCAACGCTCCGGCCGATCATCATGATCAAGGAAGGCAGCAACGGGCTCGGCATGCAGCTGCGCCTCGCCGCCGGTCCACTGATCAATGCCGCGGCCGCGGCAAAGCTCTGCGCTGGCCTAACCGAGAACGACCGCCACTGCGAGACCGCCGTGTTCGACGGCCAGCGTCTGTCGATGCGCGGCGGCTCGGACAAGGGGCAAGAGAAAGGACAGGAGAAGGCGCAAGACAAGGGACAAGACAAGAGTTCCGAGAAGGGCAAGGATCAGGACGCAGCGACCCAGGCCGAGACGCCGCCCGCTCCCAGCGCCAAGCCTGAAAAACCGCAGCACCGGCGCAGCTACTCCTCCAAGCGCACGAAGCGCGAGGAGCCACCACCAGCACCTGCGCCGCCGCCCGCTCCGGCCAAGCCGGAGACGGCTTCTACGGGATCGACGCTGTCGTCGTTCTTCAGGCGGTAGAGTGCCCCGCAGTTACCGCATCTACAGCGTTCTTGGGCTCACGTCAGATTCTGACCGACGCGTGGTAATCAGCACTGTCGAGCTAGGAAGTTGATCACGCAACCGTTGCAATACCGCCCTTTCCCTGAGGAAGTGTATAAGCCTGCGTCTTCCTAAGCGCGCATCCCTGAAGGGAGTGAACGCAAGGTGACGTCCGAATATCGCCCTTAATCAACAGTAGGATCTGCGCCTCGTCACTGGAGAATGAACGACCTAGTTGGCGCCGGGCGCGTCAGAAAACTTCACCTGCCCTGTTGCCCGCCCCCTCCTTCCCGACCATATTGGCCCCATGAAGAAAAAGCCCTTTCGCCTGACGCCGTATCAGGTCCAGTTCCTGCTCGTCGTCGGCTTCGTCACCGTCGGCTGGGCGCTCTATGTCCGCTATCTCGCGATCGAGTTCTCGCAGGTGGCGCTCGCGTGCGACGCCGGCCTGCAGACCACGATCTGCAAGGCGCGCGCGGTCTCGACCTCGCTGTTCAAGAATTCGGTGTTCGGCATCGTCGCGCTGGTGATCGCGACGCTGAACCTGATGCGGCCTTCGATCGTGCTCCTGACCCTCGGCGTGATCGCCGCGGGCCTTGGCATCGTGCTCTACAACATCGTCCTGTCGGGACTGGCGATCGGCCTGCTCATTCTTGGCTTTGCGCGGCCCGCGCCCGCCACAGCGTGAGCGCGAACAACAGATAGATCGCGCAGGTCCACAGCGACTGCCAGTTGTCGCGGCCTTCATTGAGCAGGACGTAGGCCGCCGACAGCGTCAGGAGTCCGGCAAACACGGACTCCGCGATCGGACGCACGCCGATCTGCGGCCGGTTCAGCATCAAAAGCGCGAACGGCACCACCGCCATCGTCAGCGAGGCATAGGGGAAGTCGCGGTAGCGCGGATCGAACACGAAGCCGAGCGCGGTCTCGGTCGCGATCACCGCAGTCACCGCCAGCGTCAGGCCGAGCACGGCGGTGAGCTTCGACCATTTCCGCTCTTCGCGCGGACCGAGAATATCGAGGAACGTCGGCAGGCTGCGGCCGATCACCAGCGCCTGCGCGCAGAAGATCGGCGACAGGATTCCGGCGGCGAGCAGCGTGCCCCATTGCAGCCAGCCGCCCCAGCCGTAGCTCTCATAATACATCTTGTCGGCGCCGATCCCGAGCAGGATGCCCGCTGACGTCGCCGAGATGCCGACGCCGAGCCAGGCCGAGAAGCGCGGCGTCCAGGGCCGCCGCCGCAGCGTGATGCCGGCGACCGCGAACACCAGCACGCTGAGGGCCATGCCGGCGCCCATGTACCATTTCCAGTACGGAAAATTGCTGATCGGCCGGCCGGGCGGATATTTCAGCTGCCGGCGCACGGAATCGAACAGGCCCCAATAGCCGCCGACGGTGCCTTCGAGCCGGCGCTTCCAGGGCTGGTCATAGGCCTCGATCAGGTTGACGCGAAACTTCTGCGCCTTCGCAAGACCGAGGATCTCCGAGACCACGCGCGCCTGGTTGGTGCGCGACGGCAGCGCGCCATCGCGCATGCGGCCCTCGCTCGGCCAGCCGGTCTCGCCGATCAGGATCTCCTTGCCGGGGAACGCAACCGCCATCCGCTCGCGGATCGATTCGACGTGGCTCGCGGCGAATTTCGCGCGCACCGGCATGTCTTCCCAATAGGGCAGGATGTGGATCGTGACGAAGTCGACGGCGTCATAGACGTCGCGGTTCTTCAGCCAGTATTCCCAGACGTCGGCATAGGTGACGGGCACGCTGACCTGCGCCTTCACCGAACGGATGATGGCGATCAGATCGGCCGTCGTCATCTCGCCCCGCAGCAGCACCTCGTTCCCGACGACGAGCGAGGAGATGGTGTCGGGGAATTCCTTGGTGAGGCGGATGGCGGTCGCCACTTGCGCAAAGTTCTTGGCGCGGTTGCTGCCGAGCCAGATGCCCTGGATCACCTTCAGCCCGCCGACCTTGGTTGCGACCGCCGGCACCTGATCGAGCCCGTTCTCGATCGAATAGGTGCGGACGCAGTCGGTGATCTCCTTGAGCTGCCGCAGGTCCTGCTCGATCTGGTCGGCCTCGATATGAGTCCATTCGTTCAGCGGCGTCTGATCGCCGCGGAATGGCGCATAGGAAACGCATTGCAGCTTGTCGGCGGGATCGATGGGCGCGCGCGCAAGCGTGATTGGCGTCGCCAGCCACCACCACACGGCAGCAATCGCACCCAGGGAAACAAGCAGAAGCGCCAGTGGCGTACGAAGAGAAATCGGTTCCGTCCTCCGCGAAGGGCCCGTCGATTACCTGCTCGCACGCCGTCTGCCAAGGGGGGGTGGTATGGGGTGGTGCCACGCTCTCCCCGGCAAATTAGCCTGCGGCCGTTCGACCGGGGCCTAGGCGCGTGACTTTGCTGGACAAAAATCCAAATACAGGTCATGGGACTCGGCGGGATTTTTCCGCCGCATTGGAGACCCATTTGGACGCCATCACACCGCGCGTCCGCGACGGTCGTGAATGCGGACGGTCAGTGGAGAAATTGGGGAATTCATGCGGCGACGGGTGCTCGAGTTACGAAATGCGGTCCTGCGGCAGTTCGCCGCCACCTTGGCCGTCTCCTCCCTTGTCATCCTGGTCGGTATCGGTGGCGCGTCCGCGCAGAGCGGCGCCCCCCAGGACCAGGGCAAGCCGGCAGCGGCCCAGCCCGCCGACGCCGCCAAGGACGCGGCAACCCAGAACCAGCGCCGCACCGACGAGTTCGCGGAGGCTGCGCAGGCCATCAACGGTCCGGCCGGCAACCCCGAATGCGTCTGGCTCGGCCGGCGCGTGGTGCGGCTGATGTGGCGGGATGACCTCGATACCGCGTTCCGTCACCTCGATCTGTATGATCGCTTCGGCTGCCCCGGCGGCCACATCCAGGCGGCCTTCCGCTGCCTGACCCGCTTCGGCGGCCAGATCGATCCCAAGGTCGCCGAGACCCTGGACAGCCGTGTGCACGCCTGCTGGATCAACCCGGCGGCCCAGCCGCAGCAGGCGGCGGCCGCAGCCTCGCAGCCTGCGGCGCCGACGACCCCCGCCGCGCAGCCGCAGCCGGCAACGAGCCCTTCGCCCGCGGCCAGCCCCTCGCCCGCGCCGCAAAAATAGCCGCGATCGTTTCAGCCTTCGTTCAGAAACGATCGGCGATAGCAACGGCTGGCACTGCCGCGCATTTGGAAAAGGCCATGCCCTCATAAGGACATGAGGCCATGACAGTTGTGAAAAGGCGCGGCGGAGGTATTCTCCATTTGCCGCGGACTTGGTCGGATCTCGGGGTCGGATCCGCTTCCCTGCCACCTCAGCCCCGTTTGGTTTAGCCGCGATGCGCGTTGTCGCCGCCGTTCTGTTGCTCGTGTCCGTGCTCCACGCTGGCATCTGGGGAGTCTTGCGCGACAAGGAACCCGCACCGGATTTCAAGGGCCTCCTGCCCAGCGTCTCCTACGCGCCGTTCGCGGGCTCGGGCCATCCCGACGTCGACAACATTCCCACGATCGAGCAGATCCGCGCCGACATGAAGACGCTGTCGACGATGACGCGTGCGATCCGCCTCTATTCATCCACCGGCGGCGTGGAGCTGGTGCCGCCGATCGCGGCCGAGTTCGGCCTCAAGGTCACCGTTGGCGCCTGGATCGACAAGGACAAGGATCGCAACGAGCGCGAGATCAAGGCCGCGATCGAGCTCGCCCGCAAGAACAGCAACGTCATCGGCGTCGTCGTCGGCAACGAGGTGATCTACCGCGGCGAGCAGAAGGTCGAAGACCTCATCGAGATGATCAAGCGGGTGAAGAGCGCGGTCCGCGTTCCCGTCACCACCGGCGAGATCTGGAACATCTGGCGCGACAATCCGGACCTTGCCTCCAACGTCGACTTCATCGCCGCCCACGTCCTGCCCTACTGGGAAAACTTCCGCTCGGACCAGGCCGTCGACCAGGCCGTCGACCGCTACAACCTCTTGCGCAACCTGTTCCCCGGCAAGCGCATCGTGATCGCCGAGTTCGGCTGGCCGAGCGCTGGCTACAACCTCCGCAACGCCGATCCGGGTCCGTTCCAGCAGGCGCTGACGCTGCGCAACTTCGTCAGCCGCGCCGAAGCCCTCGGCATGGAATACAACATCGTCGAGGCGATCGATCAGCCCTGGAAATTCTTCGAAGGCGGCGTCGGTCCCTATTGGGGCATCCTCGACGCCAGCCGCGAGCCGAAATTCGCCTGGACCGGCCCGGTGGAGAATCCTGACTATTGGAAGCTGATGACGATCGCGCTTCTGGTCGGCATCCTCTTGTCGCTGCCGATCCTGCGGCTGGAGCAGCCGACCGCGAAGCAGGCCTTCCTGCTGTCGGCAACCGCCAACGGCGTCGGCGCCTGGGCGGCGACCGTGTTCGCGTTTTGGAACGGGCACTATTTTATCTTCGGCTCGGCCTTCGCGCTGACGCTCGGCATGATCCTGCTGGTTCCGCTTGTGCTGATCGCGATGGCCCGCATCGACGAAATTGCGGCGGTCGCCTTCGGCCGACCGCCGCAGCGGCTGCTCTTAAAGGGCAAGCCGATCGCCGACGTCCCCGAGAACTATTTCCCGAAGGTCTCGATCCACATCCCCGCATATTTCGAGCCCGTCGAGATGCTCAAGCAGACGCTCGATGCGCTGTCGCGGCTGAATTATCCGAACTACGAATGCGTGGTCATCATCAACAACACGCCCGACCCAGCCTTCTGGCAGCCGATCCAGGATCACTGCCGCGCGCTCGGTGAACGCTTCAAGTTCATCAACGCCGAGAAGGTGCAGGGTTTCAAGGCCGGCGCGCTGCGCATCGCGATGGACCGCACCGCGGCGGATGCCGAGATCATCGGCATCCTCGATGCCGACTATGTCGTCGATCCCGACTGGCTGAAGGACCTCGTGCCGGCCTTCGCCGACCCGCGCGTCGGCCTCGTGCAGGCGCCGCAGGAGCATCGCGACGGCGACCTGTCGATCATGCACTACATCATGAACGGCGAATATGCCGGGTTCTTCGACATCGGCATGGTCCAGCGCAACGAGGCCAACGCCATCATCGTGCACGGCACGATGTGCCTGATCCGCCGCGCCGCGATGGACATGGCCGGCGGCTGGTCGAGCGACACCATCTGCGAGGACTCCGATCTCGGCCTCGCCATCCAGGAGCTCGGCTGGACCACCCACTACACCAACCACCGCTACGGCCAGGGCCTGCTGCCCGACACCTATGAAGCCTTCAAGAAGCAGCGCCATCGCTGGGCCTATGGCGGCTTCCAGATCGTGAAGAAGCACTGGCGGCACTTCCTGCCGGGCCGAAGTCGGCTGACGCCGGACCAGAAGCGCGAATATGGCCTCGGCTGGCTGAACTGGCTCGGCGCGGAAAGCCTCGGCGTGGTCGTGGCGCTGCTCAACCTCGTCTGGGTGCCGATCGTCGCCTTTGCCGACATCGCCATCCCCGACAAGATTTTGACGCTGCCGATCATCGCCGCCTTCGTCGTCTCGCTGGCGCACTTCCTGTCGATGTACCGCCTGCGCGTCGCGGTAAAGCCCGGCCAGATGCTGGGTGCCATGATCGCGGCGATGAGCGTGCAGTGGACGGTGTCGCGCGCGGTCGCCCAAGGCCTGATCACCGAGCACCTCGCCTTTGCGCGCACCTCCAAGGGCGGCCTGTCGCGGATGTCGATCGAGTTCCAGGCGTTCTGGGAGGCCGTGATCGGCGCGCTGCTCCTGATCGGCGCCGGCGTCCTGATCGCCTCCAACAGCTATCGGCAGATCACCGAGATCTACATCTTCGCCGGCGTCCTGGTGCTGCAGAGCCTGCCGTTCCTCGCTGCGGTCGCGATCGCCATCCTCGAGCTCAGCCGCATCAACTCCTTCCAGTTCTGGCGCGACAGCGCGATCCGCACCGCCGAGCTGATCGGGCTGCGCCCCGTCGCTCTGCCGACGCCGGCTGGCACGCCGCAGCCGGTGCCGAACGAGGTGCGGCGAGAAGCGAACTGACGGGCCGGACAGCCCGCGGCGCGGGGCAAGCCCCCGCGCCGGCGAGGCATCTCACTGTCCGGCGTGGATGACGGGCCGCCAATCGGGTTGAAAATCTCGGCTTAAGCGACGGAAACGCTGGACGAATCCCCGCTTCCACCGCGAACTTCGGCAGCCATCCGCGCTATTGACCTCAGCGCCCCATCACCCTACACAGCGCGGGCCGAGAGCATGATCCGGAAAGGGCCTGCCGGTTTTCCCCGCGACGCGAGTCAGACGTTGCGGCAAGACATGCTTCTCGAATGACCGAAGACGATGGCAACCGATCTCGCGACGCCATCCAGCGGCCATGGGAGCGCGTAGCTCAGCCGGTAGAGCACGTGACTTTTAATCACGGGGTCCTGGGTTCGAGCCCCAGCGCGCTCACCAAGCAAAATCAAAGACTTAGCGGAAATTACAAGGCGGCTCAAAAAGCCGCGTGTCTGCACTGTGTCTACAAATCGATTGCCGGCCTGCGCCTCTAGGATCGCTGCGCGATAGTTGTTCGCGAGGATCTGCAATCCGGCGCGCTCCTCCGGCATGGTGCTGTCATCCGCCAGTTTCAGGCAGATACGCTCTAGGCGCGCGAGTTCGTTGAGCATGTGCTGATCCCCACCCCAATGCGGCCGATCAGACTCCGGTCGGCGTCGCGTCGTCAAGAGTCCACCGGTGCATTGTTGTGGTTGGCGACCGCTGCCAATGTCATCGTGCTTGGATCAATGGGCCCCGAAAGGACACGCTCCCAGGCTGGAATGCGAGGCTCCCCGGAAGGGACACGGCCGACAGATGCCCCCTGCTCCGCAGGACACGGCGACGACCTGCCCCACCACCCGTGATGCCTTCACGCGGTGGATTTTGTGTTTCTCTGGTCAGGCTGTTTTCCACACCCACGACGGGCAGCGGCTCGCGCGCGTTACGGAGCCCAAGGGATTGATAATTTGCGAGGTGCTTACGATGCCGCTTTGATCGCGGGATGCCTCGCCCTGTCCGACGACATACGCCCAACCGCGCCGACGTCCGGCCGGACTTCAACTGGAACGGCGCCCCGCTTGCCGCTATGGGATACCGATGAAGCTCACCACCGAACGCCCCTACGCCAACCCGGAAGCCGCGGCCCGCAAGCTGGTCGAGCTCGCCGCCGCCATCGAGCCGGTCCAAGACGGCCGGATACACATCGAGAAAATCAACGCGCCGTTCCTCTACACGTGGAAGGCCAGCGGCCCGGAGTTCGGCGCCGGCATCAAACTTGCCGTCGACCGCGGCTGGCTCGAACTGCACGAGAGCGGGACCTACGTGCGACTGCTGAAGCCCGGCGAGGATCTGTTGGCGTCATGACCTGCGATCTGTGCGACGATTGCGGCTGGGTCTGTGAGAACCATCCCGATCGTCCCTGGGACGGTCCTCGCGCCTGCACATGTGGCGGCGCCGGCGCGCCGTGCCCGCACTGCAATGTGCCGGCCGAAGGTGAGCCTCCCCGCATGCCGAAGGGCTTTCGCGTCGACATCGACAAGGACGGCTGGCGGCACTGATGGGCTGGTCCGCGCGATTTGACGACCCGATCGCGCTGCCCGATGGTCGCAAGCTCGAGACGCTGCGGGATGCGGGCGAGTATATCGCCGGCCTGCCCAAGGTCATGCACGACGCGCCGGAATGGCAAGCCGCCATGGAGGCGCTGATCTTGGTGGCAGAGCTGGGCGGTCCGACGATGTTTGCGCGGATCGGCTTCATGCGAGCTCTGAACCGCGGGAAGCCAAATCCGCAGGTCGCGCCACGGCGCAAGCCGGTTAAGGCCTATCGGCTGATCAGATGAGAGCGCGAGACCGAAGCCCCGCGCATCTGCTCTCTCACCGCCTTCAGCCCAAGAAGCCGCGAGCTCCTACAATGAGCCGGCGCGCCTCATGCAGCACGCGCGGCCATACCGGTCCATCGAGCCGCAGCATCCTTCCGGTGCTTTCGACCGCCTTCCAAAGCGCATCGTCGGAATGGCCGGGCTCGCTGCCGGCAAGGTGCCAATCGCTCTCCGATATTGACGAGTCATCCGGATCAAAGTTCTCGATCCAGCCGCCAAACCAAAGGTGCTCCGCGACAGCACCAGCCACGCCAATCATACGCCGGCGGTGAGGATCGATATTGATAACGCCGCCGATCTGAACTCGGCCGCTCCAGGTTTTCTCGTCGGGCACTGGGTCCTCGTTTGGCAAGATCCACGCCGACGCAATCTCCGCGCCAGCCCAGCGCGCCACGACTAGATGCCCGGCCTCGTGAATGGCTGCTCCACGCCTCTCGCGCGCTAAAATTCGTCGCTGGTCCATCGATCCGATCCTGATCCTCGGCGGCGCCGAAACAAGACGCCAGCACCGCCGGGGTTGTGGATAACTACCGCTTCAGCCGGCGGGCGTGCGTCGCGAGCCGGGCCCGCGTCCGCTTCCTGTGCGATCGGCGCCGGCGTTTCATTCGCGCCCCGCCTTGAAGCCGGCGATATACGTGCTGAGCAGGTCCTCGAGCATGTCCTTCGTGTGAAAGATGGCAAAAACCAATTGCTCGTCGAGGCCATCGACATCCGACATTAGCCGTGAGGCGATCCCCGCCATTCGAACACAATCGAGCAGCGGACCCTCCAGCTCGCGAAACGCTTCTGCCTGCTGCTTGTCCCACGGGGAGGCGCGTTCATCTGCGGGAAATTGGATGACCTTGCTCATTAATCCACGCTCCCACCATGCTTCACCGCGAGCTCGAATAGCTCCTCGACAAGGAGGCGAGCGGCCTCTACGCCTCTCCAGAGTATGGCGCCCTCGTCGAGGTAGGGATCAGCCCGGAGCGCTTCGCCCCTCTGAAGTTTTCCCGCAATCGTCACGGCGTGGGAAACCCTATGGCAGGGGTGCCGCAGAGGATTGCGGTTGCGGCCGGCGCGCTGGCGGCCGGTCTCAGGAAATTCGATGGGCTTGATGTTCTCGGGAGGCAGGCAGGTGGCAGCAGAATGCGACGCTAATCGCGCCGATAGGTCGATGATGTTGGACATGATGGTTCTCTGGATATGCCGGCTTGTCACGGCCGGGTGCCAGTGGACAGCACTGGCGCCGGGAAGTTGACAACGCCGCCAGAGACGGCGCGCGACGGCCTTTCCCCGAAGGGTCTTGTATAGCCGCCGCCTTCCCGGCATAGTCGTGCCGTTCACGCTGGCGGCTAACCAGCGCGTCCTAATCGATGGCGAAGTTGATCCCGGCAAGGATCGCCCTGCCATCGCCCTGGTGCCAAACAGGCCCGGCAAGGCCTTTGGCGGGAGTTGTCAAGCTCCGTCGAGCATCAGACCTGATTTGCATTGAGAAATCTATAAGAAACCCACCCCCTCAGGGGGCGCTTCGGCGCGTCCACTGCCCGGTGGATTGCGCATTGCGTGAGGGCTTTTCGCCTTCCATCCCATACGTAGTGCTGCTATTTGGTCACAACCTATGGAAGTTTTAGCCATCAGTTTCATTTGATGTTCAGAATTGTTGACTTATATGGCAACTTTGGAGGATGATCTCCGAGCGGCGGGATTAGAACTGTACGAACTCCCTGAGTGGGAGGGGCGACTGCCTATCCGTCAATTTTGGATCGCTCCATCGTTCTGGACCTGGTTCGACGAAACGGAATTACTTCATGATCCAAAATGCAAAGTTGGCGGCAGAACACTCGCTGAGCACATCGAACAGCTCTTTTGCGACCTAAGATGCGCAAAGAGGCCCGGCGGCGGCGATCTAAGACGCATGATGCCAGCGACCAAAGGGGTTTGGAAACTTCATCCGGTCAAAACGCGGCTATATGGGTGGGCGCCGAAAAGTGATTGTCTTGCGGTAGTGACAGGCTCGATGGAAAGCGAGACGAAAGACAAATCACTGGGCAACGTGAACGATCAGAAACGCGACAACGTGGTCCGCTTCATCAAAGAGCATAATTTGCAGAAGCATGTACTCCTCGGAGATATCCTTGCCCTCTTCCCGATCGAAAAAGAACCCTAGACGTCAGATGTTCCTGAAGCTGTCCAGCCAGATCGAAGGGCAGCTGCGGGAGGCTTATGTCAAAAAAAATGAGGCAGGTATTCTGAACCAGTCAATGCTCGCTGAGAAGCTCGGCGTTGACAAATCCGCGATTCACCGTCGACTAACGGGACAGGTGAATATGACGGAGGAAACTATCGCAGACATGGTCTGGGGGCTGGATCACGATATCGAAGTGAGAATCTTCGATCCAGCTGAAAGCAAGAAAAATCATGCGATAACAACTCCTGTTGCTCTCCCTCCGGTTCAGTCTGCGGTGCCTGCGTCCACAAAGACTATCTCCCCGGCGACGCCAGCCCCATTTCAAAAGTTGATGGTCGCTGCGTCATGAGCATTGAGCGGCGAGCCTCCGTTGTGGTGTGCGACGACGTGTTGGTCGCTATGAACGGAAAGGTGTTTCTGAATGGCGTTTACACCAGCGATATTGCTGTTCCCGCGGAAGGGCTAACTGTCGGCCAACTAGTCTTCTATTTCACAGCCGAGACACCCAAGGACAATCCTTTCCAAAAAATCACGCTGAAGGTAACTCCGCCTGGGGCCGTTCCAGCGGTTCTGGATATCCCCCTTGAGAATCTTCCCCCACTGTCCAATCCGGAGCGCCCGAAGATGTTCGTACGGGCTCCGATCTTGCTTCAGCAAATTCAGTTACGTCCAGGGAAAATCGAAACAACGGTATTGACGGAAGCGGGTGAAGAGCTCGATGCCGGAGGGGTATGGGTAAGCGTCCTTCAGCCCCGCCTTCAGGGACTGAGCGCTTGACAGGCCATTAGCTTGGTCTTCGCCCCTAAATCGTCGCGCAGCGTCGACGGCGACTGAACGATTATAATGTAAAGTGTGGCGTCCCCCGGATTCCCCCGCGCGAAAGGTCCCGTAATGAGCCGTTTCGACGAACTAACGAAGCTATTTGATCCTTGGCGCAACCAATGGGTGGATCAGTCACGCGAGCATCAACTTCTGGCGCCCCGGATCGCAAAGAGATTTCAGGAATATCTTGGCTGCCCCGAGTTTTTCAATGAAGGCCATCCTTCGGGGGGAAAGCAGAGGTACGTATCCGCTACACGCGCAATTTGGAATGAACAAAAGCGGTTTTTCAGTCTCGAAGCTCATGACGAAGCATTCCCTGAGCTTGATTATCACGAAGATGGCTTTCTTTATTTCGGCCTGAGAGTCTTTCTTGAACACGCGCCGAACACGTATCCCAAACAGCCATTTTGGTTCTTGCTCCGGTGCAAATTCGATGGGTCTCGGTTCGTAGTCACGGTGCAGAGGTCCAAACAGGACTTTGATGTAGGGTTCGCTCCCCTGAAACTAGAGGAACTTTGCGGGCACCTGTTCGACCTGCTTAAGGACGAACTGAGCAAGAATCCAATGGTGAACGATCGCAGTCACGGAAATCGGATCGGATTTGTCTAATGTCGTCGGCAGGTGTGGCGTCCACGGATTGAACGTCACGTCCGTGGTGATCGCCGGCTCCGCTATGGACAGCTCGTGCGGGTGAAGCTGGGGTTGAAGCAGGCGTCTTGCCCGATGCTGCTGTCATAACTGACGCCGCTGGCTTGCCCGTTGTTGACGGTATGGGTGCAGGAGCCAGCTACAATTTGTCCCATGATAACGTTGCCGGCGTTATTATTGCCGGTGAGGGTAATGACACCATTGCAGGTGACCGTGCCGCTGCCCGCGTTGATGTTGTGAATGCGCGCTATGTTGCCGTTGCCAGTCGCCGCCGGGATGTCGAACTGAACGCATTCTCCCATGTTCTCGCAGTGCACGTTCTCGATAATAGGAAAGCCGCCCCTGAAGATAATGCCGGGGCCCTGGTGAAACGGTGCTGATGATGGCCCGCCGACCCCCAGATTTTTTATGCTGATCCCGGTGGTGCCGTAGTTCATGCCACTGGCAACGGTGTCGCCGAGAATCATCGCGGGCTGGTTAGCCCCGCCATTTATCGCGCAGAAGAAATTTTCGATGCTAACCGTGCTGGCGCCGCCATAGCCCTTTTGGAACCACAGGCACATGCGCTTGCCGGGATAGGCATAGACATGGTCGATGGCGCCGCCGTCTTGGATGTTGTTGGAGTGGATCAGCGCGACGCCATCGTTGGCCGTCACGGTTCGAGTTGCGAAGATAGTGATATCGCGCAGCATGGCGCCGAAGCATGCGAACTGCCAATTGGGATCGCAGATTTCGACGAAGTTGGATGCAGCACTGAAGCTGTCGCACATCTTCAGCGTCGTGCCGGCGCCTGACGTTGTCCCCTGAATTACAACGCCTTGAGGCACCACGAAGGGCACGCTGCCTGTACCGCACATCAGGAAGGAGCCGTTCGGGACGTTCAGACGGCCGCCCCAGTATCCACCGCCATCCTGCTGAAAGGACGACTTGTTGCCCGCGAACCACGCTGCGGCCTGGATGGCGCTGAAGTTGTCGGTGGTTCCAGCATCCGTGCCGTTCCAATCGCCCTTGGCGCCGAATTGAAGGATGTTCGGATAGGTATCCGGCACGAACTGAAACCGAGTGCCGACAGAGTCGGTGAAACTGGCAAGCGGCGTCGAGCAGGCGGTGACGGTGATCGATGCGCCCGTACCAGCGCCCATCGAAGCGCCGGAGCCCACGCCCGTGATCGTGAGGACGTCGCCGACGGCGCACTGATTGCCGGGAGTATAGGTGAAGTCGACCGACGCGACCGCACCGCCGGAAACGGTCACTTTCCCGACCGTGAACGGTTTCGATCCGGTCGCGAAAATCACGCCAAAATATGTGCCGTTGGTATAGCCCGAGCCGCCGGCGATCGTGAAGCTGGTGATGAAGCTGTCGATGAATGGCGCGGTGCCGACGTTCTTGAAGGTCGCGCCGCCGCCATCGCCTCCGACCGTATAGCCAATCGTTCGGATCGCCGCGACGCTCGACAGGTTTTGCGTCATCGCGAACGCGCGCGAGGTCAGCACCGGTGTGGCATTTGCCACCGACAGGCAGCTCGGGCAACTGATGTTGCCGGTTGTCGCGTTCAGGACGATCGGCGAAGTGGCGTTCGTGGCGACCGTGCCGGACGTGTTCGGCCACAGGATCGTCGGCGTCCCCGCGACCGGCTGTGCGCTGACGGTGGCCTGCCCGCTGGTCGCCCCCTTGTAGATGACGGAGTTCGTGTTGACGCCGGGAACGGACAGCGGGCCGGTCAGCAGCGAATTGAACAATTGCTGGATCGGGATGGCCTGCGCGGGACCGGTGCCGATCGCGGTTCGGCCGATGACGGTTCCGGACGGAATGGTCTGAAATTGCTGGGCTGAAACTGAAGAGAGACCCGCGACGAAGG
The DNA here is from genome assembly GCF_001641635.1 of Bradyrhizobium centrolobii. Lineage (GTDB taxonomy): Bacteria > Pseudomonadota > Alphaproteobacteria > Rhizobiales > Xanthobacteraceae > Bradyrhizobium > Bradyrhizobium centrolobii. The sequence goes on from NZ_LUUB01000045.1 coordinate 71,693, forward strand.
CAGCCGCCAAAACGAGGCTGCGGATATAGCGAGAGGACATTGGACCGACCTTGAGGCGCGGCTCGAGCCGGTCGAGCGCCGAAGGTCGTTAACGACATGTCCAAGTCGGAGCTGTTTGACGGAGACAGCTCAATCCGAAGCGCGTTTACGGTGCGCGCTACCTACTCGACAGGAAGAGCTTCAGCCTTGAGCAGGTTGCGAAATTGCGCATCATCGAGACCTGCGAGACCGCGAAGCGTGGTGCACACCTTGCGCCATTTCTCGTTTTGCTCCTTCAAGTCGCGGGCAGTTGCGCGAACGGTTTTGATTTCGCGCTTCAGTCCGATGATTGCTGTCTCTCTATTGGTCATTGCCGCCTAGTGAATTTATGGCCGGGGATCTCCCCACGTCCCGGCCGCCGTGGATGAAGGGGCCACACGCGTCCCCTGGAGCTCGTAAATTCATTTTATGTCCATCCGACCAGCCTTGTGATCGAACCAACGACCGGGCCTTCGAATGCTGTCAGTTTGAGGATCGCGTCGAGGCGTTCCACAATCGATTTCTCGCGATGTCCTGCGACCCACCGAAGCGCTGCCAGGAAACTGCGCGCGTGCTTGTTCCTGAGCGCATCCGCCTTCGTGATCTCGAAAGCGGCCTCGAGCTGGTCGGGGATCTCGCCGGCGAGGCACGGCACGGCCCGCATCTCGGCCAGGAAACTTTCGAATGCGTCGGTCATGCGCTCACAACGTTCGTAGAAATCGAGTGTCCGCCGGCCGGCGTGAGTTGCTGGAGTTCAATTGCGCTGGTGCCGTCGACTCCGGTGAGGGACGCGGAGATAGTCAGGCCGGTCAACGAAAACGGCGCGGAGTGAGTGGTAAGCGATGTGTGGCTCTGGGTGGTCATTCTCTAGCCTCTCAGTTTAGCAGTTCGGTTGAATGTCATGCTGCGACGCCGATTGGATGCCGAAACAGTTTCATCGCCTCGATCAGCGATGGATTGAGATTGCAGAAGCCCGCCATGATGTCCCACTTGCGCATGAGCCTGCATTTGTCGTCGATGCTGAGGTGTTGCATCTCGTCGATCATTTGCATTGCAGTGTCGCACGCGGGTGCGACCGTCTGCATCGCATCCAGCGAGAGATTTCCGTGAACGATGCCGTTCAGCCATTCGAGGAAGCGCAAGCGCAGGTCCGCCCGCATGTCCCTCGCCTGCAGCAGCCGCTTCACCATGCTGATGTTGACCAAGTCATACCAATAACCAGGCGGCGTATGAGCCAGCACGCGCTCATCGTCGCTCCAAGTCGACTGCCATAGTGCATGTTCCTCGATCTCTCTCGTAGAGATGATCATCGCGAGGCTTCCTTCTGGGGCGTTACGTCGATCATCGCCGGGACACCAGCGCGCGCGGCAAGCGCCAGAATGCGCTCCATGACCTCGGCGGTTGCCTTCATCGAAGATGAGGCTTCATGTTCAACCGTTACCTTGTGGGTCGTTTCGATGGGATGCAGACGGTCCAGCACCATGGCGATTCCGCGTGCATGGTCGCGGTGTTTGGGATCCTCGACCAGGGCCGCCAGCGCCTTGATCGCCCGCGGCGCCGTGGCACGGATGCGCTTCTGGTCCTCTTCGTAGAGCGCTGCCTGCACCCGCGGATCATGCGCAAGCCGCGATGCGATGACAGACATGGTTTTCGGCGTCGAGGTTGGGCTGCCCCACCCGGCCATGCGCGCCGCCTTCACCTGGGCGCCGTGGCCAGGCTTGACCTGATACAACGCACGCACGAATAATCGGTGGCGATCCGTCGGCAACGCCTTCATTGCCGGGCCGTCTTCGGCCTCGGCTTCATCGATCGGGACAAGATTGCGCGCCTGGTTCGCCATCGCTCAGAAACTCAGCATTGCCCCGCCGTAGGCCAACGCCCGCCCGGCCGGTGACATCCCTGCCCGCTGCGCGGCCAGCTCACGCTCCCGCCGGCGGCGCTCCTCGTCGGTTTCGCTTTGCACCTGCTGAGCGAGCGAGCCGCCGAGGCCGAACCCGCCCATCCTCATCATTGCGCCGCCGGCCGCGGAAAGGCCCATCATGCGGCGTCCTCCTTGATCGGAGAGGTCAAGACGACCATCGCGTTCGTCATCTGCCGGACGCAGTCAGGATCACCCTTGAGGTAGGCGGCGCGCCACTTCTCATCCTTCATCGCCTCGGATTTCCAGCGCTGCACGCTCTCGTGCTCGGCACGTGAGACGGGTTCGCCGGCGAGCACCTGGCGAATGACGTCGTCCTTCATGCCCAGGACGCGCAGCGCATCAGCCGTTTGCTTCTGGTGCAAGTATCCACTGTCGTTGATATCGCTGAGCTCCCCAGCGATCGCGCGACTGATCGGGTCGCCTGCCTCCGCGCGCGCTTCTGTTACGGCGTCCTGGAGCCGATCGAACGACGCCCCGCCGGGTAGTGCGTGACCGTCGCTGGCGCCATGCTGGCCGCCGTGATCGATGGACCGCAGGAAGCTTGGATCTCCCAGCAGGTTGGAAAGCTTGTTTGCGGCCGGCGTCGACCGCTGGTGCTGAGCAATCATCTCGTCCAGCTTGACCTTCGCATCTGCGGCCGATTGAACGTTGAAGGGCTGAACCGTGCTGATGGCGCGTTCGCTCATGCGGATTTCCCCGTCAGTTGATCAACAGCGGCCAGTGCGGCCGTGTGCGCCGCCTGGGCCGCAGTAAGCTTGTTTTGGGCCGCGAATGCCTCGTCGGTTGCGAGAGCCAGGGCGTCCTCGGCGATAACCGCCGCATCGAGCTTCGTGAAGATGGCCCGCGTGCGTTCGTCGAGCTTTGAAAACGGTGAGCCATGACCGCGCTCGACTTGACCAGCGACGCGCGCCGCATCCAGCCCCAATGCCGTGTCCTCGAGCGCCCGGAGGCGCCGGCTGGCGATACGATCGATTTCGGGCATCTAGACCCCCTGCCCGCTAGCGGCGCTGTCCGCCGAGTTGAAGGCCGCAACCAGCTTTGCAATCGTCGCAGCACTTGCCCCCGTCGACCGCGCGTCATTCACCGCCTGCTCGGCGGCGATCAAAGCGTCTGCGGCCGCGAATTTCCCCAGCGTCGCCGCACTTGCTTTCGACAAGGCAGAGCCGTAGCCGCGCTCAATTGTGGTTTCCCCACCGGGCATGACGACCTTCGCCGCGCCGGGAAAAGCGGATGCTTCAAGCGTTATCCGCCGGTCTTTTGCCGTTGCCATCAGGCCGCTCCCTCTCGCTGCTGCTTGGGCTCCATCGCAGCGGCCAGCGCCTGACGGACAAATGAACTCACGCCGCGGTCCTGCTTCTCAGCCGCCGCCTCAACGCGCTCCGCAAACGCGTCGTCGACGCGCGCGCAAATCATCCTTTTCTGTGCTTTCGCCATGCGCAATCCTCGGTGTTGCTGCCGAAGAGATTGCCCTGTCTGAAGTCCTCAGCAATGCACTCATGGACCGGCGGGCGCGGTGACGCTTTCCGCCGCCGCGGCGCCAACCGTCCGCGCACCTTCGCCGCCCTGGTCCGGTCCTCGATGAACTCGACACGCGCAATCCCCAGCGCGAGCGCCTGCAACAGCAGCGGTAGCGATCGATTGCCAAACCCGCGGATCCTCGACGGCGCCATGAGCTTGGCGACCGCGGAATCCGTCAATCCGGCGTAGCGCTCCACTTCGCTGTAGGTCGTCCCCAGTTCAGAAATCCGAGCGCGGATAAGCGCGCGAAGCTCCGTCTCGTTCTCGACAACAACCGGCTGCATCACGCACCTCCGGCCTGTCTGAGAAATGCTGCAAAAGAGTCTTGGAAGGCCAGCGCGAAATTGGAGGGGGACCTCGAACTATGAACGCGGCGGCCGTTCTCCCCCCACCCGGCACCCCACCCCCCTTCGGGGGTCGACCTTTCCAGCCTTTGCGGCAGCTTCAGCCATTTCCCCACGCGCGCGGGCGCATTCCTCTCGTCTAGAGTTGCGTTGCTACGCCCATAAATCCCCTCTCGTGATTTTCGATCACGGAGTCGGATGGCGCATTTCGCTGCAATCGTTGCGCTTTTCCAATTGCCTGCATGACGTGTCTGCACCGTGTCTGCGTCAGCCGTTGCGCCGAGCTCGTACGGAGCCCGCTGGTGAGCGTTGAGCGCTGGCCGGTGGTCGACAGCGGCGAGCCGGCAAACCCGCATGGGCGAGTCTGCAAAGCCCGCTGGCGGGCATGCTGAGCCGATAGCAATTGCCAGCAGGTTGGCGCCCGGTTGTGGGTTCGTCGGCAGCTCGGCTGCGGATGCTAGCACCCATGCCGGTGCAACGAGGTCTTCCCCGCTCTTCCAACGCAACTCGTTACAGAGCCTGTTCGTGAGCCTGGATGGCGAGATGGGCCTATGTGTTGAGCGATTGCAGACGTGATGCTGTGTGCTCGGGCCGCGTGAATTCGTTACGGCATTCGCGATGCCGGTGATGTCCCAGGAAGCGCAGCGACGACGAAACGTTAGCACAGCGCAAGCGGAGCGATGTTTCGTCGAGAGCGGAGCGTGTTGCCGCGCGCGCGAGCGGTTGGCGCGAGGGGGTGAAACGGTTTCGCCTCCCCTATAGGGGGCTGTTTCACTGTTTCGGGGCGCTGTTTCTAGACTGTTTTGCAGCCGTTTCGGCCTGTTTTTAAGCTGTTTTGCTCGTTGTGAAGCCGACTGTTTTTTGACTGTTTCGGAGGGGGTCGAAAACAGTCCTGAAACAGTCGGCTGTTTCACCGGATCAGCCATTGCCAGTCCCCATCGCAGGCGATCAGGTTTGCGGCAACGAGATCGCGTCGGAAGGTGTTCATGAGGGTGCGGGCGCTGTCCGGCTTGCCCTTGAGGTCGATCAGGCCGCGAGCATCGCATTCGGCTGCCCACTGGTCGCGGTGGGCGGCCCGTCGGTTGGCTGAGAGCTGTTTGGCCTGGTCGGTGGCGAGCACGTTCTGCAGGGCCTCCAGCGCCTTCCTGATGCGCGGCGAGACCTTCTCTGGCCGCAGGGCCTCGCTTGCCTCGTGCTCCCACTGGTCGTCCACCAGTGCAATCTTGACGTCCTGAAAGTCATGCCGGATCGTCGGCGTGCGCTCGCGGGCCTTCCTGAACACCAGGTTGAACGAAACGTCCGTGTCCTCGCGCTCGACCTTCTCAAGGTGGCCGACGGTGTCGAGCGACCATTCCCGGGTCTTGGTCCCATAACCCTTGGTCTCGTCATGGCCGGTGTGATGAATCCAGATCTGGCCTACCGCCCTCCGGGTTAACTCGACCACGAGCGGCATGGTCTGCTGCCACACCAGTTCGTTGGTCTGGTCGCCGAGTGTCAGCGACATGATGTTGTCGAAAATCACAAGCTCGACGCCGAGGTGCTGGATCAGGGCGAGAATCCAGGCTTGACCGGCCGGGCTGTTGAGCGGCTGGAAGCGCTCGACGTCTTCCCGGCTCAGCGTGTAGAAGCCCGACAAGTCCCCGCCGTGGCGGCGCTCTTCATCGAGCACGCGCTGCTTGAGCAGGCGCCGCGACATTTCCCCGTCGATGTAGAGCACCTTGACCCTGCGGCCGGGGTTCCAATGCAAAAACCCGATGTTCGCCGCGACCCGCTGCCCGAGCGCGATCGCGAGGTTGCTCTTGCCCAGGCCTGTCGGCGCCGAGATCAGCGCGCGGCTCGTCGTCGACAACCATTTGCCCAGGATCAGGTCCGGCGGTGGCAGATCGCGCTCGCGCCAAGCGTCGATGGACAACGGCAGATCGTCCGGGATTTTGATCTCGGCCGCGTCCTCGGGGTTCGCCATGCCGTAATCTTCCGGGCCCGTCGGCATCGGTATCTCTTCCGGCTCGAAGCGTTCCAGAATGACAACTTGGGCCGCGCGGGCGGTCGGGGCGGGAATGTTCATGATGCAAGGGCACTGTTCATGTCACCCGCTGCGCGGGGTGTCGCGACTATCACTTCACGCTGCTCCGCGGCCCAACGGGTGCCGCATGTCTTGATCGCGCGGGCATTGGCGCCGCCGTCGTCGGTCTCCGCCAGGATGGTGAGCGCGTCGATGCCGGGCAGCACCGGGAACGTGCCGATCGCGCCGGCCGAGCCGAGCGCCCACACGGGGCGGAAACCGAGCTGCCGGCCTGCAAGGCAGGTCTCGAAACCTTCGCCGATAGTCAGGCCCTGCTCGACGTCCCCGTCGTCATCAAGCTTGATCGCAGCGCCGGCGACGGGGCCGAGCATTTTGCGGTCGATCTTTTTGCCGTCGGGCGTGAGCGCGGTTCTGTGGATCGCCTGGAGCTTGTCACCGACGATCGCGCGAAACGCGGTGACCATGCAGGGCAGGCGGACGCCGGGCCCGAACGGGCAAGCGGCATGGAAGCGGACCACCCGGCCGGCGATGTCGTCGGGAAGCTCGAGCCAGCGCGACGCAAGATAGCGCTCGACGAGCGTCCCGCGGGGGGCAACCGCCTCGTTCCAGATGAACACGGCCGAGTCGCTGCTCGCGCGCGCCGGCGTCGCTACGGAAACGTTGCGCTGCTGTTTCAACCACCCTGCCGGCCTGACACCGAGCCGCTGCAGGACATGCACGCGGCATTCTCGCCAGTCATCCCCGGCATGGCTGAACACGACGAACCCGTCGGGGTCCGCGGCGGAAGGCGTGACGCTCAGCGAACGGTCGCTCGGTGAATGGCCGGGTCCTGGGGCGAGCACGGAGCGGCCGACAACGTCGCCGCCCAGATCGTGCGCGAGGGTGCGAAGCGCGATCATTCCGCGTCCTCGCTCTTCAGGAACCCCAGCCTGATCGCTTCACGCTCGCTCTTGCCGACGGCTTTGACCAGGTCCGGGAGTTTCCGGACCGAAACCATCACACCCTTTTTGGTGGCGGTGAATTTGCCCTGCGGATTCGTAAAATAGCGCCGCAGGTCGAAGTACCATTTGCCGTCAAGCTGAACGAGTTTCGCGATGACGGCATTGCCGCTGCGATCGGCCCATAGCTTGGCCGTCTCGTGTTCTTCACCGCGATCGAGCGGTGCATTGCTCCGTGCGGATTGATCTGCTACGGCCATTGTCTGCCGGGCCTTTTCGGTAGGGGTTTCGGTAGGTTTTCGGACATGGCTAGAGAGGCCGGACGCTGGCAGGCGCCCGGCCTCGGTTCGTTTATGCGGCTTTGTCAGGGGCGCGCTCCTGGGCGCGAAGCCACTGCATGGCGCTCGGAATGTAGTAGAGCGGCGTGCGACCGACGCGCGTGACCGGCGGCCCCCGGCCGTCGAGCTCCCAGCGGATCAAAGTCTTTTCAGAAACACCCAATTGCTCGGCGAGCTGCGGGCGCGGAGCGTAGTCCTTGAGAAGATCGGTCATTGCCAAGGTCCCGTTCGTGAATTGTTGCGGGACAGTGGCGGACGTTCGCATACGCGAAAATTGGATTTCTTAAAATCGAAATGTCCTGGACAAACCGGAATCGAAATGTCCAGGCAATCAACATGTGCCTATGTAACAGCGCTTTATCAGCGCTTTCGGTCTCCTGCCGGGCGACCTTTCACAGAGCTTTTTTTCTTCTTGGCGCCTGTGGAAATCTTAGTCCCTACGCGCTCGCGCCTCGCGTCTCGGAGCCGACGAATATGCTTGGCGATAGAAGCAACGTTGGTTTGACGTCGTTCTTCTTTTCGTTCATCCGGCAACGACCGGTTAAATTCCTCGTTCTCGGCCGCAATGATGCGAGCCAACTTTTCTATGTTTTCGCCGCCAGATGTGCGCCCCATCACGCTGAGCCGGAAGAGAATGCCTGCATTCGCGTGCTTCTTGATATAGCGTTTCGGCGGTCCCTTTCCGAAATGAAGGAAAATCTTCCGTGCGTCGCTAAGCGACACGTGTTGCAAGATCTCGGACCAAACTGAATAGGCAGCGTGATACGCTGCATCCCCGGAAAACTTTTGTTCCCACAAACAGGCACGGAAGAGCTGCTCCGCGATCTCCTTTGGATTGCCGTACATGTCACGCGCTCCGCGCCATGGGCGTGACGTTCGGCTGCGGGTTCAGGATCACCGCGACGAGGCCGGCCAGCTTCTCGAACGCGACGCGCTTCTCGTCCTGATAGGCATAGCGGTCATAAACACTGCGGATGCCGCCGATCACGTGCCCAAGACAGCGCTCGGCATGATCGGCCGGCACACCGGCGCGCGACATGAGCGAGCGGCCAGTGCGGCGTAGGTCGTGCAAGACCCAATGAGGCATTGGCTCGCGCCCCGCGCGGACCTTCGCAATCGCCTTATCGAGTTCGCGCTTGGCTTTGCTGAAGCCGCTGAAGCCCTTCGCGCCATTGGTGGTCGAGAACACGAACCACGAATTGCCATTGGCGCCGGCCGGCTTCTCGCCGAGTAGCGCGCGCGCCGCCTCGCTCATCGGGATCAGATGGTCGATTCCGGTCTTGTACCGCTCGGCTGGAATCGTCCAATCGGTGCCATCGAGCTCGCTCGTGTGCATCTGCGCCGCTTCGTTGCGGCGTGTGGTGGTCAGAAGCAGGGATTTGACGAAGCGCGGATAGCAGGCCGGCACGTCCTGCACGACGTCCAGCGCCGCCCACAGGTCCCGTAGCTCTTCGTCGCTCAGAATGCGGTCGCGGGCGTTTGTGCCGACCTGTCGAATTCCCTTCACGATCGGGTTTGTGAAATCCTCGTTGCGTGCTGCGAACCAGTTGAATGCCTTGCGCACATAGGCAAGCGTGCGATCGGCCATGACCGGACCGCTCTCGTCCTCGATCTCGTCAAGCATGTCCACGATGTGCGAGCGACGCAGGCGCCCCTCCCCGAATACCGGCAGGTCCCCAATATCAGGAGCCACGAGCCGCCGGAACGTACTGGCGTACTGATCGGCGCTCTTCAGCGCCTTTTCCTTCAGGCAATAGCGCTCGACGAACATGTCGAGCAGCCCCGGAACTTTCTGTTCCCGATCTTCTTCCCTTGCGTCCGGGTCGAATGCGCCGCCGATCTTCAGCCCCTCTGGATCGTCGCCATCCTCCATGCGGCGCGTGCGCTCGGGGCGAGGATCTTCCCGCCGGCCGTTCTTGAGGTCCTTGGCGAGCTTGTCCGCCTTGATGATCGCGTCCCGAACCGTGAGGGTTCCGCCCTGGGCGTTCTCGTCCCACCGGCCAAGCGTCTCGAGGTAGCCCTTCCCGCCGTGCCGGTGGAACAGGACGAAGGACTTCGTACCGGCCGCGGTGACGCGCACTGCAAACCCGGCCGGCGCCTTCTTCCCCTGCAGGGTCGCGCCGCTGAAATAGTGCAGAGTGCTCGCCCTGGGCCTCCCTCGACCATCAAGCTTGGGCTCCAGCGCTCCCACGATTTTTTCGCTGATATTCGGCATGACCCCACCCCGCTGTGTCTGCACTGTGTCTGCACATCGAATGCGGTGTGAGTGTCCGCGGATGTCCGCAGATAGTCAACGGGTCGGCGCTAATTTCCTTGAAAAATCTGAGGATTTCGGTGCAGACACAAGAAAATGAATCTGCATCAATGGGTTAGGTCGCTGTCCTGATTTTGACTTTTAATCACGGGGTCCTGGGTTCGAGCCCCAGCGCGCTCACCAAGCAAAATCAAGTAGTTAGAGCCAAATTCGCCCCTTCAATCCGAAGGGGCTTTTTAGTGTGTGCACACGCCATGCACACAGCGCGAGTGTGAACCATGATCTGGTTTGCCCTCGGTTTGTCCGGATTGGCCCTGCTCGCACTTGCCGCCTTTGGATTGCTGGTGGTCATCGCAAAGGCTCAGCAACACGAGCCTGGAATTGAATAGCGGCTGCACACTCAGTGCGGTCTCGATCGAGAACCGCACTCGTCCTCCATGGCGACCTTTCCATACCCACGACGGGCAGTAGCTCGAGCCCGGCCCGAGCCGCCAGGAATCGGGTAGCGTCCTGGTTTTCAATATCCACCAACACCGCGCGTATAGAATTTGCCGCGTTGATGGTGAGTGTGCTGCTCGTGCCGATCAGATCAATAGCGGTTAGGCATCAGCCTCCGGTGGACTGTCCGAATGTTTCCAAACGCCTCCACGGGAATGGCCAAGGCAAAGGCAAGCCCTCGCTCATGGCGACGAATTGATCCGGATCTCCTCCGAATTCTATCGTATTTGTACGAGAGTGTATTCGAACTCCAACGAGTGGTTTTCCCTTTCCCCAATAGTTGGCGGGATCTCGGGCGACAACGGCATCGGCGCTAATCGGCGTCAACACGGGGACAGAGAATCCGTTGGGCGCTCCTGCTGTGAAATCGAAGTCTTGGATGCCATCCTCCGGTGCGTCAATGTAGTACCAAGCTCCGAGTGTGGGATTTGTCCATCCGGTAGTTGGTGCCCTGCCGTCTGCTAAAACAACAATTTGCGGGGGATCGCTTTTGAGTATTCTTATGATGGCGCTTTTTACGTCGTAAATACGTACCATTCTCGCCTCCACAGCTACTGATTGAATTTACCTCTCTGCCACTATCCACCTCAGATATCCGGCCATAGGTTGCATGCACCCGTCAATGAATAGTCTGCATATTTAGGTTGAGTGCGACAGCTTGTCTCTTCGCGCTCTGCTGCGCTTCAAAGAAAAATCCCGCCGACCTTGTGAGCCGGCGGGAGTCGACTGAGATGCGATCAGCATCGCCAATCGCGGTCAGGTTGTATCATGGAGGCTCGCCAGAGGGAGCCGGCGGGCCCCTCGTTCATCGCCCGAGCCGTCGGCGATGGGTCCACAACCTTTGCCGGTTACGTTTCCTGTACGATCGGCGCCGGCGCTTCATGGCGCGCTCCCGTGAAGGAGGCGGTCCCGGAGATCGCGGGCGCGATCTGCAATGATCCCCATAAGGCAGTGCGTCCCATCCAGCGCTGTATCCGCATCCGGTTGCGCCAGCATCACGCACATCAATTCAGTGAGCCTGATGATGTGTCTTGGATGTCCGCCTCGTTCTCTAAGCGGTCGGATGGCCGTAGCTCAACGATGTTGCTCATTGCTGCGGCCTCCCAGCCTGGGCGAGGTCGTCGAGCGCCTGGTCGACCGTCCGGCCGAAGCTCATTTCCTGGTGAAGGTAGCCTCTCAGCTTGTCGGTGAACTCCTCGATGCCTGGTCCCGGCTGCTGCGGTTTCTTGCGTCTTGGAGATGGACCGTCGCCCATCTTCCGAAGCTGGGTCGACAAGGCCCTGAGGAACGTATCAGTCCATGGCTTGCTGTTGATCTTGTCCGGCAGGTACGGGCTGCCGCTGCCGCAGGCATTCCAGTCGATCCGGAGCTTGCGTAGGTATTGCGTCCAGCGCATGAGCCCGGTCCTCGTCGTGGGGACGTCAATGATCAGGCAGCGCGCCGCAAACATCATCTCGTCAAAGGCCCGCTCAGACCGCCCCAATTGGGCTTCCACGATCACGGACCTGTGAACCGCGACTGCGGCTCCGGCGAAACAAGCACGAAACCATTTTCCTATTTCGGCGAAGACGGGCTGAAACGATTCGGGATCAGCATGCGATGCGTTGGGGGGTTATTCTAGTGGGATTCGATTTGCTTCTCGCTAACTCATAGGGAGAATCGAAATGACCATTGACAAATCCCGACCCGCTTTTCTCGCCTTCGCAATTTTCGCAATCACCAGCATTGCACTTACCCCAGCCTCAGCGGCTGTCGCCAAACATACGATTCAGCCGAACGCGCGAAATCATGGAATTCATTGGACGCCTACACTGCGCACGCCGGCGGCGCGACCCCAACGCCCAGCCAATGATCCCCTCGCATCCATGCTGTTGGGATGACGACGAAGGCCGAGTTGGGTCACCAGCGATAGCCGGGCAAAAGGCGGCCCCGGCCTAGGGGCGTTGGTGGGGGTGAAGGCCGGGGCCGCTTAGAGGTGCTTGGCCATTGGCAAAGACCAAGCGATTGCAAGCTTACCCTACCCTCACAGCGTTTCTGTTCGCTTCAGCACATTGGCGATACTGTTCCGTAAAGGAGCAGCGTCTGATGCGCAGTAGCTCAGAGTCGCCACGGAACCGGCAGCCCTCCGTATTTCACCCGAGCGGCGATTCACATAGGCAAATGCGCTCGGGAAAAAGTGGCAATCCAATCGTGGCTCGTTGCACGAACGCTGGGAGGGCGCCAATGTCGAGCGACAGAGTATCTTCGCAAAGCAGATTCTTCATTCGGATGGGAGGCATCGGTTGGATGGTCTACGACCGAGAACGCAAGGGTCCAGCGCTGATTGGGACAAACTACGCAGCCAGGCTTACGAGGGAACAAGCCGAAGAAGCGGAGCACATCCTGACTACTCGACCTGAGGGCGAGATTCCCGATACCAACAGAGCAGCAGATCAAAAACTGATTGAGCCGTCGAGACCGAGGCGGCGTCTGAGCGCAAGCGCCTCAAAAAGTAACCAGCTCAGCTGAAACGGCTCCGGCATGGGGCTGGCGGGCGCCGGAGCCGTCCCCTCCCTCTTGGGGTGCCCCGCCGAGCGCAAGACCATCACGGCAGCCTGACGCACCGGATCCTTGATCTAAATCAAGCGCCTGATGTTTGAGCGAGCCGCAACCGAAGGGTGAGTGAGGCTGCTGGACGGCAGAAGGCCCGCCAGCGTGAACCGGCGGGCCGTCTGCTTCATCGATGCTCTTCCGGCATTAAGACGCCGTAGAGTTTGGCAAGCAACAGGCTGCCCTTGATTGCCGAGGTGGCGAGCCTTACGCCTTGAGCGCAGCGGCGCATTGTTGGCGCTCGGCCGCGGTGGCAGTCGGACCTGAGCCCGATTAACGAATGAGCAACGCTGTTGGCCTAAAATGCGATCAACTCGCTGCTGGAGACTCGACAATGACCGAGTACGTCATCAGGGAAGTTGGCTCTCGTCAGTGGCTCGTGTTTGCCGATCGGCGATGCATTGCTTTTTGTACCGACGAGAACGAGGCGGTGAAAGCGATGAACGGACACAGTGCCCGCGCTCGTCGTGCACGTGAGGAGCTCGCGGCTCAGCCGCTCGAAGAAACGACCACACGGTAAGCCCAGGTATCAGGCCTCAGCTGAGGTCAGTTTCCACACCCACGAAGCGCGGTGTCTCGCGCTCGCTCCATCCTACCACCCATTGATAATTTGCGAGTTCGTGTCCGCGCCGCTTTGATGGCGGTACCTGTCCGCCGCCAAAGCAACACCGTCCCCGGTGACCGCCCGGTGAAGATCACCTTCGGCCAAATGCGCGACATGGGCGTGCGCGGCGTCCTGGTCTATTGCGCGGACTACCGGTGCGGCCATAGCGTGACGCTGAGCGGCCGATCGCTGGCCTTTGCGACTGTCCGACCTCGAACCGCGGTTCGTCTGTGGGGCCTGCGGCAAGCGCGGCGCCGAGGTCCGGCCGGATTTCAACTGGGGCAAGCTGACCGCTCTCTCGATGGGGTGCCGAAACACGCGATGACCAAGGGCTGGGGGCGGCCTTTCGAAGCTTCGATCAAGGTCGACGGCCGCACGCTGGTCGCGCTGCGGGATGCCGGCGAGTATATCGCCGCGCTGCCGCCCAAGGTGCACAACGCACCGGAATGGCTGGCTGCAATGGAAGCCCTGCTTCTGGTGGTTGAGCGCGGCGATCCAACGATGTTCGTACGGACTGGCTTTATGCGCGCCTTGAACCGACACTACTTACCCGCATTCAATCCGAAAGGAAAAGAAAAAGAACCGCATTGGGGCCGACGCAAACTGAAGAGGGATCAATGACCGTCTTTGTCTACGTCAATCCCGCCAAGCGGGTCGGCGATAAGGACCACATCAAGGTATTCGCCAATCAGGATGCCGCAGAGAAATGGTTCGAGGAGAACGACCCCGAGGGCGTGGCGTTCGAATATGAAGTTCTCGAATGAACCCGCTTGGCCGTAGGACCGCTACGCCAAAGCGAATCTCGGTGAATAAAAGAGGCCCCAGCTCCTTGCAGGCGGGGGCCACGGGGGAGCTGAGGCCAGCTACCCTTGGGGAAGGGCATCGGGAAAACTTGGTAATCAACCGGCAGTTCCAGCACCGCCCCACAAAGCAGGGGCCGCTGCGCTGGGACAGCGGCCCGCCGAGTTTCAATATCTTCGAGATGAAATGTCTCAGCCTCCCGAATTGCCCAGTTTTCCGAACATCCTCGGTTCCGGCGAACACATATGAATCGCGAAGGTCCTAACTTGTCGCGGATTAGCGCACATTCGGCCGCGTCCGTCTGGAGCTTTTCCAGTCGAGCCTTCATGTCTTGCATGGATGGCTCCCGAGTGCCCGTTGCCGCTTTTTCCCAGCGACCAATCCCCTAAACGCGAGTTGTTCGCCAAGCTGGCCGAGCATTACAGAATATTGGCGACCGAGGTAGGGCGCGCCATGAACACGCTCGGCAGCGGTGAAACCCCTTTTCTGGGTCCCGTTCCCAAAAGAAGAAGCATGGCAGGGCCGCTCTCAGTTGGAGGCCCGCCAGCGCGAACCGGCGGGCTTGGTGAACGCGGGACCGAAGCCCGCGCTCCTGATCGATTGGCATCCCTGATTGGGCGCATCGGGACCTTTGAGACGTGGCAAGCGTTGGGGTCTCCAACACAGGGCAGGATTGCGAAGCCGGAGTTCCGGTCGTGAGTACTGTCCCTCTTGATCTTCAAAGGAAATTCGAACAGCGGTGGGCAGCCAGGTTTGCGCGGCCAGTTCTAGCGGCGACGCCCGAGAGGCCCGGAACTAAAAGCTCGCCTCGATCCGCCCGTCGACCGGCCGCACTCAAAGGAAAAGCCCGCCAGACCGAGGCGGCCGCCTTTAACTCGTCATCTGCGGCGTGAGTGCGGCGCGATACTGCGGGGCGGCAGCGAGCCGACGATGATGGCTGTTCGCAAAGGCTGGGCAACCGCCCCTCAGGCTTTTGGGCGGACCTTCTGAAGATTCTCGATTGACGCGGCCGCCCGACGGCAATCTTCGGCGACCTTCAAAAGGCCGACGCGCTCAAGCTCCATGGAAGCTATCGCAGCATGTTCAAGGCAAATGCGCTCTAGTCTTCGGAATTCCCTTAGCGCTCGGTCCACGTGTCCTCCGCGACTCTGAGGCAATGATCACGTCAACGATCGACTGAGAATGGTAACGACCCGTAAGCTTCCCGTAAGGAAAGCTACGCGAAACGCGAAAATCAAGCAACCCTTTGGCAAGGCTTAAACAATGGAACCCGATGACCACCAACGTGATTTGCGCATTTGCCGAATTTTGATGCCGTGGCTGGGGAGAAGGCCCGCCGGCCCCCGCGGGGCCTCAGCGAGCCCCACTGCGGCCTTCTGCTTAGGCCTGCGGCAGACGCGGCGCGGATGTCCGGCCGGATTTCAATTGGAATCGGTTGACTGTCCCAGCCATGGGCTACCGGAATACGACCCGGTCTCCTATCTTGGAACGAAGCCCCTAAGCCGAATAGCTGCAGTTTGCGTGGAGTGGAGTCATGCGTCGCTCGTCTGCGATGTTCCATTCATTGATGATGTTGGCGATCGAGGCAAACCAGGTGGTTGGTCTCCGCACGATGAAGCTCATGCGCGGCGGTAAACGTGCTCAGCGCGAAGCCGAATTGATGGTCCGTGAGAAAATAGATGCGGCCTTGGATGCTACCGCCAGGCTCATGGCGGGGGCCTCCGGCGATGCGATCGTTCGCCGATACCGCCGGCGCGTGGCGGCAAACGCCAAGCGGCTAAAAAAACCTGTACCGATCCGAAAGCGGAGCCGACGCCACCGATAGTCTTGCAGGCGTAGATGCGAGCGCTCAACCGAAAGAATCAGGCCAGCAATGACCGGCCGGCGTTTTAAACCTTGCGGACTTTTAACGACATGAACACCAAGGCGCCGCCCGCACGGCCAAATGCTGGCGAAATGTGACGGCTTATAAGCGGCTCACCCTCGGCCACCACAGAAACCACTCCGATGTTATTCCAAGCCGCAATTGTTTGCCTGATCGTACTCAGCATGAGCATTCTCATCGCCCACGCCGTCGACGCTCTTAGGACGTAGCGAGGCCGCCGGCGTGAACCGGCGGGCCTCGTTTAATCACGGGGTCGTGGGTTCGAGCCCCCCGCGCGCTCACCAAAAAACCAAACGAAATTAATCGGGTCAGTAGCTGCCGCAATAGTGCTTGAATTTCTGCCCTGAACCGCAGGGACAGGGATCGTTACGACCGACCTTGGTCTGCCCGTAACGCAGCCGGTTGAGGATTTTCTTGTTCTGCTCGAGGATCATCTTGCGGCGCGTCTCCTGCACGCCGATCACCGCAGCGTTGTCGCCGGGATCCCAGAACGCCTGCGGCTTCAGATGCGCGAGCTTGCCGCTGACGTAGACCGGGTAAAACCAGCCGAGCGTTCCGTCGCGGAGGCGCTGCAGCGTCGTCAGGTCGTAGAGAAAAGAAACCGCGTCGAGCAGCATCGCGTTGATGTCCTGGAAGTCGTCAATGTCGGCCTCGCACACGACCACGCTGCAATTTTCGAGCACGTAGCGCGCGCCCTTCAGCGCAGCCTTTTCCGCGCCCTGCACGTCGAGTTTAAGCAGGAACGGCGGCTTGAGCGACAGTTCCTTGACCAGTGCATCGAGCGTCGTCGCCGGCACCTTGACCTTGCTCTTGATCAGGTCGTTGACCCGCGACCAGTAGACGTCGCCTGCAGGACGCAGCGATGACCAGTAAGGATGCACCGACTCGGTGATCTCGATCTCGCCTTCGTGGTCGGTGACGACGCAGATGCGATAGTGCCCGCCAAGCGCCTCCTTGATGGCCTTGAGCGTGTCCTCATAGATTCGATTGGCGTCGATGTTGAGCGGCACCGCGCCGCCGAGGCACGACAGATGGTTGAGCACGAAGTGCCCATCGGCGCAGCCGAGGTCGACCACGGTTCCGTAGCGCACGCCCTTCGCAAACAAGTTTTGCAGCGTTGCGCTGAAATCGGCAGCCTGCATGAAATCAATCCGAACAATACCGGACTGACCGATAGCGTGCGATCAGCGGCGCGATCAACTCGCGCGTGTGGTTCTTATTGAGAGTGCCCGAACCCGCTGTGAATAGAAAAAACCCCGCCGTGCTTGTGAGCCGGCCATGCGCGAGTTCGTCGATGCCGTGCTGATGCCGCCCCATACGGCGGGTCAGACTGCGGCGTGGACTACGTCGTCAAGAGCCGCCACTCACCCAGCGAGACTTTCAGCCAGCTGCATCAGGATCGTCGCTGCCGCCTGACTGGCCGGTCCACCACCTAGGTGCGGTTCGGCCAACTGCCGAAGAACGACTCCCGCTTCATCCTTTGAAAGAAGGCCGATTTCCACCAACTTAAGCAGGCCAATTTGGCTCATTGCCAATGCTGCGATGGACGCTACCGTTACCGTGACCGTTTGTTCTTTCTCGCACATCGGTTTTCCTGCCATCCTTGAGCACAAGACCCTACCCTTGTTGAATTGCTACTTCTTCCCGCTTGAGCGAATTGAGCTAGATCAAAGCTCTTTGAGATCGATAGAAGTGTGTTCGCGCTTCAAGGTGTTCCCGCGCATATCGGTTGAGAAGAGGCGGCCCGCCCGATTCCCAGGAGGTGCCTATTCAGCGCCGCCTAAGCTTTTTTTGCCGCGATAGCGTCCTCGACCTCCTTCGCTAGCGCGTCCAGTTTCTCGCTTATTTCCGCGAACAATTGGCGCTTCGTCGGGTCCGTCGCGAGATCGCGGACCACAGCGCATCTGGCGGACGCGGTACGAAGCTTCTTGGCTAGGCGCCTCATGTTCTTCATGGCGCCTCGTCCCAATGGCAGTGAGGTGATTCAGTTCAAACCAGGATCGCAGGCCGCCGCTCTGAAGGGGCTGATTTCCAGTGCAGCGGCTGGCGCCCGCGATCAACCAGAGGAACGGCTGCCGTGGAGCAGCCGCGAAATTGTATGAGATTTTCTGGACCTGACTATTACTCAATGAGGCGGTCGAGGGGGTAATCCGAGATAGCAAAGCCGGAAACAGCGCGGCGCCTCGGTGGTACCGATCGAGGCTCGTTCAAGTATGACCGTCAAACTGGCCTCTGCAACCGCAACAGGAATGCACCAACTGGCGACGAGCTAAGACTCATCGTTCGTCGAACCGGTCAAAATTCGATGCACCCGTTCGGCTTGTTCCTTCGTCAGATTCGCTACGAAGTTATCGCCGATGAGCGCGGGGCCCCTACGTTCCCGGTCATAGACCATCCAGCCAAGACCTCCCATCCGAACGAGGTATCTCTTCTGTAACGATGCCTTCTCCTTCGACGATTCTTCTCCCAATTGCCCACCCCCCGATCAGCGATGATCAGGCCATCAAATTACTCGACCTGCATTCGCTCATATGCTGGCACTCAGCGGTGCAGCGATTGACCTGGGGAGCCGCGCCCAAGCAGGGCTATCGGTTGCGATTCCAGCGATGAGCTAGATTGGCTTACATCCTCAGGGCCGAGCCGGTCGATGGGAGGGTGTCTGCTCCTGAAAGATGGCAACCGCAATCTCCGTCAACGGCAACACTTTGTCGTCGACCCAGGCAAACCACTGGTGGCCATCATGCTTGACCTGATAGCCGGAGGCTTCGAACCATCCCACCAGAGCTCGTTCAATCTCGTTCATAGACTCAAGATCGACTCGCAGGTTTCCGCTTTTCAGCCGTGAGCTCGTGTATGCCCAATACATGCCTCGGAAGAACCAAAGCATCCCCTATGCAGCCAGCGTCACGACAAGAAGAATCACAAGGAAGAGGGCCGCCTCCATCAACCAGTAGAAGAGCGCACCAATGCTCCCCATGGCTCGCCTCACTTCACCCCCTACTGCGACATTCTGTCCTTATAAGCCTCCTTTTGTCTGCCTAGAACATGCCGGCTGTGCCTTATTGGTAGCAGGGCACCTAAAACTCTCGCGGTTTTACCTCAAATTTTGTGACTCCGGTAAAACGCAGCGGTGTCGCGTCAGTGGCGTACGACACTCCCGTCATAATTTGCGCCACGCAGACGGAATTCCATTAGCTCCATCGCCGCATGCACCACGACATCCATCGGCGACGAAAATGCCGGCTGCGCTCCCGCGAGAGAGACGAGGCGTAGCACGATCGATCAGCCACATTTCCAATCGTATTCGATCGCAGCACGCATCTGTTTTAGCATTGCGATGATTGCTTACGCGGCGCTCGCCCTGGCGGTGATCGTGAACGCCGCGCCCTGCTCGCACTTGCTGCGTCGGGATTGCTGCTGATCGACGCAAAGGCTCAGCTGCACGAGCCCAGGATCGAATAGGATTTGTTAACGATAACTCGCCGATACTTCAGCGGGACTGGGGACTCACAAGGTCCCTAAGATGGAGCATTCAACGCGACGCAAGCAGGAGCGTCGGCGAAAGAATTGGGTTGTTTCTTACGGTAATTTTTTAATCGAGTGTCGTGACGAAGATGGCGCAAAAAACTTGGCAGCCAAGCTGCGCAAGCGCCGTTACCGCGTTACAGCCCGGACAGCCGACGGCGTCTCACCCTCCTGGCGAGTAGAACCGCACGAGATCGATGGGTGGTTATCCACACCCACGAGCCGTAGTCGCTCGCCGCCGATCTGACCTACGAGGAATCGATAATTTGCGAGCTGCTTACGTCGCCGCTTTGATGGCGCCATGCGCTCTCGTCGTAGATACACGAAATGGGCGGGACACTTCCCGCCAGGCAGTCCCGCCGGGTGGGTCGCGAGCGGACATGTGACCTGCAACATCCAGTGCCTGAACGGCCGCTGCAAGCACGCGGTAGATTTTAGACTGGACCGGTTTCCGCAGGATCAGCCGTGGTCGCGTGTCGGTTGGTGCCTGGTCTGTTCAGAGTGCGGGGCTGCAGGATCTGTGAACATCGTACCCAATTGGCATGACATGCCCAGGCGAGCTGCGTCATCAAGCATGGGCTACAGATTTTGATTCCTGCGATGAAACTGACCATTGAACGTCCTTTCGCCAACCCTGAAGCAGCGGCGCGCAAGCTCATCGAACTCGCAAAGAGCATCGAGCCTGTTCAGGACGGCCGGATTCACATCGAAAAGATCAACGCGCCCTTCCTCTACAAGCTCAAAGGCAGCGGCGAGGAGTTCGGCGCCGGCATAAAGCATGCGGTCGAACGCGGCTGGCTGATGTTGCACGAGAGCGGGACCTATGTCCGGTTGATCGCTGACGACATCGAAACGGCCCCGGCACAACCCTAAATGCCGGGGCCGTTGGAGGTTGCTTGGCGGAATGCGCCAAGCGCATCGAGGTTAGAGCCGCCGAGGACTTCGGTATGTGCACTTTTGTACACACCAGAAATCCGGGATTTGCCTATTTTCCCGATCGGATTCGCATTTGTTACGGCGGCCTCGGCCAGTCTCGGTAGCTTTCCGTGACTCCGGGCGGCCTCTCTGCATTGGCGAAAGAAAGTGGCCCCAGCGGTTGGCGGCGGCTGGGGCCTTAGGGTACCAGCTCCAGACCCGCACAACGGGCCCGGTGACCGGAGCAAGCCAGCAACACGCAAAATTGCTGGTTGTTCCCGACTCCTCAATGGGTCGAAGCACTGCCATCGCTCTGGTGCCAAACAGGCTCGGCAAGGCGTTTCTAGGCTCTGGCCACCAATCGCCGTCACCGATTTGGTTACAAGGTTACCTCCCTTCGGGGGTATTGCCCGCGGCTGCTCAAAGAACGATAATTCACGTCGTTAAAGGTAATTCGTTTCGAGCTTGGGGCAAGTTTGCGCAAGTCGCTCCTTTCAGTGGGAGACTGCAATGCTCGCTTTGGAATTGCCGCACTGGTTGATGATTGTTGGCAGCGGGTTGGTGATTGCCGGGCTCATCGGCCTTGGGCTTAGTCGAAACAAGCAAGTCGACAGCGATCCGGTCGCGCTCCCGGGCGACCTGACTACATGGAGAGCTGAGGAGGCAGATGTATCCGCCGCCGCGGTCCCGGATTTACGCAGGTAGGCGCGCGCTTCGGCCCGTCAGTCAGCAAGAACCAACGCGAGGAGCGCGCCGCAGAACTCCACATCCCTTTGGATAAGTTGAACATCCACCAAGCAGGCGCGGATTTTTTCACATGATTGTCATGTGATCTTCTTAGCGTGGTCATGCGACGGGGGACCGGCGCAAGAGCTCCCCGTCCATTCGACGGCCTAGACCACCAGACCGGGCGGGGAGCTTGCCGGCGCCTTAGTTGGCGGTCTTTTTCATTTCGACGCCCCATCAAAGCAAGCCAATCAGTCCAGAATCCCTGGCGAGGATTCGATTCCTCGAAATATTCCTGCAACATTGCCCTGCTTACATTGCTGCACCGGGCAGATGGTTTCTATCCCTTAGTTGTTTTCATCCCGGGGCTGGATTTTCGAACCTAAGTTTTTTGATCGGCGTCAACAGACTCTTGAGTGCCGCCGCAAGGCGGCCCTTTTTTCTCAGGACCCGCGTTTTCACCGACCGCCCAGCGATTCAGATAGGCGCATGCAAGTTGAGAGATTGGTGAGCCTATCGTCGCACCTCGCGGCAAGCAATCAGGGGGCCCCCTTGAGTGACAGAGCATCCTTGCAGAGCAGATTTGTCATTCGGATGGGAGGCATCGGTTGGATGGTCTACGACCGAGAACGCAAGGGTCCAGCACTGATTGGGACAGACTACGCAGCCAGGCTCACGAGGGAACAAGCCGAACGCGTGATGCTGATCCTGACTGGTCCAGCGGAGGACGAAGTTTCATTTTGAGCAAAGCGCTGCGCGAGGTGTGCCGATCGCGGGCGGTCGAACCGTACAGTGCGGGCTGCCGGCGCCCGGATTATCCGTAGCGCCAGTGGCGGCAGGCTCTCGGACCTCTTGCAAGATCACCTCAGCGAGATCGCGATGTGGCTGATATTGGCCGCAAGCTCCAGGCCCGCCTTCGGGCCTTGCAGCACGATCGTCACGCCCTTCTCGTTGCGCAGGTGGACGCCGTTGACGCCACCGACCAGGGCGAAGCCGCCGCCGACGGAGCTGTAGGTGCCGGCGAAATCACTGACCTCGCGAATGCCCGATGCCCAGCCGTCGAGCCGGCCGACCGTGGCTCCCAGCGTGATGCCGAAGCTCATGCCGGAGATCTTGAACGGATAGGTCTTGCCGCGGTAGGTCAAAACGCCGCTGCCGGCGCCGCCGCCAACCAGGAGGCCGGCCTTGACGATCTTGACGCGGACATGGCCGGCGGCCTGCGCGAAGGAAAGCGTAACCGGCGCGGCGAGCGCCAGTCCCAGGAGCACAATCGCGATCAGGCGGCCTGCGCGCAGGCGCAACGCAGCTCGCCCTTCAGGGTTTTGCGGCATCGACTTTCTTCCAGGTCTGATCCGGATCGAACAGCGCCGTACGCTGTGCAATGAATTCGGTCCGCTTGCCCAGATCCTTCTGGTAGACGGTGCCGGCATGATTGACCAGGAAGGTCATGACGCCGGAGTTGCCGTATTCCGCAGGCCACGCAATCAATCCATAGCCGCCGATCATTTTGCCCTTGACGACATAGTTGAGCGCGCCGCCGGGTGCATCGGGGCCCTGCCCTTTCAGGATACGGAAGTAGTATCCATGATATGGCGCCGGTTCCCCGTCACCGGGCCTATAGCCCTCCTTCGAGGCTTCGGCTGCCAGCGCACCAAGCGGGCTCGGATCGTTGTCGTCGCGCCAGAACAGGCCATCCTTCTTGCCGGGCGAAGAGACGATGCGCTGTGCGTAGACGCCTACGCCTTCGCCGCGATCCTTCTCGGCATATTCGTTCTGCGCATCGACATAGGCGAGCGCGGTCTGGATCGCGTCGAGCTCGTTGCGGCCGATGCGGCGATACAGCACCTCCTTTCGTCCCTCGTCCGTATCGAACGCCCAGCCGCTCTTGGTATTGATCAGCGGAATCGGGAACGGGAAGTCGTCCGGCCCCAGCATCAGCGTCGCGGTCTTGTTGCCCTCCGCCTTGATCGAATGCTTCGCATCGTACATCGAGAGGAAACGCTGGCGGATGTCGGCATCGGCGACCTCATCGCCGGAGGACACGATGTCCTCGGCGGCCCTGCCGAGCACTTTCAGGATATCGCTCGGGCCGCTCTTGACCGCGGCGGCGAGCGCAGTAGCTGCGTCCTCCGGTGTCTTGTAGGACTCCTGCGCCTGCGAGGCCGAACCAGGCAACGCCAGCGCCACGAGACTGACCAAGGCCAAACATCGAAGCGACTTCAGACCGATCATGGCGACACCTCCGCTGGGATCTTCGCGCCGCCGGCGAGCCAATCGCGGTAGGTGCGGAATTTCAGTCCGAGCTTCTCGTAGGAGACCCGCAAGTAACCATCGCTGCCGCGGGTCACCGCCTCCGGCATGACGCGCTCGACCTCCTGCGCGATGACGCCGACATAGGCCTTGCGGCCGCCGATGTAAGAGAAGCGGTAATAGCCGAGCCCGTTGGTGAGATGGCCGAGCAACACGACGTCGTGCTTCAGCGCGATGTCGGAGCGCCGTCCACCACCACCGCCGCCGCGGAAACCGCCTCCCCCGCCTCCGCCACCACCGCGCATGGCCATGCCGCCACCGCCGCCGCGTCCGGCAAAGCTCGGACCGCCGCCACCACGCGGCATGCTTGCCATACTTGCGCGGCCGCGCGCCGATGCCGCGGCCGCCGCACGGCCGGATGAAACGTTCATGGCTCCGCCGCGATTGCCGCCACGGTTGCCCGCGCCGCCGCCCGCGCGGTTGGCTGCACGATCGCCGCCGCCCTTGGCGCGATTGCCGGCACCCTTGGCGCGATTGCCGGCACCCTTGGCGCGATTGCCGGCATTGGCTCTGTCGCCGCCGCCAGGCCGATCCCGCGAGCCTGCGCGATCACCGGCTCCCGCACGATCTCCCGCCCGGTCGCCCGCGCGATCACCGGCCCGATCTCCGGCGCCCTGGTTCGGACGCAGCACCTGCTGGCCGTCGCGGCCGCGAAACTCCATCCGGTCGGCGGCGCCGGCCTTGATGTTGTTGTTGCCGAAGCGCTGCTGAACATTGACGTTGTTGTAGCGCACGCCCTGGCGATGCGCCGGATTGTGCTGCCAGCCGTTTCCAATGTTGGTGGTCCGGTGATTGACGTAGACGTTGCGGTTGCCCCAATTGCAGCCGCCGCCCCAGTAATTGCCCCAGCGGCCGATCGCCCAGGCGGTGCCGAAGGCGAGGCCGGCTGCAACTACGCCCGCTCCGATATAGGAGGGATAGCCGACGTAATACGGCGGATAGTCCGCATAGGGCCAGGTGCCATAAACCGTGGCCGGATCGTAATATGGAACGTACAGCGTCCCGGGATCGGCCTGCTGGATGACCACGACCTGCTTGTTGTCCTGCGTCTGAATGCTGACCTTCTGCTGCTTGGTCGTCACCAGCTTCTTGTTGTCATAGGCCTTGTTGCGCAGGCGCTGGATCGCATCCATCACGTCCGGCTGTTGCGCGAGAAAGGCGTCGCCCAAATTCTTGGTCCATTCGAGCTTGTCGCTCATCATCGCCAGGACGTCGGCCGTGCTGGCGAGCGCCTTGACGCTGTCGTCCCAGGCCTGCTTCTCGACCTCGACCTTGAGCGCATCGCCCTTCAGATTCTTGCGCTCCTTCAGCCAGCGGTCGGCCTGCACCACCTCGAGCGGATAGGTCGAAGCGGCCAGCACGTTGGCAAGGAGCTCGTCGGGATAAAGTGCGATCGGCGCGACCAACGCCTCGAGTTGCTCGGGCTTCAGAAGCTCGGCAGCCGGCGCCGGCGGGCTTGCCGGCTGCGCCTGCGTGCTCGGGGCCGCCGGCTTGTCGGTGGTCTGCGCCGTTGCGGCGACCGGGACCGCCACCACCAGCGCAAGCGCCATCAGGGTCTTGCCGCAGCGAAACATCACACCCTCCCTTGGACTTTCCTTGCGGGAAGATCGGGCCGGAGCACGGACGTTCGTTGATCAAGATCAACGAACGGGGCGCGCTCGCTCTGTTGCAACGCGAGAGCGAGGCGTCATTCGATCAACTCGGCTTGCTGAAAGGCATCGACGCGCATCTGTGCGCCGGGGTGAACGCGGCCGCGGCGCCGACCAGGGAAATGAACTCACGGCGTCTCATGACCGCCTACTGCTCCCGACTGTGCTCGCTGCCACTCGCGGTTATCACGCAACCGCGAAAGGAAACGGCCTCGCCGGACCGAGGGGTTTGATCAAGATCAAGATACCTGCCGTCAGCGGAGGATCGGGAGCTTGATCGTGAACAGGGCGCCGCCCGCCGGCTGGTTCGCAGCGGCGATGGTGCCGTGATGAGCCTCGACGATGGTCTTGGCTATCGCGAGCCCCATGCCCATGCCTTGTGGCTTGGTGGTGAAGAAGGGATCGAACACCTTCGCGAGATCCCCGGCCGCGATGCCGGGGCCGGTGTCCGCAATCCTGATCTGCGCCTGGCGGCCGGACAGCCGCGTCGACACGGCGACCTCACGCTTCACCATCTCCGCATCGGAGATCGCGTCCATCGCATTGATGATCAGATTGAGGACGATCTGCTGGAGCTGGACCGGATCGCCTTTGACATGCAGCTCGGCAATCGCCGGCGTGTATGTCAGCGCGACGCGGCGCCCGTCAGCAACCGCCCGGACCAGGCCGATCGCCTCACCCACCGTGTCGTTGAGCTCGATGTCCCTGGCCTCGAACGGCGTCTTCTTCAAGACGCTGCGCAGCCGCCGGATCACCTCACTCGCCCGCTGATCGTCGCGCCTGATATCGGCGAGGATATGCCGGATCTCGTCGAGATCCGGCGAGGCGGCTTTCAGCATGAGCTCCGCCGTCTCCGTATTGGTGAGGATCGAGCCGAGCGGCTGGTTCAGTTCATGCGCGATCGATGTCGTCAACTCGCCGACGGCCGAATAGCGGTTGACGTGGGCGAGCTCGGCGAGGCGCTGGCGCGATTCGACTTCCGCCACCTGACGGCCGTGGCGCTCGTGCAGCAGTCCGCTGATGAGGCCGGCCTGCACGAGGATGACGGCCATGATCAGCAGCATCTGCCAGCGATAGCTTTCCCAGATGGGCGGCTCACGAAACAGGATCTCACTGCCCGGTGGCAAATTGCTTTCACTGATGCCCCAACGCCGGAGTTCCCGCCAATCATACTTCGGGGACCCGAATCCGATCGGCTCGAATTTCATGTTGGACGGCTTCTCGCCGCCGAGGATGCGGATGGCGGCATCGACGGTCTTCGAACTGGTTTCGGCGACCGAATGCATCGGACCGCCGACGGTACTGCCGCCGAAGAAGGGCTCCTGATAGGAAAAGATCGGCGCATTCGCGACCGCATGCAGTCTGCGCAAGGCGATATCGCCCTCGTGGACGATGCCCGCGGCATCGACCGACATCAAACCCCAGAACAGCACCGTGTGCGGCGGAAGATCCGATGCGCGCTTCAGGATCTCGTCGAACGACAGGTCCGAAAACCAGACGAGGTCGAGCCGGCCCTCCAGCGGCCTCAGCTCCCGCTTCACCTCGTCGCTCCAGAACTTCTCGAGCGGCGAGGCGCCGACCACGATGGCGACCGTCCTGGTGTCCGGCAGAAGCTGGAGAATGTTGTCGAACGCGGCCAAGAAATCGTTGCGGACCGCCACGACGACGTCGTTATCAGTGAGATCGGCGCGGTTCACCAGCCGCTGCTCGACCACGGTCAGCACCATCGGCGTACCGGGAAACAGCTTTCCCCGATATCTCTGCACGAACCGCGCCGCGGGTGCGCCGATGCTCAGCACGATGTCGGGCAGCGCGCCCTGGTACAGCGAGCCAAGATACTCGACGAAAGGCGCTTCCGGACCCGGATTGTTGAAGCGCGCGGTCAGCAGCGTGTGCTCCTGTATATCGAGCGGCCAAGGCGATCGCCGCTCGAGCTCGGCCTTGATGCTGCGCGCAAATTCGCTCCAGGGCCGAAACTCGCGGCCGAAGGAATGCAGCACCAGCACGCGCTTGGGCTCGCTGCGCGTGGCGGCGCCCGGCTCGGCGGCGCGCGCGCGCCCGGACAGCATACACGCAGAGAGCCACAGGCCGAGGCACAGCAGCGCGGCCGCGACCGGCCACGGCCTGACCGACGCAATGGTCATGGGCCCGCTCATGCTCCTCCTCGGCGGCTTCCAATGGCCGCTCGGGGCAAATTCTAGCGGGAATTGCCGAGTGCCGACAACCCGCGGCCCGTCGCTATGTCGCCGGACAGCGGTGATAGCGGATTTCCATGTCCTCCATGCCCGGGAACAGGCGGACGAGACTATTGGCATCCAGCTCCTTCAGGCTGAACTGAACGCTGGAGAGCATGATGTCGGTCGCGCAGGCGGCGATCAGATTGACGTTCGGGCCGGCATCCTTCCTCGCCTTGATCCGGCAGCGTGCGAACTTGCCGATGATCTGGTCGCCATCGATGATGAAGCCGCCGCCATAGACATCCGACATGTCCGCGAAGCCGAGCTGCACACCCTGGCGTACGAACACCTTTGCACAATTGTCGGCATCGCTCGCCCAGGCGCCGTTGAGATCGAGCGCATCGGCGCGACTGGCCGTGACAGCCGGCGATGCAAGCAGCAGTGCGCTCAGCGCGATTACCTTCCGTAAATCCATCTCTGATCCCTTCCCTCGCGCGTACTCAATGGCCGCTCAGCACCAGCGTCTGGATCGGCAGCAACAGCGCCTGGATGCGCAGCAGGAGCGCATGCACGAGGCCGACGCCGTCGACGACGTGCAGCGCAATCTTCCGGCTGGTCGGGGTGTCCTTGGCCGAGATCTCTTCGTGATTGCTGGTGTAGGCATTGACGATGCAGCTGCTGCCGGGCGTCACGCCGTCGAGGCCGCCCTGGTAGAGCGGCTCCAGGAACACCAGGATGGTGCCGGGGCGAACGGCGTTCTGCGCCTCGAGCAGCTGCTCGCCGGTGCGGAACTGTCCGGCGGCGATGTAGTCCTGCACTGTCGTGATCACCATCGGGATGATGACCCAGGGTTTTGAGATGCAGGTCGCCTCGGCGACCATGCCCGTCTGCATCACCTGCGCCTCGATCTGGCCAAAGCCCGCCTGAAGCACCTTGCGGCCCGCGCCTTCCGGAATGAGAACGCCTGCGGGGCGCATCAGCTGGTTGACGACGTCGCCGGGGCGCACCAGGAACTGCTCGACCCGCCCGTCGACGCCGGCGCGGACGATGGTCTTGTCGAGATCGACCTGAGCCTGGTCGAGCGCCGCTTCGGCGCTGGCCTTTTGGGCCGGCAACAGCGTCGATACCTGCAGGCTCGCGGCCTGTTTGGCAGCATTTGCGCCATCAATGCCGGCCTGGCGCTGATCGACCAGCACCTGAAGCTTTTCGATGTCTCGCTGCGGAACGATGCCAGGGTTGCGGCGCTGGAGCTCCTTCTTGACGTCGAGTTCGTCCTTGGCCTGCTGATAATTGGCCTTCGCCTCCCCGATCTGCGCCTCGGCCTTGACCACATCGGCCTGTGCGGTCTGCATGGCCGCGTCGACCTCGGAAACCTTCCGCTTCGCGGTTTCAAGCGCGGCCTGCTGCTTCGAGTTGTCCAGCGTAAACAGCACGTCGCCTTTCTTCACCGGCGCGCTGATGCCGATTTTGACTTCGGCCACACGGCCGGACCCCTCGGGCAGGATTGGCACCGTGCGGTAGTACAGCGTTGCCGACGACGTCGACGGATGGAAGTAGAAGATCATGGTGATCAGCGACACCGTCAGCATCAGGCAGCCGGTGATGCCCCAGCGCAGCTCGTACCAGACCGAGAAGAAGGTGATCTCCTTGCCAAGCCGCTTGCCCTGGACGTAACGGCGATAGAGGTAGTCCGGCACAATCGTCACGAGGGAGCAGATCATGAGCTCAAGCATGGCTGTGCTCCTTCTCCCTCACGGTCCCCGGCTTGTCCGCGGGGGGTGGGCTTGCCGGCGGCACCTCTCCCTCCTCTCCGGGCGTTGCGTCGGCGATCTTCTCGACGGAATCGGCGATGCTGCGCAGCGGCGTGCCGAAATCGGGGATGTCGATGAGCGCGAGCAGCAGGCCCGCGACCCAGAAGATGTGCATGTGCGTGAAGAGCGAGATCAGGCCGAGGACCGCGACGAACTCGAATTGCAGCTTTTGCGACTTGTGCGCCATCCGTTCCGGAAGGCTGTGCAGCTTCCAATAGAGCGTGCCGACCCAGAGCACGGTGCCGATCAGGAACACTCCCATCACCACCATCAGCGTGTCGGTCCCACTTCCCGGCGCGAGGTAGAAGGGGAGATGATGCGGCGCCATCGGATGAAGCTGATCGTTCAACGAACTCTCCCAACTCAGGAATTTGGCCCATGGAGGCTCGTGCGGCATTGTGGGCAACAGAGCCCCGGGTTTGCTTGATTTGAATCAAGGGAATGCCCCCTGCCCGACCTAGCCTTCCACGAACGCCGATTGCACAACCATGCAGGAGCCGCAGTCATGCCCGGCCTTGATGATCTCATTCCCAATGCCGCCAATATCCGCAAAGAGGCTGCTCTCAAGGAGGCCGAGAGGGCCGAGGAATATGCCCGTCTCGCAGCCGCCGCCGAAGCCGAGAAACACGCCCTGATCGAACGGCTGAGCAAGCCGTCCGGCAAGAGCGAGGAGGAGAAGATCCAGCTCGCCTCGACCATCATCCAGCGCGCGGTGCGCAACGGCCTGACCCAGGTCCAGGTCTATCGCTTCCCCAACACGCTGTGCACCGACAGGGGGCGCGCCATCAACCAGCAGGAAAAGGGCTGGGAGAACACGCTGACCGGGATCCCCAAGGAGATCTTCCAGCTCTGGACAGACTATCTGAAACCGCGCGGCTATCGCATCGCCTATCAGATCATCGATTTTCCGGGCGGCGTGCCCGGCGATGTCGGCGTGACCATTTCCTGGGGCGATGATTGAGCGCCGCAAGACCGGTTGATGCAGCGAGAGGATCGACATGGCCAAGGACGCGCCCAATGATCGGATGAAGCGCAAGGACTACGAGAAGGAGCTGGAGAAGCTTCAGGTCGAATTGTGCCACCTTCAGGACTATGTGCGGGAAAACAAGCTCCGGGTCATCGTCCTGTTCGAGGGCCGGGACGCGGCCGGCAAGGGCGGAACGATCAAGGCGATCACCGAAAAGGTCAGCCCGCGCGTCTTTCGCGTGGTCGCCCTGCCCGCGCCGTCGGACCGCGAAAAGAGCCAGCTCTTCTTCCAGCGTTACATGGAACAATTTCCAGCAGGCGGTGAGATCGTGATCTTCGACCGCAGCTGGTACAACCGCGCCGGCGTCGAATATGTGATGGGCTTCTGCACACCCGCCGAGCACGAGCGGTTTCTGAACCTGTGCCCCCAGATGGAACAATACGCCATCGATGGCGGCATCATCCTGATCAAGATCTGGCTCGAGGTCGGGATGGACGAGCAGGAGCGCCGCTTCAACGCCCGCATCGACGATCCCGTGCGGCAATGGAAACTGAGCCCGATGGATCTGGAGTCCTACCGGCGCTGGTACGACTATTCGCGGGCGCGCGATCTGATGCTGAAGGAGACGAGTACGAAAGAGGCGCCATGGTACATCGTCCGCTCCGACGACAAGCGCCGGGCGCGGCTGAACTGCATCGCGCATATCCTGGGGGAGATCCCCTACAAGCGCGTCAAGAAAGACAAGATCAAGCTGCCGAAGCGCTCCGACAAGGGGCGCTACAACGACCAGGCCAGCCTGAACGGAATGAACTTCGTCGCCGAGCGGTACTGAGGAGCGACCGGGCCGCGGTGACGCGGCCCGATTTGCAGCGCGCTTATTTCAAGCGGATTGTGACGCCGCCGACTGCGGCCGAGACTTCCGCGCCGACCTTTGGACCGCTGAGCTGCAAGATCACGCCATTGCCGTTCTGCAACTGAACAGCGCCTGCGCCCGCCGCGACGGCGCCGCCTGCCCCGCCGACCGCGTAGGAACCCTCAATCGATTGCGGTCCCCTCAGGTTGAGGGCGCGGCCGACATACTTGGTGGTCGAGGCGCCAATCGTGAAGCCGACGCTCATACCGGAGACCGTGAAGGGATATTTCTTGCCCCTGTACAGCAGGACGCCCTCGCCGCCACCGACGCCGACGACGAAGCCGCCCTTGGTAAAGACGACGGCAACCTGGCCGGTGTCGGCACGCGATGGCGTGGCAAGACCGGCGAATGCCGCGAGCGAGGCGACCAGGACGGCACCGGTGGCAAGTTTTCTCATGACGTTCCTTTCCTTCTGGTTATAGCGGCAAATTGTTGAGCAAGGATCATCGCGAACGCATCCTTGGACATTGCCCGATCCCTTGCAAAGATGCTGCGTTCGACGTCGGGGGCGCGTTGATCCAGGTCAATGGTTGCGCACATTCGGATGGCACCGTCGGCCGCGGCGATAGCGTTCCCGTCGCAACCTGCCCTCTCAGGCTCCTCCTTGCGCGATGTTGACTCGATCGTCGCCGAGAACGCTGTCGAGCGATCGCAACCACTGGCCGCTGTCGGTCTTCTCTGCCAGCCCTTCGGCGCGCAACAGGTCGCGCAACTGCGCATGCGCGCCGACGATGCAGAAGGTGACGTGGCGGGAGGCGAGCTCATCGTAGAGGTCGTGCAGCATGCGCGCACCGGCCAGATCGATATACGGCGATGCCGAAAGGTCGCAGGCCACCAGCCGGATGCCCGGCGACCTCCGGAGCGCAATCAGGACTGTCTCCAGGATCGGCTCGGCATTGATGTAGAGCAGCGAGGCTTCTGGCCGGAACGCGATGACGCCCACGAGTGGCTCAACGCCCTCGTGCCTTGCGCTGTCAGAGTAGCGGCCGCTGCCGGGCAGCCGGCCGAGAAACGCAACGTTCGGCTGCGAGGCGCGGGCCAGGAGCAGGAAGATCGACGCGATCGACGCCAGCAGGACGCCCTGGAGGATGCCGAGCAGCAACACGGACACCAAGGCAATCGCCGCGGCGCAGAAGTCGAGCCGGCTGACCTGCCACATCCGCAGCAGCGCGCGGATGTCCACCAGCCTGTAGACGGCGGCGAAGACGATGGCCGCGAGCACCGCCTTGGGAAGGTTGGTCAATAGCCCCGTGAAGAACAGAAGGCAGAGCCCGAGCGTCACCGAGCAGATCACCAGAGCCAGCGGCGTGCGCGCGCCCGCGCTGTCATTGACGGCCGATTGCGACAGGCCGCCGGCGACAGGATAGCCGTGGCCGAAGGCGGCGGCGAGGTTCGCGGCCCCCAGCCCGAGAAACTCCTGTCGCACGTCGAGCGGATAGCCATGCTTGGCGGCAAAGCTCCGCGCCGCCGAAACACCTTCGATATAGGCCAGCAGCACGCATCCGGCGGCGAGCGGAAAGAGATCATCGAACTCCAAGAGACCGAATGTCGGCAGCGCCAGCGCCGGTAACCCTTCCGGTATCTTGCCGGTAATGGGCACACCGAGGGCCGGAAGACCAAGCAGCGTTGCAACCAGGATCGCCAGCGCCACGATGGTGATGCCGACCGGCTTTCCCGGCAGAAGCCGCTCGCCGAGCAGGAGCAGCAGCAGCGCGACCGCGCCGATCGTCAGCACAAGCGGGTCGATATGCCCGAGCTGCCCAGCGAGCTTAATGGCGCGGTCGAAGAAATTGTGGCCGCCGCCGGCGACGCCCAAGAGGCTCGGCAACTGGCTCATGATGATGGTGAGCCCGGCACCGGCCTTGAAGCCGACCAATATGCTGTCGCTGACGAGGCGAACGAGCACGCTGAGCCTGAACAGCCAGGCGATGAAACACAGCACCGCCACGGCAAAGGCCGCAAGGCTTGCGATCTGCGCATAGCGCACCGTATCCCCGCCGGCAAGCGCGCCGACGGTGGCAGCGATCATCAAGGAGATCGCCGAGGTCGGGCCGATTGCGAGCTGCCGCGACGACCCAAGCAAGGCATAGCCGATGCCGCCGAGCATGTAGCCGTATGCACCGACCTGCGGCGGCAGGCCTGCCAGCGCCGCATAGGCGAGCGAGACCGGAATGGCGTAAGCGGCGAGCGTAATCCCGGCGATCGCGTCGGACGGTAGCCACTCGCGGCGATAGGCGGCGAGCCAGCCGGCCGGCGGAAAGAACCGCGTCCAGCCGGGCTCGGAGGGTGCACTCATCGCGGCTCCTCCTGGCGCGGAGCCTCGCAACGCAGCAACACGATCAACAGCGCGATCACGGGAATGCCGAGCGCGAGATCGGGAATGTTCTTGGTGGCGAAGGCGCCCACGGCCACTCCGAGACCGAACGCAATGCACAGTGCCGTGAGTATGCCGGAGCGGCGAAGCGTTCCGAGCTGGGGGCCTCCGAACGTCGCGGCGAAAAGCGCTTCGATCGCCTGACGCATATTCCCGGTAATCATCACCGTGCTGCAGGCCACTCCCTCGACCTTGGTGAAGACCGCAGGCTGCATCGCGGCGACGAGCGAGATGCCCAGCGTGCCCGCGAGGTCCGGCAGGCGGTTATGCAGAATGCCGATCGCGACCAGAAGCACGATCTCGATCAGCGTGCTGATCGCGGGGGTACGTTCGCCGGTGACGCGGCGTAACCATGCCGCGATGACGATGCCCACGGCAAAGGCGAGGATCGGCGCGAGGAAATGCAGCGCCTCTTCCCACTCGCCCACAATGCCGTGAACCCAGAGCAGGACCAGGTTCGCCGTCTGGGCATTGGCCATCACGCCGTGAATCATCCAGGTGTAGGCATCGAGATAGCCTCCTGCGAAGGCAAGCAAGAGCACCACTTCGACCGTTTGGTCACGATGCACGGACGAACCGGCGGCGATATCCAGAGAGCTCATGTCCAGCGCGTCGATTGTCGCAGATGCAGCATCCGCTCATAGGCGACTTCCGGTCGCCAGCGAGGGTTGATCTGGATCAAGCAATCCCCGGTCCATGCAGATCAAATCCGCCGCAATGCGCCGGGGGAAATGCGCCCATGGACACCGTCAGGTGGATCATCACCATCGCACCGGAGATCTTCCTGCTGCTGGCGATTGCGATCGGCACCATTCTCGGCCGCATGCGAATTCACGGGATTTCGATCGGCACCACCACCTGCATCCTGATCGTCGCCGTGCTGATCGGGCAACTCGGCAACTTCACCTTCCCGCCGATACTCAGGACGATCCTGTTCAGCCTCTTCGTCTTCACCATCGGCTACCGGTCCGGGCCGGAATTCTTCGCCTCCTTGCGCTTCCGGACCCTGGCGCAGGTTGTCCTGGCGCTGGTGATCGGAGGCACCGGGCTCGCCCTTGTGCTCTTCTTCGCCTCTTCGTTCAAACTCGATCCGGGGACCGCCGCAGGCCTCACCGCCGGCGCGCTGACACAGTCGTCCGTGATCGGCACCGCGTCGGGCGCGCTGGCGCAGCTCGGCCTGCCGAAGGCTGCACTGGAGCAGCAGGAAGCCAACATCGCAGCCGGCTATGCCGTGACTTATGTGCTCGGCTACATCCTCACACTGTTGTTCGTTCCGTTCGTCGCACCACGGCTGATGCAGGTCGATCTGAAGATGGAGGCAGCGAAGCTTGAGGTCCAGCTCGCCGGCGGCGCGCCGCCGAAGACCGAGAACTTGTCCTATCGCAAATTCCAGGCCCGCGCCTATCGCGTTTCGACCGCGGCGGGCCGCAGGATCGAGGCGATCGAAGCGGAGATCGGCCACCGGACCGTCGTAGAGCGGATCGTCCGCCGCGGTGCCGACATCGCGCCGCATCGGGACACCATGCTCGAGCCGGGCGACGACATCGTCCTGACCGGCCCAACCGCCGGCCTTGTTACGGCAAAGCCGGTCATCGGAACAGAAATCGATGCCGACGAGCTGCTGCGCAACCTGCCCGGCAACGTGATCGAGGTCCTCGTCGAGAACCGCAGGCTGCACGGCCGCTCGATCAGGGAGGTCGCCGAAATCGTCGGCGACAATGCGCGCGGCGTCTTTCTCCGTGCCCTCACCCGCATGGGCCGCGAAGTGCCACTTGGCCCCGACACGCGTGTCTATATCGGCGACGTCATGACGCTGGTCGGCAGTACCAGCAATATCGCGCGGGCGACGGCGCAGGTCGGACACGCCCTGCATGCAGGCGATCGAACCGACATCGCCTTCCTTGCCGGCGGCATTGCCGTCGGTCTCCTTGCCGGCCTTGCAAACTTCAAGGTCGGCGCCGTCGCGCGGGCGCTTGGCGGCGGAGGCGGTGCGCTGATCGCGGGCATCGTCTGCGGCTGGTTGCGGTCGCGCAAGCCGACCATGGGCGCGCTGCCGCCGGCGGCGCAGCAGACGCTGAGCGATCTCGGGCTTGGCGGCTTCATCGCGGCGATCGGGCTCGGCAACGGCCTTGCCGCCTGGTCGGCGATCCAGGCGCACGGTCTCCTGCTGGTCGGCATGGGTATCGTCGTCACGCTGATCCCGATGACGGTGGGAACGCTGTTCGCATACTACGTGCTGCGCATGAATCCGGTCGTGACCTGCGGTGCTCTGGCCGGCGCCATGACGGTCGATGCCGCCGTCACCGGCGCCTGCGACGTCGCCGGAAGCCAGACGCCGGTGCTCGGCGTCGCCGTACCCTACGCCGTCGGTAACGTTGTGCTGACTGTACTCGGTCCGATCGTGGTGGCCCGTACGTTCACGGCTTGAAGGAGATCGCGATGCGCTCGCCGCTGACTGCAATCCTCCGGTCCCTCGCAACCGCCCTGCTTCTCGTTGCCACTCTCGGCACGCCGGCGCGCGCCGAGGACGAAGTCCGCCTCCAGGAGGAGATCTGGGCGCTGCCGCTGCCCTTACCGATGTTCGCCTATCTGGTCCGCCCGGTCGGCGACGGCCCCTTCCCGCTCGTGATCATGAACCACGGCGTCTCGCTCACCCCGACCGACCGCAGCTTCTTTCCTCTGGTGGAATTCCGCGACGCCGCCAAATGGTTCGCAAAGCGCGGCTATCTCGTGGTGGCGCCGGTCGGCAGCGGATATGGCGCCGCCGCCATCGACATTCCCGAGCGCGCGATTTACGGGCCGTTCTTCTCCAAGGTCGGCAGGTGTACCAATCCCAATTTCCACGACGCGGGACTTGCGGTCGCGCAGGTCGATCTCTGGATCATCGACTACCTGGCGGCTGAGAAGCGCATCATCCCGAAGGACGTGATCGTGGTCGGGCAGTCCGCCGGCGGCTGGGCCTCGAT
This sequence comes from Bradyrhizobium centrolobii, assembly GCF_001641635.1. Classification (GTDB taxonomy): domain Bacteria; phylum Pseudomonadota; class Alphaproteobacteria; order Rhizobiales; family Xanthobacteraceae; genus Bradyrhizobium; species Bradyrhizobium centrolobii. Next base: position 107,757 of record NZ_LUUB01000045.1, read on the forward strand.
CGCGCTGTCGAGCGTCAACCCGCCTCAGGTGAAGGCCATCATCACCTTTGCCGCCGGCCGCGGCGGGCGCGTCGGCGGCAAGCCCAACAACAATTGCGCACCCGACAAGCTGGTCGCGGCCACCGCCGACTTCGGCCGCACCTCGCGCGTACCGATGCTGTGGATCTACATCGAGAACGACACCTTCTTCGGTCCCGATCTGTCGAAGCGCATGCATCAGGCCTTCACCGCAGCCGGCGGCCGGGCCGAGTATCACCTGATGCCGCCGTTCGGCAACGACGGCCATTTCTTCATTGGCTCGCCGGATGCGATCCCGCTGTGGTCGCCACTGGTGACGAAGTTTCTCGACGCGCAGAAATAACCCCGGGTTTGGAGGCAAGATCATGTTCAGTGCTCGTCATTGCCTCTCAGGCCTTCTGGTCCTCGCAATTGCCGCGGTCGCGACATCAACCGGCATTTCAGCACGAAAGACCGCGCAGGCCGATAAGCCGGCCGAGGTCGCAACGCGCAGCCAGCGCGAGGCCAAGGACATCACCTTCGGCGATTGGCAAAAGCTCTGCTTCAAGGCAGGCGGCGCGCCAACACTGTGCCGGACGTCCATCACCGGCAAATTCCCGACCGGCCAGATGGCCGTGCGCGTCGACCTGATCGAGCGCGAGGATGCGCCGACGGCACGGCTGCAATTGTTCGTGCCAGTCGGTATGTATCTGCAGCAGCCTGCCAAGCTGACTGTGGATCAAGGCCAGCCCTATCGGGTGCCCTATAGCTGGTGCCTCACCAATGCCTGCATCGCAGCCGATGTTGCGGATCCCAAGGCCATCAGGGAGATGGAATCCGGGAAGACGCTGACCCTCGAGGTCGTCGATGCGAATCTGCTCGCACTGGCGACCTCGATACCGCTGGCGCAATTTGCGTCCGTCCACAAGGGCGCGCCGGCCAAGATGCTGGAGCAATATGTCGACGAATGAGTGTCCCTCGTGGCGCTATGCCACCGATGCCCGCGCGATCGACTCAATCAGGGATTGCGCTGTGAAAGGCTTGGTCAGGTAGGCGATGCATCCCGACCCGATCGCGGCGGCACGGTTCGCCGCGCTGTCATTCCCGGTGATGTAGATGACCGGAGCGGTGACGCCTGCCTCCGCCAGCTTTTGCCGCAGATCGATGCCGGACCTTCCATCGAGATTGATGTCGAGGACGATGCAGATCGCCTCGTCGAAATGGCCGTGATCGAGCAAGGCGCTTGCGGATTCGAACAGCGTGGTCCCGAAGCCGTGCTCGCGCAGCAGCCTGCTCATGCTAGTCCGCATGGACGGATCGTCATCGACGACAAAAACGGACTCGCGCGTCGGCAATATTGTCGGCCTTCCCGAAAGATGGACGAATGCGAGCGCGGTGACGGCAGTCGAATACGAGATACCTGTGGCCTGCTTCACCGGCCGGACGCCTGTGAAGCTATTGCGCACAGCGCGCGGCGCACTGTCAACACGCTCTGATATTGTCCTTTGGGGCAGTCACATCGCGGAAACTGCATCGCGACGACACAGCATCTAACGGTCGTTCGCATCGATTATCCCGAGCCGTTCCGCGATCGAAACGAGCTCCGCAAGCGAATGAACCTGCATCTTGTCCATCACCTGGTGGCGGTGCGCTTTCACCGTGCGTTCGCTCGTGCCGAGCTCATGCGCGATCTGCTTGTTGATCCTGCCGCGCACGATGAGGTCGAACACCTGCCGCTCGCGCTGTGTCAGCGTGGCGAGATGGGCACGGAAGCTCTCGAGCCTGCCGCGCTGGGCGCGCGCGGTGTCATGGCGCGCCAGCGCGCGCTCGATCGCGTCGATCAACTGCTCGGAGGAAATCGGCTTGGTTAAGAAGTCCTCCGCGCCGGCCTTGATGGCCTGCACCGTGGTCGGCGTGTCCGCGTGTCCGGTCAGGAATATGATCGGCAGCGTCGAGCCCGATGCGATCAATCGGGTCTGCAAGTCGGGACCGCTCAGTCCCGGTATCCGCACGTCGAGCAGGATGCATGCTGGCCGGGCGTCGTCAGGCGCGGCATCCAGCAGGTCTTGCGCCGACGCATAGGTTGCGACGTCGTAGCCGGCGAGCTTCAGCCGGCGCGCAATCGCCGTCCGAAAGGAATCATCATCATCGACCACGTGAACAAGGCCGGGCACGCGTCACCTCTTGCTGAATCACCGGCCACTACCGGAAATCGTGAAACGGGCGGGGTCAAGCCGAAAGGCTCGAATATCAAAACATATCCTTCGCAACAGGAAATATCCGGGGCCCGACAACATTTTCTCAATCCGCGCAACAGACGCCCGGCGCACGCGCCGCTGTCCTTTGGTACAATGAACCTTGGGACAATGGATGAGAATACCGCCTTAGTCGTAAACCAACTTCGGCGGGAGTGGGGCAGCGCGGCGCATTCCTTGCTCTGAGACCTTCTTTCTTCTGACCGACCAATTCTGCGATGAGCTGAGGAGTTGGCCTATGTTCGTTCGCATCACAACCGATTTCGCACTGCGTCCCAATTCCCTCCGTGACCTCGGCATGACCAGCGATTCAAATGCGCTCGTCAGTTTAAGCGAATTTTCCTACAAGAAGGGCACCGAGATCTACGGCGAGAAAGAGCCCGCCGAATATATCTACCAGGTCAAGTCTGGTGCAGTGCGCAGCTACAAGCTGCTTTCGGACGGCCGCAGGCAGATCGGCGCCTTTCACCTCACTGGCGACATCTTCGGACTGGAGAACGGCAGCGAGCACCGGTTCACAACAGAAGCGATCGTCGACACGACCGTGCGCCTCGTCAGACGGCAAAGCCTCGAGATTGTGGCCGAGAGCGACGCCATGGTTGCCAGGAATCTGCTCAGCATGACCACAAACAATCTCCAGCACGCGGAAGACCACATGCTGCTGCTCGGCCGCAAGACCTCGCTGGAGCGGGTCGCGGCCTTCCTGCTCGAGATGGACAAGCGATTGACCGCGTGCGGGGTCATGGCGCTCCCGATGTCGCGGCGCGACATCGCCGACTATCTTGGCCTGACGCTCGAAACGGTCTCGCGCGCCCTGTCGCGGCTGCATGAGCTCGGCATCCTCGGTTTTGTCGGTAACACCCAGCGGCAGATCGTGCTCTTGGACCGCCACAAGCTTGGGAGCCTCGACCTGCAGTCTTGAACCCACGAAACAGCGACCGCGGCGCCAGGCACTACCCAGGATGAGCCCGTCCGGTGGAGCGCATGCCCCCTATCACGTCGATTCTGATCTGGAGCCGGGCGCGTCGGTCAGCCCGAGGTGATCGAGCGTCTTGCGCAAGACCTCGAACAGGATGGCCGCCGACCAGCCGAATAGCAGGACGCCATTCATAGCGGTCAACGGGCCGATGAGCCGCCATTCGCGCACCGGCGTGATGTCGCCGTAGCCGAGCGTGGTGTAGTTGACGAAGGCAAAATAGAGCAGATCGCTCTCGGGTGCTGTCGCCTGAACAATGTGGTACGACAAGGCCCAGATCACGATTTCCAGCGTGTGCGCGACGTTCAGCACCGCGGCCGTCGCGACCATCACGCCCATCAGGTGCAATCTTGGTCGTGCGGTTTTCCGCAGGCCGGCGCTGCGGGCAATCCATACTGCAACGACCGTCACCAGCGCGTGGATTCCGATATTGATCGCGCTGACGAGCGAGCCGACAACCAGCTGAAGCAGCATAAGGACCGGCCAGATATCAGCCGCGCCTGCGGGGCGGCTGTCCAAGGCGCGATCTCTGCGCCTTCATGCGCTGGATCTCGCTCTTGAGTTCCTCCATCTTTTCGTCGCGCTGCCCGGTTTTTGATTCTCGCAGATCATCGCGGCGGATCTTTTCGAGAACTTTCTCGACGAAGAGCTTGTTCGTCTCAGCCATATCGGACCTCTCTTGAACTGTTGCAAACAATAAGAGGGATCGCATATCCGATCATGATACGCCTCCCTCTACAAGCTTCCGGTCCCTTACCCGTCAATCCGGCGGCGCGCCCGCGACGTCTCAGCTCTTCGGACCGAACATGCCCCCTGCGGCCTTCATCGCCGACTCGCCCACGGTCCTGGCCTGGTCCGTCAGCGCCCGCATCTGTTCCTGGAAGAACTCGCCCTGGAGCTTGAGCGCCTCCGGTACATCCTTGGCCTGAATGAGCTTGTCGCCGAGGTCAAAGGTCGCGGTGACGTTGCGCTGCATGAAGCTGCAAAGTTCCCTGGCCTGGTTCGCGATCGGCAACGGCGAAGCACTGAGACCCTTCTCCAGCAGCTCGAAATAGTCCGCATTCGCTTTTCGCAGGCGGCCGAGCGCCTCACTCAGCATCGTTCGCATGTTCTCTGCGGACGGATTGACTTCTGCCATAACGTCTCTCCCTTCAGGATTTGGCGGTTACGCGGCAAGCCCCCCGAACCAGGCACCGAAATAGCCGGCATAGAGCGCCGGCAGTTCGAGATTCATCGAATGTAGAATATCTCGGGCTGGACTGCGGTGAAACCTGGGTCGTGCGAAAACCGAAATCGTACCCGGTCATTCCAAGGATGGACCAGCCGAACGCCGCCCCCGGCACGGGATGCTTCTCCTTGGGCAGCTTGTAGTAATCGCCATTTGTGGCCTGCCACACGGGATCGGACTCGATCGCAGCTGTCATCATCTGGAACGTCCAGTTGCCGACAGGATCCCCGGCGTCAGACTGGGCGGTGCCGCCGATCGGCATCAATGCGCCGATATATTCCGGATGCATCACACCCCAGACATAGGTCTGCGTGCCGCCCATGGAGACGCCGGTAACCAGCGCGACGCGCGCAACCTTCAGATGATCGCGCAGCGGGCGATAATTCGCCTGCACCATGTCGAAGTAGCTGTATTGCGGGAATTTCACGCCTAACCCGTCGGACGGCTTGCTGGCGCCCCAGGTGCCGAGCGGGTCGACCATGATGACGAAGTAGCGATCGGTGTCGATCGGCCGGCCCGGCCCGATGACGGGCACGCCGCCCGAGAGTGCAGCTCCCTTGACCCACTGCTCGTACATGTCGGTGGAGTCGCCGGAATAGTAGGAGTTGATGACGACGGCGTTCGTGATCTCGTCATTGGCATTGCGCCGCGCTTTGCCGATCGCGATGTACGAGGTGCGCAGCTTGCCACCGCCAAGCGATTCCAGCGTCACGCCGCCCTCGCCGCCATTCTCCCATTTGGAGGGATGGGACAGATCGTACTTGCCGCCAAGACGGAAGTTGGCGATCTCGTAGGTCTTCTTCAGCCCGTCATGCTGCATCTGCGACGAGCGACGCGTGAACGGCTGAGCAACCGCAAGCGCGGTGCCGACCAGCAACAAGATCAAGCTGACGAAGCAATGCTTGAGCGCGTTTCCCCCGGTCATGGTGGACTCATCCTGGCAGTGTTTTGCGAAACGCTAGGCAGCGTACTCTCCGGAGGTTTGATTTAGCTCAATGGAATCCCCGCACGTGCATTGAGGATTGCGCCGTCACCACGCTGGCCGGTCCTCGCAATGCCTTCCTCAGTCATGGCTCATATCGGATCCGCTATGAGCTCGACGGACCGGCGGACGCGCCCGCCTATGTGCTCGTCAACGGTCTCACGCAATATTCGGAGCTCTGGGGAGCCTATCGCGACGCCTTGGTGGCGCGGCACTTTCGGGTCGCGACATTCGACCTGCTCGGCCGGGGCCGTCTCCGACAAGCCTGCCCTTTTCATCAGTCAGGACGACCACGTTGCCGTGCTGCATCGCCTGATCGGCGAGCTCGGCAACGGTCCGGTCTTCCTCAGCGGCATCAGCTTCGGCGGGCTGATCGCTTTACACTATGCCATTGAGTACCGCCGTCGGCTATCCGGCCTCGTGCCGATGAGCTGCTTTGCGGAGCTTTCGCCCCAGCTGCTTTTGCTCGGCAATGCCTTGCGGATGGGCTTGATCCTCGGCGGTACCGGCTACCTGCAGGACCTGCCGCTGCCGATGAACCTGTCGGACCAATGGCTGAAGCCGCTGCTGGACAAGCTCGACAGCGTCAAGCGGCAGCGCTGGCTCGTCAATGACCTCTATGCGCTTCAAAACCTGATGGAATCCTTCCTCGACTTCAAGCCGTTGACGCCGCAATTGTCATCGATCACCGTGCCGACCATGATCGTGAACGGTGAGTTCGACTTCCTGACGCCGCGTGCCCTGCACGAAACGCTGCGCGTCCATATTTCCAACAGCTCGCTCGTCATCATTCCGAGGGCCTACCACGCCTTCACACTCGAGAAGGCGGCACTGACGGCCGATCTTCTTGCGCGGTTCGCGGAGGACGTTCTTGCGGGACGCTGGCAAGGCAACAGAGCCGTCTGGATCGCCCCTGAAGACGCTGGCCGCGCACTCACGCCGTTTCCAGCCGGCTACGATCATCTGCGCGCGATCCCCGTGCCGGAGGCGCCCGAATGAACGAGCTCTACGGACCACTCGATTCCGAGGGACGTGTGCCGCCGCTCCAGCAGACGCGCATCGCCGCATTCCTCATCTCCGCCCACGGCGCTCTGGCGCGACAGTCGGCATTCACCTTGCCCACAAAGCTCGAGTCCGCCTGGCAGACCGAGCTAAACGCGCAGCTCTTCCGCGAGACCGAAATCGTCTCGCTGCTGATGCGCGCGACGAGTTGGGCGCCGGATCCCGGCCTGGGCTATATGACCGTGGCCTGGGAAAGCGCCTGGTTTCCGGCGCCGGTCTACGAGATTTCCGACTGGCCCCTGGCAGTGGCGGCCGGCCTTGCGACGCTCGCCCATGCCGTTCACGCCGGTATCCGGCCGGCGACACTGTTGCCGGCAGAAGCCAATCCCGAGGATCCGTTCGCGATGGCGCTCCGCCGCATCGAGTTCGAAAGCGGCCGCCTGCTCCAGGCGCAAATCCTGTCGCTGAAGGGGCCCGACTTCGTGCCATTTCGCGACGCCGTCAACTCCGCCCTTGAACGGCGCCACGCCGAGGTGCGCAGGCTGTGGCGCGACATGCTCCAAAGCGTCGGAATCGCCATTCGCGAATGACGCGGAGCCTTGACGCAGATCAAAGGTGCCAGCCGGCTGCGCGCCAGCATGCATCCAGCCCATCTTCGGTGCCCGCCGACCGGAGTGCCGACCATGAAGGCCATTTCCGTCGAAGAAGCCGTTGCCATGATCCCGGCTGGCGCGAGCATCATGGTGGGCGGCTTCATGAGCGTCGGGACACCGGAGCGCCTGCTCGACGAAGTGGTCCGGCAGCAGAAGACCGGGCTGACGCTGATCTGCAACGATGCTGCGATACCAGGCAAGGGCGTTGGCAAGCTGTTCGATGCGGCACTCGTCTCCCGGATGATCGCAACGCATATCGGGCTCAATCCGAAGGCGCAGCAGCAGATGCTGGCAAAGCAGGTCGACATCGATCTCGTTCCACAGGGCACTTTCGTCGAACGTATTCGTGCAGGCGGCTGTGGCCTCGGCGGCGTGCTGACGCCGACCGGCGTCGGCACCCTGGTCGCCGAGGGCAAGCGCCAGATCGAGGTCGACGGCAAGCCATTCCTGCTCGAGACCGCGCTGCGGGCACAGTTCGCGCTGGTGCATGCCTTTCTCGCCGATTATCTCGGCAACCTCGCCTACGCGCTGACCTCCCGCAACTTCAATCCGATCATGGCAATGGCAGCCGACACCGTCATCGTCACAGCGGAGAACATCGTACCGGTCGGCGTCATCGCGCCCGATCACGTCGTGACGCCTGCGCCACTCGTCGACTTCCTCATTACGAACGGGTGAGATCATGGATCCGCAGGTCATCATCGCGCGACGTGTTGCCAAGGAGTTGAAGAACGGCGACCTCGTCAATCTCGGCATCGGCATTCCAACGCTGGTCGCACACTACGTTCCGTCCGATCTGAAGGTGTTCTTCCAATCGGAGAACGGATTGATCGGCACCGGGCCGATCCCGGAACAAGGCATGGCGCACCCGACCCTGACGGACGCCGGCGGGCGCCCGATCAGCGCACTGCCCGGCGCCAGCGCCTTCGACAGCGCGATGTCGTTTGGCCTGATCCGCGGCGGACATGTCGATGTCACCGTGCTCGGCGGCCTCCAGGTCGATGCGCACGGCCTTCTCGCCAATTGGATGATCCCCGGCAAGATGGTCCCGGGCATGGGCGGTGCGATGGACCTCGTCAGCGGCGCCAAGCGCGTCATCGTCGCCATGCAGCACGCGGCCAAGGGAAAATCAAAGATCGTCGCCAAATGCACGCTGCCCCTGACCTCGGCGCGGCCCGTGAACCTCGTCGTCACCGACATGGCCGTGATCGGCTTTCCGGACGGCAAGGCGACGCTGCTCGAAACCGCGCCCGGCATCAGCATCGGCGAGGTCATGGCAGTGACGGACGCCGAACTCGTCGTTCCCGACATCGTGCCGGAAATGAAGATCTGACGAGGCTGGCCCATGCGGATCTTCGGCGACTTCAACGAGATCAAATCCGCGGTCGGCACCGAGATCGGCGTCAGCGACTGGGTCGAGGTGTCGCAGGATCGCATTGACCGGTTCGCTGAGGCGACCTGCGACGAGCAGTGGATCCATGTCGACCAGGAGCGCGCCCGCAAGGAGATGCCGGGCGGCAAGACCATCGCCCACGGCCTGCTCTCACTTGCGCTCGCGCCCCTCTTCATCCGCTCGGTGATCGGCCTCAAAGGCCTGCGCAATACGCTGAACTACGGCGCCGACAGGATCCGATACCTCGCACCGGTGCCTGCGGGCTCAAGGCTGCGCGGCCGCGTCACCGTCGCCGAAGCCGAGGACGTGCCGCCGGACGGCCTGCGCGTGAACTACCATCTCGTGATCGAGATCGAAGGCGGCAAGAAGCCCGCCTGCGTCGCCGAGCTGATCGCCCTGCACTATCGCTGATCAAAAAATATGAAAAACAACCCCATGCAAAGTAGCGTGGGGCTTGCCGGCATGATGCTTTCAGTCACCGAAACCATTTGACCCGTCGGGCAAAACACCGGCACAATGCCATAATCAGCCCCAAATGTTCTGACCGGGTGTCCTAGCTAGCTAGGCTGTATACCCTAGAGGGGTTGGTCAAGAGGCCCGCCCGATGTCCGCTTGTCCCTGACAGCGGCCCAATAGCCGACGTCGCTGGAGGTCGCCGAAGGGCCCAATAGCCGAACTACTTGCTACTAGCCGCAGTAGTTAACAGAGCCCGACCAAGAAGGATCGACAGGAAGGCGTGAACCATGGCCGCAGGCCACAGAAGGGCTCCTGCAAACTCGCCCGTGGATCCCAAATAAGCGAGATACAGCGTCACGGCCGAGCTATATGCGAACATCCCCATAAGCGGCGTGGCCAGCCCGCAGGCTATTCCCAGAGCGATCAGCGCGATCCCGGTCACGCGTGCGACCGGTATCGCAACGCCAGCAAGCTGCTGGCCGAGCAGCAACTGGCCGACCAGCGACGGAATGGCCAGCAACGCCAATCCCGTGGCAACTTCGGCGATGGCGGCGAAACCCAGAACCTTGCTCATCGTCCAGAGATCCTTTTCGACCGCTTTCCTGACCGTCATGCGACGTCATTGCCTTCAACTGGCAAATCCTGCGAGCCGCTCAATGAACCAGAATGCAGCCACGCTACCGATCGCATAGTTCGCAATCGGCAGCGCACCGCGCGTGATCATTGCCGGGACGCTGATACGTTTCGCGCACGCCAATACGCCAAGCACCACGCCAATGAAAATGAGTTGCCCGATTTCCACGCCGATGTTGAACGAAAAGAGCGCGAGCGGGATGTCGGCCTGTGGAAGGCCAATTTCAGTGAGCGCGCTGGCGAAGCCGAACCCGTGCAGCAGCCCGAACGTGAAGGCCACGATCCATGGCCACCGCGAGGTCAAGCTCAGGTGACCGTGCTGCATGCGAACGATCTCGCACGCCAGTAGCGCAATGCTTAGCGCAATCATGGCCTCGACGGGCGGCCCCGGGACATGCACCACTCCGAGTGTTGCCAGGCTCAGTGTAATGGAATGCGCGAACGTGAAGGCGGTGATGGTCCACAACAGTATGCGGCGGCTTCGCACGATCAGGATCAGAGCAAGCACGAATAGCAGATGGTCGAATCCGAACAGAATGTGTTCGATTCCGTGCAAGACGTAGGCTCCCGCCACCGCCAGCAATCCAGGCGCAGCCGCGATCTCAATCCATGGACGACTTGGGGTTACCAGCGTGGTCGAGACGGTGCCGTCGCGCATCTGCACTCGCACCAGCACGTCCGTTATTGTCAATTGCAGCCCCCCGAACTGGATGCGCTCTCCCGCCAGTCCGCCCGGCCCCGCGTCGACCCACCGACGTTCGACAAGCGAGTCCGCGAGCTCGCTCACAACGGGATCCTTCAGGTTTTTCACGCGATCGGGAAGCTGAAGGATGACCGGCAGCCGCATGCCGGCCAGCACGGGCGTGCGCCACAAGACGCTGAACTGTCCGGGCGTTGTCTCCTGGAGCGCGAGATAGGCCGGACGCGACTCATGTGCCGACGCAGCGAGCGGCACGAGCAGCAAAGCCAGCTGCACAGCGAGCTGCAACCCGAAACCATGCCGCCACCGTTTCACGAGCCGCGCCCGCTCGATGAGGCCGGACTCTGCGTGCTGGGCGATGTGTCACCGTTAGCCGATGCGTTCCCAGCCGGCGCAGGCAGCAGCACCGTGTACTTCGCGCGCATGTCCTGGTACGCCTTCCGCCACGCCTGCGCCTTCTGCTCGGCGAGCCAAGCAATCTTCACGTCGGCCTCGATCTCCTCGAACGCGGGCGCGCGGCCGGGAATCAGCGTGTCGACGAACACGAGATGCCAGCCGAACCCGGACTCGACCGGTCCTTGCCACGACCCCGGCGACAACTTCGCGACGGCAAGCGCGAAATTGGGCCCGAACTCCTTGCCCAGGAACTCCGGTGTGCGGTCGCGGTAGTACTCCTGGAACATGAACGTATCAGCGATGGTCGCAATGAGGGTCGAGTCCTCGGGCTGCCCGGCGAGCGTCGTCAGTGCGGCCGCCGCATCGTTACGCGCGCGCTCCCCGCGGCGATCGGGCGAGAAATAGAGGTGGCGGAAACTGACGCGCGGCGGGAACGCGAACTGGTCGCGGTTCGCCTCGTACCATGTCCCGAGTTCGTCGCGCGTAGGCTCGCGCGCGGCGGCGACGTCCTCGGCGAGGAACTGCATCTTCTGCGCCATACGGCGCTTGACGATCGTGTCGTCCTTGTCGATTCCGAGCGCGAGCGCTTCGCGGTAGAGAACCTCTTCGCGGACTTTGTCTTCGACCAGCGATCGCAACTCCTCGGGCGTCGGGTCGCGCCGCCATTGCGACCGGAACAGCAGAACCAGCTGCGACAGGTCATCGATCGTCAGCCGAATTTGTTGTGACTGCTCAACACCACTGTGACCCCTTTCTGCGTAGGCGTAAACGCCGAACAGGATGGCACCCAGCAACAGGAAATGGACGAGCGGCTCGCTTACGAGGCGTTTCATGACAGGAGCCCCCAGGCGATCGGCGCTTGTCATTGCGGCACCCCGGAAATCGTAGGACGCACCGGGCTCGTCGGCTGATCCGGGGCGTCGATCACTGAGATGCCAGAGTCGATCAAGCTTCCGACCGGGCTTTGATGCAAGTAAGCGGAGATGGCTACGCGCGATTTGAAATCTTGCCGAATATTCGATTTGATCAGCGCCAGGTACGACGGCACCGCCCCCCAGTATTGCCAGGCCGCAAGATCCTCCGCGACGAAGCCGGCAAGCTCCCTGTGCTCCTGGATGAACAGGCCATAGGACCTGATCACCCGCTCGCGCGGGATTGCGCCATTCGCGTTCCCGAGCACGCTGAGCGCCAGGAGCGCGGCCTCCAGCTCCCGCGTAGAGCGCAGGCGATCACCCATGTACTTCGCGTCGACCCATGCCATGTGCGATGGCCCGCGCAGTTGCAGATCAGCGGCGATCATCGAGGCCAGATTCGTGGCGTCGCGCGCCATCCACAGCGCCTCCAGTCGCAGCTCAAGGGCCGCGGCATCGCTTGCGTCGCCCGCAATTCCGAGCAGCAGCAGGTACAGAGGTTGCCTTGCCGTGAGCTGCGGATCGGCCACCCAGCGCCGGATCGCAGGCGCGTCGAGGCGCGGTTTCGCTGCCAGCAGCGCGGCGTAGGGCGCGGCCGCAAGCTCGCCGTACGCTATCTCGGCGACCAGCGGCTCGCGATGCTCGAGGTACGGGAGCGTCAGCGCGAGTTGGGCTTGCCACTCGTCTGTATTCATGTCGACCGGTCGCTTTCCGGCGGCGATCTGGCGAAGCCAGCTCGCATGCTCAATGCCAACCGCGCCGAGGCCGACCCACATCGACCACGCTTCGTCGCGAACGATGAGCAACGTGGCACTCGAGTCCACGACGAAATCCAGCTCGACCTCCTCCGGCGGGATGATCCCGCCCGCCGGTCCCTCGCCCTTGATCACGGCGACGACCTGGTAACCGCCATCCGCGGACGGCTGTGCCAGCACCGCGTTCGGCAAGTCGACGAGCTGCTGGGCGACCGACGACCGAAACGCCCCCAGGCAAAGCGGGCACGCAGTCGCCACCGAGGTCGCGCACAGGAACAGCGCGGCGAAAAACCACCACGTCATCGCCCGCTTTCCACGTCTTTGCGGCAGCTCGCGCATTACTTGACGCTCTTCTCCGTGAACCACGACCTCACGTCGACCTCGACCTTCTCCTTTGCCTCGCTCGCCACCTTCTCGACGAACCGCTTGCGCAGCTCCTCGCGAAGCGCCTGGAATTTCTGCTCCTGCTCGCGATTGATCAGCGGCTTCAGCTTCTCATCGATCGAATTGCCGATCTCCCGCACCCGCTCGACTTTACGAACTCCGCTCAAGGAGGCGTCCTTTTTCAACGCCTCCAACTGCTTGATCTCTTCCTTCAGGATCGGGACGACCTGTTGCCGTTGCTGCTCGGTGAGCCCCAGGTTGGTCGAGAATCGGTTGATCACCTCGGTGAGCGGATTGATCGCGAACTTCGGGTCCGGAACGATCTCGTAGTTGGCGTAGCCGAACTCGTTACTGCGCGCGGCGTAGGTGGTGTCGCCGAGCTTGTAGAATGTGAGTGCATACGGGTCTTGCGAGACGAAGGTGATGAGCTTGCCGTCCTCGATCTTGTAAGGGCTGGTCGTGCCCTGGTAGCCGTCACGCTCGACATTGCCGTAACCGCTCGGCACGGGGGCATCCGTTCCGATGCGGAACAGAGTCGTATGACCCTCGGCCGTGAAACTCTGCCAGAACTGCTCTCCCGTCACGTTGTTCCGCAGCCAGTGGGCCTTGCCGACGATGAGGGCATTAAGCTGCGCGTCGGTCAGCGCAGCGGCACCCTTTTTCTTCAGGTCGGCTACGGTCGTGCCGGCCGGAGCGTTCTTGCGGGCCTCTGCCGACGGCGTGTACCAGATGGGCGAGGTCCAGGCGCGTTCCTGACCCGAGAGGGGCACCACATCAGGCGGGGGCAGTCCGGATTTCACCGCCTGGATGAGCGTCCAGCGCGGCGTCGGAATCTCCAGCACGCGCGCGTAGTAGAACGCGTGCAGGCTCGCATCGAACTCCGGATCGGTCCACACGCCCTTAAGCTCCACCGAGCCGACGCTGTTGGTGTAGGTCGCCTTTTCGATATCAACGGTGCTCTGGATCGCCGGTACTCGGCGCGTCCATTTGTCGGGCTGGCGGTCGCCGGACCAGGCGACGTCATAAATCTTCTCGAAGCTCTGGCTGTTCTGCGTCCAGCCCTTGATGACCTGGATGCGGTCGAGGTTGGCCGAGGTCGGGTCCTTTACCGCCCACACGATGAACGTCGGGGCCGTGCCCTTTCCGCCTGACGGCATGGGTCGCAGGTCAGCGCCCATCGGCACGCCGTCCGCGTAGGATTGCTTCACCCAGTCGCCGGCGTTCACGATGTCCTTGTTGAAGCCCCAGCCGCCGAAGAAGCGCACCTTGATGTGCGGGCCGCTGACGCCGAAGGTCTCCTTGCGGTACATCGCGTCCCAGAGCGAGGCGCGCGTGTTCTCCTCCGCCCACACACCGGTCAGCCCGCCGGGGTTTTCCAGGCGCACGTCCATGGTGCCGCCGATGAGCACGCCGGCGAAGCGCCGCTCGACCGAACCGTCGGCATCGGCGTGAAGGCCGAAGAAATTGTCCTGCCGGTACGGGCTGGCGCTATTGTGTGAATCGGACCCGCCTGCCATGCCGAGCTTGTACGGGTTGTAACCGCGCACATCCTGCATGGCGATGCCGTCCTTCAGCGCCTGGCGGGCGAAGCTGCCCGTGATGTGGTCGATGCGGCCGACGTTGGCCGGCTGGCCGAGGATGGCCTGAAACAATTCGTAGTTGGCGAACTCGTCGGTGGGCGAGAGCAGCGGGTGCGTCTCGGACTGCCCCTTGCCCTGCTTGATCTCGATCAGGCGCTCGTTGCGGTCGCGTGCGGCTGCCCACGCGGCGTCGATCGGCCGCCCGGTGGTGTTGTCGGTGTCGAGCGGATACATCCAGCCGTCGCTCACATTGGCGTTGTGCGAGATGGCGAGCAGCTCGTTGCCTGCCTTGCGCTGCGCGTCCATCCAGTTCCACAAATCCGTGGGGCGCGAGGAATCGAGCGCGCTGAATGGATAGTCCGGTACCTTGTCGCAGGCCCGGAAGAAGACGTTCCGGTGCAGGTTGCGCTGGCCCGGCATCGACGTCCACTCGTACGAGCAGAACGCGGTGAATTTGCCGGGATGATTGTTTTCGTCGGCGATCTTGACGTTTGACTTCCACACCGTGGAAGTGACCTTCGGATTCATGAACGCCTTCACCGGCGGGCCCGCGGCCAGCTTGAGGAGATAAGAGAAGACCTGGTTCTGCTCGGCCGAGCTGTTCGGATCCTTCATGATCATGGGCTGTGCTTCCGGCAGCTTGCTCACATACGATCCGGGAGTGTTGGCCTCCCTGGTCACGCCGACATACTCCGAGTGATCGGTCACGCCCATGAAATCGAGCGGCGTATCGATCTTGATATCAAAGCCCAGCGGGTGCTTGATGGTCTGGCCCTGGGCGTATTTCAGGGCATCCTCGGGCCCGGTAAGGCGGTTGCCCATCACCCACGCATCGACCGACCAGCTGGTGTGAAGGTGCGTCTCGCCGAAATACGCGTTGCGCTCGGGATTCCGCTCCTGGGCGAGCGTAGGCAAAGAGACTGCGCCCAATACAGCAGCTGCCAAGATTGTCTTCGCGAGTTTGAGATTGACAGCTGTGGCCGCGAGTGCGTAGCGAGGTATCATCATAATCGGCCCCTCCCACTGACAATCCGACAACTTAAGACTGTCCGCCGAGAGCGGAATTTGTTTTGATTTGAATCAAGTGGCCTGTTGATTGTCGAAGCGGTAACTCTGGAATGAACTGCTGTGGGTCATCAACGCCCAAGCTCCGAGTGAGCATAATACGTTTGCTTTCAAGCAGAAAGCGACCGAACCTCGAGCCAAGCTGAGCCTGCCCGCCAAGCTGCGATTCAAACGTGATCGAAGGGACGAAGCATGCGCTACGAACTCACTGACCAAGAGTGGGCTGCATCGCTTTAACGCTGCCGATCAAGCCACGTAGGTTGACTCCTGGGGTGCGGTACCGCCGCCTCGCGCTCAATCGATGATGTGATAGCCGCCATCGATATAGAGCACGGTTCCGGTAATCAGCTTGGCACCATCAAGCGCCAGGAACGCGGTAGCATTGCCGACGTCGTCGATGCTGACGAGGCTCCGTGCCGGCGCTTTCGATTGCGCCTTGTCCATGAGCTCATCGAAGTCGGGGATGCCTGAGGCCGCGCGGGTCGCCAGCGGGCCAGGTGAAATCGCGTGCACGCGGATGCCCTTCGGGCCAAGCTCCGCGGCGATATAGCGGACCGACGCTTCCAGCGCCGCTTTCGCCACACCCATCACATTGTAGTTCTCCACCACCATCTGGCTGCCGTAATACGTCATGGTGAAGATCGCGCCGCCGTTCTTCATCAGTGGCTCGGCGAGATGGGCCATGTGCATGAACGACCAGCACGACACGTCCATGGTCTTGAGGAAACCATCGCGGTCGACATCGACGACGCGGCCGTGCAATGTTTCCTTGGGCGAAAACGCGATGGAATGAAGCAGGAAGTCGAGCTGCCCCCATTCCTTCGCAATGCGCTCGAACACCGCCTCGGTCTGGCCTTCGACCATCACGTCCATCGGCATGAAGATCGGCGCTTCCAGCGCCTGCGCCAGCGGCTCGACATGTTTCTTGGCGCGATCGTTCAGATAGGTGACCGCAAGATCGGCCCCGAGCGCGCGAAACGCCCGCGCACACCCCCAGGCGATCGACTGATCGTTGGCGATGCCGACGACCAGGCCTTTCTTGCCCTTGAGCGCCACCTTGCTGTCCGGAAATACGGGGATCATGACACCCTCTCAGATCTTGTGTTGTGCGAGTGGCCGTCGATCAGCAGCGACAGCGTGTGTTGCGCGATCATCAATTCCTCGTCGGTCGGAACGACATAGACAGGAATGGGGCTACCGGGCCGCGAGATCAGCCGCGAATGGCGCGCATTCTCGGTCGCATCGAGCGCAACGCCAAGCCATCCGAGCTGTTCCGCGACACGCGCCCGGATCGAGGCCGAGTTCTCGCCGATCCCGGCCGTGAAGACGAAGGCGTCGAGACCCTGCAAGGCCGCCGCCAGCATGCCGGCGCTGAGGCCGATCCGGTAGACGAAATAGTCGATTGCAAACCTTGCATGCGGATCCGCGCTCGCTTCCAGCTCCCGCATGTCGTTGCTGACGCCGGAAAGGCCCTTCAATCCGCAATCGCGGTAGAGGAAATCCTGTACTTTCGCAGCCGGCATTCCCTTTTCGGAGATCAGATAGAGCACCACGCCCGGATCGATTTGCCCCGGACGCGTCCCCATCGGCAGGCCGTCGAGCGCGGTGAAGCCCATGGTGCTCTCAACGCTGCGCCCCTCCTTCAACGCGCACATCGAGGCTCCGCTGCCGAGATGGGCGACGATCACACGGCGCCTGGCGATATCGGGCGCGACGCTGGGCAAGGTCCTGGCGATGTACTCGTAGGACAGTCCGTGAAACCCGTAGCGTCGCACGCCCTCGGCATGAAGCTGCTGCGGAATGGCGTAGTGGTCGGCGACCGCGTCATGCGTGCGGTGGAAGGCGGTGTCGAAGCACGCCACCTGCGGCAGCGCCGGAAAGTTCGCCAGCAGCGAGCGGATCGGCGCGAGATTGTACGGCTGATGCAGCGGCGCCAGCGCGACGAAACGTTCGAGGCGGGACACGATGCCGTGGTCGATCAGAACCGGCCGCGAATAGTCCGGACCGCCATGCACGACGCGGTGGCCGACCGCGATGGGCGTGACGCGAAGCTCGTCGCGCAACCAAGCCCCGGCAACAGCCATTGCGGCTGGAACGTCCGGAACCGCTTCGATTGGATAGGCACGATCGGCAAGCGGATCGCCGGTCGCCCCGCTCGCCCGCAGGCGGGGCCGGCTCCCGATGCCGTCCATCTGTCCCTTGATCTGCCGGCGAAGCGTGCCCTCGCCTTCGACCGAATAGACCTGGAACTTGACGCTGGAGGAGCCGGCATTGATGACGAGGATCGTGTCCATGGCCGTCACGCTGCAACTGTCGGCGCCTTCTGACGCCGAGCGTGAGCGTAGAGTGCCGCAACCGCGCAGGACGCCATCCGCGCACGCGGCGAATCCGCGCGCGACGTCAGGACGACCGGCACGCGGGCGCCGAGGACGATGCCGGCGCTGTCCGCCTTGGCAAAATAGGCGAGGTTCTTGGCCAGCATGTTGCCGGATTCGAGATCCGGCACGACCAGGATCTCGGCCCGGCCGGCGACCTCGGATTTGATGCCTTTGATCCGTGCGGCCTCCAAGTCGATGGCATTGTCGAAAGCCAGGGGTCCGTCGAGCACACCGCCGGTGATCTGGCCGCGGTCGGCCATCTTGCAGAGGGCTGCGGCTTCGATCGTGGACGGAATCTTCGAGGTCACCGTCTCGACCGCCGACAGGATCGCCACCCGCGGCGTCTTGCCGAAGCCGGTCTGGTTATAGAGGTCGATGGCGTTCTGGATGATGTCGCGCTTGGCGTCGAGATCGGGGAAGATGTTTATGGCGGCATCCGTCACGAAAATGGTCTCGGTGTAGGCCGGCACGTCCATGACGAAGACATGGCTAATGCGCCGGTCGGTGCGCAGGCCGCCGTCCTTGGCAGTCACGGCACGCATCAGTTCGTCGGTGTGCAAACTGCCTTTCATCAGCAGCTCGCCCCTGGCGGCATGAATGAGCTCGACGCCCTTGGCCGCGGCGTCGTCACTATGCGCGGCATCGACGATCTCGAAGCCGGACAGGTCGAGATCGAATTTGGCCGCGGTGTCCCTGATCTTCTTCTCGGGTCCCACCAGCACCGGCCGGATGATGCCCGCACTTGCGCTGTCGACGGCGCCGCGCAGCGAGGTCTCGTCGCAGGGATGCACGACGATGGTCGGCGTCGGCGGCGCGGCCCTCGCCGCCGCGATCAGACGGTCGTACTTGCTGCCGGATTGCGTTTGCGTCGTGTCGGTCGACATGGTGCCACTCCCGATCCTGCCAATCCGCGTTACGACGCCCTTGCCTTGGGGTCGAAAGGGGCGACGTTCGACGTCAGCTCCCCTTCCCCGTCAAGACCGAACAGCTCGGCGATGCGCTGCAGACGCTTGGCGCGTTCGCCGGTGATGTCCGCGCTCGCCGACAGGACCTCGCGCATCGCGGCGAAGGCCGCGCGCCGCTGGTTCATATCGTCCGGCAGCAGTTTGGGGATGGCCGCCAGGGCCCCCTCGCGGTCCAGCAGCAGCATGAAGAACTGCTCGCGGACCAGCATCTTGAATTCCGACAGCGTCAGCCGGGCGCCGGCGTGGTCCCGCCGAACCTGTCGCAACGCTTCGATGCTTCGCTCGTCGACCATGCCGCGCGCGGACCCGACATAGAGCAGCGCGCGGAGCGCCGCCTCGCGAAGCCCGCCCTCACCGATCCCTGACTTCAGCTCGGCGATCCGCTTCTCCAGCATGGCGCGGTGCTCCACCGACATCTCGCGGCGGCGCGACGGCGCTGAATTCGGGTCGATGCCGACGGCGGCCTGGAGCAACGGCGAGCCGTAGACGTTGAGGAAGATCGTCTCGCTCAGAGCTTCCTGCGCGTCGCGCCAGCTGTCGAGCGCATGGACGATTTGCTTCGACATCTGCTCCTGGAACGCCAGGAATGGATTGTCCTGCGAGACCGGCTTGCGGTTGTCCTCGACATGATCGGCGACCGACTTGACGGCCGACATCCAGGGATTTCGGCTGCTAAAGGCCTCATATTGCAGCCGCAGCGGATGCATGTTGCGCGCCCATTGCGCCATTTGCGGCGTCACCATGCCCTTGACCCAGGGCCGCACGAACTTCTGATAGGCCGTGAGATTGAGCTCGGAGACGCGCTTGGCAGCCGCAAAGCGTCGCTCGTCCTCGGGCGAGTTGCCGCCCATCGCACGGATATCGTCCAGTGTCCGGGCCTCGCAGCGCATCACCCATTGGCCGGCCACGAGATCAGCATTGAGCGTCTCGGTGCCGCGGGCTTCGAATGTGGCCTCATAGAGCCCCGGCGGCAGCACATCGATCAGGTCAATATTGCTCGAGAACTCCGCATGCTCCTTCTTCGCCACGCCGCCGGATACGAAGATGCCGAGATGGCCGATGCTTTCGTGGACGGTGTAGACGATGGTCTGGCCATAGGCCCTGATCTCATCGACGTCGGCATAGCAATCGAGGATCCAGTCCAATGCCTGCTGCGGTGGGGTGACGTTGTCGCCCTTGGAACAGAACACCACGATCGGCGAGCGGATGTTGCGCAGGTCGACCTTCTGGCCGTCGGACATCTCAATGCGGCCGGCGGCGAGATTATTGCCGATGAACAGCTCGTCGACGATGAACTGTATCTCCTCGGCGTTGAGATTGACGTGCCCGCCCCACCAGCGCTCGAAATCGAGATAGCGCTCGGCCTCGGTATCGACCTTGGAATAGACGCTGTACTGCTTGGTCCAGAGCGTGTTGGACGGGTTCTGGTTCTCGAAGTTCTGCACCAGCCAGGCGCCGTCGAACTTGCCGGCGCCGAGATCGCTCGTGAGCGCCGTCAGCCAGCTTCCGCCCAGCAGCCCGCCCGAATAGCGCATCGGATATTTGCCGTGCACGCCGGCCCAGTAAGCAAGCGGCGCGCCGGCAATGATCAGCGGGCCGAACAGCTCGGGCCGCAACGACGCCAAAATCATGACGGCCCAGCCGGCCTGGCAGTTGCCGATGACGCAGGGCTTGCCGTCGGCATCGGGATGACGGCTGATGACCGTCTCGATGAACTTCGCTTCCGCGCGCGCAATGCGCTCGATGGTCTGGTCCGGCATCGGTTCGGGCAGGAAGCCGATGAAATAGCAGGGATGTCCCGCCTTCATCGCGACGCCGATCTCGCTGTCCGCCTTGAACCCGCCGATGCCCGGACCATGGCCGGCGCGGGGATCGACCACGACGAACGGCCGCCGGCTCATGTCGATCTCGACGCCCCTGGGCGGGATGATCCGCACCAACGCGTAATTGACCGGCTCGTCCAGCTCGCGGCCATCCATGATCAATTCGGCAGCATATTGAAGGACGTGCGGCGCCGTTTGCGCGACGTGCTCGCGATACTGGTCGCCGCGCTGGCGCATGATGTCCAGGAACAGGACACTGCGCTGTCCCGCATCGACCATGTATTCCACGGCGGAGGCGACCAGGCCCGACATCGGGCCGTCAGGCAGTTTCAGGTTTTCCATCGGCATGTTCGACCTCGTCGTCGCGCGCACCACGCATTCAAGGAGGCCTGCGATCGCCGACGTTGACATAGGTCAACGGTCGGCCGTGACGTGTGACGTCGAGGCGCGATCGATCCTGATCCAGGCCGCCGCGAGTTCCCAGGCAAGCGAGAGGATGATTGGCCCGATAAAGAGACCGATGATCCCATGCGCGAGCGTTCCACCGATCACGCCGATCAGTATGACCAACGTCGGTGTGGTCAGGCCGCGTCCCATGACGAGCGGTTTCAGGATATTGTCGAGGAGGCCGACGACAACGAGATATAGCGTCAGGAGCAAGGCCGCGGTCACGTCCTTGTCCATCCAGATCCAGATGACCACGGGCAGAAGAACGAGGAACGCGCCCACCTGCACGATCGACAGCAACAGGACGATGACCGCGAGCAGGCCCGCACTCGAAATGCCGGCGAGCTTGAAACCGATCCCGGCCAATAGGGCCTGCACGATCGCGACGCCGATCACACCTTGCGACACCGCGCGAATGGTCGCGCCGGCGAGCTCCAGGAAATGCTCGCTCTGCTCCGGCACGATGCGGAACAGGAATCCGCGGATCGCGCCGACGAGTTGCGGCCCGTACGGGAACAGGAAGCCGGCGACGAACACCGACATCAGGAACTGGACCATGCCGATGCCGGTATCGCCCGCGAATGACAGCATTATCCCGGCGAGCGGCTTCAGATACGGCGCCACCTCGCGCAGCACCGCGCGGATGTTGGTGTAGGCCTGATTCCAGAGATCGTAGAGCTGCGGGCCGATCAACGGCCAGCTCCTGATCTGCTCGGGCGCCGCCTGAAGCGCGAGATCGCCTCTGCCGATCTGGTCCGCGAGGTCCTTGATCCCTTCTACCGCGCTCAGGCCCAGCCACGCGGCAGGGCCGATGACGATGCCGAGCGTGATCAGGGTCAGAATCACTGCGGCGGTCCGGGGACGGCCGCCGAGGCGTTTGGCGAGCCAGCCGAACGCCGGATAGAAGGCCACCGCGAGCACCGCGCTCCAGGCCAGGATCGGCACGAAGGGCTTGATGATGAGGAAAGTCCACAGGATCAGCAGCCCCAGCAATCCGAGCCGGATCACGAGCTGGATGACGTCGTCGGTCGACAGGAGCTGGCGAAGTGTCTTCAAGGCTTGAGGCCCGAGTCTCGAGGAGCGGCGCTCTCCCTTAGAGTAGCGGCCCGTCTCGCGTGGCAGGCTTGATCCAGATCAAGCAGCTCGCTCCGGCGTTCGGCTTGATCGGCCGATGCGGGCGCCGATCATCGCCCCGCCGCAGGAGTTCCAGCGAGACCACCGCATGCCGAATGTCGCAAGCTACACGCGCCGGGAGGAGTTGCGCGACAGCACGCCCATCGAGATCCGCGCGCTCCGACCGGAGGACGAGGCCGGCATGCTGGCCGCGCTGGGACAGACCAGCGCGCAATCGATCCAGCGTCGCTTCTTCGCGATGAAGCGTCATTTCTCCGACAAGGAGCGCGCCTACTTCTTGGAGATCGACTTCAGCAGTCAAGTGGCGCTGGTCGCGTGCGCCGAGGATGCGGGGCGGAGCATCATCGTCGGCGGCGGCCGCTACGTCGTCACCGAGCCCGGCCGGGCCGAGATGGCTTTCGTCGTGATCGACGCCTGGCAGGGGCGCGGCATCGGCGCGATACTGGCACGTCACCTCATCGCGCTCGCGCGCGAGGCCGGGCTGGATGAGCTGACGGCGGAGGTGCTGCCCGAGAACGCGGCGATGCGCCGCGTCTTCGACAAGCTTGGCTTCAGGCCCACCGCGAAGCAAGACCCGCAGACAATTCATCTGGTGTTGAAGCTCACCTGATGGGTGAAGACCCGGCGGTAAGATCCTCGGCCCAATAGCCGACGCGAAAAAGCCCCAGTGCTTGGAGGAACACTGGGGCGTTTCGTTTTAGAAATATGAAAAATATGAATATGAACTGGTCAAACAATGACAGGTTGATAGCAGCGAATTCGGCGAACACTTGTGAACTGGTTCACACTTGGCGTGGCAAACAAACGACCCCACCCGGGTCAACTGAGGTCGCCAACCTTTTGGGGAAGGTTTTCTCACGACCCGGGGGCTTGCGAGCTTGGTGACGGGCCGGGAGCCCGGATTCGACGCCTGCCTCCGGACTCGTTCCTAAGCCGGCGGACCTCTCGCAATCCGCCGGACGGGGTTACCGCTTGCCAATTTGAGCGTTCAGACGCCGCGCGCTAGCATGAGCCATTCTACGGAGGCTCATTTGAAACAAGTCATTATCGTCACGACCATTGCGCTGTTTGCTGCGGCTCCCGCACGGTCACAGACGCTGGTCGATCCCAACAAGGTTGCCCCCGAATATCGCAAGGCCGCCGAAAAGCGTCGGGCCGAGCAGCTACGGCAACGCGAATGCGCCTTGAAGGCGGATTTGGAGAAGGTGCTTCCCAGAGATCGCACTGCCTATCTCAATCATTGCCTCGACGCGTTGGCCGCCAGGCAATAGCGGCTGGTCATTCAGTTTTGATGATCCGAGCCCCGCCCGTCGCAGGGGCTGACAAGGCTTGGCGGCGGAACCGCGGGCACCGCTTGCATGCGCGCACACTCGATGCTGCGCCGCAGGACGTTCGCGATCAATCCACGAAGCCATTTTTGAACTTTCTTCAGACATTTGGGATCACGTGGCAATCCATTTCCCTTAGTCATTGTTGTCCGCCCATGAGTTTCGTCCAAATTCAGTGCAGGCGCTGCAAGATCGTATTTCGCGATCGCGCCGGACGTGTGCAGGATGGCTATTCGCGGCAATGTCCCAGTTGCGAAGTGGTCCTGTTCTTCGCCGAGGATTCGCCAAACCCTCAGATCAAGCTCGCGATGAGGAGAGTGCGCAAGGCCGCAAGGAGCTTCGCGAAGCCGAAGCGGCAAAGGCCTTCGGGTCGGAATCGCGCGCGGTCTTCTCGCGGTCGTTCGTTGGGCGGGACGCACTCGGCGGAGAGTGAGGACTAGCTCACCTCCGGCGCGGCTGCTTCCTCGGAAACAGCCGGTCTCGGATGTAGCGCGAGGTCGGCGTCAGGCGGATGCCGCGTGGCTTTTGCCAGGCGGCACGGTCGATCTCCTTCTTGTCGCCGATCGCCAGCCTCCCTTTGGCGTTCTTGGCGATGAAGATCGCATCGCTCATCTTGCGGCCGCTGCGCTTGTTCCTCGCCCTCACTTCCTTCCAGAGGCTGATCCGGCCGAGCCTGAGCTTCGGCAGCTCCTCCTTGATCTCGCGGCGCAGGCAATCCTTCTCGGACTCTCTCGCGCGCTTGCGGCCGCCCGGGAACATCCACCGGCCGTCCGATCGACGTCTAACCAACAGAACCTTGCCGCGCTTCGCGGCAACCAGCTTTGAAGCCTTTGCCATTGCTGCCGTAAATCAATACCAGAATCGCCCCAATCGTAACTTGTCTACTTGAATAGACAAGTTCGGCGGTTGCCGCGTGGACAGTCGCTGCCGCTTCGGGCGGCCAGGGTGAAATTACGTTTCGCCCTTCGCCTTCGCCTCCGCCTGGTCGGTCCTGATCCAGGCCGCGGCCAGCTCCCATGCCACCGACAGGATGATCGGCCCGATGAAGAGGCCGACGATGCCGTGGGCGAGCGTGCCGCCGATCACGCCGACGAAGATCACGATCGTCGGCGTGTTGAGCCCGCGCCCCATCACCAGCGGCTTCAACATGGTGTCGATGAAGCCGACGAGGACGAGGAAGACGGTGAGCAGCAGCGCCGTGGTGATGTCCTTGGCGGTCCAGATCCAGATGATGACGGGCAGCAGCACGAGGAATGCGCCGATCTGCACGATCGAGAGCAGGAGCACGATGAAGGCGAGCAGGCCGGCGCTCGGCACGCTCGCGAGCTTGAAGCCGACGCCGGCGAGCAGCGCCTGCACGATCGCGACGCCGATCACGCCCTGCGCCACCGCCCGGATGGTCGCGCCCGCGAGTTCCAGAAAATGCTCGCTCTGCTCGGGCACGATGCGAAACAGGAAGCCGCGCCCGGCCTCGACCAGCCGCGGGCCGTGCGGAAACAGGAAGCCGGCCACGAACACTGAGACCAGGAACTGGAGCGTCCCGACGCTGGCATCGCCGGCCAGCGAAAGAAGCGGCCCCGCCAACGGCTGGAGATAGGGCGCCACCTCGCGCAGCACCGCGCGGATGTTGCTGTAGGCCTGCTCCCAGAGCTCGTAGAGCGTCGGGCCGATGATCGGCCAGGATTTGATCTGCTCCGGCGCCGATTGAAGCGCGAGGTCGCCGGTGCCGAGCTGGCGCGCGAGCTCCTTCACCCCCTCCACCGCGCTCAGGCCGAGCCAGGTCGCAGGGCCGATGACGATGCCGAGCGTAATCAAAGTGAGGATGGCCGCTGCGGTCCTTGGACGGCCGCCGAGCAGCTTGGCGAGCGAGCTGAACGCCGGATAGAACGCGACCGCGAGCACGGCGCTCCAGGCCAGAATCGGCACGAACGGCCGGATGATCAGGAACGTCCAGATGACCAGCAGCGCGAGCAGGCCGAGCCGGATCACGAGCTGGATGATGTCCTCTCCGGTGAGGAGCTGACGAAGACTTTTCACGGGCACGGCCTTCCTTGCGGCATCAACGCGGGTCTCCATCGCTTGCGCGGCCCCGCGTTATTGCCAGCAACGGATCGGGCGTCAAGACGACCTTGGCCCACCCCGTCCCATAGCAGGACACAGGAGCACCGGAAAATAGGAACGCAGCCGCCAATTGCGCATTTCGAGACGATGGCGCGCCGACCGCAAGAACCTGACGAACACGCCGGGATTCACCGCGGTGTCCACTATTCGCTGAAGCGAAATGGCGCCCCGGGCTATTGGCGCTACGTCTATATAATCGGCTCCAAGGTCCGCGCCGGCCGCGTGCAAGGCCGGCTGCCGCTGCTCGCCATCAGGCGCGTGACGATGCAGATCGATCGGGACATGCGGGGCGGCCGCACCGGCGAATAGCCGACTTTGCCGCTGCCTGCTCCGTCCTCGAGGCGCGAGCCCCTAGAAGTGATCTATTCACGCCGACCGTTCCGGTCTTGATGTTCAGATTCACGTTGGCGGGCGAAGCCACCAGATTGCCTGTCGTCACAGGCTGCTCGGTGGTGGTGCATGTCGGCGTTCCCAGTGACAGCTTTTTCCCCATGCCTTCACCCCCAGATCACGCACCTCTCGACCGAGGTAACGGAGTGAAATCTAGCTGTCGGATCAAGGGCGCGCTTGGACCGACCGGCGTCCTTATTCCGTGGCAATGGCGGTCCGGAACCCGGTTTGCCTAACACCTATTAACCGGATTTCCGCCGACCGGTTTACGCCGATGCAAGCGCCCGCTCCTACTCTTCGCGCTGAGGTCCCCAAGAATACTTTCTGTGCAATGGCCAACAGCATCTGGACGATCGAAGAATTCACCTGCGCGGGTTGCGGCATGAACTACACCGCGACCAGGGAGGAGCACACCGAGCCGCACTCCGGCAGCTTCAAATGCAGCATCTGCAGCGGAGTGGTGCACAGCTGGTCCGGCCCTCACCACTTCTTCGGCTGGGCAGCCGTCAAGACCAGACCGCCTGTGTTCGGCCGACGCTGGGCCGGCGTGCAGTGGTAGGCTGCGGCACACACGGCTTCAGTCGCACAGAGCGCTGGACAATCCGGCACCCCGACTTCACTGGACAGCGTCCGGCGGCGTTGCAAATGACCTGTCCGGTGGCTTGCGGCTTCGCCGGCGCCTGCTCCGCCTTCTTGCGCTTCGCATCCCGCGCACCCGCGTCGTCGCGGGCCGGCTTCTTCTCCTGCACCTTCTCGCATTGGGCGCGGCTTCGGTTTGTGGCCTCTTCAGGGCAGTGGACGACCTGGCGAACGTTCGCCCTGGGCCATGGACGAGGCCGAAGACACAGATGCCCCCCTCGCTCCCCATTTCTGTCAACTTTGGTCACCATGTGAGTGCTGGATATTTTTCAACACAGCTTGGCTCGGAGAGTCATGCGATCAATTGTTCAACCGAAGCCGTTTGAAGGACGCGGATGAAAAGCACGACGCTCTTTGCCCTTGGCTTCCTGTCTGCTGGCGTTTGCCTGCTGGGCAGCGCGAGAGCCCAGACGTCAGTCGCTCCGCCGCTTTCGCTTGCTCCGCCGTCGACTGAACAGGGTGCGGCACCTGCGGGCACCACCAACAGCCCCTGGCCGCCAATGACGGCGCCCAAAGCGTCGCCGCCACGCGCGACTGCCAAAAATTCCAAGCCCCCGGCAAAGCCGAATGGAGAGCCGTCATCGGCGACGAACGACACCCTCCCGCCGGCGGCGTCCGACAAGCTTTCGTCTCCACCGGTGATCGGCAGGCCTCAGCCATCGCCGAATCCGGCTGTCGACTACGATGGCTTTAGCGTGGGCACCGTCGACGACAGTGACATGTCAGGCCAGGCCGAGCGACCCACGAGGTCACGCGCAGCAAAAGGCTCCAGACCCAATCTGGAGACAGATGGCGTCGCGGGGCAGCAATCGGTCGATCAAGAAGATGAGGCGTTGAAACGCAAGCTTACGATCTGCCGCGGCTGCAAGTAGGAGATTGCGGCTGTTGACCATAGCAGACGTCTTAGGACAAGGCGGGACTCGCCTGTTCTGGCTGGGGCCTATTGCCGGATAAAGGCTTTGGCATGTGGTGGTCGCGGAGCAACGTAAAAGCGCGCGTCACAGGCGAGGCACGTCAAGTGCTCCGCAATATCAAGCCGTAGTCCAGGCGACATTTTTTTCGACTGGCAATTCGGGCATTCCCTCTTATTCAACGCGTCAAGAGTAATCGCCTCGGTCATATCGAACTCATGAAAATCCGCTAAATCAGACACCGTAAGAGCGCATAATTTGTTTCGCCATCACGATAGCAGCATCAGTATAGCAGCCGTTTGACCAGTATTGATCGCAAATGGCCAAAAAGAGCAACGCCAAAAGCGCAATCAGAATTCCCTTGCACATAGCAGACGTCTCCAGTGAAGAGACTGCCAACCGAGCAGGTACGAATTGAGATAGACTACGAAATTCCTGAAGTCGCTGCTGCGACCATCTGCAATGGTTACAGGCTGGCAAGAAGCCGTAACTATTCTGTTAACTCGCTCTCGCTCAGGGCGATGATTTACTCGGCCCCTGGAATGAGTGCCCGGCGACCGCCTTGCGGGGTTGGCTACCTCATGCGCCACGACAGGAGAAAGATCCCTCAGCTACCAACTTTTCTAAATTGGACTAAGCTGAACGCGCCGATACCGGTCGTCCGGACGAAAGCGAACCCGGCCAGGACGGCCAGCCTGCGATACTCGGCTTCCGTCCGCTCGCACCCGCCAGGCCCCCGCAGCATGTTGAGGTCGCTCATGGCGCAGGAGCGGTCCTGGTTCTCGGTCGTGGCAAGCTCGGGCATGATCCGCTCGATCACGATCAACGTTCCGCCTGACGGCAGTGCATCCCTGCAGTTGCGAAGAATGACCTCGCAACGATCGTCTTTCCAATTGTGGAGGATGCTTTTCATCAGGATTGTGTCGGCGCCGCCCGGAACCGCTTCGAAAAAATTGCCGGCGGCGAACCGGCAGCGATCGACGATGGCAAGCCGATCAAAATGCGCATGCGCCTCTGCTTCGCAGCGTGCAAGGTCGAAGGCGACGCCCTCAAGGTGCGGGTTGTCGTGCAGCACGCCGCCGATCAACTCGCCGGTGCCGCCGCCGACATCCATCACGACGCGCGCGGCCGCGAAGTCATGGGCCGCAACGATCTTTGGAACGATGGACCGCGTGAGGCTGACCATCGCCGCGTTGAACCGGTGGGTCCATTCCGGCTCATTGCTTGTCGCGGCATAGCGGTCGCCGCCATCGCCGCGCAGCTGTGCCGCGGTTTTGCCGGTGCGGACCGAATCGACCAGTCCGCTCCAGGATTGCGCGAGCATCTCGCCCTCAAAGAGAACCCAGTCCTTGAAGGATGGGTCGGCGGTCTCGTCGAGCTGCCGGCCGAGATCGGTCATGGCAAACCGGTCCCGGGCGGCCTGCCTGCAGAGGCCAAGTGTGGTCAGGCCAACGAGCAGTCTGCGCAGCGCACTTTCGTCGGCGGACACCAGGCTCGCGAGCTCGGCCACTGATTTCGCCTCATCGCCGATGGCCTCGGCGAGATTGAGCTTCGCCGCCGCATAGATCACCGCGGTGATGCGATGCGATTGCACGAGGTCATGCACGGATGCTGGCCGGCTCATGTGTTGCCCCCTGTTAATGCCGGGTTCAATCGGTCGGGACGAACCCCGTAGCCTCTACGATCGCCTTCCACCGGTCGGATTCGGATGCGATCAGCCGGGCGAAGTCTCCCATGGCGATCGCATCGGGCTCGACGGCCAGCTTTGCCATGCCGGCCCTGACCTCGTCGGTGCGCAAGGCCGCCTGGATCGCGGCATTGAGCTTGTCGACGATCGACGCCGGCGTCTTCGCCGGAACGAAGAACGCAAACCATGTGAGGTCCTCGAGCGACGGATATCCGGCTTCCTGCACCGTCGGTACCGCCTGAACGAACGTGCTGCGGCGCGGCCCGGTGGTCGCCAGCGCACGAAGATCTCCAGATTGGATCAGTCCGAGCGAGGTGCCGATCGGCATAGCGGCCGCCGCAATCACGCCCTTGACCACATCCTGAATCGCGCCATTGCCCTGATAGGGCACGTGAAGAAAATCGAAACCCGCGCTGCGGCCCAGCATCGTACCGAGAAAATGCAGCGTGGTTCCGGCGCCCGTCGTGCCATAGGTGGCGAGCTTCGGATTGGCGCGGCACCAGACGACAAAATCTGCCAGTGTCGTCACCTCAGAGGGCACCTTCGGACCGACCGTCAGAAATGCGGGGGCCGAGGCAACCGTCGACACCGGCGTGAAATCGCGCGGCTGGTATCTCAACGTCTTGTAGACGTGCGGAAACAACGTCATGAAGCCAAGCGGCGCGAACAGTATGACCGATCCGTCAGCATCGGCGTTCTTCACCGCCTCCACCGCGATGCGACCGGCTGCGCCCGGGCGGTTCTCGACCACGATGGTTTCCGCATAGTCGCTCATCTGGCCGGCCACGAGCCGCGCCAGGGCGTCCTGCAGCCCCGGCGAGAAGCCCGTCAGGATATGCACGGTTCTTGCGAGCGGCTGCGCGAGCGCCCGCGGCGCGCGATATGCGGCAGAGATCGCGATACCGGCCGACGCGGTCAACACATCACGACGCGTGATCATCACCTGTCTCCCTGACCTGGTTTAATGCGTCCACGCGGGCTCTACCTTTGGATGTATCATGTCAAGAAAGGAGCGGACAGGCTTGGTCGCCGGCTTACTTTTTCCTTACCGGCAGCTTATTCTTGCGCGCAAGCAACGGAACGCCCGGCGATGGACCGCGGCTGCGGGGAAGTGGCTTGCGCTATTTCTTTGACAATTTTTCACTCGATACCGACCGACGCGAGCTTTGTCGCGGGCCGGAGGTCATCGCGATCGCCCCGCAGGTGTTCGACCTGCTCGGCTATCTGATCGGCAACCGCGAGCGCGTTGTCAGCAAGGACGACCTGATCTGCGCGATCTGGCAAGGCCGCGTCGTCTCCGACGTCGCTCTGACCACGCGCCTCAATGCGGTGCGGAAGGCGATCGGCGATTCCGGAGACGAGCAGCGCTTCATCAAGACTTTTCCACGCAAGGGCGTCCGCTTCGTCGCCACCGTACGCGAGGCACCCGACCAAACGACAGCGACCGTCATCGGCTCGCC
>NZ_LUUB01000045.1:138414-152407 GCF_001641635.1 Bradyrhizobium centrolobii
CCCCGCCGCAGGCAAGCCGTCGCTCGTGGTTCTGCCCTTCGCCAATCTGAGCCCCGATCCCGCGCAGGATTATTTCGTTGACGGCGTGACGGAGAGCCTGACCACGGATCTGTCGCGGATGGCCGGTATCTTCGTGATCGGCCGCAACACTGCCTTCACCTACAAGGGAAAGCATGTCGACCTGAAGCAGGTCGGCCGCGAGCTCGGCGTTCGCTACGTGCTCGAAGGCTCGGTGCAGCGGGCTGGAAGCCGGATGCGCATCAACGTCCAGCTGATCGATGCCGAGACCGGTAACCATCTGTGGGGCGAACGTTTCGACAAACAGGTCGCCGACCTTTTCGACATGCAGGACGAGATCGGTGCCCGTCTTGCCAATCAACTGGGAACCGAGCTGGTCACGGTGGAGGCACGGCGCGCGGCGCGGGCGCCGCATCCGGATTCGACGGACCTGTATTTCCAGGGCATGGCATATCTGAATCGCGGAACGGATCCCGCAAGCCTGTCGCAGGCGCGCCCGTTCTTCGAACAAGCGCTCCGCCTGGACGCCGCGAACGTCGAAGCCATGGTGGGCATGGCCAACGTCGATATTATGCGGGCTACCTCCATGCTGATCGACCGGACGGCGCCTCTTGGGGTGGTCGAAGCGTCCTTGGCCAGGATTCTCGCCCACACGCCAAATCACGCGAGGGCGCATTGCCTGGTGGGCGTCGTCCAGATTTTCACAAAACGCGCCACCCAGGGCATTGCCGAATGTGAGCGGGCGTTGGCGCTGGATCGGAATCTGGCCACCGCCCATGCATGGATCGGACTAGGCAAGTGCAATCTGGGTCGAGCCGAGGAGACTGAAGCCCACATCATGGAAGCATTCCGGCTCTCTCCCCGCGATAACAAGGCCTCTTCCTGGATGAATACGGCAGGCGTCGCGCAATCATATCTCGGGGCCGATGAGGCTGCCGTTCATTGGTTCAAGCGATCGATCGAGACCAACCGGAACATTGCCCCGTTCGTCCATTTCTATCTCGCTGCCGCGTTGGCTCATCTCGCTCAGATCGAGGAAGCACGGGCTTATTTGCAGGCCGGGCTCATCCTGGCCTCGGATTTCAGCATCGCCCAATTCCACGCCAGTTCGCCGACGGATAATCAGACCTGCCTGGTACAGCGAGCTCGCATTGCCGAAGGCCTGCGCAAAGCGGGACTTCGCCCGAAGTGAATGGCGAGCAAGCGGCAAGGCGGGAAAGATCGATCTCGCAGAACTTCTGCCGTTGGCGCGAAGTGGACCTCTCAAAATTTCCCGTCGGGCAAAACACCTTCCTTGCAAGATCCCTTGACCCGATTGTCAAGCCCCTGCGGCGAAGATATTCCGCTTTACCGAAATTCTGATTTGTCGCATCAACGGAGCACCCTGGCCCGTCACAAGGAGCGGATCGCGATCGTCACGAACCGCGGGTCGGGGTGCGGTGGACGCGACAGCGTCGGGCGCGAACCGGCATTGCAGGGCGGCTTGACCGTGAGCAAATCTTCGCGCGAACGACACGTCGCTGACGGCGTCTTCGCGCAGCACGGACCGCGGGTGCCGCCGGCGCCCGGCCTCTCCTGCGCCCTCGTCTCGACAAGGGCAACGACATGACGCAAGACTCGGGCAAGACATGCCGCGAGATCGTGACGTCGCATCTGCCATTCGAAACGCAAGACGCCGCTTCTCCTCTGCTTAGGCCCCGGCTAGACTCCCCTGCTCCGCAATCGAGTTCGACACGCAATGACAGCAGCTTTCGTTCCCCAGATCGCCCTCTACCGCCGCTGGCTCGCCGAGCAGCGCGGCCTCTCCTTCGCTGGCTATGAGGAGATGCGGCAATGGTCGGTGCGCGATCTCGACGGCTTCTGGCGCAGCATCTGGGACTACTACGATCTGCAATCGCCGACGCCGTTTTCGGCAGTGATCACCGAGCGCAAGATGCCCGGCGCGATCTGGTTTCCCGGCGCACAGGTCAACTATGCCCGGCAGGTATTCCGGCATGTTGAGGTGGCCGATGCCGCCGGCCTGCCCGCAATCGTCAGCAGCGGCGAAGACGGCAGGCTCACGGAGACAAGCTGGCCGGAGATGCGGCGCAAGGCCGCCGCGCTCGCGCTGCATCTGAAGGACCGGGGCATCAAGCCCGGCGACCGCGTCGCGGCCTACCTGCCGAACATCCCCGA
The DNA here is from genome assembly GCF_001641635.1 of Bradyrhizobium centrolobii. Taxonomy (GTDB): domain Bacteria; phylum Pseudomonadota; class Alphaproteobacteria; order Rhizobiales; family Xanthobacteraceae; genus Bradyrhizobium; species Bradyrhizobium centrolobii. Next base: position 140,608 of record NZ_LUUB01000045.1, read on the forward strand.
GACCATCATCGCGTTTCTCGCGACTGCCAGCATCGGTGCAGTCTGGAGCGTCTGCGCGCCCGACATGGCGGCGCCCGCCGTAATCGACCGCTTCAAGCAGATCGAGCCAAAAGTGCTGATCGCCTGCGACGCCGTCACCTATGCCGGCCGGCGGCACAACCGCCGCGACGTCGTCGACGAGCTCCGCCGCTCCCTGCCCGCGGTCGAGCACGTCATCCTGCACGGCGAGCAAGCCGCGGCGCCCGACGGCCAGCTCTCGGCCATTCTCGCAAGGACGGGTGCAGCGATCGACGCGTTCGAGCCGGTCTGGCTGCCGTTCGATCATCCGCTCTGGGTCGTCTATTCCAGCGGCACCACGGGACTGCCAAAGCCGATCGTGCACGGCCATGGCGGCATCATCATCGTGGTGTTGGCGCTGTTGGGGCTACACAACGACATCGGCTGCTCCTACCACGAGAATTCGTTCGGCGAGCGCTACCATTGGTACAGCTCGACCGGCTGGATCATGTGGAATAGCCAGGTCGGCGGCCTGCTCGGCGGCACCACCTGCTGCATCTTCGACGGCAGCCCGGCCGGCCTCAAGGACAAGCCGGACTGGACCACGCTGTGGCGCTTCGTCGCCCAATCGAAATCGACTTTCTTCGGCGCGGGCGCGGCGTTCTTCGCAAGCTGCGCCAAGGCCGAGATCGACCTCACCGCCGCGGGTGACCTTTCCCATCTGCGCTGCCTCGGCTCGACCGGCTCGCCGCTCAGCGCCGACACACAAGCCTGGTTCAACGCGCGCTTCGCGGCGCTGTCGAAGCTCAACGGCAGCGGCGCGCAGGCCGACATCTGGTGGGCGAACATTTCCGGCGGCACCGATTTCGCCGGCGCCTTCATCGGCGGCAACCGCGAGCTGCCGCAGACGCCGGGCGCGATGCAGTGCCGTTTGCTTGGTGCCTCGGTGGAAGCCTTCAGCGAACAGGGTCGCGCCGTCATCGACGAGGTCGGCGAGCTCGTCTGCACCGAGCCGATGCCGTCGATGCCGCTCTATTTCTGGAACGACAGGGGAGACGTGCGCTATCGCTCCAGCTATTTCGAGACCTATCCCGACAATTTCGACGGCAGCGGACGCGGGCCGGTGTGGCGGCACGGCGACTGGCTCAAGGTCAATCCCGACGGTTCCTGCGTGATCTATGGCCGGAGCGACGCGACCATCAACCGGCACGGCCTGCGCATGGGCACGAGCGAGCTCTATTCCGCGATCGAGGCGCTGCCCGAAGTGCTCGATTCCCTTGTCGTCGACCTCGAATATCTCGGCCGCGAGAGCTACATGCCGCTGTTCGTCGTGTTGCGCGAGGGCGTCGCATTCGATGGCGCGACGCAGGCGAAGATCAACAAGGCGATCGAGGCCGGCCTGTCGCGCAGATTTTTGCCGAACGAGATCTTCGCCGTCGCCGAGATCCCGCGCACGCTCTCCGGCAAGAAGCAGGAGCTGCCGATCAAGAAGCTCTTGCTCGGCCATCCCGTGGAGAAGGTCATCAACAAGGAGGCGATGGCCAATCCCGCCTGCCTCGACTGGTATGTCGCGTTCGCGCGCGACTATCTCGCGCGGACCACGGCATAAGCGGCGGTCAGCCGCTGCCGTAGTTGGAGGGATCGAGATTCCTGTTCTCCGACGGCGGGATCGGCGGATAGCCGGGGAACTTGTACCAGCCCGGTGGCACGGCTGGGTCCCCGGCGGGCGCGGGACGAACCACGACATGATGCCGCGGACGCGCGTGATGCGCCGGTGCCGCGACGGCTACGGTGCATGCTGAGATCAAGAGGGCCAGGGCGAGGACAGACCGCATCGAAAAGTGCTCCAGACGACCACCCGTGCAAGGATGTGGTGCGGGAACCTTGCCGCGCCCACGCGCCGCAAGGTCACGATCGGTCACATCGGCGGCATCGCGCACGCCGGCCGTCCGCAAAGATCGGCCGAATTGCGCCATTGGCATTTGGAGTCCGTTCACCCATCGCCGCTAGATCAGGATGGACCTCCGCTGCCGAATGCTCGCGATGCCCGACCTCAACGCCGTCCTGACCAGGCTGAACGATCGCCTGCTCCGCCTCGAGGGCGAGCTGTTCGTGCTGCGCTCGCTGGCGCGCGCGACGCTGACGGCCGGCGACGATCATGCGGCGCGGATGCGCAAGCTGGTGGAGGCCGCCAAGGTCGCACTCGACGACGAGGCCAAGCGTCCGCTCGACAGGCCGACGCGCAAATACGTCGACGCGGCAACCGCGCTGGTCGAGGAATTGCTGGTCGAGCCGACCCCGGCGCGGCCGCTGTTCACGGTCATCGACGGCGGCAAGCGGGACTGACGCGTCCGCCTGCTGCCTATCCATTGCTAGCGCGCGTAGAGGCCCGGTGCGTGATAGCCGTTCGGATAGCAGCGACCATCGGAGTAATTGTAGTCATAGCCGTCACCGCAGCCACGGCGGCGACGGGGCGGTCCGCTGTCGTAGACGCCGGGCGCGTGATAGCTATTCGGATAGCAGCGGCCGTCGGAGTAATTGTAGTCGTAGCCGTCGCCGCAGCCGCGGCGCGAAGGGTCGCCGTAACCGCCGCGGTTGTCGTAGACGCCGGGCGCATGCTGGCCGTTCGGATAACAGCGACCATCGGAGTAATTGTAGTCATAGCCGTCGCCGCAACCGCGGATCTGAACCTGCTGGACCATAGGCTCCGGCCGCGCCGCCGACGGCGAAAGTCCTGCTGACGCGATTAGGCCGGCCAGCGCGATCTCGATCATGACGTCTCCTCCAAATGCCCGATTGACCGTAGCAGAACGGTATCTCACGAAAGCACCCGCAGATTGACGCATGGTGGGGCTGAACCGGGCATGAACTGAAATCGCGGCATGAGCGCTCACGCCGCGGCGGAATCCGCCTTCAGGCGGCTGATGCCTGCCTCGATAATCGCGATCTCGGCATCGATCTGGCCGATCGGCAGGCTGAAATCGTAGCCGGACCTGCTCTTGAGATCGACCGCGAGCCGCTGCCTGTGCATCATCAGCTGGTCCAGTCCGCGGCGGTTCTTCAGCCGGACATAGGTGTCGACGATCTGCTCAATTGCGCTCGGCATCCAATTGGTCCCGGCAGAAAAGCCCGCGCGGCATTGGCGCCGGCGGGACATTTTCGGTGTCGCGGTACGCAATACAAATCCGCGACGGATTCGTCGATACGCGAAGCTGGTTGAGAACGTGTTACCGTTCGATGATCCGGTGGCGCGCGGCACGAAGAAGCCGCTGGCGACCAGGCCAGCGGCCAAGCCGGGTTCGAAAACGGATGCGGGATGAAATCGTCGCGAGCCCCGGTTCGATCGGGCTTAGCGGGACGGGCGGCTCGTTCTGTTCAGAATGAAACACAGGAACCGCCACTTCCGCGCCCCGCCGGGCGACCGTGGCCGCGCGGCCACGGTCGGAAGCGTACGCGCTCGCGGGAGCACCAGCACGCGACGTCGCGCAGTTACGGCATCATCGCTCCCGCACATACATCACGACCGAGCCGACCAGCCCGATCAGCGCACATGCCAGCAGCGCATATTGCAGGATGGCAAGCGCCTGGCTCGGCGCCTCCGTCGCACTTGTGATTTCATGAATCAGAAGCACCGATGTGATTCCGCTCATCAGCATCAGTTTTGACCATCTCGACAGGGCATTCCCCCGCATTGGACAGGGGTTGGACGCGGCGACAGGGCGCCGGTTCGATATGCCCGGCCATGCGCATTGTTGATAACCGGTGCAAACGCCCCGCGGGTGGTGACAGAACGGCCTGACGTGTTATCGGGGGATGACGCAGTTGCGAGACGGATCAAAAAACACATGCGCATTACCCTCGTCGGCTCCCGCCACTTCGGCGTGACCACCCTGAACATGCTCCGGGAGCACGGCGTGCCTGTGGTGCGGATCGTGGTGGCCGACGGCGCGGATCGCCTGGCATCGGCAGCCAAGGCCGCCGGCATCGACGTGGTGGTGCAGGCCAATCCGAAGCTGGTGGTGGCTTCCGAGATCGCTCCGGAGACCGATCTGATCATCACGGCGCACAGCCATGCCCGGGTCGGTCAGGACGCGCTCGCCGCCGCCAAGCTCGGCGGGATCGGCTATCACCCGTCGCTACTGCCCCGCCATCGCGGCAAGGCCGCGGTCGAATGGACCATCAAAGAAGGCGACCCGATCGCCGGCGGCACGATCTACCACCTCGCCGAGCGCATGGACGCCGGCGCCATCGCCGCGCAGGACTGGTGCTTCGTCAAAAAGGGCGAGACCGCACGGGAGCTGTGGGAGCGCGCGCTCGCCCCGCTCGGCCTCAAGCTGCTGGCCGACGTGATCGACTACGCCACGGTTCACAAGGCGCTGCCGGCCAAGCCTCAGGACGAACAGTTTGCCACCTCGGCGCCGAGTCTCTCCTGAAGTTTACCCTTAACGTGAGGCTGCATTGATTTTGCTTCGAAAATTGGAGCCGGAATCGCAAATAAACCATTGTTTCCACAGGAACAATTTTCGCTTTGGCATTGCACCAAATTTCTGTCACATTTCGTCCGAATAAGAGACAGTATCTCAGACATATTCAAGGACGGAATTTCATGCGTTTTGCTCGCATTGCGGTGATCTGCGCCGCCCCAGTTTTCACCAGCGCCCTCGCCGTTCCCGCGTTCGCCCAGAACCCCTATGACGGCAACTGGCAGGTTACCATCGTGACCAAGACCGGTTCCTGCGAGCCCACCGCGAGTTCCATGCTGACCGTCTCCGACGGCAAGATCACGGCGCCGGGCGCTAACGTTTCCGGCACCATCGGCCGGGAGGGTCTTGTGCGGGTTTCGATCAATGGTGCATATGCCAACGGTCAACTCAACGGCAACGCCGGATCGGGGAAGTGGAATGGAGCATCAGCAGGCATACCGTGCAGCGGGCGCTGGGAAGCATCGCGCCAATAAACCAACTGAGGCTCGCGCCCGAAGCCGGCGGCTGCTGATGGCGGCCGCCGTTTTGTTTGTGGTGTCGGTCGCCAATTCTGAAAGCCACGCCCAGGCCGGCCCGTTCGCCCCAATGGCGGGCACCTGGAGCGGTAGCGGCATCGTTACGCTCGACGACGGATCCTCCGAGCGCATCCGCTGCCGGGCCAAATACGCGCCGATCGGCCCCACCATGGAGATGTCACTGACCTGCGCCAGTGACGCCTACAAGTTCAACCTCGCCGCCAATGTCCGTGCCGAGGGCAATGCCATCACGGGCAGCTGGAGCGAGGCCAGCCGCAACATCAGCGGCGCCCTGCAGGGCCGCGGCGGCGGTGGCAACTTCGAGGTGGTTGCCTCGACCGCCGGCGCTGGTTTCAGCGCCAACATCGCGCTGAGAACCAGCGGCAACAAGCAGACTGTCACGATGCGGGCGGACAGCCAGTTCCGCGGCGCCAACATCACGATGTCGCGCTAAGCCAGTACAATGACGCGACAAACGGTCCGGGCGCGCCGGACCGTTTTGCGTTCAGGCATTCGGAACGAACGCCGTCACCTCGATCTCGACCTTGGCGCGGTCATCCACCAGCCCACCGATGTAAAGCAACGTCGATGGCGGGAAATTGCGCCCGAGCGTTTCCTTCCAGGCCGCGCCGATGCCGGCGCCCGCGGCCTCGTAATCGCTGCGACTGGTCAGATACCAGGTCAGGCGGACGATATGCTGCGGGCCGGCGCCGGCTTCCGCCAGAAGCTTGATGATCCGCTTCAGCGCGGTCGCGACCTGAGCCGCCAGGTCCGGCGCATAATTGCCGGTCTCATCGCCGCCGGTCTGGCCGGCGAGCACCACCCATCGGCCCGGCCCCTCCACCACCACGCCATGGGAAAAGCCGCGCGGTTTCGACCATTCGGCCGGCTGCAAGATACGCATGAGCGAATTTCTCCCGATTTTCTTGTTGTTCGGGACAGCCTTAGCACGCCTTCATGCATCGCTGCATCCGCAGATTTGACCGTTGCAAACGCCGTTGATGTCGCCGATACCGGCCCTCCCTTCGGGATTCTCGCTTCCCTCCCCTTGCGCCGATGAACACCACACCGTCCAAAACGATGGCTGCGCTGTGGATGGCCGGCTGGCTGTCCCTGATGCTGGTCATGGCGGTCGCCGGCCGTGAGACCACGCGCGAGCTGAACGTCTTCCAGATCATGGAAGTGCGTTCGCTGCTCGGCTTCGTCCTGCTCTCCCCGATCATCTACCACGCCGGCGGCTTCAAGGTGCTCCGGACCAAGCGGCTTCCGCAGCACATCGGGCGCAATCTGGTGCACTACGTCGCCCAGCTTGGCTGGTTCTTCGCGCTGACGCTGATTCCGATCGGTCAGGTGGTGGCGATCGAGTTCACCATGCCGATCTGGACGGCGATCCTCGCGGCGAGCTTCCTCTCCGAGCGCATGACGCCGTGGAAGAGCGCTGCCATCGTGCTCGGGCTCATCGGCGTGGTCGTCATCGTCAGGCCCGCGACCGGGGAGATCAATCAGGGCCAGCTCATCGCGCTCGGCGCCGCCATGGGCTTTGGCATCTCGATGGCACTGGTCAAATCGCTGACCCGCACCGAAAGCGCCCTGTCGATCCTGTTCTGGATGCTGGTGGTGCAATCGGTCGCAGGCTTCGTTCCGACGCTGTTCGTCTGGAGCTGGCCGTCCGCCTATGTCTGGGCCTGGATGTTGGTCATCGCCGTCTGCGGCACATTTTCACACTACTGCCTCGCCAGCGCGATGCGCTATGCGGACGCGACCATCGTCGTGCCGATGGATTTCTTGCGGGTTCCCCTGACCGCGACCGCCGGCTGGCTCCTGTATTCAGAGCGCCTCGACGCCTGGACCGTGCTCGGGGCGGCGCTGATCCTGTTTGGCAATCTCCTGAATTTAAGGCCGACTGCGCCGATTCCCGCCCGCGCCTAATGAACCACAGGCACGCTGGGGCGACCAAACAAAGTGGTCGAGCGTGATTTGGATCACGCTGGAGGGGCATTCCGTCGTGCACACTCGGCCGTACAGCAACGGGTTGGACGAGCCGCCGTTTTGGTGGCGCGAAGTCGGGCGTTTCGTGTAGGTTCGCTGCCAATTTGTTGCTGCCTGCAATTCGATTCTGTTGGGGATTTCAGATGCGCTATCTCACCCTCCTCGTTTCGCTGATGTGCATGGCGTTGTCGGTCAGCGCAGCGAAGGCCGACCGCCGCGTCGCCTTCGTGGTCGGTAACGGCACCTACAAGAACGTCGCGCAATTGCCGAACCCGCCGATCGACGCCACGGCAATGGCATCGACGCTGCGCAATGTCGGCTTCGAGGTGATCGAAGGATCCAATCTCACCCGCGACCAGATGACGGAAAAGCTCCTGGACTTCGGCCGCAAGGCGCAGGGCGCTGACATTGCCGTGTTCTACTACGCCGGCCACGGCATCGCCGTCAGTGGCAGCAACTATCTCCTGCCGGTTGATGCCGACATCAAGTCGGAGATGGACGTCAAGCTCGGCGCCGCCATCAACATCGACCTGACGCTCGAACAGACGATGGGTGATGCCAAGGTCAAGCTCGTCTTCCTCGACGCCTGCCGCGACAATCCGTTTGCCGCCAAGATCAAGTCGAACTCGGCGACCCGCAGCGTCAACGTGCAGAGCGGTCTCGCTGAGATGAAGTCGGGTGAAGGCACGCTGATCGCGTTCGCCACTGGTCCGGGCCAGACCGCGCTCGACGGTCAGGAAGGCAACAACAGCCCGTTCACACGGGCGCTGATCGACAACATCACCAAGCCCGGCGTCGAGATCCAGCAGGCGATGACCTCGGTGCGCGCCCAGGTCAACGAAGAGACCCACAAGGGCCAGCTTCCCTGGGGTCACACCAACCTGATCGGCGCCGTCTACCTCAACCAGGCCCCGACGACCCAGGTTGCCAATGCGGCGCCGACTGCGGCCGGGAACGTGCCGGCGGCTGCGACAGGAGGCAGCTCGGACGGTGTCGAACTCGAGTACTGGCGCTCCGTGAAGGAGTCCAACAAGCCGGGAGAGCTTAATGCCTACCTCACGGCGTATCCGAACGGCCAGTTCAAGGCGCTGGCGCTGGCGCGGCTCGCGGCAATCAAGAGCGGACCGTCGACGACGACCCGCAACCTGAATGCGGGTGTCGATCCGGCAACCTTTACAGATGAGGCCACCCAGCTCACCGAGGACCAGATTGGCCTCGACAAGGGCCAGCGCCGCGACGTGCAGCGCCGTCTGACCGGGCTCGGCTTCGACACCAAGGTCACAGGCGTGTTCAACGAGGAGACCCGCTCCGTGCTCAAGCGCTGGCAGGCAGCACGCGGCTATCCGTCGTCCGGCTACCTCAACAAGCTCCAGCACAAGGCCCTGCTCTCCGAGATCGTGGCTGCCACGCCGACCGCGAGCGACGACAATGCGAAGCCGGCCCGGCGCGCCAGCGCCCCCGCACCCAGCAGCGCGCCGGCCCCCCACCGCAGCAGCGGCCCCAGCGATGCCGGCGCGGCCTTCGTTGGCGGCGTCGTCGGCGGCATGATGGGCGGCATGTTCCGCCGCTGAGCGTACGCAGTTTCAAAACGCAAAAGCCCGGCTCGCGCCGGGCTTTTTTCTTTGGCCACCCTCATCCTGATGAGCTTGCGAAGCAAGCGTCTCGAAGGATAGCGGTACGACGACCCCACCTCGTTTAGGTGGACGGCATGAGCGAGACTCGCGCCTAGATTCGACAGCGCGAGGGACACTGACTCCATGCATCAAGACAGACATCAAGACAGGCATGACGCCGCCTCCTATCAGCGGATCGAAGTGATCACGGGGGAGACGCGACGGCGCAGTTGGAGCGATGCAGAGAAGGCGCGGATCGTGGCCGAGAGCGCCGATCCGGAGACGAGCATTTCCGAGGTGGCGCGGCGCAACGGGGTCAACCGGGGACTGCTCAGTGTGTGGCGGCGCAATGCGCGGCTTGCGTCGAGCGAAGGGCCGCAGTTCGTGCAGGTCAGGCTCGATGACGCCGTCGAGGCGCGGCCGAACGTGATCGATAAGCCACACGTTCTGGCGGGTCCGGCCGAGCGGATCGAGGTGATGATCGCGGGCGCGACGGTGCGCGTGCCCGTCGGCGTCGACGCCGCGACGCTGGAGCGCGTGCTGGCGGCGGTGAGATCGATGCGATGATCACGTTCGGTCCAATGATCCGTGTGTTCGTCGCGACGCAGCCGATTGACTTTCGCAAAGGCGTTCATGGCCTGGTCGCGCTGGTGGCGGAGGGATTGGGCGGCAAACCCTACAGCGGCGACGTTTACGTCTTCCGATCGAAGCGATCGGATCGTTTGAAGCTTCTCGTTTTTGACGGCTCTGGAATAGTTCTAGCGACGAAGTGGCTCGAGAATGGGAGCTTCGCCTGGCCACCTGTTCGCGAGGGTACGATGCTGGTGACGGGGGCGCAACTGGCGATGCTGATCGAAGGTCTTGCGGAGTGGTCGCGTGTGGTCCCGAAGGTGACGAAGCGGCCGACGAAAGTCGCCTGAATCGTCTTGTTTTGCTGGCGAGTCCGGGTGTGTTCGTGTAGCTCTGCGATATGGCGCTTCGCCCTGAAGATCTCCCCTCTGACCCTGCGGCTCTCGCCGAGATGGTGCTGGCTTTCGAAGGCGAGAACGACGATCTGCGCGCAGAGATCGCCACGTTGAAGAGCCTGATCTTCGGCTCGCGATCGGAGCGCTCGGCGATCGTCTGTGCCGAACAGATCGCGTTCGATCTGGAACGGACCGCCGGCGCGCAGCCTCCGGCCAACGATGACGAACCGGACGCGTCGAGACCGAAGCGGCGCAAAGCGAGGCGCAACATCGGCGCGCTACCGGCGCATCTGCCCCGGGTCGAGCGGGTGATCGAGCCGGCGTCCACGCTCTGCCCGTGCTGCACGGGTCAGATGCATCGGATCGGCGAGGAGAGCAGCGAAGCGCTCGATCGGGTTCCCGCGTGGCTGCGTGTGCTCCGCACGATCCGTCCCAAATATGCCTGCCGCGCCTGTGAGGGCCCGATCGTCCAGGCCCCGGCACCGGCGCGGCTCGTCGAGGGCGGCATGGTGACGACGGCGCTGATCGCGCATATCGCCGCGGCCAAATATGCCTGGCAATCGACGCTCTACCGCCAGACGCAGATCCTGGCGGGCCAGGGTGTCGTCGTCGACCGTCAGACGCTGGCGCGCTGGATGGGGAGCGCGGCGTGGCTGGTCAGGGGCCTCTACGATCTGCAACTGAAGACCATGCACGGCTTCGAGCGGTTGTTCTGCGATGAGACGCCGATGCCGGTGCTCGACCCGGGACGCGGCCGCACGAGGACCTGCCAGTTCTGGGCGCATGCGACGGACGATCGGGCGTGGAAGGGTCCGGCACCGCCTGCGGTCGCCTATGTGTTCGCGGGCGGTCGCGGCAAGAAGGAGATCGTGGCGCAGTTGGCCGGCTTCGAAGGCGTGCTGCAAGTCGACGGCTATGCCGCCTACGCCTCGCTGGTGGGCGATGCGAAGATGTCGGGCAAGATCCAGCTGGCGTATTGTCTCGTTCACGCGCGCCGCAACTTCGTGAGGGTGCACAAGACGACGAACTCACCCTTCGCCGCGGAGGTCATCGAGCGCATCGCAGCCGTCTACGCGATCGAGGAGAGGATCCGCGGTCTCGACGCCGGAGAACGCCGCGCGGCGCGACAGGCCGAGACGAAGCCGATGATGGAGGCGTTGAAGGCCCGTCTGGTCGCGGTGAAAGACGGAATCTCCTGCCGCTCGACGCTCATCAAGGCGATCGATTACATGCTCGAACGCTGGCAGGGCCTGACGGCGTTCCTGGATGACGGGCGGCTCGAGCCAGACAGCAACACCGTCGAGCGATCGATCAGGCCAATTGCGATCGGGAAAAAGAACTCGTTGTTCAGTGGTGACGAGGGCGGGGGCGAGACATGGGCGGTACTCTCTTCGCTTCTTAACACGGCCAAATTGAATGGCCTCGACCCCGAGGCCTATCTCGTCGACGTTCTCGAGCGGATAGTGAGTGGCGCCACGAAGGTCAACCAGCTTCACGAACTTCTGGCCTGGAACTGGAAGGCCGCACGCGAAGCCGACAAGCGGGCTGTGGCATGACGAAGCCGAAGCGACGGCGAGGAAAACCGGCCAAGACGACGATGGCGGACTATGCCATGTCGTTCGAACGGCTCGGACAATGGATGAGCGAGCGCGCCAGGTCGCCGACGCTTCGGCATCCGCGGGCGACGTCGCTCTCCATGCTCGACGGCGCAGTGGCCGCTGTCGTCGCCGGGCCGGTCTCGATGGCCTCGGAGGAATGGGTGTGCCCGCTCCTCGGCGTCGATCCCGATGCCTTCAATCACGACACCGAGGAGTTCTCGGCGATCGCCGCCACGCTGATGCGCCACAACGCGATCAGCGAGACACTGTCGACGAGACCGGAGAGCTTCGAGCCACTGTTCGTGCGATCGCAGGACGGCGAAGTCGACCCGCAGCCCTGGTGCATGGGCTTCTACGCCGTCATGAAGCTTCGGCTTCTCGTCTGGTCGCGGCTTCTCTCCCCGAACGGAACCGAACACCTTATGCTGCGACCGATCCTGGTCCACTACATCGATGACGCCGGTCGGCCCTTGCTGCCCCCGGCCCGGCACAAGCTGGGAACGCCGCCCATCGTCCAAAACGCCTGGCGCGACATTCCAGCAGCCGTCGAGGCCCTGCGGCAGTTCTGGATGCCTATACGCTTCAAGCGTGGCGCGTAGGCCGTCCGCGCCAAGTCCGTGGCCCTCTCGTACCGCTTAC
>NZ_LUUB01000046.1 GCF_001641635.1 Bradyrhizobium centrolobii
TGGGTCCCGGATCTGCGCCCACGCTTGTCCGGGACGACGGTGGAGTTTGTGGAGACGGCGTACTACCTCACCGTAAACTCCACCGGGATCGTAAAGCTCATCGAGCCGTTCTTGATCTCGTCCGGGATCGGCGGAAACGGCGAGGCCTGGCGGATCATCGACATGGCCTGGGATCAGCCAGTTTGGCCCGAGACCTTTCGTTGTCGCCAGCTTGACCACCGAGGTCGCCCCCACCACCAGCAGCTGACG
>NZ_LUUB01000047.1 GCF_001641635.1 Bradyrhizobium centrolobii
GGGTAGAGTCGAGATGTGGCGCGGTGGCGGTAGGCTGAACATATCTGTTTGCCGCCTCTTTCGTCTGGCGGTGCCTTAGTGGTTCACCCTTGGCTCCGTTTCCACATCCCGCTCATCGAACCGGACAGGCAGATTTCCCGCATCCGGCTCTCGGACAAGACTTCAAGCCTTCGCCCACGGCATGTCGCGCCCAAGCGCGGTTAGGCGTACGAGCCCGAAGTACCCATAGAGGTGCGAGAGTGGATAGGTCCCGCCCCTGCGTCGCCTGACCTTGTGCTTGAAGCGCAACCACCGGCGCAACCGCGCAGCCGCGTAGTTGTCGAGCGCCCGATACGCTTTGGTGACGGTGCCTACTTTGAAGTAGTTCGCCCATCCGCGCAGCGTGCGGTTCAACTGGCCTACGAGCTCCGTGGTCTCTTGCCAAGTTCCTGATCGGGCGGTGACCGTGTGAATGCTTTCGATCACGCGTTTGATGCTCTTGCGCGATGGCCGGTACCCCAGGCGCGCCTGGCCGGTTTTCGCTGAGTACATCCGCCCGAACGTGTAACCCAGGAAGTCGAACTCTCCTTCCGGCACCTTGCAGATTCGTGTCTTCTCCTCGTTGACCATCAGCTTCAGCCTTCCCATGATCCTGCGCAGTTGTCGCAAGGCCTCTTCAGCTTTGCCCCGCCTGCGCAGGATTACGAGATCGTCGGCGTAGGTCACGATACGAGAGCCGAGGCTTCGCTCCAGCCCGAGCATCTTCCATCCCAGCACAAACCGGCGCATGTAGAGGTTAGCCAGCAGTGGTGAGATGGGTGAGCCTTGCGGGATGCCGCGCCGGTTGTCCCGGGCCTCGGTCGTCCGTGTCTTTCGTCCTCGATCGTCGGTTTCCTCCACGGGACACTCCAGCCACATCTTGATCAGATGCAGCACGCGCCGATCCATGATCCGGCGCGCCACCGACTTGAGAAGGTCGGTATGCGGAATGCTCCCGAAGTAGTCCGCGAGGTCGGCGTCGACGACTTCCGGGTGACCACGGAACAGCTGCGCTTCCACCTCGACCACCGCCTGTTGGGCATTTCGCCCGGGACGGTAGGCATACTGCTCTGGTGGAAGATCGGCCTCGAAGATCGGTTCCAGCACCAGCATCGCTGCGGTCATGCAGACCCGATCACGCAAGGTCGAGATGCCCAATGGCCTGAGTTTGCCATTGGCCTTCGGTATGTACACTCTTCTGATAGGGTCCGGTCGATACGTCTCCTGCCTGAGCGCAAGCGCCAGTTCGCCAAGCCACCGCTGCACCCCATACGCCTCGATGTCCGCGAAGTCCTGACCGTCCACGCCCGGTGCGCCCTTGTTGGAGCGGCATTGGGCATAGGCATGGGCCAAGATGTCTTCCCGGCTGATCTTGTCGTACAGGGCGTAGAAGCGGTAGCCAGCTTCTGCCTTCGCTTTCGCGTGCAACGCCGTCTGCAGTTTCTGAACACTCTTCGGAGTTGATAGGTTGCCCAATCCCCAGGTCCCTCACCACGTCTTTGCGTTCGTCTTGAACTGAGGTCCCTTCCCTCCCCCGGCGTTACCCGGTTTCACCGGTACTACGAACCCCTCCGCATCCCCACGGCGCCCGGCCTATCCCTCGCGGGCGTCCGGTTGGTCATCCCTGACCACGTCGTGGGGCCTCCCGTGTTGCGTACGCTTTCCTTGTGTACATGCCGTCGCCACTACCCCGGCACAGCGACTGGAGGTATTGCTTCGCTCACTTCGCCCCAGTCGTGTCAGCCTTCCCTGATATGGCCGTCAGGTCGGCCTGTGCATCGTCCTTTTCGAGGCTTGCTCGGCGTTCACTCGCGTTACGGCCTGCACACTCGCGCGGTCACCGTATATCGTGACACGCTATCCGAAGGCTTCAGCCACTTCGTCACCTCCATAGCTGCTCCGGTTGCTTCCGGCTGGAGCGTTTGCCGGGTGGGGCTTGCACCCACTGGAAAGCGCCGCCTTATCACGGCGCACGCCAAGCGCGGACATTGGCAGGCGATCTTTGAAGCGCTCGCCCGCTGCGGCAAGGACGGCGTGACTTTGTCCATCGACTCTACCTCGATCAAAGCGCATCGCTCGGCGAGCGGCGGAAAAGGGGGGAGAACGAACAGGCGATCGGCCACTCGCGCGGTGGGCGGACCACGAAAATCCACGCGCTGAGTGACCCTGATTGCAGACCTTGCGCATTTCATCTCACTCCAGGCCAGGACGCAGACATTGCCGCAGCGCCGGCCCTTTTGGAACTCGCCCCACCCATGTCTGCCCTCATTGGCGACAAAGGATACGACGGCGACGGCTTTCGCGCCGAAATCGTCGATCGTGGTGCCAAGCCTGTCATTCCAAACAAATCCAACAGGGTCACCCTCCACAGCTTCAGCAAACGCGCCTATAAGGGGCGCAACGTCATCGAGCGCTGTTTCTGCCGCCTCAAGGATTTCAGGCGTGTCGCAACTCGCTACGATAAACTTGCCAGAAACTTCCTGGCAGCCGTCCACCTCGCCGCCATCGTCGCCTATTGGATCAATTGAGTCTGAACCCTAGCACTACTTTGGCAGATTGTCGGTTTTGCTGTGCTTTATAGGATTCCCGAATCAATTTTTCAATGATCATGGGTGGTCGGCTCTTGGAGGGCTGACCATGGCGGGATGGGAAGACGAACTTGAACGCTGGCTGATGCCGTTCTTGGACCGGCTGGGCCATAAGACTCGGCAGCGGATGTGTCCTCTGTATGTTGCGGGACTGATTGGTCCTGGCGATCGCAAGAGCGTTCAGCCGATGGCGGAGCGCCTTGCCTCGGGCAACTACGATCAGCTGCACCATTTCATTGCGGACGGTGTCTGGGACGCGACGCCGCTGGAGACGGAGCTGCTCAACCAGGCGGACCGACTTGTCGGCGGCAGGGATGCGGTGCTCGTTATTGATGACACCTCACTGCCGAAGAAGGGCGAACGCTCGGTTGGTGTTGCGGCTCAATACGCATCGGCTCTCGGCAAAACGGCAAATTGCCAAACGCTGGTGTCTTTGACGCTCGCGCGCGGCGAAGTGCCAGTGATGGTCGCGTTACGTCTCTTTCTGCCTGACAGTTGGACAAGCGACGTGTCTCGTTTGAAGCGCGCTCGCGTGCCAGTCGAACACCGAACGCCACGGTCCAAGCCGGAAATTGCCTTGGCCGAGATTGACCGCGCGACGGCAGCCAACGTGCGCTTTGGATGTGTGCTGGCGGATGCAGGATACGGACTTAGCGCACCATTTCGACAAGGGCTAACAGAGCGCGGGCTGGCCTGGGCTGTCGGCATCCCTCGGCACCTGAAGGTGTATCCGGTCGATGTGAAGCTCGTTTGGCCGATTACCAAGGTCCGCGGGAAACCACGAAAGCACCACGTGCCCGATGTCTTATCGATTGCGGCAGAACAAATGCTGGCCAGCGCCAAATGGAAAGCCGTGAGCTGGCGCAGCGGGACGAAAGGTCGGCTGAAAGCCCGATTTGCTGCTCTCCGTGTCCGCACCGCCGACGGCCCTCCTCAGCGGATTTGGGATAAGGGTCAGCAGCATCTCCCGGGCGACGAAGCTTGGCTCATTGGCGAGCAACGTGCCTCAGGGGAGAAGAAATACTATCTTGCCAATCTCCCTGCGGCGACGGATCTGCGCACACTAGCTGCCACCATCAAGGCAAGATGGATTTGTGAGCAGGCGCATCAGCAGTTGAAGGAGGAGCTCGGACTTGATCACTTCGAGGGGCGATCATGGCAGGGTCTTCATCGCCACGCCCTGATGACAATGATTGCCTACGCCTTCCTGCAGCATCGTCGCCTCGCACACGCGGGGCGGAAAAAAAAGAATCAACGGACCTCCGCCTCAGCCAACCATGCCCGCCGTACGTCACGCCATCGTCGATCTCATCCTTCGGCCGCCGTCTCA
>NZ_LUUB01000048.1 GCF_001641635.1 Bradyrhizobium centrolobii
CGGCCAGGTCAACCGCGGCGCCGCCGAGACCGGCTCGGCGTCCGAGGAGGTGCTGAATTCGGCCAAGTCCCTCTCCAGCGAAAGCACGCGTCTGCGCGCCGAGCTCGACCGCTTCATGGGGAATATCCGGGCGGCGTAGCGTTCGGACCGCGCCACCCGCTCAATCGTCGTCCCGGCGAAAGCCAGGACCCAACCCCAGGGAGCGGTTGCGGCGCGAGGCTGGTAACCACGCTTCGCCCAACCACTTCCTGTGGTTATGGGTTCCGGATCTGCGCTCCGCTTCGCTACGCTTGTCCGGGACGACGGTGGAGTGAAGATCGAGACCCACTCTTACCCCAAGGCCTCACTCTCTCCCGAACGCCCGCTTCAGTTCCACCTTCGCCCGCTCCAGCCGCGTGCGCTGCGTCTTCGGCAGCAACTTTCCGGCGCGGTTGATGTAGAAGGTCAGCATCGACAGCGCCGAGCGATAGGCGCCGGACTTGCGGCGCGAGCTGTGCTCGGCGGAACGCTTCAGCGATGCTGCGATGTTCTTCGGGCTCGTCTGCTTGAACACGCCGCGCTCGAGATCGAGCGCGTCGCTCTCCTTCGTCACGCGCTGCGACCAGCGCTTCGGCGCGGCGCGCTTCGAACTCTTGCGCGCGCTGGTGCTGCGCCTCGCGCGGCTCTTCGTGTTCCGGCGCGCCGTCTTGTGCATGCCGCTTTTTCGCGAATGTGTCGTCTTTCTGGCTTGAGCCATGCGTCAACTCCTTGCGGCTCCATCCGAAACGGATGTTCTGGGACACAGTTCCTATGGGAACCTGCCCGAGCCGCAGACGTTGTCGACGGTGGCAGGCGGAATGCCGCATCCCCATGATCGGATCGACCCCGTCCACATCATGTGAACCAGGGTTGATGGCATTGGTCAGACGCAACAACCCGATGGAATTGCAGCAAAGCCCAGCACTGAAATTTGGTCCTGCGGCCTCAGTGGCGGCCGCGTCCGACCGTATCGTCGAGACCAGCATTCCTTCGCGGCTCGACGCGCTGCCGTGGAGCGGCTTTCACACCCGCGTCGTGCTGGCGCTCGGCATCACCTGGATCCTCGACGGCCTCGAAGTGACGCTCGCCGGCGCGCTGTCAGGCGCGCTGAAGCAGAGTCCGACGCTGCAATTCTCAAATTTCGATCTCGGCATCGCCAATTCCGCCTATCTCGCCGGTGCGGTGCTGGGCGCGCTCGGATTCGGCTGGCTCACCGACCGCATCGGCCGCAAGAAGCTGTTCTTCATCACGCTCGCCGTCTATCTCTCGGCAACGGCGGCAACCGCGCTGTCCTGGAATATCGCGAGCTACGCGCTGTTCCGCTTCCTCACCGGCGCCGGCATCGGCGGCGAATACACCGCAATCAATTCGACCATCCAGGAGCTGGTGCCGGCGCGCTATCGCGGCTGGACCGACCTCGTCATCAACGGCAGCTTCTGGATCGGAGCCGCGATGGGCGCTGTGGCGGCGATCGTCCTGCTCGATCCCGCTTTGCTCGGCCCCGATCTCGGCTGGCGCCTCGCTTATCTCATCGGCGCGAGCATCGGCCTCGTCGTGCTGCTGATGCGGATGTGGATCCCGGAAAGTCCGCGCTGGTTGATGATCCACGGTCGTCCCGACCAGGCCCATGCGATCGTCGACGATATCGAGCGCTCGGTCATCGGATATGACCAGGATGCGAGCGAGGGACGCTTCACCAAGATCCGCTTGAAGATGCGTGACCACACGCCGCTCGGCGAGGTCGTGCACACGCTGTTCTCGGCCTATCGCCAGCGCGCGCTGGTCGGTCTCGTGCTGATGAGCGCGCAGGCCTTCTTCTACAACGCGATCTTCTTCACCTTCGCGCTGGTGCTGACCGACTTCTACGGCATCAGCGCCGATCGAGTCGGCTGGTACATCCTGCCTTTCGCCGCCGGCAACTTCCTCGGGCCGCTCTTGCTCGGCCGCCTCTTCGATACGCTCGGCCGCCGCACCATGATCGTGCTCACCTATGGCGTCTCCGGCCTGTTGCTGGCGCTGTCCGGCTATCTGTTCTCGATCGGCGCGCTGAGCGCGCAAGGACAGACCATCGCCTGGATGGTGATCTTCTTCTTTGCCTCGCCCGCCGCGAGCGCGGCCTATCTCACCGTCAGCGAGACCTTCCCCCTCGAAGTCCGCGCGCTGGCGATCGCGGTGTTCTATGCGGTCGGTACCGGTATCGGCGGCGTAATCGGGCCGGCGCTGTTCGGCGCGCTGATCGACACCGGCTCACGTACCAGCGTGTTCGCCGGCTATTTGCTCGGGGCGGTGCTGATGATCGCGGCCGCGATCGTGGCGTGGCGCTATGCCGTCTCCGCGGAGCGAAAATCGCTCGAACAAATCGCGCGGCCGCTTGCCTTTATGGAGTAGACTATGAAATCAGACCTTGCGGAAATGCCGTTGAGCGACGAACCAACCTTGCGCGATGACGAGGACGCGCCGGAAACGGTGCCGGTACCGCACGCGCTCGTGCCGCATCTCAATGAGATAGCGATGCTGCTCGACATCGATGGCACGCTGCTCGACCTGATGCCGACGCCGCGCGAGGTCTGGGTGCCGCCGGGCCTGTCTGATACGCTCAACCGGCTGGCGGAGCGCACGTCGGGCGCCCTGGCGCTGGTCAGCGGCCGCTCGCTCAACGACATCGACCTGATCTTCGCGCCCGATGTCTATCGCGCCGTCGCCGGTCATGGCGCGGAGATGCGCCTGTCCGTGGACAATGAAGCGGACGACGTGCACGCGCCGCCGCTGGACAAGGAGTTGAAGCGGCGGCTGGCGGCGATCGCCAAGCTCAGCCCGGGCATTCTGCTCGAGGACAAGGGCTATTCGCTGGCGCTGCATTACCGCCTTGCGCCGCAGGCGGAGAAGGCGATCTACGAATCCGTATCGCTGATCCGCGCCGACCTGCCCAATGCACCGATCGAGGTATTGCCCGGCAAGTTCGTCTGCGAGATCAAGCATTCCGGCTTCACCAAGGCGAGCGGCGTGCGGGAGCTGATGAAGCACGAGCCCTTCAAGGACCGCCGTCCGATCTTCATCGGCGACGACGTCACTGACGAAACCGTCTTCGCGATCATGCCTGATATGAACGGGCTTGCGTTCTCGGTCGGCCGCCGCGCCATCGGCGTGAACGGTCATTTCGATGCGCCGAGCGACGTACGCGAGTTCCTCGCGCGTCTGCTCGATAATCCAAGAACGTGATCCTGACCTAAAGCGCGATGACGATTCGTCGGCGCTTTAGGTGAAAGCAAGGCAGCGCCACCTCGAGGCCACAATACCTCTCGCGTCGTTCGATCGCGCACGCAATTCATGCTGCGCAACGCAGCCGCAAAAACTGTCTTTGCTGGCAAATTTCCGGGTTCCGCAGGAAAAACCGGTTCCATCGCACGCGCCCGATTTTGGTTTCAATTGGTTGGAACGATGATCAGGAACCATATTGATGAACGCCAGTTAAACGGTTCGGAATAAACAGGAGGGGACGACCTGTGAATCTTGTCGTCGTTTCGAACCGCGTCGCGCGCGGTAAGCCAAATGAACCCATGACGGGGGGCCTCGCGGCTGCCCTGCTTCCCGTGGTGGAACACTCGGGCGCGATCTGGGTGGGTTCCTCGGGCCGCGTGCGTGACGGCCACCAGAAGGAACCGTTCGCCGAGATCGAAGCACTCGGCACGGGCGCCCTGGCGACGCTGGATCTGCCGGCGGCGCATTACGGCGGCTATTACGAAGGTTTTGCCAATTCGGCGCTGTGGCCGGCGCTGCATTCGCGCAGCGACCTGATCCGCGTCTCTCAAGGCGACTATCTCAGCTATCGCGAGGTCAACGCCTTCATGGCGCGGGCGCTGCTGCGCTTCCGAAAGGTGCGGACCGCGTTCTGGGTGCAGGACTACCACTTCCTGGCGCTCGGTGCGGAGCTGCGCGAGGTCGGCGTCGACGAGCCGATCGGCTTCTTCCTGCACACGCCCTGGCCCGTGACCGCGGTGATGCAGGGCGTGCCGAATCATCGCGAGCTGATCACGGCGATGCTGGCCTACGATCTCATCGGCTTTCAGACCGAGGAGGATCGCGAGAACTTCCTCAGCTATGTCGGCGGCGAACTTGGCCTGAGCGTCGACGACGGCATCGTGCTCTCGCAGCACGGCCGCACGCGCTGCGAGGTCTTCCCGATCGGCATCGATGCGGAGAAGTTCTCGCAATATGCCGCGAAGTCGGTCTCGCATCCTGACGTGTCGCGGCTGCGCCGCAGCCTCAACGGCGAGAAGCTCGCCATCGGCGTCGACCGGCTCGACTACTCCAAGGGCCTCGTCAACCGCATCAGCGCGTTCGACCGGCTCTGGAGCGAGCATCCGCAGCTCTTGCGCAGCATCTCGCTGCTGCAGATCGCCAACCCCTCGCGCGGCGGCATCGAGGCCTATGGCAATCTCCAGAACGAGGTTGCGCGCCTCGTCACAGACGTCAATGGCCGCCACGGAGAGGTCGACTGGACGCCGATCCGGTACCTGAACAAGGGCTTCAGCCAGACCGTGCTTGCGGGCCTCTACCGCACCGCGCAGGTCGGTGTGGTGACGCCGCTGCATGACGGCATGAACCTGGTCGCCAAGGAATATGTCGCCGCCCAGAACCCGGCCGATCCCGGCGTGCTGGTGTTGTCGAAGTTTGCGGGCGCCGCCAACGAGCTCGATACGGCCCTGCTGGTCAATCCGCACGACATCGACGGAATGGCGCGCGCGATCGCGATTGCGGCCTCGATGTCGATTACCGAGCGCAAGATGCGCTGGGAAGCGATGATGAAGAAGCTGCGCGGCCACACCATCCAGCAATGGTCCGCCGATTTCGTCGCCGAGCTGGAGAAGTGCCGCACCGAGAAGCCCGCCGTCGCCCCCCTCGCCGCCCAGCCGCCGCAAGCGCTGCGCTGGCTGAAGTCGGCGATCTCAGGCGTGAGGTTGATCTAGCCTGCCGAAAAGTGTGCTCTTTACCCTCTCCCCTTGTGGGAGAGGGTGGCTCGCCGCGTAGCGGCGAGCCGGGTGAGGGGTCTCTCTTCGCGAGTGAGCCTCTCTCGATACGAGTTTGCGGAAACAACCCCTCATCCGGCGCCATAGCCGAAGCTCCGCTTCGGCGTTCTCTCAAGGACGGCGGCCGAAGGCCGCCTATGCCACCTTCTCCCACAAGGGGAGAAGGGAAGAGAGCCTCAATAACAATACGACACGCCATCCAGGATCGCGCACTGCCGCTTGTTCGGCGCGTTGGGATCATCCAGCGGCACCATGCCCTTGCCCTGGCCGACGAACACGCCGGGCCCGACATGCACCGAACTCTTGTTGCCGATGATCACGCTTTGATGGGGCGTTGAGCTCGAGCGGGTGCCGTCCGGCCAGATGATGGCATCGCCCGCCAGCACCCCGCGCCGCCCGTCGTCGCAGCTGACATCGACGCCCTGTCGGGTGCAAACCTGCGCCAGGGCAGGGGAGGCGAAGGCGGCGAGGGCCGAAAGCAGGCCTAGCGTGGCGATGGTTTTGCGGATGGGCATGGCGTCCCCTAGATACGGTTGGTGGTCTGTCGGTGAATCGTCGCGCCAAACCCGCCGCCGGTTCAGCCGGCGGGCGACTTAAACTCGCCACGCGGCGCCCGATATTCGTTCGTAATTACAATGCTTTAAGGAAAATTCACCCGATTTCCCCGCAGTCCCTTGCAAAATCATCGGCGCCCCTTCAAGAGAGGGCGCTCCGGAGAGATGGCCGAGTGGCTTAAGGCGCACGCTTGGAAAGCGTGTGTGCGGGAAACCGTACCGTGGGTTCGAATCCCACTCTCTCCGCCAGCTAAGTCAACTAATTATCTGAATTATTTGAGGAGCCCGGGCGATTTAGCGCGCTGGTCCCCAATTTAGTCCGCAAACCATCGACGAATGCGCCTGCGGATAACCTTGATTTTCGGCCCCCGCTTCCACGAACGTGGTGATACGTAGGTTCCTTGGCGCTACCTTCGCGAGCAATAGGAACACGCGGTATTTGGAATGGCGAACGATAGCTTTAATTGGACCTGTCCGCACTGCCGAAGGCCACAGGTCGTGACGAGATCGAATTATTACGATCAGGCGGTTGCGATCAACAATCCCCCCGGCCAGTTTGGCAAGGTGGCAGCTCGGATCGCATCAATCACGTGCCAGAACACCACTGATTGCGGCAAGATGACCCTTGACGTGCGTCTGCATGAACGAAGCGACTATTCCACGGGTCACTTCGACCTTGGGCAGGTGCTTCAATCGTGGACACTGATCCCCGAGAGCGGAGCGAAACCACAGCCCGAATGCATACCGCGAGCTATCGTGGAGGACTATTCTGAAGCCTGTCGCATAAAGGACCTTAGTCCCAAGGCGAGTGCTACGCTCGCACGGCGATGTCTCCAGGGCATGATCCGCGATTTTTGCGGCATCAGCAAAGCTCGACTGATTGATGAAATAAGGGAACTGCGAACTCAACTCGACGAGCACCGAGAGCCGCGAGGCGTCACGCACGAAAGCGTCGACGCAATCGATGCTGTGCGTGAAGTGGGCAATATCGGCGCGCACATGGAAAAGGACGTCGACTTGATTGTTGAGATCGACGACAATGAAGCTCAGGTCTTGATCGATCTCATCGAGACGCTTTTTGAGGACTGGTATGTCGCGCGCGAAACGCGAAAACTTCGTTTCGCTGGTCCGCTAGCAATCGCACAAGCAAAGAGAGCGGAAAAGCAGAAGCTTATCGACGAGCAGAAGGCCAAAGCTCTCCCGCCGCCCTCACCATAGCCGTTCTGGATTTCAATAGCTGGCCCGCGCCAGCTCATCGCATAAATTACGAAGGTCATCGTTTCACTCGTTTGGCTATCGTTGTGGCGCGCAAGGCTGACAGCATCGGACTGACGTAACACTTATGATGCGCAACATCTCGGGCTGGATAGGTGCGTCGGCCGTTCGTATCGGGAAATTATGGGTGCCCGGCCGGCGTACCGAGACGGTATTGGCGAATTACACCAAGCAAACCTTCTGCCTCACGGGGCACCCACAGTATCCGTACTCCTTCTTGGGATCAGCAACAGCCCTTCGGTTGGGAGACAAGTGCTTCGTCCTGTGGTGCCGTCATCAAACCAGAGAATACGCGCCTAATGATGTGACTATTCCAATCGAGGGCGGCACAATTCTCGTGTCGGGATCGCGCCTCTTGTTCGTTGACGACGACGAAAGCAACACGGACGAGGAGTTCAAAGACCTGCAAGCAATGGAGTTCGTGCCTGAGAACTACAAATCCCCAAATCTTGAAGCAGTGTTCTTTCCGTTGCGCGAAGATGACGTGTGGAAGGGAGATCCAGATGCCAAGTTCTACCTGTTCGGCTATCCGACAGAGCTACGCTCCGTTGACTATGAGCTTCCACATGTTCACGTTGGACAGGTCGTGACGACCGGCGAGTACAAGGGCGCAAGCCACGCTCGGTACGTCCATTCGCTCAATATCACCGGGAAGGGGAGCTTTGCCCAAGACGGGTTGAGCGGCGGTCCAGTCTATCATGTGGCGAACGACAAGGATGGCTTTTACATTGGACTAGCCGGCATCATGGTGCGCGGAGGTAATCAGCACGTTCACTTCATCGATGTGCGATTTGTCCTGTCGCTTCTCCGCTCGGCCTAGCTCTCGACACGAGAGCGCCGCGCCTGAAATGCCGTAACGTCCCGCGCTTTCAGGCAGGCGTCGTCCCATTTTTTCGATTTCGGATTTCGGATAGGGCCGACTGCATCTGCGGCCAACTGCATTGGCTTTCGAACGTGCGAGCCGTTAGCGGCAAGTCAGGGAAGCGCAGCAAAGAGGTGAAGCCAAATGTAATGCCCCAAAATTGGTATATTTCCTCCGCAAGCTTTTCGAGATCAGTGATCTTATAGATAAACGTCTCGCGCTTTTGGCCCAAGTTAGCATCGGCTTCTGGTGCCACACCCTCACGCTTTAGTTTGTGAAATTTTTCGATCCATTCCTTGGAGATTTTTTTGGTCTCGATCCAAGGCACGATGTTGTCGTCATCGACATCGACGTGTCCGAAAATGCCGTGGGCAATATCTGCCCTTTGAGCTTGCAGACTGCCGTAGAGAAGCATTACCGCATCGAAGACATCACGATGTTCAGCGGAAAGCGTCATGTCCGCTGCGGCAATCAGAACGTCCCGCTGCGCGCGCGCGTTCCTTAGGGTAAGGAATATTGCAACCGATGCTTCTGTATCGGCCTTCATTATGGCTGCCAGCAGCATCGCCATCTGCCAGTCAACGTAGGACCAGAGCATGATGCAGCGGCCAACAGCCGCTGCTATGTTAGATTTTCGATTTACATGGGCTGGTCCAAATATGAGCTCGGCATCCTTGTAGATTGGCAAAAACGGCTGTCTTGGCATGTGCTATTCCCATTAACTCGCGATCGCGAGCTCAACCCTACTCTAAGCGAACAGCGCTGCGCCCCGCATCAATGAGTTTCACAAAGTCCAGCTTCTCATGTTTCGAGAACCCGTATTTCGCGATGGCGGGGTTAGCGTGGTCCATTTTTATCAGCGCAAGTTGAGGTACGTTTCAGGTTTCAGCCCACCCTCCACCTTCCATCCCCTGCGCGCCGCAGCGCGGGGTCGTCGACCCGCACATGCTCCGCCAGAAAGTCGATGAACGCGCGGACGCGTGCGGGCAGCGGCGCGGTGTGGCCGACATAGACGGCGTGGATGTCTTCGCGGTCGCCGGGATTGTAGCTTTGCAGCACCGGCACGAGGCGTCCCGCCTCGATGTCGGGGCCGATGTGGAAGAGGGCAAGGCGGGCGAGGCCGACGCCGCCGAGGGCGAGGCGGCGGGCGGCTTCGCCGTCGCTGGCGCGTGCGGCCGGCGGCGGCACGGCTTCCTCGGTGCGGTCGCCGCGCTTGAACGGCCAGCCGCGGATCGAGCGCGGAAAGGTCCAGCCGATGCCGCGGTGATCGGCAACATCCGCCGGCGTCTTCGGCGTGCCGAAGCGCGCCAGGTAATCCGGCGCGCCGACGACCACCATGCGGCTGCCGCCGAGCTTGCGCGCGACGAGGCGCGAGGCCCGTAACGGTCCGACGCGGATGGCGACGTCGGCACGCTCCTGCATGAGGTCGATCAGCGTGTCGGTCAGCACGAGATCGAGCGTCACGTCAGGATGTTTTTCGAGGAAGCGCGGGATCAGCGGCATCACATGCAGCATGCCGAAGGGAACGTTGCTGTTGACCGTGAGCCGGCCGCGCGGTGCCGCGCCCGAGGCCGCCTCGCGCTCGGCCTCCTCCATCTCGCCAAGGATGCGCACGGCGCGCTGGTAGAAAGCCTGGCCTTCTTCCGTCAGCGTAAGCTTGCGCGTGGTGCGGTTGATCAGCCGCGTGCCGAGGCGAACCTCCAGCCGCGAGATCAGCTTGCTCACGCCCGACGGCGTCAGGCGCAGCTTTCGCGCCGCCTGGGTGAAGCCGCCGAGATCGACGACGCGGACAAAAACCTCCATCTCGGCGGAGCGGTTGGTGTCGAAACGGGCCATGTTGAATTCACGTCACAAATGATTGGATTGCGGACATCCTAATGCTTTTGCTGCGGTGCGGCTATCTGCGTGGCTCGTCCCTCTCACCGGAAGTCATGCATGCCTCCCGCCGTCCTCGCGCTCACCGCCGGTGCCTTCGGCATCGGCACCACCGAATTCATCATCATGGGCCTGTTGCTCCAGGTCGCCGCCGACATGCATGTCTCCGTGCCGGTCGCGGGCCTCCTGATCTCCGGCTATGCGCTCGGCGTATTCGTCGGCGCGCCGGTCCTGACGCTGGCGACACGACGGCTGCCGCGGAAAACCGTGCTGCTCGCGCTGATGGCGATCTTCACGCTCGGCAATGCCGCCTGCGCGCTGGCGCCAAACTATGCGCTGCTGATGGCCGCACGTGTGCTGACTTCGCTCGCCCACGGCACCTTCTTCGGCGTCGGCTCGGTGGTCGCCACCAGCCTCGTTGCCGAGGATAAGCGCGCCTCCGCCATCGCCACCATGTTCATTGGTCTTACCGTCGCAACCCTGCTCGGCGTGCCCTTCGGCGCCTGGTTCGGCCTGATGCTCGGCTGGCGCGCGGCGTTCTGGGCCGTGACCGTGATCGGCGTGATCGCCTTCGCCGTGGTGGCCGCGCTCGTGCCCGGCCATGTCGGCAACGGCGACAAGCCCATCACGCTTTCGGAAGAGGTTGCGGTGCTCG
Organism: Bradyrhizobium centrolobii; assembly: GCF_001641635.1. Lineage (GTDB taxonomy): Bacteria > Pseudomonadota > Alphaproteobacteria > Rhizobiales > Xanthobacteraceae > Bradyrhizobium > Bradyrhizobium centrolobii. The sequence goes on from NZ_LUUB01000048.1 coordinate 10,267, forward strand.
GCCGCCCGCAGGTGCTGCTCGGCCTTGCCATGACGGTGTTCGGCTTCGCCGGCGTGTTCGCTGTCTTCACCTATATCCAGCCGATCCTGACGCGCTTCACCGGCTTTTCGGAAGCCGCGGTCTCGCCGATCCTGCTGGTGTTCGGCGTCGGGCTTGCGATCGGCAATGTCGCCGGCGGCAAGCTCGCCGATCGCGGGCTGGCGCGGCCCCTGATCGGCACGCTCGCCGCACTCGCCATCGTGCTCGTGGGTCTTGCCGCTGTGCTGTCGATCAAGAGCCTCACCACTGTGCTGATCCTGCTGCTCGGCATCGCCGCCTTTGCGACCGTTGCTCCGCTCCAGCTTCGCGTGTTGGAGGCGGCCGGCCCCAGCGGCCGAACGCTTGCCTCGAGCCTCAACATCGCAGCGTTCAATCTCGGCAACGCGCTCGGCGCCTGGGCCGGCGGCGTCACCATCGATCGCGGGCTCGGTCTCTCCGCGCTGCCGCTGGTCGCGGCCGGGATCACGGCGGTGGGCCTCGTGCTGGCGCTGTGGAGCCTCCGGCTCGATCGCACACNGCCGCAGTCGCGGCGTGCCCCGCCGAATAGACAAGGAGCCAGACTATGGAATACCGCAATCTCGTCGCCTCCGGGCTCAAGGTCCCCGTCCTCAGCTTCGGCACCGGCACGTTCGGCGGGCAGGGCACGCTGTTCTCGGCCTGGGGCCGCAGCGGCGCTGAGGAGGCGCGCCGGCTCGTCGACATCTGCCTCGAGGCCGGCGTCAATCTGTTCGACAGCGCCGACGTCTATTCGAGCGGCGCGTCCGAGGAGATCCTCGGCGCCGCGATCAAGGGCCGGCGCGACAAGGTGCTGGTCTCCACCAAGATGAGCCTGCCGATGGGCGAGGGTCCGTTCGATGCCGGATCATCGCGGCATCGCCTCGTCACATCGGTCGAGGCAGCGCTGCGGCGGCTTGGCACGGACTACATCGACCTGCTCCAGCTCCACGCCTTCGATGCCTTCACGCCGGTCGACGAGGTGCTGTCGACGCTGGACACGCTCATGCGCGCGGGCAAGCTGCGCTATGTCGGCGTCTCCAACTTCTCCGGCTGGCACTTGATGAAATCGCTGGCCGTCGCCGAGCGGCATGGCTGGCCGCGCCATGTCGCGCACCAGGTCTATTATTCGCTGCTCGGCCGCGACTATGAGTGGGAGCTGATGCCGCTCGCGTGCGACCAGGGCGTCGGCGCGCTGGTCTGGAGCCCGCTCGGCTGGGGCCGGCTCACCGGAAAGATCCGGCGTGGCCAGCCGCTGCCGGCGGACAGCCGCCTGCATGCGACCGCGCAGTTCGGCCCGCCCGTGGACGAGCAGCGCCTTTACGCCATCGTCGACGTGCTGGACGCGATCGCCGCCGAGACCGGCCGCACCGTGCCGCAGATCGCGATCGCCTGGCTGCTGTCGCGCCCCACGGTGTCTTCCGTGATCATCGGCGCCCGCGACGAGACGCAGTTGCGCGACAATCTCGGCGCCGTCGGCTGGTCGCTCGCCCCTGCGCAGATCAAGCGCCTCGACGAGGTCAGCGCGGTGATGCCGCCCTATCCCTATTATCCCTATCGCGTCCAGGAAGGTTTTGCGCGGTTGAATCCGCCGACCGTGTGAGGCCATCAAGCGCTGACGATTCGTCGCACAGGTACTGCGCGGCAATGCGCCATGCAGAAACGCGCCTGTACACGCTCTGTCGCCATCCGTAACCTCCGCCGCGCAATTTCAGGAGGTGCGACGTGGCGAAGAAGGCGGCGACCAAGAAGAAAAGTGTCTTGAAGAAAGCAGCGAAGACCTCGAGCAAGAAGGGCACCGCCCGCAAGGGCGCCGTTGCGAAGATTCCGAAGAAGACGGCAAACAAGATCGCGCCGCGTAAGTCGGCCGCGGCGCGCCGCCCGAAGGGGCCGGTCTGGCAGTGGTCGGCGGTCGACACTGCGGCCGCGATCCGCACTGGGGCAATCTCCGCGGTCGAGACGGTCGAAGCCCATCTCGAGCGGATGCGCACCGTCAATCCCAGGCTCAATGCGATCGTTGTCGATCTCTCGGAGGAGGCGCTTGCTGCCGCGCATGCGGCCGACAAGCAGCGCGCCAAGGGCGGCGAGCTCGGCCTGCTGCACGGCGTGCCGATTACCATCAAGGAGAACGTCGACTATGAAGGCCGGCCGAATTTCAATGGCGTGCCGGCCAACAAGGATCTCGTCGCGCCGTCGGATGCGCCGGTGGTGCGCAATCTCAAGAAGGCCGGCGCGATCGTCATCGGGCTCACCAACACACCGGAATTTTCCTTCCGCGGCTTCACCGACAATCCCCTGCACGGGCTGACGCTGAACCCCTGGGATCCGGACATCACCTGCGGCGGCTCCTCGGGCGGCGCGGGTTCGGCGGTCGCCGCCGGCATCGGCACCATCGCCCATGGCAACGACATCGGCGGCTCGCTGCGCTGGCCGGCGCACTGCAACGGCGTTGCCACCATCAAGCCGACGCAGGGGCGCATCCCCGCCTTCAACCAGAGCGCAACGGCCGAGCGGCCGATGCTGGCGCATCTGATGTCGGCGCAGGGCCCACTCGCCCGCCACGTCGGCGATGTCCGCCTGGCGCTGGAGGTGATGAGCCAGCGCGATCCGCGCGACCCCTGGTGGGTGCCGGCGCCGCTGGTCGGGCCGAAGCCGAAGGAGCCGATCAAGATTGCGCTGGCCAAGATACCTGAGGACATGGACGTCGATCCGCAGGTCGCCGCGGCGCTGCGCCAGGCCGCCGATCATCTGGAACGTTCCGGCTATCGCGTCAGCGAGGTCGAAGTGCCCGACATCAACGGCGTCTGGCAGACCTGGTGCGACATCATCACCAACGAAACGGTGGTGATGCAGGAGGCCAGCATGCTGAAGGTCACCTCGGAGGACTTCCACAAGGCGTGGGGCGGCATGAAGACCAAGGCCAGCGTGCTCGATCTGCCCGCCTGGATGCGCGCCACCGCCGCGCGCAACGCCCATATCCGCGCCTGGCAATTGTTCTTCGAGGAATATCCGGTGGTGCTGGCGCCGACCACGGTGAAGCCGACGCCGGGACCACGCGAGGACACCGTCAGCGCTGAGCGCGTGCGCGAAATCTTCTGGGGCGAGATCCGCTTCATCTCGGCGATCAACGTGCTCGGCCTGCCCGGCGCCGTTGTGCCGGTGGCGCTGCATGACGGCAAGCCGATCGGCGTGCAGCTCATCGCCGGACGCTACCGCGAGGACCTCGCGCTCGACGCCGCAGCCGCGATCGAGAAGCGCGCCGGCGTGCTCGCCCACCGGCTTTGGGAGCAGATGGAGTAGGGGTGATAATGTCGGTGTCCCCCTCTCCCCTTGTGGGAGAGGGTGGCTCGCCGCACAGCGGCGAGACGGGTGAGGGGTCTCTCTCCGTGAATGCAGATGCAAGAGGGGTGCTCGCTGAAAGAACCCCTCATCCGGCGCGCTGCGCGCGCCACCTTCTCCCACAAGGGGAGAAGGAAGAAAGCATCACACCCTCGCCTCGAGCACGGCTCTTGCCGCCGCGACATAGTCCCGCCAATGCGCCTCCGCGTAACGCTCGGCCTGCTGGGCGCAGGTGATGTCGGGCGCATGTGACGCGGCGATCATTCGCGCAAAGCGCTCTTCGGCCACCGTCGCGCCGTCATCGGCGGATGTCGACGTGAAGGCTGTCGCTGCGGTCGGAGCCACGGCGAGCCCGGCCATTGCGGCGAGTAAGATGCGGCGTGACGTCTTCATGGCTGTCGTCCTCCATTGTCCGGCCTGCACTCTGGCGGGCGAGTGTGTCACTGCGATCACGGCAGGGTAACCGCGTGCGTCCGCACAGTCCATCGTTTGCGGATAGCGCTTGACCGCACGAACGATCACGTTCCATCTAACGAGCGGTTCCGTCATCACAGCGCCACGCGTCGGATTGTCACGTGTCCCATCGCAGCCAATCGTCCCGCGCGGCTCTGCGCGCTTCCGCGACGACCTTCCCAACGGGATTGCTCTGTCTGGTGATGTCGGCAATCGCCGCCTTCGCCGCCGACACCGACGAGGATGCGGCCGCGAAGCCGGCCGTTCCGAACATCTATCTTGATCTGCGCACGATCTATGCGGCGATCCCGGCGGGAACGCTCGGGCTCGGCTTCGGCAACACGTCGCTGTCGGCCGCGCTCGAAGCGCTGGCGGCGCGCAGAGGGGGCGCGTTGGGAAACGGCCTGCCGGCCGCGAAATCGATCGCCGTCGATCTGCCGTTGACCGTCGACGTCAGCGATCGCGTGTCGCTCTATGGCGGCGTGTCCGGCAGCGCGATCGATCTCGGCGGCGGCTGGTCGTCATTCGACATCACGAGCTGGAACATCGGCGTGCAGGCCGACCTCTACCAGCAGAACGGCGGGACGATCCCGACGATCACGCTGCAATCCACTCTGACGCAGTCGGTGCCGAACGAGCCGGGCATGACGACCTCGTTCAACGACATCCTGGAATTCGATTACGCGCTGGACGAGGACGAGACACGGGGGTGGCTTGCAGGCGTGCAGTACACCCACACCGACATCGCCAGCCAGTTCGCCAGCATCAGGCCGAACACGATCCTTTATGCCGGCGGCTATTATCAATGGCCGAGCAACTGGAAGTTCACGGGACGCCTCGGCATGCAGTCGTTCGGCGGCGCGCAGCTCGGGGGCCGGACGCTGGCGCAGTCCTTCACCCAGCCGATCCTGCGGCTCGACCTCGACCGCATGGACGACAACGACAACCGCCTGTTCGGCATCACCGCGCAGATCGCGTGGATGCCGAAGGCGTCCTATCAGGTGACGCTGCGGACGCCGCTCTATGCGGTACGCAACTAGAGCATGATCCGGACCCGAAGGGCCGCGGTAGCGCAAAGTGTGCAGCGGTTTTCCGAAAAGATCATGCTCAAACAACAACCTAAAGCGCGATGACGATTCATCCTAAGCTCATCGCGCTTTAGGCGGCCGCGTTGGCGCGCGATCAGTCCGGCACCGGCACGTCGAAGGTGTTGAGCGTGACGGAGACCATGCAGTAGATGCCGACGAGATAGGACAGTTCGGCGGCGCCATGCTCGCCGAATTCCTTCACCGCCGCGCGCCAGGTCAGCTCGGGCAGCACGCCGCCGCTCACCAGCGCGGAGGCCATGTCGTAGGCGACCGCCTCCTGCTTGGTGAGGTCGACCGGCCGCTGTCCAGCGACGATGGTCGCGAGCTTCTCGTCGGACAGGCCGCGCTGCTCGGCAACCAGCACATGGGCGTAGAGCTCGTAGCCGGAGCGGAAATGCGAGCCGGTGACGAGGATCGCGACCTCGCGTACCGGAGCCGGCAACAGCGGGTTCGACGCGACCGCCTTGACCAGATCCCACACCGGCTTGCCGAAGCGCGGCTCGCGGATCCAGGGATTCCAGGGCCCGAGCAGCGCCCCGTCCTCGCGCATGTTCACGAAGCCCTTGAAGTGGCCCTTGATGCCCGCTCGCATGTCGTCATAGAGCGGCTTCTGTTCGTCACTCAGCTCTTTCGGATCGAGAATGGGAAGGCGCACGGCAGGATCTCCTCGTTGAGAAGACGCGAGGCTCGCGCGCGGGCGCACGCAAGGCAAGTGAAGTTGCCGTGACATCGGCGCTCAGAACTCCAGCGGCGCGTTGTCGACGACCTCCTTCATCACGAAGAAGGTGCGGGTCTGGCGCACGCCAGGGAGCGCGATGAGCTGCTCGCCGTGGATGCGGTTGAAGTCCTCCATGTCGCCGACGCGGATCTTGAGGAAGTAGTCGAAATCGCCGGCGACGAGGTGGCAGTCGAGCACGAATTTCAGTTTTGCCACAGCCTGCTCGAAGGTCGCAAAACTCTCCGGCGTCGAGCGGTCGAGCACGACGCCGACCATCACCAGCGTGCCCTTCGCCACTTTCTTCGGCGCGACCATGGCGCGGACGGCGGCAATAAACCCGTCCTCGAACAGCCGCTGGGTGCGGCGATGACAGGTCGCAGGGCTGATCGCGACCGTCTCGGCCAATTCCGCATTACTCAGTCGGCCGTTATTCTGCAGCAATCTCAATATTTTGAGGTCTGTACGATCGAGCTTGGTAGCCATGGAAGAAGCTTCCGTAGATATATAATTTTCTGGAAGAAATACTAACCAAAGAGACCAATGCTGCAAGATCAGACGCAAAAGGCGTGCAGTATTCGGGAGCACATTTCTCGCTGCAAATGCTAGTTGCTGCGACCAGCTCAACGCCAATCGGGATGACCTGACGATGCTGGAAAAATTCGCGCGCTATCCGCTGACCTTCGGCCCCACCCCCATCGAGAAGCTGGAGCGGCTGTCAAAACATCTCGGCGGCCAGGTCGAGGTCTATGCCAAGCGCGAGGACTGCAATTCCGGCCTCGCCTATGGCGGCAACAAGCTGCGCAAGCTCGAATACATCATCCCCGATGCGATCGCCTCGAACGCCGACACGCTGGTCTCGATCGGCGGCGTGCAGTCCAACCACACCCGCATGGTGGCTGCGGTCGCGGCCAAGGTGGGCATGAAGTGCCGTCTCGTGCAGGAAGCCTGGGTGCCGCACGAGGACGCGGTCTATGATCGCGTCGGCAACATCATGCTCTCGCGCATCATGGGCGCCGATGTGCGCCTGGTCGACGACGGCTTCGACATCGGCATCCGCAAGAGCTGGGAGCAGGCGATCGAGGAGGTCAAGGCGGCCGGCGGCAAGCCCTACCCGATTCCGGCGGGCGCTTCCGTGCACAAGTATGGCGGCCTCGGCTATGTCGGCTTCGCCGAGGAAGTCCGCAAGCAGGAGCAGGAGCTCGGCTTCAAGTTCGACTACATCATCGTTTGCACCGTCACCGGCTCGACCCATGCCGGCATGCTGGTGGGCTTTGCCGCGGACGGCCGTGCGCGAAAAGTGATCGGCATCGATGCCTCCTTCACGCCGGCACAGACCAAGGCGCAGGTGCTGTCGATCGCACAGAACACGGCCAGGCTGGTCGAACTCGGCAAGGATCTCGTGGAAGACGACGTCGTGCTGATCGAGGACTACGCCTATCCAGCCTATGGCGTGCCGTCCGAGGAGACCAAGGAGGCGATCCGCCTCACCGCGCGGCTCGAGGGCATGATAACTGATCCCGTCTATGAGGGTAAATCGATGCAGGGCCTGATCGGCCTCGCGCAGAAGGGGTATTTCGAGAAGGGCGCCAAGATCCTCTACGCCCACCTGGGCGGCGCGCCGGCGCTCAACGGCTACGCCTACGCGTTCCGGAACGGATGAGGCGGACGCAAACTGTAGCCACATCTTCGGTGTCGTCCCGGCGAAGGCCGGGATCCATAACCCCAGGGAGTAGTCTGGCGAAGACTCGCGGTTCGGTACTCCTACCGATCGTAATCGATAAACTCCGCGGTATGGATCCCGGATCTGCGCTCCGCTTCGCTGCGCTTGTCCGGGATGACGTGTGGAGAGAGTTGCGCGCGCCAACTACAGCCTGCACCGCCGACTATCGCGTGCGACTGGGCGGCGCTCCCCCTACCGCGTCTTGACCAGCCGCAGCAGCTCCTCGCCGTAATGTTCGAGCTTCTTGTTGCCGATCCCTGGCACGTTGCGGAGCTCGTCGAGCGTGGTCGGCCAGGCTCGGACGATGCCGTCGATGGTGGCATCGTGCAGCACCACATAGGCCGGCACGCCACGCTCGCGCGCGACATCCGAGCGCCAGGCACGCAAGCGCGCACGCAATTCGGGATCGACATCGCCTTGCGGCGCGCTCGGCACGGCGGCGAGATCGCCGCGGCGGGATTTGGCGCGGCTTGAGCGGATGCGAGTGCCGGGTGCCTCCTCGCGCAGCCATACCTCGGTCTCGCCGCGCAGGACGCCGCGCGAAGACTCAGTCAGCTTCAGGGCGCCAAAAGCCTCGCTGTCGCTCTGCAAATGCCCCATCGCCACCAACTGCCGCAGCACGGTGCGCCACTGCTTCTCGTTGAGCTCGCGCCCGACGCCGAACACCGAGATCTTGTCGTGGCCGAATTGCGTCACCTTCTCGGTCAGGCGCCCGACCAGCACGTCGATCAGGTGCATCGCGCCAAAGCGCTGTCCGGTGCGGTAGACGCAGGACAAGAGCTTCTGCGCCAGCACCTTGCCGTCGCGCATTTTCGGCGGCGTCAGGCAGTTGTCGCAATTGCCGCAAGTCTCGCCCATCACGATCTCGCCGAAATAGGCGAGCAGCCGCCGGCGCCGGCAATGCGGCGTTTCGGCGAGCCCGACCAGCGCGTCGAGCTTGCCGATCGAGACCCGCTTGAAATCGTCGGAGGCGCCGGACTCGTCGATCATGCGGCGCTGCTGCACGATGTCGGAGAGCCCATAGGCCATCCAGGCGGCGGATGGCTTGCCGTCGCGACCGGCGCGTCCTGTCTCCTGGTAATAGGCCTCGATGCTCTTGGGCAGATCGAGATGGGCGACGAAGCGCACGTCCGGCTTGTCGATGCCCATGCCGAAGGCAATGGTCGCGACGATGACGATGCCGTCCTCATTGAGGAAACGGTCCTGGTTGCGCGAGCGCACGCTGCTGTCGAGGCCGGCGTGGTAGGGCAGCGCCGCAATGCCGGCATCGTCGAGCGCGGCGGCGACCTCCTCGACGCGGTTGCGGGACAGGCAATAGACGACGCCGGCATCGCCGGCGTGACGCTCCCGGATGAACTCCTTGAGCTGCGACACCGCATTGCGCTTGTCGACGATCTCGTAGCGGATGTTCGGCCGATCGAAGCTGGAGACGAATTGCGGGCTATCCGCGAGCTGAAGCCGCTCGACGATCTCCTTGCGTGTCAATTCGTCGGCGGTCGCGGTCAGCGCGATGCGCGGCACGTCGGGAAAACGTTCGGCGATGACGGAGAGCCCGACATATTCGGGTCGGAAATCATGGCCCCATTGCGAAACGCAATGCGCTTCGTCGATGGCAAACAGTGCCACCTTTGCCTGCGCCAGCAGCGACAGGCAGCGCGGCGTGACGAGGCGTTCCGGTGCGACATAAAGCAGGTCGAGATCACCTGCGATCAGGCGGCGCTCCACTTCGGACGCCTCCTGCGGCGTCAGCGACGAGTTCAGCGCGGCAGCGTTGACGCCGGCTTCGATCAGGCCAGCGACCTGGTCGCGCATCAGCGCGATCAAAGGCGACACCACGATGCCGCAGCCTTCGCGTAGCAGCGACGGCAGCTGATAGCAGAGCGACTTGCCGCCGCCGGTCGGCATCAGCACCAGGCAGTTTCCGCCATCCACGACGTGCCGGATGATCTCGCCCTGCGCGCCGCGGAAGCCGGGCAGGCCGAACACGGAATGCAGCACCGACAGCGCATCGCGGCCGCCGACGGACGCGGGCAATGGGGCAGTGGAGGGCGCGGACATGGGCGAACAGGATTGGCGATGACGATTCCGTCACCGCCAGTGGCATGACCGCGCTGGCGTGACAAGGTTTTTGAGGTGGGCGCGGCGGCACTTCCCGCCGGGTGTGGACGGGCGTCCCAGGTCTCGGCGCGGAGAGCAGCTCTTCCGCTCGCCTCAGCCCTTCAGGTCATACCGGTATGATTTCGAGACGATCTGCCAGCCGTCGCTGAGTTTCATCGCCACCAGATAGTCGGTGAAATAGCGCGGCGGCAGCTGGCACCTGACCTTGATGAAGGCGGTCTTGTCATCAGATCGATCGATGGTGACGATGAAATCCTCGCGCGGCTTGCCCTCGGCCTTCGCGGAGGCCCGTTTGCGCACGCGGTCGAGCCAGTCCGGTACGGTGAGTACCTGAAGCTCGCCCTTCTCGACCCAGCGCAGGTCGGCCGAGGGATGGAAGATAGCGCCGAGCTTTTCGGCATCGCCTTCGTAAAGCCCATCGAAATAGCTCTGCACGACGGCCTCGACGCTCGCACGGTTCTGGCTCATGGGTCATCCTCCCGAATGTTTGCGCAGGCAGAACTTAGTCACTCGCGCCGAATTGCGCTATGGGTGTCATTGCCGCTTGCGCGAGAGCCTTGTCATGACCGGATCAGAAAAGTCGAGCGCTCGTATTCTTGCCGGCGAATGCTTCTGCCGCGCGGTCCGCTTTGAGGTGGCGGACGAATTCTCCTACGCGATGAACTGCCACTGTTCGAACTGCCGCCGCACCACCGGCTCCGCCTTCAAGCCGTTCGCCGGCATCGAGCAGCACAAGCTCCGCATCGTCACAGGCGAGGGCGAACGGATGATCGTGGGCGACGACACCACCCATGATGCACACTGCGCCCGCTGCGGCTCGCTGCTTTATTCCCGGGTTCGCGAAGGAAAATGGGTCCATGTCGCCCTGGGAACCCTGGTCGACGCGCCCGCGATCCGGCCAAGTGCCCATATCTTCGTCGGCTCCAAGGCGCCCTGGCACGAGATCACAGACAATCTGCCGCAGTACCGCGGGCACATCGCCGATGGCTGAGGCGAGCTCTCAGCCCACGTCGTCCCGGCGAAGGCCGGGACCCAACTACAGGGAGGTGTTTGGCGAAGATTGGCAGCCAAAGATCTTCCCGAGCCGCTGACACCGCGCTTCATCGATGGATCACGCGGTATGGGTCCCGGCCCCCGTGCGCAATTGCGCACTAGGCCGGGACGACATTGAGGAAACAGCCTACGTCGCGATCGCGCTCGCCGCGATGTTCACCGTCAGCGCGAGCAGCGCCGTGTTGTAGATGAAGGAGACGATGCCGTGTGCGGTGGCGGTGCGGCGAATGGTCTTGTCGGTGATGCCGACGTCGGAGACCTGCGCGGTCATGCCGATCACGAAGGAGAAGTAGACGAAGTCCCAGTAGTCGGCATGATCGTCCTTGTCGCCGCTCGGGAACTGCAGGCCGCCCGGTGGATGCCGGTAGTAATCATGGGCGTAGTGCAGCGCGAAGATCGTGTGCACGGCGGCCCAGCTCAGCGCGATTGTGGTGATCGCGATGGTCAGCTCCCAAACCCCGCGATGCGGCGTGCCGAGCTCGGAGACGATCGCGGCGATGCTCGCAAACGCGCCGGTCGCCGTCACCAGCAGGATCACGAAACGGCCATCGTCCTGCATCGCGGCGGCGCGGCGGATGTGCCGATGGTCGTTGTTCAGCATCATGCCGTAGACCAGCACCAGGTAGGCCGCGATCAGCGCATCCCAGCCGAGCAATAGCCGCGTCACCAACCGGAGCGAGCCCGGAAGCAGCAGAGCGACGATGATGCCGATACCAAGCGAGATGAAGGTCCGCGGTCGCGCATAAAGCAGTCGCATCGGCCGCGACATCTGGCGGAAGCGGACGAGGACGGGATCTTCCTTGTCAGTGGCCATGATGGCTACGCCCTCTCGGTCAACTCTCGTTGTCGCCGCAGCGGCGGTCTGCTCCCTCGCCCCGCACTTGTCCGTCGAAGCTTCAGCGAAGGCGGATGCGGGGTGGGGGAGTCTCCGCGAGGGCAGTGAGAGCCGGATTGGCGGAGAGTCCCCCTCATCCGACATTCAAGCTGCGCTTGAATGTCGCCTCTCCCCGCAGGCGGGGAGAGGCGAAGATTTCCCCTGCATCAGTTCTTTCGCTCGGCGACAAACCGCGCCGCCGCGCGCAGCACGTCGGCGCGATCGCCGAAGATCGAGACCGCGCTGTCGGCCCGCGCGAGCAGGTCGCGCACGCGCTGCCTGGCGCCGTCGATGCCGAGCTGGGTGACGAAGGTGGTCTTGCCGAGCGCTGCGTCCTGGCCCGAGGGCTTGCCGAGCGCGGCCGCATCGCCCTCGACGTCGAGCAGGTCGTCGGCGATCTGGAAGGCTTCACCGAGCGCGCGACCGTAATCGTCGAGCGCCTGATACTCTTTCTGCGAGGCTTGGCCCAGGATCGCGCCGGCGATGCAGCCGTAGCGCAACAGCGCGCCCGTCTTCATCTGCTGGAGACGCGCGACATCAACCGGCTCGCGATCGCCGAAGCGGCCTTCGCCGGCGAGATCGAGCATCTGGCCACCGACCATGCCGCCGATGCCGGCGCAGCGCGCCAGCGCGCGCGTCAGCAGGAGCCGCACAGTGGCGTCGCGATGGATCTCGTCGCGGGTGATGATGTCGAAGGCGAGCGTCAACAGGCCGTCACCGGCGAGGATCGCGGTGGCGTCGTCGGTCTTCTTGTGCAGGGTGGGACGGCCGCGGCGGAGATCCGAATTGTCCATCGCCGGCAGATCGTCATGGATCAGCGAATAGCAGTGGATGCATTCGAGCGCGGCGCCGGCGAGCAGGGCGGCTTCGCGCGGTACGCCGAACACGGCCGCGCTCTCGACCACCAGGAACGGCCGCAGGCGCTTGCCGCCGTTGAGGCTCGAATAGCGCATTGCGTCCATCAGTCGCTTGGGGCGGGCGATTTCATCGGGCAGGATGTCGTCCGACAGCAAGCGGCCGAGCAAGGCCTCGGTGTCATCGGCGGTCTTGTCCAGACGCTTGGCGAAGTCGGGCGGGTACGTGCCGGTCATCAAGAAAGGCTCCAGAACTAAAATTCGGCGGGACAATCCTTTATGCGCCCGCCCCAGTCAATCGTTTGGAAGGCCTTAAAAGTGCTGAAAAAGGCCCGAATTATCACAGGCTTAATGGGCGAGCCCGCAGCCGCGTTTGATTTTGCGCCGGAAAGGTTGATTTGCGCGTTCTCAAGATCCTGATCGTGGTGCTCGCGATCGCGCTTCTTGCGCCCTATGCAATCGCGCCGTTCTATCGCACCGGCCACCCCGTCTCGACGCTGATGGCGTGGCGAACCTTGCGCGGTGCGCCGATGCACCGGGAATGGATCGATCTTTCGGCGATGTCGCCCTACCTGCCGCGCGCGGTGGTGGCGGCCGAGGACGCCCATTTCTGCAAGCACCGCGGCATCGACTGGGGCGCGCTGCGCGAGGCGATCGACGACGCCCAGGAGGACGGCACGCCGTTCCGGGGCGCCTCCACCATCACGCAGCAGGTGGCCAAGAACCTGTTCCTCTGGCAGGGGCGGGACTTCATCCGCAAGGCGCTGGAATTCCCGCTGGCGCTATGGATCGACTTCGTCCTGTCCAAGCCGCGGATTCTCGAGATCTACCTCAATATCGCCGAGCTCGGTCCGCAGGGGCAGTTTGGGGTGGAGACGGCGAGTGCCTATGCCTTCGGCAAGTCGGCCGCGAACCTCTCCCCCCGGGAGGCGGCGCTTCTGGCCTCGATCCTGCCGAATCCGGTCAAACGCAGCGCCAGGGCCCCCGGTCCGGGGGTGCGGCGGCTGGCCGCGACTTATATGGCGCGGGGGCAGGCGAGCTCCCTGGTCACCTGTTGGCGCGAAAATCGCGGATTTTGAGCCATTTCGGGTGCATTTTCGCACTCCAAAACCCTAGCTTTGCGGCCAGCCTTCCTCTATAAGCGCGGCCTTGATCGGCATTCAGCTCGCCTCGCATTGCGGGTGCTGAGCCGTCCCCCGCGGACGATGCCCGGACAACACCAATCCCTAGAGGATATTGATAATGGCCGTTCCGAGAAGAAAAACCTCGCCGTCGCGCCGTGGCATGCGCCGCTCGGCGGACGCGCTCAAGAAGCCGACCTATGTCGAGGACAAGGACTCCGGCGAGCTCCGCCGCCCGCACCATCTCGACCTCAAGACCGGCATGTACAAGGGCCGGCAGGTCTTGAAGAAGAAAGAGTCCTAAGGCCGGGCGTTTTCCTTTGGGCAGGGCGACGCAGCCCGCCTGATTTCGGCCAACCCAAGAGCTAAGATGTGTTAGGCGGTGACGGCGGCGGAGCAAATGCTTCGCCGCCGCATTGTCCTGCCCGGACGTCTTGATCGAGAAGGCATACAGCCGATGGTCGGTTTCCCGCTGCTTCTGATTCCGCTCGCGGTCTACAACATCATCGCCTTCCTGATGCCGACCGTGTCGTTCTCGGACGTGCTGTTCAAGGTGCCGATGGTGACGGGCGAGGTCTGGCCGGTCACGCTCGCCGACCTCCTGCTCGCGCTCGGCGTGGTGCTGTTGCTGCTCGAGGTGGTCAAGGGGGCGCGGCCCGGCGCCAAGTTCCTGATGGATCACCTGCTGTCGCTGATCATCTTCGGCGCAGCCGCCGCCGAATTCGTGATGTGGCCCAAGTTCGGCAACTCCACCTATTTCCTCCTGGTGCTGCTCTCGATGGCCGATTTCCTCGGCGGCATCGCCCAGCGCACGCGCCGCCGCGTCACCTATGTCGCCGCCGAGACCGTGACGGTGCCGCGCAAGGCCAAGCGCCAGGCCGAGGCGACCGCGGACGAGGCGGTTGCCGAGCCCAAGTTCGAGCCGGTGGCTGCGCCGCAGCCGCCTGTTCCTCCCGCGCCTTCGGCGCAATCGGTCGCCGAATCCGTGCTGATGGATCATCCCGCGCCGAAGCCTGCGCAGAGCCCGCCGTCGCCTGAAATCCCCTCGCCGCATCTGCAGCCGGGCAACGGCACGCCGTCTCCTGACACGCCGCGCTGATCTCTCGGGATTAATCTCGTTTGCAGCCGCGTCGGCAGTGTGCCCCCCTCTCCCGCTTGCGGGGGAGGGTTGGGGTGGGGGTGTTTCCGCGGAGAAGGTCCCCGAGAGGAAAGAGCCCTCACCCGGCGCTTCGCGCCGACCTCCCCCGCAAGCGGGAGAGGTGACCGAACCTGTGGCTCCATCGCAAAACTTACTGGCGTCCGCTCAGGCTACCTGCCGGGTGCGTGCGCTGACGCTGGGTAGCGGGCGCTTGCCGCCATAGGCCGTGCGGGCATCCTCGGGGGAGGCGCGACGCAGCCGGCTCGCCTGGGGCAGGTGCTCGGCATTGGCGATCAGCTGGGTGACGAAGCTCGGATCGGGACGCGGCAGCGGCACCTTGTGGACCCGCTGCAAAGTCGGCGTCAGCGGCACCAGGGCCGTGCCCGTGCCGCTGCCTGTCTCATCCGATCGATCAGTACCCAACATCGCAATCACCGTTGATCCGGCAGGGCTGTCGCGTTTCGGGACGCTGGCGCCGGTGCGTGTCATGTACTCGCAAGGCCTATGCCGGTCGGGCCGGCTTGGTTCCGATACCGCCTTCGAACGTGGTTTCCAAATTGTTTATGAACTTTGCCTAGGGTGGGGGGCGAATCTAGCTCTATCCTGTGTCGACTCAGGACTCCTCCGCTGTCCCGAAACGAGGCGATTTTGACCCCCGCATTGCCGCAAGCCTCCGAAATCCTGGCTGGCCTCGGCCAGGCCGTGTTCGTCTGGGACCTCGCCAGCGACGCCATCGTCTGGGGCGAGCAGGTCGGTGCCGTGTTCCCCGGCATTCCCGCCGAGCGGCTCGCGACCGGTGCCGAATTCGCCCGCCTGATCGAGCCCACGCAGTCGCTGCGCAGCGCAGCGCTTGCCCAGTCTGCCGTGCACGGCGCCGACGGCACGCCCTACCGGGTCGAATATGGCGTGCGCATGAGCGCCTCGGACCCCGTGGTCTGGATCGAGGAGACCGGCCGCTGGTTCGCCGGACCCGACGGCCGCCCGCTGCGCGCCCAGGGCATCGTCAGCATCAACAACGAGCGTCACGTTCGCGACGAGGAACTGGCCAGGCTGGCGCGCCTCGATCCCCTGACCGGCGAGCTCAACCGCACCCACCTGATCGCGGCGCTGGCCGAGACGATCGAGGAGGCGACCCGCTTCCGTTCGACCTCGGCCTTCATGCTGCTCGGCATCGATCATCTCGCCCGCGTCAACGATGCCTTCGGCTTCGACGTCGCGGATGCCGTGATCCTCGACGTGGCCAAACGCATCCGCGCGCGACTGCGCGGCGGCGACGTGCTGGGGCGCTTCTCCGGCAACAAGTTCGGCCTGATCCTGAAGAACTGCACCATCGACGACATGAACATCGCCGCGGAGCGCTTCCTTGCCGGCATCCGCGACGAGGTGGTGCCGACCAGGTCGGGGCCGGTCTCGGTCACCGCCTCGATCGGCGCCGTCAGCGTGCCGCGCTATGCCCGCAGCACCGACGAGGCGATCAACCGCGCCCATGAGACGTTAGATGCTGCCAAGCGCCGCCGCGCCGGCTCATTTGCGGCGTGGCGCCCGAACGCCGAGCGCGACGCGCAGCGCCGCGTCAACATCCGTGTCACCGACGAGATCGTCACCGCGCTGAACGAGCGCCGCATCCTGCTCGCCTATGAGCCGGTGGTCGCCGCGGGCACGCGCGAGGGCGCGTTCCACGAATGCCTGGTGCGGATGGACCAGGGCGACGGCCAGGTGCTGCTCGCGCCGGACATCGTGCCGGTCGCCGAACGGCTCGGCCTCATTCGCCTGGTCGATCACCGCGTGCTCGAGCTCGTGGTCGCCGAGCTCGCCGCCTCGCCCGATGTCCGGCTCAGCCTCAACATCTCGCCGGACACCACAATGGATCCGGACTGGTGGGCGGGAATCGAGTCGCTCATGCACGCCCATCCCGGCGTCGCCGAGCGGCTGATCGTGGAGATCACCGAGACGGTCGCCATCCAGGACATCGACGATGTTCGCGCCTTTGTCGGGCGCCTGAAGCATTTCGGCAGCCGCATTGCCATCGACGATTTCGGCGCCGGCTACACCTCGTTCCGCAATCTGCGCAAGCTCGGCGTCGACATCGTGAAGATCGACGGCGCCTTCGTGCAGAACATCACCCATTCTGCCGACGACCGCGCCTTCGTGCAGACCCTGATCGATCTCGCCCGTCGCCTCGACATCAAGACGGTCGCCGAGTGGGTCCAGGACGAGGAGGCAGCAAGCATGCTGCGCGACTGGGGCTGCGACTACATCCAGGGCCGCCTGATTGGGCTGGCCTCCGCCGAGCGCCCATGGGGCTCGTCGCCGAGCAGCGCAGTGCCCGTGGCGGGGTAGGGATCGTAGCCATCGCAGGGTGGGCAAAGCGAACCGTGCCCACCATTTCTCCCCCGGGTCGCTGTCCGAGCGAAACCGGGTCGCTGTCCGAGCGAAAAAGGTATGTCCCGTGACAATTCCACCGATCAGCTTTGTCGATCGTGACAGTGGGGACGAAGCTTTAGTGCTGGTTCGTGTGATCGATAATCTTGCTGGTTGGCGCTGTTGCTAAAGCGCGGCAGCGATTTGGAAGTCGTGCTCGGGCCTGAGGAGCTGGATAAACTAATCGAAGCGCTTCAGACGGCGCGGCTCGCCGTTCGAGCCAACGACACGCACTAGCTAATCGATCCGCGAATTCGATTACCCTCTCCCCTTGTGGGAGAGGGTGGCTCGCCGCGCAGCGGCGAGACGGGTGAGGGGTCTCTCTCCACGAATCAATCTCGCGACTTGAGTTTGCGGAAACAACCCCTCATCCGGCGCGCTATGCGCGCCACCTTCTCCCACAAGGGGAGAAGGGAAAGCATCGTGCCGCGCGCCGAACCGAATTCAATCAGCAGCTACGCCACGCAGATATTCGGCACCGCGACCTTCTGAAACAGATGCGGGCTCGCGACCGCGGATGCGGGGTAGACCGCGATCTTCGCCCGGAATTCCGGATGGGTGAAGGCCGCGCGGAAATGCGCGTTGGATTCCCAGACCGCGTAATTGAGATAGGTCGGATTGTCGCCGACGGCGCGGTGAAGCTGGGTCGAGATGAAGCCCGGTTGCCGCTTCATGAAGGCGGCATCGTCCTGCCAGCTCTTCAGGAAGCTCTGCTCATCCGCCGCATCGAGCGTGAACAGGTTCACCAGCACCACGGGGCCGGTGTCGAGCGCGATCTGGCGGTCGATCGGGAAGGCCGGGTCGAGGGGGCGCATCTGGGGCATGACATCACTCCATCTAGTTTGGTATCATCATGTCAATTCGACAATGTGTGACATAGGTCATTGACATGACCATGTCAATATCGCACTATCGTGACAAATGAGCAAAATTAAGCGAACCCCATCCGGCGAGGCCCTGACGGGCCTCATCCTCGACCTGTTCCGGGCTAATGGCCTGCTTTTGACCGCCGGCGACCGGCTGGTGGCGCAGCTCGGCCTCACCAGCGCGCGCTGGCAGATCCTGGGGGCGATCGTCGACGCCGAGCGTCCCGAGCCGGTCGCCTGGCTCGCCCGCAATCTCGGTGCCAACCGTCAGAACGTGCAGCGCATCGTCAACGACCTCGAGCGGGACGGTCTCGTCGCGTTCGAGATCAATCCGCATCACCGCCGCGCGCAGCTCGTGGTCCTCACCGATAAGGGCAGGCAGGTCTACGATGCCGCCGGCCGATTGCAGGTCCCGTGGGTCAACCGCCTCGCGGACGGATTGTCGGTCAGGGAAATCGAGGTGGCCCATCGCGTCGTGACCGCACTGCGAGCCGGTCTGAAAGACGCCGGTGAAGCGAACGAATGAGCAAGTGAGGCGCCGGAGGATACGAGGCGTACATCGCGCGAACCCATTTCGGACTCAAATCCGCCGCCGACTCAATCGATGATTCCAAATACGGCTGGCGGCATGTCCTGAGTTGGGGAATTTGCCATGAGTGATGAAGATTTGCTGCGTCATAGGAGACAGAAGCTGATTTCCACCGCCGAAGATATCGTGCCTGATGAGTCGTTCGAACTTCTGTCGCGGGAGTTTTGCGAAGTGGCGAGCTTTTCGGACGATGAATCCCCGTCGGACGACGTTTGTTTGCTTCTTGAGGAGAATGCGCGGCTTCGTGCGCTTGCCATTAGTCTTTCCAGCCTGGTCGGAGACCTCTCCGACCAGGAGTGGAGCAATGCACTCGCATCGGCAGATCGTGCGACGCTCAATCGCCTGAGGCCGTCTCGGTCGTGACGATAGAGAGAGCGGCGAGGTGAAGCGGAGCGTCACGCCACGCGGCGGATCGCGCTCAGCCTCTCGATCACGCCGCCCACCTCCGCAGCGGGGCATGGCTTGCCGAAGTAATATCCCTGCACGGCGGTGCAGCCGCACTCGCGCACGAAGTCGAGCTGCTCGACCGTCTCCACGCCCTCCGCCGTCGTCTCGACGCCGAGCACGGCGCCGAGGCTGGCGATGGTGCGGACGATGGCGATGCTCTCCGGGCTTTCGCCGAGCGTGCCGACGAAGGAGCGGTCGATCTTGATGCGGTCGAACGGAAACTTGCGCAGGTAACTGAGCGATGAGTAGCCGACGCCGAAATCGTCGAGGCTGACTCGCACGCCGAGCGCGCGGAGCTGATGCAGGATCTCGATCGTCGCCTCGCTGTCGTCGAGCAGCGCCGTCTCGGTGACCTCGAGCTCGAGCCGTCGCGGCGGCAGCCCCGCCTCCGCGAGCGCATTCGTGACCATCGCCACCAGCCCGCGCGCGCGGAATTGCACCGGCGACAGGTTGACGGCCACCGTGACGCCCGGCCAGGACGCGGCGGTCGCGCAGGCCGTGCGCAACGCCCATTCGCCGATCGGAACGATCAGGCCGTTCTCCTCCGCGATCGGAATGAACTCGGCCGGCGAGACCAGACCGCGCAGCGGATGATTCCAGCGCAAGAGCGCCTCGAAGCCGGTGAGCTCGGATGTGTCGAGCCGGACCTGTGGCTGGAACACCAGATGGAACTGGCGCCCCTCCAGCGCGCCGCGCAAGTCGTGCTCGAGCGCGTGGCGGTTGCGCGCCTCCTCCTCCATCTCGGCTTCGAACAGCTGATAGGCGCCGCGTCCCTTGGCCTTGGCCTGGTACAGCGCGAGGTCGGCGCATTTCATCAACTCGTCGGCGTCGAGCCCGTGGTCGGGTGCGATCGCGATGCCGATCGACACGCCGATATGGATCGACTGGCTTTCCAGCGGGGGCGGCCGGCCGATGATCTCGACCAGACGACGCGCGAGCTGCTCAGCGGCTTGCGGCTGCGGTCCGCGTTGCAGCACCGCGAACTCGTCGCCGCCGAGGCGAGCGACCGTGTCGTGCTCGCCGACATTCTCCTTCAGCCGCGCCGCGACCCAGCGCAACAGCCGGTCGCCAGCGGCATGTCCGAGCCGGTCGTTGACCGTCTTGAAATTGTCGAGGTCGAAGCACAGGACGGCCATGGCGCCGCCAGCGATCGCGACCTGGTTCAGACCCTCGGTCATCTTCTCGCGGAACAGCGTACGGTTGGGCAGGTCGGTAAGCGAATCGTGCCGCGCCATGTGCGCGACGCGGGCCTGCGCCTTGTGCCGCTCGGTGACGTCCTCGTAGGTGACGACCCAGCCGCCATGCTCCATGCGCTTGTGATTGAGTTTGATGATGCGGCCGTCGCTCAAATGGCGGTGCAACGTGTGCTCGCCCTCGCGCAGCCGCTCGACATAATCGACATAAAGCTGTGCGGCCGTCGTGTTCGGATGGATGCCGAGCGAGCAGCTGTGCTCCATGATCTCGCGCATCGAGACGCCGGGCTTAACGACATCGGGCGACAAGCCGTACATCTCGATATAGCGGCGGTTGCAGACGATGACGCGCAGGCTCGAGTCGAGCATGCACAGGCCTTGGCTCATGTTGTTCAGCGCTGCGTCGAACCGGCGATACTGTTCGCTCAGCTCCTCGACCGCGCGCTCGCGCTCGGTGATGTCCTCGTAGGTGGCGACGAACCCACCCTCGGGCAGCGCGCAGTAGCGTACCGAGACCATGGTGTCGTTCGACATGCGGCGGCGCATCGGCGAAGAGTCGCGGCCCACGATTCGCGCGCCGGCGGTTTCGAGAATTTGCTGCGGGCTGTATTCCGAGGAGAACGCGCCGTTCGCAATCGACCGCTCGATCAGTTCGGAGAGATGCGTGCCGGGCGTGGCCTCCTGCGGCGACAGCATATAGATCTTCCGATACGTGGTGTTGCAGACGCGCAGGCGCATGTCGCTGTCGTAGAAGGCGAGCCCATGCGCCATGTTCTCCAGTGCCGCATCGAGGATGAGGTTCTGCTGCCGCAGCGCCTCCTCATATCGCAGCCGTTCGGTGACGTCCTCATGCACCGTCACCCAGCCGCCGTCAGGCAGGAAGCGGGTCACCGCCTGCACCATCCGCCCGTCGTAGCGCATCACGAGCAGGGACTTCGCCTTCCTGCTGCGGATGTCCTCCAGCCGGGCATCGTGGAATTCGTCCGCCGACATGCCCGGCAGGTTGCCCCGCGACATCCAGTGCTCGATCACCGTGCTGTGCGAAACGCCCGGCTTCACGACGTCGGCATCGAGGTTGTAGAGGCGCAAAAACCGATCGTTGCAGACGACGACGCGGCTCTCGGCGTCATACATGATGAGGCCGTGCGACATGTTGGCGAGCGCATGCTGGCTGCGTTCGGTCTGAAGCTGCAGCTCAGCCTCGAGCCGGGCGCGGCGGGTGATGTCGTCGCAGATCGTCATCCAGCCACCGCCGGGCAGCGGCTTCAGATCGAGCGCCATGACGAGGCCACTCGCCAGCCGCTGCTCGGTGCGGAAGGGCTCGCCGGCCGCGATCTGCGCGATGCGCGATGCGTACAGCGCGTCGAGTTCGCTCTCCGCGAAATTGCCCCGTGTCGCGCTGTGCGCAAGCACGTCGCGATAGCTCGTGCCCTGCCGGACCGCGTTCGGCGACAGGTCGAACAGCTCGAGATAGCGGCGGTTGAGCAGCACGATCCGGTTGTCAGCGTCGTAGACGCAGACACCCTGCTCCATGCGGTCGAGCGCAAGCTGGCTCAGCGCGAGCAGTGCCTCTGCCCCTTGCTCGCGGTGCGCACCGAGCTCGTTGTTGCGGGTCGACGTCATGGGATTGGCGGCTTCTCGGCGGGCAATACATTTAACGCGACGTAACTGGGACGCCGAGGGTAGCGGACACCCCGGAAAATTCCCTTAAGCGCGGTAGTTTACGGAGGGTGACTGGCGATGCGGAATTCGCGCGCGGGGCGGCCGCCGCTCGGGCGCCAAACGCGCGACGCGAGCACCTCCAGCGACAACCGCTTCGCGGTTGCGCGGGGATGAGGGGATCACAATCTGCAATGATGAGGTGGAAGCAGGATGCCTCCCAGCGTCGTCCCGGCGAAGGCCAGGACCCAACCCCAGGGTGAAGTTGTTTCACAAGATGGTGGCCACGGCGCGCCCAGATAACCCTGACCAGGATTATGGGTCCCGGCCTTCGCCGGGACGACGCGGAGTGAGTGGCGACGTTGCAGCAAGCTGGCGGCAGCGCACCTGGGGTGCGCTGGCGCGGAAGAAAGACCTACTCGTCCTTCTTTGACATCCGCTCGAGGCGTTCCTGCATTTCCTTCATCTGCTGGCGCAGATCGTCGATGTTCTTGTCCTTCGCCGGCTCGGCGTTCGCTTCGGGCTCGGGCTCCGGGGTGGCCGCCGGCCGCGCCGGCGGTGCGAAAGGCTTGAACATCGAGAAGGTCTGCTGGAACAGCTCCATGTTGCGGCGGACCTGTTCTTCCAACGGAGCAAAAGGAGTGCCGGACAGCGTGCTGGCGATTTGCTTGCGGAACTTCTCCTGCTCCTGCGTCAGCGTCGCGATCGACTGCTCCAGATATTTCGGCACCACCATCTGCATGCTGTCGCCGTAGAAGCGGATCAGCTGGCGCAGGAAGGTGGTCGGAAGCAAGTTCTGGCCGGCCTTGTTCTCCTGCTCGAAGATGATCTGGGCCAGCACGGAGCGGGTAATGTCGTCGCCGGTCTTGGCGTCGTAGACCAGGAAATCCTCGCCTTCCTTCACCATGGCCGCGAGATCTTCCAACGTCACATAGGTGCTCGTTCCGGTGTTATAGAGCCGGCGGTTCGCGTATTTCTTGATGGTGGTGGGCTGGTCTGATTTCGCCATGGGCTCTCACTTGCAAAGACACTGAGAACGGGAACCTGCGGCATTTGCCGCAAGGCGGGACGAGTACGCAACGCAACAAAATAAGCATTTTCAAAGGGCTCACGCTACCGTTTTGTGCGCCACGGTTAATTGCGGAGCAAAAAGTTGCTTGCGAAATCGCCACGAACGCTATTTTGAATGCGGTGCGGCATGAATTAGGCCCGCTGCCGATTGACATGCCTCAACGACGTTAACAGGATGCCTAACGAGACTGGCGAGCCGATTTCCCAAGCTCAGCCTGCCCCCTTTAAGAACCTCAAGCCCCAGGAGATGCCCATGTCAGACGATGTCGTCATCGTCAGCGCCGCCCGCACCCCGGTCGGAAGCTTCAACGGAGCGTTCGCGACCCTTCCCGCCCATGACCTCGGCGCCATTGCCATCAAGGCCGCGCTGGAGCGCGGTGGCATCGAGCCCGGCCGGGTCTCCGAAGTCATCATGGGTCAGATCCTGACCGCCGCTCAGGGCCAGAACCCGGCCCGCCAGGCCGCGATCTCGGCCGGTATCCCGGTGGAGAGCCCGGCGTGGGGCGTCAACCAGCTCTGCGGCTCGGGCCTGCGCTCGGTCGCGCTGGGCTATCAGGCGCTGGTCAACGGCGACTCCGACATCGTGGTCGCCGGCGGCCAGGAGTCCATGAGCATGGCTCCGCACGCCCAGTATCTGCGCGGCGGCGTCAAGATGGGCGCAGTCGAGTTCGTCGACACCATGATCAAGGACGGCCTGTGGGATGCCTTCAACGGCTACCACATGGGCAACACCGCGGAGAACGTCGCGCGGCAGTGGCAGATCACGCGCGCCCAGCAGGACGAGTTCGCGGTCGCCTCGCAGCAGAAGGCCGAGGCGGCGCAGAAGGCCGGCAAGTTCAACGACGAGATCGTGCCGGTGACCATCAAGACCCGCAAGGGCGACGTGGTCGTCAGCGCCGACGAATATCCGCGTCACGGCGCAACGCTCGATGCGATGGCGAAGCTGAAGCCGGCCTTCGAGAAGGATGGCACGGTCACCGCAGGTTCGGCCTCCGGCATCAATGACGGCGCCGCTGCGGTGGTGCTGATGACGGCGAAGCAGGCCGCCAAGGAAGGCAAGAAGCCGATCGCGCGCATCGTGTCCTGGGCGCAGGCCGGCGTCGATCCGAAGATCATGGGCTCGGGGCCGATTCCGGCCTCGCGCCTTGCGCTGAAGAAAGCCGGCTGGAACGTCGGCGACCTCGACCTGATCGAGGCCAACGAAGCCTTCGCGGCGCAGGCCTGCGCCGTCAACAAGGACCTCGGCTGGGATACCTCCAAGGTCAACGTCAACGGTGGCGCGATCGCGATCGGCCATCCGATCGGCGCGTCCGGCGCGCGCGTGCTGGTCACGCTCCTGCACGAGATGCAGAAGCGCGATGCGAAGAAGGGCCTTGCCACGCTGTGCATCGGCGGCGGCATGGGCATCGCCATGTGCGTGGCTCGCGACTGAAGGCGACCTTACGCGTGACCGACGCGTGCGCTGCACACGCCAGCCGCGTGCGTTGCACGCGACTAAAAAGGCGGCGGTTGCAAATCAAATATTCTTCGCAACCGCGCAACGCTCGATTAAAGACAAACGCCCGGCGATTCGCCGGGCGTTTTGTTCTTGATGTCCGTCAAACCTACCGCATAATCCGCAGTTAAAAACGATCACTTAGAAACGTCCAAGAAAACATCCGAGACGAGTCCAAGGGAAGGAAATCGACATGGCACGTGTTGCATTGGTGACGGGCGGAACGCGCGGTATCGGAGCTGCAATCAGCAAGGCCCTGAAGGCCGCCGGCTACAAGGTCGCGGCGAGCTATGCCGGAAACGATGCGGCCGCCGAGAAATTCAAGGCAGAGACCGGCATCGCCGTCTACAAATGGGACGTCGCGTCCTTCGATGCCTGCGCCGAAGGCGTGAAGAAGGTCGAAGCTGACCTCGGTCCGATTGAGGTGCTGGTCAACAACGCCGGCATCACCCGCGATACCGCCTTCCACAAGATGACGCTCGAGCAGTGGACCGCGGTGATCAACACCAATCTCGGTTCGCTGTTCAACATGACGCGCCAGGTGATCGAGGGCATGCGTGCGCGCAAGTTCGGCCGCATCATCTCGATCTCGTCGATCAACGGCCAGAAGGGGCAGTTCGGCCAGGTCAATTATTCCGCGGCCAAGGCCGGCGACATCGGCTTCACCAAGGCGCTGGCGCTCGAAAACGCCAAGGGCGGCATCACCGTCAACGTGATCGCGCCGGGCTACATCAACACCGAAATGGTGCAGGCTGTGCCGAGGGACGTGCTCGAGAAGAACGTCATCCCGCAGATCCCGGTCAATCGCCTCGGCGAGCCCGAGGAGATCGCGCGCGCCGTAGTGTTCCTCGCGGCCGATGATGCCGGCTTCATCACCGGTTCGACGCTGACCATTAACGGCGGCCAGTATCACACCTGATATAGCGCCAAGCATGTAGCTTCAGGCGCAACAAGACGGTAATGAAGACGCCATGCCCGGCCTCGTGCCGGGCATCCGCGTCCTCAGAGCCCTTCGATTGATGACACCCCGTACCGCGACCCTGATTGGCTTGACCGCGATCCTGATGTGGTCGCTGCTCGCGGTGATGACGGTGGCGACCGGAAAAATCCCGGCCTTCCAGCTCGCCGCGATCACCTTTGCGATCGGCGGGNCCTGGATCGGCCGCAGCGAGGCAGCGGCAAGCCTGCGCCAGCCACTGGTCGTGTGGGCGGTCGGCGTCGGCGGATTGTTCGGCTATCACGCGCTCTATTTCCTCGCGCTGCGCTTCGCGCCACCGGCCGAGGCCGGCCTGCTCAACTATCTCTGGCCGCTCTTGATCGTGGTGTTCTCGTCCTTCCTGCCGGGCGAGCGGCTTGCCGTGCATCACGTCATCGGCGCCGTGCTCGGCCTCGTCGGCACCGTGCTGCTGTTTGCCGGCAATACCTCTGGCTTCGCGCCGGGCCAGTTGCCGGGATTGATCGCGGCCTTCATCGCCGCCTTCGTCTGGGCGACCTATTCCGTGCTGTCGCGCCGGCTGAAGGCTGTGCCGACCGATGCCGTGGCCGGCTTCTGTCTCGCGACCGCCGTGCTCGCTGCGGTGATGCACCTCGCGCTCGAGACCACTGTGTGGCCGGAGACCTCGCTGCAGTGGCTGTCCATCGTCGCGCTCGGCGTCGGACCGGTGGGCGCCGCGTTCTACGCCTGGGACATCGGCATGAAGCGCGGCGACATCCGCGTGCTCGGCGCGGCCTCTTATGCGACGCCGCTGCTATCGACCGGCTTCCTCATCGCTGCCGGCTTTGCGAAAGCCAGCGCCAACATCGCCATCGCCGCGATCTTGATCGCCGGCGGCGGCCTGATCGCGGCGAAGGACATGGTGCTCAGGAAGCGATGATTCGTTCGCGCGCCATTCCGCTGATGCTGCTCGTAGCGCTCACGTGCCCGAGCGTGATGGCGCAAGTCAGCCCGAAACCCGAGACATTTTCCGGCATTCACCGGAAAGAGAGCGTGCGTGGCCGACCCGAGACCGCCACGGTAACCGACGGAAAATCCTTCATTCAATTGACCGAGCAGGAATATCGAGCAGGCGGTTTTTGGCCACCCTACGAAACGCTCCCGACGATTGTCGTTCGGCGACTGCCTGTGCGGGGTCCCGTGCCTAACAATTTGAAATAATAAATAGCTCGTCGCGTTCGTCTTGCGCTACGGCTCCCAGCCCATCGGCGCGAGCTCGAATTTTGCGAACTCGAACGCCGGGGCCACGGTGCAGCCGACCAGCGTCCATTCGCCGGTGGTCTCCGCCATCTGCCAGGCATCGGCCGGCACGATCGCCTGCGGCCGCTCGCCGCCGATGAGATCCGTTCCGAGGCGCACCTCGTGCCGGGTGCAGCCCTCATGCGCAATGCGCAGCATCAGCGGACTGCCGGCATAATAGTGCCAGACCTCGACCGCATCGATGCGATGCCAGTGCGAGCGCTCGCCGCGCGCGAGCAGGAAATAGATCGAGGTCGAGCGCGACCGGCCGTTGGCGTCCGTGCCCTGGTCGCGGAATGTCTCGCGGTAATGCCCACCTTCCGGATGGGGTCTGAGTTCAAGACGCGCGATGATCTCGGCTGCGGTCGGCATCGATCCCCGTCAGGACTTGTTCTTGCGCTCGCGCAATTCGCCGAACACCGCGGCGGCATCCGCGCCCCTCATGTGTAGCTTGGCTGCGACCGACGGTTCATCAGCTCGCAGGAACACGTTTGCTCGCTTCTCATCACCAAGCAGTGAAGGAATCGTGGGCTTGTTCTCGGCGCGGAGCTTCGCAACCTCCGCCGCGCGCGCCTGGAGCGCCGGATTGTCGGGCTCGACGGTGAGCGCGAACTTGACGTTCGAGGCGGTGTATTCGTGGCCGCAATAGAGCTTGAAGTCGTCGGGTAGCGCGCGCAGCTTGAGCAGCGAGTCCCACATCATCGGGTAGGTGCCTTCGAACACGCGGCCGCAGCCGATCGAGAACAGCGTGTCGGCCGCGAACACCGTCTTCTCGTTGTCGAACACGTAGGAGATGTGGTCGAGCGTATGGCCCGGCGTCTCCAGCACGCGCGCGAGCAGATTGCCGATCTTGACGATGTCGGCATTGGCAACGCGCAGGTCGACATCGGCGATTGTCGTCGTCTTGTCATGCGGCGCGACGACGCGGCAATTGTATTTCTGCTTGAGTTCGGCGACCCCACCGACATGATCGCCGTGGTGATGGGTGATCAGGATGTCGGTGAGCTGCCAGCCCTCGCGCTCCAGCGCCTTGAGGATGGGGCCGGCCTCCGGCGCGTCGATCGACGCCGTCGCCTTGGTTTCCGCATCGTGGATCAAATAACCGAAATTGTCGTTTAAACAGCTGAAAGTACGAATTTCGGCAGCCATGACATCTCCATCGCGCTCAGCCCCGTCAGACAGATATGGCGTTACTGTTGCGCAGGCAATGCAATATTGGGCGCGCTCAGGCTGCCGGCGCCATGTTAAGTTGCCGTCATGAGCATCGATGTCATTGATCTGCGTGACTTCTATTCGCGCCGCCTCGGGATCGTCGCGCGACAGCTGATCAATCGCGGGATCAAGGAGCGCTGGCCGAACGCCGTGGGGCAGCGGGTGCTCGGCATCGGCTACCCGACGCCCTATCTCGGACTGTTCCGTGAGGACGCGGAGCGCTGCATCGCCTTCATGCCGGCGGCCCAGGGCGTGCTGAAATGGCCCACCGGGCGGCCGGCGCTGGCCTCGCTGGTCGACGAGTTCTCGCTGCCGCTACCGGATGCCGCAGTCGACCGCATCCTTCTCGTCCACGCCCTGGAGATGTCGGACGACCCGGCCGCGCTCTTGCGTGAGGTGTGGCGGGTGCTGTCGCCGTCCGGGCGCGTGATCGCGGTCATCCCGAATCGGCGCGGGGTGTGGACCCGCACCGACAACACGCCGTTTGGTCACGGCCGACCCTATTCGCGCTCGCAGATCACGGACCTCTTGCGCCAGACCTGGTTCACGCCGACCGCCTGGGGGGAGGCGCTGTTCATGCCTCCCTATGCCGGCGGGTGGGTGCTCAAATCGGCCCATATGTGGGAGCGCGTCGGCGCGGCGCTGTCGCTGCCCTTTGCCGGCGTTCACATCGTCGAAGCCACCAAGCAGGTCTATCGCGCGATTCCCGCCAAGCGCGAGCACGCGCGGTTGATTCCCGCGCTGACGAAGCCGGTGCTGGTGCCGTCCTCGACGACGGCGACGCGCAGCTAGAAACAGGCCGCCAAAACACAATGTCCCGGCGAGGCCGGGACATTGCAGTGCGATAAATCCAGGAGAGATCGCGGCTTACTCGCCGGGAGCGAGGTCGTCGCTCGATCCGGCCGGAGCGGCCTCGCGCTCGGGGCGCGGGCCATGCGGCCTGCGGCGCCGCCGCGGATAGCGCTCGCCGCCGCCCTCGAAGCCGCCGCCCTGGCCGCCGTTCATCTGCGGCTGTGCGCCGGTGATGAAGGAGGGCAGCCGGTCGACATTGCCGGCATCTGAAATCACCGGCTGCGGCTGATTCTGCGGTTGCGGCTGGGGCTGATATTGCGGCTGCGGGCGATGCTCGCGCTCGCGGTGTTCGCGCGGCTGCTGCTGATCGCGCTGATAGGGTTGGTTGTCACGCTGATGGTCGCGCTGGCTGTCGCGGTCCCGCATATAGGGCTGCTGCTGCGGCTGCGGAACGAAGCCCGGCTCCTGGCCGAAATTCGAGAAATTCTCGCCGTCGTCCTCGCTGTCCTCGCTGACGATCTCCTCGCCGCGCGGCTGCTGCTGATTCTGGCGGAACTGCTCCTGGGCCGCCGCGATCATGCGGAAATAGTGCTCGGCGTGCTGGTAGTAGTTCTCGGCCGCGACGGGGTCGCCGGAGGAGCGCGCATCGCGCGCGAGTTGAAGATATTTTTCGGCGATGTGCGAGGGGGTACCGCGGATCTTGATGTCGGGTCCGTTGGACTCGTAGACCCGGGTCATTGGGTTCTGGCCGCGCCGGTTGTTGTTATTGTTATTGCGGTTGCGCATCCGCTGCTTGTTCTGACCGTTTCTCATGTCCTGCCTTTAATTCCAGCCCTAAAAGTTACACGCATTACTGACTGCCGAGAGTGACCTAATGACAACGGCTCACATCTCTCGTGCGCACCGCATGCGAGAGCGGCTTAAGCCCTGCCGATGTTCGTCGACCGTCGCGTTCAACAAAGACGCGTTCCCCACCCGCCAGCATCCATCGCCAGCGAACCCATTCATTTCGCCTGCCGAAACACGCCCAGCTTTCTTGCGTAAGTGTTCAAGCGCAATATCAGGCTTTCGTTCACGTTGCGGTCGGAAAGCAGCGCAGCTCCACGGGCCATCGCGCTAACAGGACCTGCGGCTTGGAACCTTTAATCAGTAAAGCTCTCGCCCTGAGAGCCCGGCTTTCGCCCGTAGGTCTACGGGGCCGGCACCGATGTGTTGAGCGGAACGTAGTCGTTCCCACGGGATATTCCAAGAGGTTTTTACAGTCCAATCGGGCTTTTATGCGGGCATTTTTCGGGCCGAAACGGCCCTCGGCATACCCGACAGGTCGGCCCTTGGCGACCTGTCCACTATTAACGCAGCTGCCGTCAATAAGGTTTCAATCCCCTGGGCCTGGCCCTGGCCGGCCTCCACAATCAGCGCCCCGCCGGGGGCGAGACGCTCCGCCGCCTGCGGGATCAAGGCGCGGTAGGCGTCGAATCCATCATGGCCGCCGTCGAGCGCAAGATGCGGGTCGTGGTCGCGGACCTCCGCGCTCAAATTCGCGATGTCCGCCGAGGCAATGTAGGGCGGGTTCGACACGATCAGGTCGAACGGGCCTGAAAGGGCTGCCGCATAGTAGCACGCGATGAATCCCGAGCGGTCAGAGAGGCCTAGGGCTGCCGCATTGTCCCGCGCCGTGCCGAGCGCCGTCAGGCTGACGTCGGTGCCGACGCCGAAGGCTTCGGGAATCTCGTGCAGCAGTGCGAGCAGGATAGCGCCCGACCCGACGCCGATGTCGGCGATCAGCGGACGTCGCCCCGATGTCGGGAGCTCGCGGAAAATCTCGAGCGCCAGCTCGACGACGGTTTCGGTGTCAGGTCGCGGCACCAGCGTCGCCTCGGACAATCGGAACGGCAGGCCCCAAAACTCCCTCATGCCGAGAATGCGCGCCACCGGCTCATGCGCAAGCCGGCGCTGCGCATATTGCTCGAGCCGCGCGGCCTCCTCGACCGTGAGTCGTCGTGCCGCCTGTGCGATCATGCCGGTCAGATCGAGGTTCAGGGCAGCGCCGACGAGCAAGCGCGCGTCGAGCGCGGCCTCCTCGATGCCGGCTGATTGCAGTCGCGCCGCCAGGGTGCGCCGCGCGCTCTCGATGCTGTTCCCAGATTTGGAATTCGTCGCCAATGGAGACACCCTGCCTGGCATCGTGGATAGATCGGCGGCCGCGCTTGCGTCAACGGAAAGGAGCGCGTTTGATCGCGCCGGCGCAGTCGAGGCAGAAGGCGGGGATGGTTCAGTCGAAGCGGAAGACGGGCCGCCCGGCGTCTGCGCGGCCCTCAAAAGGCGGTGCGATGCGCGAGTCCGATTACGCGGCGCTTGCGCAGTTCCGCTACCAGATCCGAAGCTTCCTGGCGTTCAGCGAGGCGGCCGCACGGCGTCAGGGATTGACGCCACAGCAGCATCAGGCGCTGCTCGGCATCAAGGGCTTTGTCCACCCGCAGCACGCGACCGTCGGCGATATCGCGCGATTTCTCCTGATCCGGCATCACTCAGCCGTCGAGCTGTTGAATCGCATGGCGAAGCTCGGACTGATCAGCAAGTTCGCGGACCCCGAGGATGCCCGGCGCGTTCATCTCAAGCTGACCGGGAAGGGCGAGCAGAAGCTCCGAGCGCTGTCGCGGAAGAATATCGAGGAGCTCCGTCGTGCGGCGAGCCCGGCCTTGAGCCGGTTGTTTAAGTCGTTCCGGCACTCCGGCGGAGCCTGAGCAGCCGCAGCCTCGTTACGCCGCGGCGCCCTGCGCTGCGAGCTGGGCGGCCTGGTGCTCGGTGGTCAGCGCGTCGATCAGTTCGCCGAGCGCCTCGCCCGCGATCACCTGCGGCAGCTTGTAGAGCGTCAGGTTGATGCGATGGTCGGTGACGCGTCCTTGCGGGAAATTGTAGGTGCGGATGCGCTCGCTGCGGTCGCCGGAGCCGACCTTCTCCTTGCGGTCGGCGGAGCGCGCCGCCTCGAGCCTCTGGCGCTCGGCGTCGTAGATGCGCGAGCGCAGGATGTTCATGGCAGAGGCGCGGTTCTTATGCTGCGAGCGGCTGTCCTGCATCATCACCACGATGCCGGTCGGGATATGCGTGATGCGGATCGCCGATTCGGTCTTGTTGACATGCTGACCGCCCGCGCCTTGCGCACGCATGGTCTCGATCCGCAAATCGTCGTTCTTGATGTCGACGTCGACGTCCTCGACCTCCGGCAGCACGGCGACGGTGGCGGCGGAGGTATGGATGCGCCCTTGCGTCTCGGTGTCGGGCACGCGCTGCACGCGATGTACGCCGGATTCGAACTTAAGCTTCGAGAACGCGCCGCGGCCCTGCACCTCGGCGATGATTTCCTTGTAGCCGCCGACGGTGCCTTCGCTCGCTGAAATGACCTCGACCTTCCAGCCCTGCAAGCTGGCAAAGCGCTCATACATGCGGAACAGGTCGCCGGCGAACAGCGAAGCCTCGTCGCCGCCGGTGCCGGCGCGGATTTCCAGCACCACGTTGCGGTCGTCCATGGCGTCCTTGGGCAGCAGCGCGACGCGGATTTTTTGGACGAGCTCCTCGATCTTCGAATTGAGCTCGTCGCGCTCGGCTTCCGCCATGCTGCGCATCTCGGCGTCCGTTGCGGGATCGGCGATCAGTGCCTCGGTATCGGCGAGCTCTTTCACGGCAGAACGATAAGCCTTGACCGACTCGATCAGCGGGCTGATCTCGGCGAGCTCGCGCGTGATCTGCACATAGCGCTCGGAGGACAGCTGTCCCAGCGATTCGGCCTCGAGCGAAGCGTGATGCGCGAGCAGGACGTCCAGTTTGGCTTCGGGGAGTGACGACATCGGTTCAGTCTCAAAGTGCGACGGAAGGCAAGGCGAAAGCGGGCGGACGGGCCCGCTACAACGCCAGCCCCTCGGCTTCGGCGAATTCCGTCAGCTTCTGCCGGATCGAGACGCTGCCGGTTGGCGCGTCCAGCAACGGGCCGAGCATCGCCTCGGCCTTCTTCGCGTCGAGGTCGATGACCATCGCCTTGACCGGGCCGAGCGCGGTCGCCGAGAGCGACAGCGAGCGATAGCCCAGCGCGATCAGGGCCAGCGCGCCGATCGGCTTCGAGGCCATCTCGCCGCAAAGCGAGAGCGACTTCTTCGCAGCATGGCACTTGCGCGCGATGTCGCGCAGCGCGCGCAGGATCGGCGCCGACATGGTGTCGAAGCGTTCCGAGACCTTGGCATTGCCGCGGTCGACCGCGAACAGGAACTGAAACAGATCATTGGAGCCGACCGAGATGAAGTCGACCTTCTTCAGGAGCTCGTCGAGCTGATAGAGCAGCGCCGGCACCTCGACCATGGTGCCGATGTCGATGCGTTCCGGCAGCGTGTGTCCGTGTTGGCGCAAGTAAGTCAGCTCGCGCTCGACCAGCGCCTTGGCGGCATCGAACTCGGCGACTTCCGAGACCATCGGAAACATCACACGCAAGGCGCGGCCGCCGCCGGCGCGCAGCAGCGCGCGGATCTGGCCGCGGAGCAGGCCGGGGCGATCGAGTCCGAGCCGGATCGCGCGCCAGCCGAGTGCGGGATTCTCCTCGATCACGGTCTCCATATAGGGCAGCGCCTTGTCGCCGCCGATGTCGAGGGTGCGGAAGGTGACGGGCTTGCTGCCTGCGGCATCCAGCACGGCGCGGTACAGCGCGAGCTGGTCGCTGGTGCGCGGCAGGCTCTGGCCGACCATGAATTGCAGCTCGGTGCGGAACAGCCCGATGCCGGCGCTGCCGGTGTCGTCGATATGCGGCAGGTCGATGGCGAGGCCCGCGTTGATCAGCAGCTCGACCTTCTCGCCGTCCTTGGTGACGCAGGGCCGGTCGCGCAACGCCAGATATTGCGCCTGGCGGCGGGCGCGGAAGCGCACGCGTTCGGCATAGGCGGCCTCGATCTCCTGCGAGGGGCGCACATAGATCGAACCGGAGGTGCCATCGACGATGATGGCGTCGCCCGGATCGGCGATGCCCGGCGCGTTCGGCACCTCGCCGACCGCGGGAATGCCGAGCGCACGGGCCACGATGGAGACATGGGAGTTGGCGGTGCCTTCCTCCAGCACGATGCCGCGCAGGCGCTTGCGGTCGTAGTCGAGCAGCGCCGCCGGTCCCATCGCGCGCGCGATGACGATGGCATTGTCAGGCAGTTGCTCGCGCGAGGGCGCGTGGTCCTGGCCGACGAGCTGCCGCATCAGGCGGTAGCCGAGGTCCTCCAGGTCGTGCAGCCGGTCGCGCAAATAGGGATCGGTCGAACGCAGCATGCGCGCGCGGGTATCGGACTGCACGCGCTCGACGGCGGCTTCCGCGGTGAGGCCGGTGGCAACCGCCTCATGCAGCTTGTGCGACCAGCCCTGGTCGTTGGCGAACATGCGGTAGGCTTCCAGCACGTCGCGATGCTCGCCTCCTTCCGCGACGTCGCCGCGCTCCAGCATGCGGTCGAGGTCGGAGCGCAGCTTGGCGAGCGCGGTGTCGAGCCGCTTGATCTCTTTCGGCAGGTCCTCGGCGATGTAGTCCTTGATGACGACGCGCGGCTCGTGCAGCACGACGTGGCCGAGCGCGATGCCATCCGAGAGAATCGCGCCCACCTTCTGCATGGAGTGGCGCGCCGCCGGCTCGAGGCCGGGCTGGGCGAGGGCCGACAGCTCGCCGGAGGCGATCAGCTCCGCCAGCACCATGGCGGTGGTCTGCAGCGCCTCGAGCTCCTCCTCGACGTAGGTTCGCTTGGCGCGGTTCTGCACCACCAGCACGCCGAGCGTGTTGCCGGCGCGCAGGATCGGCACGCCGAGGAAGGAGTGGTAGATTTCTTCGCCGGTCTCGGGGCGGAACGAGAAAGCGGGATGGCTCTGCGCATCGCTCAGGTTCAGCGGCGTCGCCTCGCTGGCCACGAGGCCGACGAGGCCCTCATGGGCGCTGAGCACGGTATGGTGCACAGCCTCGCGGTTGAGACCCTCGGTGGCGTAGAGCTCCAGGGTGTTGTCGATGCGCAGCACATAGACCGAGCACACCTCGGCCACCATGTTGGCGGCGATCAGCACCACGATCTTGTCCAGCCGCTCCTGGGCCGAGACCTGCTCCGCCATGGTTTCGCGGAGCCGTCTCAACAAGACGCGGGGACCTCCCGACGCGCTCCGCATGTGCCGTCAATCTCCTCCATCTGCCGGGCCGGAAGGGCGCCGGCGGCTTGCCCAGAATTCCAGAAAAACAACAAAGTTGCTCATCCGGCGCCGGCCCCAGCGTCGCTTGAGCCGAATCAGCACCGCCTAAACTGGGGCACAGTTTGTGGCAGCCCACCCTGTTCGCCGTATAGCGAATTGGGGCTTGTTTTGCCAAGCAAAACGCCTGCCAAACGCAAAGGTGTGTACACCTTCGCGTTTGCTGCGACCGCTAAGAGAAAATTCGTCTAGGCCTGATCGAGGCCGTAGAGTGTATGCAGGGTGCGCACCGCGAGCTCGGTATAGGCGGTGTCGATCAAGACCGAGAATTTGATCTCGGAGGTTGTGATGGCGCGGATGTTGATATTCCGCCCCGCGAGGGCCGAGAACGCCTTGGCGGCGACGCCGGCATGGCTGCGCATGCCGCTGCCGATTACCGATATCTTGGCGACATCGGTAGCGCTGTCGAGCCGGGCGTAGCCGATCTTGTCCTTCGCGGCGGTGATCGTGTCCTTGGCGCGGGCATAGTCGGCCGCCGGCACCGTGAAGGTGAGGTCGGTGGTCTTGCCGTCCTCGGAGACGTTCTGCACGATCATGTCGACGTTGATGTTGGCATCCGCGAGCGGGCCGAAGATCGACGCGGCGACGCCAGGCTTGTCCTCGATCTGGCGCACCGAGATCTGGGCCTCGTCCTTGGAAAAGGCGATGCCGGTGACGACGTGGCTTTCCATGATCTCCTCCTCGCTGCAGATCAGCGTGCCGGGCGGCTGGTTGGCATGCGGGTCGATATCCTCGGGCTTGTCGAAGCTGGAACGGACGAAGATCGGCATGTTGTGGACCATGCCGAGTTCCACCGAGCGAACCTGGAGCACCTTGGCGCCCTGGGAGGCCAGTTCCAGCATGTCCTCGAACGCGATCTTGTCGAGCCGGCGCGCCTTGGGCACGATCCGCGGATCGGTGGTGTAGACGCCGTCGACGTCCGTATAGATGTCGCAGCGGTCGGCCTTGACGGCGGCGGCGATCGCAACTGCGGAGGTGTCGGAGCCGCCGCGGCCGAGCGTGGTGATGCGGTTGGTCTCGGGGGCGATGCCCTGGAAGCCGGCAATGACGGCGACCTCCTTCCGCTCCTTGAAGCGGTTGATGAGCTCGGTGCCGTCGATGTCCTCGATCCGGGCCGAGGCATGGGCGTCGCTGGTCTTGATCGGGATCTGCCAGCCCTGCCAGGAGCGGGCCTGGATGCCCATGCCCTGGAGCACGATGGCGAGCAGGCCCGAGGTGACCTGCTCGCCGGAGGCGACGATGGCGTCGTATTCGCGCGCATCGTGCATGGGCGAGGCTTCGGTGCACCAGGCCACGAGCTCGTTGGTCTTGCCGGCCATCGCGGAGACGACCACGGCCACCTCGTGGCCGGCGTCGACCTCACGCTTCACATGGCGTGCGACGTTGCGGATACGTTCGATGTTGGCGACGGACGTGCCGCCGAATTTCATCACGAGGCGGCTCATGACGACGCGTGCATTCCCTCACAAGGATAAGTATGGTGACCCGCGCGAGGCGATGCAGCGGATACCCCGACCGCGCGTATACAGAGGGGCGGGGCCGGGGGCAAGCGGGTTCCTGGGGCCCGGACGCGGGGGTGATGGGTTAATCGAGATTATGGCGCGCTATATCGACGAGATTCTGCAGCCCGGCGAGAAGGTGCTGTATTCGACCAATGCGCACTGGATCTTCTATTTCCCGGCCATCGTGACCTGGATTGCCGCGCTGGTTCTGTTCGTCCTGTCCCGGCAGACCACCGTCGAGGGGCTCGCACTGCTATGTCTCGTCGCTTCCGTCCTGGTGGCTCTGGCCGCCCTGTATTGGACGGTGAAGGGCTGGTTCCATCGCTTCACCACCGAGACCGACGTGACCAATTTGCGGGTCGTGCACAAGACCGGGTTCATCAAGCGGCGCACCTTCGAGATGGCGCTGGACAAGGTCGAGAGCGTCGATGTCAACCAGTCGATTCTTGGACGTATTCTCAACTATGGCGACGTGACGATTCGCGGGGTTGGGGAAGGGATCGAGAAGATCACGACCGTCGATTCGCCGCTCGCCTTCCGTAGTTCGATCACCACGCGGTAGGACCGCGCGTTATCATGAGCATGCAGCAAAATACAACCGCAACCGCAAGCAACCAGCCGGGCTCGACCGTCGACGCCGCCGAGATCGCGAAATTCTCAAAGCTGTCGGCGGAGTGGTGGGACCCCAAGGGCAAGATGGCGCCGCTGCACAGGATCAATCCGCTGCGGCTCGGCTACATCCGCGACGCCGCCTGCCGCAAGTTCGAGCGGAACGTGCGCAGCCTCAACTGCCTCGGCGGCCTGCGCCTGCTCGACATCGGCTGCGGCGCCGGCCTGTTGTGCGAGCCGCTGTCGCGGCTGGGGGCGCAGGTCATCGGTATCGATCCCTCGGCCAGCAATATTGCGGCCGCCAAGCTCCACGCCGACAAGGGACACCTGGCGATCGATTATCGCTGCACCACGGTCGAGGAGATCGATCCGCGCGAGCGCTTCGACATCGTGCTCGCGATGGAGGTGGTCGAGCACGTCACCGACGTCGGCATGTTCCTGAAGCGCTGCGCGGCGATGCTCAAACCGAACGGGCTGATGGTGGTTTCCACCCTCAACAGGAACTGGAAGAGCTTTGCCCTCGCCATCGTCGGCGCCGAATACGTCCTGCGCTGGCTGCCGCGCGGCACCCACGAGTGGAACAAGTTCGTCACCCCCGACGAGCTCGCAAAATACCTGCTCGACAACCGCCTCGTCATCACCGAGCAAACCGGCGTGGTCTACAGCCCTTTCGCCGATAAATGGGCCCTCTCCTCCGACCTGGACGTGAACTACATGGTCGTCGCGGAAGGGATGGTGTGAGGGGGGAATGGGTAGCGCGCGAACTGTTGCTCCAGGGGAGGTCTCGTCCCTGCGAAAGCAGGGACCCATAGCCACCGGCCCCCGTAGTTAGGCGAGATAGGCGTCCGGAGCATGTACCACGTTTACATACTCGCCAGCCGCCGTCACGGGACACTCTATATCGGAATAACCAACTTGCTTCAGAAGCGGTTGGAAGAGCATCGGAACGGCAAGGGTTCGGAATTTGTAAAGCGCTACGGCGTGTATCGCCTCGTCCACTCAGAGGCTTACGAGCGGGTAGAAGACGCGATCGCCCGTGAAAAGCAGCTGAAGCGCTGGAAACGCGACTGGAAGATCGAACTAATCGAGCGCGAGAATCCAGAGTGGCGCGACCTCAGCGATCTGCTGGTCTGACACGCTGGACTGCGCCAAGCCCCGGCTGTCGTCCCTGCGAACGCAGGGACCCATACCGCGGAATCCATCGATGGCACACGGCGGGTGGACGCGTGGCCGGCAGCTTTCGCAAAACTGCTCCCTGGGGTTATGGGTCCCTGCGTTCGCAGGGACGACAGGAGAGTTTGTGGCCCGAGCATCGCTCCCATGACATCCGTGCTGTTGACCGCGCGGGCTCAAGCTTGCACGTTGGCCTGATCTTTCCCGCCTCATTCCGCCCGCCCCATGCTCACCGTCACCAGCCTCTGGATTCCCTTCACCGTCATTGCCGCGCTCGGGCAGGTGGCGCGCAATGCGATGCAGCGGTCGCTCACGAAGCCGCTCGGCACCTGGGGCGCGACCAATATCCGCTTCCTGTTCGGCTTCCCGTTCTCGGTGCTGTTCTTGGGCCTCGTGCTGATCGTCTCCGGCGATCATCTCAGCATGCCGCCCTCCGTGTTCTGGCCGTGGCTGCTGCTCGGCGCGCTCAGCCAGATCGTCGGCACCGGGTTGATGCTGCTGGCCATGAACGACCGCTCCTTCGTGGTGACGACGGCCTACCTGAAGACCGAGGCGATCCAGACCGCGATCTTCGGCTTCGTCTTCCTTGGTGATCACCTCACCTGGCTGAAGGTTGCCGCCATCGTGATCGCGACCGTCGGCGTCGTCATCACGGCGCTCAGGCCCGGTGGCGAGAAGAGCTTTGCGGAATTGAGGCCGACCATCATGGGCCTCGTGGCGGCAGCAGCGTTCGCGCTGTCCGCGGTCGGGTTCCGCGGCGCCATCATCGCGGTGCCGGGCGTGTCCTTCGTGACGGCGTCGTCATTCACGCTGGTGCTGGGCCTGCTCGCGCAGACGCTGATCCTGACGGTCTATCTGCTCTGGCGCGCGCCGAAGGTGCTGCAAGCGATCCTCGGACTTTGGAAGCCGTCGCTGCTCGCAGGCTTCATGGGCGCCTTCGCCTCGCAGTTCTGGTTCCTGTCCTTTGCGCTGACCGCCGCCGCCAACGTCCGCACGCTCGCGCTGATCGAGGTGCTGTTCGCGCAGGGCGTGGCATATTACTCGTTCAAGCAGCCGGTCTCCCCGCGCGAGATCTTTGGGATCGTGCTGATCGTGATCGGTGTGGCTGTGTTGGTGGGGGCCTAAATCTCTTGGCTCCGGTCAAGCCCGGCCATGACGACAAGCGTGACCCTCAATTCCTATCTTCCGGCAGCGTCGGCAGCGGCGAGACTTCGATGCCTTCGTCGATCAGCGACTTGGCCTCATCAGGCGAGGCTTCGCCGTAGATCGGG
The DNA here is from genome assembly GCF_001641635.1 of Bradyrhizobium centrolobii. GTDB lineage: Bacteria > Pseudomonadota > Alphaproteobacteria > Rhizobiales > Xanthobacteraceae > Bradyrhizobium > Bradyrhizobium centrolobii. Next base: position 49,555 of record NZ_LUUB01000048.1, read on the forward strand.
CGGTGCTCCTTGTCGCCGTAATGCATGGCGCGGGCTTCGTTGGCGAAGCGGTCGCCGACATTGTCGGCGTTCTTCACGATGTGATCGCGCAGCTCCTTCAGCTTGGCGCGCAGCTCGCGCTCCTGCGCCATCATCAGCGAGGTCGGCGCGGATTGCGTAGGCGCGGTCGTGGCGGCGGCCTCCGGCGGCTGCGCGGCGCGTCCCTTCTTGCCGACGACGCGCGGCGCCATGATCGCCTTGTCGACCTTGGCCGAGCCGCAGATCGGGCAGGTCACGAGCTTGCGCCTGACCTGCGAATCATAGGCGGTCGAGCTCTGGAACCAGCTTTCGAACTCGTGGTCTCGGTCGCAGCGGAGCGCGTAGCGGATCATGCCGATCCTCGCACCAGATGCAGATGGTCAGGGCCGGCCTTGGGGTCGGAGACGCCGAAGCGGCGGCCGTGCTGGAGCGACGGGATCGCCTTCCGCGCCGTCTCGACCCTGGCCGGGTCGATCTTCGCCATGATGATGCCGGGCTCGACGTCGCCCTCGGCGAGGATCTCGCCCCAGGGGTCGATGATCAGCGAGTGGCCATAGGTCTCACGCTTGTTCTCGTGCAGGCCCGCCTGTGCCGCGGCGAAGATGAAGCAGCCGGTCTCGATTGCGCGCGAACGCAGCAGCACGTGCCAATGCGCTTCCCCGGTCTTGCGGGTGAAGGCGGAGGGCACCGTGATGAAGGCCGCGCCACTCTCGGCGAGCGCGCGATAGAGCGCGGGGAAGCGCACGTCGTAGCAGATCGTCAGCCCGATGCGGCCCCAGGGCAGGTCCGAGATCACGGCCGTCTCGCCCGGCTGGTAATTCGCGGATTCGCGATAGCTCTCGCCGTCCGGCAGCTCGATATCGAACATGTGGATCTTGTCATAGCTCGCGAGCACGTTGCCCTCGGGCCCGATCAGGAAGGAGCGATTGACCGCCTTCTCCGGCGAAAAGCGCAGCGCCAGCGAGCCGACATGCAGGTGGATCCTCAGCTCCGCCGCGAGCGCCCGATAGGCCTTCAGCGACTGATCGTGCTCTTCGCTCTGAAGGTGCTCGAACAGCGCCTTGCGGTTCAGCTGCATCATGTTGCTGACTTCCGGCGTCTGCACGTAGTTGGCGCCGTTAGCCGCCGCCTGCCGGATCAGCTTGCTCGCCTGCTCGAAGCTCGGCTCGGGCAGAAGCCCGGTGCGCATCTGCACCATGGCGGCGGTGAAGGTACGATCTTGATTCTGGCTCATGAAACCGCCTTGCCGTTCTCGAGCAGCGCATCGAGCCGGCCTTCGCGATCGAGCGAATAGAGCTCGTCGCAGCCGCCGACATGGATCTCGCCGATCCAGATCTGCGGGAAGGTCGCGCCTGCCCCGGCGCGGTCGTACATCTCCTGGCGCCAGGACGGGTTCTTGGCGATATCGAACTCGGTGAAGGTCGCCTTCTTGCGGGTCAGCAGCGACCTCGCCGCGGAACAATAGCCGCAGCCCGGCCTCGTGTAGATCTCGACAGTCATGTCGTCTGGCGCTCTCATGTCATGAATTCATTGAATTATATGGGACGCGGCCCGCTCTCGACAACCCGGGCGAAGACGAGGAGGTCCACCTGGGCGGCCTTGGCGCGGAGCAGGGCCCGCGCACAGGCATCGGCGGTCGCGCCAGAGGTCAGGACGTCGTCGATCAGCACGATATGGCGGCCCTGGACCTCGGATTGGAGGTCGGCAGATACCTGGAACGCGCCCTGCACATTGGTGGCGCGCTGGGCGCGCGACAGGCCGATCTGCTGCTCGGTCGCGCGCACCCGGCGCAGCACGTCGCCCCTGATCTTGACCCCGCTCTGCCGCGCGATGATGCGTGCCAGTGCCCCGGACTGATTGTAGCGGCGCCGCCAGGCTCTCCGCCAATGCAGGGGAACGGGGACCAGCATGTCGGCATCGGTGAGTAGCTCGCTGCCCGCGCGGGCCATCCAGCGACCCATGGCGGGGGCGAGATCGGTGCGGTCCTGGTACTTCAGCGCATGCACCAGCGTGCGCGCGACGTCGTCGTAGCGCACGGCCGCGCGCGCCCGCTGGTAAGCTGGCGGGCTCGCGATCGCCTCCATCGACAGCATGTCGGGACCGGGATCGTAGACGAAGGGAATTCCGAGCCGCGGGCAATAGGGCGGCGCGATGAACGACAGCCGCGCCCAGCAGGCCGCGCACACGCCTTCACCATCGACCGGTTCGCGGCAGGACACGCACAGGGTCGGCAACGCAATGTCGAGCGCGAGCCGCGCCGCATGCGACAGCGCGTGACGGCCGGCGAGCCATACGGCGCGCAGTGGCGCGGAGATGGAACGGGAAGGGGCGCTTTCGGCTTCCATGAGGGAAGGCTAGCTCCGCACGCACCGGATTGCCAGAACCGTCGAGATCGGCGTAACCAGCGGCATGGTTCAAAATCCGCAAAATCCGCCCGCCCTGTTCGATCGTGCATTGCTGCACGCCCGGCAAAATCGCGCGCAAGCGCAGGGCCCGGTCAGCTTCCTGCTCGATCGGGTCGCTGAGGACATGTCCGACCGGCTGGCCGCGGTGATGCGCGAGTTTCACGCGGCGGCCGATCTCTGGACGCCTGGTGACGGCCTGATGGCACTGCGCGCGCGACTGCCTTCGATCGAGCGGATCGTGCTCGATGCGACGGGTGCGGAAAAGCTGCCCTTCGCGCCCGAAAGCCTCGATCTCGTCGTCTCGGCGCTGGCGCTGCAATTCGTCAACGATCTTCCGGGCGTGCTCGCGCAGATCCGGCGTGCGCTGAAGCCGGACGGGCTGCTGCTGGCGGCGATGATCGGCGGCGACAGCCTGACCGAGCTGCGCCAGGCCTTTGCCGCGGCGGAAGCCGAATGCGAAGGCGGTGTGTCGCCGCGCGTGGCGCCGTTTGCTGACTTACGCGACATCGGCGCGCTGTTGCAGCGGGCGGGTTTTGCGCTGCCGGTCACCGATGTCGATCGCGTCGTGGTGCGCTACGCCAATGCGTTCGCGCTGATGCAGGACTTGCGGCGCATGGGCGCGGCCAATGTGCTGATCGAACGGCGGCGCACACTGAGCCGGCGCGCGACGCTGCTGCGCATGGCTGAGATCTACGCCGAACGCTTTGCCGATGCGGACGGCCGCATCCGCGCGACGTTCGACATCATCTGGCTGTCCGGCTGGGCGCCGCATGCAAGCCAGCAGCAGCCGCTGAAGCCCGGCTCGGCGAAGGCGAGTCTCGCGGAGGCGGTGAAGAAGGCGCGGAAGGAGTGATGTGTCCCGGACGCGCTGCGCTGCGTCCAGGGCACGCCGGGCATCACATCAGCAAATCGATCAAATGCGGGATCAGCGGGATGTCCGCCGGCGGCATCGGGTAGTCGCGCAGCTTGTTGGCGCGGACCCAGGCGAGGCTCTGGCCTTCGCGCGCCGTGACCAGCCCTTCCCAGCGCCGGCAGATGTAGAGCGGCATCAGGAGATGGAAGGTCTCGTAGGCATGGCTCGCAAACGTCAGCGGCGCCAGGCACGGCTCGCTGACGGTAATGCCGAGCTCCTCGTGAAGTTCGCGAATGAGGCTCTGCTCCGGCCGCTCGCCGGGCTCGAGCTTGCCGCCGGGGAATTCCCAGAGGCCCGCGAGCGCCTTGCCTTCGGGGCGCTGCGCGATCAGGACGCGCTTGTCGGCGTCGATCAGGGCGCAGGCCACCACCAGTGTCAGTTTGAGATCGGCCATGCTTGTTCTGTCGGGAGGATTCGCTCGTGAATGGTGTGACTACGTAACGGGCTGTTAACCGCGTTCCGTGCGTCGCTCTGCGGTCCCAATAAGTCATATTTAATTGACGGTTCCTAGGGTGGAAACGCTTAAACCACTCCGGATCCGATCCATGCGCACCGCGCTTCGCACACTTATCCGCCGCTTCACCTGCAATCGGCGCGGCAACGTTGCCGTGATCTTCGCACTCTCCTGCGTTCCGCTGATCACGGCCGTCGGCTGCGCGATCGACTATTCCCGCGCGACGCAGACCCGCGCCAAGCTGCAGGCCGCGGCCGATGCGGCCAGCGTCGGCTCGATCTCCAAGGCCTCGCCGGCCTTCGCGGCGGCGGGTACGATGACGTCGGACGGGTCGATCCCCGTCGGCGTCACCGATGCCCAGAACATCTTCGACGCCAACCGCGCCAATCTGACCGGCTACACGCTCAACAGCGTCACTCCCGCCGTGGTCAAGAGCGGCTCGACCGTCACCGCGACGGTCACGTTCAGCGCCAATATCAACACCATGTTTCTCGGCCTGATCGGCAAGACCGCGCTGACCGTGACCGGCACGTCGACCTCGACGGCCAACATGCCGCTCTACATCGACTTCTATCTCCTGCTCGACAACTCGCCGTCGATGGGCGTCGGCGCGACTCCGGCCGACGTCAGCACCATGGTCAGCAACACGTCCGACAAATGCGCCTTCGCCTGCCACGACTACAACAACGCGAACAACTACTACAATCTCGCGAAGACGCTCGGCGTGACGACGCGGATCGACGTGCTGCGCAGCGCCACCCAGTCGCTGATGGACACCGCCGCGGCTACCGAGACCTATTCGAACCAGTTCCGCATGGCGATCTACGATTTCGGCGCTTCGTCGAAAACGATTGGGCTTCGCGCGCTGTTCTCGCTGTCGTCCAGCCTATCGAGCGCCAAGACGGCAGCCGGAAACATCGATCTGATGGGCGTCTACGGCAATAACGACGCCTATACGGCCGACAAAGACACGCAGTTCGGCAAGGTCTTTCCGGCAATAACCAGCTTGATTCCTGCGCCGGGAAGCGGCACCTCGTCAGCCCCGCTGAAATACCTGTTCTTTGTCTCGGACGGCGTCGCTGACGAAAGCAACGCCGCTTGCTCGAAGACGATGTACAACAGTCATTGGGGCAACATCTCGCCACGCTGCCAGTCGCCGCTCGATGCGACGCTTTGCGACACGCTGAAGAAGAACCACGTCAAAATTGCCGTGCTCTACACGACCTATCTGCAATTGAAAGACAACCAGTGGTACATGGATTGGATCGACCCGTTCAATCAGCCGCCATTCGGTCCGTCGCCGAACAGCGAGATTGCCAAGAACATGCAGGCCTGTGCCTCGCCCGGGCTCTATTTCGAGGTCAGCCCCACGCAGGGCATCTCCGACGCGATGAACGCGCTGTTCAAGAAGGCCGTCGCCGACGCGCGGATTGCGGGGTGAGGCGCACCGTCATTCCGGGGCGATGCGATAGCATCGAACCCGGAATCTCGCGCAACAATCTCCAGATTCCGGGTTCGCGCCGTTGGCGCGCCCCGGAATGACGATGTTGAGACTTACGACCGGTAATCCCCGTTGATCGCAACATACTCCTTGGTGAGGTCGCAGGTCATGACGCGGTCGCGGCCCTTGCCGAGGCCGAGCGAGACCTTGATCGCGATCTCCGGCGCCTTCATCGCCTCCGACACCTGCGCCTCGTCATAATCAGGATCGCGCGCGCCGCTCTTGGCGACGCGGATGCCGTTGAAGGAGATCGACAGCTTGTCGCGGTCGGCGGGCTCGCCGGCCTTGCCGACGGCCATCACCACGCGTCCCCAATTGGCGTCCTCGCCGGCGATCGCGGTCTTGACCAGCGGCGAATTGGCGATCGACATCGCGATCTTGCGCGCCGAGGCCTTGGTCTTGGCGCCCTCGACAGTGATCTCGACCAGCTTGCGCGCGCCCTCGCCATCGCGGGCGACCTGCTCGGCGAGGTTGGCGAGCACGCCGTTGAATGCCTTGACGAAGGCCTTGAGCCGGGGATCGCCGGCGCGGCTGATTTTTGGCGCACCGTGCGCGGCGGCCGCACCCGTCGCGAACGCCAGCAACGTGTCCGAGGTCGAGGTGTCGCCGTCGATCGTCACGGCGTTGAAGGTGTCCTCGACGCCGCTCTTGAGCAGGGCCTGCAGGGCGGCGGGCGCGATCGGCGCGTCGGTGAAAATGAACGACAGCATCGTCGCCATATCGGGGGCGATCATGCCGGCGCCCTTGGCCATGCCGTTGATGGTGACCTTGGCCTTGCCGAGCTTGACGGTCGCCGTCGCGACCTTGGGGAAGGTGTCGGTGGTCATGATCGCCTTGGCCGCAGCGAGCCAGTCGGAAGGCTCGGCGGCCTCGGCGAGGCGACCCAGCACGCCGTCGAACTTGGTCGCGTCCAGCGGCTCGCCGATCACGCCGGTCGAGGCGAGAAAAATCTCGTTTTCGCCGCAACCGACCGCCTTGGCCGCGATCTTGGCGGTCAGCGCGGTGGATCCGCGGCCTGTCTTGCCGGTGAAGGCATTGGCGTTGCCGGAATTGACGACCAACGCGCGCGCCTTGCCGCCCTTCAGCTTGGCGCGGCACCATTCCACCGGTGCGGAGGGGCATTTCGACTTGGTGAAGACGCCGGCGACCGCGGTGCCCTTGTCCATCACGGCGAGCAGCACGTCGGTGCGGTTCTTGTAGCGGATGCCGGCTTCGGCCGTCGCGAGACGGATGCCCGCGATCACGGGCATATCAGGGACGTGTTTCGGGGCGAGCGGGGAGACGGAGGAGGACATCGCGAGGGCCTTGGTGGGTCAGATACGCAGATGCCCGGCACGAGGCCGGGCATCACGATCCTTAGATACTCTAGGCGTCAGCGAAGTGACAGCGAATTCTTACTTCTTCGCCGGGGGCGCCATCTTGCTGTCGGAGGGCTTCGCCGCATCGGCCGGCTTGGCGTCCTTGGACGCATCCGCCGCCGGCTGGTCCAGCCGCTCAACCTTGGCCTCGGCGCGGAGCTTCGCCACATAGTCGGCCTGGGCCTTGCGGGTGACGTAGTTCTCGATCTGGGCCTTGACCTGGTCGAAGTCCGGCGCCTTGCGATTGCGCTTCTCCTCGACCTTGATGATGTGCCAGCCGAACTGCGACTTCACGGGGTCGGAGATCTTGCCCGGCTCGAGCGCGAAGGCCACCGCCGAGAATTCCGGCACCATCTGCTCCTTGGTGAAGAAGCCGAGATCGCCGCCGTCGGCGGAGCCCGGATCCTTGGACTTCTTCTTGGCGAGCTCGGCGAAGTCGGCGCCCTTGTCGAGCTCGGCCTTCACCGCCTTGGCCTCGTCCTCGGTCTCGACCAGGATGTGCCGGGCGCGCACCTCCTGCTCGCCGGTGATCTGCTTGGAGGCCTCCTCATAGACCTTCTTCATGGCGTCGGGGGTGGTCGCGGTCTTGCCCTCGTTGGCGAGCAGGCTGTCCATCAGCAGGCGGTTGCGGGCGAACGCCAGACGCTTCTTGAACTCGTCGCTGTCGGCGATCTTCTTGTCCTCGGCGGCCTTGGCCACGATCTTCATGTCGATCAGGAAGGCGAGCACGTTCTCGTCCTTGGTCGCCGGGTCCATCTGGGCAAGGCTCGGCCCGAGTTCCTCCTCGGCCATGGCGACGTCGCTCTTCTTGATTTCAACGCCATTGACCTTCGCCAGCACCGGATCGTCGGCGGCCCGCAACGGGCCCGCGAACGCCAGGGTCAACGCCAAGCAGGCTACCAAGCCCAGGGAGCCAGCCAGGGCGGACGCGTGGCGGAAACGCTGGCCGGTGGTTACCGGGAACGAGGTGGTCATGGAAAATCCTTATGTTGAAGCAGGGGCTGCTTAAGCGGGGCGGACACTCGCCCAATCAGGGGGGCTTGGCAACGCGAAAAGTCTGTCAAAATGATGAATTAGCGGAAAGCCGGCCGCCGTTGACAAGGCCCTGACCCGGCCATATCTCTGCGCGGTCGCGTCCATGGCGATGGCGTTTATTTTGCTGCGTTTTTGGCCGTTGAACCCAGACTTGCTCAATTCCCACCCATATGGCGGATGACCCCCGCAGGCCGGGCACTGGCACCACGAGGCGTCACGGTGAGTTGATAGGCAAGTGGGTGACGACCTCTTGGCTGCAACGCGGTTAAATCGCGAACACAGGAATTTGGCATGATCGGCGCGCTCGCCCGCAAGTTTTTCGGCTCCGCCAACGACCGGCGGGTGAAGGGATACCAGTCCCGCGTCAACGCCATCAACGCGCTGGAACCTGAAGTCTCCAATCTCTCCGACGAGGCCCTCAAGGCCCGCACCGCCGAATTCAAGCAGCAGCTCGCCGAGGGCAAGACGCTCGACGACCTGCTGGTGCCGGCCTTCGCCACGGTGCGCGAAGCCGCCAAGCGTACGCTCGGCCAGCGCCATTTCGACGTGCAGCTGATCGGCGGCATGGTGCTGCACGAGGGCGACATCGCCGAGATGAAGACCGGTGAAGGCAAGACGCTGGTGGCAACGCTCGCGGTCTACCTCAACGCGCTCGCCGGCAAGGGCGTCCACGTCGTCACCGTCAACGACTACCTCGCCCGCCGCGACTCCGGCTGGATGGGCCAGATCTACGGCTTCCTCGGCATGACCACCGGCGTGATCGTCCATGGTCTCGACGACGCCGAGCGCAAGGCGGCCTATGCCTGCGACATCACCTACGGCACCAACAACGAATACGGCTTCGACTATCTGCGCGACAACATGAAGTACCGGCTCGAGGACATGGTCCAGCGGCCGCACTACTTCGCGATCGTCGACGAGGTCGACTCCATCCTGATCGACGAGGCGCGCACGCCGCTGATCATCTCCGGCCCGCTCGACGACCGTTCGGACTTCTACAACACCATCGACACCTTCATGCCGCAGCTCGGGAAGGTGACCGACTTCGAGGTCGACGAGAAGCAGCGCACGGTGACGCTGACCGAAGGCGGCATGGAGAAGATCGAGACGCTGCTGCGCGACGCCGGCCAGCTCAAGGGCGAGTCGCTCTACGACGTCGAGAACGTCTCCGTCGTGCACCATGTCAACCAGGCGCTGCGCGCGCACAGCCTGTTCACCCGTGACAAGGACTACATCGTCCGTGACGGCGAGGTCGTGATCATCGACGAGTTCACCGGACGCATGATGCCGGGCCGCCGCTATTCGGAAGGCCTGCACCAGGCGCTCGAAGCCAAGGAGCATGTCGCGGTTCAGCCCGAGAACCAGACGCTCGCCTCGATCACCTTCCAGAACTACTTCCGCATGTACGAGAAGCTGGCGGGCATGACCGGCACGGCGGCGACCGAAGCCGACGAACTGTTCGACATCTACAAGCTCGAGGTCGTGGAGATCCCGACCAACCTGCCGGTGGCGCGCCTCGACGAGGACGACGAGGTCTACCGCACCCACAAGGAAAAATACGGCGCGATCCTCGCCGAGATCGAGCGCGCCAATGCGCGGCTCCAGCCGGTGCTGGTCGGCACGGCGTCGATCGAGAAGTCGGAAGTGCTCGCCGAGTTCTTGAAGCAGAACGGCTACAAGCAGATCGACTTCGGCAAGGAGCACGCGCTCGACAAGCTTTACGCTGCCGCTCGCGCGGGCAAGCCGGCCAAGCTGTTCGCGGTGCTGAACGCGCGCTTCCACGAGCAGGAAGCCTATATCGTGGCGGAAGCCGGCGTGCCCGGCGCGATCACGATCGCGACCAACATGGCCGGCCGCGGCACCGACATCAAGCTCGGCGGCTCGCTCGATATGCGCGTGCAGCAGGAGACCGCGGGCATCACGGACGAGGCCGAGAAGGCATCGAGGATCGAGCAGATCAAGGCCGACATCGAGCACTTCCGCGACATCGTGCTGAAGGCGGAGGAGACCATCGAGATCGAGCCGGCGAAGGGTTCCAAGCCCGCCAAGACCGTGACGAAGCCGGGCGGCCTCTACATCATCGGCTCCGAGCGGCACGAGTCCCGCCGCATCGACAACCAGCTGCGCGGCCGTTCCGGCCGTCAGGGCGACCCCGGCCGCTCCAAGTTCTTCCTGTCGCTGGAAGATGACCTGATGCGCATCTTCGGCTCGGACCGTCTCGACAGCATGCTGCAGCGTCTCGGCCTGAAAGAGGGCGAGGCGATCATCCATCCCTGGATCAACAAGGCGCTGGAGAAGGCGCAGCAGAAGGTCGAGGCGCGCAACTTCGACATCCGCAAGAACCTGCTCAAGTTCGACAACGTCCAGAACGACCAGCGCAAGGTGATCTTCGACCAGCGCGTCGAGCTGATGAAGGACGAGAGCGTCGCCGAGACTGTCGCTGACATGCGCCACGCCTTCATCGACGACCTCGTCGCCAAGCACGTGCCCGAGCATGCCTATGCCGAGCAGTGGGACGTCGCTGGTCTGAAGGAAGAGCTCAAGCGCGTGCTCGATCTCGACCTGCCGGTCGACGACTGGGCCAAGGAAGAGGGCATCGCCGACGAGGAGCTGCTCAACCGCATCGAGACCCGCGCCGACGAGCACATGGCGGCCAAGGTCGCGCAGTGGGGTCCCGACGTGATGCGCTACGTCGAGAAGACCATTCTGCTGCAGACGCTCGACCATCTCTGGCGCGAGCATCTGATCATGCTCGACCATCTGCGCCAGGTCATTGGCCTGCGCGGCTACGGCCAGCGCGATCCGTTGCAGGAGTACAAGACCGAGGCCTTCAATCTCTTCCAGGAGATGAGCGCGCATCTGCGCGAAGCCGTCACCGCGCAGCTCATGCGGGTCGAGATCATCCCGCCGGAGCAGGAAGCCCCGATCCTGCCCGCGATGGAAGCGCACAAGCTCAATCCCGACACCGGCGAAGACGAAATGGCCTTCGCCAACGTCACCCTCGCCCCGCAGTCCCACGCCGTCGCAGCCGCCCAGCGCGACCCGAAGAACCCGGCGTCGTGGGGCAAGATCGGCCGCAACGAAGACTGCCCGTGCGGTAGCGGCAAGAAGTACAAGCACTGCCACGGGCGGTATGCTTGAGGCGCGCCGCGCGCGCCTCAATCTCAGCCGCGGCTTTGGCGCAGGCGTGAGGAGCGCCGCCCGCGCCTCATTCTCCGCCGTCGTCCCGGCGAAGGCCGGGACCCAACCACAGGCGGCAGTTGTAGCGACGGCTCGCAGTCGTCGTCTTGCCGCGGGACACCGACCATCCGCTCTCGATAGGTCACGCGGTATGGGTCCCGGCCTTCGCCCATTGGCGCTAAATTAGGCTTGGGGTGCGGAATCGTTTGTGATTCCAAGATGGAATGACACACGAATCGCTTGTGAACCGCGACTGGGCGGGCGTGGTGGCCCGGCTTGGTGGGGCAGAAACACTCAATCGCACGGCACGGGAGACGAAGGCTTTCTTGCGTCCGCGCGAGATCAGATGCGCGGTGGATTTGCTGCGGCTGATCCTGGCCTATTGTCTGGGTGAGCGGGGATTGCGATTGACGGCGGCATGGGCGACATCAGTCGGCCTTGTCGACGTTTCCAATGTGGCTTTGCTGTATCGCTTGCGTCAGTGCGGGGATTGGCTGGCGCTGCTGGTGGGGCAGGCGCTTGCTGGCGCCGCCCCGAAGGCAAGCCAAGGTCGCCTGATCCGGATCATCGATGCCACGACGGTGCCGAAGAAAGGGGCTCAATGGCAGGAAGAAGAATGCGGTGTGGCGCATTCACAGCGCGTTCGATCTTCCGCAGGAACGTTTTGGCCACTTCGAACTGACGGATCAGCAGGAAGGCGAGACGCTCGACCGGATACCGGCGGTTGCAGGTGAGATCCGTCTTGCCGATCGGGCCTATTTGCAGCCGGCGCGCATGGCGCGGCTGATCCAGGCCGGCGCAGACTTCGTCATTCGGGCTGGTTGGAAGAGCGCGCGCTGGCTCGATTGCGAAGGCGGTGCGCTCGATCTCATCGCTGAACTGCGCAAATCCGCGAAACGAGGCCTGATCGATTGTCCGATTTGGCTCAAACCCAGGCGCGGCGCGCCGCTCGCCCTGCGTCTGGTCGCCGTCAAGAAGCCGACAGAGGCCGCTGCCGAGGCACGACGCAAAGCGCGCCGAACTGCACAGAAGGGAGGCCATCAGCTCTCCAAGCAAACGCTCGAGGCCGCCGATTGGGTCATCCTGGTGACCTCACTCGCCCCGGAAGAGTTCACCACCGATGATGTTCTCGCCCTCTACCGCTTGCGCTGGCGGATCGAGCTCGGCTTCAAGCGACTGAAGAGCCTGATTGGCCTGAAGGGGCCGCCGGGCACTGACGAACGGTCCGCCAGGCCGCACATCCTCGCTCATCTGCTGATCATTCTCTTGCTCGAGCCGCTTGTCGACGAACTCGAGGACTCTCCCCGCTGGGCGGACGCCGCCTGACCAGCCCAAGCGCGTGGCGATTGCTCCGCCAGCTCGTCGCCTCACTTCTGCAGGCGATCATTCCCCAGCCCACATTGGCTCGCCTTCACCGATCTGTCTTTGCTCTCCGCCGACACCTCCGCGAGCCACCGAGGAAAAAGCGGCGCTATCAAATGATGTTCCAACTACCTTAGCGCCGATGGGC
>NZ_LUUB01000049.1 GCF_001641635.1 Bradyrhizobium centrolobii
GCTAACCCACCCTACGAGGCTGTGAATCTTTCATTTCGGCTGGGCGGATGTAGCGGAGATCAAGGCCGTCGTGATTCTCTGTGTGCCTTGATTCGGCGGAGGGGATGATGGCTGACGAAGAGCTATTTGGAGAGCTGCCGGAACAGGCGAAGCCGCGAGCAGGTGCAGAGCCGGTTGGAGCGCCGCGGCTGCGCGAGCCGATGCGTGACCAGATCGAACTGCGTGCCGTGGATATCGAGAGCCTGATCGGGCAAGAGCATCCGGCGCGCGTGATCTGGGCCTATGTTGAGGGGCTGGACCTGAGCGAGCTTGAGGATCGGGTCAAGGCGCGGGAGAATACGCCCGGTCATCCGCCGCCATCGCCACGACTGCTGCTGGCGCTTTGGCTTTACGCCACGAGCGATGGCGTGGGCAGCGCGCGTGCGCTGGACCGCCTCTGCGAGAGCCATGACGTCTATCGCTGGCTATGTGGCGGAGTGTCGATGAACTATCACACGCTGTCGGACTTCCGGGTCGGCTGTGCCGACCTGCTCGACCGCCTGCTGAGCGAGCATCTGGCGGCGCTGAGCAAGGCGGGGCTGGTCGATCTGGAGAAGTTGACCCAGGACGGGGTGCGGATACGGGCCAATGCGGGGACCGGATCGTTCCGGCGGGAGGCGACGCTGGATCGGCAGATGGCGCAGGCCCAGGCTGTGGTGGAGGAGCTCAAGCGCGAGGTCGATGCGGATCCGGAAGCCAGCAATCGGCGCATTCGGGCCGCGAGGGAGCGCGCGGCGCGCGAACGCAGCGAGCGGGTGCAGGCGGCGCAAGCGGCGCTGGCCGAGATCAAGCGCAAGCGAAAGCAGCTCGACGAGAAGGGCGGCAATGGCAAAAAGCCGAAGGAGGCGCGGGCCTCCACCACCGACCCGCAGGCGCGGGTGATGAAGATGGCGGATGCCGGCTTTCGTCCAGCCTACAACGTGCAGGTGGCCAGCGCGGCGGGCGAGCTGATCGTGGTCACGGTCGACGTCGACAACAATGGATCGGATCGCGGCCTGATGCGGCCGATGCTGGAACGAACGCGATCACTGCTGGGCCGCTTTCCCCGCCGCCACCTCGTCGATGGCGGTTTCTGCAGCGCCGAGGATATCGAGTGGGCGCATAGCGAAGGCATCGACATCTACTGTCCACCAACGCAGTCCAGGAGCGGTGTCGATCCTTATTTGCCCCGGCATGGCGACGGTCCGGGCGTGTTGGCCTGGCGTGCTCGCATGGCCAGCGAAGACGGCAAAGCTCAGTACCGAGCCCGTACGATCTGCGAATGCATACATGCCCGCTGGCGCAACTGGGACCTGCGGCAATTGACCGTCCGCGGTATCGAAAAGGTCCGCGCCGTCGTCCTCTGGTACGCGCTCACCAACAACATCCTGCAGGGCCACCATCTCGCCAAACCATAGTGGCACCCACAGTCCGCCTCGTCACAGCCCTCGGATCAACTCAACTCGCCATTTCCCTGCCGGCCAATCTCCGCAGATCCAATAGCTTCACAGGCTCTACGATCTGCGACTACGATCCGCTCACCGCCGCATGAATCCTCTCGCAATGCGAGACGAGGTTCTTGTGCGCATCGACGAACGCCTTCAGCGGCGTCGGTATCGGAAAAAAGTGGATGTTGGCGAGAAAGCCGTAGATGCCGGCATCGATGCTGGTCGGCGCCTCGCCATGCACGAAGCCCTGCGTGGGCACGATCTCGGCCAGCACCTCGAGATCGGCGAGTCCCCGCGCATAGGCCTGCTCGGGCGTGTAGCGGCCGATCCCCTGGAAGTAATAGCGCTGCGCGTTATAGGCCTTGGCCTTCTCCAGCCCCGCCGCATCGATCTGCGGATGCTGCGCCATGAAGGCATCGCAAAACGCAGGACAATAGCGGTCGTCCTTCCAGCGCGAATACGACATCACCCAGTAGAGATCGTCGAGCATGCGCGTAATGAGGTGATTGGTCCGGCGCTGCGCCGGCGACAGCGCGGCATCGATGGTCAGGCGATATTTTGCGATCGCGTGCGCGATGATCGTCTCGCTGTCACCGATCGTCTCGCCGTCGTCGACGACATAGGGAAGCTGCCCCCGCGGCGCGGCGGAGGCATCGAACAGGTGCGCGTGCACGAAGGGCACGCCCGCGAGCTTCAGGAAGGCGTAGACCTTGAGGCCATAACCGTTGTTGTCGGCGACGCCGAAGAGTTCGGGATAGGAATAGAGGGTCAGCATATGCGGGCTCCTCGACGGGCAACTCCGGGCCCATCATACAGGATGGCCAGGAAAAATGATCCCGCGCCTGTCGGATGCCCACCCTCCGGTTCGTCCTGTGAGCAGGCCCGCGCCTGCACGTCCCATCCCAAACCTGAGGACACCCGAAACATGACCTCCATCACGCCGTTTCTCTGGTTCGACAACAACGTCCCCGAGGCCGTCGCTTTCTACAAATCGGTGTTTCCCAACGCCAAGGTCGAGACCGTCAACGACTTCATGGCGGTGTTCGAGCTGGAAGGTCAGCGTTTCAACGCCCTCAATGGCGGGCCGAAATACCGCTTCAACGAGGCGGTGTCCTTCTTCATCAGCGTCGAGACCCAGGAGCAGGTCGACTATTTCTGGAGCCGCCTCACCGCGGACGGCGGTGAAGAATCCAGGTGCGGCTGGCTCAAGGACAAGTTCGGCCTGTCCTGGCAGGTCGTGCCGACCGCGCTCGGCCGCTATCTCGGCGACCCCGACCGCACCAAAGCGGGTCGCGTCATGCACGCCATGATGCAGATGAAGAAGATCGTGATCGCGGATCTGGACAGGGCGTATGCGGGGTGAGTGCGTAGCGAACTCGCGTAGAGTGGGTTAGCCGTGCGCGGTCGCATTTTGGCAGGACCACGTTGCCACATCCACGGTGTCGTCCCGGCGAAGGCCGGGACCCATACCGCGTGATCTATCAATCGTGGAAGGTCGGAGTACCGGACGGCGAATCTTCGCCAAACCACTCCCTGGGGTTATGGGTCCCGGCCTTCGCCGGGACGACGGCTGAACGTGGGGTGCCATCGCAAATCCATCTTACACCGCAATCCATGCCGCGAGCTCGCGCCATGGCCGCAGCGTCCAGTGGCCGGACGCCGCGCCGGACGGGGAGGCGAGTACGAACACGTCGGGCAGATTTTCTTCGGGTTGCTGCCGCCCGAGCGAGATCACGCCGGACGGCCTGCCATAAAACAGGCTCGCCGCCTTCTTGCTCGTGAACGCAACGGTCTTCGGCCGATATTTCTTGATCTTGGCCCTGAACCCGGGCACGTCGATCGATGCTGCCTCGATCTGGTGATCCATCCCTGCGCCCGACTTGGAGAGATCAGTGAAGCCGATCCCGAGCTCGAGCAGCTCTCTGAACTCGCTCGGCTGATAACGGCGCGGTGTGATGCCGGCCTCATGGATCGCCTGCCAGAAGCGGTTGCCGGGATGGGCGTAGTAGTGCCCGACGGCGGCCGAGCGCGTGCTGGCGGCGGTGCCGACGAAGACGAGGCGGAGGTCGGGGCGGAGCTGGTCGGGGAGGCGGTCGATAGTGGCTTCGCGTAAATTAAAAGTCCGCAGAATGCGTCGGAGCGCAACGAAACCTACGCTTGTTCGCCGACAATTGCGAGTTATCAGGTGTGCTATGGATTTTCGCTGGGTTCTACCCGTCTTACCAACCGCGCTGACCTGCTAGACGAGTTTCGCGTCGCATGAGCGAGGCGATATGTCGGAGACAACGGTACTATCTCAAGAGCGCCGCTCATTCATCTTCTGGCGGCTCTGAGGTCTTATAAGTTTCAGAGAGTTTCTCGTAGTCCTTGACGGCATATGTCTCGTGATTGGAAAGAAACTCTTTTATCTTCTCCTCAGAGAATTTCAGCTTTTGCAAGAAATCTTGCAGGTTGCTTGATTTTAGGAATGCGTCATACATCGCCGATCGACTAGGCCGCTTTCCAGGCTGGAACTCGGTATTAAAAATAAAATCGATCATCGATTCCCGCATGAACTTCGCGACTCGCGATTGCTCTAGCGTGCGATGCTGCTGTGAGATGATCGCCTTTGAACCCTTTTCATCTACCGATCGCAATATGGCTTCGTTATAGGTCCGCAAAGATTCCACCAGCTGCCGCATGTCTCGAATTTGCTCTTCGATATTGCGAAACCTCGTCAAATTAATGCGTTGCTTGAGAAAGTCAGAGAAAAGTCCCGCCCATTGATCGCGCAGCCAAGATGTCAGGTCCTCGAGCTTGCTAAATTCTCTTAGAAAATTATTGCGTCGTTGCGCATAAATGTCGTCGATCAGTTCGTATATCTTCACGTTATCAACAAAAGCATAGTTGATGGTCGGGTTTTCCTTGTTTGCTTTGTACGTGCTGTACTCCGCCAAGACCTGCGTGTCGACAAAAGCAAAAATAGGAATGTCCTTTTCGCGAGCCTTTTCATATTCCTTCTGTGTAACTGATCGTATCTTTCCAAAGAATCTCTCGGGGTCCTTCTCCAAAAGCTCCCGATCTTCTTTGCTCATCGAGCCGTATCGACCCCCTATAATCAAAACCAGCATGTCTGCAGTATCTATCTCTTGAAGGCATGACTGCTCCAAAAGACTATCGTGGTGGAAAGGGATGTCGCCTTTCTCGAATAAGATCGGATCATACCCGATTTGCTTTATGAACGCCTCTAGCCCGCCGCGGATGTACTTCAGGTCATAGTAAGTTGAGCTTACAAAAACTCTTGGACGAGCCATAGACGATCCCTTTACGCAACCTAGTTCGAGTTCTTGAAGAGTATCACAATGGAAAGTGATTCAATTAGAAGTAGCGTATCCGCGTGAGGAAAATCAGGCAAGAAGAAAGGCCAGGCTTTCGCCTGGCCCTTCTTCTTTCGATGCCCACCAAGCTACCCCACGGCGGAGTAGTACCCCTCACAGCGCCCGATTGCTCTCCTTCACCTTCTCCGCATCCAGATACACGCTGCTGCCCATTTCCTTGAACTTCTCGCTCATCTTGGCCATGCCGTCCTCGATGGTACCTTGCATCGACATGCCCACCGCCGCCGGATCGTTCAGCGTCGCCGCGTAGTCGCGCACGTCCTGCGTGATCTTCATCGAGCAGAACTTTGGGCCGCACATCGAGCAGAAATGGGCGACCTTGTGGGCTTCCTTCGGCAAGGTCTCGTCGTGGAAGCTCTTTGCGGTGTCCGGATCGAGGCCGAGGTTGAACTGGTCGGTCCAGCGGAATTCGAACCGGGCGCGGGACAGCGCGTCGTCGCGCAGCTGCGCGGCGGGGTGGCCCTTGGCGAGATCGGCGGCGTGGGCCGCGATCTTGTAGGTGATGACGCCGGTCTTGACGTCGTTGCGGTCGGGCAGGCCGAGATGCTCCTTCGGCGTGACGTAGCAGAGCATGGCGCAACCGAACCAGCCGATCATGGCGGCACCGATCCCGGAGGTGATGTGGTCATAGCCCGGCGCGATGTCGGTGGTCAGCGGCCCAAGCGTGTAGAACGGCGCCTCGCCGCACTCCTTGAGCTGCTTGTCCACGTTGATCTTGATCTTGTGCATCGGGATATGGCCGGGGCCTTCGATCATGACCTGGCAGCCCTTGTCCCACGCGATCTTGGTTAGTTCGCCGAGCGTCTCGAGTTCGGCGAACTGCGCGCGGTCGTTGGCGTCCGCGATCGAACCCGGGCGCAGGCCGTCGCCCAGCGAGAACGAGACGTCATACTTGCGCATGATGTCGCAGATCTCGTCGAAATGGGTGTAGAGGAAGCTCTCCTTGTGATGCGCCAGGCACCACTTCGCCATGATCGAGCCACCGCGCGACACGATGCCGGTGACGCGGTTGGCGGTGAGGTGGATGTATTGCAGGCGCACGCCGGCGTGGATGGTGAAATAGTCGACGCCCTGCTCGCACTGCTCGATCAGCGTGTCCTTGTAGAGTTCCCAGGTGAGCTGCACCGGATCGCCGTTGCACTTCTCCAGCGCCTGATAGATCGGCACGGTGCCGATCGGCACCGGCGAGTTGCGCAAGATCCATTCGCGCGTGGTGTGGATGTTGCGGCCCGTGGAGAGGTCCATCACGGTGTCGGCGCCCCAGCGGACCGCCCACACCATCTTCTCGACCTCCTCCTCGACCGACGAAGTCACCGCCGAGTTGCCGATATTGGCGTTGATCTTGGTCAGGAAGTTGCGGCCGATGATCATCGGCTCGAGCTCGGAATGGTTGATATTGGAGGGGATGATGGCGCGGCCGCGCGCGATCTCGCTGCGGACGAACTCGGGCGCGATGAAGGCTGGCACCGAGGCGCCAAAGCTTTCGCCGTCGGCGAGCACGGCTTCCGCGCGCTCGAGCTGTGCCTTGCGGCCAAGGTTCTCGCGCTCGGCGACGTAGATCATCTCCTTGGTGATGATGCCCGCGCGGGCGAATTCGAGCTGCGTGATCTTGTGGCCGTCGAGCCCGCGCAGCGGCTTGTGATAGGCGCTGAACGCACGCGCGGCCTTCTCGGCGGACACGCCGCCATTGTCCTCCGGCTTGATCGCGCGGCCGTCATATTCCTCGACGCCGCCGCGCTCCAGCACCCAGGCCTTGCGGTTGCGGGAGAGGCCGGCGTTGACGTCGATCGTGATGGACGGATCGGTGTAGGGGCCTGACGTGTCGTAGACCGGCAGGTTCGGCTCGCCCGCGCCTTCCGAGAGGATGATCTCGCGCAGCGGCACGCGCACGTCCGGCGCGGCCTCGGGCGTCGCAAAGATCTTGCGCGAGGAGGGCAGCGGGCCGGTGGTGACGGCGGGGATGGTCTTGTCGGGATTGGAGCGGATGTTCATGGGATCCTCCTTCTAATTCGTTGTGGCATCGCTGCGCGAGAGACAAGTACCGCTGTCATCCCCGCGAAGGCGGGGATCCAGTATTCCAGAGGCCGTGCCGTAATACGGAGAAGCCGCGGCGTACTGGATCGCCCGGTCAAGCCGGGCGATGACGGCGGAGTGTGTGGGGAGGGTACGCATCACGCCGCCTCCACGGATAGGCCGAGCCACTGCCGCACACGCGCATCGGGATCGGCGTTCTGGGTGACGTCGCTGACGACAGCGATGGAATCCGCGCCCGCGGCAAAAATCTCCGCGGCGTGCTCGAACTTGATGCCGCCGATCGCAACCAGCGGGATGTTGCCGACGCGCTTCTTCCATTCCGTGATCTTCGGAATGCCCTGCGGTTCGAAACGCATCGACTTCAGCGTGGTGAAGAAGATCGGGCCGAGCGCGACGTAGTCCGGCTTGGCCGCGAGCGCGGTCGCAAGCTCGGCGTCGTCATGGGTGGAGATGCCGAGCGTCAACCCGGCCTCGCGGATGGCTTTCACATCCGCATCGACCAGGTCCTCCTGGCCGAGATGCAGGTGCTGCGCGCCCGCGACGATCGCCGCGCGCCAGTAATCGTTCACCACCAGCTTTGCTTGCGTGCCCTTGGTGACCGCCAGCGCGTCGCTGACGATCTGCAGCGCGTCGGCGTCGTTCAGGTCCTTCGCGCGCAGCTGGATCGTGCCGACGCCGAGCTTTGTCAGGCGTTCGACCCAGGCGATGTTGTCGACGACGGGATAGAAGCGATCAGGATACGGCATGCCAGAACGGGGTCCCAACGACAGGGGTGGAGGGGGAAGCGAAGTCGCGGGCGTCCATCAGCCCGGCTTCAAAGGCGGTGCGGCCGGCCTCGACGCCGAGGCGGAAGGCGTTGGCCATCGCCACGGGATCGGCGGCTTTCGCGATCGCGGTATTGAGCAGCACGGCGTCGTAGCCGAGCTCGAGCGCCTGCGCCGCGTGGCTTGGCGCGCCGAGACCGGCATCGACAACCAGCGTGATGTCGGGCAGGCGCTCGCGCAGAAGCTTCAGCGCATCGCGGTTGGTGATGCCCTTGGCACTGCCGATTGGTGCTGCCCACGGCATCACCACCTTGCAGCCGGCATCGACGAGGCGGTTTGCGACCGAGAGATCCTCGGTGCAATAGGGGAACACCTCAAAACCGTCCTTGATCAGGATGGTGGCGGCTTCGACGAGGCCGACGACGTCGGGCTGCAGCGTGTCGTTGTCGGCGATCACCTCAAGCTTGATCCAGGAGGTGCCGAACAATTCGCGCGCGAGCTTGGCGGTCGTCACCGCCTCGCGCACGCTGCGGCAGCCGGCGGTGTTCGGCAGCACCGTGACATCGAGCTCGCGGATCAGATTCCAGAATGCGTCCCCCGTCTTGCCGCCGGCGGCCTCGCGCCGCAGCGACACCGTGACGATGCCCGCACCCGAGGCGCGGATCGCCGCCTGCATGACCGCGGGCGAGGGATAGAGCGCGCTTCCGATGAGGAGGCGGGAGGAGAATTGTTTGCCGTAGAAGGTCACCATGTCGAAGGTGTCTCCTTAAAGAATACCGTCGTCCCGGCGAAGGCCGGGACCCATAACCACAGGCTTGTGTTGTGACGGTCGGTGTTTCCGCAATTGTAGCTGTCATCCCCGCGAAAGCGGGGATCCAGTATTCCAGAGGCCGTTTCGTAATACGGAGGAGCCGCGGCGTACCGGATCGCCCGGTCCCGGCTCCGCCAAGGCTTCGCCGGGCCACAAGGGTGCTCGGCCGCCGAAGCTTGAGCGAAGGCGGCAAGCCGGGCGACGACGCCGGAGTGTGTGGCCTGCGCCAGCGACGTGGGGATGGAGTGTGCCGTCATCCTCACCCTCCCTGCCGCGGCGTGATGATCTCGATCTCGTCGCCGGCCTTGAGTTGCGTCTCGGCCCAGCGGCTCTTCGGGACCACGTCGTAGTTCAGCGCGATCGCGAAATGCGTGCCCTCGTAATCGAGCTCGGCGAGCAGCGCATCCACGCTTGCCGAGTTCACCTCGCGTTGCTCGCCGTTAATTATCAAACGCATTGGACGATCACGCGCATTGCATCACCTCATTGTCGATCTGGCCGCGCTGGACATAGGCAAGCGTCAACTCGGCGAGCGCCGGCGCGATCAGGAAGCCGTGGCGATAGAGCCCGTTGATGGCGATCCTGTCGCCGCGAACACCGATGCGCGGCAAATTGTCGGGGTAGGCGGGGCGAAGGCCCGAGCCGAATTCGACGATGCGAGCCTCGCCGAAGGCCGGATGCACCGCATAGGCCGCACCCAAGAGCTCCAGCGCCGAGCGCACGCTGACGCCGGTGTCCTCGGCCTCGATCGATGTCGCGCCCAGCATGAACAGATTGTCCTCGCGCGGGATCACGTAAAGCGGCCAACGTGGATGGATCAGCCGCACGGGGCGCGCAAGCTGCACCTCGTTGGTCTCGATCAAAATCATCTCGCCCTTGACGCCGCGCAGCTCGGATTGTTCCTCGCGCGCGGCCAGGCCGCGGCAGTCGATCACGATGCCGTCGAGATCGGCGGCACTGACGCGGCTTTCAAACTTGATGGTGCCGCCGGCGGCGCGGATGCGCTCATGCAGCTTCGGCAACACGCGGCGCGGCTCGACATGCCCCTCGGTCGGGAAGAACAGCGCCTCGCGGAAGCGGCCCTCGAGCGATGGCTCGAGCGCGGCGAGGGCGGCTGCATCGAGCCGCCGATGGCCCTCCGTCATGCGCGCGAAGCGCTCAAAATCGGTACGCTCGCGCGGATGCGCCACGACGAGGGAACCGTTGAACGGGGTATCCGGCAGCTCGCGCCGCCAGATGTCGAGCGAACGCAGGCCGAGCCGGCTGATGATGGGTTCGGCGACCTCGGCCTCGCAATAGGGCGCGAGCATGCCGCCGGCCCAGTGACTGGTGGAGTCCGTCATCGCGGCGTCACCGCGCTCGTGCAAGGTCACGGCGTGGCCGGCCTGTGCGAACAGCAGCGCCTGCCACGCTCCTGCAATGCCTGCGCCGATGATGGATACCGGGGAATCCGGTCGCTTGGTGGTCTGGTACATCCCTGTCCCTTCGCCGGCATGACCCGGATCAGGTTCAAAGGGTCACCGCGGTCCTGAGCCTTCTGACCCATTTAGCGGTATCTCAGCTCCTCCTCGGAGCACCCCTCGGAACGGCACTAATGTATGCCAGTGACAGCCTGTGTCAACGCACTAGCCGCAGGCCAGTCATTCCGGGATGGTGCAGAACACTGCCCCGGAATGACGATCAGTCGTTTGGAACCTGCGCCCGCGCGTTGCGCACGCGCTGCGCGACTTTCCGGTGCGGCACGGCGCCAAATATCGGCTGCGGGTTGCCGTTCGGCTCGAGCCAGGTCTCGTTACTTGCCTGTTGCACCATCTCCTGCCGCTGCCGCTTTGCGGCGTAGTAATAGCCGCCCGCATAATAACGAATGGCTCGCGCGTGGTCGCCGTTGGCGGCGTGATAGGCGCCGGCGAGATATTTCACGGCGTAGGTGAGGTTGGTGTTGGGATCGCGCAGGCCGGCGGCATCGCCGGTGTAGCCGAGCCCGCGGGCGGTCGCGAGCTTGATCTGCATCAGCCCGATCGTGCCGCCGCGACCGATCAGATGCGGCTGGTAGCGGCTTTCGCGCATGATGACGCGGTGCACCAGCGCTTCCGGCACGCCATTGGCGCGCGCATGAGCTGCGACCATCTCGGCGTACTCGCTTTCACCAGCCTGCGCCGCCTGCGCCACCATCAGCCCGGCCGCGACGAGCGCGGCGATACGCAAAATTTTCATCGAAATGTTCCTCGGCAGAACGGACCTGCGCCTGTGCGCGTTAGGCCGTGGGAACGCGGCGATGATGTGGCGAAACGACGCCATCGGCAATTTTGGGCGCGCCGTCGTTTTTACGACTTAAACCTAGGTTAAGAGTGAAGTTGGCGGAGTGCCGTACGCGGCAGCGGGCCTGTCCATTCGCGCATCCGCCCAAGCCAAAAATGGCTAGTCAAAACCAGCAATTTGGGAGACGTCCATGACCAGAGCAGACATCGACATCCCCAAGCATAACCCTTGTGCCCAGTGCGGTACGCCGATCGCGAAGCCCGACTGGATTGAGCCGGGCGAGGGCCGCGTCTCCTATCTCTGGACGTGCCGCGCCTGCGGCTATCGCTTCGAGGCGGTGGCGATCTTCGATTCTTCTTCCATCGAACATCCGCCGCTCGCGGCCTGAGCCGCGTTGCTGCACATTGCGATCTCTCACCTCTCCCATAGGGAGAGGTCGGCGCGAAGCGCCGGGTGAGGGGTTGCGCTCTCTCGTGGGACCTGCACCCCCTCACCCGATTTGCTGCGCAAATCGACCTCTCTCCGCTGGGGAGAGGTGAAGTAGATGCATCACGCCGCGAGCCGCGGCTGCTGCCACACCGGCAATTGCATCCGTACGATCAGCCCGTGCGGCTCGCGGTCGTGCAGCGACAGATCGCCGCCATGAGCGAGCGCAATCGCGCGCGCGATCGACAGGCCCAGCCCGAAGCCGGTCGAGTCGTCCATTGTGCGCGCGTCGTCGCCGCGCACGAACGGCTCCAGCATCTCCTGCTTGCGCGCATCCGAAATGCCGGGGCCATCGTCCTCGACATCGATGATGAGCTTGCTGCCCTCGACGTCGAGGCGGATCGTGACTTCGGCGCCGAAGCGCACGGCATTCTCGACGAGATTGGTGATGCCGCGGTGCAGGTCGTCGGGACGTGCGACGGCGGTCGCCGATGCCGGGCCGTCATAGTGCACGACGTGGCCCATGTCGCCGAACTGGTCGGCGACGAGCTGGAGCGTGCTTGCGATGTCGACCAGGGTCACCGCCTCCATCTTGCGGTCGTTGCGCAAGAGCGACAGCACGGATTCCAGCATCGAGCGCATCTGGTCGAGATCGATCAGCATGCGCTTGCGGTTGCCTTCGTCCTCGATGAACTCGGCGCGCAGCCTTAAGCGCGTGATCGGGGTGCGCAGATCGTGGCTGATCGCGGCCAGCATCCTGGTGCGATCGGACATCAGCCGCGCGATCCGCTCATGCATGCGGTTGAGTGCGCGCGCGACCTGGCGGATCTCCTCCGGGCCGCGCTCGGGCAGCGGCTCGGCCGTGCCGTCGAGGCTGAAATTCTCGGCGGCCTTGGCGAAGGACGACAGCGGCGTGGCCAGCGCACGCGCGGCCCACAGGCCGAGCACGGTGACGCAGATGAAGGCGGTCATCAGCGTCATCAGCCAGGGCGCGCCCCAGAACCACGGACGCGGACCGTTGTCCACGCGGCCCGCGACCATGGTGCCGTCGGGCAATTCGACGCCGATACGGCGCACGCCGCCGTCGGGGGCAAGCTGCACCACCTTGTAGCCGCGGCCGAGGTGACGGCGGATCCCGTGCAAATGTGCACTTTCGCTCTCCTCGACGGTCGTCGCCGTACCGGGCGCGAGCGTCTCGATGCCGAGCTTGGGGAAGGCGCGCGCGAGATCGGCGATGAGGCGCGGCCGCTCGCTCTCGCTGGCCGAGCCGAGCAGCAGCGCGGCATCGGTCAATTGATGGGCGCCGTCCGGCGGCGTGTCCGGGCGGTCCGGCCGGCTGATCAGGAAGGCGGTGGTGACGACGAGATGGAGCGCCACCGTCGAAGCCAGGACGAGCGCGGCGATCTGCCCGCCGATGCCCTTGAGATGGAAGAACCCGATCGGCTTCATGGCCGGCGCCGCCTCAATTGCTCAGGGGCGCCGTGACCGCTTCCGTCCTTGGCGTGAACAAATAGCCGCCCGAGCGGACCGTCTTGATGATGGTCGGGTCCTGCGGATTGGGCTCGATCTTGCGGCGGATGCGGCTGACCAGCACGTCGATCGAGCGCTCGAACGAACCGGTGTTGCGCCCCTGCGTGAGGTCGAGCAGGCTGTCGCGCGACAGCACGCGGCCGGGCCGCTCGCAGAACGTGCGGAGCAGGTCGAACTCGGCGCTGGTCACCGCGACGCGCGCGCCTTCGGGGTTGCGCAATTCGCGCAGCCGCAGGTCGATGCGCCAGCCCTCGAAGGCCAGCGTGCTCGCGCCTTCGATCGAGCTTGCGGCCTGGGCCGCCGCCTGGCGGCGCAGCACCGCGTTGATGCGCGCGAGCAGCTCGCGCGGGTTGAACGGCTTCGGCAAATAGTCGTCCGCGCCCATCTCCAGGCCGACGATGCGGTCGACATCCTCGCCGCGCGCGGTCAGCATGATGATCGGCGTCTGTGCCTCCGAGCGCACCTTTCGGCACAGGCTCAGGCCGTCCTCGCCGGGCAGCATGACGTCGAGGATGATGAGGTCGACGCGGTGATCGGCCATGGCGCGCGCCATCTCGCGCCCGTCGCTCACGGCGGTGACGTTGCAGGCATTGTTGCGCAGGTACTTCGCAATCAACGTCCGGGTTTCGCGGTCGTCCTCGACGACCAGGATGTTGGGATTGAGAATGGCCATGAGCTTTGTTTGTCCAAGATTCGGGCCGAATGGCGAATATTTTTGTTTCCGTTTGTTTCTGGCTGCGCTGATCGCAACACCCGGCAACAGCCGGACTGGGGAACGGCAAGGTCTCGTTAAGAGCGTTAACCATACCGTCAAACCGTCGCGCAAGATACCGTAGAAACCCCGGAGCCATCATGAGCACGATCGCGTCGCTCTCAAGCAGCAGCTACCAGTCGCCGCTACAGCGGCTACAGCAGGAATTGCAATCGGAAGTCTCCGCCGGCACGATCTCGTCGTCGGACCAGTCCGCGCTCTCGACGGCGCTCAACGACATCGACACTGCGCTCCAGCAGAGCCGCGCCAGCGACGAGTCCAGCGGCACGCGTCCCTCGAAGGACGACATGAAGTCGAAGATCGATGACCTCATCTCCAACGAGGTCGCGAACGGGACGTTGACCTCCGACCAGGCCGACGAGCTCAAGGGCGTGTTCGAGGCCACGTTCTCCAAGGGCCCGCAGGGCGCAGGTGGCGCGGGCGGACCGCCGCCCGGTCCGCCGCCGTCGGATGACAGCTCCGACTCGTCCTCGCCCACGGACTCGACGAGCAGCACCTCGAGCGACCAGACCACGGCCGAGATCCTTCAGCAGTTTCTCCAGGCACTCCAGCAGTCGCAGTCGTCGACCACGGGTTACGGCGCAAATGGCAGCTCGACGAACTCGTCGAGCAGCTCGGACTTTTCCGCGCTTCTGATCGACTACAAGAGCTGACCTGGGCGACGCAGGTTGGCGCGTTCCTCGCCGCGATCATGCTTCTTCCCAGGGCGCGTGACCGTCGGCGGGGAACCGTGCGTCGCGAACGTTCCTGCGTGATTGCGGAACATTCATCGCAATGCGGCGGCACGCGAAAGTAGCAGCGAAATTGCCGCACGGTCGGAACTGCGACTGATCGAGGCTGTTTTCTCCGCACAAGGTTTCTTGTTGAAGGAGAGGACAACATGTTGATCAAATCGATCGCGGCCGGCCTCGCCGGGACCGCGCTACTGGCGACTGTAGCGTTTGCACAGTCGCCGACCGCCACCGGCGACAAGGCGCCGCCGGCGGCCACCGCGACAACCACGAGCACCTCGGCGTCGAACGAGTGGCGTGCATCGAAGATGTCTGGCCTGAGGGTCTACAACGACGCCAACGAGAACATCGGCTCGATCAACGATCTGCTGATGGACAAGAGCGGCAACATCAAGATCGCCGTGATCGGCGTCGGCGGCTTCCTCGGCATGGGCGAGCATCTGGTCGCCGTGCCCTACGAAAAGCTGAAGTTCTCCGACGAGGCCATCGCTTACTCCAGCACCGCCACGAACCCGCCGGGCGCCCCGGGCGCCCCGGGCGCCAAGCCCCCTGCCTCCACGACGACAGGCGCTGCGACCGGCACCGACAAGACCGCGACGACCACGACCAAGTCGTCCTCGTCGAAGTGGTATCCGGACCATGCCGTGTTCAACGCGAGCAAGGACGAACTGAAGAACATGCCAGAGTTCAAGTACTCGGAGTAATGCGGTCCAGCTGACGGTCGAAACGAAGCGCGCCCGGCGAAAGCCGGGCGCGTTGTCGTATTGCTTTCACCTCACCGCAGGCGGGAGAGGGAGAAGATACTCAATTCCCCTTCACCAGCGGGCAGCCGCCTTTGTCGAGCGGGCGGAACGCTTCGTCGCCGGGCACTGAGGCGATCAGCTTGTAGAGGTCCCACTCGCCCTTGGACTCCTCGGGCTTCTTGACCTCGAACAGATACATGTCGTGGACCATGCGGCCGTCGATGCGGATCTTGCCGTTCTTGGCGAAGAAATCATTGATCGGCGTGGCGCGCATCTGATCCATGACCTTGGGCGCCTCGTCGGTCTTGATGGCGTCGATCGCCTTCAGATAGTGCATGGTCGCCGAATAAAGGCCCGCCTGGATCATGGTCGGCATGTGGCCGACCTTCTCGTTGAAGCGCTTCGAGAAGGCGCGCGTTTCGTCGTTCATGTCCCAGTAGAACGCGTCGGTGACGATCAGGCCTTGCGTCGCCTTGATGCCGAGCGAATGCGTGTCCGTGATCTCCTGCAGGAGCGCGATCATCTTCTGGCCGCCTTGCGTCAGACCGAATTCGGCCGCCTGCTTCAGCGCGTTGGTGGTGTCGCCACCGGCATTCGCCAGCGCGACCACCTTGGCCTTGGAGGCCTGGGCCTGGAGCAGGAAGGAGGAGAAGTCGGACGAGTTGAGCGGATGGCGCACGTCGCCGAGCACCTTGCCGCCGCTCTCCTTGACCACGTTGGCGGCGTCACGCTCGAGCGCCATGCCGAAGGCGTAGTCGGCGGTCACGAAGAACCAGGTGTCCTCGCCGCGCTTCACCATCGCCTTGCCTGCGACGTTCGACAGCGCGTAGGTGTCGTAGGTCCAGTGCACCGTGTTGGGCGAACATTGCGCGCCGGTGATGTCGGACGAGCCGCCGCCGGAATTGATGTGGATCTTGTTCTTCTCGCGGGTCAGCGCCGAGATCGGCAGTGCCACCGAGGAGGTCGGCACGTCGAAGATCGCATCGACCTTGTCGTTGTCGTACCAGTTACGGGCGATGTTGACGCCGACGTCCGGCTTGTTCTGGTGGTCGGCCGCGATCACCTGCACCGGCTTGCCGGCGACTTTGGCGCCGTAATCGGCGACCGCCATCTCCACGGCGGCGAGCGAGCCCTTGCCGGTCGCGTCCGCATAGAGGCTCGACATGTCCGTGAGCACGCCGATCTTGACGACGTCATCAGAAATCTGCGCGTGTGCCGTGCCGCTGGTGGCGGCAATGGCGAGACCGGCCGCGACAGCGGCGAAGAGTTTGTGCATGGTTGTTTTTCTCCCTGTGAGTTGTTCTTTGGGCTTCGTTGCAGGCCCCTTCTAGCCGCAATCGAAGTCGCCAGCAAAGCCAACAGCGCGGGAGGCGGTTGAGAATAAGTAGTAGGGGGTGAGCGGTGTTTCTTTGCCTCTCCCCGCTTGCGGGGAGAGGCCGCATCGCATCGAAGATGCGATGCGGGTGAGGGGGACTCTCCGCGATTCCGTCACTCACCGTCTTTGTGAATGCAGCCCCTCACCCCAACCCTCTCCCCGCGAAGAGCGGGGAGAGGGAGTAGGCGCCTACATCCCCTGCAGCTTCGTCACGGACACGTTGAGCGAGCCACCGGCTTCCGCGATCACGCGCAGCGTCTTGGAATCGAACGCGATGTCGGCGAGCGTCAGGCTGTCGATCCTGGCCTCTACGCGCAGGCCGTCCTCGCTCTTCTGGTAGTCGGCGATCGCGGCCGCGATCTTTTCGCGCGCGTTGGCGGCGATCGGCTTGAGGTCGAGCGTCGCCTTCTGCAGCAATGCCTGCTGCATCTGCGGCACCACCGCGCGCGCGGCGGCCCCTAACAGGCCGAACGCCGCCTCGGACTCCACCGCAAGCTGGATATCGGCAAGCCGCAGCGTCTGCTGCGCCTGGTCGAGCATCGGCCGGCCCCAGATGTGCACGGTTGCCTCCGCGCCGAGGCCGAACCAGCTCTTCTTCTCCTTGGCGCGCACCAGGAGCGAGATCAGGAGCCGGTCCCCCGACGGGATGATGTTGACGCTCTTGACGGTGACGTCGACCGGGCCGGAGCCGTCCTCGGGATAGGTGTGGCCGACCATTTGCGCGGCGATGAGCTTGTTGATCTCGGTGAAGGGCACGTCGATCGGCACGCCGATGCTCACGCCCGTGCCGGTCGGCGGCACGATCGAGATCTTGTCGGGGAACGGGCAATCGGGCTTGGTTTGCGCCGCGGTGACACGTGTCTCCGCCTCCAGGCCGAGCAGCAGCGTCACGGCCTGCGCATCGACGCGCGGCTGCGCCGCAATCGCGCGGATCGGCTTCATCTCGAGCCAGAGCGGCGGCAGCGCGGCCGAGGAGCCCGTGCCCTGCAGCGGGATCGAGCGGCAGGCCTTGGCCCATTGCACCTTTGCATTCTCGCGCAGGCTCGGATCGTTGCGGATCCGCTCGGCGGCGATGTTGAGCTGGTCGCCGACCGTCTTGTCGATCAGCGGTTTCACCTGCGCCGGCACGTTGACCTTGGCGCCGGCGACCGAGAGGTTGGTGTCGCCGAGATTGACCTGGGCGCCGAGGTTGGGCTCGAGATGCCAGGCGGCCGCGAGCTTCGGGCGCGAGGTGATGACCACGTTGCCCTTGATCTCGGCGCTGGCATTCAGGTTCTTGATATTGACCGCGCCGATTTGTTTCGCCGCGTTGCCGCCGAGCACGCTGCCGAGTGCCTCGCCGAGCGCGCCGGTGGCCTTCGACGACAGCGACCCTGTCACGTTCAGCTTGCCGGTGAGCGGTGTCGACAGCGTCAGCACGTCCTTGTCGCCGGTTGCCGAAATCGGCCCGCGCATCGCGGACCAGCCGATGTCGGCGTCCTGCAGGATCTGCGAGATCGGATTTTCGGCCTTTCCGGCGAAATTGCGCGGCGCATTCCGCTCGGCCTGTTCCCGGATCGCCGACAGCGCGATGGAAACCGGTGCCACCACGATCGAGCTCTTCGAGACTGGCGGCAGCGGCGGCAGTTGCGCGACCGCGGGCGCAGGCCCGGTCGCGCGTGGCGACAACCAGTCCATCGTCTTCAGGCTGAAGAAAAACGACGCCGCCAGCACCGCAACGGCGATCAGGACAGTCTTCAAGTTCAACGTTAGTCGCATCAATCCCCCAAACCGCCCCGGGGCGGAGTCTACAGGGCAGGCGAGGAGGGCGCTAGAGCGCAGGGATGGGGTGGAATTGGGGCGAAATGATTAACGTCCGCGGACGTGCCGTTGCCGAGGTGTTCGGGCCATTATCGTTTGGTAGCCCGCCTCGGACGGCGGACCGCTCTCACATTGCCGCGACTTCCGCCCCCGCAGAAGAAGCGATCGCCGCCATCGGATTCCAATCCTGTCACGACTGTCCCGGCAGGCAAATCGAGTTGCTCCAGCACCTTTCCGGTTTCGGGATCGATCCTTCGCACGTCACTTTCATCGTTTTCCCAGGTGCCATGCCAGAGTTCACCGTCGACCCAGGTGACCCCGGTCACGAAGCGCTTGCTCTCGATGGTGCGAAGAACCGTCCCCGTTTCCGGATCAACCTGATGGATCTTCCGCTCACGGTATTGTCCGACCCAAAGCGAGCCCTCGGCCCAGGCAAGTCCGGAATCGCCACCGCCGCCGGGCGCCGGAATGGTGGTGAGCACCTGACCGGTCGCGGCGTCGATCTTCTGAATGCGATCCTCGGCGATCTGAAACAGGTGTCGGCCGTCGAACGCCGTTCCCGCATGCGCGGCGACATTGATGGAGCGTGCGATTTTGCCGCTTGCCGGATCGACCGCATTCAACTTGTCGCCGGATGCGAACCAGACGTTCGTGCCGTCGTAGGTGACGCCGTGCACGCTGTCGACGCCCGCAAAAGGCCCGTACTCCCTGATGATTTCGGCGGCTGAACGTTTCATGTGCTCGATCCCTGTGAGGTGATCCATCCTACGTCTTCACGAGCGGCCCGGGGAGTAACAAGCCTGTCGGGAAACCCGGTACAGGCGGGGTCATCCAACGGCGCGCCCGCCCGTGTCCAAAGGACTGCACCTTGTCCGATCTCGCGAGTTCGTCGAGTGCCCGCTGCACCGTGCGCGGGCTCATTCCAAGCGCAAGCGCGAGCGCCGAGCTCGACCAGGGCTCGCCATCGGAGAGAAAGGCGAGCACGGCGGCGTGTTTTTCCTCGACGGGCCGTGCCAGCACGATAACCTGTCGCGTCGTGTGCGGTGCCAGCGCATAGCCCTGCTTCGTCGCACTCACATCGGCCAGAGTCTTGAGCTTGGCGCGGAGCCGCCCGATCTCGACCCGTAACCGCGCGCGATGCGATTCATCGACGTGCTTCGCCTGAAATGCCCCGGTAACCAGCGTCTCTCGCGAGACATCCGCGGGCCATGCCTGCGCCAGGATGCGGGCGAGCGCGAACAGGACCGGCCGCGTTCCGAGCGACACGACGCGACCTTGCCTGCGCACTGCATGATGGAATGTGTCGACGACGAGTGCCGCCGACGTCGCCAGCTCTTCGACCTCTTCGAGCAACAGCGGCCGCTCCTTGCCGCGGGCGATCAGGCGCGCCGCCGGCGTATTAAGAACGAGATTCGTGCTTTCGACTTCGGCCGAGAGCGCAGGGATGCCGGCCAGCCGTGCCGCGTGAGCCGCGCGGCCGAGCGCCGCGCGCGCGACTTTCGTCCTGAGCCGCCGTATTGCGATGCCCGCGACCACGAGCTCGTGGACGACCTGCGAGGCAGGTGGTAGCGGCGAAGTGCCGGGTCCGGCGAGCGTGAGCTCGGCCTCGTCGAGGCGCCCCATGAGGAGAAGGCGGCGAGCCTCGATGTGACCTGCATGGGCCGCATTGACGAGATCGCCATGACTTTCGAGCGTAGCCCGTGCGGCCGCGAGCGTCTTCGCCGGCCAGCTCAGGTCGCGTGAGACGAGGGCGATCTCGGCTTCCGCAACCACGCATCTTGCGCGCGCCACTGCCTCTCTCGGACCGAAGGCGCGCGCGGCGCTCCGCAGCAGCTTCTTTGCCCGAGCGAGATCCCCGAGCTGTGCCATCGCGATCCCGCGCAGCGCGAGCGACGGTGCATCGTTGCGCAACGCCACGCGGTTCAAGGCGCCAAGCGGATCGCCGGCTTCGAGGGCACGCGCCGCGGCCGTAATCATCGACTCCATGGAAATCCCGCCACACTTGTTACTCCCACGGTGTAATCGTCCGGTGCCAGAAATAGCTCACGACCGACAATGTGCGGTGAGGGGCGAGCGGACTCGCGGCTGCCACAACGAGGCGCGGGACTATCGCCCGAGCAAGAGGTTTGGAGAGCCATGACGACATCAGCTGAAAACGGACGGAACGACGGACAGCCTGCCATGCACACACCACCGGTGGTATCGCCGCAAGACTGGGAGGCAGCCCGTCAGCAACTGCTCGTGAAGGAAAAGGCACATACCCGCGCCCGCGACGCCCTGGCCGCCGAGCGCCGGCGAATGCCGTGGATGGCCGTGGACAAAACCTATGCCTTCGATGGGCCTGGCGGCAAGGTCAGCCTGCTCGATCTGTTCCAGGGCCGGCGGCAGCTGATCGTCTACCGTGCCTTCTTCGAGCCGGGCGTGTTCGGCTGGCCCGATCATGCGTGCCGGGGTTGCTCCATGGTGGCCGACCAGGTCGCCCATGTATCCCACCTGAACGCCCGTGACACCACGCTCGTCTTCGCCTCGCGTGCGCCCCAGGCGGACATCGCGCGGCTGAAGAAGCGGATGGGCTGGACCATGCCGTGGGTCACCATCACGGACAGCTTCGACGCCGACTTCGGCGTAGACGAATGGCACGGAACGAACGTGTTCTACCATGACGGCGACCGCGTCTTCCGCACCTACTTCATCAAGAGCCGGGGTGACGAGCAGATGGGCGGCACCTGGAACTACCTCGACATCACGCCGCTTGGTCGGCAGGAGGTGTGGGAGGACTCACCGCAAGGCTATCCCCGGACGCCGACCTACAAGTGGTGGAACTGGCACGACAGCTACGTCGAGGGCGCGGCGCCTGACAAGAGATGGGTCGAGGTGTCGACCGCCGGAGAGAAGGCGTTCCGCGGGGAGTCCAAGGGCACCACGACGTGACCGAGACCTGTCCCGTCAGCGCGGCCGCCGGCGCCAGCCGTGATGGCAGCGACGTCGCGGCCGCCCATCACCTCGCCAGATGGCTGGGTCTTGCGGCCGCGCCGACTTTCGCGATCATGGCCTTGCTGACGGCCGTTCTCGGTGGTGGCCCGACGGATATGCTCTGCTCCGCCGCACACGGGTCTCTGCTCGGCGGGATGGTCCCGATGTATCTCTTGATGAGCGCGTTTCATTCATCGGCGTGGCTGAAGCTGATCTCGAACCGACGACGCGCCAGCCGCCGGTAAACGCCGGATGGCCACCGATGCAAAATGAGAACGGCCCCGGTGTCCCCGGGGTCGGTCATCTGCCGCTTCCACCGAAGAACAATGCCATCAGGATCTCATCGAAGTATCTGCCGCCCTGCTTGAGCGCCTTCACCTCGCGGCCGTATTCGACGAATCCGGCAGCCGTGTAGAGCCGCAAGGCCGCCTCGTTCTCGCTGATAACAGCAAGCTGAAGCTGCTCGACATGCTTTGCCGCATGAGCCACGATGGCGTCGATGAGCAGTTTCCCGGCACCGGATTTCCGCGCCTGCGGCCGCACATACATGCCCCAGAGAACCGCTTTGTGTTCGGTCTTCGCCCCTTCCTGCCGGCGGAAGCCGGCAACACCAAGCAGCTCCTGCTCGGTGAACGCCCCGAAAACGTCCGACGTCGTAAGGCGTTCTTCGAACCAGGCCAGGGGCTTTTCCTGTTCGCGCGCGAATGTACTGGAAAAGGCCTCGGGATGCGCCGCGAGCGCCTCCAGCCTGATCTCGCGGTAGAGAGCCGCGTCGGCGCGTGTGAGCAACCTGATCGTAAAGCTGGTGGGGAGTTGCGGGGCTGGGATCATCTAGCGGAGATTCAGCCCGAAGACCTCCTCGAACAGACCGAGCATGGCGGCCCACGAGCGGCGGTCTGCTGTTGCATGGTAGCCGAGGTTCGGAACGTCGTCGTTCATGAGCTCCGGGTTGGTGAAGCCGTGCGGTGCACCGCCATAGACGTGAACCTGCCAGTCCACCTTGGTCCTGCTCATGGTCTGCTCGAAGCTCGCAAGCTGCGTCAGCGATACCAGCGTGTCCGCGGCGCCGTGACACACCAGTACCCTGGCCTTGATATTGGCCCAGTCCTCCGACCGTTCGTTTGGCAAGCCGCCATGGAAGCTTATGGCCGCCGCAAGATCTACGCCGGTCCGCGCCAGCTCCAGCGCCGTGGCGCCGCCGAAGCAATAGCCGATTGCTGCGAGCTTCGTTGCGTCGACCGTTTCCTGTCGCGCGAGCGCCAGGCGGGCCGCTTCGGCCCGCTCACGCCAGCGCGCGGCGTCGGCACGCAGGGCGTTCATGAGCTCGATCGCTTGCGGCACGTCGGGCGCCGTCTTGCCGCCGCCATAAAGATCGGCCACCAGCACGACGAAGCCAAGCCCCGCCAATCGTTCCGCACAGGCGATCGCATGCGTGCCGATGCCGCGCGCGTCGGGGAAGAGGATTATGCCGGGGCGGTTTGCCGCAACAGAGTTGTCAGTGACCAGAACGCCCCGAAGCTCGGCGGCGCTGTCACGGTATTCGAGACTAGCCTTGTTCATCGTGATGTTCCTTGCCGGTCCAGCAGATCACGGGGACCGTGGCGAAGCAATCACCGGTTGTCGCCGCGAATAGATTGACCTGCCGACCGGCCCGCTATTGCGTGCCTGACGTCGATTGCAGATAGGCGACCACCTTGGCCGCTTCGTCCGGGGAGATGCCGCCATAGGGCTCCATCTTGTTGCCCGACACCACCTCGTCCGGCTTGACGATGAAGCGCGCGAGCCTGTCCTTGTCCCAGACGAAGCCCGCATCCTTCATTGCGGGAGAGTAGTTGTAGTTCGGCAGCGAGCCTGCCTTCCGTCCGACGATCCTGTTGAGATTGGGACCCAGACGATTGTCGCCCTCCTTCACGGAGTGACAGGTGCGGCATGAATTGTTGAAGGCCTGATGAGCCGCCTCATCACTGGTCGCTGAGCTTGATTGCTGCGCGACAGACGCGAGCGCTGATAGCAGCCACGTCAAACCGACGGCGGCGATCAAGCGTACCCATCTGTTCCGCGACGTTCGTTGGCTCAATTGCATCCGCGCCTCCATTTGGATCGCGCTCATGCTTCTCAAAGGGAGTTAGCTGGGAGAGCATCATGCAAACGAAAACGGCTCCGGTAGGTTCCGGAGCCGTTTGCGTCACAATGTCCTCTTGCTTCAGCGCGTCGCGCCGCCAAGCTCCGCGCGGCGTTCCGTCATCGGCAACACCACGACCTTGGCGCCGATGCTGACACGGGAGTAGAGGTCGGTCACGTCCTCATTGGTCAGGCGGATGCAGCCGGAGGAGACGTGCTTGCCGATCGTCTCGGGCGCGTTGGTGCCGTGGATGCGGTAGATGGTGCCGCCAAGATACATGGCGCGCGCGCCAAGCGGGTTGCCGGGGCCGCCGGCCATGTGACGCGGCAGATAGGGCTGGCGGGCGATCATCTCCGGCGGCGGGGTCCAATCCGGCCACTCGGCCTTCTTGGTCACCGACTGGATGCCGGACCAGGTGAAGCCGTCACGGCCGACGCCGATGCCATAGCGAAGCGCCTGGCCGTTGCCGAGCACGTAGTAGAGATAGGTGTTTGGCGTATCGATGATGATCGTGCCCGGCGCCTCGCGCGTCGCGTAGCTCACGGTCTGGCGTCGGAAGCGGGCCGGCATCTCGACCGAGTCCTGATCCTCGGACGGCGCGGCCTGATAAGGCGTCGCCTGGTAGCGCTGATAAGGCTGGATCGGCTGCGGCGCAGCCATCGGCGGCAGCGGCTGGAAGAACGGGAAGAGCTGCACGGGCGCGGCCTTGGCCTCACCTGCGAACGCGATCGCGGAGATCGCAACTGCGCCAACAGCAACGGCGCGCGAATACGTCTTGAACGTGTCCAGATTGAACATTGATCGCCCCTGTTTGCTCGGTGTTTTTGGTCACCGCGGCACCGCTACCGGTGCTCCGTTGCCCAAATCACTAACGGCAAAAAGTTTCGGGACGTTTGCGCGAAAAACCGAAAACGGTTTCGTCGCGGCAAGGATTGTTTCATGACAGTTTCGTGGCTCCCGGAGCCCTGCGTCGAACAAAACAGTCTGTCGACACTTATGTGACGTCACACGCCTGAAATATCCATGGTTGAAGGTCGCAAGCCGAGAATCATCAAACGCTCGGGATTTCCCCATGCGGGTATTAATCGCGACTGACGCCTGGCATCCGCAGGTTAACGGCGTGGTCCGGACGCTGACTTCGCTCGCGGGCGCTGCCAAGTCGCTCGACGTCGACATCGAATTCCTGACGCCCGACGGCTTCCCGTCGTGGCCGCTGCCGACCTATCCGGGCCTGCGCATCGCGCTGCCGAGCGGTAAGGAGATCGCGCGGCGGATCGAGAAGGCAGCGCCGGAAGCCTTGCACATCGCGACCGAGGGCCCGATCGGCTGGGCCGCGCGGGCCTATTGCCGCCGCAACCGGCTCGCCTTCACCACTTCCTATACGACGCGCTTTCCCGAATACGTCTCGGTGCGGACCGGTATTCCCGTCGCGGCCGGCTATGCCGTGCTGCGCCACTTCCACGATGCCGCCGCGATGACCATGGTGGCAACGCCCTCGCTGCGGCAGGAGCTCTCCGAGCGCGGCTTCAAGCGGCTCGGCTTCTGGACGCGCGGCGTCGACACCAACCTGTTCAATCCCGACAATCCGGCAAAGCTCGATCTGCCGCGGCCGATCTTCATGACCATGGGCCGCGTGGCGGTGGAGAAGAATCTCGAAGCTTTCCTCTCGCTCGATCTGCCCGGCACCAAGGTCGTCGTCGGCGACGGCCCGCAGAAGGCGCAGCTCGAGAAGAAGTATCCGGACGCCGTCTTCCTCGGCGAGAAGAAGGGCGCCGATCTCACCGCGCATCTCGCCGCCGCGGACGTCTTCGTGTTCCCGAGTCTCACCGACACCTTTGGAGTCGTGCAGCTCGAGGCGCTTGCCTGCGGCACGCCGGTTGCGGCCTTTCCGGTCACGGGACCGAAGGACGTCATCGCCGATCATCCGATCGGCGCGATCGACCACGATTTGCGCACCGCTTGTCTGCGTGCGCTCACCATGTCGCGCGAGACCTGCCGCAACTTCGCGCTCGAGCGTTCCTGGGAGAACAGTGCGCGTCAGTTCGTCGGCAACCTCACTTCACTTCAGCCCAGCCGTTCGCTGCGCGCCTCGCCAGTCATGGCGCGGCGGCCGGTGCGCGGCTGACCTTACCGTTTGAACCACAGCGAGAACCACATCGATGGCTAAGATCATGAACCTTGACGGCACCCAGCAGCTTGACCTCGACCGCGGTACGGTCGAGCAGGCCTATGACCGCTGGGCACCCGTCTACGACCTCGTGTTCGGCGGCGTGTTCGCCAAGGGCCGCCAGGCCGCGATCGCGGCGACCAACAAGATCGGCGGCCGCGTGCTCGAGGTCGGCGTCGGCACCGGCATCTCGCTGCCGATGTACGCCAACAACGTCCGCATCTTCGGCACCGACATTTCGGAAGCGATGCTCGACAAGGCGCGTCAGCGCGTGAAGGAACAGAGGCTAAAGAACGTCGAGGGCCTCGCGGTGATGGATGCCGAGAAGCTCGAATTTCCCGACAACGCCTTCGACGTCGTGATGGCGCAATATGTCGTCACCGCCGTGCCAAATCCGGAGAAGGCGCTTGACGAATTCGCCCGCGTGCTGCGTCCCGGCGGCGAGCTGATCATCCTGACCCGCGTCAGCGCCGATGCCGGCATGCGCCGCTTCATCGAGCAGAAGCTGCAGCCGGTGGTGCGTCCGCTCGGCTTCCGTACCGCCGAGTTCGCCTGGTCGCGTTATGCGAAGTGGCTGGCCGGCGCCCATGGCATCGAGCTCGCCGAGCGCCGCCTGATTCCGCCGCTCGGCCATTTCTCGCTGGTGCGCTTCCGCAAGGTCGAGGTCGCCAAGGCGGCCTGATCTGCTGTCACCCCTCATGGTGAGGAGATGCCACCGGCTCCGCGCGATGCGCGGCCCGATGGCGGGCTCCTCGCCGTCTCGAACCGTGAGGCCGGATGCAAGTCATCGGCCTCAACCTTCGAGACGCTTGCTGGCGCAAGCTCCTCAGGGCGAGGGGACAGAGTAACCCGTGCGTCATCGCGTCGCGCAAACCGTCATATGACAAAATGATGATGTCACATGGCGTACATCGAATCCCTGTAAATCCCGTACCCGAAAGCATTTTGGGGGAGAGCATGATCAAGAATTACCTCGAGCAGCTGCGGATCCAGCGCTGGGACGACCATCGTTACTATCACCACAGCCGCATCAATCAGAGCCTGCACTTCGTCAGCGCGCTGAGCTTCCTCTTTGCTTATGCCTGGGTGTTCGTCGATCCCGTGGTCTCTGCGCTGGTCGGCTGGCTGGTCTCGATGACCTCGCGCCAGGCCGGTCACTTCTTCTTCGAGCCGCACGATTACGACCACATCAACCAGGCGACGCACGAGCACAAGGAAGAGATCAAGGTCGGCTACAACCTGCAGCGCAAGGTGGTGCTGATGTCGATCTGGGCGCTGTCGCCGCTGGTGCTGTTCATCGACCCGACGCTGTTCGGCCTGTTCAAGCCCTGGGCGGGCGCGACCGACTTCATGCGGCAGGTTGCAAAAATCTGGCTCGCGGTCGGCATCGGCGGTCTTCTGTTCCGCACCGTGCACCTGTTCTTCATCCGCGACGTCGAGACCGGCCTCGTCTGGATGACCAAGATCCTGACCGATCCCTTCCACGACCTGATGCTCTATCACAAGGCGCCGCTGGCGCTGATGCGCGGCGAGCTGATGGACCCCGGCCTGCACCTCAACCCCGAGCACACGCTCGGCCTCATCCCCGAGCCCACGCTCGAAGAGCAGCACGCCTGAGCGCGCCGCTTCGACCAAACACTCCGATGTCTGATGGTTACGTCATGCCCGGCCTTGTGCCGGGCATCCACGTCTTGGGGGTTTCTTCGCCTCTCCCCGCGTGCGGGGAGAGGCCGGATCGCATCGCAGATGCGATCCGGGTGAGGGGGAGTCTCCGCGGGGGTGCTGCCGGCCGATCGTCCGTCAACTCTCACCGCCCCCGTGGAGAGCCCCCCTCACCCCAACCCTCTCCCCGCAAGCGGGGAGAGGGGGAGGAGAAGCCGCGCCCAGGAATGACGGTGAATGTGGTCGAAGAACCGGTCTCAGCGCCCGAAGCGCTTGGCCAGCATCTCTTTCAGGATCTGCCGCTTGATGCTCTTGTTGGTGAGCGCGCCATCGTGCCACCAGAAGCCGTCGGCCTTCATCTTCTCCGCCGCGCGGACGAAGCGCTCGGCGACGTCGGTGAAATCGGCGTCGGTGTAGTTGAGGCTGAAGATCAGCCGTCCGGTGCCGACCCAGCTCAGCGACAGGCCCTCGGCGCGCAAATAGTATTGCAACATCCAGTTATAGCGGGACGGTTCGGTGTATTTCACCGTCCAGATCGACGACAGATTGGCGAACCGCACCGGCAGGCCCGCGTCGGTCATCATCTGGTTGAGTTTTTGCGCACGGCCGTTCCAGGTCTCCTCCAGCCCGTCATAGACGGCGCGGAAGTTCGGGCTCGCGAGCCGGCTCAAGAACTCGTCCATCGCCGTCATGACGTAGGGGTGCGAGTTGAAGGTGCCGCGAGCGAAGCAGATGTCGGCGGGACGGTCGTCGCGGAAGCGGCGCATCAGCTCCTTCTTGCCGCACACCACGCCGACCGGCAGGCCACCGGCGAGGCTCTTGCCGTACGTCACCATATCGGCGCGCACGCCGAAATACTCCTGGGCGCCGCCGGCAGCGAGGCGGAAGCCGACGAAGACCTCGTCGAAGATCAGCACGATGCCGCGCTCGGTGCAGACCTCGCGCAGCTTCTTCAGCCACTCGGTATAGGCCTGTCGGTCGAAATTGCCGCCGCGGGAGGAATCGACCAGCGAGGAATCGCCGGGCGCGTTGGAATTCGGATGCAGCCCCTGCAGCGGATTGACCAGCACGCAAGCGATGTCGCGCCGCGTGCGCAGCACGTGCAGCGTCTTCTCCGACATCTCGGCGAGCGTGTAGGTTTCGTGCGCGGTGATCGGATTGCCGACGCCGGGCTGCACGTCGCCCCACCAGCCGTGATAGGCGCCGGCGAAGCGAACGAGATGCGTGCGCTTGGTATGGTAGCGCGCGAGCCGCACCGCCTGCATCACGGCTTCGGTGCCGGACATGTGGAAGGAGACCTCGTCGAGCCCCGAGATCTGGCAGAGCCGCGCCACGTTCTCGAGGATGACGGGATGGTAGGGCCCGAGCACCGGCCCGAGCGCGTGCGCCCGCTTCTCGGAGCCTTCGATGCACTCCTTGTAGAAGTCGTTGCCGAAGATGTTGACGCCGTAGGAGCCGGTGAGGTCGTAGGAGGTGTTGCCGTCGACATCCGTGACGGTGACGCCGCTCGACGACTCCATGAAGGTCGAGGTGCCCAGATGCTCGCGGACGAGGCGCGAGAACTGGAACGGCACGCGATAGGTCTCGGTGAAGTTCAGGTCGGAGATCTTCTCCGCCGCTTCCTTCGTCATCGCGCGGCCCTTGGGGTAGCGCTCGGCGTAGAGGGCAGCGAGGCGGAAGAAGCCGTCCTTGCGTTGGGTCGCGACGTTCGCGGGCGCCCCGTCGCAGGCAAAGTACTCGTTGATGTCGAACTCGTAGAACGGGATCAGCCGCGCCACCCGGCGCGACATCTTGGAGTGCCCGGAGAGCGACCGGTGTTTGGCGCGGGACAACTCAATCCGCGCTTTCAGCTTCGGGAAGGCGGCGGCAGCGGACGCTGCGGCGGCCACGGAAAATGAGAGAATCGGGAGTGTCGTTTCCATGACAACAAGCGCTAACCCTACCAGCTGACAGATTCATGACAGTCAAAGCCCTCATCGCCTCTTTCACCCAGCAGGAAGACATCAACTTCCTGCTGACCAACCGCATCCCCCGCGCGGCCCTGACCCGATTCATGGGCTGGTTCTCCAAGATCGAGAACCCGCTGGTGCGGGACGGCTCGATCGCGCTGTGGAAGCTGTTCTCCGACCTCGATCTGTCGGAGGCACGCAAGACCCACTTCAAGAGCCTGCACGACTGTTTTACGCGTGAGCTCAAGCCGGGCCTGCGGCCGTTCGATCCCGATTCTGCGGTTGTCGCGAGCCCATCGGACGGCATCGTCGGCGCCCACGGCCGGATCGCCGACACCGAGCTGTTCCAGGTCAAGGGCGCGCCCTATTCGCTGCT
Organism: Bradyrhizobium centrolobii; assembly: GCF_001641635.1. Classification (GTDB taxonomy): domain Bacteria; phylum Pseudomonadota; class Alphaproteobacteria; order Rhizobiales; family Xanthobacteraceae; genus Bradyrhizobium; species Bradyrhizobium centrolobii. The sequence goes on from NZ_LUUB01000049.1 coordinate 29,338, forward strand.
CGACCTCGTCGGCGACTCGGCCCTGGTCGATCAGCACCGCAACGGCTCCTTCGTCACGCTGCGGCTGACCTCGAGCATGTATCACCGCTTCCATGCGCCCTATGACGCGCATATCGAGCGCGTCACGCTGATCCATGGCGATGTCTGGAACGTCAACCCGATCGCGCTGAAGCGCGTCGAGCGCCTGTTCTGCAAGAACGAGCGCGCAGTGATCCGCACACATCTGTCGACCGGCGAAGCCGTGACGCTGGTGCCGGTTGCCGCGATCCTGGTCGCGAGCATCCGCTTGCACTTCCTCGACATGGTGCTGAACGCGCAGACGCAGGGCGCGGTCAATTTCCCGTGCGACGTCAACGTGACGAAGGGCGAGGAGCTCGGCTGGTTCGAGCACGGCTCGACGATCATCATCCTCGCGCCCGGCGATTTTACCTTCTGCGATGGCATTGCCGAGGGCACGCGCATCCGCGCGGGTCAAGCGCTACTCAGAAAAAAGTAGCCTTCAATCCGCCGTGTCGGCCGCCTATATCGTCCGCGGGGACGATTCGACGACACGACGGGTAGTTGAGTGATGGCGCGAGCGTCGGTACTTGCGGCGGGTGGTATTGTGTTGCGGCGTGGGGCGACGCCGCTGGTTGCAATCGTGCGCCAGCGCAAGCGCAATGAATGGGTCTTGCCCAAGGGCAAGCTCGACGATGGCGAGACGCCGAAAGAGGCCGCGCACCGCGAGGTGCTGGAGGAGACCGGCCATGATGTCGCCATCCACGAATTCCTGGGCACGCTCGTCTACCAGTCCGGAGGGCGCGCCAAGGTCGTGCATTTCTGGCGGATGGAGGCCGAGGGCGCTCCCGTCCGCAAGCTGACGAACGACATCAAGGCGGTCGATTGGCTGCCGCTCGACGATGCGATCGCGCGCCTGTCGCGCGAATATGAGCGCGCCTTCCTGACGCAGACGGGTCCGATCGCGCTCGCCGCCGCGGGCCTCGCGTCGGCCGATGCCGAGGCCACGCCACCGCTCGCCGTCGATGATGTCGACGCCGCGATGCAGACGCTGACGGCCGCAGAAGCGGCGTCCGTCGAGGAGCTGCGGCATGGCCTGTTGCAAAAGGTGAGGGCCTGGCTGCGCGGCGAGGCGTGAGCAAGGACGATCTGCGCGCTACATTTCGCTGAAGCAACCCCTCATCCGGCGCTGCGCGCCACCTTCTCCCACAAGGGGAGAAGGGAAGCGAACTCGCGGCGCGTAATGAACGACGCTGCGAGTTCGCTACCGCCTTTCCTTCTTTTCCTTCGGAGTCGGCGCCGGCTTGCGCGGCGCGCCGGGCCGTTGCGCTCCGGGCAGACGCTGCTGGAATCCGCCCTGGCGCTGGATGCCGCCTGGTTGCTGAGGCGCGGGCGGCGGTGCCGGTTGGCCTGGCTGCAATCCGGTGCGCGGCGTTTGCGGCTGCGGCGCCGTGCCGGGCTGCGATGGAGTTTGTCCGCTGCGCGGCGGCTGCGTTTGCGGCGCGCCGCCCGGCTGCGTGCCTTGACCGGCGCGCGGCAGGCCCGCCGGCTGTCCCGCACCCGGCTGCCGGCCTTGCCGCTGCCGGCCCTGCTGCTGTTGACCTTGTTGCGGCTGGCCTTGTTGCTGCTGCCCCTGGCCCGTGCGCGGTGCGCCCGGTTGCACCGCGCCGCCCTGTCCTTGCCGCTGTTGCGGTGGCTGCGAGCCTTGCCGTTGCTGCTGCTGCGGGCCTTGCTGGTTCGGCGTGCCCGGCTGCTGCTGACCCGGGCGGTTCTGACCGGGCAGGCCGTTCGGCCGCTGCGGTTGCTGGCCCGGCGCTGTTGTTGGACGCTGCTGCTGGAGCGGCCGCGGGATGCGCGGGATCGCAGCCGGATTGGCGCGGCGGAAGTCGCGCTGCTCGGTGACGATCTGCCGGCCCGTGGTCTGCGCCAGATGCACCTGACTCACGAAGGCGCGGTCGCGCGCGACCTGCTGCGGCGCGATCGTGATCGGCACTGCGGCGAAGCGCATGCCGCCGGGGCCGCCCGCACCTGGCCGGATCGCAAAGCCGCTCGCGGCCTGCGTCAGCGCGCCGAGCCGCGTGCCGCTGGTGCGGTCGTTGACATCGATATGTCCGACCCGGCCGTCGGCATCGGGATAGAGCTTGATGTTGACGTTGTTCGCAGTCGCTCCCGTCGCGCTCGCGTTCGCCGGCACGTCGACGACGCCGGTGGTGCCGCGGATGCCGAGCGTCGCCGTCGGCGTCGTGATCTTCATGTCGCCGGTCTTGGCCACGGCCGCGGCGACGAAGGCGACCGTGCCCTTGCCGATGTCGAAGATCGCGGCGTTCTGCTTGCCGCCGTCCTCGTAGACGTAATTGTCGATGGTGATCTTGGCGCTGGCCGAGAGATTGAACGTGGTGGAATCGTTGAAGGTGATGCCGAGCGAGGAGTTCGAGGCGGTCTGCACGACGTCGTTGAGGTAGATGTCGTCGCGGACCTTCAGCGGATAGGAGTTCTTGTCGCGGATCACGGTGGCGATTCCGGTCACCGTCGCGACGTTGCCGATCGGTTCCTCGGCGGCGGGCTGTGCATCAGGCGCCGGTGTCGGCGAGGCGACGGGGCTTGGGGAGGGCTCGGATGTCGGCTGTGCGAGCGGCTGCGTTTGAGCCTGCGCAACCACGATCGTATCGGATGCGAACGCCATGCTTGCGCCGGCCAGCGGCAACGCCAGCAGCGTGAGCGCGAACACGAAGCGGCGCCAAGCCACCATGAATGTCACAATGAAGTCCCGGTGAGAACGCGAGGCGAGATCAACCGATTTCAGCCGGGGCCGGCTGAATGGCGGATGAACATCTGTCGCACGGGAGTATGGAACGTTCAAAGGCTACGTCCTGTGTCGAGAACGTAGCGTCTCACCCTTTATTCTTGTTCGTCATTCCGGGACGCGACGAAGTCGCGAACCCGGAACGACGGTGATGGCGTCAGCTCACGCGCTTCCAGGTCTGGCCGCCGAAGAACATGCCGCCGAAGGCGCAGCCTGCACGCGCAACAGGTTCGGGCCCTTCATCGCGATCGTGGAGTCATAGTTGCGGCCGGAGTCGGGATCGTGGATGCGGCCGCTCCACGTGGAGCCCTCGGGCCTCATGTTGATCAGGATCCGCTCATTGGTCTTCTCGGCATAGCCGCAGAGATTGGCACCGCACTGCTCGACGCGGACATTGCCCTGGTCCTCTTCGGTGGCCCACACACCGACCGGCGTGCTCGGCGCAGGCGCGGCGGCAACCGGAGCCGGAGCAGTCGCGACGGGCGCGGCCATAGGCGCAGGCTGCGTTGTCGTGTCGGAGCTGACGGACGGCGCCGCGGCAACTGTCGTCGCCGGCGCGGTGGGCTGAGTGACGGCGGGCGCGGCTGGCGCAGTCACCTGCACCGGTGCCTGCTGCACCGGAGCCGGCGCGGGCTGCGCGGTCGTCGTAGCCGGCATGGTGTCGTCGTCATCGTCCCTGGAGCCGAGGCCGTTGAGGTTGATGTTGTTCAGCTTGATCCGCTTGTTCGACAGGCCGGGCGCGATGATGCTCACGCAGTCGAGCGAAGCGCAGTTGCGCGGCGTCTCGATGCGGATGTGCTGGCCGTCGATCTGGAAGGAGATCGAGCTTCCGGCATGCGCGACGGCAGTCGAGGCGAGGAAGAGCGCCGCGGTGGCGACATAGAGCTTGTTCATGACGACCTCCCGAAAAGCGTGGTCCCGATATGGGCTGAAGTCGGTGACGACCTGAGCTTGGTTCGACCCTACGTCGCGCCGGTCCCGCCTTCTGTGATGAAGGTCACAGCGGCTACATGGGTGAGCCAGGGCGCTCCCGGATCCCGACAATCCCGGTCTGGTCTGCCACGACTTCGGGATCGGCGGAGATACCGGATCATCGTGCTCGAATTTCTGAACACAACAGAACGCCCGGCGGCCGGGTAGTCCGGAGCGGCCGGGCAAGCCTGTGATGCGGTCGGTTAAACGCTTCTAGATCACGCCGAGCACGATGGCGGCGACAAAGGCCATGGCAAGGTATGCAATGACACCGCTCAGTCTTCCGACGAACGTCATGACATTGCTCCTTGGGATGCTCCCGCTGCTCGCGTCGCTTTGGGAGCAACCCGTATGGTTAACAGGGAGTCTCCTTCGGAAAAAGGCAGCCCTGCTGCCGCTCATCCGCTGCGCGCTGCGCCGGCATGGTTAACGAAGGCTGAAATCAACACGTTGAAGAGTCTTTAAGTAAATTCACCGAACGTGCGTGCATGACGCGCGGAGTTCGTTTGTATCTCGTCGGCTCCATCGTCCTTGTTTCGCTTGCGGGTTGCGGACGCGGCTGGTTCCAGGCCGAACGCGAACCGTGGCGGGCCGAGGCGGAGGCCGCGTGCCTGAAGTCGGGCGCGGTGAAGGAGAGCCCGGTTATCGTGCGCATCGAGCCGATTTCCGGTCCCGGCGCCTGCGGCGCAGAATTTCCGCTGAAGGTCGCCGCCATCGGCGAAGCCTCGAGCAGCTATGGCTTTGTCGACGAGGAATTGCGCCCACCCGCGAGCATCGGCAACCAGCCGCGCTGGCCGGTGACGCAGCCGCAGTCGAACTATCCGCAAAGCCGGCCTTATCCCGCCGCATCCGGCTATCCGCAGCGTTCGAACTATCCCGAGAGCGCCGCGCGCCAGCCCTCCGGCTATGGCACGTCATCCGGCCCGATCTCGCTCAGCGCGCCCGGCGTGGCGCCGGAGGAGGATGAGATCGACCTGCCGCCGGAAGGCACCGATGCGGCCGGAGCGGCGCGCTACATGAACGCGCCGAGCTATCCAGCGCGGCCGGCGCCGTACTCGCAGGCGCCCGTGCAACAGCCGCTGCCGCGCCTTGGTCCCGCGCAAGGCAATCCCGTCACCGCAGTTGGTCCCGTCGCAGTGAAGCCGACCGCGACGCTCGCCTGTCCGATCGTGTCCGAGCTCGACCGCTGGCTCGCCGACACCGTACAGCCGTCGGCGACGCGCTGGTTCGGTCAACGCGTGGTTGAGATCAAGCAGATCTCCGCCTATTCCTGCCGCGGCATGAACGGCAATCCGCACGCTCACATTTCCGAGCATGCCTTCGGCAATGCGCTCGACATCGCCGCCTTCGTGCTCGCCGACGGCCGGCGCGTTACGGTGAAGGACGGCTGGCGCGGCCTGCCGGAAGAACAGGGCTTTTTGCGCGACGTGCAATCAGGCGCGTGCGCACATTTCACCACCGTGCTGGCGCCGGGCTCCAACGTCTATCACTACGATCACATCCATGTGGATCTGATGCGCCGCGCCAGCCGCGGGCTGATCTGCCAGCCGGCCGCCGTCTCCGGCGAGGAAGTCGCCGCCCGCGCGCAGCAGCGTAATCCCTACGCCAACACGCGCGATCCCTACGTGACGGGCTCGCTCGGTCACAAGAGCAAGCGCGCTAAGGTCAACGAGGAAGACGAGTTCGAGGACGAGTAGGGCGCCTGTGCGCATGCGATTGTCGAACTCAGCAAGTCACTTTGCGGTCCGCACCGACGTGGCGGGAACCAGCCCCACGCAGCGCTGCACCTCGTCCGGCACGTTGTAGTCGCACATGACGGGGCGGCTGTCGCGCAGGCCGCACGCCTGCCGCAGCACCACGAATCGCCACACCTTGGATCAGAATATTTCGATCGTCGGGAAGCGCGGCTCGCTCGTGATGCAGTCCCAAAGGTATATCGCCAGGCCGACGTCGCCGGTCCAAAGCGAATAGCGTCCGCGGTTAACGACGACCTTGGCGCCGCGATACTGGGCGATGGCCGTCATGGCGAATTGGCGTGCACGGTCGAGCCAGACCGGATCGTTTGTGCGCCGGTAAAGTTTGAGGAATGCGTAGCCGTTCCCGCCGGTGCCGTGGCATAGGTTCGAACCCTTGGTGAGCGGTCCAGCGGCCCAGGTGAACCGGCCGGCATCCAAGAGAAGTTCGTCAAAGTCAGGTGTCGCGAACGGCGCGTCGGCAAATGTCGTCACCATGCCGGGTGCGCCGTGGCAGTGCTGACACAAGGTCGGCGGTGTCTCGCGTTTGCTTTTCGCGCCCCAATTTGTTCCGACCTCAGAGCGCCACGCATTCGCTGCGAGGGTCTTCGGCACAAAATCGGCCACCTGCGCCCGCTGCGCCGGCGTCAACCAGTTCCATCCGCGCAACAACGGAATGACATTGCCGGCGAAGCCGTGTACGGGCCCAAGCCAGCGGTCTTTGGCGCCGTAAAGATCCTGGGTCCAGAGCGGACCGTGGGGCGTCTCCTCCAGATCGGCCAACAGCCGGGCCGCCTGTACTTCGAAGAGCCCGCGCCATCGCGGCTCTCGTGTCATCTCGGCCATGTGGATCGCGGCCAGCATGGATCCGGGCATGCCCCACATCAGTTCACGGATCGGGAGCCCGATATTTGCTTCCGCGCGCTCATGCACGAGATCGGCCAGGCTCGGCGTGGGAGCAAGACGCATGGCGAGCAGTCCGGCCCCCATGTCGCCAAAAAGCAGCGAGCCATGTTTGGCGTAACCGGCCGGCGAATTGCTCTCGAACCTGGCGATTGTCCGTTCCAGGAGCTTCGGCAGCACCGGGCGAAAGTCTTTAGCGACAAGGCTCGCGCCGACACGATGCAAATAGTCGAGCGCCCAGATGACACCTGCCGCGCCATAGTAGAAACTGGGGTTACCGTCTCCCACCCAATCGTCGCCGGGGTGACCGGGCCAAAACGTCTCGGGATGGAAATCAGCGATGGCATCGGAAACGATATCTTGAATCGCGGTGCGGACAGCCAGCTCGCTCCAGGCGTCGCCCACAAGCGCGCGATGGCGACCGAGGGTGATCATGACCTGAGTTTTGCGGTGCGCGTTGACGGCGCCGGGACCAGCCCCATGCAGCGCTGCACTTCGCTGGGAACGTTGTAGTCGCGCATGACGGGGCGGCTGTCGCACATGCCGCAGGCTTCCCGCTGCACCACGAACATCCAGAGCGCGTGGCCGGCTTCCATCACCAGGGCGCGCCGTGCCTGCCGTGTCGATGCCGGCGCGTCCGAGGCCGCATGGGCGGCATCGAATTCGCGCAAGCGCGCAATGGCTTGTTCCAGCGCTCGCCCCATCCGCCCGAACGCAGACGCCTGCTCCTGGACGATCTCGTAGTTGAGAACGTCGACGGGCGTGCGGTGAAGGCAAAGATCGCGGGACATGGCTTATTTATAGCGTCACGCGGTGTGCGCTCGCAATGACGTGGTTAGACGTACGCCATGCGCAAAGCAGCCGTGGGATGGACAAAGCCACCACGTCGCGCGAATGCGCGCCCGATAACAGGCTCCACGTGCCCACCAATTCTATCGTCCGGTGCGGGTGCATGGTGGGCACGGCGCTATCGCGCCTTTGCCCGCCCTACGGCCTTGCCGTTCTCACTTTCTCCGGTACGCCGCCAGAAACATCCGCGTCGCGCTGTCGACCACCTCGGTCATGCGTTCCTCCGACGGCGCGGGGGCGGCCTGGAAGACGAAGGGCAGGAACAGCGACGCCTTGCACAATTCCATGAACTGCGAGGCGGCGAGGTCGCAATCGTCGATCTTGAGATCGCCCGAGGCAACATGGGCCGTGAGATATTCGGCGAGCCGGTTGATGGTCTTGTCGAGCACACGTGCGTAGTAGCGGCGGCCGACGTCCGGCATGCGCTCGGCAATTGCCATCACGGTGCGGATCGCTGATCCGCCACCTGGACGGCAGAGCAGATGGATGTAGGCCGAGCCGAACTCCTTCAGCGTGGTCTCGGCATCCCGCGAGGGATCGAAATTGAACACAACCTGGCCGTGCTGGAGCGCCTCCTGCTCGAGGATTGCCTCGAACAGCGCGCATTTGTCGGCGAAATAGACGTAGAGTGTGCCCTTGGAGACGGCGGCGGCCCGCGCGATCTCGCCCATGCTGGCGCCGTCGAAACCGAGGTCCATGAACACCTTGCGGGCGCCGTCCAGGATCTGGCGGCGCTTGGAGCTGTCCTCTTCGGAGACAAGACGCAGATGTTCGCGGTCGACTGCAACCATTGGTTTAGTTTCTCGAAAGGTTTTGTCCGGGCTTAGACCGATTCCGGACCATGGAAAACCCAAAGAAAGGATTCGGGCCAGTAGGGTCCTTCGTAGGGAACTATTTAGATTGACCGAACCGTTCGGTCAATGATATCGGCGAGAGAGGGGCTGGGCCGCACGGTGGCGCGTCCCGGCTCGCGTTTTTTCATTGGGGAGGCCTTTATGGCCGCATCGAGAGACCAGGCTGCGCGCGTCCTTCGCCAGGACTCCCTGGACCAAGCGTCCGACCACACACCGGAGCAGACGGGTGGGGAGGTTGTGACCGAGAAGTCCGCCGCGCTGGCCGAGCAGTTGCGCTCCCGCGTGGTCGAGGAAACCAAGCGCCACACCGTCGAGGTGCCGGAGACTCCCGTGACCGACAAGCCGGCCCCCAACGCACCGGCGCCCGGCGCGCCTCAGGCCGGTGCTCCCAAATCCGGCAAGCGCAAATTCGTCCTGATGGGCGTCGGCCTCCTGCTGGCGCTCGCGGCGGCGAGCTATGCCGGCTACTACACGCTGATCGGCCGCTTCTACGTCTCGACCGACGACGCCTATGTCCGCGCCAACAACACCATGCTGGGTGCGCGTGTCGCCGGCCACATCTCCTCGATCCTCGCCGGTGACAACACTCTGGTGCACGCTGGCGACACCGTCTTCCGCATCGACGACGGCGACTACAAGATCGCCGTCGATGCCGCCGCGACCAAGATCGCGACCCAGCAGGCCACCATCGATCGCATCGGCCGTCAGGTCGCGGCGCTCGACAGCCAGGTCGCGCAGGCCAAGGCGCAGCTCGTATCTGCCGAGGCGGGCCTCAAGCGCGCCGATCTCGACTACGAGCGCCAGCAGGCGCTGAGCAACAAGGGCTTTGCCTCGCGTGCCACGTTCGAGACCTCGGAAGCCGGACGCGACCAGGGCGCCGCCGCGGTCAAGGCCGCGCAGGCCGCCTACGACGTCGCGGTCAGCAATGTCGACGTCGCCAAGGCGCAGCAGGCCGAAGCGCAGGCGCAACTCGCCGAGCTCAAGACCTCGCTCACCAAGGCCGAGCGTGATCTCAGTTTCACCGCGGTGCGCGCGCCGGTCGACGGCACATTCTCCAACCGCCTCGTCAACATCGGCGACTTCGTCGCGGTCGGCCAGCGTTTGGGCAATATCGTGCCGCTCGACGCGGTCTATATCGACGCCAACTTCAAGGAAACCCAGCTCAAGCGCATCCGCCCCGGCCAGCCCGTGACGATCAAGGTCGATGCCTACGGCATGCGCAAGTTCAGCGGCGTGGTCGACAGCATCGCGGCGGGCGCGGGCTCGGTGTTCACGCTGCTGCCGCCGGACAACGCCACCGGCAACTTCACCAAGATCGTGCAGCGCGTGCCGGTCCGCATCCGCGTGCCGAAATCGGTCGCCAGGCAGAACCTGCTCCGAGCGGGCATGTCGGTCTACGCGACCGTCGACACCAACAAGGGCGCGGCCGACGCCGACGACGAGATCGATCTCGACGATCCCACCATGATCCATCCGCAGTAGCGCGGGTGGATCATGATGCTCAGCGCGAGCGCCGCTTCGTCCTTCACCTCTCCCGCAGGGAGAGGTCGGATCGCATCGCTAGATGCGATCCGGGTGAGGGGTTTCGCTCTCTCGTGGGACCTGAGCCCCTCACCCGGCGCTACGCGAGCTCTCCCCGATGGGGAGAGGTGTACCGAACTCGCGGCTTGAGTCAGAGCTGACACCATGGCCAACGCCACGACCGCTTCACCTGCCATGATGGCGAACCCCGCTTCGGAGCGCATCGCGCCGAAGCGGCTGTTCGCCTTCATCATCATGGTGTTCGGGATGTTCATGTCGATCCTGGACATCCAGATCGTCTCGGCGTCCCTGAGCGAGATCCAGGCGGGCCTGTCGGCGAGCTCAAGTGAGGTCTCCTGGGTCCAAACCGCCTATCTGATCGCCGAAGTGATCGCGATCCCGCTGTCGGGATTCTTGTCGCGCGCCTTCGGCACGCGGCTGTTGTTCGCGATCTCGTCCGCCGGCTTCACCTTCTCGAGCCTGCTCTGCGGCTTCGCCACCACGAGCGAGGAGATGATCCTCTGGCGCGCGCTCCAGGGCTTTCTCGGCGCCGGCATGATCCCGACGGTGTTCGCCTCGGCCTACACGGTATTTCCCCGTTCCAAATTCCACGTCGTCGGTCCCATCATCGGCCTCGTCGCGACACTGGCGCCGACCATCGGACCGACGGTCGGCGGCTACATCACCGACGCGATGTCGTGGAACTGGTTGTTCTTCATCAACGTCATTCCCGGCATCGGCATCACCATCGGCGTGCTGGCGCTGGTCGATTTCGACGAGCCGCATTTCGAGCTGCTCGAACGTTTCGACTGGTGGGGCCTGATCTTTATGGCGGGCTTCCTCGGCGCGCTGGAATATGTGCTGGAGGAAGGCCCGCAGTATGAATGGCTCCAGGACACCTCGGTTGCGATCTGCACCGCGGTCTGCGCGGTCTCAGGGATCGCCTTCTTCTGGCGCGTGCTGACGGCGGCCGAGCCGATCGTCAATCTGCGCACCTTCACCAACCGCAATTTCGCCGTCGGCTGCACGCTGCAATTCTGCATCGGCATCGGCCTCTACGGCCTGACCTACATCTATCCGCGCTATCTCGCGGAAGTGCGCGGCTACAGCGCGCTGATGATCGGTGAGACCATGTTCGTTTCCGGCATCACCATGTTCCTGGTCGCGCCGCTGGTCGGCCGGCTCATGGCGTCGCTCGACATGCGCTACATGATCGCGTTCGGCCTGATCGTGTTCGCGATCGGCTCCTACCAGATGACCTGGATCACGCGCGAGTTCGACTTCTACGAGCTCCTGATACCGCAGATCCTGCGCGGCATCGGCATGATGTTCGCGATGGTGCCGACCAACAACATCGCGCTCGGCACGCTGGCGCCGGACCGGGTGAAGAACGCGTCCGGACTGTTCAACCTGATGCGCAATCTCGGCGGCGCGGTCGGGCTTGCCGTCATCAACACCGTTCTCAACGACCGCACCGACCTGCACATCACGCGTCTGCAGGAGCGCGTGACCTGGGGCAATGCCACCGCGACCGAAACCCTGAACATGTTCATGCAGAAGTTCCAGGGACTTGGCGATTCCACACTGATGGCGATGAAGCAGCTCAGCCAGATCGTGCACCGCCAGGCCGTGGTGATGAGCTTCGGCGATGCCTTCTTCATGCTGACGCTGTTCTATCTGGGCCTCAGCGTCCTGGTCACGCTGCTGAACAAGCCGGCTTCGCCGTTCGGCGCCGGCGGCGACGCGCATTAAAGGCCTCATGCGCGCTGTCATCGCCCGCGCAGGCGGGCGATCCAGTATTCCAGAGGCCGCGCAGCTAGAACCGAGGAGCCGCGGCGTACTGGATGCCCCGCCTTCGCGGGGCATGACAGCGGAGATCAAATCGCCGGCGAAGCGCTCAATTTGCAACACTCGCGCGCGATCTCGCGCGAGCCGTGTTGCAAATCAAACCTGACGCATCTATAAAGTGCACCTCATTCAATCGAACCGGGGAGGGATTTGCATGATTTCGTCGCATTCGCAGATCGCACGCCCGCGCTCGATGATGTTCTGGCTCGGTATGTGCTCGGCCTTTTAGAGGCCTTTTCCGCCAGCTTCGATTGGGCCAAGGTTTCGGCCAAGCGTCCCGATCGCTCCGCTTCCCAAATCAAAGCCAATCTTAAGTGACGCCGTTTCGGCCTTCGTGGCCGGCATGCGTCCATCGATGGAGCCGGCCCGCGGCAAAAGCGGCCGGATGATGCCATGACCGCTCTATCAAAAAAGTCCGCGGCGATACGCGTGGTGCTGCCCTTCGTGTTCCGGCACTGGCTGAAGCAGCCGGGGCGTGGCCTCGTCGTCGCCGGCGGACTGCTAGGCGCGACCATCGCCGACCTGTTCATGCCGGTGTTCTCGGGGCATCTGGTCGATGCGCTGACGCGCGGCCCGTCCGACCCGGACGCGCGTCACGCCGCGCTGGTCGCATTCGGCGCGATCGTGGCGCTCGGCGCGGCCTCAATGGTGCTGCGGTTGACCGGGCTGCAGGCGATCGTGCCGTTCTCGCTGAAGATCATGTCCGATGTCGCGCAGGATGCCTTCATGCGCGTGCAGCGCTTCTCGACCGACTGGCACGCCAACTCGTTTGCGGGCTCCACGGTGCGCAAGATCACCCGCGGCATGTGGGCGCTCGACCTGTTGAACGACACCATCCTGATGGCGCTCGCGCCCTCGCTGCTGGTGCTGATCGGGTCGATGATCCTGCTCGGGGTGCACTGGGCCTCGCTCGGCCTCGTGATCGCGCTCGGCGCGGTGCTCTATGTTGCGATGACGGTGCTGTTCTCAACGCGCTACATCGCGCCGGCCGCGCGCGTCTCCAACGCCTGGGACACCAAGGTCGGCGGCACGCTCGCGGACGCGCTGACATGCAATGCGGTGGTGAAATCCTTCGGCGCCGAAGCGCGCGAGGACACCCGGCTCGCCCGCGTCGTCAACCGCTGGCGCGTGCGCGTGCGGCGGACCTGGCTGCGCTACAACTACACCGCGCTGTCGCAGCTCTCGCTGCTGCTATGCCTGCGTGCGTCGGTGATCGGTGGCTCGGTCCTGCTGTGGATGTCGGGGCGCGCTTCGCCCGGCGACGTCACCTATGTGCTGACCAGCTACTACGTCATCCACGCCTATCTGCGCGACGTCGGCATGCACATCAACAACCTCCAGCGCTCGGTCAACGACATGGAGGAGCTGGTGGCGATCCATGACGAGGCGATCGGCATTGCCGATGCGGCTGACGCGTGGCCGATCGCGATCGAGGGCGGCGAGATCGTGTTCGACGACGTCACGTTCCACTATGGCGGCTATCGCGCGCCGCTGTACGACGGGCTGTCAGTGACGATCCGCGCCGGCGAACGGGTCGGCCTCGTCGGCCGCTCCGGCTCCGGCAAGACGACCTTCGTCAAGCTGGTGCAGCGGCTCTATGACGTCACCGGCGGCCGCGTGCTGATCGACGGCCAGGACATCGCGCTGGCCACGCAGCAGTCGCTGCGCAGCCAGATCGCGATCGTGCAGCAGGACCCGATCCTGTTTCATCGCTCGCTCGCCGAGAACATCGCATATGGCCGGCCCGGCGCCAGCATGGAGGCGATCGAGCAGGCGGCGCGGCTGGCGAATGCGCACGACTTCATCCTGCGCCTGCCCAAGGGTTACGGCACGCTGGTCGGCGAGCGTGGCGTGAAGCTGTCGGGCGGCGAGCGGCAGCGCGTGGCGCTGGCACGCGCCTTCCTGGCCGACGCGCCGGTGCTGATCCTGGACGAGGCGACCTCGAGCCTCGATTCGGAATCGGAGGCGCTCATCCAGCAGGCGATGGAGCGGCTGATGAAGGGGCGGACCTCGATCGTGATCGCGCACCGGCTCTCAACGGTGCGCGGCCTCGATCGCATCCTGGTGTTCGACCGCGGCAAGATCGTCGAGCAGGGCACTCACGCCGTGCTCGCAGGCAAGCCGGGCGGCATCTATCGCGGCCTGTTCGAGCGCCAGGTGGTGGAGCTCGGGCACATCGCAGCAGCGGAATGAGGATGGCGGCGTGGCTAACGGAACGGTCTCCGGAAGCCGCGCCGCCAAGGAATGCGTCAAGGATGGACTGACATGAAGGACCTGACACGCGGCTCCGTTGTGAGCCACATCCTGAGCATGGCGCCCCCGATCGTGGTCGGCATGATCACGATCATGATCTGCCAACTGGTCGACCTGTACTTTGTCTCGGGACTGGGCGAGGCGGCCGTTGCGGGCGTCGCCGCGGCCGGCAACGCGGGCTTTCTCGTCAATGCCCTGATGCAGGTGCTCGGCGTCGGCACGGTTGCGTTGATCGCGCACGCCGTCGGGCGCAAGGACCGCGGCGACGCCAATCTCGTTTTCAACCAGTCGGTCGTCCTGTCGGCGCTATTCGGGCTAGCGACGTTGCTCGCGGGCTTTGCGCTGTCGCGCCGCTACATGCGCTCGATTGCCGCTGACGAGACCACCATTGAAGCCGGTACCACCTATCTTCTCTGGTTCATGCCGGCGCTTGCGCTGCAATTCGCCACGCAGGTGATGGCGTCCGCGCTGCGGGCCACCGGCATCGTGCGGCCGAGCATGCTGGTGCAGGCGCTTGCCGTGATCATCAATATCGCGCTGGCGCCGGTCCTGATCATGGGCTGGGGCACCGGACACGCGCTCGGTGTCGCCGGCGCAGGCCTTGCAAGCTCGATCGCCGTCTTCATCGGCGTGCTGATGCTGCTGGTGTATTTCCTTAAATTGGAGCGCTACGTCGCCTTCCATCCCGCGCAATGGCGCCCGCAGCTCCGGCAATGGAAGAGGATCCTCAATGTCGGCCTGCCTGCCGGCGGCGAGTTTGCGATGATCTTCATCTTCATGGCCGTGGTCTATTACGTACTGCGCGATTTCGGCCCGGCAGCGCAGGCGGGATTTGGCATCGGGACACGCGTCCTGGGCTTGATCCAGATGCCGGCGCTCGCCATAGCCCTCGCCGCAGGGCCGATCGCCGGCCAGAATTTCGGCGCCGGGAATAGCGATCGCGTGCGGGAGACCTTCGTCAAGGCGGCGCTGATCGGCACCGCCGTGATGATCGCCTTCACGCTTCTCGCGCAACTCAAGCCCGGGCTGTTGCTCGCCGGCTTCTCGAACGATCGGGAGACCATGGCAGTCGCCTTGCTTTTCCTGCGGATCATCTCGTTCAACATGGTGGCGCAGGGGCTGATCTTCACCTGCTCCAGCATGTTCCAGGGCCTCGGCAACACCAAGCCGGTGCTGTGGAGTTCCGCGATGCGAGTCTTCACGTATGCGTTGCCGGCGATCTGGCTCTCGACGCGGCCCGGCTTTCGGATGGAGCACGTCTGGTATTTGTCGATCGCAGCGACCACGCTGCAGGCTGCCATGAGCTTGTGGCTGTTGCGCCGCGAATTCGGCAAACGCCTGGTGTCGCGCCGGCGGGAGGAAGCTGCGGAGCAGGCTGCGCCTGAGCCCGTTGCGCCTCCCGCACGCGCGCCCGCGTAGCGACGGCTTGTCGCTCACCCACGGCTCCGGCTAGATGTGAGCTTTCAGGAGGTTGTCCATTCGGCCCTGACCGAGGAAGCTGAGGTTGCTGAAGCTTCAGATTCCGAGGGGAGAACCGAATGGACACCCATAAGAATGCGCCTCTGACGCCGAAAGGTCGAGAGGCCATGGTGCGGAGTGTGGTCGAAGGTGGCCTTACGAAGGCCGCAGCCGCGCTCCAGTTCAACGTGACAGCGAAAACGGTTGCCAAATGGGTCAAGCGCTTCCGCGAGGAAGGCGTGGACGGGTTGCGTGATCGCTCCTCACGGCCCCTTTCATCGCCGAGCCAAACCCTGCCTGCCACA
>NZ_LUUB01000050.1:0-14114 GCF_001641635.1 Bradyrhizobium centrolobii
GCTAACCCACCCTACGAGGCTGTGAATCTTTCATTTCGGCTGGGCGGATGTAGCGGAGATCAAGGCCGTCGTGATTCTCTGTGTGCCTTGATTCGGCGGAGGGGATGATGGCTGACGAAGAGCTATTTGGAGAGCTGCCGGAACAGGCGAAGCCGCGAGCAGGTGCAGAGCCGGTTGGAGCGCCGCGGCTGCGCGAGCCGATGCGTGACCAGATCGAACTGCGTGCCGTGGATATCGAGAGCCTGATCGGGCAAGAGCATCCGGCGCGCGTGATCTGGGCCTATGTTGAGGGGCTGGACCTGAGCGAGCTTGAGGATCGGGTCAAGGCGCGGGAGAATACGCCCGGTCATCCGCCGCCATCGCCACGACTGCTGCTGGCGCTTTGGCTTTACGCCACGAGCGATGGCGTGGGCAGCGCGCGTGCGCTGGACCGCCTCTGCGAGAGCCATGACGTCTATCGCTGGCTATGTGGCGGAGTGTCGATGAACTATCACACGCTGTCGGACTTCCGGGTCGGCTGTGCCGACCTGCTCGACCGCCTGCTGAGCGAGCATCTGGCGGCGCTGAGCAAGGCGGGGCTGGTCGATCTGGAGAAGTTGACCCAGGACGGGGTGCGGATACGGGCCAATGCGGGGACCGGATCGTTCCGGCGGGAGGCGACGCTGGATCGGCAGATGGCGCAGGCCCAGGCTGTGGTGGAGGAGCTCAAGCGCGAGGTCGATGCGGATCCGGAAGCCAGCAATCGGCGCATTCGGGCCGCGAGGGAGCGCGCGGCGCGCGAACGCAGCGAGCGGGTGCAGGCGGCGCAAGCGGCGCTGGCCGAGATCAAGCGCAAGCGAAAGCAGCTCGACGAGAAGGGCGGCAATGGCAAAAAGCCGAAGGAGGCGCGGGCCTCCACCACCGACCCGCAGGCGCGGGTGATGAAGATGGCGGATGCCGGCTTTCGTCCAGCCTACAACGTGCAGGTGGCCAGCGCGGCGGGCGAGCTGATCGTGGTCACGGTCGACGTCGACAACAATGGATCGGATCGCGGCCTGATGCGGCCGATGCTGGAACGAACGCGATCACTGCTGGGCCGCTTTCCCCGCCGCCACCTCGTCGATGGCGGTTTCTGCAGCGCCGAGGATATCGAGTGGGCGCATAGCGAAGGCATCGACATCTACTGTCCACCAACGCAGTCCAGGAGCGGTGTCGATCCTTATTTGCCCCGGCATGGCGACGGTCCGGGCGTGTTGGCCTGGCGTGCTCGCATGGCCAGCGAAGACGGCAAAGCTCAGTACCGAGCCCGTACGATCTGCGAATGCATACATGCCCGCTGGCGCAACTGGGACCTGCGGCAATTGACCGTCCGCGGTATCGAAAAGGTCCGCGCCGTCGTCCTCTGGTACGCGCTCACCAACAACATCCTGCAGGGCCACCATCTCGCCAAACCATAGTGGCACCCACAGTCCGCCTCGTCACAGCCCTCGGATCAACTCAACTCGCCATTTCCCTGCCGGCCAATCTCCGCAGATCCAATAGCTTCACAGGCTCTACGAAGATGGATCTGCTTCACGTCCCGCAGAACGTCCGCAGCACGCGTTGATCCGGCAGCGGCGGATCGGCGTAGGCGGAGTACTCCGGCTGATCGTCGTACGGCTTGGCTAGCACCCTCACCAATTCCTCGAAGGGCGCGTAATCGTCATTGTTCATCGCGGCCTGAATCACGGCCTCGACGCGGTGGTTGCGCGGGATGAAGGCGGGGTTGACGGCATGCATGGCGGCCTGCCGCTCGGCGGCAGTCTGCGGCTCCAGGGCGATGCGCTCGCGCCAGCGCTTGGCCCAGTCGTCGAAAGCCGAGGGGTCCATGAACTGCGCGCGGACGTCTGCAATGCCGGCCTCGTTGCCTGCGGCGTCGCCGAGCCTGCGGAAGGTGAGGGTGAAATCGGCCTGGTTCTTCGCCATGGCATCGAGCAGGTCCTGGATCAGCGCGTCGTCGCCATCGCGCTCCGTGAACAGGCCGACCTTCTTGCGCAGGCCTACCTGATAGGCCTTGCTGAAGGTGTCGGGGAAGGCGCCCAGGATTTCCTGCGCCTGTTCGATCGCCTTCTCCTGATCGTCGGAGAACAGCGGCAACAGGCATTCGGCCAGCCGGGTCAGATTCCACAGCGCGATGCGTGGCTGGTTGGCATAGGCGTAGCGGCCCATCTCGTCGATCGAGGAAAACACCTGCGCGGGATCGTAAGAATCCATGAACGCGCAGGGGCCGTAATCGATGGTCTCGCCCGAGATCGAGGTGTTGTCGGTGTTCATCACGCCGTGGATGAAGCCGACCAGGAGCCAGCGCGCGATGAGGTCGGACTGACGCGCGACGACGCCGGCAAGCAGCGCGTGATAGGGCCGCTCGGCACCTAACAGCTCCGGATAGTGGCGGGCGATGACGTGGTCGGCGAGCCGGCGGATGGCGTCGGTGTCGCGGCGGACGGCAAAATACTGGAAGGTGCCGACGCGGATGTGGCTGGAGGCCACGCGTGTCAGCACCGCGCCGGGCAGCGCGGTCTCGCGGAGCACATGCTCGCCGGTGACGACGGCGGCGAGCGAGCGCGTGGTCGCGATGCCCAGCGCGAACATCGCTTCGCTCACGATGTACTCGCGCAGCACGGGGCCGAGCGCTGCGCGGCCGTCGCCGCGGCGGGAGAACGGGGTGGGGCCTGAGCCCTTGAGCTGGATGTCGCGGCGGACGCCGTCCCTGTCGATGACCTCCCCGAGCAGGATCGCGCGGCCGTCGCCGAGCTGGGGCACGAACTGCCCGAACTGGTGGCCGGCATAGGCCATGGCAATGGGGTCGGCGCCGGCCGGAACCGTTTTGCCGGCCAGGATTTCCGCGCCCTCGGGGGTCTCCAGGAGGTCGGGATCGAGCCCGAGTTGGACCGCCAGTGGCCGGTTCAGCTTGATCAGCCGGGGCGCAGCGACCGGGGTCGGCGCGACGCGGGCAAAGAAGGTGTCCGGCAGCGCCGAATAGGAATTCTGGAAGGGGAAATGCACCGTCATGGCCCTAAAGATAGGCGGGGAACGCCGATCGGCAAAGGCTTGGGCTCTCAAGGATCAAAAATGGGCGTTCCGGGCCCAAAACAGGCCGTTCCCTTGGTTGCCGCTCCCGGCCTCGTCGGGTAAACCCTGCCGCAACTTCGGACCGGCCTTTGGCCGTCCGATTCGATCCTCCGACATTGATTTTGGGACGACCATGCATCGCTACCGGTCACATACATGCGGCGCGCTCCGCGAGAGCAACATCGGCGAGACGATCCGCCTATCGGGCTGGGTCCATCGCGTTCGCGACCATGGCGGCGTGCTGTTCATCGATCTGCGCGACCATTACGGCCTGACCCAGTGCGTGGTCGACCCGGACTCGCCGGCGTTCTCGCTCGCTGAAAAACTGCGCTCGGAATTCGTAGTGCGGATGGACGGCAAGGTCCGCCACCGCCCCGAAGGTACCGACAATGAGGACCTCGCGACCGGCAAGGTCGAGGTCTATGTCAGCGAGATTGAGGTGCTGGGCCCGGCCGGCGACCTTCCGCTGCCGGTGTTCGGCGACCAGGAATATCCTGAGGACATCCGGCTCAAGTACCGTTTCCTCGACCTGCGTCGCGAGAAGCTGCACCAGAACATCATGACGCGCGTCGCGATCATCGATTCCATGCGCAGGCGCATGAAGGATCAGGGCTTCTTCGAGTTCAACACCCCGATCCTGACCGCGTCCTCGCCGGAAGGCGCGCGCGACTTCCTGGTGCCGTCGCGCATCCACCCCGGCAAGTTCTACGCGCTGCCGCAGGCGCCGCAGCAGTACAAGCAGCTGCTGATGATGTCGGGCTTCGACCGCTACTTCCAGATCGCGCCCTGTTTCCGCGACGAGGACCCGCGCGCCGACCGTCTGCCGGGAGAGTTCTACCAGCTCGACGTCGAGATGAGCTTCGTCACGCAAGAGGATGTTTTTGCTGCGATGGAGCCGGTGATCACCGGCGTGTTCGAGGAGTTTGCGAAGGGTAAGCCGGTGACGAAAGGCTGGCGCCGGATTCCGTTCGCCGAAGCCTTGCGCAAATACGGCAGCGACAAGCCGGATCTGCGCAACCCCATCGAGATGCAGGACGTCTCCGAGCACTTCCGCGGCTCCGGCTTCAAGGTGTTCGCGCGCATGCTCGAGGATCCCAAGAACCAGGTCTGGGCGATTCCGGCGCCGGGCGGCGGCTCACGCGCCTTCTGTGACCGCATGAACTCCTGGGCGCAGGGCGAGGGCCAGCCCGGCCTCGGCTACATCATGTGGCGCGAGGGCGGCGAGGGCGCCGGTCCTTTGGCGAACAACATTGGACCAGAGCGCACCGCCGCGATCCGCGCGCAGCTCGGCGTGAAGGAGGGCGATGCCGCCTTCTTCGTCGCCGGCGATCCCGACAAGTTCTGGAAGTTCTCGGGCCTTGCCCGCAACAAGGTTGGCGAGGAATTGAACCTCACCGACAAGGAGCGGTTCGAGCTCGCCTGGATCGTCGACTTCCCGATGTACGAGTACAACGAGGACGACAAGAAGGTCGACTTCTCGCACAACCCGTTCTCGATGCCGCAGGGCGGCCTCGACGCGCTGAAGGGCCAGGATCCGCTGACCATCAAGGCGTTCCAGTACGACATCACCTGCAACGGCTATGAGATCGCCTCGGGCGGTATCCGCAACCACGTGCCGGAAGCGATGGTGAAGGCGTTCGAGATCGCCGGCTATGGCGAGCAGGAAGTGGTCGACCGCTTCGGCGGCATGTACCGCGCCTTCCAGTACGGCGCGCCGCCGCATGGCGGCATGGCCGCGGGTGTCGACCGCATCGTCATGCTGCTCTGCGGCACCACGAACCTGCGCGAGATCTCGCTGTTCCCGATGAACCAGCAGGCGATGGACCTACTGATGGGCGCGCCCTCGGAAGCCACGACCAAGCAGCTCCGCGAGCTGCACATCCGGGTCAACCTGCCGCAGAAGTGATCTTGCTTCGCCTCTCCCCGCGTGCGGGGAGAGGCCGCATCGCATCGACGATGCGATGCGGGTGAGGGGGAGTTTCCGCGCGCTCCCCCGGTAGACTTGAAGCGTGTCTTTATCCTCATCGTCATTGCGAGCGCAGCGAAGCAATCCAGAGTCCCGCCGCGGAAAGATTCTGGATTGCTTCGGTGCGCTCGCAATGACGATGAGGAGGGCAGCGAGTCTCTCTCTGACATCGTCTTCGCGGAGGCGGCCTCTCACCCCAACCCTCGCAGAGCGAGCGAAGCTCGTCTCGGCCCCGTAAGAACGGGGCGAGGGAGCGCGCCGCCGTCGTGGCCTAAAGCCCCGTCGAGGCCTCGATCCGGAATTGCGCCAGCGCGACGATCGGCGCGGTGTTCAGAAGACCCATGAGCTGAACCATCGGCACCTTGCCGAGCGGCGTCAGCTTGAGGGCGAGCGTCTGGCCGGGCGTCTCGACGAAGCTCGCGATCGCATCCACCGCCGCGCCTGCATCCGGACTGGCGGCAACGACTCGTTCGCGCTGTGCCTTGATACTGTCGATGATCGCCTTGCGCGCGGCGTCGCGGCCGACATTCTGCATGCGCGCGAACTGCCCGACGACGAGATCGACGGCGCCATTGTCGCGCAGGCTGAACTCGATTGTGCCGGTATCGATCTGTCCTGCCTCACTCATGGCCTTCGCTGGATCGGATGTGAACACGTCGCGCGGCACATTGGCGAGCGCGACGCGGGCCTGTGCCTTGGCGAGGTTGCCGAGATCGATGGTGGCCGGCGCGAGCGCGAAACTGCTTGAGGATTCCATCCAGGCGGCGCCGAGATCGAGATCGATCGCGAGCTTGTCGATGCCGGCCATGGTCAGCGGCATTTGTGTCGGGGTGCCCGGATCGGTGGGGACAACCATCTTCACGACCAGATTGGCCTTGCTCGGGATCGGTCCGACCAACTGGCCCCAGTTCAGGCGGATCGTATCGATGGTGACGAGTTGCCGTGTGTTCTTGTAGGGCGAGACCACACCCTTGATCTCGGCGCCTTCGAGCACCCGGAACAGGCCAAGCATCTGATCCGGCGAGGGCGCTCGTCCGGGGTTGGTGAGGCCTGCCGCCCAACGCATCAGATTCGCCGCACTGAAGGACTTGAGGGCGAAGCGTTCCATCTTGAACTGCCCCTGCGGGGACGGCGCGTCGACTCCTTCGACCGCGAGTTCGCCTTGTTGGTACCTGATAGTTTTGATCCTGGCTGTTCCCTGCGGCGTTCCCATCGCCGTCTTTCCGAGCTCGATCTTGCCGAGGCGAAGGCCTTCATAGAAACCGGCGAGCTTCTCCATCATCTCGCGCGATTGCGCCGGTGTTGGAGGAACAGACCGATCCGCCGGCATGAGTGCCAGAATCTCGGCCGGCCGGAATTTTGATGGCTGGACCGCGATGTCGTCGAAGGTGATCGCATCGATGTCCAATCGCATGCCCTGGGCCGACTTGAGCACATAGGGGCCGGCCGAGATTTGCCGGTAGACGCGGTGATAGCTATCGTCGTTGGTCCCCTGCGGATCGAGCGCTGCAGCGATAGCGGTCGCATCGAAATCATTGACGATCATGTTGGAAAGATCGCCGGTCAGCTTGTCGGGCCTGCGCGGCTGCGGCACGTCGATCGTGAAGACGGCGCGGTCCGCCTTTATTGCATCGACCTTGCCATGCTTTAAATTCTGGACCGCCAGCCCGGAGTAGGAGATCTCGCCGCTGCCGGCGGCGCTGCCGCCAGCATCGAAGGTTATCGTCAGCGTCGAGGCCGTGAGTGACGATGCCGTGACACGTGCGTACTGATCGAGCACAAAGCGGTACATGTCGATCAGGGAGCCACCCGCCGGCGCGTTCTCGGCGTGTACGGGACCAGCGTAGTCGCGCATCGTCAGCTGCGGCACCTTGTATGAGGCTTTCAGCTTCGCCGGGCCGACCTGGTCCAGCGCGACTTCGAAACCCGTGATGTCAATACTGTCTGCCGAAAAGCGCGTCTCGTCGATCAGGCGAACGCCCGTGCCCTTAATGCCGGCGATCTTGATCTGCGCCTGTGGCTGGTCGCCGGGAGCGACCGCGATGTCCTCGATCGTCAGCGTCCGGCTCGCCACGTCAAATGCCACCTTGCCGTGGCTCGCCTTGCCGCCGCCGGCCCGGATCCGGTCGAAGGCAGCCTCGATCTCGGCGGTGGCGCGATGTTTTGCGTAGAGGTTGAAGCCGAACCATCCGCCTGCTGCAAGAATTGCTGCCGCGATCAGGCCGATCAGGATTCGCTTCATTCCTCAGCTCCAGTTGCTCATTTTGCACCGCGCAACCTGCCATATTCGCAAAGCGCACGCCGGTCCAGGGAAAGCTATGGTTTTCAAATATTTGACTGCGCGCCCTGTTGATGGGGTTGCAATCGGATGTTGCCACCGAGGCGTTCGCCGTGCTTCATCCCGTTTCCATGACCCGGAATACCGTCCCCCGCGGCGGGCCGGTCAGAACAATGTAGTTTGAGGCCGGTAACGCGAGGCGAGACACCGCATGTCGTCCTATTCTGAAGATCTCCATTCGGCGGCACTGGCCTATCACCGTCTGCCGCGCCCGGGAAAGCTCGAGATCCAGGCGAGCAAGCCGCTCGCCAACCAGCGCGATCTCGCGCTTGCCTATTCTCCGGGCGTTGCCGCCGCCTGTACCGAGATCGCCAAGAACCCGGCGGAAGCGGCCTCGCTGACGACCCGCGCCAACCTGGTCGCCGTGGTCTCGAACGGCACCGCGGTGCTGGGCCTCGGCAATATCGGCCCGTTGGCCTCGAAGCCGGTGATGGAGGGCAAGGCGGTCCTGTTCAAGAAGTTTGCCGGCATCGATGTCTTCGACATCGAGATCGCCGCCGACACCATCGACCGCGTGGTCGAGACCGTTGCGGCGCTCGAGCCGACCTTCGGCGGCATCAATCTGGAGGACATCCGCGGACCGGAGTGCTTCGAGATCGAGGCGCGGCTGAAGGAACGCATGAAGATCCCGGTCTTCCATGACGACCAGCACGGCACCGCGATCATCGTCGCGGCCGCCATCACCAACGGCCTGCGGCTGAACGGCAAGAAGCTGTCCGACGTCAAGATCGTGGCATCGGGGGCAGGGGCGGCGGCGATCGCGACGCTCAATCTGCTGGTGTCGATGGGCGCGCAGCGCAAGAACATCTGGGTCTGCGACATCGATGGGCTCGTGCATGAGGGCCGCAACACCTCGATGGACCGCTGGAAGGCGGTCTATGCGCAGAAGACCGACAAGCGCACGCTCGCCGACGTGATCGCCGGCGCCGACATCTTCATTGGTCTCTCGGCACCGAACGTGCTCAAGCCGGAGATGGCCAAGGCGATGGCCGACCAGCCGTTGATCATGGCGCTCGCCAATCCCGTGCCGGAGATCATGCCGGAGGATGCGCGCAAGGCCCGTCCCGACGCCATGATCTGCACCGGGCGATCCGACTATCCGAACCAGGTCAACAACGTCCTGTGCTTTCCCTTCATCTTCCGCGGCGCGCTCGACGTCGGCGCCACAGCGATCAACGAGGAGATGAAGCACGCCGCGGTCGAGGCCATCGCGCAGCTCGCGCGCGAGGCGCCGTCGGATGCGGTGGCGCGGGGCTTTGATACCGGCGAGACGCAAGGGTTCGGCCCGGGCTCGCTGATCCCGAGCCCGTTCGATCCGCGGCTGATCCTGCGCATCGCGCCGGCCGTGGCGAAGGCGGCAATGGAGTCCGGCGTCGCGACGCGGCCGATCACCAATTTCGACGAATACACCGCACTGCTCGAGCGCTTCGCTTTCCGCTCCGGTCTCGTCATGAAGCCGATGTTCGCGAAGGCCAAGACCCAGCCGGTCCGCGTGATCTACGCCGAAGGCGAGGACGAGCGCGTGCTGCGCGCCACGCAAGTCGTGCTGGAGGAGAAGCTGGCGCGGCCGATCCTGGTCGGCCGTCCCTCGGTGGTGGAGGCGCGGATCAAGCGCTTCGGCCTGTCGATCAAGGCGGGCAAGGATTTCGATCTCGTCAACCCCGAGGACGATCCGCGCTACCGCTCTTACGTGCAGTCCTATGTCGAGGTCGCCGGCCGCCGCGGCGTGACGCCGGATGCCGCGCGCACGGTGGTCCGCACCAACAACACGGTGATCGCGGCTCTCGCGGTGACGCGCGGGGAGGCGGACGCCATGCTCTGCGGCGTCGAGGGCCGCTACATGCACCATTTGCGCCATGTCCGTGAGATCATCGGGTTCGCGCCCGGGATCAGCGACTATGCGGCGCTGGCGCTGCTGATCACCAGCAAGGGCGCCTTCTTCATCGCCGACACCCAGGTAAGGCCCAATCCGAGCGCGGAGGAGCTTGCCGAGATCGCTTCGCTCGCGGCGGTCCACGTCCAGCGCTTCAACATCAAGCCGAAGATCGCCTTCGTGTCGCATTCCGATTTCGGCAGCTACGACACCGAGTCCTCGCGCAAGATGCGCCGCGCGACCCAGCTGCTGAAGGATAAGCATCCGGAGATCGAAGCCGACGGCGAGATGCAGGGCGACACCGCGCTCTCCGCCGCGGCGCGCCGGATGGTGCTGCCGCACTCCAAGCTCGAGGGCGAAGCCAACATCATGATCATGCCGAGCCTCGACACCGCCAACGTCGCCTACCAGATGATCAAGTCGCTCGCCGACGCGCTCCCCGTCGGACCGATCCTGGTCGGCCCGGCGCGCCCGGCCCACATCCTGACCCCCTCGGTTACCGCGCGCGGCATCCTCAACATGACCGCGGTCGCCGTGGTGGAGGCGCAGGAGCGGGCGGCGCGGCAGCAGCCGAGCTTGTTTACGTAGGGCGCAATGTCGGTTCTTCGCCTCGCCCCGCTTGCGGGAAGAGGTCGAATTCGAGCTCCGCTCGAATTCGGGTGAGGGGGAGTTTCCGCGATTCCGACTGTCACCGTGATCGCGGAGGCGGCCCCTCACCCCAACCCTCTCAGAGCGAGCGAAGCTCGTCTTGGCCCCGTAAGAAACGGGGAGAGGGAGCACAGGCGAGGTGCTCGGCAGCTCAATCTTTTCAAAACAGTTGGCGATTTCCCCGTTTGAAAAGCTCAGGCGGACTCTTCATAATCTCCTCAAGCGTTCCCTGCTCTAGAGCTCGCCAAGAGGCCGACCATGCCAGCGTTCGTGACTTTCGGGCGGATCCTGTTCGCCGTGCTGTTCATCTACACGGGCGCGACAAAACTGTTCGCCATCCAGGCGACCGCCGATTTCATCGCCACCAAGGTCGTGGTGCCTGATGTGATCGCGCCCTACGCAAAACAGGTCGAGACGGCGACCGCGATGACCACGCCGCAGCTGCTGGCGATCGCGGTCGGTGCGCTCGAGATCATCGCCGGACTGATGATTGCGCTGAACTTCGGCGCGCGCTTCTTCGCGATGCTGCTGATCATCTACGTCGCGGTGGCGACCTTGCTGTTCTACGATTTCTGGAACCAGACGCCGCCCGACAACGCCAAGATGCTGGTCGACGCGCTGAAGAACCTGTCGATCATCGGCGCACTGTTCATGATCATCGGTTACGGCCGCGCCACGCGCCCGGTCGAGGCGGCCTACGGCGACGTCTAGGGCAGCTCCGTTAGCGAAGCGTAACCCACCGGCTTTGTCGCCGCGAGGGAAGAGCTGGGTTACGCTGACGCTAACCCACCCTACGCCAGGGCGTTACGGTGACCCCATGCGCGGCATCGAGCACGAACGGTGCGCCGGGCTTCATCCCATGCGCGGCCAGCACCTCGTGTGGCGTCCGCTCGGGCACGCCGACGAAACAGCCTTCGCCGCCGGCCAGCCGCACGCGCGGCGCTTCCGACAGCCAGAACGTGTCGTAGCGGTCCATGAACAGGTCGAACACGACGGGACCGCCGATGATCGCGACGGTGCCGGAGGCGACGTCGGCGAAGGCGCAGGCTTCCGCGAAGCTCGCGTGCTCCGGATTCCACAGCGTCGCGTTCGGCATCTCCGGATCGACGGTCAGGGGCTTGACCTTGCGGGTGAGGATCAGCCGCTTGCGCTTGGGCGAATTCGGCTGTCCCTCATGCGAGTGCCGGCCGTGCACGATCAGCGCGGCGCGGTCGAGCGCCTGCTCGAAGAACAGCTTGTCGCCCTCGAATTTCAGGCTGCCGGGCATGACACGATCGGCGTCGGCAAGCATGCCGTCCGCGGAGACGATGACATAGCCTTCGAAACGGAAAGACAATGGTGACGGCTATTCGGAGACGGTCGTCACCACCGAATTGACCGGGCGCTGGCTCACCGTCGGCAGCTTGACGTCCTTGAGCAGCTCCTGGTCGTATTCGGGCAGCGTCGAGACCGGCGCCTTCGCGCGCATCGCCACCACCTTGAAGCCGCCGGCCTTCAGGCGGTTCAACAGCTCGGGCAGGGCTTCCGCCGTGTGCTTCTGGAAGTCGTGCAACAGGATGATGCCCTTGCCGAGCTTGTCCAGCTTCTTCATCACGGTGTCGATCACCTTCTCGGGCTTGGAGGCCTTGAAGTCGAAGGAGTCGAGATCGCAGGAGAAGATCGCGATGTTGCGGTTGCCGAGATAGGTGACCATCTCCGGCGGGTGCTGGAGCGCAGGGAAGCGGAAGAACGGGGAGGGCGAGATGCCGCCGAGCGCCCATTTCACAGCGCTGAAGCCCTTCTCGATCTCGTCCTTCCTCTGCTGCTCGGTGAGCTTCTTGTTGTTGAGATTGGCGTGCGACCAGGTGTGCGCGCCGATGGTGTGACCTGCGGCGTAGACCTGCTTCAGGATCTCCGGCTCGTAGGTCGAGTGCTTGCCGATCGGGAAGAAGATGCCGGTCGTGCACTGATCGGCAAGCGCCTTCAGCACCGCGGGCGTGTTGTGCGGCCAGGGGCCGTCGTCGAAGGTCAGGACCACCTCGTGGTCGCGCAGGAAGTCGAGCTCCTTGAAGTGCTCGAAGCCGAAGCCGGGACCGCCGGTGGTGTCGATCTCGACGGTGCGCGCGACGCCGAGCGCATCCGGATTGTTGCATGCGGCGCGCGCCGGCTGCTGCGCCTGTTTCGGCGCGGGCGGATTGACGAAGGCGGGCTGCGCAGGTGCGGCTGCCGCGGGAGCGGCCGCCGGCGCTGCTGCAGCCGGTGCGGCTTGCGTCGCTGCTGCGGGCTTTGCCGCCGGGGTCTGCGACCATGCTGTCCCCGCCATCGCAACAGACATCGCGCTTGCTAAAATCAGTCCTGCCGCCACACGCATGGTGTTGTCCTCGAGAGATTGATCCCGTTGTTCCACCGTGGCTTTTCGCCTCCGGCAAAAACCCATCCTGCCCCTTATGATCGTAGCCTAGATGGTGGGCCATCGCCATTGCAACGGCTGTTTGGCGCTTCGCCACAATTGTGCCCAGCCGTCTTGAGCATGGGCGCGTCAACTATCGGCCAGCGCCCTGGCGACAGCGGTCTTGATCCGCGTATCGGTCGGCTCGACCGCGGACGGAAACACCTCTGCGATATAGCCGTCGCGGCCGATCAGGTATTTATGGAAGTTCCAGCGTGGAACCTCCTTCGGCCGAGCTTCGGCCGCCCATTTGTAGAAGGGATGCGCCTTCGGACCGACCACGACGGCCTTGGCCGCGATCGGGAAGGTAACGCCGTATTGGTGGTGCGCGGTCTCTGAAATCTCGCTTGCGCCGCCGGGCTCCTGGCCGCCGAAATCGTTGGAGGGCACGCCGATGATGGTGAGCCCGCGCTCGCGAAACTCGTTCCAGAGCTCCTGCAGTCCAGCATATTGCGGGGTGTAGCCGCACTGTGAGGCGGTGTTGACCACCATCAGCGGCCGGCCGGTGAAGGCGGCAAGGCGGATGTCGTCGCCGGAGAGCGCGGGGAAAGAGAAGGCATAGGCCGAGATGCGGCTCATGCCGCTATCCGCCAATGCGCGGGTCGCCGGTCCGGCCGTGGCAAGCGCCGCGATGAGCATGGTCCTGCGGTTCAGCATGGCGGCGTCCCCCGACGTGATCCACGAGTTCATCATAGTTCACTGACGGGTGGACCGACGCTCACCATCGCGTTACGCGCGCCACAGCGGCGCTGCGCTCCCTCTCCCGCTTGCTGGGGAGGTGAAGCAATTGTGCGGCCTAGCGCAGGCGGACAATGAAATCGGTGCCTTCGCCGGTCTCGCCCTGATTGATGCCCTGGTCGGAGACGATGATCGAGCTGCCGGTGGTCAGCATCTCGTTGATCTTCGCCATCGTGTCGGCCGGAATCGAGATACGGTCGAGCGCCTCGGCGGGGGTGTCCGGCGTTACCACGGGTTTTGCCGCGACCGGGATCACGGCGGCGGCCATGCGCTGACGGCGCATCATGCGGCCGTTATCTTCGCGCTCGGCGGACCTGACCGACACCGGCAGCGATATCACCGACCAACGCAGCGCATTGGCATCGGTCTTGTCGACTTCGGCGGTGAAGACATGCGTGCCGAGCGGCCGGTCGCTTGCCGCGATCGTCACCGGCATCTCGAACAGCGGCGAAAAATTCTGCCGCACGTAGACTTTGGAATCCTTGCGGCTGATGAACACGGCGATCTGGCCGGCGCGCTTCGGCGCTTCCGGCTTTGCGGCGGGCGCGGGATCGGCGACGCGGCTCTGATCCTTCTTAGCGTCAGGCGAAGCATCCTGCGCAGGCGATGCGGCTGTCGCCGCAGCGTCGGGCTTCTTCGCGGTCTCGGCCGCTTCGGTCTTGGCCGGCTCGGTCTTCGCAGCCTCCACCTTCTCGGCAGGTTTTTCGCCGGCCGTGGCAGCGGCCTTCGACGCTGCCGTGGCTGCAGCGGGCTTTGCCTCAGCGTTCGCCGTCGTGGCGGGCGCCTCGGACTGCGGCTTCGCCGGCTCCGGCGCCTCGGCAGTCTGGGCCTCGGTCTTGTCGGTGGCTGCCGTGACGTCGTCGCGCGACGGCGCGTCGGACATCACGGTGTGACCAACCGTCGAGCGCAGGTCGAGCACGGACTGCGCGCTGGCGGTCTTGGTCTCGGCCGGCTTCGATTCTCCGACGGTCGTATCGGCAGCCTTGTCGGCAGCGCCCTTGTCCGCCTTGTCGCCGACATTGGTCTGCGGCTC
>NZ_LUUB01000050.1:14133-32554 GCF_001641635.1 Bradyrhizobium centrolobii
CTCGAGGCTCGCCGCGGGCTGCGGCGGCACGCGCACGGAGGCGAGCAGCGGGTGCGAGAAGCTTTGCGGCATCATCTGGCCCGGCACGACGATCACGCGCGCGCCCATCTTGGTCCAATTCCACATCTTCACCGCAAACGCCATCGGCATGCGGATGCAGCCGTGCGAGGCCGGATAGCCGGGCAGCACGCCGGCATGCAAGGCGATGCCGGACCATGTGATCCGCTGCATGTACGGCATCGGCGCGCCGCTGTAGATGTTGGAACGGTGGAATCTTTGCTTCTGGATGACGCTGAACACACCCATCGGCGTCGAATGGCCCTTCATGCCGCTCGACACCGGGGATTCCGCGAACACCCCCTTGGAGTCGTAGATCGACACTTTCTGCCGGTCGATCGAGACGACGATGACGAGCGGTCCTTGCGGCTTCGCGCCCGCTTCCTTCTCGACGACGATATCCTTCTTGCTGGCGGCGCCGCGCTTCTGCGGCTTATGCCGTGACACTTCCGGATACCGCTGCTGGCGGGCGAAATAGGAGCCGTCGGAATAATCCGTCCAATAATAAAACGCGGCGTCCGCCTGGCTCGTCGTGCCGAGCGCACCTGCCGCCGTCAAAATGGCGACCTGCCAGAACCGCGCCGGCGCGGCGAACGAACTGGACCCCTTCACGCTATTCATCGTCGAATCCACAATGCAAATCAGTCGTTAGTCTCGCAGAGGGTATATGCGTTCACCACCATGGCGGTTCTGCGGTCTGTTACTTTTGTCCAGGCCGTAGCAAAAAAGCCTCACAGAGCGGTAAACGGGGCCCCGCCGGGCCGCGGGTCGCCTTCCTGATCGGCATCCGCATGCCTACATTGCCGGGGCTTGTTACCGGAGAACTTCATGTCATCCCGTTTCCCCAGTCTTTCCGGCATCCGCTTGAAAGACTTCGCTTTATTCCTCCTGCTGCTTGCCCTGCCGACGACCTCCGCCCTAGCTGCCGACGAACCGGATCTGATCTTCCGCCGCTCCACCGTCTTCAAATGGGTCAGCCCGAACGACAAGCTGGCGACCTACGGGATCGACGATCCCGAGGTGGACGGCGTGGCCTGCCATTTCACGATACCGGAGAAGGGGGGATTCAAGGGATGGCTGGGGCTGGCCGAGGAGGTGTCGGACATCTCGCTCGCCTGCCGCCAAGTCGGCCCAATCAAATTCAAAAACAAGCTCGAACAGGGCGACGACATGTTTCGCAGGCGCCGCTCGCTGTTCTTCAAGAAGATGCAGATCGTGCGCGGCTGCGACGCCAAGCGCAACGTGCTGGTCTACATGGTCTATTCCGACAAGCTGATCGAGGGCTCACCGAAGAACTCGACCTCGACCGTGCCGATCATGCCGTGGGGTGCCGCGGATACGAATATCGAGAAGTGCGGCGACTTCTTCACCCAGTGATGGCGCCTCAGTCCTGACGCGGCGTGCGCGGCTTGACGAGGTGGGAGCCGGTCAGCCGCACGAACATCTGCGGCGCGGCCTCGTAGCCGCGGTTGGATTGCTGCGCCATGGCGCCGGACGAGGCGGCGCGGCTGCGATTGAATCGTTCATTGGCGCGGTCCGTCCATTGGTCCGCGTCGCGCGTCGTTGCGCGATCTGTCGCCATCATGATGGCCATCCCTCACGTGAACGCCCGGTTGGCTGATCCGGGCTTTTCGGTTTCGAAAGCTTGTGAGTCGCCGCCGACACGCCCCCGGTTCGGCGGGACCAGCCTTCGTTTGCGCTTCTCTTCAGCAGAAAAACGTAAAATGCATGTGAAGCGCGGGCGTCGGGCACATGACCGCGCCACCCGAGCAGCGGGTTCCGGAACCCGCCTAACCGCTGCTTGGCGGGTTTAAGCCGCGGCAAGAGCCGTCTGAAATGATTGGCATTTTCGGAGAATTGTTTCGTCGCGTCGCGTCCGACGAAACAATTCTCACCAACATGAAACCATTTTGCGCTTTTGGCGCATCACGGACGAAACGACGCATGGTTATCAGCTTCGCAACCACAACGGCGCACCGGCCGGCCGAACAGACCCTGGAGACAGTCAATGCGCACGCTCAGCTTCATCCTCGCTTTCGGCCTCGTCCTCGCGGGCTCCTCCGTCGCAGGTTCGGCCGATGGCAGTCTACCGGGCGTCGGCACCTTCGAGTACAGCGGCTCGCAAATTACCCCGGCGCCGCAGCCGATCGTGTTGGCGGCGCGCTTCTGATCGTTAAGACAAGAACTCAGCCGGCAAGACCATCATGCTTTTTCGTCTCTGCGCCGCGGCGTTCATATCTCTCGTAACGATCAACTCTGCCCAGGCGCAGGTGCGCTCTCCCAACAGATTGCCGGATCCTCGCAGCGAGTTCGTGCGCCAATGCGCGCCGCGCATGCTCGGGCGCTGGGAGCATCCCGAGGAAGTCTGCGGCTGCCTGCATGATCATGCCGCTGCCGTCGTCGAGGACCGCGACCTGCGCGAGGCGCTCTTGCGTGGCATCAGCGAGACCGGCGTTCCGACAATCGAGACCGATTGGGTGCCGGCATCCAAGCAGAGCGAGATCGGCCCGACCTTCACCAAGATCGCGAAGCCGACCCTGCAGTGTATGTTCGACCCGGCGAAGTAACTTAGGATTTTATTTGCGAATGATCTCCGCGCAAAGGCGTACAGCGTTTGTCGCGAGGGAAAACCGCTGCACACTTTGCGCTAACGCGGCCCTTCGGATCCGGATCATGTTCTGGCCCGTCATTTCGATTTCGGACCGAACCGCGGCACGCAGGCACTCGTCCGGGAGACGCCCTTGTCCGTCATCTTCGCGCCGCGCACTTCCTTGACCTGTCCGGCGGGGCACGTTCCATCATCCACCAGCACGCGCTGACCGAGCTTGAGATCGACGATGTCCTGTTCACGTCCGACGGTGCCTGCGCGCGCCGTCGTGGCGAGCCCGATCAAAATCAGGAGTGAGAGGCAAGTCGCGTGGCGCAGCAGCATGATGAGAGGTCCCGGCATCGATGCTGCAATCTAGGGAGCGGCGCGCGATTCTGATAGTGAACCTTCGTCACGCCCGGCGGGCCGATTTGCTCTTCGCGCGCAAGGCGGCGCGCGATTCCCGCGCGAGCCGCTCGGCGGATGCCACGAGCTGCGGAACCGCGTGCCCCGAAAATCCCAGCACGAAACCGGGCAGGCGACGCGCGCGCCAATAGGTGTCGGCCAGCAGCCAGCCCTCCGCGCCGGCCGCCTGCTTCGCCTCGGCGGCAACCGAAAGATCGACCGATGGATCAAACCGGGCGACAAGATGCAGACCCTGTGACGGCACGGGCACGGACAACGTGCCGTCGGATGCGGCTTCAAGCGTCGCAGCCAGTGCATCGCGCGCCTCGCGATAAAGTTTTCGCACCCGCTTCAGGTTGGCGGCGAAGGCGCCGGAATTGAGCATGTCCGCCACCGCGCCTTCCATCAGCGTGCCGGGAAAGCGGTCGAGCGCGGCGCGTGCCGCGGTCACGTCAGCGATGAGGCGCTCGGGCAGGGCGCAATAGCCGATGCGCAAGCCCGGAAACAGGGTCTTGGCGAAGGTGCCCATGTAGATCACGCGCTGGAGATGATCGATGCCGGCAAGCGACATCAGCGGCGCGCCGTCATAGCGGAACTCGCTGTCATAATCGTCCTCGAGCACGAAGGCTCCGGCCGCCTTCGCCCAGTCCAGCAGTTCAAGCCGCCGCGGCATCGACATCTGCACGCCCAGCGGAAACTGATGCGACGGCGTTGCATAGGCGGCGCGCGCCGACGGCGCCGCGGCACGTCCCCGCGCGATACGCAGACCGTGCTCGTCAACCGGGACCGACACCGCACGATAGCCGCAATGAGCAATCGTCTTGCGGGCGGCGGGATAGCCGGGATCCTCGCACCAGACCTGATCGCCCGCCTTGAGGATCGCGCTGAGCACGATGCGCAGCGCGTGCAGCGTGCCCGACGTCAGCATGATCTGGTCGGGATCACAGCGCAGGCCCCGCGCCGACAGCAGGTGATCGGCGATCGCGGCGCGCAGCTCGCGGCTGCCGCGCGGATCGCCATAATGGAGATGCTCAGTGCCGAAGGCGCGCATGCGCCGGCCGACAAAGGCACGGAAGCGCTGCACCGCGCGCTCGTCGATATGGGTGCATCCGAGCGAGAACGCGCCCTGGCGCGGCGCCTCGACCACGGCCTTCGGCTTTTTCGGCTCGGCCGCGCGCGCCGGGATCCGCGTCGCGACGAAAGTGCCGGAGCCGACGGTCGCTTGCGCAAATCCGTCGGCGATCAGGCGCTCATAGGCGGTGACGACGGCATTGCGTCGAAAACCCGTCTGCTTTGCCAGGGTGCGCGACGGCGGCAGCGGCTCGCCGGGCTTCACCAGCCCGTCGACGATCATCTCGCACAACGCCTGGTACAGCCGGTGCGCCGCGGAGGCGCCTGCCGTGATGTGCGGGCCGGTGAGGTCGAGCGGCAGCTCCGACTTGGCCGGCGAGGGGGTCGAATTGGTCGGAATTTTTTGCATGGAATTGGAACTATCGCAGACCAAATCGGCCGCTACAACTGTTCTGGAATTTCTCTAAGCCCGACAGGAGCGGCCGTGAGCCAAGCTGAGAGCCAAAATTCCTATCCGACGTCAGCGCGCAACCAGGTGAAACGCCGTCACGACCGCGGCTTCTACGATCACGAAACGGTTCATCGCATCCTGGATTCCTCGATGCTCTGTCACGTCTCCTATGTCATCGACGGTCAGCCCTATTGCACGCCAACCTTTTTCTGGCGCGAGGGGACGAAGTTGTACTGGCATGGCTCGAGCGCGAGCCGCATGCTGCGTAACCAGACCAAGGGCGAGCGCGTCTGCTTGTCTGTGGCCCATCTCGACAGCCTGGTGCTCGCGCGCTGCGGCTTCAATCACTCCGCCGACTACCGCGCGGTGATGGCGTTCGGTACCGCCTATCTCGTCACCGATCCCGAGGAGAAAGCGCGCGCGTTGGTCGCGATGGTCGATCGTTTCTTCCCGGATCGCACGGCGGGGCTGCGCCAGAGCAACGCGCAGGAGATCAAGGCGACCTCCTTCATCGCGATGGAGATCGAGGAGGCCTCGGCAAAGATCCGCGCCAAGGGTGTTGCCGATGATGACGAGGACTACGCGTTGCCGATCTATGCCGAGCGCATTCCGGTGCGCACCGTGCTGGGTGCACCGGAGCCGTGCCCGCGCCTGCTCGACGGCGTGACGCGGCCGGCGACACTGAATGGCTATGCGGAAGGCCGACTGCTCGAAGATGCATTGCGGGATGCTTATTTTGTGGAGTACCCGAACGGCTGAAATCGGCTAGCTTGCGCGCTCCCTGGATGACCTGAATGCCTGGAGTTGCCTGATGATTGCCGAAACGCAGCAGAGGATTGTTGACGCCGTCGACGCCGGCTTCGAAGCCCAGCTTGCGACCACCCGCGATTTCGTCGCGATCCCCTCGACCCGTGGTGCTGAGGGGCCGTGCCAGGACATGATCGGCGACCTCCTGCGCGCACGCGGCTACGAGGTCGACGACTGGCCCATCAATGTCGACGACCTGAAGGATCTGCGCGGCTTCGGGCCGATCGAGCACGATTTCTCCAAGGCGCGTACGGTGGTCGGCACATACCGTCCGGCGACCAATGGTGGCAAATCGCTGATCCTCCAGGGCCACTGCGACGTGGTGCCTGCGGGACCGCTGGAACTGTGGGATACCCCGCCGTTCTCGCCGGTCATCAAGGACGGCAAGATGTTCGGCCGCGGCGCCTGCGACATGAAGTCCGGCACCATCGGCGCGCTCTATGCGCTGGACGCGATCAAGGCTGCGGGCTTCAAGCCGACAGCGCGGATCCATTTCCAGTCGGTGATCGAAGAGGAGAGCACCGGTGTTGGCGCGCTCTCGACGCTCCAGCGCGGCTACCGCGCCGATGCCTGCTTCATTCCGGAGCCGACCGGCGGCAAGATGGTGCGCTCGCAGGTCGGCGTGATCTGGTTTCGCCTGCGCGTGAAGGGCCATCCGACGCATGTCGCGTTCGCCGGCTCCGGCGCCAATGCGATCATGGCGGCGTATCATTTGATCCAGGCGCTGCAGAAGCTCGAGATCGAGTGGAACGAGCGCGCGAAGAGCGATCGCCATTTCAAGACGCTCAACCATCCCATCAACTTCAATCCCGGCATCATCAAGGGTGGCGACTGGGCCTCCAGCGTGCCGGCCTGGTGCGACGTCGACTGTCGCATCGCGGTGCTGCCGGGCTGGTCGATCGCCGATCACCAGAAGGAGATTGCGGCTTGCGTCGCCGCCGCCGCGCGCAGCCACCGCTTCCTCGCCAACAATCCGCCGGAGATCGAGTGGTCCGGCTTCCTGTCGGAGGGCTATGAACTGACCGCCTCCGCCGCGCCGGAAGCCGCCTTCGCCAAGGCGTTCGACAAGGCCTATGGCGGCGCGGCGGAGGACCTCGTCTTTACGGCGCTCACGGATACCCGATTCTACGGCCTCAACTACGGCATCCCGAGCCTCTGCTTCGGCGCGAGCGGCGGCGAAATGCACGGCTTCAATGAATATGTCGACCTGGCGTCGCTGAAGAAGGCGACCAAGGCCATGGCGCTGTTCATCGCGGAGTGGTGTGGGGTGGAGAAGGCGTAGACGCCGTTCGTTTGCGAACCTCGTAGG
Organism: Bradyrhizobium centrolobii; assembly: GCF_001641635.1. Lineage (GTDB taxonomy): Bacteria > Pseudomonadota > Alphaproteobacteria > Rhizobiales > Xanthobacteraceae > Bradyrhizobium > Bradyrhizobium centrolobii. The sequence continues at coordinate 20,821 of NZ_LUUB01000050.1, forward strand.
CTGGGCAAAGGCGCTCTCGCGCCGTTCCCCCCATTTTCCCGATCGCGCTCTGGCTGGTGGGCACGCTTCCGCCTTCGCCCTTCGGGCTACGGTGGACAAGTCGCTCTGCCCACCCTACGACTTTTGGGATCAGGTCGTGCCGCTGCCCGAAACACGGGCGTCACCAGATGCTTTAAGCTTAAAATAAAGACTAGGATGCCGGCCGCGCCGGTGGCAGACTGCCCCTGACCGCAGGCCGAGTCCGTCAGGGAGTGACGATGCGCGATTGGGATGATGCCTATGCCAACTCGGCCCATGTGCCGGGCTCGGACAAGCTGCCGGCGCTGTGGGCGGAGCGGGCGGCAAGTTATCGCGCAGGGCTGAAGGACTTTCGTGCCGATATTGCCTATGGCCCCGGTGAGCGCCAGCGCTTCGACCTGATCTTGCCCGACGGCGACAGCAAGGGCCTCGTCGTGTTCGTCCATGGCGGCTACTGGATGCGCTTCGACAAGTCGGCCTGGACCGATCTTGCCGAAGGCGCGCGGCACCATGGCTGGACCGTCGCGCTGCCGAGCTACACGCTGACGCCAGTCGCACGCATTTCCGACATCACTGCCGAAATCACCGCAGCCATTGCCAAGGCGGCCGCGCTCGTCGCAGGGCCGATTCGGCTTGCTGGTCACTCCGCCGGCGGTCATCTCGTCACGCGGATGCTGTGCGACGACAGCAGGCTCGAGCCCGCGGTCTACAATCGCATCGCCGCCACGCTGTCGATCAGCGGGCTGCACGACCTGCGGCCGCTGCTGAAGACGAAGATGAACGAGACGCTGCGCATGACCATGGAGGAGGCGGCGCTCGAGAGCGCCGCGCTGCATCTGCCGCGCTCCCACGCGCCGGTAGTCACCGCCTGGGTCGGCGGTGCCGAGCGCCCCGAGTTCATCCGCCAGGCTGAGCTGATGGCGAATGTCTGGACCGGCTTCGACGTGCCGACGCGCCTTACGATCGAGCCCGGGTTCAACCATTTCACTGTTATCGACGGACTCAAGGATCCGTCATCGCCGATCACCGCGCGCCTGGTCGGCCTCGAATGAAATTACGAGAGGGATGATCGAAAGGGCCCTGTCATGACGTCCAGCGATTACGATCCCACCAGCGAAGGCGCCGAGACCGATTTCGCCCGGCGGATGTCCTATGGCGATTATCTCGCGCTGGATGCGATCCTCACCGCGCAGCATCCGCTGTCGGAGGCGCATGACGAGATGCTGTTCATCATCCAGCATCAGACCACGGAGCTGTGGATGCGGCTCGCGATCCACGAACTCAGCGCCGCGCGCCGCGCGATTGCGCGCGACGAGGTAGCACCCGCAATGAAGATGCTGGCGCGGGTATCACGGATCTTCGAGCAGTTGAACGGCGCCTGGGACGTGCTGCGGACCATGACGCCGAGCGAGTACACGCGCTTTCGCTCCAAGCTCGGCCAGTCCTCGGGTTTCCAGTCGCGCCAGTACCGGCTGATTGAATATCTGCTCGGCAACCGCAATCACGCCATGCTGAAGCCGCACGCGCATGACCCCGAGGTGACGAAGCTCCTGGAAGCCGAGCTTGCGACGCCGAGCCTCTATGATGAGGTGCTGCGGCTCGCCGACCGCCACGGGCTCAAGATGCCGGCTGCGGTATTGTCGCGCGACGTTCGCGAGACCCACAGCCTTCACGAAGGCGTGCTTCAGGCCTGGCGCCGTGTCTACGAGGCGCCCGAGACGCACTGGACGCTCTACGAGCTTGCGGAGAAGCTGGTCGATTTCGAAGACTATTTCCGGCGCTGGCGCTTCAACCATGTGACGACGGTCGAGCGCGTCATCGGCTTCAAGCGCGGCACCGGCGGCACCGGCGGCGTCAGTTATCTCAAGCGGATGCTGGAGGTCGAGCTGTTCCCCGAGCTCTGGCGCGTCCGCACGATTCTGTAGAGATGCCTATGACCAAGCTGCGCGTCTATGACGACACCAGGGCCTTGTTCCAACTGCCTGACGGCGTGATCTATCTCGACGGCAATTCGCTGGGCGCGTTGCCGCTCGGCGTTGCCGAGCGCGTCAACCGCGTCATAATGGCCGAGTGGGGCAACGAGCTGATCCGCGCCTGGAATACTGCGGGCTGGTATGTCCAGCCGCGCCATGTCGGCGATCGCATCGCGCGGCTGATCGGCGCCGAAGCCGGCTCAGTAATGGTCGGAGATACGCTGTCGCTCAAAGTCTACCAGGCGCTTGCCGCCGCGCTCGACATGAACGTATCGCGCAAAATCGTCCTGTCCGACACCGGGAATTTTCCGACGGACCTCTACATGGCAGAGGGCCTCATCGCGACGCTCGGGCGCGGCCATCAATTGCGCCTGGTGGCGCCAGAGGAGATCGAGGCTTCGTTGTCGGAGGAGGTCGCGGTCCTCTACATCACCGAGGTCGACTACCGCACCGGCCGCCGCCACGACATGGCGAAGCTGACCGCGAAAGCGCATGCGCTCGGCGTCGTCACCGTCTGGGACCTCGCGCATTCGGCCGGCGCGCTGCCGGTCGATCTCGCAGGCTGTCGTGCCGATTTTGCTGCCGGTTGCACCTACAAATATCTCAACGCCGGCCCCGGCGCACCAGCCTTCCTCTACGTCGCGCCGCACCACTCCGACCGGGCGCGCGCGGCGCTGTCCGGCTGGATGGGCCATGCAAAGCCTTTTGCCTTCGATCTCGGCTATGCGCCGGCCGGCGGGATCGAGCGCATGCGCGTCGGCACCCCGCCGGTGCTGGCGATGGCGGCCCTCGAAGCTTCGCTCGATATCTGGGACCGCGTCGACATCGCGGAGGTGCGTGCGCGCTCGCTCGTGCTCGGTGATTTGCTGATTGCCGAGATCGAACGCCGCTGCCCGCAGCTCAAGCTCGTCACTCCGCGCGCGCACGAGCGCCGCGGCTCGCAAGTCTCCTTCGCCTTCGAAGGCGGCTATGCTGTCATGCAGGCTCTGATCGCCCGCGGCGTCATCGGCGACTTCCGTGCGCCGGACATCATGCGTTTCGGCATCACACCGCTTTATGTCGGCGAAGCCGAGGTGCTGAAGGCGGCCGACCTGATCGAGGAGGTGATCGCGGGTGAGGTGTGGCGACAGTCGGAATATCAGGTCGTGAACGCGGTGACGTGAACCGGGAAGCGTGCCTCAGGCGTCATTGCGAGCGCAGCGAAGCAATCCAGATTGCCGCCGCGGAAAGATTCTGGATTGCTTCGCTGCGCTCGCAATGACGATGTTGAAGCCGCGTCCCTAACTCTATCGCCGTCACCCTGAGGTGCGAGCCGCGGTGCGGAGCACCGCGGAGCGAGCCTCGAAGGGCGACGGCCCGGCTGCAGCCTCGGCCATTCATCCTTCGAGGCTCGCTACGCGAGCGCCTCAGGGCCTCAGGATGACGAGTCTGACAGGGGAGCCAACGACGTTGCAGGCGTTCACTCACGCTCGCCCCACAACGCCTTCACGATTGCATCGAGCCCATCCGTTAGCGCGGCAGGGCCCGGTTGCAGAATGATCGTCGACTTGATCTCGATAATGCGCTCGTCGCGCACGGCCGGAATCTCGCTCCAGCCGTCGCGTTGACGGATGCGGGCGGGAACGACCTTCTTGCCGCACCAGGAGGCGAGGATGACGTCGGGGGCGGCCGCGCGCACCGCATCCGCGGAGACGATGCGATCCTTTGCGGCTTGTCGATGCCGGAGCTCCGGAAAGATATCTTCGCCGCCGGAGATCTCGATCAGCTCGGAGACCCAGCCGATGCCGGAGATCAGCGGATCATCCCATTCCTCGAAATAGACTTTTGGCCGCGCTGGGGGGCGGGGCGTTGCGGCGATCGCGGCGAGGCGCCGTTCGAAGCCTTGTGCGAGTTCCTCCGCACGCTCCCCCGCGCCGACGAGTGCGCCGAGCGTGCGGATCGTCGCCAAGATGCCGGCGACATCGCGCTGGTTGAAGACGTGGACGGCAATGCCCGCACGCACGAGGTCGGCGACGATGTTGGCCTGTAGATCTGAGAAGGCCAGCACGAGGTCTGGTTCCAGCGCCAGGATTTTTGGAATGTCCGCCGAAATGAACGCCGACACGCGCGGCTTCTCGCGACGCACTTGCGGCGGGCGCACCGCATAACCGGAGACGCCGACGATGCGATCCTGCTCGCCCAGCAGATAGAGCGTTTCGACCGTTTCCTCGGTCAGGCAGACGATGCGGCGGGGCGGGAAGTGGCGCATGGAGAAGCATATGTGCAAATGCCGATGTCAGCAGGGCTATTACCTCGGACGTCATTGCTTTGCTGATCGAGACCATTCACGTTGAGACAACAACGAATTGGGAGGAAATCCGATGACGCCGCTTGAGAAACTTAAAGCGATGAAGATGCCGTTCGCCGAGCTCAAGGGCGTTGAATTCGTCGAGGCCGAGAAGAATCGCGTGGTGGCGCGGATGACGGTCAGGCCCGATCTCTGCACGCTCCACCATACCATTCACGGAGGCGCCCTGATGGCACTGGCCGATTCGGTCGGGGCGGCCGCGACCGTGATCAATCTGCCGGAGGACGCCAAGGGTACCACCACGCTGGAGAGCAAGACCAACTTCATTGGCGGCGCCAAGGAGGGAACCACGGTGATCGCCACCGCCACCCCGGTCCACCGCGGCCGGCGGACCCAGGTCTGGACCACCCGGCTGGAGACGGAGGACGGCAAGCTCGTCGCCGTGGTGACCCAGACCCAACTGGTCCTCGTATGACCACGGAGCCTTGATTTTGTTAACGAACTAGTCGTTTGCCATGCCGCTAACTTGGGCAGGTTCCAGCCTTGAAAAACATGCTGCGATGCACAATATGGGGGACCTAGGGATTCGAACGCCTCCTCGAGGGACACCAAGAGGAGTTTTGACGTGGCACTTGAAGAGACCGTCCGCACCGCTCCGGGCTATGTGCGGACCCTGATCCAGCAGGAAGAACTGCCGCTTCTGCGCGATCACCTGCTAAGGCTCGATCCCGAAAGCCGGCATGACCGATTCAACGGCTTTCTCGACGACAGCTTCATCGAGCGTTACGCCGCCCGCTGCGCCGAGGACGGCACGGTGATTGTTGCCTATATCGTCGACGGCGTGGTCCGTGGTGCGGCTGAGCTGCATCCGCCGGAGGATGATTCGTTGCCGGAAGTCGCGTTCAGCGTGGAAGCCTCGGCGCGCCGCCAGGGCGTCGGCACCGTGCTGTTCCGCCGCCTGATCGCGGAGGCGCGCTGGAAGGGCTACAAGCGCCTGCGCATCACGACGGGGGCCGAGAATCACGCGATGCGAGGGCTTGCAAAGAAGTTCGGCGCGCATCTGCAATTCCGCCACGGCGAATCGACCGGCACGATCGATCTTGCCAAGACGCCCGAGGCCGAGCTGGCCGATCTTGCGGCCGCGCCGTTCACGGCCGGCCACGCCATTCTCAGCTTCAACTCGACCTGCTGGAAGCTCATTTCCAGCATGTACGGCAATCGTGCGGCGTAGAAATCACGCCGCGTAGAATCAAAAAGCGGACCGGCAAAGCCGGTCCGCTTTCGTATTTGGATTAGCAAAAAAACTGCTCAGGTGCCGGTGCGCTTGTCGTTGCCGAAGCGTCGGACGACGCGGCGTTCGACCACGACCGAGCGCTGCGCGCCCTGTTCGCCGGCGATCACGCGGGTCGCCGAAATGCGGGTGTTGGCGCGGGCCTGCTTCTTGACCTCGGCCTGGACAACATCGAGAGGCATCCCCATCAGCGCAGCAGCGATCTCGGCCTGCTGGTCCTGATCGTCGGTGATGCCGACGGCGGCGAAAATCGCCTCGTCCAGGGTCGGCGGATCATGGCGGACGCGCCGCGTGCCATATTTGGTATTCCAGTCTGCGCTCATGGGGGCCTCGTTTCGATCCGGGATACCTAGTGCCGCCTATGTTGCATTGCAATATGAATCTGGTGTGGCATCTCAGCTATTCACGCCTTGCATCGATCGGACCGTCAGGACGGTGACGCGACACCGGTATCGACCTCAACCCGTTGCTGCGGCCAGCGTTTCAGGGCCGCATGGCCGGCCTCCGTCAGGCCGTAGATTCCGCGCTCGGCGCGTTCGAACCAGCCATAGACATTGTGCAGGAGAATCTTGCCGGCATCGGGACAGCGTTCGCGCAGCTCGCGCACGCGCCGCGGTCCGTCGGCGAGCACCGAGGCGCAGGCCAGCGCCTGCTGCCGATAGGCCGTCATGATCGGCGCGCGCGTGCTGCCGCCGAGCACGGGATCGCCCTGGCGGCGCTGGTGCTCGGCAACGAGGCGCGAGCGCGTCTTCGGCTCCCGGCGCGGGGCCGCCGTCGGCGGCTTCACCAGCACCTCGACCTGGCCGCGGTCGGTTACGCCAAGCATGCCGAAGCCGAGCCGGCGGCAGAGATTGCGATAGCGCGCATCGCTCTCGCGGCCCTTGCCGCGCACCGACATTTTTGCGGCGATCCAGATCTCGTCGCCCGCCGGCGCGCGGTCGACCGCCTGGAGGATCAGCTCGAGGTTGAAGGCGAGCTTGAGCTCGCCGATCACCACGACCGGCGGATCGCCGGCACTCAAGCCCACGAGATCGCAGCCACCGATCTCGCCCTTGACGGTGAAGCCGAGCTGTTCGAGGAAGCGTTTGACGGGCAGATAAAGCGCGGTTTCCAAAGAAAGTTTCCGAGTCTTGCGTTCCGATCGGAGAATCAGTTGCGGGCAGTCTAGCCCGGATCGGACTTGGCGCTCCGCGCCATTTGATCGGGAACCGATGGTGCGGCTATCCTGCGCGCGGGACAGTCGGGCGCTCGAAAAAGATGACAATCAGGAATGGGCTCTATCACATCCGGATCGAGATGCTGGATGGCGTCCAGGGCGGCAATCAGGGCGTCATGGTCCTGCGCGACGGCACCATGCGCGGCGGCGATTCATTCTTCTTTGCCTACGGCACCTACACCTCGGCAGATGGCAAGTGGAAGGGTGAGCTGACTAACGAGGAGCACTCGCCCTCGTTCGATGAGCGCCCGGTGTGGGGGCGCAAGGTCGTGACCATCGGCTTCAGCGGCACCTACACCGATGCGACCGCCTATGGCGAAGGCATCGCACTCGCCGGCAAGCAGAGCATCCGTTTCAAGGGCAATCTGCGGCTCTTGGTGCCGGATTAAACGCGCCCGCTCACCGGGATCAGAGCACCCGTGATGCCGCTCGCGGCGTCGCTGGTGAGGAACAGGATCACCTCAGTGAGCTCCTGCGGCGTCACCCATTTGGAGAAATCCGCCTTCGGCATGTCCGCGCGGTTGGCCTTGGTGTCGATGATCGAGGGCAGCACCGCGTTCACGGTCACCTTGCCTTTCCATTCGTTGGCCAGCGCCTCGGTGAGGCGATGCACACCCGCCTTCGACGCTGCGTAAGGCCCCATGCCGCCGCCGGCCTGGAGCGCACCCATCGCGCCGACGTTGACGATGCGGCCGGCCTTCGATGCGGCGAGTTGAGGCAGCGCCGCGCGCGAGGTGTTGAGCGCAGTCAGCACATTGAGCGCATACATGCGCTGCCATGTCGTGACGTCGCCGTCGCCAACCGTCTCGAAGGCGAAGCCGCCGGCGATGTTGATCAGCGCGTCCAGATGGCCGAAATGCTTTGCTGCCACCTCGACCGCTGTCTTCGCCTGCGCCGCATCGGAGAGATCGACGCCGCCGATCTCGATGCGGTCAGGCGTTGCCGGCACCTGCGAGGGCGCGCGATCGATGCCGGCGACGCGCGCGCCGCGCGACTGCGCCGTCTCGGCCACCACCTTGCCGAGCGCCCCGAGCGCTCCGGTCACGACAATGACTTTTCCCTGCACGATATGCTCCGTCGTTCCAATTCGCGCCGACTATTGCGCAAGACGAATTGGACTTGCAATGGCGGCCGCTTCAAGGCTGAATCATCGCAACCTTGGATCGCAAGGAAGGTTCTTGGCATGTCTGACAATTTGCCGAACATCGAGTTTCCCGCAGGGATCGTCGACCTGAAATACCCGCTCAGGCAACTCCGGCTGGCGTTGGACGGAAAGGGCCCGGTGCGGATCGTGACGATGGGATCGTCCTCGACGGCAGGGCGAGGCGATGTCGTTCCCTATCCCTACCGGCTCGAAATGTATCTGCGACAGCACTACAAGGATGCCGACCCGCATCCGGAGATCCGGATTGACGTTCTCAACCGCGGCAAGGGCGGAGAGGAGGCAAGCGACGAGCTTCGGCGCTTCGAGGCGGACATTTTCCGGGACAGCCCGGCGCTGGTTATCTGGCAAGTCGGGACGAACGCGGTGTTTCACAATGACCTCTACGACGTCGAGGTGGTTGCCGCAAAGATCGGGGAAGGTCTGGCGCAGTTGCGCGATCGCGGTTTCGAGGTTCTTCTGATCGATCCACAATATGTGACGAAGATGCTTTGGGATGACCGTGCCGAGCTCTCGGACAAGATGGTGCGGCTGATCCGCGCCGCAGCCGATAGTGCCGGGGTCAACCTGTTTCAACGCTGGGCGTTGATGCGGCATTGGCATGTGCAGAACGGCGTGTCGTTCGAGCAATTGGTGGATCTGACCGATCCAGACAAGCTGCACCAGAGCGACTGGAGCACCTTTCAGGTGTCGCTGGCCCTCAGGTCAGCGATCATCAAGGCCGCCGCGGCAACAAGCTAGACGATGGCTGTTCCGATCACGATTGCAGATAGCGCGCCTTTAGCGCGGACCGCTCTGCCCTGCCGAGCCTGAGTCCGTCGCGCAAGTAGGTTTCGAGGTCGCCGTATTCGGCGCGGACGGCCTCGAAGCCGGCATCGAGATAGGAGGCCTCGACGCTGCCGATCGCGTCGAGCACATCCGCGGGCAGTTCGGAGGTGCTCGACATATCGCGCCGGTAGAGCTGGTTGGTCAGCAGGTAGTCTTCTGCGATGACGTCGTCCGCCACGCCGAGCGCATGCAGGATCAGCGCGCTGGCAAAGCCGGTGCGGTCCTTGCCGGCGGTGCAGTGGATGACGAGGGGAGCGCGGTCTTCAAGCAGATGGCCGAACAGCGTACGGAAGCTGTGCGTGTTGTGGCGGACATAGTTGCGATAGGACTCGCGCATGATCTCCAGCGCAACCGGCGCGGTCAGCGTGCCCCCGGCGAGCTCGGCGCGCAGCGCGGCCACCACGGTCGGCTCGATCGGCAGCGAGTGTACCGTGATCTCGTTCACGACACAGGCGCCGGCTGCGCGCTCCTCGAGCCCACGGAAATCGAACGCGCTCCTCACGCCGAGCGCGCGGACGATCTCGATATCGGCGGCGGTGAGCTGGCCGAGATGGTTGGAGCGGAAGAGATGCCGCCAGCGCGTGGTGCGTCCGTCGGCGGTAGGATAGCCGCCGAGGTCGCGAAAATTGCTGGCGCCTTGCAGGTTGAGATGGCGGGCAGGAGAGTCTGACATGGGATCAGCTTCGGCTATGTTGCCCGCGGGCACGCGTAGCGGGCGTCCTTCGGGTTTTTCTTGAGGTCTATTACAGGGGGCGATCGTGGACCGGCACAAGGCCATTATTTTAGCTTTCGCAGTACTGGCAGGCGGAACCTTCCAGGCGCGGCCCGTGAGCGCCCAGACGTTCCAGACCTATCATTGTGCCGATGGTACGCAGTTCATCGTTGGGTTTTATGACTACGACAAGCGCGCCTTCCTCCAGATCGACGGCGAGCCCATCACCCTCGCCAAGCGGTTGACGGTCTCGGGCGCACGCTATTCAGGCGCAGGCATCACGCTGAAGATCGGCAAGACGGGCGCGACCACGGTCAAGCATCTCAAGCGGCCTGTCACCGCTTGTCAGGTGATCTGAGTCCCAGGAGTCAATCAGGAATCAAAAAGGGTCGAAACGCCGTTGTTTCGACCCTTTTTCAAACTTGCCGCCCGGGCTTCTCGAGAGCAGGGCGGTACCGAACCAAACGCGGGCATCAGCGATCCCATTTCGGCTTGGCTTCGTCGATCGCCTCCTGGTGATACCAGCTTCCGCTGCAAATCGTCTCGTTCACGGGAGCAGAGACTTGATCGGGAAGGCGGGTCTCGCCATAGCGGCGTCCCCCGAGAGCGGCACGTCCTCCGACGGGGAATTGGTAGATCTTTGCAGATTCCTGACTCAGACCATTGTTTATCATTGCGATTTCTCCTTGGTCGAAGCGCTTGGCCTCCATGCTGCGCCCGACTCCTTCGATTGTGGTTACTGGAATCTCGATATTGGCCGAGCATCCGGAAATGCAAAGTGCTCAAAATGAGATCATTGACTGCCCATTTCTTGGGCTGCCGGTGTTTTGCTTCCTCCGAGGCACCGGACGACTGGCCAACGCTTGGGCCATTGCGAAGGTTGCGGGAGGTGGGGCGACGGCTTTGCAAAAATTGCGGGACAGTGCTGCGCGTTTCATCGGCAACGGCAGCGCGGCACCGGGCTGCATTAGAATCGAGCGTTTTCCGCGGGATTTTTGCACTGCAGCTTCACGGAAAGGTGCGCTCCTATGACGCACGATCCTGTCGATCGTCGGGCGGCTCGCCCGGCGCGGACCGGCACCGGTGGATAGCGGACCGGCACCGGTGGATAAAGGTCAGTAGTGCGGCCGTTTGGCACGTTAAATGCTTGTAAAGGGCCGGCCGATGATGGCCGGGTACAACGTGCGGGAACTCTCGGTTCCCACCTTTCGCATCATCTACAGAGAGGCTCAATGACCAAGTACAAGCTCGAGTACATCTGGCTCGACGGATATACGCCGACTCCGAATTTGCGCGGCAAGACTCAGATCAAGGAATTCGCGTCGTTCCCGACGCTCGAGCAGCTTCCGCTCTGGGGCTTCGATGGCTCCTCCACGCAGCAGGCCGAAGGCCACAGCTCGGATTGCGTGCTGAAGCCGGTCGCGGTCTTCCCGGACGGCGCCCGCACCAACGGCGTGCTGGTGATGTGCGAAGTCATGATGCCCGATGGCAAGACCCCGCATCCGTCGAACAAGCGCGCCACCATCCTCGATGACGCCGGCGCCTGGTTCGGCTTCGAGCAGGAGTACTTCTTCTACAAGGACGGCCGTCCGCTCGGCTTCCCGACCGCCGGCTATCCGGCGCCGCAGGGCCCGTACTACACCGGCGTCGGCTACTCGAACGTCGGCGACGTCGCCCGCAAGATCGTCGAAGAGCATCTCGACCTCTGCCTCGCGGCCGGCATCAACCATGAAGGCATCAACGCGGAAGTCGCGAAGGGCCAGTGGGAATTCCAGATCTTCGGCAAGGGCTCCAAGACCGCTGCCGACCAGATGTGGATGGCCCGCTACCTGATGCTGCGCCTCACCGAGAAGTACGGCATCGACATCGAATTCCACTGCAAGCCGCTCGGCGACACCGACTGGAACGGCTCCGGCATGCACGCCAACTTCTCGACCGCCTACATGCGCGAAGTCGGCGGCAAGGAGTACTTCGAGGCGCTGATGGCGGCCTTCGAGAAGAACCTGATGGACCACATCGCCGTCTACGGCCCGGACAACGACAAGCGTCTGACCGGCAAGCACGAGACCGCGCCCTGGAACAAGTTCAGCTATGGCGTGGCCGACCGCGGTGCCTCGATCCGCGTTCCGCACTCCTTCGTCAACAACGGCTACAAGGGCTATCTGGAAGACCGCCGTCCGAACTCGCAGGGCGACCCATACCAGATCGCTTCGCAGATCCTGAAGACGATCTCGTCCGTGCCGACCG
>NZ_LUUB01000051.1:0-149915 GCF_001641635.1 Bradyrhizobium centrolobii
GCTAACCCACCCTACGAGGCTGTGAATCTTTCATTTCGGCTGGGCGGATGTAGCGGAGATCAAGGCCGTCGTGATTCTCTGTGTGCCTTGATTCGGCGGAGGGGATGATGGCTGACGAAGAGCTATTTGGAGAGCTGCCGGAACAGGCGAAGCCGCGAGCAGGTGCAGAGCCGGTTGGAGCGCCGCGGCTGCGCGAGCCGATGCGTGACCAGATCGAACTGCGTGCCGTGGATATCGAGAGCCTGATCGGGCAAGAGCATCCGGCGCGCGTGATCTGGGCCTATGTTGAGGGGCTGGACCTGAGCGAGCTTGAGGATCGGGTCAAGGCGCGGGAGAATACGCCCGGTCATCCGCCGCCATCGCCACGACTGCTGCTGGCGCTTTGGCTTTACGCCACGAGCGATGGCGTGGGCAGCGCGCGTGCGCTGGACCGCCTCTGCGAGAGCCATGACGTCTATCGCTGGCTATGTGGCGGAGTGTCGATGAACTATCACACGCTGTCGGACTTCCGGGTCGGCTGTGCCGACCTGCTCGACCGCCTGCTGAGCGAGCATCTGGCGGCGCTGAGCAAGGCGGGGCTGGTCGATCTGGAGAAGTTGACCCAGGACGGGGTGCGGATACGGGCCAATGCGGGGACCGGATCGTTCCGGCGGGAGGCGACGCTGGATCGGCAGATGGCGCAGGCCCAGGCTGTGGTGGAGGAGCTCAAGCGCGAGGTCGATGCGGATCCGGAAGCCAGCAATCGGCGCATTCGGGCCGCGAGGGAGCGCGCGGCGCGCGAACGCAGCGAGCGGGTGCAGGCGGCGCAAGCGGCGCTGGCCGAGATCAAGCGCAAGCGAAAGCAGCTCGACGAGAAGGGCGGCAATGGCAAAAAGCCGAAGGAGGCGCGGGCCTCCACCACCGACCCGCAGGCGCGGGTGATGAAGATGGCGGATGCCGGCTTTCGTCCAGCCTACAACGTGCAGGTGGCCAGCGCGGCGGGCGAGCTGATCGTGGTCACGGTCGACGTCGACAACAATGGATCGGATCGCGGCCTGATGCGGCCGATGCTGGAACGAACGCGATCACTGCTGGGCCGCTTTCCCCGCCGCCACCTCGTCGATGGCGGTTTCTGCAGCGCCGAGGATATCGAGTGGGCGCATAGCGAAGGCATCGACATCTACTGTCCACCAACGCAGTCCAGGAGCGGTGTCGATCCTTATTTGCCCCGGCATGGCGACGGTCCGGGCGTGTTGGCCTGGCGTGCTCGCATGGCCAGCGAAGACGGCAAAGCTCAGTACCGAGCCCGTACGATCTGCGAATGCATACATGCCCGCTGGCGCAACTGGGACCTGCGGCAATTGACCGTCCGCGGTATCGAAAAGGTCCGCGCCGTCGTCCTCTGGTACGCGCTCACCAACAACATCCTGCAGGGCCACCATCTCGCCAAACCATAGTGGCACCCACAGTCCGCCTCGTCACAGCCCTCGGATCAACTCAACTCGCCATTTCCCTGCCGGCCAATCTCCGCAGATCCAATAGCTTCACAGGCTCTACGCTTTCAGCGCGTGTACCGCGCCTTCCGCGCCAGTTGCACCATCTCCATCAGCATTGCCTCGCCGGCATCCACCAGCTCCTCCAGCGTGATGCGAGGCGCACCCTTGCGGCGCACAGCGCCACTGCGCGCGAGCAGCGGAATGTGGATGAATGCCGCTAGCCGCGGCCCGCCGGCGTTCACGTGCTCGACCGCGCGCCAGCTCAGATAGTTGCAGAGATAGGCACCGGCATCGCGCGAGGAACGCGCATCGATGCCGGTGAGGCGCGCGGCGCGCAGCAGCCTTGCCGTGTGCGGACCGAACATCATCGCGTCAGCATTGGCGGCGATCGCGCGTTTGCGCGAGCGCGTGTTTGCGGCATCGGGCCAGAGCATGGTGACGGCGTTGCGCGCACGGGTCTCGATGCGCAGGTAGGGCGTGCGTGCCGCGAGGCCGAACATCAACAGCGCGTCCGGCTTCACCTTCGCAAGCAGTTCCGGCAGTTGCCGGTCGACCGCCGCATAGGTGACCGGAAAGATGTGGCTCGCGATCGCGACATCGTCGAGCGCCGGACGGCGCAGCCGCGCCAATCGCGCGACCAGCGGCTGGGTCGGGTTATAGGGCGCGCCCGGGAATGGTCCGAAACCGGTGAGGAGGATGCGGAGCTTTTCGCTCATTGCAGCAACTCCAGGATCCGCTCGGCGGCCAGCGCCGGGGTGACGTGACCATCGGCCACCTCGGCCTCGATCTTCCTGACCTTGCTGCGCACCGATGCCTCCGTGCGCAGCCGCGCCAGCATGCGCTGCTCCAGCATCGACCACATCCACTTCACCTGCTGCTCGCGCCGGCGTGCGGCGAACTCGCCGGATGCGTTCGTCGCCTTGCGGTGATCGAGGATCTTTTGCCAAAGCTCGGCGATGCCGTTGCCCGTCAATGCCGAATAGGTGACGACCGGCGGATGCCAGTGCTCGGAGCGGGGCGCCAGGATGTGCAGCGCGCCGCGATAGTCGGCGGCGGTGATGTTGGCGCGCTTGAGATTGTCACCGTCCGCCTTGTTGATGGCGATCATGTCGGCGAGTTCGACCAGGCCCTTCTTGATGCCTTGCAGCTCGTCGCCGCCGCCCGGCAGCATCAGCGCCAGGAAGAAATCCGTCATGTCGCAGACCGCGGTCTCGGACTGGCCGATGCCGACGGTTTCGACCAGCACGACGTCGAAGCCTGCCGCCTCGCAGAGCAGCATCGCCTCGCGCGTCTTTGCCGCGACGCCGCCGAGCGTGCCCGAGGACGGAGAGGGACGGATGAAGGCGTGGTCGGAGGCCGAGAGCCGAGCCATCCGCGTCTTGTCGCCAAGGATCGAACCACCGCTGCGGGCCGAGGATGGATCGACCGCGAGCACCGCGACCTTGTGGCCCTCGTCGATCAGATAGGTGCCGAGCGCATCGATGGTGGTGGACTTGCCTACGCCGGGCGAGCCGGTGATGCCGACGCGAACCGCCTTGCCGGTGTCCGGCAGCAGCATCTGCACGAACTCGCGGGCCAGCGCCTGGTGGTCGCCGCGTCGGCTCTCGATCAGCGTGATGGCCCGTGCCAGCGCGGCGCGGTGACCCGCGCGGACGTCGCGGGCGAGGGATTTGATATCCAGCGAGGGCTTCTTCTCAACCATGCCCTGCTTTACAACGCCCCGGCGGGGCAGGCGAGGGCCGCTCGCCTGGAATCACTGGGATGTTGCCGCCGCCGCTGTCAGCGCCGGCTTCACCTTTCGCCACACCCACACCATCACCGGCCAGAGCAGCGCGCCGATCGCCATGGCGGCAAGGATCGCGGCGACCGGACGCTCGAAGAACGGCAAAATGCTGCCGTCGGACTTGATCAGCGAGGTTACGAAGGCCTGCTCGACCATGGTGCCCATGACGATGCCGAGCACCATGGCGGCGACCGGATAGCCGTTCGCCTCCATCACGTAGCCGATGACGCCGAAGGCGGCGACGGTGACGACGCCGAACATGTTGTTGCCGATCGCGAACGAGCCGACCGCGCAGCAGAGCATGATGATCGGCATCACGGTGGAGCGCGGCGCCAGCAGGATGTAGGCGGCGACCCGGATCATGGCGATGCCGAGCGGGATCATCAGGATGTTCGCGATGATGAACATCAGATAGATCGCGTACATGCTCGATGCCTTCTCGGTGAACAGCGTCGGGCCGGGGTTGAGCCCCTTCATGTAGAGCACGCCGATCGCGATCGCGGCGATGGTGTCGCCGGGAATGCCGAACAGGAGCGAGGGCACCCAGCCCGACGCGATGCTGGCATTGTTGCTGGCGCCGGCCTCGACCAGGCCCTCGACATGGCCGGTGCCGAACTTTTGCGGTTCCTTGGAGAAGCGCTTTGACATCGCGTAGGAGACCCAGGCCGCCATGTCGGCGCCCGCGCCGGGAAGCACGCCGATGATGATGCCGACGATGTTTCCACGCGTCATCTGCCAGTGATACTTCTTCGTCAGCGTCCACTGGCCGGCCATGATGCTTCCGAATTTTCGCCGCGGCAGCGGTGGTGGTTCCGGCGTCAGCATCGCGCGCATCACCTGTGCCACCGCGAAGACCCCGACCAGCGCGGGAATGGGTTCGATGCCGCCGAACAGATCGGTAATGCCGAAGGTGAAGCGCGGAATGCCGCCGGGGTTCTCGATGCCGATGCAGGAGACGAGCAGGCCGATGAACATGCCCGCGATCGCCTTCACCGGTGAGGAGCGCGCCACAAGGGTGGCGCACATCAGGCCGAGCAGCGCGAGCCAGAAATATTCGAAGGTCGAGAACGACAGCGCGATCTCGGCGAGCGGCGGCGCCAGGATCATCAGCGACAGCACGCCGGCGATGCCGCCGACCGCCGAGAACCAGACGCCGGCCCCGAGCGCGAGCTCAGCCTGGCCCTTGCGCGTCATGGCATAGGCTTCGTCCGCATAGGCTGCCGAAGCGGGCGTGCCTGGAATGCGCAGCAGTGCGCCGGGGATGTCGCCCGAGAAGATCGCCATCGAGGAGGCCGCGACGATGGTTGCGATCGCCGCGATCGGCGAGAGATAGAAGGTGACGGGAACGAGCAGGGCGGTCGCCATCGTCGCCGACAGGCCCGGCAGCGAGCCGATGACGAGCCCGTACACGGAGGCCGCGAACATCGCGATGATGACTTCCCAAGTGGAGATCAGCGAGAGCGCGTCAATCAGGGTTTTCAGCATGGTTCACCAGGGCGTCGGCAACAGGCCTGCGGGAAGCGGCACGCGCAGCAGCTTGCCGAAGATGAGGTGGATGGCGAATGGCGACAGCGCCGCGAGCGGCAGCGCGAGCTTCCACTTCGCGCCGAGCGCGCTCGAGGTGACGTAGACCATGATCGCCGCAGTGATGATGAAGCCGAGGCGGTCGGCCGCGAAGACGTAGAACAGCAACAGCGCCGGTGGCAGCAAAGCGCGCAGGCCGTAGAGCTTTCCCTGCGGCGGCGGCGCGGTTGCGGCCTGGCCGTCCTCGAGCGGGATCAGCTCTTCCTCTTCCTCGAAGGAGTGGCCGATGCCGAACACGATCGCGAGCCCGCACAGCGCAAGGCCCGTGCCGATCACGAGCGGAAACACGTTGGGGCCGACCGGCTGGCCCGGCACCGGCGGCAAGACCCAGCCGCCATAGGCGGCCGCAGCGCCAAGTGCGACGAGAAACGATCCCGTGACGGAGTCGGGAAGACGCATGGGAGAAAGTCCTGTCAGAATTCCGGGAGGTGCGCTCCCTCTCCCGGCCTGCGGGGAGAGGGGCGGGGTGAGGGGGGCTCCGCGAGGGTGGTGAGAGTTGAGTCTCGCGGAGACTCCCCCTCACTCAAATTCGACCTCTCCCCGCATCCGCCTTAAGCTTCGGCGGACAAGAGCGGGGAGAGGTGAAAAGTCACGCTTTCGTCAGGCCGGCGGCCTTCATCGCTTCGCCCATCTGGGCATCGCCCTTGTCCATGAAGCTGCCGAACTGGCCGCCATCGCCCCACACGGTGCCGAAGCCGCGGTTGCTCATGAAGTCCTTGAACTCGGCGGAGTCGTAGACCTTCTTCAGGGCCGCGGTGAGCTTGGCCGCGATCTCCGGCGGCAGATTCTTGGGCGCGCCGATGCCGCGCCAGGCGCCGGTGGAGTAGTCGACGCCCATCGATTCCTTCAGCGTCGGCACGTTGGGGAAGATCGGGTTGCGCGCTGGCGCCATGATGGCGAGGCTCCTCGCCTTGCCGGCCTCGATGATGGCGCGCGCTTCCGGCACCGAGCAGGTGGTGAGGTCGAGGCCGCCGGCGGCGAGATCCTGCATCGCCGGTGCCGCGCCGTTCGACGGCACCCAGGCCACCTGGTTCGCGGGCAGGCCCATCGCCTGCATCCAGCCGACCAGCGCGAGATGCCAGATGCCGCCCTGGCCGGTACCCGAGGCCTTGAACTTGCCGGGAGGCGCCGCCTTGATCGCGTCGGCGATGTCCTTGACCGTCTTGTAGGGGGAGGAGGACGAGACCTGGACGCCCGGCGGGTCCTCGTTCATCAGCGCGAGCGGTGTATAGCTCCGCGGCGTCAGGTCGGTCAGGCCCTGCCAATGCATCATCGAGATTTCGACGGTGAGCATGCCGATGGTGTAGCCGTCCGGCTGGGCGGTCGCGATCGCGGTGTGACCCACCACGCCGGAGCCGCCGGTGCGATTGACCACGTTGAAGGGCTGGCCGAGATCCTTTTCCAGCAGCGCTGCGACAATGCGCGCAGTCGCATCCGTGCCGCCGCCGGCGCCCCAGGGCACGATCACGGTGACCGGACGTGCCGGATAGGCTTGTGCGAGCGCGGGCTTGAAACCGAACGCGGCGGATGCCGCGGCCGCAACGGACGAGGCCGCAAAAGCGCGGCGGGTGAGCTTGGACATGAATGCCTCCCAGCGGCGCCCGTAACATCGGGCGCTCTTGTCGATGGCGGCATTCTAGTCGGCTTTGCAGCGTCGCGGCAAGGTAGCGCTACCACCGCGTTGTGAGCAACGATGCGCGCTCAAATCGTGGTCACTGCCCGTCGTCCTCGTCGCCCTTCGGCCGCGCGCCGCCGAAGATGCGCGTCCCTTCGGCGGTCAGATAGGGCTTGAGCGTCTCCCAGGGCACGAACGCGACATATTCGCCTTCGGCGTACGGACCGACGGCGTAGGGCGGGTAGTGGAAGGTGAGGCCGGAACTCTTGCCCGCTTCGGTCGAAGGCGCGAGAGTCACCGCGCCGATCTTGAGAAGGCTCGGCTCCACGCCCTTGAACCACTCGTCGGTCGCGGTCTCACTCGTATCGCGCTTCCTCTTTTCGATTTTGAGCGAGGCGATGATGGCCTTCACCATCGCCTTCAGGGTCGGGCCGTTGTCGGCGGTCTCGGTGAAGAACGGGCGGATCGAGATGCGCTTGTTGTCGGCCTTGTCCCAGAGGAGCGTGTTCGCGTCCGAATTGGGATGGGCGCCGTGGGTGTCCATATAGTCGTTGCGCAGGATGCTGACATAGCGGTCGGCGACCACCGAGCGGATCGCGTATTTGCGCTCGAAATCCCAGCCGCCGTCCTTGAAGAACTGCGGATCCTGCTTACGCGAGGCTGCAGCCTCAGCCGCGTTCTTGTCGAGCCACTTCTTGCCTTCGGCCAGGCAATCCGCCGCCAGCGCCGCATCGGCCTTGACCTTGTCGTCGAGCAGCACGCGCGCCTCGATGCTCTTGGTCTTGATGACAGCGTCGGGCTTGGGATCGGCGGCTTGGGAGGGTGAAGCTGTAGAGATCGCGGCGATGGTCGAGAGGATCGCGATCGTGTGCAGGAGTAGCCCTGCGCGCGCTGTTGCACGATGGAATGTCACGTCAGTACCCATGAATTTCATGCTCTTTTCGAGGACCGCCAGGGCGGCGGCCGAACATCTGCGACAGCATAAACATCACAAGATGAACCGGCACAGAATGCCCGGTGCGAACACCAGGTCGTGAAAATTTGTCGCGGCAGCGCGCCTGTCGGTTTGATGCGGAAAGTGCCGAGCGGCGGTGATCTACTCCGCCGCCTCGCTATGCCCGAGCCGGGCATTCAGCTTGCGGATCAGCTCCTCGGCAGCGTCCGCGATCACAGTGCCGGGCGGGAAGATGGCTTCGGCGCCGGTCGCATAGAGCGCATCGTAGTCCTGCGGCGGGACGACTCCGCCAACGATGATCATGATGTCGTCGCGGCCCTGCTTCTTCAGCGCCGCCTTCAATTCCGGCACGGCGGTGAGGTGGGCGGCGGCGAGCGAGGAGACGCCGAGGATGTGGACGTCGTTCTCGACCGCCTGCCGCGCCGCTTCATCGGCGGTGGCAAACAGCGGTCCGATGTCGACGTCGAAGCCGATATCGGCGAATGCCGAGGCAATCACCTTCTGGCCACGGTCGTGGCCGTCCTGGCCGATCTTGGCGACGAGGATGCGCGGGCGGCGGCCTTCCGCTTCCTCGAAAGCGTCGATCAGCGCCTGCACCTTCTCGACCTGGTTACCCATGCTGGACGCCTCCCGCTTGTAGACGCCGGTGATGGACTTGATCTCGGCACGGTGCCGGCCGAACACCTTCTCCATCGCGTCCGAAATTTCGCCGACGGTTGCCTTCGCCCGCGCCGCGTCGATCGCGAGCGCGAGCAGATTGCCGTTGCCTTCGCCGGCCGAGCGCGTCAGCGCGGCGAGCGCGGCCTCGACGTCCTTCTGGTTGCGCTCGGTTTTCAGCCGCGTCAGCTTGTCGATCTGGAGCCGGCGCACGTTGGTGTTGTCGACCTTCAGGATCTCGATCCTGTCCTCGTCGGTCGGCTTGTACTTGTTGACGCCGATCACCGACTGCTTGCCCGCATCGATCCGCGCCTGCGTCTTGGCGGAGGCTTCCTCGATGCGCAGCTTCGGCACGCCGGCCTCGATGGCTTTCGCCATGCCGCCGAGCTCCTCGACCTCCTGGATGTGGCCCCACGCCTTCGCGGCGAGGTCGCGCGTGAGGCGCTCGACATAGTAGGAGCCGCCCCAGGGGTCGATGATGCGGGTGGTGCCGCTCTCCTGCTGGAGGAAGAGCTGGGTGTTGCGGGCGATACGCGCCGAGAAGTCGGTCGGCAGCGCCAAGGCCTCGTCAAGCGCGTTGGTGTGCAGCGACTGGGTGTGGCCTTGCGTTGCCGCCATCGCCTCCACCGTCGTGCGCATCACGTT
Source organism: Bradyrhizobium centrolobii (assembly GCF_001641635.1). Taxonomy (GTDB): domain Bacteria; phylum Pseudomonadota; class Alphaproteobacteria; order Rhizobiales; family Xanthobacteraceae; genus Bradyrhizobium; species Bradyrhizobium centrolobii. The sequence continues at coordinate 8,715 of NZ_LUUB01000051.1, forward strand.
GTTGAAGACGTCCTGCGCGGTCAGCGACCAGCCCGAGGTCTGGCAATGCGTACGCAGCGAGAGTGAGCGCGGGTCCTTCGGATCGAACGGCTTGAGCATCTTGGCCCAGAGCAGCCGCGCGGCGCGCATCTTGGCGACTTCCATGAAGAAGTTCATGCCGATCGCCCAGAAGAACGACAGGCGCGGCGCGAAGCGGTCGACGTCGAGGCCGGCGGCAAGGCCGGCGCGCAGATATTCGACGCCGTCGGCCAGCGTATAGGCGAGCTCGAGATCCTGCGTCGCGCCGGCCTCCTGCATGTGATAGCCAGAGATCGAGATCGAATTGTACTTCGGCATCTTCTGCGAGGTGTAGGCAAAGATGTCGGAGATGATCCGCATCGAGGGCGCCGGCGGATAGATGTAGGTATTCCGCACCATGAACTCTTTCAGAATGTCGTTCTGAATGGTGCCCGAGAGTTTTTCCGGCGGCACGCCCTGTTCGCCCGCGGCCGCGACGAACAGCGCGAGGATCGGCAGCACGGCGCCGTTCATGGTCATCGACACGCTCATCTGGTCGAGCGGAATGCCGGCGAACAGCGTGCGCATGTCGTAGATGGAATCAATCGCAACGCCGGCCATGCCGACGTCGCCGGCGACGCGCGGGTGATCGGAATCGTAGCCGCGATGGGTGGCGAGATCGAAGGCGACCGAGAGGCCCTTTTGTCCCGCCGCAAGGTTGCGGCGATAGAACGCGTTGGAATCCTCCGCCGTGGAGAAGCCGGCATATTGCCTGACGGTCCAGGGCTGGTTGACATACATGGTCGGGTAGGGACCGCGCAGGTAGGGCGCGATGCCCGGATAGGTCTCCAGGAAATCGACGCCGGCAAGATCGGCCTCGCCATAGGCGGGCTTCACCAGGATGCCTTCGGGCGTCAGCCACGACTCGGCGCTGCCGGTCGCGGCTTCGGTTGCGACACGCTCGAAGGCGACATCGGCGAAATTGGGTATGCGGCTCATAGTTCCAACCATATCAGAGGTGAGCGCGTAAGCTAATCATGGTCCGGATGCTGATGGCTGACGATGGTCGCCATCTTCTCCGGTCCGTAGTTCTGTTGCGTGGTCTGGCTCGGCAGATTGGCGATCCCCACCACCCAGCCGAGGCGCGACTCGGTTCCAAATTGCCGCGTCGGAATCACCCGGTCGGGATGGTCGAACGCGCCGGTCATGATCTCGATGCGGTCGCCATCGATGCGACGGAAGCTGAGCGGCGTGCCGCAGGCCGGGCAGAAATCACGCTCCGCGATCGAGGAGGAGCGGAACGCCGCGGGCGCGCCCTTGGTCCAGGCGAAATCGGTCTTGTTGATGTCGGCAAAGGAGGCGAACGGCGCGCCGCTCGCCTTCTGGCACATCCGGCAATGGCAGATCGAGATCCGGGTCGGCGCCGCCGTCACCGCAAAGCGCACCGCGCCGCATTGGCAGCCGCCGGCGAGAACTGGTTTGCCTGCTTCGGTCATTGCTGTTCCATCCGTCGATAGGCGTCTTGCAGCGTGGCAAGCGCATCGGCGCCTGCGAAGATGAAACCGCTGACGCCGGCCCCGCGCAGGGCCGCCTCGGTATCGGTGGGGCGGCCTGCCAGATAGATATGTCGTGCGCCGGCCTGTTGCAGGGCCCGCGCCGCAGCTTCCGCCTGGCCTGCATAGACCTTGTCGCTGGAACAAAGGCAGGCGAGCTCGGCGCCGGAGGCCTTGAAGGCGGCCGCAAGCTTGGCCGGATCGGCAAAGCCCTCGCTGTCGACGGCCTGGATTCCGCCGGCCTCGAAGAAGCTTTTTGCGAAGGTCGCGCGGGCCGTGAAATCGGCGGGCGTGCCGAGATTGACCAAAAACACCTTTGGCCGTGCACCGCGTGCCTTCAGCGCCGCATCCGATTTGTCGCGGAGTGCTTCGAACGGTTCCGCAAGCCGGATCGGCGGCAGCGCATCGAACTTGTATTTCTCTTCGCCATAGGGCGGGAGCGCGACCGGCGTCGCCTTGAGCACAACCGTCGCGCTCTCATGCAGGTTCGGAAACTCACTGGCGCCTGTCAGTACGTCGCGACGTTTTGCGATATTGGCCTCGCGTGCCTTGCGTGTGGTGGCGACCTTGCTCTGGAACAGGCCCTGCTGAAGCGCGGCGAAGGCGCCGCCGGCCTTTTCGCTCTCCTGGAACAGCGCCCAGGCCGCTTCGCAGAGCTGGGCCGTCAGCGTCTCGATGCCGCCGGAGCCTGCCGCGGGATCGGAGACCTTTGCGAGGTTGCTTTCCTCCAGCAGCAGAAGCTGGGTGTTGCGCGCCACGCGGCGCGCGAAGGGATCGGGCAGGCCGAGCGCGAGCGTGTACGGCAGCACTGTGATCGCATTGGCGCCGGCGAGCCCCGCGGCGAATGTCGCCATGGTCGCGCGCAGCATGTTCACATAGGGATCGCGCTGCGTCAGCATGCGCCAGGCGGTGTCGGCGGCGATGAACAGCGGCTTCGGTGTCAGTCCGCACGCCGCCTCGATACGCGCCCACAGCAGCCGCAGCGCGCGGAACTTTGCCATGGTCAAAAACTGGTCGGCATCCGCGGCGAGCCGCGCATAGACCATGCCTTGCGCCTGCTCCAGTGGAACGCCGGCGCCTTCGATCGCGCGCAGGTGAGCGACACCACAGGCGAGCACGAAGGCGAGCTCCTGCACCTCCGAGCCGCCGGCATCGTGGATCACGCGCCCGTCGCTTGATGCGAACGGCCCCTTGAAGCCGAGCCCGGCGAGGCCCTTGATGCCGCCGGTGACGGCGGGGACGATCTCCTCCCAGGTGTAGGGGCTGTGGCCCCACACCGCACCGGCCGCGAGCGGATCGAGCCCGAAGCGGATGTCGCAGGCGGCCGGATCGATGCCCTTGCTCTTCACGTACTCCGCGACATGGATCGCCGCCATCCGCGATTGCGGCCCGATCTGGAGCTCGATGCCGATGCCGGCGTCGAGATGAACATCCTTCAACACCTTCGCGACCGCATCCGCCGTCGGTTCCAGGCCAAAGCCGTGGCTGCCATTGCCGCCAGCAAACACCAGTGCGAGTCCCGTGGCGCCGTTCTCGAGATCGGTCAGCGCCTGCGCGTTCGCAAGCGCCGCGTCGGGATGATCTATCCGTTGCATGATCTGCCACGGCGAGGCCGCGGGGCGTCCCGCCACGGGGGCAACGCCCTTCGCGCGCTGATAGAGCGGATCGATCTTCAGCCCGTCATAGGTCTTGCCGACCAGCTTCTCGAACGGCGCGCCCTTCAGCACGCCGTCGACCAGCTTGCGCCAGTCCTCGAACTGCGCCTTGGGAAAATCGGCCGCCAGCGGCAGGTCGTCGGTCACGGAGGTCATACGGCGAAGGGCTCCCAAACGTCCTTGTTATTCGGCGGCGAAATTGCCACGGCCGGCCGTCCCTGCAAACGGTTGTTTTTGGTTAGCCGGTATCCGGGAGCCGCTCAATTCCTTGCGTTGAGACGCTGGCGAGGCCGTCACGCACGCGGATGCCGCCGATGATGCGGTCCGGCGCGATTTCGGCCAGCGGCACCAGCACGAAGGCGCGTTCGAACAGGCGCGGATGTGGCAGCGTCAGGTCGGGCGTTTGCAGCGAGACATCGTCATAGGCGATCATGTCGAGATCGAGCGTGCGCGGTCCCCAGCGCCGCTCCTTGGTCCGCGTGCGGCCGAGTTTCTGCTCGACCTTCTGCATCACGAACAGCAGCGCATGCGGATCGAGATCCGTCTCGATCTCGACGCAGGCGTTGATGAAGGGATCCTGGTCCTCGTCGCCCCAGGGCGGGGTCGTATAGTCCGACGAGCGCGCGATGAGCGCCGCTTGCGCCATGCCGCAGATGTGGGTGATGGCCTTGCCAAACGTCGCGCGGACATCGCCGACATTGCCGCCGAGTGCGATCAGCGCGCTTGCCATCAGGGATGCCGCGAGCGCGTCAGCATGATGCCGACGTCGTCGAAGATCGCCGCGATCGGTGCATGCGGCTTGTGCACGGTGACCTTCACCGCGCGGATGCGCGGGAAGTGCGACAGGATGGCGTCGGCGACCGCGCCGGCCGCGCGCTCCAGCAGCTTGTAGTTGGTGTTCTTGAACGCCGCCGTCGTGGTCGTCACGACTTCCGCGTAGGATACCGTATCGGCGAGCCGGTCGGTGCGCGAAGGCTCCGACAGGTCGGTATAGAGTTCGAGATCAATGACAAAACGCTGGCCGACTTCGGTTTCGTGATCCATCACGCCATGGCGGGCATGAATCGACAGGCCGGTCACGAAGATCGTATCGGTCATTGCTTGCTCTCGATTGCGGCAGCGACCCGCAGGGCCTGCAGGGTCTCGGCAACGTCATGGGTCCGGATGATCTTCGCGCCGCGCTGTACGGCAATGAGATGGGCGGCGATCGAGCCGGCGAGCCGCTCTTGCGGTTCGGACGGCGATACCGACGCGATGAAACGCTTGCGCGAGGCGCCGACCAGGATCGGCAGGCCGAACGCGCCGAGAGCGTCGAGGCGCGCCAGGGCCGTCATGCTCTGCTCGGCCGTCTTGCCGAAGCCGATACCGGGATCGAGCACGATCAGGTCGCGCGCGATGCCGGCTCTTGCGGCGATGTCGAGCGAGCGCTGGAAGAACGCGATCATGTCCTGCACGATGTCGATGGCGGGATCGACGCTGTCACGATTGTGCATGACGATGACCGGGACGCCTCGCTCTGCAACCAGCGGCGCCATGCCGGCATCCCGTTGCAGGCCCCAGACGTCGTTGGCGATGGCAACGCCCTGGTCGAGCGCGAAAGCCACGACCTCCGCCTTCATGCTGTCGATCGACACGGGCACGCCGAGCGCCACCACCTCGGCCAGGACCGGCATCAACCGAGCGAGTTCGTCCCTCGCCGTCACCGGCTGGGCCCCCTTGTAGGGCCGGGTGGATTCGGCGCCGATGTCGATGATGTCAACGCCATCGGCGATCATCGCCCGCGCCCGCGCCAGCGCCTGGTCCGGTGCGATGAACTGCCCGCCGTCGGAAAAGGAATCCGGGGTGACATTGAGCACGCCCATCACCGCCGGGACGGGCCGTTCGAGCAGCGTCCGCAGCACGCCCGGCCCGGCCGAGCCGGCCGGTGCAACGGATGGGGAGGGCGAGGCATTCATGCGGCTGGCTTTGCGCGGTCGGGTAGGGGGAGTCAAGACGGGTTGGGGCGATGCCGGTGCCCGGAACCCGAGCGCAGCGAAACAATCCAGACTGTCACCGCGAAGGGATGCTGGATTGCTTCGCTGCGCTCGCAATGGCGAGTTTGTTGGAGCAGTAGCGGGCTATCACCCCAACGTCGTCCCGGCGAAGGCCGGGACCCATACCGCGGAATCTATCCATCGCGGATGGCGGGAGTCCCAAACACCAGTCTTCGCCAAACTTCTCCCTGGGGTTATAGGTCCCGGCTTTCGCCGGGACGACACCGAGGGCGTGGCGCCTGAATTCGTATGCCGCGAGGCGCTGGCCCTAATACGTGATCTTCGGCGGCAGCTTCCTCGCCTTGGCGATGATGTCGCCGACCGACTTCTCCGACGGCATGATGCGGACGAGCTTCTTCTTCTCGTTCGCCTCCCGCATGCTTTGCGCAAGCCTTGCTGGATTTCGATAGGCGAGCTCGCGCACCGTGGTGACGCCGGCGGCGCGGACCAGGCCGACCTTGGCCTTGCCCATGCCGGGAATGCGCATGTAGTCGGAGACGTTGGCCCATTCCAGGAGCTGCTGCTCGCTGATGCCGGTCTTGGCGGAGAGCGCCTTGCGGCCCTTGGCAGTGCTGGCCGCTTCGAGGAGGGCATCGGTGGTGCGAATACCGTGCGCCTTCAACTTGCTGGCGGCGAAGGCCGGCAGGCCGTCAATCTCGGAGATGGGATATGTCATGATACTCGATATGCAATGCGAGCTTCAGGCGAACTGGCTGAGGCCCGGCGTCCCCGCAATGATCTTGCCCATCTGATCCGCTCCGATTTTGTCTCGGCCGAAGCGAAAAAGTTCACGGGCGACCTTTTGAATGTCGGACATGCCGAGCCCCAGGCCCATCAGGCGCGTGCCGACGGCCATCAGGCCGCCGCCCATCAGCCGCGACAGTCCGCCGCCGCTTCTGGACGCCTCGATCGCCGCTTCTGCGCCGGGAATCTGGTCGATGAGGGCCTCGACGCTATCGGAAGGGCCCTCGCTGCGGAGAAAGCCCAGGATAATGCCGACGGTCTTTTCAGCGACAGCACTATCTATGCTGGCGTTTGCCGCCAGCCGTCCGATCAGCTCGTCCATATGGCCTGCCCCTCAGCCGGTTCACATGCCGGAGTTTTATTTTCGAAAAATGATCTTGAGCCGGTGCGATATGAAATACAAGCGATGAACGCATGCGACCTCGCGATTCATCTTCAATCGCGCGAAAAGTGTTGCAGCAATGCAAGGGCGGAGATGGAATCGGCGAAAAATTGCCGCGGTGCGAACCTGTCATTCCGACTTTTGGCGAAAGTCATGCGCCCATTCTCCGACAATGTCGCATGGCGCGGCGCGTTGAACCGTTTTAATCGGCTCGCGAGATGCGTTAAACTACGGAACCACGGCGCGTTTGCGTTTCAATACGCGAAACAGGCTGACACAAACGAGGCAAGAGACTAATGACGGCACAGGACAGCAAGCTCGGCGACACCGACGACAGGATTTTCGTCGGCAAGGGAAACGAGCAGGCCTGGCTGACGCTGGCACTCGCCAATCGCCACGGCCTCGTCACCGGCGCAACAGGAACCGGAAAGACGGTATCGCTGCAAGTCATGGCGGAAGGATTTGCGCGGGCCGGCGTTCCGGTCTTCGCTGCCGATATCAAGGGCGATCTCTCCGGCATCTCCGAGGTCGGCGAGGCCAAGGACTTCATCCTCAAGCGTGCCGCTGACATGGGGCTGACATTCCAGCCCGACCAGTTCTCGACGGTATTTTGGGACGTGTTCGGCGAGCAGGGCCATCCGGTCCGGGCCACCGTGACCGAGATGGGGCCGCTCCTGCTGGCGCGGATGCTCGATCTCAACGACGTGCAGGAGGGCGTGCTCAACGTCGCCTTCCGTGTCGCCGACGACAGCGGCCTTGCTCTGATAGATATGAAGGATCTGCGGGCATTGCTGGATGCGATCGTGCCCGACAGCGGCAAGAAGGGACCGGACGCAGAAGAGGATCCGCTCGCGCCAATCAGGAAAGCCGCCCAGGGTTTTGGCAACGTCACCAAGGCCACCGTCGGCACGATCCAGCGTCAGCTCCTGGTGCTCGAGAACCAGGGTGGCACCAAATTCTTCGGCGAGCCGGCGCTATCGCTGAAGGACTTCATGAAGACCGATCGCGACGGACGCGGCATGGTCAACATCCTCGTTGCCGACAAGCTGCTCCAGAGCCCGCGGCTCTATGCGACATTCCTGCTCTGGATGCTGTCGGAGCTGTTCGAGGAGCTGCCTGAGGCCGGCGACCCGCCGAAGCCGAAGCTGGTGTTCTTCTTCGACGAGGCGCATCTCTTGTTCAACGACGCGCCGAAGGCGCTGATGGACAAGATCGAGCAGGTGGTGCGCCTGATCCGCTCCAAGGGCGTCGGCGTCTATTTCGTGACGCAAAATCCGATCGACGTGCCCGATCGCGTGCTCGGGCAACTGGGCAACCGCGTGCAGCATGCGCTGCGCGCCTTCACCCCGCGCGACCAGAAGGCGGTCGCCGCCGCGGCCCAGACCTTCCGGCCCAATCCGAAGCTCGATACCGCCAAGGTGATCATGGAGCTCGGCAAGGGCGAGGCGCTGGTGTCCTTCCTCGAAGGCAATGGCACGCCAGCGATGGTCGAGCGGGTGATGATCCGGCCGCCGTCGGCCCGCATCGGGCCGATCACGCCGGAGGAGCGCAAGGCGATCATGGATGCGAGCCCCGTGAAGGGCAAATATGACACCGCGATCGATTCCGAATCCGCCTATGAGATCCTGCAGAAGCGTATCGCCGGCACCGCGGCGACGGCGGACGGCGCGGGAGGCGAAGGCGGCGGCATCCTCGGCCAGATCGGCTCGATCGTCGGCACCATCTTCGGCACCAACACCGGGCGCGGCCGGCTGACGACCGGCCAGCGCATCGCGCGCGACGTGACGCGCACCGTCACCGACAAGGTGGTGGGCGGCGTCGTCGCCGATCTTGGCAAGTCGGTCGGCGGTCAGCTCGGCAGCTCGGTCGGCCGCGCGCTCGTCCGCGGCGCCCTCGGCGGATTGCTGCGCCGGTAGGCAGGCATGGACTTCCGTTGAGGCGGATTTCTATGCAGCCGTTGTTCACCTCGCCCCGTTTGCGTGGAGAGGGAGCCTACTTGCGGCTGGCGTTTTGATCGACATATATCGACGATTTGCTGGCTGCAGGTTGAAGGCATTGTGACCGCACCCCATTCGCCCAATAAACCCGGCGCGCTCAGGCCTCCGTCGCTTCGCGCCCCGCTCGATCTGCTCTTCCTCTTCTGCTGCGTTCTCTTGACCGCCGACGTCCTCGTCCCCGAGATATTCGGCCACGGCAAGACCAAGGACTACGCGCTGTGGTACTGGGCCGGCCAGCAGGTGCTGCAGGGCGGGGCCCTCTATCCCGACGTCACCGAGCTGTTTGCCTACATCTACCCGCCGCTGCCGGCGATCCTGCTCGCGATCCCGAGCTGGTTCGGCAAGATCACGCTCTATGTCGTGCTGTCGGTCCTGAACGCGGCGGCGTGGTGGTACACAGGGATACTCTCGAATGCCATGACCGGCTCCGGCCTCGCGCCCGGGCCCTGGCTGGAGGCGCTGCCGGCCGTCGTCACCGTGACGTTCGTGTTCGACATGTTCGATCTCGGCCAGCCGAACCTCCTGTTGCTGGCGATGATGCTGTACGGCTTCTGGAGCCTGCAGCACCAGCGGTCCTGGCTTGCAGGCTTCATGTTCGCGCTCGCCACCGCCATCAAGGTATTCCCGGTGGCGGTGCTGCCCTATCTCATCTGGCGGCGGCAGTGGGCTGCCGTCGTCAGCATGATCGCTTTCACTGGCATCCTTCTCTTCGTCGTGCCGGCACCCATTCGCGGTTTCGAGCGCAACGCGGCCGAGCTGAAGACCTGGTACCAGGGCATGGTCGGCTCGAGCTCGGAGAAAGGTTTTGGCCAGCGCGACGAGCAGAACTGGTCGTGGGTCAACCAGTCCATCATTTCCGTGACCCATCGGCTGGTGCGGCCGATCAACTGGAATCAGGACGATCCCTCCAAGCCGCCGCGCACGATGAATTTGATCGATGTCGACTACAAGACGGCGAACTGGATCGTGCTCGCGGTCTCCGCCGCGCTCGGGCTCGGCTTTGTCGCGGTCATGCCGTCGCAGCGGCGGCGAACGGTGCGCTCGGACGCCGAGGAGCTCGGCATCCTGTTCTGCCTGATGACGGTAGCCTCACCCTTGGCGCGGCAGTATTATTTCATGTGGCTGTTCTTCCCGATGACGGTGCTGATGCATCGCGCCGCCTTCGACGGACGGGCTAGCGTCAGGCTGGGAACCTGGATCGCCCTTGGCATTGCGGGAATATTGATGCTGCTGTCGCTGCAGCTGTTTCCCCTGGTGATCCAGGCCTCGGGCAACAACCTCGCGGCCACGGCCGTCCTCGCCGGTGCGCTCGTCTGGCACATCCGGCATCCCTCGGCTGCGGCTGGTCCGGATGCCTCAGCAGGGCTAAAACCGCAAGTCTCTTGAGACCACAGCCAGGAACACGAAAATGTCCAACGCGCAGCTTCAGTCCGTGCTCGACCATATCGACAAGGATTTCGACAACAGTCTCGAGCGCCTGTTCTCACTGTTGCGGATCAAGTCGATCTCGGCCGACCCGGCCTTCGCCAAGGATTGCAAGGCTGCGGCCGAGCATCTGGCCAAGGACATCGCAAGCCTCGGCGTCGCGACCGAGGTCCGGCCGACCGCAGGTCATCCCGCCGTCGTCGGCAAGAGCAAGGCGGGCGGACGTCCGCACGTGCTGTTCTACGGCCATTACGACGTGCAGCCGGTCGATCCGCTCGACCTCTGGCACCGTCCGCCGTTCGAGCCCGCCGTCACCGATCACGCCGACGGCCGCAAGATCATCGTCGCGCGCGGCGCCGAGGATGACAAAGGGCAGGTGATGACCTTCGTCGAGGCCTGCCGCGCCTGGAAGAAAGTGACGGGCTCGCTACCGATCGACATCACTTTCCTGATCGAGGGCGAGGAAGAGGTCGGCTCCAAGAACTTCGTACCCTTCATCGAGGCCAACAAGGACGAGTTCAAGGCCGATTACGTGCTGGTCTGCGATACCGGCATGTGGGACCAGAACACGCCGGCGATCACGACGTCGCTGCGCGGCCTGCTCTATGAAGAGGTGAAGATCACCGCCGCCAATCGCGACCTGCATTCGGGTGTGTTCGGCGGCACCGCGATGAACCCGATCCGGGTGCTGACAAAAATCCTCGGCGGCCTGTTCGACGACGACAACCGCATCACCATTCCCGACTTCTATGACGGTGTGAAGGATACGCCGCCGGACGTCCTCGAGCAGTGGAAGAAACTCGACTTCACGCCGGACACGTTCCTGAAGCCGATCGGGCTGTCGATCCCGGCCGGCGAGAAGGGCCGGCTCATGGTCGAGCAGGCCTCCACGCGTCCGACCTGCGACGTCAATGGCATCTGGGGCGGCTATATCGGCGAAGGCTCAAAGACGGTGATCCCATCGCATGCGTCGGCAAAGGTCTCGTTCCGGCTGGTCCAAGGGCAGGATCCCGCGAGGATCCGCAAGGCCTTCCGCGACTACGTGTCGGCGCGCATTCCGGGGGATTGCAAGGTCGAGTTCGGTGACCATTCCGCCGCGCCCGCAGTCGCGCTCGACTGGAACATGAAGCCGCTCGCCGCCGCCAAGAAGGCGCTGACGGACGAATGGGGCAAGGAGACCGTGCTTATGGGCTCGGGCGCCTCGATCCCGATCGTCGCCGACTTCAAGCGCACGCTTGGGCTGGACTCGCTGCTGGTCGGCTTCGGGCTCGATGACGACAACATCCACTCGCCCAACGAGAAGTACGACCTGAAGAGTTTTCAGAAGGGCATCCGCTCCTGGGCGCGCATCCTCGCGGCGTTGGCGGAGGTGAAGTAGGGCGTGGAGTGCGCACAGAACAAAAACGCCGCCCGGAATTGGGCGGCGTTTCATTCCAAAACGTGCAGAGGTAGTTGACCGCTACTCTACACCAAATCCCGAAAATCTCAAGACCGGTAGCCCGGATTGACGCGGTTGAGCTTGCGCAGCAAGGGCGGCCACACCAGGTTGGTGGCGCGCAACTCGGCGCGGTCGCGGTTCGACAACAACTCGGTGTTCTTGTCGATCGCAATCTCGTCGACCGGATACACCGGCGTGCCCAGCGCGCGGGTGCGCACCTGCATCGAGCAGGCGCGCTCGAGGTGATACATGCGCTCGAAGGCGGAGGCGACCGAGCGGCCGACCGTCAGCGTGCCGTGATTGCGCAGGAGCATGTGGTTGTGGTCGCCGAGGTCCTTCTGCAGCCGCGGACGCTCGTCGTGATCGAGGGCGATGCCTTCGTAGTCGTGATAAGCGAGATCATGGGTGACGAGCTGCGCGGTCTGGTTCAGCGGCAAGAGGCCCTCGGCGCTGCTGGAGACCGCGGTGCCGTCGAGCGTGTGAAGATGCAGCACGCAGATCGCGTCCTCGCGCACCTCGTGGATCGCCGAATGGATGGTGAAGCCGGCGGGATTGATGCTGTATTCGCTCTCGGTGAGCTGGTTGCCGTGCAGGTCGACCTTGACCAGGCTCGACGCCGTGATCTCATCGAACATCAGACCGTAGGGATTGATCAGGAAGTGATGCTCGGGACCGGGCACGCGCGCGGAAATGTGGGTGTCGACCAGATCGTCCCAGCCGTACAGCGCGACGAGGCGATAGCACGCGGCGAGATTGACCCGTTGCTGCCACTCGGCCTCCGTCATGTTCGACGGCACTTCCTTCAGGCGGGCTTCCGCTGGCGACATGGCTGGTCTCTCCGAACATCGTTGTTGCGAGATCGAGCGTAGTCGCGGCTGATACCGGCGGCAAGGCGCGTCTCTCGCGCGGCAGTCAAGCGTCGCCCGCATGGAGCGAAGCGGAATGCGGGAGACTTGCTGTCCCGGATTCCGTTTCGCTCCATCCTGGCTACGGGAGCCGGGATGATGTTCCGGCTGCCGATGCAGTCGATCCGACAACAATATTACGGAGCCGGGATCGACAGCAGGCTGGAAATGCTGCGGCCGCGAATGTCGTAGACGCGGGCGAACACCACATCGTCGCGCTTGATCTCGACCATGACGGGTGCGGTGAGGCCCTTGCAGTAGAACTCGCCGAGCGTCATGGCGAAATCGGCGGCGTTGGAGTCCCAGCCGATGGTGAAATCGGGCCCGAGCGCGACCTGCGCCGGACGCTGCGGACCGCACACCGCGACCTTCCATTTGCGATTGCGCGGCGGCACTTCCTGGCGCTCGACCAGTTGCTCGCGCAGCTCGTCGGAGGCCTGCTTCAGCGCCAGGCCCCAATAGTCGAGCATGAAGCGGTCGTCGGCGGCGCGCACGGTGCCGGCGATGTAGTTGAAGTGCGTGTATTGATACGGATGCAGCCGGATCATCTCGGCGAGCGGCAGCGCAAGGCCGAAGCAGAAGGTGGCGAGCACGACCGGCTGCCAGGCGCGGCGATTGGCGCGCAGGCGCTCCATGGCCCAGGCGAAGGCGACGCCGCCGAGCACGGCCATCGGCGGGATCACGAAGACGAAATGGCGGATGCCGTTGTAGAGCGCCGGCCGCTTCACCATCGCGATCGCCAGCGGCAGCGTCGCAGCCAGCGTGAGCATCAAGAGGATGGTCTTGCGGCGCGCCGGAACCTCGCGGCGCGGCAGCAGTGCGAAGGTGCCGATCACGGCGCCGGTCATCAGCAACAGCATCACCTCGGGAAGCTGAAGCGCGAACAGCGTCGGCAGATAGGACCAGGGCATGTCGGGCACGGACACGATCGCGCCGTCGAACATCTCCTTCCAGGGCTTCTCGAAGAAGTGCGAGAAGTAGGTCAGGGCCTCGAAGGGATTGCCGGGCTGCATGATCGACCACGGCCAGATCAGGCCCATCACGAGATAGCCGAACACGAGGCCGGGCAGCAGCACATAGACGACATGGGCGAAGCGGCGGACCGCTTCGCGCGCACCTTCGATGCGCAGCTCTTCCAGGAACATCGGCATGAAGCCGATCATGGCGTAGACCAGCGAAAGGCCGCCGAGAATGCGCGTGCCGATCGAGAGGCCCGCGCCGAGGCCGACGATCAGGATCGTGCGCGGCGAGGGCTGCGGATACTCCTCGGCGAGCCGCACCAGGCCCAGCATCAGGATGATCATCGCCACCGCGAAGGGCGCATCCTTCGGGTTCATGAACATGTGGCCGTAGAAGATCGGGCAGAGCGCGAGCAGGAGCAGCGTCGCAAGTCCAGCGAGCGGTCCGCCGATGCGGCGGCCGAGCCGCCATGTCACGGCGAGCCCGATCACGCCGACGATGGCGCCGACCAGGCGGCGCGTCTCGAACAGCTCGAGCGGCAGCACCTTGTGCAGGAGGGCTGCGACCATGTCGAAGCCGCCGCCATACATGTAGAGGTTGGCGAAGGACAGTGCTGCGGTGTCGTTGAAGCCGGAACCGAACATGCGCAGCAGGAGGTCGGCATATTCGGCGTGAGTGTAGTCGTCCCAGCCGAGCCCGTAGTCGCGGAAGGTCAAGCCTGCAATGACGGCGACCGCAGCCAGCACCAGCATGGCGAGATCGTCGCAAGTCCGTTCAATCGAGCGCCGAAGAGGCGTGTCGATCGCCGAAGTCGTGATGGATGTCATGGCTATTGGCGACCCGGAATCCCCTCTTGGCCCTGCTGGTGCGCGGGGGCCTGTTCCCCGGAATCCCTATAGCGCAGTTCCATTACCAAGTAATTGGGCATTATGGCTAAATTCCTGATGCGACGCAGCAATTTCCAGTTTAAGAGCCGACTAAAGCTAGCGAACCGATGCTGAAGGGAATGTGAATAAGTCCCTGATTTCCTTTCTTTAAGGAACGTTGGCGGCAATTGGTCGTTGGCGAGGTACGCAATATGACGGTATCGTGGCGTAACGGGTGTCGCGCGTCGTTGCGCGGCCGGGGGTGTGTTCGATGACGCTGGCATTGTTGATCGCGGGGATCTTCGCCGTCCTGGCGGGCCTCCTTGCGATCCTATTTGGCATCCCCGTCAAGGAATTCAGCTTCGGCAATACGCTCATACTTGCCGGCGCGATGGGCGTCTGCTCCGGATTCTTACTGATGGGCCTGTTCGCCGTGGTCCTGGAACTGAAGGGCATCGGGCGGCGGCTCGCGGGCTTGACCGCGCCGGAAGTTCGGGTCCGGTCCGTGCAGCCGCCGGGTGTCGCGACAGCCGGCGCGCCGGGAGTGGAGCCGGCGCCTGCACCAGCGATGAAGGTCGAGCCAGGGCCGCCGTCGGCCGCGCCGCCGCCATGGCTGGAGGATGCTGCCGCACGCGAGCGGTCGCGCGTCGAGGCTCCCGCGGCGCCCGAAGCTCCCCCGCCTGCGGCGCCCGAGGCACCGCGCCGCCGCAACCTGCTGTTTGCCTCGACCTCGCGCAGGGAGCGCGAACGGGCCCAGGGCAAAGCTGCCGATGGACTGCCGCCGCAACCGCATACCGAGCCTGGGGCACCCGCTCCGGCGGAGGCCCCGCCTGCGAGCTTCGAGGATGCCTGGCCGAAGCCGGACCGGGTGCGGCCGCCCGAGCCCGCAGTGTCGCGTCGTCCGTCGCCATCGCCGCGCTCGCCTTCGTCCTTCACCGAGGCTGCCGCGCATGAGCCCGAGCCCGCGCCGCCGGCGGAGCAGCCGCCCGTTACCATTCTCAAGTCAGGCGTTGTCGACGGCATGGCCTATTCGCTCTATTCCGACGGATCGATCGAAGCGCAGATGCCGGAGGGCATGATGCGCTTCGCCTCGATCGACGAATTGCGCGCCCATCTCGACCAGCGGTCCTGACGCCTGCAGCGGTCAAGTAAAGCACCGCTGTTCTTGTCATCTGACCAGTCATCGGCCCATATTCGCCAGTCGTCGTATTTCAGCCGAACGTATTGTTGACACAAAATACTTCCGCGTTGCCAATCCAGCGCGAACGGAGCCTAGTTAGGGGGTGAGCCCATGTCGGATGCCGGGGGCAAAAATTTCATCGAGCTGACGGCGAGCATCGTGTCGGCCTATCTCAGCAACAATCCGACGCCGGCCGGCGAGATTCCGAACCTCATCAGCCAGGTGCATGGCGCTTTGGTGCGGGTTTCCTCGGGCCGAACCGAAGCGCCGCTCGAGCCGGCGAAACCGGCGGTCTCGCTGAAGAAATCGATCGCGCCGGACTATCTGGTGTGCCTGGAGGACGGCAAGCGCTTCAAGTCGCTGAAGCGCCATCTGCGCACCCAGTACAACATGACCCCTGAGCAATACCGCGAGAAATGGGGCCTGCCTGCCGACTATCCCATGGTCGCGCCGAACTATGCGGTGGCGCGCTCGCAACTGGCGAAGCAGATGGGGCTCGGACAGCAGCAGCGGAAACGGAAGTAGCGCTGCCTCACGCTTCGGCGAGCGCCTCTTTCGCGTCGGTGCGGATGCGCTCGACCATCGAGCGCAGGCCGTTGGAGCGCTGCGGCGTCAGGTGCTCGCGAAAGCCGAATTCGTCGAACACCGCGATGGCGTCGGTCGACAGGATCTCCTGCGGCGTGCGGCCGGAATAGAGCGAGAGCAGGATCGCAACCAGCCCGCGCACGATATGCGCGTCGCTGTCGCCAAGATATTTCAGGAGGGGGGCGCCGTTGCCGCGGTCTATGCGCTTGGACAGCCAGACCTGGCTGACGCAGCCCTGCACCTTGTTCGCGGCCGAGTGCTCCGCCTCGGGCATCGGTTCCAGGGTGCGGCCGAGTTCGATGACGTACCGGTAGCGGTCGTCCCAGTCGTCCAGAACCTCGAAATTGTCCCTGATCTCGTCAATCGTCGTCATATCGGCATATCGGCCCGTGATCCCCTGTTCAGGCCAATATAGGGACGCAAACGAGCGAAATCGATAGGGTTTGGGCCCTAATTCGCGGGCCCTGGCCCCCGCCATTCCAGCGCCAGGTCGTCCTGGGTCAGGGTGTCGCGCGGCGCCTCGCTCGCGGCCGAATCGCCTTCGCCGGCCATCGCGATCGAGCCGGTGTGGTCGGGCGCCTTCTTGTCATTCTTGTCGTTGGTGATCTGCTCTTTCTTGTCGTTGATGATCTGGTAGAGCTTGCGCGCGCCGTCTTGCGCCCGCTGGCCAATGATGGTCGCGGCCTGTCCGCCGACCTCGCAGGCCGCCGGCTGGCGCTTGCAGAACTGGGTCATGTCGGAGACGGCCGCGGTCGCAGCCTGCACGGCATCGGCGGCGCCGATCTGCGGCAGCTTCTCCGATTCGGGCGTCTTGTCCCGCGGCAGGAGCACCAGCACCAGCCCGAGCCAGAATGTGATGCGAAGCAGAAAGCGCATCTTGCGACCTGTGTGTTAGATCCCGCTCGCGGCGATCCCCGCGCACGTCCGACCTAGCAATCCTCGATAAATCGCAAGTGATTGCGTTGAGCTTAATTCGTCGAAAATTGACGCAAATTTTTTGGCGGCCGACGGTCTCGTAAATTTTCGATTGACGCCGGCGTCCCGTAGTCCTGCCGCCACCGCACGTCCACCAATTTGAAACCATGAGGGCGGAGCCGAAACCTCGCGTTCACCATCCCCGCTAAAGATGTCGTCAAATCGCTTAAAAGGCTTCGCGATGACATGGTGTTCGGCTGCAAGGGCTGCCGCCTTAGCGTTCGTTTAATGTCACTCTGACACGGTGGCTCAACGATAAGGAGGCGTTCCGGCGCGTCTTTTCGACGAATGAGCCGAAGCGCGAGACCCGTGACAGTTTTGAGTATCATCCGTGATTGTCTCGATGCGCTGCTGCATCCCTCCGCGCGTTACGATGCGCTGACGCGAGCGCGCCATCGTGCCTTCATGGCGCCGAGGCTGCTCGGCAGCCTGGCCGCCTTTGCCGCCTTTCCGGTCTACCTTGCGACGCGCGGCGCGCCGAGCGCGATCGAGGTCGCCGCGTTCGCATGGCTGATCGCGCCGATTCTGCTGTCGTGGTTCCTGTCGCGCACCGGTCACTACGAGGGCGCGCACGTGCTGTCGTCGCTGGCGCTCGCCGCCCTGATCATGGCGGTCGCGGTCACGACCGGCGGGATCGAATCCTTCGCCGCGATCTGGCTGGTCGTGGTTCCCCTCGAAGCCGCGCTGTCGGCCTCGCGCCGCGTTGCGGCCTTCGCCTCGCTGCTCGCGCTGTCCTGTGCGGGGATACTGATCATATTCAGCCAACTCGGGTGGTTGCCGCCCGGTGAGCCGAGCGCCACCGAACGCGGCGTCTTCATGGCATTCGGCGTCGCCTCGGCGACTCTCTATGCCGCGGGTCTCGCCTTTGGTGCGGAATCCCTGGCGCGCACCAGCGTCGCGCTTCTGTCACGGGAAGAGGAGCGCTACCGCCTCCTCGCGCGCAACATGAGCGATGTCATTTCGCGGCATCAGCGCAACGGCGCGGTGCAGTTCATCTCGCCGGCGGCCGAGACCATGCTCGGGATTCCGATTGCACAACTGCTCGGCCATGGTCTGTTCGATCGCGTTCATGTCGCCGATCGCCCGGCCTATCTCACCGCATTGTCCGATGCAGCCCGCGGCGAGGTGCGCAGCGTCGAGTTCCGCCTGCGACGCGAGAATGCCGGGCCCGAGCGCGGCCAGGTCGATTTCATCTGGGTCGACATGCGCTGCCGGCCGCTCGAGCAGGAGCCCGCTCGCGACGCGGCGCGCGAGGCCGAAGTTGTCGCCGTGATGCGCGACGTCACCGATCGCAAGTTCCAGGAGCAGGCGCTCGATCAGGCACGCAGCGCCGCCGCCGCGGCCGATGCCGCCAAGACGCGCTTCCTCGCCACCATGAGCCATGAACTGCGCACGCCGCTCAACGCCATCATCGGCTTTTCGGAGATGATCGCGCAGGAGCAGACGCTGATGCTCGGTGCGGTCCAGCGCAAGGAATATGCGCAGCTCATCAACGATTCCGGCCAACATCTCTTGTCGGTCGTCAACGGCATCCTCGACATGTCCAAGATGGAGTCGGGCAATTTCGAGATTGCGTCGGAGCCGTTCGCGCCGCGCGCCGCGTTGCTACACTGCTGCAATCTGCTCGCGCTGAAGGCGCGGGACAACGGCATTGATCTGATCACCGATGCACCGCAGGACTTGCCGATGATGACCGGCGATCCGCGCGCCTTCAAGCAGATCGTGCTCAACCTCGTCGCCAACGCCATCAAGTTCACGGAACGCGGCGGTCAGGTCGCGGTTGCCGCATCAGCCTCGGCGTCGCAGCTGACGCTTCGCATCAGCGACACCGGTGTCGGCATCGCGCCCGACGATCTCAAGCGCATCGGCGCGCCGTTCTTCCAGGCCAGCAAGACCTATCAGCGCCGCCACGAAGGCACGGGGCTTGGTCTGTCGATCGTGAAGAGCCTCGTGGCATTGCATCTCGGCGAATTGACGGTACAAAGCAGGCTCGGCGAGGGGACGGCCGTCACCGTCAAGCTGCCGCTCGTCTACACGCCGCCGCAAGTCAGGCCGTCCGACAGCAAGATCGCGACGTTGACGCCGGCGCCGCGCCAAGAACTTCAGGACCAACCTGCTCTGGTGAAGAAAAGTGCCTAGAAAGTCTGCAAAAGACGAAGCTGCTCCGCGCCGCCGTGGCGCCAAGGCTGCTGTTGTCGATGTGGAGACCGAGCGCAATCTCGCGATGCGGATCCTGCTGCACAGCCCCAAGGATACGCTGGCCGGCCTCGTCGCCGTTGCCGCTGTCTGCGCCATCGTCGGCAACGCGCTGTTCCTCCAGACCGGTCGACATCCGGCGCCGATGTTCGGCACCGTGATCAATCTGCCTGGGCCGTCGTCTGCTGCACTGTCGAACCCGCTGCCGCGGCCGCGTCCCGTCGGCGCAGATACTTCGCCGCTCGAGCCGAAAGCGACGGAATTTCGCGTCGAACCGAAGCCTGCCGAGAAGGCGCCGGAGAAGCCCGTCGAGGCGACCGCGTCAACACCCAGATCGGGCGATCCCATGACCAACCTGGTCAAGGCCACGACGTCAACGCCGACGCCGCCGTCCGTCGCCATCGCCCGCCCGCCGGCACCGATCCCGGTGCAGCAGAGCCCCGCGGCGCGGCGCATCGCCGGCGTGCAGCGCGCACTGTCCGAATATGGCTATGGCCAGCTGAAGGTCACGGGCACGATGAGCGGCGAGACCCAGTCTGCGATCCAGAAGTTCGAGCGCGACCACAGGATGGCGGTCACCGGACAGGTATCTGATCGCCTGCTGCGCGAGCTTGCGGCCGCGATCGGACATCCCGTCGAATAACAGTCATCGTTGCGGAGGCTGGTGCTCATCCCTGCGCTGGCCTATCTTTTCCTGCTCATGCGGTTGAAATCCAACATCTGGGTTGCGGCTTATCTGCGCCGGTGCCAGGCCGAGGGCGTGTTCGGCGTGGTGCGCCGTCGCGGCGCCGAAGAAGCTGGCGCGGTGTTCGTGAAGGTCTCGCTGCTCGATGGCAATGCGATGCTGTACGTGCCGGCGCCACAGACCGTCTATGACGACGGCCGGCCCGTCGATCGCTTCTTCGTGCCCGTTGCGCCGCAGCCCCAGCCGGAGCAGGCCGTCGAGGAGCGGCTGACTAAGGAAATCCGCTTCGATCCGGATGCCTGGATCGTCGAGACGGAAGACCGCGCCGGCCGGCACTTCCTGGAGCTGGCGCGAACCTGATTGGAGCGCGATCGGATTAACCTCGATCGGTGCCACGTCGGAGGTGCGCTCCCTCTCCCGCTTGCGGAGGAGGGCTGGGGTGGGGGTGTCGCCGCAATCGAGACTTCCAACGTGGAGAGAGCCCCCACCCGGCGCTTCGCCATAGCCAAGGCTTCGCCTCGGCGTCCCTTAAGGACGGCCGCCGAAGGCGGCCTATGCCTCCCCCGCAAGCGGGAGAGGTTGAGCGAGCCCGCGGCTCTATCAATTCAACCTAAGGAAGTCCGCTCTAGCGGTCCGACCCGCCGGTGCCTGTCCGCACCGCGGGGCTGGAGCCGGGTTGCACGCCCGGCCTTGGCTGGCTCGCGCTCGAACGCGCGCGCTGGCGTTCGGCGTCATGCAGCGACGACTGGTATTTGGCGCGCGTGACGGCGAGCGTCGAGCCGCGCCAGGCAGCTAGCATCACCAGTGCGGAGCGGTCGCTCAGGCGGTCGTAGAGTCGCGACAACCGGTACACATTGTTCACGGACGTGCCGATCTCCGGCTTGAAGAACAGCAAGATGCGCTGGAAATTGGGGCTCGGCATGTCGAGCGCGCGTGCGGCAACCGCCAGCGCGTCGCCGCCGGGATCGTCGACGATTTGCGCCGCGACGCGCGAGGGCAGGATCAGGCTGTCGCCAAGCTCGAGGGTGAAGTTCTCGACGTCATTGGCGATTGCCGCCATCTCCAGGATCTGGATCGCGCGCTTGGCGCGCACGGTCGGAATGCGGGGGGCGGCCTTGAGCGGCGTCTGCGCCAGGTTGTGCAGGATCACGGCGCGCTCCGATGCGCCGGCGCGGAAGAACATGTCGTGGATTTCGGCGGCGTCCTTCGGTTGCATCGCCATGTTCGAGGCCATGCGCAATTCCGCGTCGGTCGGCGTGCGCGCTGCCGCGGGAGCCGGCGGAGCAGCGGGGATTTCCCGCGCGAGCGAAACCCGGCGGCCCTCCTGCGCGGCCGTCAGCCCGAGCTTCTGCATGATCGGGGCGGGCGTCGAGGGATAGATCGCAAGCCGCGCCTTGACGACGGCGCGCGTCGCATCGTCGACCTGATCAATGAGGCGCGTGGCGAGCTCGACGAACTGCCGCTGTTCGTCCTCGCTGTGGCTGCTCGCCTGGACATAGAGGTCGGTCAGCACGCGCAGCAGCGTCGGGCGGATATCGACGCCTTCGCGACGGGAGAGGGTCATCAGCCCGTCGAATCCGGGAAACAGCGACTTGGTCATTGAGGCGTACGCAACTTGGAAGAGATCCTTGCTTTGAGCCTATCGCGGGTTCCTTTAAAGGCTCGTTAAGGAAAACGAGATGTGAAACCGCACACCTGTTTTCCGGTGTTGTCGTGCCGCGACGGGACGACGCGGCGCGCCCGCGCGGCTACGGTCCGGCGGGCATGTTTACATCCCGTTAACCATAACTGATCTTAATGATCCCATGTTGCAGCACCCGCTTCGGTCGGCGGCAATTGAAGAGAGCTGACATGGGGACCATCATCGAATTTCCGGCCGGTCGCCGGCCCGCCTCGTCGGGGGAAGTGGCACCGCGCACGGAGTTGGGAACGGTCCTGATCCTTCCCGTGATCCGCATCGAGCGCGAGGCGGATGAGACCAGCGGCGGTCGTGGGCCGGAACAGGGCACAGCGCCGGGGCGGCGTCGTCGCCGTCGCTAAGCCCGGCTCGTGCAATGCCGGAAACGATCCGCCAGATCCGGTCCATCTCATCGGTCGTGCTGCTCGCGCTGATCGGCGCGACGCTCGCGGCCTGCAGCGGCGGCGATTTCGGCCGCACCCGCGCCGATATGCGCAGCGACGACATGCATCGCTGGCTTGGCGCAGAAGTTACCTCGAGCGTCGGTCTGAAGGCGTCGCAATTCCAGCTCACCGAGGAAGAGCGCCAGCTTCGCGATCTCGCCTATCCCTTGATCGAGCCGCCGCTGTCGCGCCCGGCCTGGAAGAGCGTGTTCGGCGACTACAAGGCCTTGCCGTCGCCCTGGCAGCAGAAAGTCGTGTTCGACCGCACCATGTACGGTCGCACGCTGATCGACGAGCCGCATCGCTCGTTTTCCTCGCGCTATGCCCAGCTCATCGAGGACGTGCGCAACGACATCACCCGCTTCGAGCCGTTTTTCGCCAGCGCGATCCGCGTGATTGATCTCGATCGCAAGCGCGACGCCAGCATGGCGCGCGTCTCCGAACTCTCCCCGAGGGAGAGGGCGGACGCGGTCGCGCGCATGCAGGAGAACTCGCTGATCGTCCAGTGGGTGCAACAATGCCTGGAGCAGCGCGTCTCGTCCTATCGCTGGGCGCTCGAGCGGCTGGTGATCCAGGCACCCGACGGCATGGCCGCCGACGCCGATCGCCTGATCGGCGAACTCGCCGCGCAGACCGCCAATCCTCCGGTCGCGGCGCAGCCGCCTTACGGCCGCTCAGTGAGCGTGCGTGGCTGACCACGTTGTACAGCATAGATCAGGGGCCGGGTGTCGGGCGCACCCGAGGTCTGCTCGTTCGCCAAGAGCGGCACAATAGCGGACGTCGTCGCAGGTCCAGGGCGGGCCAAGGGCGGACTCACGCGCTGCCGCAACCATCGCTAGTCGATCGCCTCGTGGGCGCCTTGCCGAGTGGCAAAGATCGTCAAAAGTATGATGTATGCCAGGTCCTGTTTGCGCTGCGAGGACGCCGGTAAGGTCTCCGCAATTGTCCGTGCTTGATCCCCATTAACGGCTCTGTTTGGATGGCTTCGTTCGGCAATTCGTATTTCGGATAATCATGGTTGATGAACCAAATGGATACCGTCGTTCATCGGGTGCTCGTTCACAAGAAGGCAGCATGACCGTCCACCGCACTGACGTCGGGAATCGGCTACTGGCGGCATTGCCGCCGGCGGATCTCGGCTTGCTCACGCCCTACTTCCAGAAGGTCACGTTCGAGCCCGATGCCGTCCTGGTGCGGTCGGGCGATGAGCTCGACCCGGTCTATTTTCCCCATAGCGGCGCAATCGCCTTCATGCTCGACATGCCGGACGGGCAAACGGTCGCAACCACCTTGATGGGGCGGGAAGGCGCTTTGGCCTCGTTCTCCGTGCTCGGCCCGTCGCTTTCATCCGTGACCGCGATTGCTCGCGTAGCCGGCACAGCATCGCTGATTTCCGCCGCCAAATTTCGGGCGGCCTATGCGCAAAGCGCAGCCATCAGGAATGTCGTGCAGGTCCACGCCCGCGCGCTGCTATTGCAGCTCCAGCACGTAGCCGCTTGCAACGCGCTGCACCGGGTGGATGGCCGCATGGCGCGGTGGCTCCTGCAGCTTCACGACCGCGTTCCCGATGACCTCCTTCCGGTGACGCAGGAGGCGCTTGCGCAATTGCTTGGGGTACGGCGGACGACAGTGACTCTGACGATGAGCAAGCTGCGCGAGGCCGGCGCTGTCCCGTCCGATCGTCGCGGGTTTGTCGAGATCGATCGGGCGCGGCTCGAGAAAGTCGCATGCGATTGTTATGCGCTCATGCAGAGCAAGATCCATCGGATGTATTGCCAGGAATTGTCGGCGCCGCAGCCTGCCCATGCGCCGTTCCGGGAAACCGCGATCGTCGCCTCCGACGGAGCCGGCGGTGAATCCAGAGCCGTTTCGCGGGCGGGAAAATAGCATTGATCAACGTCCGCGGCTGGAAGCCTTGCGCGCGGTCCGCTTTGACTTCGAGCGCTGCTTCTGCAGCTTCGCGACGAAATCCTTCAGTGCGTCCGCCAGCGGGGCCGAGGCGCGGTAGGCGAGCCCGACCTCGCGCCGGACTTTCACTTCGATCTCGCGGACGGCGATGTCCGGATTGCCGTGCGCAACGCCTTCCGGAACGATGGCGATGCCGACGCCGGCCGCGACCAGCGCCATGGCCCAATCCTCCGATTGTGCGATCGCGGCGGGCTGGCGCCGCTGCGCGGTGCGTCCGAAGAATTCGCTTTGCTCGCAGTGGCAACGATCGATCAGGGCAACATCGGCAAGATCGGCGGCGCGGAGCTTGTCCTTGAGCGTCAGCGGGTGTGACGGCGGCAGCGCTGCGACATAGCGCTCGCTCCAGAGCGCGACGAAGTGCTCGTCGGTACGCAGCATGGACTTCGAGATGATCCGCGCATCGGCGCGCTCGTCGCTGCCGACAAGGCGAAGCGCAATGTCCGCCCGAGCCGTCAGCGGTTTCAGCAGCGCGATCGTGCGCGGCACGTCGAGCGTGCGCATCAATCCCAGTGTCACCGTGGTCTTCGCGCTGGGCTTCCTGAACAGGCTGCGTGCTGCGTCGGCCTCGTCGATGATGCGGCGGGCGAGAGCGTGAAACTGCTCGGCCGAGGCGGTAGGCGCAACGCCCTTCTTGTGCCGGATGAACAGGGTGGTGCCGAGCTCAGCCTCCAGATTGGTGATCGCGGTGGAGATCGACGGCTGCGACACGAAGCATGAGCGTGCCGCCGCGGTCAGATTGCGCTCGCGATAGACGGCGGCGAAGTAGCGAAGCTCGCGGATGTCCATAGGATACGCCTAGAGATGATATCAATATTCAGTATTTTACCTATGGATCGGACGGTGACAAGAACGCTTTGCTCACAACCGGCAAAGGGTTCTCGATGAAAGTCCATCATCTCAACACCGGCACGATGTGCCCAATGGGCCGGCGCCTGGTGAACGGCACCGGCGGCCTGTTCCAGCGCGCACGCATGGTCTGCCATTGCCTGCTGGTCGAAACCAGTGACGGACTGGTCCTGGTCGATACCGGCATCGGGCTCGGCGATATCGCGGCACCGGGAAGGCTCGGACGGCGATGGCTGCGGCGGACCGCGCCGAAGCTCGATCGATCCGAGACGGCGGTTCAGCAGGTGAGGGCGCTCGGCTATTCGCCCACCGACGTGCGTCACGTGCTGCTGACGCATCTCGATCGCGATCATGCCGGCGGCGTTCCCGACTTCCCGCATGCCGCGATCCACGTTCACCGCGCCGAATACGAGATGGCGGTGCTGCGCAAGCCGGCACCGCCCGAGGGCCGCTACGTCACCGAGCAGTGGCAGCACGGACCGAGCTGGAAGTTCTATGGCGAAGGCGGCGAAGACTGGTTCGGCTTCAAGGGCGTCCGCGCGCTGGGCGATCGCGAGGCGGACATCCTGATGATCCCGCTCGCTGGCCACACGCTCGGTCATTGCGGCATCGCGGTGCGCTCCGGTGACAAATGGCTGCTGCATGCCGGCGACAGCTATTTCTTTCACGGCCAGCTCGAGGCATCCGTTCGCATGCCGCTGGTGCTCGGCCATTTCCAGCGCCGGGTCGACATGGATCGCAATGCCCGGATCGCGAACCAGACGCGGCTGCGCGCGCTGAAGCTGAACCACGGCGATCGCGTGACGATCTTCAACAGCCATGATCCCGTCGACTACGAGAACTGCCGGTGCGGCGCGCATTAGGTTATGACGAGGTCGCGTTCGATTGAGCGCCTCAGACGTCCACGCCTATTGTTGCGGAAATCGGGAGGCTATCTCGCTGAATCCTGGATACCCTCAAGAAGGAGAAAGACTATCCTTTACAGAATTGACGGGATGATCAGACACGCCGTGAGCGGATGAGAATGACACACTGCGACGAGCTGTCCGCATACACGATCTTCGGCCGAAGCGATTGGGCGGGATTGCGCGCCAACACGGCCCTGACTCTCTCGGAAGCCGATCTCTCGGCGCTTCGCAGCTTGAACGAGCCCATCACGTCTGCCGAAGTCGCCGACGTGTACTTGCCGTTGACCCGCCTCTTGAACCTCCATTTCTCGGCGGCGCGCAACCTCATGCGCGTCAAGGCAGAATTTCTCGGTCGGCCGGCACGCCGTTCACCCTACATTATCGCATTGGCCGGGAGCGTCGCCGTCGGCAAGAGCACCTTTGCGCGTGTGCTTTGCGCGCTTCTGGCGCGCTGGGCGGATCATCCTCGAGTCGAGCTGGTTACGAGTGACGGTTTCCTGCATTCCAACCGCGTTCTGGAGGAACGTGGGCTGATGCGACGCAAGGGTTTTCCCGAGAGCTACGATCTCCCGCGGATGCTACGATTCCTCTCGGCTTCAAAGTCGGCTGAACTTGACCTCGAACTACCCGTGTACTCGCATTTGATTGGCGATATCGTGCCTTCGGAACGTCAAGTGGTCCGGCAGCCAGATATCCTGGTTTTCGAAGGCCTCAATGTCCTGCATGCGCGCAGTACAGAGCCGGTGGTGGTCTCCGATTTCTTCGATTTTTCGATTTACCTCGATGCCGATGAGGCTGACATCCAATCCTGGTATGTCGAGCGCTTTCTCAGATTGCAGCGAACAGCTTTCCGAGATCCCGCTTCCTATTTCCATCACTACAGGGATCTCCCACCCGGAGACGCGCGCGAGGTCGCGGACAGGTTGTGGCGCGAGCATCATCGCGCCAATCTCCGGGAGAATATTCAACCTACGCGAACGCGGGCAGATGTTGTGCTGCGCAAGCGTTCCGACCATTCGATCGGTGAAGTCTGGTTGCGCGGCACGTAGGTCCCGGTTTGTGGAGGTTCTCGGACGCCCCGCCTCGCTCGTCAACGCTGTCCGTCGTGCACGGAGATCTCGGAAACTGCGAGTCCCCCGATGCGCGCGTGCGGCCGGCCGCCGGTTGCCATCACCAGCCCGAAGGCGATCTCATCACGTCGCGGTGCATCCCACAGCGTCATCTCCGCCGTCCCGAAATGGCTGCGGACATAGGCCGCGTGGATGTGGCCGAGCGGGACCATGAGACGCGTGCCCGCGCCTCCGATGGTCTTTGCCGCAGGAACAATCGCCTTTGGCTGACCGAGGACCTCGCGCATTCCCTGGCCTCCGGCTTCATGCCAGACGGCGCCGTGCTCGAGCTCGCCGTCTTCGCCGACGATGATGCCCTTGCCATAGGCTTCGATTTGCGACGCGCCGCCAATCTGCGCGATCAGCCGCGTTGCGAGCTCGCGCCCAAGTTCACGCAAGGCAGCTTGAAACGGCATGAGGTTCGGTTCAAAGCGGCCCGCGAAGGGATTGCGGATGACCACAACGGCCGTCCCGATCAGGAGCGGCTTCTCCAGCCGGGGGCCGCGCTCGTGCCAGATCGTCTCAATGCTGAGCGCGGTCTTCCGAATGTCATATGACGACATGGCAAGCCCTATGCTTCATCCACGACGGGATTGCGCAGCACGCCGATGTTCTCGATCTCGACCTCGACGACGTCGCCGGCCTTCAGGAAGATCGGCGGCTTGCGGGTGAAGCCGACGCCGGCCGGCGTGCCGGTGGCGATCACGTCGCCGGGGACAAGGTCGAAAATGGTCGAGCAGTATTCGATCAGCCGCGGAATCGAGAAGATCAGCATCGATGTGCTGGAGGATTGCATCACCGTGCCATTGACGCGCGTCTCGAGCTTCAGATTGGCAGGGTCGCCGATCTCGTCCGGCGTGACGAGCCACGGTCCGAACGGACCCGTGCCGACGAAGTTCTTGCCGGAGGCAATCTGCTGCGCATGGCGCTGCCAGTCGCGGACGCTGACATCGTTGTAGATCGAGTAACCCGCCACGTGATTCCATGCATCGGCCTGGCTGATGTGACGGCCTCCCTTGCCGATGACGACGGCGAGTTCGCCCTCCCAGTCGAAATTGTCCGAGACCTTCGGCCGGATCACCGGCGCGTTGTGGCCGACCTGGGAGCGCCAGATCCGCAGGAAGATCGGCGGAAATTCGGTAATCTCGCGCTTCATGCCGAACGCCACCGCCTCATTGTGGTGGTCGAGATAATTGCGCACGGCGCAGACGATCTTCTCGGGCCGTGGGATCACGGGAAGATATTTGATGTCGCTGAGCGCCAGCCCGCGCTTGTGCTGCGCCACGATGGCATCGCGGCCTGCGTAGTCATCGCTGCCGAGGAAGTCCGCAAGAGTCGGGTACTGGGGCAGGGCGCGACCCAAATCCACCACGCCGTTTTCGACAACAGCCCCCCAGCTTTCCCGGTTTCCATCCAAAAACGACAGCAGCTTCATGGCTTCGCCTCAAAAGTTTGGTAATTTTTCGATCCTGTCTATTATTTTCGAAAATAAACGAAGACGCAAGCCCGCCGCGCGTGAAAATGCCGGCGTCACCTATTCGGCTTCGAGCAGGTGGCCCGCGTATTTCGCGACGTTGTCAGCGGTCGAGCGGATGTGCGTCTCGATCAGTTGCGCGGCCAGATCAGCATTGCGCGAAATCGCGGCCTGCATGATCGCCTGGTGCTCGCCGGCCTTGTCGCGGGGGCGCGGCCGGAAATTGGCCGACAAATGCCGGTAGCGCTCGGCGCGATCGAACAGTTCCGCGCGAATTGCGAGCAGGGTCGCGGAGCCGCAGGCGGAGACCAGCGCCTGATGGAATTGGCGATGGGCAATCTTCCATTCGGGGTCACGCAGCGGATGCTCGGGGTCGCGCTGCTCAATACGCTTCAACCTGTGCAGCGTGGAGATGACGGCAATTTCCCAGTCGTCATCGGCCCTTTGAATCGAGCGCCGGATCAATTCGACTTCGATGAGCACCCTGGCATCGGTGACTTCCACCAGATCCTGGCGGCTGACCGGCGCGACGCGAAATCCGCGCTGCTCCTGCGCGTCGACCAGTCCTTCGGCGGTGAGGGCGGTCAGCGCTTCGCGCAACGTGGTGAAGCTTGCGCCGAACCGTTCGCGCAGGACGTCGAACCGCAGCGGCTCACCCGGGGCCAGGCTGCAGGTGACGATCTCTTCGCGCAGCCGATGGGTGATGTCGGCGGCAATCGTCTTGCCGAATTCCTTGCGGGGGCGAATGGCGCTGTCAGGCATGGTTCTGTCGATGAATCGATGCCTCAAGATGCCGCGCCAACGACCATCTTGCAATAATTTTCGTAAACGATATGATTTTCGAAAATGCCCGTAGCGAGTGGGGGGAATGAAGTCATGAGGGCGGTGCTGGTGCGTCAGCCGGGCGGGCCCGATGCACTCGAGGTGGTCGAGCTTCCGGTGCCGGAGCCCGGACCTGGGCAGGTGCAAATCCGGGCCGAGGCGTTCGGGGTAGGGCAGCCGGACGTGCTGATCCGCCGCGGCGTCTATAAGTGGATGCCGCCGTTGCCGGCCAATCCCGGAAACGATGTCGCGGGCCGCATTTCCGCGCTCAGGGCCGACGTCGAGGGATTTGCGATCGGCCAGAAAGTTCTGCTGAGCGCGCGCGATTTGTCCCAGCGTGGCGGCTGTTATGCCGACTACGTGGTCGCGCCGGCGGAGGCCGTTCACGCGCTTCCCGACAATGTCGAACTGCACGCGGCGGTCTGCCTCTCGAACTACCAGGTGGCTTGCGCGCTCCTGCACGAGTGCCGTCATCCGCGCGCGCCCGCGAGCGTGCTGGTGATCGGCGCGGCCGGCGGTGTCGGCACCGCGCTGGTGCAGCTCGCCAAGCTCGCGCAGATGACCGTCATCGGCACGGTCTCGACGGAGCAGAAGGCGGAGTTCGCGCTGGGCAACGGCGCCGATCACGTCATCTTCTACCGCCGCGAAGATGTCGTCGCGCGGACCCGCGAGTTGACGAAAGGCGAGGGCGTCGGCCTCGTGCTCGATCACGTCTGCGGGCCCGAATTCATCGGCTATCTCGGCGCGCTCGGCAAATGGGGAACGCTGCTGTCGTACAACGCCTTCGCCGGACTGCCGGAAGAGAATCTGATGGCGGCGATGCGCAACCATCTCGATATCTGTCCGGCCGCGCGCTGCTTCTCCTTCCACATCTACGACCACGATCGTGACGGGCGCCGTGCCCTGATGCGCAGCGTGATCGAGGCCCTAGGCCGCAACGCGATCAAGCCGGCAATCTCGGCGGTTCTGAAGCTCGATCAGGTCAGGCAAGCTCATACGCTGCTCGAGCAGGGCTCTGCGCTCGGCAAGATCATCATGACGCCATGAGAGGGTGGACTGCACAATGACGACACCGGCACCCATTGCGAAGTTCACCCGGCTGAGGCATGCGACCTTTGCCTCGCGCGATCCCGAGCGACTGCTCGACTACTACCGGACCGTGATAGGTCTCGGCCTGGTCGGCCGCAACGGAAATCGCATCTATCTCGCGAGCGATTCCGAGCAGCTTTCGCTCGTGATCGAGCCCGGCGAAGCCGCCCTGACGCGGGTTGCCTTCGAGATATCTCCGAACGTCGAGATGGAGGCGGTGGGCGCGGCTCTGAAGCAGTCGGATCTGCGGCCGGAGCTACGGAGTGATCCCCTGCCTGGCGTCTCCAGGCTGCTGTCCTTTACTGATCCTGAAGGCACGCAATTCGAACTGATCCAGGGCTGGACGCCGACGCCAGCGCAAGAGCGGATCGGTGCCCTCGCGGTCACCAAGCTCGGCCATGTCGCTCTTCGCACGCCCGATCCGCTCGCGACTTCGGAGTTTTATGCGAAGGTCATGGGTTTGCGGGTCTCCGACTGGGTGGAGGACCGCTTCGTCTTCATGCGCAGCGGTTTCGAACACCACACGCTGAATTTCGTTCGTGCTCCCGTGCGCAGCCTCCATCATCTTGCATTCGAATTGCGCGGCGCCGCGCATATGCAACAGGCGTGCGATCATCTCGCGCGGCACAAGCTCAATATTCTCTGGGGCCCCGTTCGCCACGGACCCGGACACAACACCGCCGTCTACCACCGCAATCCCGATGGGCATCTGGTCGAGCTGTTCTACGACCTCGATCGCATGATCGATGAAGAGCTCGGCTATTTCGATCCGCGCCCCTGGCATCGCGATCGGCCGCAGCGGCCGAAGGTCTGGGTTGGGCTGCCGCGCGATGTCTGGGGTCTGCCGCCATCACCGGAATGCACCGAGTTCGCCCGCTAGCCGGCTCGACGTCGACCCGAAGAACGCCGCCTCGCTGCGGCCAACGAGATAACATTCAAAGGGAGAATGCATCCATGCGATGGATGAGGCGGCTTGCTGCGGCAGGAGTTCTACTTGGCAGCTGTCTTGCCGTCGGCACGGCAGCGTTGGCCGACAACTATCCGTCACGCCCGATACGTTTGCTCCACGGATTCGCAGCCGGCGGCGCGGCCGACACGCTGTCGCGTATCATCGCCGATGGGCTCTCGAAAAAGCTTGGGCAGCCGATCATCGTCGAGGCCAAGCCGGGCGCTGGTGGAAACATTGCGGCGGATGCCATCGCGAAAGCCGCGCCCGACGGCTACACGCTTGGTCTCGTCACCGGCGCTCACGCGATTTCTGCGGCAACCTACAAGAGCCTCAGCTACCAGCCGGCCGAAAGTTTCGACATGATCTCGACGCTGGTTTACTACGCGCTCGTCATTGCCGTGCGCAATGATTACCCGGCCAAGTCGTTGGGCGACCTCATCGCGATGGCCAAGGAGAAGCCCGGCTCGCTCAGCTTCGGATCGGTCGGTTTCGGCAGCACGCATCACCTTGCAGGAGAACTGCTGAACGCAACGGCCGGCATCGAGATCGTGCATGTGCCGTATCGGGGCGATGCGCAGTCCGTCACCGCACTTCTCGGCGGGGAGGTTCCGGTCATCGTCGGCACGCCCGTCCTGCTTGCGCCACAGATCCAGAGCGGCGCAATCCGTGGCTTGGCGGTGACCTCGCCGACTCGGACCGCGTTGTTGCCGGACGTCCCGACGGTTCAGGAGGCCGGCATCAAAGGATATGACGTGCGCACCTGGGCAGGCCTGCTGGCTCCGAAAGGAATCCCACCTGCCATCGTGGCCGCGCTCAATTCAGCGACGCTCGAAGTGCTGGGGGATCCCGAACTCAAGCAACGTCTGGAAACGGCCGTTGGAGGCGAGGTTCGCGGCAGCTCGCCGGAGGAGATGAAGAAGCTGATCGCGACGGAAATCTCAAAGTGGTCGGGCGTGGTGGAACGGGCGAAGATCCCGAAGATATGATCTTTGGGACCCTCCGCCGCGGCAAAGGCCACCTTGTTGTCGGATTCACTTGGCCGTCGGAGCCACGTCAGTTCATTCTGCGGCGGAGGGCAGCGCGGATCGATTCACCCGCGTCTCGCCCTTGACGTTATCGACAGTGACATGCGTGTCGTACCAGGTCAGTCGTGGGCGGGTTCCGAAGCGCTCGGTTAGCTCCGCTATCTTGGGCTCAGGTCTGCACATCCAAGCGGCCATCGCGTCAGCCTGCCGCTCCCAACCTGGTATCGGTTTGAATCGGAGGCTGTC
This sequence comes from Bradyrhizobium centrolobii, assembly GCF_001641635.1. Classification (GTDB taxonomy): domain Bacteria; phylum Pseudomonadota; class Alphaproteobacteria; order Rhizobiales; family Xanthobacteraceae; genus Bradyrhizobium; species Bradyrhizobium centrolobii. The sequence goes on from NZ_LUUB01000051.1 coordinate 40,848, forward strand.
GAGCCGCTTGCCGCTGCGCCCGCGCCAGGCACCGATACGCGCAGCGTTTTGGCCGAGCTCAGATTGCCGGGCACAGAGATAGACCGTCTCCTGATGGAGGGCACCGCGCGCGAGGGGTGGTCGATCTTGAAGCGCTACCTGCCTCTCTAGCGAGCGGCATCCGTACCCACGGCTCCTGCTGCTTGCATGGGGTGAGCTGACACGCGATGCCGCTGCCGCTCAAGCTCCGCGCGTTCGTCGTCCCGCGTTTGCGCGAACGGGTTGCAGATGCAAGGCTTTAGCGCGGATCAGCGTGCAAGGCGCGATACAGCCACCGCCACTTTGCATGGGGTTGTTTTGCGGATTTTGAATCAGCGCCCAACGTCCGCTCAGCGACGGCCGCGCGGCGCCTCGGCCTTGGCGGGCGGCTCGGTCTGCGGCGCGCAGGTCGCGGCCGCAAGCGAGGCCTGCGCCTGCGGCATCAGGCCGGGCTCGGCGGCGAACGCCTTCATCACGATCAGGCCGGTGTTGCTCGGCGAATCGATGATCAGGCGGTCGGCCGCCGTGACCTCTTCGTCCTCGGGCAGGTCGTTGTGCTGCGCTTCCGTCATCAGGTCGAGCTCGATGACCTTCTTGCCTGCGGAGCGATCATTGATCGCGTAGTAGGCGATCTCGTTGCGGGTGTAGAACGACACCGAGGTATAGGCCTGGCTCACGGGCACCGTGAGCTTGAGCGCTCCGCTGGAGAGATCGTAGCGGCAGATCGCCAGCGCGAAGGCCGGATCCATGAACGGCATCGGCGAGGTGTTGGGATCGGCGAGGGGAAGCTGCGTGACCGCGTTGAGCTTGGTCATCGGCGTCAGGCGCGAATATGCGTCCTGGGTCGCGATCCGTGGCAGCGCCAGCACGCTGACCAGATGGACCACGAGGCCCAGCAGGACACCGGCAACGATGGTGAACAGCAGCCGGATCATGAGCAGCCCACCGTCGTGATCGTGGGCATCGGCGCGTCACGCTGGGTGCGCGTCGCCACACCCACCGGCGTATCGTAGAGCCGAAGCATCAGTGCATAGCGCTCGATGCCGCCGGTCGGCAGCCAGTTTCCGGCGCGTGAGCGCGAGGCGATGCGGATCTCGAACGAGCCGTCCGATTGCCGGACGATCTCCTGGCTGGTGAAGCCGTAGCGCTGGAGCGAGTTCGCGACGAGATGACCCTTGCGGTCATAGAGCGTCAGGGTCCAGAACCGCGCCGGCGGCGTCACGCCGGAGATGACGACATCGCAGCGGCCGTCGAGCGCCTTCTTCTTGTCGTCGGCGGTCGCGGTGAACGCGACGCCGTCGCCGGTGCCGATCGGCAGCTCGCCGTTGCGCACGATGGTGGCGCGCGAATAGGGATCGACGTCGGCGGTGCCGGTGCGCGGCCGCGCCGTCCAGGCGCCGATCGTCAGCGCGCCGATGTCAGTGCCGCGCGTCGTCGTCATCCAGGTTGCACCGACGCCGACGACGGTCGCGAGCAGAAGCGCCGTCAATGTGATAAGGATCAGCCGCACGGGATACGATCAGTTCTTGCGCGGGGCAGACGAGCCCGCATTCTCCGCGGTTTCCGCCGCATAGTTCTCCGGAAATGCGAGCGCGCTCGACGACGATGCCGGCTTGGCCGGATTCGCTGCGTCGTCGGCCGCCGACTTGGTTGCGGTCTTGGCCGCATCGTCGAGCAGTTTCTCGACGCGCACCAGGATGTCGGCGCCGCGCTTGGTCAGCACGGGCGGGGGACCGGGCTTGGTCTCCAGCACCTTCGGTGCCGCATTCGCTTGCGCGTTGGCGGCCGCCGGCTGCGGCGGCAGCTTCTGGCCCATGCCGATGCCGGGAATTTCCCTGACCTCGACGCCCTGATGGGCGGCGACCATGATGTCGTGCCAGGTCTGCGCCGGCAGTGAGCCGCCGGTCATGCGGTTGGTCGGCGAGTAGTCGTCATTGCCGTACCAGACCGCGCAGGTGAAGTTGCCGGTGTAGCCGACGAACCAGGCGTCGCGGTATGCATTGGTGGTGCCGGTCTTGCCCGCGGTCGGAACGCCGTCGAGCGCGGCGCGACGCGCGGTACCTTCGCTCACCACGTGGCTCATCATGCCGGCCATGTCGGCGGCGATGTTCGGCGGAATGGCCTGCCGCGGCTTCGGACCGTCGCGGTCCCAGCGCCAGACCAGATCGCCGGCGCCGGTGCGCACTTCGAGCACCGAATGCGGGGTGACCGCCTTGCCCCTGTTGGGGAAGGTCGCATAGGCCACCGCGTGCTCGAGCACCGTGACTTCGTCGGAGCCGATCGGCAGCGACGGCGTGTCGGGCAGGGGCGCCTTGATGCCGAAGCGGCGGGCGACCTCGACGATCTTGGCGCGGCCGGCCTTCGGGCCCTCCTTGCCCCCCAGCGCAATCGACAGTTTCACCGGCACGACATTGATCGAGCGGGTGATTGCCTGGGTCAGCGTCACCGAGCCGGAGTAGGAGTGGCCATAGTTCTGCGGGCACCAATTGCCGATGCAGACCGGGCCGTCGACCACTTTCGAGTTCGGTGTGAACCCGTTCAAGAGCGCGGTGGTGTAGACATACGGCTTGAACGACGAGCCCGGCTGACGGTACGCGTCGGTGGCGCGGTTGAACTGGCTTGCACCGTAGTCGCGGCCACCGACCATGGCGCGGATGCCGCCGTCGAGATCGGCGACGACGGTCGCCGCCTGCGTTGCGTGATAGTCGCGGCCGAACTGGCGAAGCTGGTTCTCGATTGCCTCTTCGGCGGCCTTCTGCACGTTGCTATCGATCGCGGTGCGGACCACGAAGACGCGCTCGGTGTACGACTTCGGGAAGGTGTCCACGAGCTTGCGCATCTCGTCGAAGGCGTAGTCGAGATAATAGTTCGGCGAGTTCTCGTCGCGGCGGTCGACGGCGAAGGCCGGGTTGCGGCGGGCGCCGAACACCTGGCCCTCGGTCATGAAGCCGGCATCGACGAGGTTGTCGAGCACGACGTTCGCGCGGGCGCGGGCCGCGGGCAGGTTGATGTGCGGCGCGTATTTGGTCGGGGCCTTGAACAGGCCGGCGAGCATCGCGGCCTCCGCGAGGTTCACGTCGCGCGCTGACTTGTTGAAGTAGAAATGCGCCGCGCCGTCGACGCCGAAGGTGCCGCCGCCCATATAGGCGCGGTCGAGATAGAGCTTCAGGATCTCGTTCTTGGTCAGGCGCCATTCCAGCCAGACCGCGAGGAACGCCTCGTTGATCTTGCGCTCGATGGTGCGCTCATTGCTCAGGAACAGGTTCTTGGCGAGCTGCTGGGTGATCGAGGAGCCGCCCTGGCGGACGCCGCCGGCCTGGGCATTGGTGACGAGCGCGCGGGCAGTGCCGGCGATGTCGATGCCGAAATGGTCGTAGAAGCGGCGGTCTTCGGTGGCAAGCGTCGCCTTGATCAGCACGTCCGGAAAGTCTTCCAGCGGGATCGAGTCGTTGTGCTTGATACCGCGGCTGCCGATCGGGTTGCCGTAGCGGTCGAGGAAGGTCACCGCGAGATCGGACTTCTTCAGCCAGTCCTCGTCCGCGGTCTCGCGGAAGGCGGGTACGGCGAGCGCGAGCAGCAGGACCAGGCCGCCGAGCCCGAGAGTTGCGGCTTCCGACAGCGGCTCGATGAACACCCAGCGCTTCCACCGCCCGACATAGAAGCGGTCCATGAAGGTCGAGTAGCGCTCGTAGAGTTCGCGGATGCCCTTGGCCGAGGAGAACAGCGAAGAGTCGATGCGCGCATCGAGATCCAGGAAGAAATTCCGGACCCTGGTCTTCAAATGCGGTGGTATGATCTGGCGCACCTAGAACCCTTGAGGCTCGGTTCGAAAGCGTTCAAGCACCCGGCCGGGGCGGCATCGAGACGTCTTGCGGGAGTGTTGCGGCAAACCCAAGGCGCCCGTTTCGCGTCCGAGGGGACTTGAGGTGTGTTCTAGCCGAGCGGGGCCCATAAACCAATGGCTACGCTCACGATTTTGAACAACAGGCCTAATTGGCCCGATCTTTTACGGGCATCACCGGGGGCACTGCTTGCAGCATTGTCGGCCCTCGCCCTACATGGACTTGTCCGTAGCTCTTTCGAATCTTGTTGAGGCGCATGACCGCAGCTCCCAAACGACCTTCAGACCAGGAGGGATTCTTCTGGAAAACCAAGACGTTGGAAGAGATGTCGGAGGCCGAATGGGAAAGCCTTTGCGACGGCTGCGGCCGCTGCTGCCTGAACAAGCTCGAGGACGAGGATACCGGCCAGATCTATTTCACCCATGTTGGCTGCAAACTGCTCGATGCCGGGACCTGCGCCTGCAAGGACTACCCGAATCGCTCGGACAAGGTTCCCGATTGCGTCCGCCTGACCCCGGCCAATGTCCGCACCCTGAACTGGCTGCCGCCGAGCTGCGGCTACAAGCTCGTCGCCGAAGGGCGCGACCTCTATTGGTGGCACCCGCTGGTCTCCGGCGATCCCAATACCGTGCATGAGGCCGGCGTCTCGGTGCGCGGACGGGTCGAGGGCAGCGAGGAGGACATCCCGGACGAGGAGCTCGAGGATCACATCGTGCAATGGCCGGCACAGCTGCCGAAACGGGCACGCTTGAAGCGACGTCCGAAGGACTGAACGCGACGTCTGTAAGGACTTGGCTGCTGTGTGAAGCAATCACGTCTTCGGGATGACCCGGGGGTGGGATGCACCCATGCGTCGTGGTGCCTGCCTGGGAAGAACTTTGCTGTTTAGATTGCCTCCATAGAACGAATCCTTCGCGGCGTTGCGCCGCTATCCACGACGTCCGATCGAAATGAACAAGTTCGAACGGCAGAGCAGCCAATCTGCCGACATCCAGGCGTTGCCCGACGACATCACCGAAGAGCTCTCCCGCCATCCGACCGAGGTGGTCAGCGTCAGCGACGCGCCTCCGATCTCGCCGCCGGCGCCGCTGTCGTCGGACGAGGTCCGCACCATCGTGATCAGCCTGATGCTGACGATGTTCCTGGCGGCGCTCGACCAGACCATTGTGGCGACCGCGCTGCCGACCATCGGGCGCCAGTTCCACGACGTCTCGAACCTCTCCTGGGTGATTACGGCCTATCTGCTCGCCTCGACCGCGGTCGCGCCGGTGTTCGGGACGCTGAGCGACATCTATGGCCGGCGTGCCATGATCATTACCTCGCTCAGCCTGTTCGTCGCGGGCTCGATCCTGTGCGCGATTGCGCCCAGCATGCCGATGCTGATCCTGGCCCGTGGCCTCCAGGGCCTCGGCGGCGGCGGCATCATGCCGGTCGTCCAGACCGTGATCTCCGACGTCGTCTCACCGCGCGAGCGCGGCCAGTATCAGGCCTATTTCTCCAGCGTCTGGATGGTGGGCGGCATCCTCGGCCCCGTGATCGGCGGCGTGTTCGCCGAGCATCTGCACTGGTCGATGATCTTCTGGATCAACCTGCCGCTTGCGGCGGCGGCGCTTGCGCTGCTGCTCCCGAAGATGAACAAGATCCCGGTGTTCCATCGCAAGCGCGAGGTCGACTGGCTCGGCGGCGTGTTGCTGATGGCGTCCGCCGTCGTCTTCATGCTGGTGTTGACGTGGGGCGGCACCCGCTACGCCTGGCTATCGCCGACCGTTCTTGCGATGGTGGGTGGGGCGGTCGCGTTGGCGGTCACCTTCGTGTGGCACGCGCGGCGNCCGTTCCTGCCGCTGCCGCTGCTCGGCGGGAGGGTCGCTCCGTTTGCAATGACGGCCGGCGGTTGTGCACTCGGTGCGATCACTGGCCTCACCGTCCAGCTGCCGCTCTATTACGAGTCCGTCTACCATCTCAGCGCAAGCGAGGCCGGGCTCGCGCTGATCCCGCTCGCGGCGGTCTCGACCTGCGGTGCGGCGATCGCCGGCCGTACCATGGCGCGCGCCAAGCACTACAAGCGCGTCGCCGTCATCGGCACGTCCTGGGCCGCGATCTGTGGCCTGGGCCTCACGTTCTCGACGCTGCCGCTGTGGGGTCTATTGACCTTGATGGCCGCGTTCGCGCTGGGGCTCGGCACGACGTTCCCGGTGTGCGTCGTCTCACTGCAGAATTCGGTCGCCCGTGCCCAGGTCGGCACCATCACCGGCGCGATGAACTTCTTCCGCTCGCTGATGTCCTCGTTCACGGTCGCGGCGTTCGCGGCCATCCTGCTCATCGCGCTCGGCGCGGACATTCCGCTCGCCGGCGAGCATCACGGCGCCGTCAATGCGATTCCCTCGGCCGACATGATGGCGGCGTTCCGTTATGTCTTCGGTGCGGCTGCTGCGATGATGGCCACCGCCGCGCTCTGCCTGATCCTGATGGAGGAGCGGCCGCTCGCGGGGCCGGCCACCGCGCAGGCCGTCGAGATGGCGGAGTAGGGGCTTGCCTGCCCGCGCAAGCCGGGTATCGGCAAGCGATCCGGCTATTTGACCGCGCCGCCGGTGATGCCGGAGATGAAGCGATCAAGGAACAGGTTATAGGCGATGGCCACGGGGATGCTGGCAATCAGTGCGCCGGCCATGATCTCGCCCCAGAAGAAAATGTCGCCGCGGACCAGATCGGTGGCGACACCGAGCGTGACCGGCTTCTGCGCCGAAGCGGAGATGAACGTCAGCGCATAGACGAATTCCTGCAGGGTCAGCGTGAAGGTGAAAATAACCGCCGTCAGAATAGCCGGCAGGGACAGCGGGAGCACCATCCTGACGAAAGCGCCGAACAGGCTGCAACCGTCGACGATCGCCGCTTCCGCGATTTCGACCGGCATCGCCTTGAAGAATCCCATCAATAGCCACGTGCAGAACGGGATCGTGAAGGTCGGATAGACCAGCACCAGCGACCACATCGAATTCTGCAGGCCGAGCGAAGCGACGATGCGCGAGAGTGGTAGGAACAGAAGAGTCGGCGGAACGAGATAGGTCAGGAAAATGCCAATGCCGAGCGCCTCGCCGTTCCGACCGACCATCCGCGCCAAGCTGTAGCCGGCCGGCAGTGCGGCGGTAAGCGTGATCGCCACTACACAAAGACCGATGATCAGCGAGTTGAGGAGCCAGCGCGCGAACAGCGTCTGCTCGAACAGATATTGGAAGTGCTCGAGCGTCGGCGTCTCGTTGAACCAGAAGGGAATGTTGGTGACGTTGTAGAGATCGGGATTGCTCTTCAACGAGGTGATGAGCATCCAGTAGAACGGAAAGGCGGTCAGAACGACGAAGGCGGCCACCGCGCTGTAGAACGCGCTCTCGCCCGCGATGTTGAGGAGGGCGCGACGCATCTCAGATCTCCCGCCGCCGGATGAAGCGCAGCATGCCGACCACCACGAAGAACAGCACCGGCAGCATGAACAACGAGATGGCGGCGCCATGTGACACGTCGCCGGAGACGATGCCGACCTGGAAGCCCTCGAACCCCAGCACGGAGGTCGCGCCGACCGGACCGCCATTGGTCAGGAGAAACACGACGGAAAGATCGGTGAAGGTGAACACGATGCCGAAGATGAGGCCAACGGCGACGATGGGCATGATCATCGGCAGGACGATCTGGTAGTTGCGCCGCCAGAAGCCGGCGCCGTCCACCGTCGCAGCATCAATGACGTCTTGCGGGATCGAGGTCATGCCAGCCAGAAAGATGACGATCGCGAATGGAAAGAACCGCCAAGCATTCACGACGATCACGCACAGCATCGCCAAATGCGGGTTGCCGAGCCAGTTTGGCGCTTCGGAGCGGGTGATGATGCCGAGCGAGATCAGCGTCCAGTTGATGACACTGTAGAGCGAATCGAACATCCACTCCCAGGCGACGGTGGCGAGTGCGATGGGCACGGCCCACGGCAGGATAATCAGGGCTCGGACGATCGTGCGGCCGGGGAACGGCCGCATCAGCAGCAGCGCGCCGAACTTGCCGAGCACGAGTCCGAGGAACTGGGACCCGAAGGTGAAGAGAAAGGTGTTGGCCAGGGTGTCCTGAAAGACCGGATTGCTGACGATCTGCCTGAAATTAGAAAGGCCCACGAAGTGCCAGGACGGATCGTAGATCGTATAGGCGCTGACCGAGTAATAGACCGCGAGCAGAAAGGGCAGGCCAACCAGCAAAAGCACGTAGAGGATCGCGGGCGCGACCATGACGCTGCCCAACACGTCGCGCCGGTCCAGGATGAAGCGGTAGCGCGATGCCGGCTTGGCGATTGGTTCGGCGATCGAGACCATTGAAGAAAGCCCGTTCCAGTGAGACCTCGTTCCAGCCTCGTTCCAGTGAGACACTCTAGTGAGACATGGTCCGCTTGCCGTCCGCGTCGAAATACCGCAATGCGCCGCGGCGTACGGCGAAGCGGTGCCACTCGCCCGCGCGGATGCTTTCCTCGGCCACATGCGCAGGGGGCAATTTCGCGGCGAGCACCTGCGTCGGATCGAAGCCTTCGACCGCGCCATAGACGATGCGTTCCGAGCCGAGATATTCGGAACGATCGACCCGGAACGAGAACTCCTCCGCGTCGCCGCCATTGATCATTTCCCTGGGAAGAAAATTCTCGGGTCGGAAGCCGAGATACCCGCCGTTGCGCGCGAGCAGATTCATCGGCGGCGTGCCAACGAAGGTTGCGACGAAGCGATCGGCCGGATCCTCATAAATCTCCACGGGCGTTCCGACCTGCCGTATCTGCCCATGGTCGATGACGGCAATGCGATCGCCCATGCCCATCGCTTCCACTTGGTCGTGCGTCACGTAGATGGTCGTGACCCCGACGCGTTGCTGGAATTGCCGGATGTCGTGGCGCGCCGAGGCGCGCATCTTGGCGTCCAGATTGGACAGCGGCTCGTCGAGCAAAAGCGCCGTCGGCTCGCGCACGAGTGCGCGAGCGAGCGCGACACGCTGGCGCTCGCCGCCGGAGAGCTGGCGCGGCCGGCGATCGAGCAGATGCGAGATCCCGAGCAGGTTCGCTGCCCAGCTCACCTTTCTCGATCTCCGTGCGAGGGACGCGCTGCGTCTTCAGCGGAAAGGCGATGTTGTTGCGCACCGTGTAATGCGGATAGAGCCCGTAGCTCTGGAGCATCATGGCCACGCCGCGCGCGCGGGGCGGTACGTCGTTGACGAGGTGGCCGCCAATCACGAGATCGCCACTCGTCTGCTGCTCGAGGCCGCACACGATGCGCAGAAAGGTCGTTTTCCCGCAGCCCGACGGCCCGAGCAGGACCATGAATTCGCCGTCCGGCACCGTGAGCGTAATGCCGTTGACTGCGAGAACGTCGTCAAACTTCTTGAAGATGTTTCTGGCAGACACTGCGGCCATCGTTGAAATCCAGAAAATCAGTCGATGCGGAAACGTTTCGGCAGGACTAGCTGTTCCCTATGCCCGTTCGTCTGGAGCAACCATTGCGAACCGCATATGCATGCGGTTCGCTGGTGCAGCCGTCATTCAGGATCTGTGCAGCCACTTGTCGAAGATGGCCTCGCATTGCTGCGTCGCCCATTTGACGGCTTGTTCGGCAGTCATGACCCCGGTCGCCGCCTTCGCCATCATGTCGCAGATGATGAAGTTGTTGTAGATCTCGTCAGTGGCTGGCCAGGCCGGCCCCGGATAGCCAGGCACGGCGGACCATTCGTCGGAGGTCTGCAAGACGGACAGCTTGTCACGCGGCGTCGAAGTCGGATCGTCGGACAACAGCGGCATCGGTTTCGGGACGATGTTGGCGAAGATCGGGTTGTTGTAGCCCGAGCTCGCCTTGAAGGCATCGACCCAGTTGTCGGCGTAGTATTTCAGGAACTCGAGCGCCGCCTCCTTGTTCTTGGCAAATTTCCAGATGCCGTAGAATTCGGCGGCACCGCCCATGATCTGGCGAACCGGGCCCTTGGGCGGCTTCATCACGAATATGTCGTCGGCAACTTTCTTATTGAGCTGCTGGGCCGTTCGATAGGCGGAGATCGGGTTGATGATCAGCGAGCTGACGCCCGAGTCGATGTACTGGTTGTTGCTGGCGTCGCTCCATGACAGCACTTCCGCCGTCATCGCCTCCTTGTAGAGGGCAGCGACGAATTTGACCGCCTCGACCGTCTCCTTGCTGTCGAGCACAACATGCTTTCCGCTCTCGTCCTGGACTGCGCCGCCATAGCTCCAGAGCAGGCCGCGCCAGGTCGTATTCGGATCGTTGCTGTGGCCGAGCGAAATTCCGACCGGGTTGCCCTTCTGCTTTAGCTTCGCGCCGCCGATGCGGATACTGTCCCACGTGTCGGGCAGCACCCCGATTCCGTCCCAGAGGCTCTTGCGGTACATCACCGGGAAATTGATGTAATAGTCGGGGAATGCGGACCACGTCTTGTCGTCCTGGTTGTAGCCGATCTGCCGACCAATGACAGTGATCTTGCCGTATTTCTTTTCCACCGACTCGACAAGTCCGTCACATCGACGAGGAACTTGCGGTAGAGGTGCGCGCCGCCGGCTCCATTCCACCCAAACAGATCGTGGCCGGATCCAGCCGATGCCTCGGCGGCAGCGCGGGCGGCAACGTCTGCGACAGGAATATGGTCGACGCTAACCTCGATGTTGTTCTTGGTTCCCCAATCCCTGGCGAAATTGTCGAACCAGGGACGAAGTGACTCCACTGCACGATCGACAGCGTCTTGGTGTCGGCCATGGCGCGGGATATGAATGGTGTCGAAAGTACCGGTGCTGAGCCGGCTGCGAGAAGGCCGAGCCCCGTGTCCTTCAGGAGCCGGCGTCGCGTGACACGATTTCGCGTGGTCATCTGCGAATCCTCCTCCGTTTGGCTTCCGGTTAGATCAGGCCGATCCTGGTGAAAGATCGGCCTCGCTCCCCCTGGATTGTTTTTTTGCTAAGATAGTGCGGCGACATAGCCCGCGGTATCTCGACAAAAGCCGGTCAATAGATGTGACCCATCCGCAACCCCATAAGCGGACCGAATGCCGTCTCGCTGCCGCCAACCGGTCTTATCCGCCACGGTCGGCGTAGGGATTGTCGTCGGCGCTGCTCTCGGCCCCCTTCCGCGCCGCCGCCGCAAGATGGTCCTTGAGCCGCGCGAGCGCCTGGGCGGACCAGTTCTGGACATCGGTCACCGCGACCCAGGCATCGACGTAATGCTCGGGCGCATAGACATGGCCAAAACCCATCGGCGTGTTGGTCGCAACCGCCATGTCGAGGGCCAGCTGAAGCATCGTGACGATGGGATACCAGCGCAGCTCCGGTGACACGTCCGGACCGCGGGGCGCTGCCATCCAGGCCGGGGCCTGGTAGGCGTCGCGGTAGTCGAACAGCACGATCGCATCGCTCGCATATTGCAGATAGACGACGCGCAACGCACCCCAGGGCGCATCCGCCGGCACCGTCGGTCCGTTCTGGTTCATGAAGCGGACGAAGCGGCTATCGCGAAACTCCGGCAGCCAGGCCGGCGAGCCCGCGTTGCGGTTCGCGGTGACCGAGCGCCAGATGCGACTCTCGAACGGTGGCCCGCTCCACAGCGCGCCGGCAATGGGATCCCCGATCGTCTCGAACAGCTCGGCGGATTTCTCCGAGTTCATGGCGCCGAGGCTGAGGCCATGCAGGTACAGTTTTGGCCGCTTGTCCCTCGGCAGGGTCGTCCAGTAGCCGTAGATCTCGGAGAACAGGGCGCGCGCGGCCTCTGCGCCGTATTCGGGCTGAAACAGCAGCGACAGCGGGCTGTTGAGATAGGAATACTGCACGGCAACGCTCGCGACATCGCCATGGTGGAGATATTCGACCGTATTCATCGCGGAGGGGTCGATCCAGCCGGTGCCGGTCGGCGTGATGACGATCAGGACTGCGCGTTCAAATCCGTGCTGGCGCTTGAGCTCGTCCAGCGCGAGCTTCGCGCGCGCCTGCGCGGTGTTGCCACCGCCGAGGCCGACATAGACGCGCACGGGCTCCTGCGCGGGTCGCCCGGTAAAGGTGCTGATCTCCGCAGCGGTCGGACCTGAGGCAACGAATTGGCGCCCCGCACGTCCGAGCTGCTTCCACTTTACGAGCGAAGCAGGGCTTCCTGTTTTCCCGGGCGCCGTTGGTTGCGGCCGTTCAGGTTCGAGCAAGGCATCGAATTCGCGGAAGGACGAATCGAGCGCGCCGAAGGCCGCGCGTATCAGGACATTGTTGGCGATCGACCAGAACAGCAGCGCCGCGACCAGCACGCCGATCACGTTCGCGATCTTTCTCGGAATCACACGTCTTGTGCGCGTGGACAGGAAGCCGACGACAAGCACGAACAGCCGCCCCAGCGCCAGCAGCACGACGAACGTGATCAGGGCGATGCCGCAGACCTCGAGCGGATGCGCGGTCTCGACCGGCGCCATGTTCATGACGGCGCGGATCGAGTTCTGCCATTCGGCGGCACGCCGCAGAAAGATGATGACGACGAGCAGGCAGCCGGCCGCGACCAACGCATTGGCGCTCGATCTCACGCGTGCCGAGGGCTCGGGCAACTCGAGATAGTGCCACAGCCAGCGCCAGAGGATGCCGGCGAGGTAGCCGATCGCGAAGCAGGCGCCGGCGAGGACGCCTTGCGTGAGGTAGCTCCGCGGGATCAGCGTCGGCGTCAGCGCGGCCGCGAAGAACAGCGCACCCAGCATGAGGCCGACGCCGGACAGCGAGAGCAATTGCCGCCGAATGAGCCAAGCCAGATTCTTCAAAGCACCCATCAAGCGACGATGTTCCTCAACCCGTAGACCCGACGATACGGCTATCCTCTGTTCTTGTCCGAAAAATTGCTTTTGCGCGGCAACAGGATTCTGAACTCGGTAAACTCGCCGGGCTGGGTCTCGATATCGAGCGTGCCGCCATGCTGCTTGACGATGATGTCGTGGCTGATGGAGAGACCGAGGCCGGTGCCTTCGCCGGCCGGCTTCGTCGTGAAGAAGGGATTGAACATCTTCTCCTTCACCTCCTGCGGGATGCCGGTGCCGTTGTCGCGGATGCGGATCTCGACATGGGTGCCGCGGTCGTGGGTCGAGGCGCTGAGCGTGGGTTCGAAGCCTCCGGCGGCCTGGCTGCTACGCTTGGTCACGGCATAGAAGCCGTTCGAGATCAGGTTCAGCAGCACCCGGGTGATTTCCTGCGGAAACACCTCGGCCGTTCCAGCCTCGGGATCGAGATCGCGCTTCAGTGTAACGTCGAAATGTGGCTTCTCGGCGCGTGCGCCGTGATAGGCGAGGTTGAGGCTGTCCTCGACCAGCGCGTTGACGTCGGCCGGCCCATGCTCGCCGCCGCCCTCACGCGAATGCAGCAGCATGTTCTTGACGATGGAATCGGCGCGCTTGCCGTGCTGCACCACCTTTTGCAGATTGTCCTTCAGAAGCCCTGTCAGCTCGTCGATATCGGCGCGGACGTCGCCCGTGAGCGTCGTGACGGCCGCGAGCACCTCGTTCACCTCGTCGGCGAGCTCGGCCGAGAGCGCGGCGAAATTGTTGATGAAGTTGAGCGGGTTCTTGATCTCATGCGCGATGCCGGCGGTGAGCTGGCCGAGCGAGGCGAGCTTCTCGGTCTGGATCAGGCGATCCTGCGCGGCGCGCAGATCGTCGAGGGATTTCGCGAGCTCTTTGGTGCGGGCCTGCACCTCGTTGAACAGCCGCGTGTTCTCGACGGCGATCACGGCCTGGTCGGCGAAGGTCTTGAGCAGATTGATCGCCTTGTCCGGGAAATGGCCGGCCTCTGGTCGTGTTACGCCGATGGTGCCGATCGAAACGCCATCGCGCAGCATCGGGACCACCAGGATGCTGCGATAGCCTCTTGTCCGCGCGAGCTCCTTCATCGCCTCCGTGAGGTCGGGTTCGGTCTGCATGTCGGTGCGGAAAGCGAACTGTCCGCTCGCCGCCACCCGGCTGTGAATGCCGGATGCCGACAGCGGCGTCGGGAATGAGCTGAGCAGATCCTCGTTGCCGGCTTCGTTGTTGGTGGTGAAGGCCGCCAGATGCAGCATGCCATCGATGACGCGGGTGACGGTGGAGGAATGTCCTCCGATTAGCGCCTTGGCACTATCGGAGATGGCCTGGAACACCGGCGTTACGTCCGCCGGTGAGGCGGCAATCACCTTGAGAATATCCGCGGTCGCGGTTTGCCGTTCCAGCGCCTCCCTCGTCGCGTTGAACAGGCTGACATTCTTGATCGCGATCACCGCCTGGTCGGCGAAGGTCTGCAGCAGTCGGACATGGTGCTCGCCGAACGCGCCGGTCGACCTGCGTGTGGCGATGATGACGCCGATGGCCTGGCCCTCGCTCATCAGCGGAGCGAACAGCATGCTGCGATAGCCGCGGGCGCGCGCGATCTCGCGCGCTGCCGGTTCGATCTCGGTGTCAGGCAGCTGCGCTGCCATGCCGTTTGCCACGAGCTGGTAGGGTGGGAATTTTGCGAAGGGAACCGGGAACGAGGCCTGCAGCACGCGGTCGCCGGCCGGATCCGTCGGCGTGAAAGCCGCAAGATGCGCGGCGCCGTCGACATAGCGCAGCACAGCGGTGGAAAACCCGCCGATCAGGCGGTTGGCGTTGGACGCGATGGCGTCGAACACCGGCTGCACGTCGGCGGGCGAGGCCGCCATCACCTTCAGGATGTCCGCGGTGGCGGTCTGGCGCTCCAGCGCCTCCCGCGTTTCGTTGAACAGCCGCGCATTCTCGATCGCGATCACGGCCTGGTCGGCGAACGTCTGGAGCAGTTGGACGTGCTCGGCGGCAAACGCGCCAGGCTGGGCGCGCGTGACGCTGATCATGCCGACTGGCGTCCCCCGGTTCATCAGCGGCGCGAACAGCACGCTGCGGAAGCCGCGCAGCCGCGCCAGCTCCTTGTTCAGTTGCGGGACGTCGTCGGCTTCGCTGTCGGGAAACTGGATCGTCTTGCCACCGCGAACCAGTTCAAAGGTCGGAAAGTCAGCGATCCGCCGCGGGAACGATGCCTTCAATCCCCGGTCGGCTTCGGGGCTGGTCGGTGTGTACGCCACCAGATGGAGCTCATCGCCGATGAACTGAAGCACGGTGGCGGAAAAGCCGTCGAGCAGGCGCTTGGAGCTGGACGCGATGGCCTCGAACACCGGCCGCGCGTCGGAGGGGGAGGCCGCGATGACTTTCAGGATGTCGGCCGTTGCGGCCTGCCGTTCGAGGGCTTGCCGCTTCTCGTCCTCTGCCCGCGCATTCTCGGCCGCGCCGGACTTGAGTTGCTGCTCGAGCTCGTCGATCGTGCGCTTCAGCGCGGCAGCCATATCCTCGGAAAGCGCGGTCATTGATCGTCCGGTGCGGCCGGGGAGCCAGTCCCCACGACCGCGCCTTTAGCGCCAAAAGCCGGCGCGGCCAAGGTTCAAGTATGCCTCAAGTGCCCGGCCGCGATACCTCGGTCTCCTTGCTGGTGATGAACTCCAGCAGCACCGGGACGCCCTCCCGCGTCTTCTGGATGCCGCGCTTGATGGCGGGCACGATGTCCTCGGGCTTGGTCACCCGCTCGCCATAGCCGCCGAAGGCGCGCGCCATCGCGGCATAGTCGCCGGAAATGTCGGTGGAGCGGTATTTCTCGGTCGAGACCGGCATCACCTTCAGCTCGATCGCCATCGAGAAATTGTTGAGCAGGATCGACATGATCGGAATGCGCTCGCGCACCGCGGTTTCGAAATCCATGCCCGTGAAGCCGATCGCCGCATCGCCCCAGACGTTGATGCAGAGCTTGTCGGGCTTTGCCAGCTTGGCGCCCATCGCAAGCCCGAGGCCGTAGCCGAGCTGCGTCGTCTTGCCCCAGCCGAGATAGGAGAGGGGCTCGACCGCCTTCCAGAACGGCGAGAGCTGGTCGCGCGGGCTGCCGGCATCGTGCGTGATGATGGTGTTGCGAATGTCAACGGTGTGCTGGAGGTCCCAGAGCACGCGATAAGGGCTCAGCGGCGCGTCATTGCTGGTGAGCTTCGGCATCCATTTCGCGAGCCATTCCTTGTGCGAGGCGGCGATCTCGGCCGCGACCGCCGAGGCGTCGCGATCCGCTGTGACGGTCTTGCCGATCTCCTCCAGCAGCGCATCGAGCACGAGACCGGCATCGCCGACGAGGCCGACCCTGGCTTCGAGGTCCTTGTTGAGATGGTTCGGGTCGAGCGTCGAATGGATGATGGTCTTGCCCTTCGGCATTGCGATGCCGAAGTTGGTTTCGGTGAAGGAGCAGCCGATGCCGAAGATCACGTCAGCCTCGGCGAGAAATTTCGGCACCGCGCGCGGCACCGCAAGCCCGCCGGAGCCGAGCGAGAGCGGATGGGTTTCAGGAAATGACGACTTGCCGCCGAGGCTGGTGGTGACGGGGATCGCAAGACGTTCGGCGAGCCGTTTCAGCTGTGGCCAGGCCTGCGCGTAATGCACGCCCTGGCCGGCATAGATCACCGGCCGCTTCGCATTGACGAGAAGGCTTGCCGCTTCCTTCACATGCACGGGGTCGGCGCCGTAGCGGGTGCGTAGCACCGGGGTGTAGTTGAGGGGCTCCGGCACCTCCTCGTTCCACATGTCGGAGGGGATCTCGACGACGACAGGTCCGCCGCGGCCGTTCTTCAGCTTGGTGAAGGCGCGGCGGAAGATGTTGGCGACCTCAGCTGCCAGGATGATCGGCTCGGACGATTTGGCGAACGCCTTCATCACCTCGCTGGAATTGAAGTTCGGCTCGACGTGCGACAGCCGCCGCTGATAGCCCATCGGCAGCACCAGCACCGGCACGGACTCGCCAAAGCATTGCGCGACGCCGCCCATCGCGTTCTCCGCGCCCGGGCCATGCTGCATGCAGAACGCGCCGATGCTGCGTCCCGAGGTGACACGGGAGATCGCGTCTGCCATGTGGATCCCGACGCGTTCCTGCCGCACCATCACGGGCCGGATCTCGGCTTTTGCCGCGTGCTCGATCAGGTGGTTGACGGGATAGCCGCAGAGGATCTCGATCCCCTCGCGCTTCATGATTTCCGCGATCGCAGTGCCGAGCTTCATGGCGTCTCTCTCCCCTGAGCAGGCCGGTTGGCCCGGCCGATTTGGGAGAGAGAGGATCAGGAATTTGAAGAGGCGTAAAGCACGGGCGCGGGAGGGCCGCGGTAGGTCAGCTATGCAGCGCAAGCGTGCAGCCGATCAAGCCTGCCATGCGGGCCCCCTGGGTCGCCGCGCGGCCTATCCCACGAGAAACAGTGCGAGCAGGCCTGACCCGAGCAGAGCAACACCGGCGATAGTCACGGCCAGAAAAGCCAGCGATGTGAATTCTTCGCGCATGGACGTTTAACCCGGAGATCACCACGCTCCGACCATCACCAGAGTGGCGATGCTCAACAGCGAGCAGCACAGGATGATTACTGGAGCGACGAGAGTCTGATGTGACCGCATTGTTGCCTCTCCCAATCAGAATACTTCCAACGTTAGCGCGGCGATGCTTCGTCGTGATTTCGTGGTCGCTGGAAAGCGGCGTCGATCCAAAGTCAATTGTTTCGTTCCGCGTGGTTGACGAAATCTCCTCACGGGTTCGCGAGCGGAAAATTTGCCGGACGATGTCGGCATCCCAAAACCCCGTTCGTCGTTCCGACGCCAAGCCGATGAGGCCGGCTAAAACAAGGAGACAGACGATGCGTGTCATGGTGCTCGTGAAGGCGACCGAAGACAGCGAAAAGGGCTATTTCCCGGAGCCCTGGACGACCGAGATGATGGAGGCGATGGGCAGATTCAATGACGAGCTGCGGAATGCCGGCATCCTGGTCATGGCCGACGGCCTCAAGCCCACCTCGCAAGCCAAGCGTGTCGCGTTCGATGGTCCCCGCCGCACGGTCATCGATGGGCCTTTCGCCGAGCCTCGCGAGCTGGTCGCCGGCTTCTGGCTCTGGGACGTCAAGGACATGGACCAGGCGGTCGCCTGGGTGAAGCGCTGCCCCAATCCCATGCCGGGACCGAGCGAGATCGAAATCCGGCCGCTGTACGAGATGGCTGATTTGCGACGAAACTCCGACGCCGGAGGCAACGGAAATCCGTGACGGTCGCGGGGGGCAGCATGGAAAGAAATCGTCGTGAATACGACTGTGCAAGTCACAGACGAACCATCGCGGCGCCGGCAATCAGCGATACTGCACCGAGCAATCGAACGAACGTTATCTGATGCTGCGGCGCACCAAGCAGACCAAAGTGATCGAACAAAAGCGAGCTGAGTAACTGACCGACGAGAATCAAGGTCAGAACGGTCGCAACACCGAGGCGCGGGACCATGAACACGCTCGTCGCGATGAACATCGCGCCGAAGACACCGCCTGTCCACGTAATCAAGGGAGCGCGCATGGCCGAAGCGAGGCTGAAGAGCGGCTCGCGCAAGATGATCAGCAGCGCCGACAAGGCGATCGTTCCTCCGAGATAACTGGCAAATGCCGACCACCAGGCCGATTGCAGCGTTTTCCCGAGGTTCGCATTCAACAATTGTTGGAATGCGAGGCAGCAGCCCGCCGCGACGACAAGGAGAGGTGCAAAAGCATTCATGAAACGGCCGCGCAGATTTGTTCTTCCGCGACGCTACTCGCGAGGCCTGCAGCCCGTCTGGAAGGAAATCGACTTCTTCACGGGACCACGAATGCGGACCGATAGGCGGCAGGCGTTGCGCCATAAGCTCTTCGGAACAGCCGCCCGAAATGGCTTTGATCCGCGAAGGACATGGCATAGGCAACATCAGCGATGGCGTCGCCTCGTCTTAATTTCGACCGAGCGTTCATCAGTCGATGTGCGAGACGATAGGCGGCGGGCGTCATTCCAAACTGCCGCCTGAAAGCCCGGATGAACCCGTCGGTCGAATAGCCAAGTTGCGCGGCAATCGAATTGATATCAAGTTCCTGGTTCACGACTTTTTTCGACAGCGCGCCTGTCGATGCAAACTGTTTGTCGTGCCGCTCGTCCCTGCGCAGCGATCCAATAGCGTCGAGAGCCTCGTAGGGCGATTGCGCGTGCACGCGCCGGATGATTTGCGGAATCACCATGCCGCGTACGGAAGGATGGTCGCTTGGTGCATAGAGATGAGTGACTATTGATGCGGTGCTGCCCTGCGATGCATGCGGCAGGTGGGCCGGTATGATCACCATGTCACCTGCAGAGGCGCAGAGATCTCCGAGCGGGCTCGAATAGACACGGCACCCGTGAGTCACGATGGCAATTTGGACTTCCGAATGGAAATGGGCAGCCTGAGAGATCGGGCCGGTCGTCTCGAGCCGCCCCATCTCGATGCAGCTTGCGCGGTTATAAGGACGATAGCTCCATAATGCGCTCATGGCTCGTATGTAGACCATTTTCGGTCGACGGCAATGGAAGGATGCCTATCGGCTTTGTCAAAGGCCGCGCGATTTCAAACAGCCGACCTGCTGGTCGCGCTCGCTTCATTCCGGTAGACCGGCTGCGCGCAGCACTTTACCAAGCTTCGCCGCCAGTTTAGGCGCGCAGGCAACTCCGGCGAACTGGTTTTTGATGCGGAAGGTAGGCTGCAATTCCAGCACGCACGCGGCAGCCGCCTGCGCCTCCTCGAGGCGCCCGAGCGCGGCGAGGGATGCAGCGAGCTGCACCCACGTGATGCTGTGGGCTGGATTGGCGAGGTTGGATTTGTAGGCTGCATTTGCGGCCTCCGCATAGCGCTCACGACAGAAATGGCCGAGCGCCTGCGCGTCGTAAGCAGCAAAGGCCCATGGATCGAACGGGCTCAAGCGAATGCCGCGCTCGCTCCAGTCGATTGCTCGCTCCGCTTCACCGGCCCAGCCAGCGACGACGCTGCCGAGGATCCATGCCAGCGCGGTCGACGGACTCAGCGCGAGCGCCGCTTCGAACGCGGCGAAAGCTGCCTGCCTGTCATGAGCATCCATTCCGAGCGAAAAGCCGGCAAAGGTAAGCGCCAGCGCGTCGTCGCGCCCATGCTCGATTGCAAGACGCGCGTGGCGCACTGACGCCGATCGATCCTCTTCCTTCAGTCCCGCGCGCAGAAAGCGATTATGATGGCTCATTGCGGCAAGGCCATGGGCGAGCGCGTAAGTAGGCTCAAGCGCCAGGGCGCGCTGGAGCTGCGGCAGCGCGAGCGCGGCACGATCGGGCATGCCTGAATCGACATCCGGCTGGGCACGCAGCACGAGTTCGTAGGCGTCGAGGCTGTCGGGACGCTTTCGGCGGATACGCTCGACCTCGGCGCGGCGCAGGCTCGGCTCGATGGCGCCAACTACGGCGAGCGAGATTTCGTCCTGCAAGGCGAACAAGTCGCCCACGGTGCGGTCGTAGCGCTCGGCCCAGATATGTGCGCCGCTTGCGGCGTCCGCGAGCTGCGCGTTGATGCGGACGCGGTCGTCGGCGCGCCGCACGCTGCCCTGCAAGACATAGCGCACACCGAGATCGCAGCCGACCTGCTTCACGTCAGCGACACGGCCGCGCCAGACGAAGCTGGAATTGCGCGCGATCACGAACAGCCACCTAATGCGCGACAGCCCCGTGATGATGTCGTCGACCATGCCGTCGGCAAACCAAGCGGCTTCGCCGGAGTGCTCGAACGGCACCACGGCTATCGACGGCTTTTCCGGTACCAGCAACGCGGCCGGGTGCCCGGCCCCGTCTGCATTTGCATCCACCCGCGTCACCGCTGGGCCGACATAGCGATAGCCGCGACGCGGTAGCGTCTCGATCCAGCGGCCTCCGCCGTCCTGCTCCAGCGCGCGGCGAAGTGCGGCGATCTGCACAGTGAGATTGCTTTCCTCGACATTAAGCCCCGGCCACGCTGCCTCGATCAGCGCGTCTTTGCCGACGGGAGACGCGGCCCGCTCCAACAGGAGGCGCAGCAGCGCAGCACCTCGCTGGCCGAGCAGGGTCGGCGCATTGCCGCAAAGCAGCGCGCCCGTCTCGGCATCGAGTGCAAAGGAGCCGAATTTATAGGTGCCTGGTGGAAACTGCTGAGCCATTTCGGCGACATTTTGCAACAATTTCGGAGTTGTTTCACGACCTTTCGACGACGGAAAGGGCAGGATCGAGGCTCCCAACCAACTTGGCATGAGGGACTGGACATGAATAGAAAGGCGATCATCCGCAGACCAGGCGAAGGCAAGTCCATAAAGCTTGCCGGCCATCCCATGGCATTTCTGGTCACCGGCAGCGACACCCGATACACCTCGATGTTCGAGTGGACGATTCCAACGGGCTTCTCCACCGGGCTACATGTCCACCGCGTTCAGGAGGAGACGTTCTATGTGCTGGAGGGCGAATGCGACTGGCAAGTCGGCAACGAACGCGTGCGCGCCACACCTGGCACTTACCTGTTCGTCCCGCCAGGCGTGCCGCACAACATCGGCAACGCTTCGAACGAGGTCGCACGCGTGCTCATGACGGTGTCGCCGCCTGGCCACGAGCGCTATTTCGAGGAGTTGGCCGAGACAGTGGCGCGCGGCGGCGCTGCTGACCCCGCTACGATTGCCGAGCTGCGAGCCCGCTATGACACAGATCAGCTCTCGGCACTCAAAGGCTAGGCATCGTTTTCACGCCAGGATCTGGAACTCGTTTGACCACGGTCGCGTGGTCAAAACGTCTCCTGACATGGCAAGCGTCAATGTCAGCTCTGAGTCAAAAAGCTGATGTCGCGGCCGACAGGCGCGATGCCTGTTGAAATGTGAATGGAAGCGGTGCGCCATTGCGCTTGCTCATCATTGCGAGCGCGACGACGTCGGGATCCAGCCAAAAGTTGCGGTCCATTGACGAGCCGGTACATTGTTCGCATCTTCCATCAGTCGAAACGATCCCAACCTGGCGGGAATACGCATGCATCGTCTGTATTACTCTCCCGGAGCGTGCTCCATGGCCGTGCACATCGTTCTTGAGGAGATCGGAGAGCCGTACGAGCTGGAGCTGGTTTCGTCCCGGGGGCATCTCGGTGGCGTTGGTACGACAAGTCCGGAATGGAAGGCGAAAAATCCGAAGGCCAGGATTCCCGCATTGTCCGGCGTCGCTGGACGGATTGGAGGGGCCGACGAACTGCTGACGGAGGTGCATGCCATATTGTTCTATCTGGCGCGCACACATCCCGGTGCGAAACTCCTGCCTGCCGATCTAGCTGGGGAGGCGCGCGCGATCGAATGGATGAACTGGCTGTCCGGCAACGTGCATGCCGTTTCTTACGGTCAAGTCTGGCGTCCAAATCGCTTCGTTGCAGACGAACGGGACTACGCCGCCGTTCAAGGCAAGGGCCAGCAAAACGTCCGCGAGCAGTATGCCTATATCGAAAGCCTGCTCGACGACGGTCGTGATTGGGCGCTACCTGGCGCTTACTCGGTAGTCGATCCCTACCTGCTGGTATTCTACCAATGGGGAGTGCGCATCGGTCTCGACATGACGACTAGCTATCCCGCGTGGCGCCGTCTGACCCAACGAACAATGCAGAGGCCGGCCGTGCAGCGCGTTCTTGCCGACGAGAATGTCTCGATCTCTTGATCATGTCGGTCAGATCGCCAAGCTCGGGCGAAACCCGCCGCGAAAATGCGAAGTCTTGTCGGTTATTTGAATGTTAGTTGAAGCGGTGCGCTGTTGCGCAGGCATCATTGTTTCGTGGCGACGTCAACTGAGTTGAACTTGTTGTTCAGAAGTGCCGTCCCGACGTTGTTCACGATCGTAACGATTGCGAGCGCAATACCGGTGGCGATCAGACAATACTCAATAGCGGTGGCACCATTTTCGTCGGCAAGAAAGGACCTGAGCAAAGTCATCGTCAACTCCTGTTGGTCCGTCAAACATATGCTCGCGCCGTTTTCGGAATGGTAAATTGATCCATTAACTTTTTGCGCGTCAAAAGAGCAGGTTCGGCCGTCCTCGCCTGCCGCAACGTCTTACGTTGGCACCGATAAACTTAAGGTTTCCTCAACCAATTCAGGTGGATTCGGCGCATCCTGTCTGGAGCAGCACCGGGGTCGGGCATGGTGACGGGCATCAGGACGGCGCGGCAGTGTCGTCACGCGTCTCAAGACGTGAGCGAACGTCCCGGCGTGCCCTTGTGAGGGCGTCTCAGCATCGCTGAGAGGCGTCCGACCAGATAGCTCATCACGCGCGGCTGCGACTGCGCCACGCCGTCGGCGAGCCGCTCTTCCTCGGCCCTGTCGTTCACGATGCCGATGTAGTTCTTTCTGGCGTCCTGCTGCACGGGCGTGCGAACCTCTGCTCAATCATCGGCGCGACCATGCTGTGCGCAACGGGAATCGACGGTTAATTTTGTCTTCCGTAGGATTACGTGCCGCCCCACGATGGGGAGATCGGGCGCCCAAAGCGATGGCGCTGCTTAACGGATTGTTGAGGCTGTTCTTCAACGGGTCGGCGATGGACTCATCACAGTTGGCACACCTGCAGAGCGATGTCGGGCCGGGCAGGGCTCACTTGCGATGAACGTCCGCGTTCAGCGCCCGCAACATCGCGATGCGGGCAAACATCATCCAGCCGCCGCCGGTCTCAGCCGCATTGATCAGGGTCTCGATCGCCGTCTGCCAGTGGCTCGCGTGCTGCGCGTCCTCGGACAGTTGCATGATGTGATCGGCCGCCTCTTGAAGGGTCCGCAGCTTGCGGCCGCCGCGCAAGGCAATGGGATCGTCGAACGCTGCCGACCAGGGCATGTCAGGCCGGCCCGGCCGCAGGAGATCTCACGACGCGCTTCGCCCCCGACCGCTGCTGCTATCCCGCTTTCTTTGTCCGCGCCGGAGCACGCACCGGCTTGTCGGCCTTCTTCGGGGCTTCCTTGGCGGCGGCTTCCCTGCCGCCCTTGCCTGCGATCGGCAGCAGCATCTCGCGCTGGCCTTCGACGCGCTTCTTCGGCTTCTTGCCCTTGGCGACTTTCGCCGCGGGCGCCGCCTCCTTCTCGCTTGCGAGGCTCTTCTTCAGCGCGTCCATCAGGTTGATGACGTTACCGCCGGTCTTCGGTGCGGCCTTGGCCGTGATCGGCATGCCGCTGCGCTTCTTGTTGATGAGATCGATCAGCGCAGTCTCGTAATGATCCTCGAACAGCTCGGGTTCGAAGGCGCCGGACTTCTTCTCGACGATATGCTTGGCGAGATCGAGCATGTCCTTGGTGAGCTTCACGTCCTGGATGTCGTCAAAGTACTCCATCTCGCTGCGCACCTCGTAGGGATAGCGCAGCAGCGTGCCCATCAGGCCGCTCTCCAGCGGCTCCAGCGCGATGATGTGCTCGCGGTTGGTCAGCACCACGCGGCCGATCGCGACCTTGTTCATGCTGCGGATGGTCTCGCGGATCACCGCATAGGCGTCGTGGCCGACCTTGCCGTCCGGCACGAGATAATAGGGGCGGATCAGATAGCGGTTGTCGATGTCGGCCTTGGGTACGAACTCGTCGATCTCGATCGTGTGGGTCGAGTCGAGTGCGATGTCGTCGAGCTCGTCCTTGGTGACCTCGATATAAGTGTCGGTGTCGACCTTGTAGCCCTTGACGATGTCGTCGGAGGACACCTCATCGCCGGTCTCGGCGTCGACCTTGAGATACTTGATCCGGTGGCCGGTCTTGCGGTTGATCTGGTTGAACGAGACCTTCTCGGTATCCGAAGTGGCGGGATAGAGCGCGACCGGGCAGGTCACGAGCGAGAGGCGCAAAAAACCCTTCCAGTTGGCTCGCGGGGCCATGGGTTACTCCAAACGCAACAGGGACAGCCAACAAAGATATCACCGCCGACCTGCGAATCATAGCAAGCCGCGGGGCGGAATCTTGCAACGACGTTAACCGCTGGGGCTGGCTCCGGTTGCCATCGGGTGAGGGCAGTCCGCCCGGAACATCGTTCATGATCAGGCGTTGCCCCAAAACGTCAGGCTGCGAGGAGGTCGCGGCAAGAGGATGCGATAGCCAGAGATCGAGGTCACCATGGCAGCCACGCGAGAGCACGACCAGATTGTGGAAACCACGACCGAAGCGCGCCAGGGCGAGCCTGGACCCTCAGTGGCGGCGCTGCTCGCCATCTCGACCGGGCTGGCGATCCTGATCCTCGCCGTCATCTGGTTCGTGTTCTTCCGGACCTGAGGGCCAAATCGGCAGGAGGCTGGGACCTTCCGACTCGCCGCGTAACACGGCACATTGCGCCCGTCATGCCATCGGCTCCTCCGGTGGCCTGGCGGGCGCAGTCGCGTCGGCGCGTGAAGTTAGTTTGTGACGAAAAAGTAACGTTCGCCGGTTCCCTGCGTTCATATTCAGTTCACGCCGGAATTGATCATCTTGGTGCGGCTCTCGTGCCATCGGTCCCGTCGAACCATTCTTGGAGAGAAGCGTGCGCCTGCTCGTTGTTGAGGACGACCCCGATCTCAATCGCCAGCTTACCAAGGCGCTCAGCGACGCAGGCTACGTCGTCGACCGCGCCTTCGACGGGGAAGAGGGGCACTATCTCGGCGACAACGAGCCCTATGATGCGGTGGTGCTCGACATCGGCCTGCCGAAGAAGGATGGCATCTCGGTGCTGGAGGCCTGGCGGCGCAACGGCCGCACCATGCCGGTCCTGATCCTGACCGCGCGCGACCGCTGGAGCGACAAGGTCCAGGGCTTCGACGCCGGCGCCGACGACTACGTCGCAAAGCCCTTCCATCTGGAGGAGGTTCTGGCCCGCATTCGCGCACTGCTGCGCCGCGCGACCGGCCACGCCCAGAGCGAGCTGACCTGCGGCCCCGTCACGCTGGACACAAGGACCGGCCGGGTCAGCGTGTCAGGCAATCCCGTGAAGATGACCTCGCACGAATATAGGCTTCTGGCCTATCTGATGCACCATTCCGGCCGCGTGGTCTCCCGCACCGAGCTCGTCGAGCACCTCTACGACCAGGACTTCGACCGTGACTCCAATACCATCGAGGTGTTTGTCGGCCGCATCCGCAAGAAGCTCGACGTCGACATCATCCAGACCGTCCGCGGCTTGGGCTATCTCCTGACCCCGCCGGCAGCCAACGGCAGCTGAAGCCTGGGGCTTGAAGCATCTCAGGCTTGACCGGGCGGCGGAACAGGGGTCTTGGTCGGCCCATGACCTCTGACGACCCGCCGTCCTGTGCCTCCCGGGACCCTTCCGATGGCCGCTAGCTCGCTTGCCAACCGCCTGTTCCTGTCGGCGACCGCGTGGCTCGTGGTGATCCTGGCCATCACCGGCGTCGTCCTGTCCTCGGTCTACAAGAACGCCACCGAGCGGGCCTTTGACCGCCGTCTCAACCTCTATCTCCGCACGCTGATTGCCGAGGTCGCAACGCCCGACGAGCCGCCGGACCGCCAGTTCCAGTCGCTCGGCGAGCCCTTGTTCGAATTGCCGCTGTCCGGCTGGTACTGGCAGATCACGCGGACCGATGCCGAGAAGCCGGAGGTACGCTCGTCGCGTTCGCTCTGGGACAAGAAGCTGCCGAAGCTGGAGGAGCAGGGCGCCGAGCTCACCGCTGCCGGCATCAGGCTCGCTTATGTCGACGGGCCAGAGGGGCAGAACCTGCGCATGGCGGAGCGGCCGGTCGATCTCGGCGCCGACGGCAAGTATCTGGTCAGCGTCGCGGGCGATGCCACCGAGATATTCGACGAGACGCGCAGCTTCGACTACTACCTCGGCGGCACCTTCACCGCGCTCGGCATCGTGCTGCTGCTGACTACCGTGTTCCAGGTCCGCTTCGGTCTGGCGCCGCTAAAGCGCATCTCGGAGTCGATTGCTGACATCCGGTCCGGGCGCGCAGAGCGGCTCGAGGGCGAATTTCCGGTCGAGATTGCTCCGCTGGCGCGCGAGACCAACGCGCTGATCGACGCCAATCGCGAGATCGTCGAGCGCGCGCGCACCCATGTGGGCAATCTCGCGCATGCGATCAAGACGCCGCTCTCCGTCATCGTCAACGAAGCCGGCGTGCACGCGACTGACCCGTTTGCGGCCAAGGTCATGGAGCAGGCGGATGTGATGCGCGACCAGGTCGCCCATCATCTGGAGCGCGCGCGCATCGCGGCGAGGGTCTCGGTCGTCGCCACCGTGACGGAGGTCGCGCCCGCCATCGAGGCATTACGGCGGACCATGGAGAAGATCCATCGCGACCGCGACATCCTCGTCGAGGCCAAGGCCGATCCGTCCGCAAAATTTCGGGGCGAGCGCCAGGATCTGGAGGAGATGGTCGGCAATCTCGTCGACAATGCCTGCAAATGGGCGGCCTCGCGAGTTTTCATCGAGGTCCTGGTGGAGACGCCGCACCAGTCCGGCGCCGGCCCCCGTCTGCGGATCATCGTCGATGACGACGGGAGGGGCCTGTCGGAGGCCGAGCGCACCCAGGTCTCGCGGCGCGGCCAGCGGCTCGACGAATCCAAGCCGGGATCAGGTCTGGGGCTGTCGATCGTGGTCGATCTCGCCGGGCTCTACGGCGGCCGCCTCTCGCTCGGGAGCGCGCCGATCGGGGGCCTCCGGGCGGAGTTGGTGCTTCCCGGCATCTAGTGCTTGTTTCGACACGCTTTTTTTGCCGTCGGGGGTGCCAGTCCGGAGGAGGACAAGGCATTCGATCCAACTTCCTCAACGGCTTCTTAAGGCGGCTCCTTCTATGATCGCGCCCGGACGCATCCCAAGTCCGCCATCTTACCGTGCATACCGGGCGCATGAGCCAGACATCGATCGAGCGGCTGAGAGAATATCTCGCGCAGCTCCCGCCGCAATCGCAGGCGCTGCTGATGCGCGAGTTCGAGCGCGCGCTGGAGCGCGGCCAGGACACGGCGGTCGCCACGCTTGTGCTCGAGCAGCTGCGCAAGATCGTGCGCAAGACGGAAGCCGACGAGGCCGCGCCGCCGCGCACGGACGATCTGTCGAGGCTGCTGTTCCAGCCGCTGGAACCATTCTTCGTCGAGGCCGGCGCGCCGATACGGGTCGGGCAGATCCGCCGTTCCTCACTGCAGCCGATCTGGCAGTGGCTCGGCCGCGACGGTGCTCCGGCCAAGGTGAGTGAGTTCGAGGCCACGCTGGCGCGCCTGCCGAGCAGCGACAATGCCGGCCCGGTCGAAGCCCTGGCCGAGAAGCTGCAAGCGGTGGCGTCCGACGCGATCGCCGAGCTGGTTGGACCGGGCGGCGGCGACAAGTCGCGTGCGCTTGCCCGCGTCGGCGCGCCCAACGTGATCGAGGATCTCTATTCGATCGGCGCGGTGCTCGGGGTTCGCGAGGCCCTCGCGACCCTCAACGAAAAGCTTCCGCGCTTCCTGCGCACGTTCGGCGATCCCCAGATCGCGGCGGTGACGGCGGCGCTCAACATCCCCGCCCTCCAGACGCCGCAGATGCTGCCCTTTGCGCTCTCGATGGTGATCCAGCGGATGACCGCGCCCTGGCAGATCATCCGCCTCGCCGTCAAGATCGCCGCTTCCGACGACGAGATCCGGGTCGCGGCGACGCCGTATGGCGTGGCGGTCACCATCGCGCTGCACGACCTCTCATGCCTCGCCGCCGTCCTGCGTATGGACATCAAGCGCGGCCGCTTCGACACGGTCGCCGACAATCTGAAGGCGCTGCACGATGGCGTGCGCGGCCTGCGCACAGAGCTCGACCTGCGCAACGATTCCGCCTGGGGCAAGCAGTTGACCTCGATCCGGGCGGACATCTCCAACGCGCTGCAATCGGAGATCGACAGCGTTCCCGGCCGCGTGCGCCGCATCTTGCGCCAGCGCGCCGAGAAGGACATTCCGCCTGGTGCGCGGATCGACGGCACGGAGGTGGAGGAGGCCGCGGCGCTGATCGATTTCGTCGCGACCTGCCGCAACTATGCGAGCGAACTAGCGATCAACGAGGTGACGCTGCGCACCTATTCCGACCTCCAGCAATATGTCGAGC
Organism: Bradyrhizobium centrolobii; assembly: GCF_001641635.1. Taxonomy (GTDB): domain Bacteria; phylum Pseudomonadota; class Alphaproteobacteria; order Rhizobiales; family Xanthobacteraceae; genus Bradyrhizobium; species Bradyrhizobium centrolobii. The sequence goes on from NZ_LUUB01000051.1 coordinate 69,619, forward strand.
GGTCGACGGAATCGCTGGTGCAGTCCCTGCGCGCCGCCGATCACAAGGTCCGCACCTACCGGCAGCAGCAGGTGCAGGCCGCGATCCGCTTCTGCGAGGTGCTGTTCGGCGACGACTACGCGTCGCTGATGAGCCGGGCCGCGGAAAACGCGTTGACCGGCGAGCGCAAATCGTCGCGGGCAAGCTGATCCAAGCGCATATTTTTGTAACCACAATTTCAGGTTGACGCTGCCCGTGACGGACCGTACGGTTTCGTGCACATTATGGGAATTTCTATCTGTGGGCGCATGAAACCGATTATCAGCTTTGTTGAACTCGAGAATCGCGTGATCTCGGCGACGTATCGGAGATTGATGGTCAGGGCGAAGGTGGTCCTGGTCGAGAAGGCGAGCGGCCGGCAGTTGCCGGAGCCTGTTACGACAATTGCATCCCCGGTTCCCGTCGGTGCGTTGCGCATCAGGTTGCCGGACACGATCAAGCCGGGAACATATTTCCTGAAGGCCCTCAACGGGCGCGGCGAGGATGCCGCCCAGAGCGCGGACTTCGAGATCGGCTAAGCCGTTGGATTTCCTCTGTTTAGAGACTACGTCCGCTCGCGCCAAATTGACAATTGTCAATTGCCGCCTCGTCCAGCCGTGGTGTAAAGCCAGCCATGGGCGCGGATCGCGCGCTGCCGGAAGCTTGCCTGATGACACTATGGTTCGTGTTCGCGCTGATGACGGTCGCGGCGATTTTCGCCGTGCTCTGGCCGCTCGGCCGTGGCGGTCGCGCTGAGCGGCAAGACACTGAAAATCAAGGCAGCGAGGTCGCCGTCTACAAGGACCAGTTGGCCGAGATCGAGCGTGACCTTGCGATCGGGCTGATCGCGGCCCCGGAAGCGGAGGCCGCGCGCGTCGAGATCGGCCGCAGGCTGCTTGCCGCCGCTGGCAGCGAGACTGCGCCTGCGCCGAGGTCGAACCTCAAATGGCGCCGCGCCGCGGCCGTGCTCGCACTCGTTGGCCTACCGCTCGTTGCGATCGCAGTCTACATGCCGCTCGGTTCGCCCCGGCTTCAGGACTTCCCGCTGGCGCAACGGGACCGCGCGCCCGGCATGGCGCAGTCGCTCGAGAATCTCGTCGTGCAGGTCGAGCAGCATCTGGAAAAGAATCCCACCGACGGACGCGGCTGGAACGTGCTTGCGCCGGTGCTGGAGCGGCTCGGCCGTTATGACGATGCCGTGCGCGCCTACCGCAACTCGCTCACCTACAATGGCGAGAGCGCGGAGCGCAGGTCCGACCTCGGCGAAGCGCTTACGGCCACTGCCGGCGGCGTGGTGACCGCCGAGGCCAAGACCGAATTCGAGCGCGCGCATGCCTTGAACGCCGAAGATCCCAAGGCGAACTACTTCCTTGGGCTTGCCGCCGAACAGGACGGCCGCAAGGACGATGCGGCTAACATCTGGCGCGCGCTGCTTGCGAAGGCGCCGGCGGATGCGCCGTGGCGCCCCCTGGTGCAATCCTCGCTCGCGCGGGTCGGCGGCGGCAGCACTGCACCGGCGCTGTCGGACGAGACGATGGCGGCCGCGAAGGACATGAACGAGGGCGATCGTGGCGCGATGATCCGCGGCATGGTCGAGCGTCTCGCCAACCGCCTCAAGCAGAACGGCGACGATGTCGACGGTTGGCTGCGTCTGGTGCGCGCCTATCTCGTGATGGGCGATCGCGACAAGGCGATGGGCGCCTCGACCGACGCCCGTCAGGCGGTGGCCAATGACGCCGAGCGGCTGCGCCAGCTCAACGAAGGCCTGAAGAATCTCGGGCTCGACGGATGACGATCGCGGGACGGGACGAGCGGAGAAGAGACACGCCATGACGCGCAAGCAGCGACGTATGACCATCATCGGCGGCTCGCTCGCCGTGCTCGCGCTCGCCGCCGCGCTCGTGCTCAACGCCTTGCGCGACTCCATCGTGTTCTTCTCGACCCCGAGCATGGTCGCGGAGAAGCACGTCGCACCGGGCAAGCGGTTCCGTCTTGGCGGGCTGGTGCAGCCCGGTTCGCTCCGGCGCGGCGACAATCTCGCGGTGACCTTCGAAGTCGCCGATGGCAACGCGAAGCTGCCGGTTGCCTACAAGGGCATCCTGCCGGACCTGTTCCGTGAAGGGCAGGGCGTCGTTGCAGAAGGCATGCTCGACGCCAACGGCGTGTTCAAGGCCGACACGGTGCTCGCAAAGCACGACGAGACCTATATGCCGAAGGACGTCGCCGACGCCCTGAAGAAGCAGGGGCACTGGAAGGACGACTACGGTGCCAAGCCTGCAGCAACGACGGCGCAGGGCAATTCGCAGGGAGCGGTGCGGTGATCGCTGAATCCGGACATTACGCCCTGGTGCTGGCGCTCGGGCTGGCGCTGATCCAGTCCTTCGTGCCGCTGATCGGCGCACGGCTGCGCGATCCCGCCCTGATGAACGTGGCGCGCTCCGCCGCGCTGGCACAGCTTCTGTTCGTCGGCGCGTCGTTCACGGCGCTGGTCATGCTGCACGTGACCTCGGATTTCTCCGTCGCCAACGTCTACGAGAATTCGCACTCCATGAAGCCGCTGATCTACAAGATCACCGGCGTGTGGGGAAACCATGAAGGCTCGATGCTGCTGTGGGTGTCGATCCTGGCGCTGTTCGGCGGGCTGGTCGCGATCTTCGGCAACAATCTGCCGCTGTCGCTGCGCGCGCATGTGCTCGCCGTGCAGGCCTGGATCGCCAGCGCCTTCTATCTTTTCATCCTGATGACCTCGAATCCGTTCCTGCGCATCGCCAACCCGCCGATCGAGGGGCGCGATCTCAACCCGGTGCTTCAGGACATCGGTCTCGCCGTGCATCCGCCGATGCTCTATCTCGGCTATGTCGGGTTCTCGATCTCGTTCTCCTTCGCGATCGCGGCGCTGATCGAGGGCGGGATCGACGCGGCCTGGGCGCGCTGGGTGCGGCCCTGGACATTGGTGGCCTGGATATTCCTGACGCTCGGCATCGCCATGGGCTCCTACTGGGCCTATTACGAACTCGGCTGGGGCGGCTGGTGGTTCTGGGATCCGGTCGAGAACGCCTCGCTGATGCCGTGGCTTGCCGGCACGGCGCTGCTGCACTCGGCGCTGGTGATGGAGAAGCGCAACGCGCTGAAGGTCTGGACGATCTTGCTGTCGATCCTGACCTTCTCGCTGTCGCTGCTCGGCACCTTCCTGGTGCGCTCGGGCGTCATCACTTCGGTCCACGCCTTCGCCAACGATCCCACGCGCGGCGTGTTCATTCTCCTGATCCTCTGCCTGTTCATCGGCGGCAGCCTGTCGCTGTTCGCGGGGCGCGCGACCGCCTTGAAGCAGGGCGGCCTGTTCGCGCCGATCTCGCGCGAGGGGGCGCTGGTGCTCAACAACCTGCTGCTCACGGTGGCCTGCGCGGTCGTGCTGTTCGGCACGCTCTATCCGCTGGCGATGGAGGTGCTGGCCGACTTCAAGATGTCGGTCGGCGCGCCCTTCTACAATCTCAGCTTCGTTCCGCTGTTCGCGCTGCTGCTGCTTGCCGTGCCGTTCGGGCCGATGCTGGCATGGAAGCGTGGCGATCTGCTCGGCGTCACCCAGCGCCTGCTTGCGGCAGGCGTCGCCGGACTTGTCGCCGTCGCCATCGCCTGGGGCTGGGCGCGCGGCGGCAGCGCGCTCGCGCCGCTGGCGATCGGCCTTGGAATCTTCGTGATCGCCGGCGCCGTCACGGACCTGGCCGAACGGACCGGCCTGTTCCGCCTGCCGTTCGCGGCGACGTTGCACCGGGCGCGCGGCCTGCCGCGCTCGGCCTGGGGCACGGCGTTTGCGCATGCCGGCCTCGGCGTCGCGCTGATCGGCATCGTCTGCGAGACCACCTGGAACAGCGAGTATATCGCGACGATGAAGCAGAACGACGTCGCGCATGTCGCCGGCTACGATCTGAAGCTCGACGGGCTGTTTCAGCGCCAGGGGCCGAACTTCCGCGAGATGATCGCCGAGTTCAACGTCAGCCGCAACGGCGAGGCGCTCAGCACCATGACGCCGTCGAAGCGCAGCTTCACCACCCGCGGCTCCTCGACGACGGAGGCTGCGCTCCTGACCCGCGGCGCGAGCCAACTCTACATCTCGCTCGGCGACGTCACCGCCGAGGGCGCCGTCGCGGTGCGCATCTATCACAAGCCCTTCGTGCTGCTGATCTGGTGGGGACCGGTGCTGATGGCGTTCGGCGGCATGCTGTCGTTGTCCGACCGGCGCCTGCGCGTCGGTGCGCCGAAACCGGCGCGGGCGAAGCAACGCCTGCAACCGGCGGAGTGATCGCCATGCGCCGGATGTTTGTCGCGCTCATCGCACTCGCGCTGCTAGGGTCGCCGGCGGCCCGCGCGGTGCAGCCCGACGAGATCATGGCCGATCCGGCAAAGGAGGCGCGCGCGCGCGAATTGTCGCGGGAGCTGCGCTGCATGGTCTGCCAGAACCAGTCGATCGACGATTCCGAGGCGCCGCTTGCGCGCGACCTGCGGCTGTTGGTGCGCGAGCGGATCGCGGCCGGCGACAGCAATTCGCAGGTGCTCGATTTCCTGGTCGCGCGTTATGGCGAATTCGTACTGCTCAAGCCGCGCTTTGAGCGGCAGACCTTGCTGCTCTGGCTGCTCGCACCGGTCCTGCTCGCCGGAGGCGGTCTGGCGCTGTGGCTGCAGATTCGGCGTCGTTCGCAGAATGGTGCAGATGTACCAATGCCGCCGCTCACGCCCGACGAAAAGGCGCGGCTCGCCGCCCTGATGTCCGACGACGCGGCATCGCACTAGCTACGTAATGATACGTAGCTAGTGCAGCGCAGTGTGCTTCATGCTCTGTTGACCTTTGTCTGGAAGCTTGTCGCGAGATTCGATTCCAGACTTAGAGTTCTCCGATGTTCGCCAACAGCAACCTGACGATCCGCTTCCTGGTTGGAGCCGTCGTTGCCGCATTATTGTTCTTGCTGGGCATCGGCGGAGGCACCGGATTTGTCGCGGTGCTTTATCTCAACAACGAGATCACCAGCCTGTCGTCCGATTTCGCCGCCCTGAGCGGCCCCTCGCGTGACCACGCGATGCAGATCTACCAGCAGGCGCAGGCCGCATTCTCCTATTTCCTGGTCGCCTGCGGCGCGATCACGGTCATCGCCTTTGCGATCTGTCTTTCGACCTGGTTTGCCGTGCGCAACGGTATTTTGCGTCCGCTGGCGGCGATCGTGCATGCCATGCGCGAGGTCGCCGACCAGAAGTTCGAAACGCCTGTTCCGGGGTTGGGCGGCTCGAACGAGATCGGCCTCCTGGCAAGCGCGCTGGAGGTCTTCAAAACCAACGGGATTGAGCGGCGCCGGCTCACCGCGCGGCAGTTGCAGGAAGCGCAGCACCAGGCCGAGCGGTCGACGTATCTCGACGCCCGCATCAAGGGCTTCAACGAGCTCGTCGCCAGCGTCGTCGACAGCGTGGCGTCCTCCGCCGTGCACCTGAAGCGCAACGCCGAGACGTTGTCACGGGCGGCCAACGACACCAGCAGCAAGGCCAATGCGGTGGCGAGCGCCGCAGGCCAGGCCAGCGCCAGCGTCCAGACGGTCGCAGGCTCAGCCGAAGAGATGACGGATTCGATCGGGACGATCAGCCGCCGGGTTACGGAGGCGACCCAGCGCGCCGAGGGCGCTGCGGCCCAGGCGGAGAAGAGCCGCGATACCATTCACACGCTGTCGGACGCCGCCGACAAGATCGGCGAGGTCGTGCAACTCGTGCAGGCCATCGCGTCGCAGACGAACCTGCTCGCGCTCAACGCCACGATCGAGGCGGCGCGGGCAGGAGAGGCCGGCAAGGGGTTCGCGGTGGTCGCCTCCGAGGTGAAGAACCTCGCGCACCAGACCAGCAAGGCCACCGAGGAAATCACCTCCCACGTCGCCAGCATCCAGGGCATCACCGCGGAGACGCGCGGCGCGATCGATGGCATCTCCAGGACGTTGTCGGAGATTTCGTCGATCATGTCCGGCATCGAGGTCGACACCGCCCAGCAGCGCAACGCGACACAGGACATCACGCGCAGCGCGCAGGATGCCGCGCGGGGAACCCTCGACGTCTCCAACCACATTGTCCAGATCACCTCGACATCGGCGGAGACCGGGCGCATGGCCGCCGAGGCACGCGATTCCGCTGTCGACCTGTCGCAGCAGGCCGAGACCCTGAAGCGCGAAGTCGACGAATTCATCGTCAGCGTCAGGGCGGGTTGACAATCGGCAAGGTACTTTCGTTCCCGTCACGGGAACCCGGTTAAGTTCCTGTGCTACCACGATTTTTGACCTGCGCTAAACTGCCGCATCCAGGCGGCCCCTTCATTACGAAAGTTTAACCCCGCCGCCAGCGCACGGTAAGGCGGAAGCCCCCATCTTCAGGAGCGTAAGATGCCGCTACCTGGCACCAAAAGGATTTCAAGGCCTTGGAGACCTCTGCATGAACGACCGTCCCGATCTTTCGAACCTACCGTCCTACCGGCAGTCGCGCCGGTCGGTTTTCTCGGCCCGTAAAATCGCGCTGATGGCCTCGGTCGTCGCCGGCCTCGGTGTCGCTGTCTATGGCTTCAGCCCGTCGACCTCGCCGGCCGACCTATTCTCGAGCCCGGCTCATGCGCAGGTCAACAACGAGGTCCGGAAGGTCGAACGCCCGATCGGTTTCGCTGATATCGTCGAGCGGGTGAAGCCGTCGGTGATCTCAGTGAAGGTCAACATCAAGGAAAAGTCCGCGAGCAACGATGACGGCGACGATTCCTCGCCGTTCCAGCCGGGCTCGCCGATGGAGCGCTTCTTCCGCCGCTTCGGCGGTCCGGATGGCTTCCCGGGCATGAAGGGCGGCCGTGGCCGCGTCGTGCAGGGCCAGGGCTCCGGCTTCTTCATCTCGGCCGACGGCTTTGCAGTGACCAACAACCACGTGGTCGACGGCGCTGACAAGGTTGAGGTGACGACTGACGACGGCAAGACCTATACCGCCAAGGTGATCGGCACCGACCAGCGCACCGACCTCGCCCTGATCAAGGTCGAGGGCGGCTCGAACTTCTCGTTCGCCAAGCTTGCCGACGGCAAGCCGCGGATCGGCGATTGGGTGCTCGCGGTCGGCAATCCCTTCGGCCTTGGCGGCACCGTCACCGCGGGCATTGTCTCGGCGAGCGGGCGCGACATCGGCAACGGTCCCTATGACGATTTCATCCAGATCGACGCCCCCGTGAACAAGGGCAATTCCGGCGGTCCGGCCTTCAACACCGATGGCGAGGTGATGGGCGTCAACACCGCGATCTACTCGCCCTCCGGCGGCAGCGTCGGCATCGCGTTCTCGATCCCGGCCAACACCGTGAAGAACGTGGTCGCCCAGCTCAAGGACAAGGGCTCGGTCAGCCGTGGCTGGATCGGTGTGCAGATCCAGCCCGTGACGGCCGACATCGCCGACAGCCTCGGCATGAAGAAGGCCGAGGGCGCGCTGGTGGCGGAGCCGCAGAAGGATGGCCCGGCTGCCAAGGCCGGCATCGAGTCCGGCGACGTGATCACCGCGGTCAACGGCGAATCCGTCAAGGATGCGCGCGAGCTCGCCCGCACCATCGGCGGCATGGCGCCCGGCGCGACCGTGAAGCTCAACGTGCTGCACAAGGGCCAGGACAAGGTCGTGAACCTCACCCTCGGCCAGCTGCCGAGCACGGTCGAGGCCAAGTCCGACACCGACAATGACAGCGGCAAGGGTGCGAGCCGCGGTACCGACGTGCCCAAGCTCGGCATGACGGTTGCGCCCGCGAACTCCGTGGCCGGCGCCGGCAAGGACGGCGTCGTGGTTACCGAAGTCGACCCGAAGAGCGCCGCGGCCGAACGCGGCTTCAAGGAGGGCGATGTGATCCTCGAGGTCGGCGGCAAGAGCGTGAGCACTGCCGGCGACGTCCGCGAAGCGATCAATGCGGCGCGGACCGACAACAAGAATAGCGTCCTGATGCGCGTCAAGAGTGGCGGCCAGTCGCGCTTCGTCGCGGTGCCCCTTGCCAAGGGCTGAGCCTCAGGAGCTTACGAGATGAAGGGTGTCGCTGGCATTAGTCGCCCCCGCCGCCGACGCCCTTCCGGGGAGCAGCGCAATGCTCGCTCCCCATTTCTACCTTCCGGTGGAATACGCCCCCCTCCGTCGGAAGGGTCTAGGGCGGTGAGGTCCCCCCAGCTTCACCGCCCGCCTTTTTCCCTACCCAAGGCACTTTCGCTCGGCTTGCATGCGACCGCCGCTCGCGCCATGCTCATAGAAGGTTGACCTCCTTGACCGCCGCCGACCGCACGATGCGCCTCCTCATCATCGAAGACGACCGCGAATCCGCCGACTATCTCGTGAAGGCGTTTCGCGAGGTCGGCCACATTGCCGATCACGCCAGCGACGGCGAGGAAGGCCTCGCCATGGCCGAGAACGGCGACTACGACGTTCTGGTGGTCGACCGCATGCTGCCCAAGCGCGACGGCCTGTCGCTGATTGGCGCCCTGCGCGACAAGGGTGAATCGACGCCCGTGCTGATCCTCTCGGCGCTCGGGCAGGTCGACGACCGCATCAAGGGCCTGCGTGCCGGCGGCGACGACTATCTGCCGAAACCGTATTCCTTCGCCGAGCTCCTGGCTCGGGTCGAGGTGCTGTCGCGCCGCCGCGGTGGTCCCGCCGAGGACACGGTCTACCGCGTCGGCGATCTCGAGCTCGACCGGCTGTCCCATCGTGTCGCTCGCGGCAAGGACGAGCTGACGCTCCAGCCGCGCGAATTCCGCCTGCTCGAATATCTGATGAAGCATGCCGGCCAGGTGGTGACGCGGACCATGCTGCTAGAGAACGTCTGGGACTATCATTTCGATCCGCAGACCAACGTGATCGACGTGCACATTTCGCGGCTGCGCTCCAAGATCGACAAGGGATTCGATCGGCCGCTGCTGCACACGATCCGCGGCGCGGGGTACATGATCCGTGACGGCATTCGGTAAACTCGTCCGCACCACTGCGTTCCGGCTGACGCTGGTCTATCTGCTGCTGTTTGCGATGTTCGCGGCGTCGCTGCTCGCCTATTTCGCCTGGAACACGCGCCGGCTGATCACCGAGGAAATCACGCAGACGGTCAACGTCGAAACCACCGAGATCAACGACATCTACATCCGCCGCGGCCTGTTCGGCCTCGCGCGCGCGATCGAGTACCGGGCGTTGCGGCCGGGCGCCAACCTCTATCTCGTGACCACCCCGACGGGGCAGGCGATCGCCGGCAATGTCGGCTCGCTGGCGCCCGGCGTAATGGCGACGCCCGGCTGGTCCGAGACGGCGTATCGGCGGATCGAGGACGCGGACGATCGCGATCACCGCGCGCTGGTGCGCGTCACCGAGCTGTCCAATGGCTTCCGTCTCCTGATCGGCCGCGATCTCGACGAGCGCCGCCGGCTGTTCGGCATCGTGGCAAAGGCGGCGCAATGGTCGATCCTGATCGTCGTTGTGCTGGGCCTTGGCGGTGGCATCTTCGTGGCCCGGCGCGTGCTGACACGCATCGACGCGATGACCGGCACTGCCCAGCGCATCATGACCGGCGATCTCAGCGAGCGGCTGCCGGTGGGCCGCAGCGGCGACGAGCTCGACCGGCTCGCCGAAAATCTCAACGCCATGCTGGAGCGGATCGAGGCGCTGATGGCGGGCCTCAAGGAGGTCTCCGACAATATCGCCCACGACCTCAAGACACCGCTGACACGCTTGCGCAACCGTGCCGAGGAGGCGCTGGCGAAATCGGGCTGCGAGGCCGATTACCGTGCGGCGCTGGAGCGGACCATCGAGGAATCCGACGGGCTGATCAGCACATTCAATGCGCTGCTGATGATCGCGCGTGCGGAATCCGGCCAGGCGCGCGGCAATATGGATGACTTCGATGCCGCCGAGGTCGCCAACGGCATCCACGAGCTGTACGAGCCGCTGGCCGAAGACGACGGTATGATTCTGAAGGTGAAGACGCAGGCCGCGCCGGTGCACGGCAACCGCGAACTGATCAGCCAGGCGCTCGCCAACCTGGTCGAGAATGCGATCAAATACGGCAAGCCGGTAACCCAGGCTGCGGGAACCGTGGTCAGCATGGACAGCCGGCAGATCAACATCGAGGCAAAGCGCGAGGGCGATCAGGTGCTGCTCAGCGTTACCGACCGCGGCCCCGGCATCCCCGAAGGCGACCGCAAGCATGTCGTCGAGCGATTCGTGCGGCTGGAGGCAAGCCGCACATTGCCGGGCTCCGGCCTTGGCCTCAGCCTGGCGTCGGCGGTCGCGACATTGCATGGCGGTGAATTGCGGTTGGGCGATGCCCAGCCCGGACTCGTCGCCACGCTGGTCCTGCCGGCCCGCGCGGGTGCGGGCGACAGGGTTGCTCCTCCAATGCAGGATGTGCCACAGAAGGTAGCATGAACCACTCCGCGCCGGGAAACGCGGACAAGACTGGTGAGAGCCTGGTCGCGCGTTTTGCGCAGGCTCCCCATATTGCCGCTTCCGCAACCGACGAACGACGCCTTGGGAATTGGCTGGCCGAGCTCGAGCCGGCACAATCGGCCAGTATCTCGGGACTGCTGGCCCATCCTTTCGCACGGGATATCCTGGCCGGCATCGCGGAATTCTCGCCTTATCTGTTCGAACTGGTTCGCACCGATCCGGCACGCCTGATCCGGCTCCTGCAATGCGATCCTGACGCGCATCTGGCGACGCTGATCGAGGAGGCGAGGGGTGCGGTGTTTGCCGCGGCCGATGAAGCCGAGGTGATGCGGCTGCTTCGTCGCATGAAGGCGGAGGCGGCGCTTCTGACCGCGCTGTGCGACATCGGCGGAGTCTGGCCGGTGATGCGGGTGACGGCGGCTCTGACTGATGTCGCGGTCTCCTCGGTGCAGGTGTCGCTCCAGTTCCTGCTGCGGCAGGAAGCCGCACGTGGAAAACTCTCGCCACCCAATCCCGAGGCTCCGGAAGAGGGCTGCGGCCTCATCGTGCTCGCCATGGGCAAGATGGGCGCGGGCGAGCTGAACTATTCCAGCGACATCGATCTCATCGTGTTCTTCGATCCCGACGCCACGACGCTGGCGCCGGATATCGAACCGCAGCCGTTCTTCGTCCGGGTGACGCAGGGCATGGCGCGCATTCTGCAGCAGCGCACTTACGACGGCTACGTCTTCCGCGTCGACCTGCGTCTGCGCCCCGATCCGTCCTCGACGCAAGTGGCGATCTCGCGCGACGCCGCGCTGAATTACTACGAGCGGGAAGGGCGGACCTGGGAACGCGCCGCCATGATCAAGGCACGCGCCTGCGCCGGCGATTCGGGGGCAGGCGAGGCGCTTTTGGCCGAGATCGCCCCCTTCGTCTGGCGCAAGCATCTCGACTTCGCCGCGCTTGCCGACGTGCACGACATGAAGCGGCAGATGCAGACCTATCGCGGCCAGAGCGAGATCGCGGTCGAAGGCCATAATGTGAAGGTTGGCCGCGGTGGCATCCGCGAGATCGAGTTTTTTGCGCAGACCCAGCAATTGATCGCCGGCGGTCGCCATCCGGAATTGCGGGTACGGCCGACGCTCGCAGCACTCGACGTGCTCGCCTCCAGCAACTGGATCACCCATGAGGCGCGCGACGAGCTGACCAAGGCATATGAATTCCTGCGCCGCGTCGAGCACCGCCTCCAGATGATCGCCGACGAGCAGACCCATGCGCTTCCCGAAGACAAGGAGGCGGTCGAACGCTTTGCCTGGTTCTTTGGCTATGCCAATCGCGAGGCCTTTGCCCGCGATCTGCTGCGCCAGCTCGAGATCGTCCAGGGGCACTACGAAAAGCTGTTCGAGGGTGACGACCCGACCGGCACGGCAAAACTGCCGGCCATCGACTACCGCGCCGGTCCCGAGGATCCGCGCCTGTTGCAGCACCTGACCATGCTCGGCTTCAAGAAGCCGGCCGCCCTCGCGCAGACCGTGCGCGACTGGATCACCGGTGATTATCGCGTGTTTCGCAACGAGCAGACGCGAAGCGCCTTCGTCGAGTTCGTGCCGGCCCTGATCGACGGCCTTGCGCACGCCGAGGAGCCGGATCGCGCGGTCGCGGCCTTCGATCATTTCCTCCAGGCGCTGCAGCGTGGCGGGCGCTTGATCACGCTATTGAGCCAGAACCGCGATCTCGTCGCGCTCGTCGCGCTGGTGCTCGGCGCGGCGCCGCGGCTCGGCGAGATGCTGGCGCGGCAGCCGCAGCTCATGGATGGCCTGATCGATCCGCGCTTCTTCGGCGCGATGCCGGACAAGCAGGAATTATCGGCGCGGTTGGCCGCGACGGTGCGCGATGCCGACTCCTACGAGGAGTTCCTCGATCGCCTACGCCTGTTCGGGCAGGAGAGCCTGTTCCTGATCGGCACGCGCATTCTCTCCGGCACCGTCTCTGCACAGCAGGCGAGCACGGCCTTTGCCGACGTCGCCGAAGGCATCGTCCACACCGTGCATGGCCTCGTCGCTGACCGCTTCGCTGCCCAGCACGGCCGGATCCAGGGGCAGGAGACCGCGATCATCGCCATGGGCCGGCTCGGCGGCCGCGAGATGACAGCGTCCTCCGATCTCGACCTGATCCTGCTCTACGATTTCGACAGCGAAAATCCGGATTCCGACGGAGCCAAATCGCTCCAGGGGGCGCATTATTTCGCCCGCTTCACCCAGCGCCTGATCAGCGCCTTCACCACGCGCACCAATTACGGCGTGCTGTATGAGATCGACATGCGGCTGCGACCGTCGGGGCGCGCCGGCCCGGTGGCATCCAGCATCGCGTCGTTCGCCGACTACCAGGCCAATGAGGCCTGGACCTGGGAGCACATGGCGCTGACGCGCGCGCGCGTGGTGTCGGCATCGCCCGAGTTCCGCCAGCGGATCGAGCGCGTCATCCGCGAGGTGCTGACGCGTCGCCGCGACGTGGCGATCATCGCCAACGACGTCGCCGACATGCGCCGCGCGATTGCGCAGGAGAAGGGCGAGACCGATTACTGGGATGTCAAATATGCCGCCGGTGGCATGGTCGACATCGACTTCATCGCGCAATACCTCCAGCTCGTGCACGCCCACGACAAGCCCGAGATTTTGGACGTCAGCACGATGCACGTGCTGGAGAATGCCGCGAAGCTCGGCGTACTCGCGCAATCGGAAGCCGAGATATTGCGCGCGGCTGCGCGGCTCTATCACGACCTGACGCAAATCCTGCGGCTTTGCGTCAGCGACCGCTTCAAGCCGGAGACGGCCGGCGTCGACCTTCAGCGCGTGATGGCGCGCGCCGGCGACGCGCCGGATTTTTCCGCGCTGGAGGCGCGGGTGAAGGAGACGCAGAGCGAGGTGCGGCGCGTGTTCACGGCGCTGTTGGAAGGGCAGTAGTCTGTTTCAGCGAGGCGATGGCCTCGCGCACGTTCGGCTCCAGTCCCGCGCCGCCGGCATCGAGATGGGCGAAGATCGCGCGCTTCATCCGCGGATCCCAGAATTTCTTGATGTGCTCGGCGATCCCCGGCACGGCCTTGTCATGGCCCTGGCTCTGGAAGAACTTGCCGATCTGGTTGGCCATGTAGATCAGGCGGTCAGGCGACATCTGCAACCTCCGTGGCATGGCGAGCGACAACCCGGCCGCCATGCGAAAACACTTCGAACCCGTCCTGGCGGGCAATGGCTATCAGCGTGATGCCGGCGGCTTCCGCGGTGCGGACCGCAAGCGCGGTGGGGGCGGAGACTGCGACCATCACCGGCGCGCCGATCGCGGCCGTCTTCTGCACCATCTCCACCGAAACGCGGCTCGTCAGCAGCACCATGCCGCCGCTTGCATCCGTCCGGCTACGCGCGAGTGCGCCTGCGAGCTTGTCGAGCGCGTTGTGGCGGCCGACGTCCTCGCGGAGGGCTGCGATGCCATTCGACGGCGACCAGAACGCCGCCGCGTGGACCGCACGGGTTTGCAGGTTGATCGATTGCAGCGGCGCGATGGCCTGCATCGCCGCCATGATCTGCTCCGGCGTGAAGCTCTGCCCCTGCGTCACGACAGCCGCAGGCCGTACGGCTTCGGCAATCGAGTCGATGCCGCAGATGCCGCAGCCGGTCGGGCCCGCAATGTGCCGCCGGCGCTCGCTGATGCGCCCGGCGTCCTCCGATGCCAGCCACATGCGCAGCTCGATCCCGTCGTCGAGGCGGACCACCTCGAGCGACTGGATATCATCCACGGACCTGACCAGGCCTTCGCTCAGGCTGAAGCCGACAGCGAAGTCTTCCAGGTTCTGCGGCGTCCCCATCATGACGGCATAGGTGCCGCCATTGTAGGTCAGCGCCAGCGGCGTTTCCTCCGGGATCAGACGCGTTCCCTCGGAGGCTGCGCCGTCGCGCCAGATCTCGCGGTCGATGGCCTGGACCGGGACGTGCATGCCGCTACTCCGCGGCCTCGGCCGGCGCGATGCGGCGGGAATGCCGCGCCTGCGCGTCATAGGCCTTCTGCCAGTCGGACGGGCCGTTCGACGGCGAGACCTGCACAGCGGTCACCTTGTATTCGGGACAGTTGGTCGCCCAGTCCGAATAGTCGGTGGTGATGACGTTGGCCTGCGTGTCCGGGTGGTGGAAGGTGGTGTAGACGACGCCCGGCGCGACGCGGTCGGTGATCTCCGCGCGCAACGTGGTCTCGCCGGCGCGGCTCTTCAACCGCACCCAGTCGCCGTCGCGCACGCCGCGCTGCTCCGCATCGTGCGGATGGATTTCGAGCCGGTCCTCAGCATGCCAGACCACGTTCTCGGTGCGGCGGGTCTGCGCGCCGACATTGTACTGGCTGAGGATGCGGCCCGTGGTGAGCAGCAGCGGATAGCGCGGGCCGGTGCGCTCGTCGGTCGCGACATATTCGGTGACGACGAACTTGCCCTTGCCGCGGACGAAGCCGTCGATGTGCATCACCGGCGTGCCCTCCGGCGCCTTCTCGTTGCAGGGCCACTGCACCGAGCCGAGCTCTTCGAGCTTGGCGTAGGAGACGCCTGCGAACGTGGGCGTCAGCGCTGCGATCTCGTCCATGATCTCCGACGGATGATTGTAGTTCATCTCGAAGCCCATGGCCTTGGCGAGGCCGATGGTGACCTCCCAGTCGGCCATGCCGTTCTTCGGCGTCACCACCTTGCGCACGCGCTGGATGCGGCGCTCGGCGTTGGTGAAGGTGCCGTCCTTCTCGAGGAAGCTCGACCCCGGCAGGAAGACGTGGGCGTAATTGGCGGTCTCGTTCAGGAAGAGGTCGTGGACGATCACGCATTCCATCGCCGACAGTGCCGCGACCACGTGCGAGGTGTTCGGATCGGACTGCAGGATGTCCTCGCCCTGCACGTAGAGGCCCATGAAGGTGCCTTCGACCGCGGCGTCGAACATGTTGGGGATGCGCAGGCCCGGCTCCGGATTGAGCTTGACGTTCCACAGCGCCTCGAACTGCTCGCGCACGGCATCGCCCGCGATGTGGCGATAGCCGGGCAGCTCGTGCGGGAACGAGCCCATGTCGCAGGAGCCCTGCACGTTGTTCTGGCCGCGCAGCGGGTTCACGCCGACGCCGGGGCGGCCGATATTGCCGGTCGCCATCGCGAGGTTGGCGATCGCCATCACGGTGGTCGAGCCCTGGCTGTGCTCGGTGACGCCGAGCCCGTAATAGATCGCACCGTTGCCGCCGGTTGCGTAGGTCCGCGCCGCCTCGCGCAGCACCTTGGGATCGACGCCGGTCAGGATTGCGGTCGCCTCCGGGCTGTTGTTCGGCTGGGCGACGAATGCGGCCCACTCCTCGAACTCGCTCCAGTCGCAGCGCTCGCGGACGAAAGCTTCGTTGACGAGGCCCTCGGTGACGATGACATGCGCAAGCGCGGTCATCACCGCGACGTTGGTGCCGGGCATCAAGGGCAGGTGCAGCGCCTTCACGTGCGGCGATTCCACCATCTCGGTGCGGCGCGGATCGATCACGATCAGCTTCGCGCCCTGGCGCAGCCGCTTCTTCAGGCGCGAGGCGAACACCGGGTGAGCCGAGGCGGGGTTGGCGCCGATCACGACGACGACGTCGGTCTCCTCGACCGAGTCGAAATCCTGCGTGCCGGCGGAGGTGCCGAAGGTGGTGGCGAGGCCATAGCCGGTTGGCGAATGGCAGACGCGGGCGCAGGTATCGACGTTGTTGTTGCCGAAGCCGGCGCGGATCAGCTTCTGCACCAGATAGGTCTCTTCATTGGTGCAGCGGGACGAGGTGATGCCGCCGATGGCGTCGCGGCCATACTTCTTCTGGATGCCGCGCATCTTTGTGGCGGCGAAGGAGAACGCTTCGTCCCATGACACTTCGCGCCAGGGGTCCTCGATCCGTTCGCGGATCATCGGCTTGAGAATACGCTCCTTGTGATTGGTGTAGCCCCAGGCGAAGCGGCCCTTGACGCAGGAATGGCCGCGGTTGGCCTTGCCGTCCTTGTACGGCACCATGCGCACCACTTCCTCGCCGCGCATCTCGGCCTTGAAGGCGCAGCCGACGCCGCAATAGGCGCAGGTTGTCACGACCGAATGCTCGGGCTGGCCGATCTCGATCACGGACTTTTCCGTCAGCGTCGCGGTCGGGCAGGCCTGCACGCAGGCGCCGCAGGAGACGCATTCGGAGCCGAGGAAACTCTCGCTCATGCCGGGCGAGACGCGGCTGTCGAAGCCGCGACCCGAGATCGTCAGCGCGAAGGTGCCCTGCACCTCCTCGCAGGCGCGGACGCAGCGCGAGCAGACGATGCACTTGGAGGGATCGTAGGTGAAGTAGGGGTTGGACTCGTCCTTCGGCATCCAGGCGGCGTTGACCTCGCTGTTGGACTTGGCGAAAACGTGGTTCTCGCCCTCATAGCCATAGCGCACATCGCGCAGGCCCACGGCACCGGCCATGTCCTGCAATTCGCAGTCACCGTTGGCGCCGCAGGTGAGACAGTCGAGCGGATGGTCGGAGATGTAGAGCTCCATCACGCCCTTGCGCAGCGTCTTCAGCCGCTCGGTCTGGGTGTGCACGACGAGGCCGGGCATCACGGGGGTGGTGCAGGAGGCCGGCGTGCCGGCGCGGCCCTCGATCTCGACGAGGCAAAGGCGGCAGGAGCCGAAGGCGTCGACCATGTCGGTCGCGCAGAGCTTTGGGATCTGGTGGCCGGCTTCCATCGCCGCGCGCATGATCGAGGTACCCTCGGGCACCGAGACCTGCTTGCCATCGATGGTCAGCGTGACCATCGTTTCCGATTTGGAGCGCGGCGTGCCGAGGTCGACTTCTTCGATCAGAGACATTGTCGTTCTCCTATTCCGCGGCCTGAAGCGTGGTCGGCGCCGGGACGAAATCCTCCCGGAAATGCTTCAATGCGCTGAGCACCGGGTAGGGCGTGAAGCCGCCGAGTGCGCAGAGCGAGCCGAATTTCATGGTGTTGCAGAGGTCTTCGACGAGCGCGAGGTTTTCCGTTACGCGCTCGCGGCGCATGATCTTCTCGATGGTCTCGACGCCACGGGTCGAGCCGATCCGGCACGGCGTGCACTTGCCGCAGGATTCGACGGCGCAGAATTCCATCGCAAAGCGCGCCTGCTTGCGCATGTCGACGCTGTCGTCGAACACGACGATGCCGCCATGGCCGATCAGGCCGTCGCGCGCGGCAAAGGCTTCGTAGTCGAACGGCGTGTCGAACAGCGCGCGGGGAAAATAGGCGCCGAGCGGGCCGCCGACCTGCACCGCGCGCACCGGGCGACCCGTGAACGTGCCGCCGCCGATGTCATCGACGAGCTCACCGAGTGTCACGCCGAACGCCGTCTCGAACAGCCCGCCATAGCGGATGTTGCCGGCGAGCTGGATCGGCATCGTGCCGCGGGAGCGGCCCATGCCGAAATCGGCGTAGGCCTTCGCGCCTTCGGCGAGGATGAAGGGGATGGCGGCGAACGACAGCACGTTGTTGATCACCGTCGGCTTGCCGAACAGGCCGTGATGTGCCGGCAGCGGCGGCTTCGCGCGCACGATGCCGCGGCGGCCTTCGAGGCTCTCTAGCAGCGAAGTCTCTTCGCCGCAGACATAGGCGCCGGCGCCGACCCGTACCTCGAGGTCGAAGCTCTGCGTGGTGCCGCCGATGTTCGTGCCGAGATAACCGCCGCGCTTCGCCGCTGCGATGGCGGCATTCATCGCTTCGACGGCGTGCGGATATTCGCTGCGGACGTAGATGTAGCCCTTGGTCGCGCCGACGGTGATGGCGGCGATCGTCATGCCCTCGATCACCAGGAAGGGATCGCCTTCCATGATCATGCGGTCGGCGAAGGTGCCGCTGTCGCCCTCGTCGGCGTTGCAGACGATGAATTTGCGATCGGCTTTCGCCTGCGCGACCGTCTTCCATTTGATGCCGGTCGGGAAGCCCGCGCCGCCACGACCGCGCAGGCCGGACCCTGTGACCTCGGTGAGGATCGCATCAGAGGCGAGCGAGAGCGCGCGCTCCAGGCCCTTGTAGCCGCCATGGTCGCG
The DNA here is from genome assembly GCF_001641635.1 of Bradyrhizobium centrolobii. GTDB lineage: Bacteria > Pseudomonadota > Alphaproteobacteria > Rhizobiales > Xanthobacteraceae > Bradyrhizobium > Bradyrhizobium centrolobii. The sequence continues at coordinate 88,141 of NZ_LUUB01000051.1, forward strand.
ATAGTCGTCAAGCGAGCGCGGGTCGATTACGCCACAGCGGGCGAAGGTGAGGCGGGNGCTTCAGCCAGGGGATCTCGTCGGTCGCGCCGAGCCGCAGCAGATGCGGTGTATTGCTGGCGAGTGCGTCGAGCAGGGAGGGCACATCGGTCTCAGTGACCGGGCCGAAGGCGATCCGCCCCTGTGGCGTTGCGACCTCGACCAGCGGCTCCAGCCAGTAGAGGCCGCGGGAGCCGGTCCTGACGATCTCGACGGCAAGACCGCGCTTCGCCGCAGCCTGTTCCAGCGCCAGCGCGACCTCATCGGCGCCGACAGCAATCGCACCTGCGTCGCGCGAGACAAAAAAGCGCATCGTCATCGCTGCGCCTCCGCAACCAGCGCATCGAGGCGCTTTTCATCGAGCCGGCCGACGAGGCGGCCATCGAGCATCGCGGACGGCGCGGTCGCGCACAGTCCGAGGCAGTAGATCGGCTCCAGCGTGACGCGGTCGTCGGCCGTGGTGTTGCCGAGCGATACACCAAGCCTGGCCTCGGCGCGCGCAGCCAGCGCATCGCCGCCTGCAGCCTGGCACGCTTCCGCGCGGCAGAGTTTCAGCACATGACGGCCGGCCGGCTTGTGGCGGAAATCATGGTAGAACGTGAAGACGCCGTGCACCTCGGCGCGCGACAGATTGAGAGCTTGCGCCACCATCGGGATGGCCGCCTCCGGCACGTAGCCGAATGCCTCTTGGAGCGCGTGCAGGATGACCAACGTCGCACCCTCCTGCTGAGCGTGTTCGGCGATGATCTCAGCGCCGCGCGTTTCATCCCAAGGTTCGTAAACCGCTGTCATTCTTCATTCTCAACTCGGTGTCCGACGCTCCATGAGTATTTGGAATCATTCGAAAATCAATAAAGCCGTCTCATGCTGCGATCGGGAATTCGGATCGATTGACGGGCGCAATCGGTCGATACGGAATGCTAATGAAACTTGTATCGGCTGCCGGTTTTTGCGTGTTGGTGCAGGCCGGGCGTGCTAACTTGCATGCCACGCGCAAACCCAAGGGGGCGGACGGTTGATCGACAAGCTTGAACTGCTGCTGGCATTGGCCAAGGAGCGGCATTTCGGAAGGGCGGCGGAGGCCTGCGGCGTCACCCAGCCGACGATGTCGACCGGGCTGAAGCAGCTTGAGGAGATCCTGGGCGTGATGCTGGTCCAGCGCGGCTCCCGCTTCCAGGGCTTTACGCCTGAAGGCGAGCGCGCCTTGGACTGGGCGCGGCGTATCGTGGGCGATGCGCGCGCGATGCGCCAGGAGATCAACTCGCTGAAGGACAAGCTTTCCGGTGAGATCCGCATCGCGGCGATTCCGACCGTGCTCGGCATGGTCGCCTCGCTGACCACGCCATTTCGCGCCAAGCATCCCGAGGTGCGCTTCCGCATCCAGTCCACGACGTCATCCGAAGTGCTGGGGCTACTCGAAAATCTCGAGGTCGATGCAGGGCTGACCTACATCGAGAACGAGCCGATCGGCAAGGTGCGCACCATTCCGCTCTACAACGAGAGTTATCGCCTCCTGACCGCGCCGGATGCGATGTTCGGAGACCGCGAGACGGTGACCTGGAAGGAGGTCGGCCAGGTGCCGCTGTGCCTCTTGACGCCCGACATGCAGAACCGCCGGATCATCGACCGCGCGCTGCGCTCGGTCGGCGCGGAGGCGACGCCGACGCTGACATCGAACTCGCTGCTCGTGCTCTTCACCCACGTCAAGACCGGGCGGTGGGCGAGCGTGATGCCGGCCAAGCTCGCCGAGACGCTTGGCCTCTCCGATACCGTGCGCTCGATCCCGATCGTCGACCCCGATGTCAATTACAGCATCGGCATGGTGATCCCGCAGCGCGACCCGATGACGCCGCTGATCGCGGCGCTGGTCAACGTCGCGCGCGAAGTGGCGCCGGGGCTGCAGGTCTAGCCGGACCTCACGCCGCCGCCGAGATTCCGGCAGTCACCTTGTTGGCATCGCGCGGCAGCGTCACGCGCACGACAGTGCCGATCTCGAGCTTCGAGCGCAGCCGCATCGAGCCGCCATGGAGTTGCGCGAGCGAGCGGGCGATCGCGAGCCCAAGCCCGGAGCCGTGATAGGTCTTGGTGAGCTGGCTCTCGACCTGCTCGAAGGGACGCCCGAGCCGCGCCAGCGAATGTGGCGCGATTCCGATGCCGGTGTCGGCGATCATCAGCACGATCCTGTCGTCGAGCTGCCGGCTGCGCACCACGATGCGTCCGCCATCGGGCGTGAACTTCACCGCGTTGGACAACAGGTTGACGATGATCTGCTTGGTCGCGCGACGGTCGGCGACGACGGAGATGGATTTCGCGATGTCGGCATCGAGCGTCAGGTGCTTGTCCTCCGCCCGGCCCGAGACGACCCGAAGGGATTCCGCAAGCGTGCGCGACAGGTCGAGCTCTTCCATGTCGAGCTTCATGCGGCCGGCCTCGATCTTGGACATGTCGAGGATGTCGTTGATGACCTCGAGCAGATAGTGGCCGCTGGTCAGGATGTCCTGGCAGTACTCCTGGTACTTTTCCGAGCCGAGCTCGCCGAACATGCCGCTTCCCATGATCTCGGAGAAGCCGATGATCGCGTTGAGCGGGGTGCGCAGCTCATGGCTCATATTGGCGAGGAATTTCGACTTGGTCTGGTTTGCTTCCTCGGCGCGGGTCTTCTCCCGCTGGTATTTCTCGGCGAGGTCGGCGAGCTCGACCGCCTGACGCTCGAGCGCCGCCTGCGAGCGCTTGAGGTCGATGACGGTGGCGCGCAGGCGCAGATCGTTGTCGACGAGCTTCTGCTCGTGCTCCTTGATGCGGGTGATGTCGGTGCCGACCGAGACGTAGCCGCCATCTTTGGTGCGGCGTTCGCTGATGTGCAGCCAGCTTCCATCGTCGAGCTGCGCCTCGAAGGTGCGCGCGCCCGGGCCCTGGCTGGCGGTTTCGTTGTGGCGGGTGCGCACCTCCGGCATGCGGCCGACCTCGAGCACGGTCTCGTAGGACGTACCGGGAATGACGGCGCTGTCGGGCAGCTTGTGCAGGCGCTGGAAGTGCGAGTTGCAGAGCACGAGGCGGTCGCTCGCATCCCACAGCACGAAGGCCTCCGGAATGGTCTCGATCGCGTCACGCAGCCGCAGGTCGGCTTCGACGGTCTTCTCTGCGAGGCTCTTCTGCTCGGTGATGTCGACCGCGATGCCGATCAGGTGCACGCTGGAGTCGGTCGCACCGCGCGTCTTCTCGCAGCGGACGCGGAGCCAGATCCAGTGGCCGTCGACATGCTGCATGCGGAAGGTCTGGTCGATATGATCGATCTTCTCCGAGATGAGCTGGTCGGCGATCTCGAACAGGTCGATATCGTCGGACTTCACCAGCGCGTTGACCTCGCCGAAGGTGAGGAGCTCGTTGCGACCGTCGAGGCCGAGCATGGAAAACATCGATTGCGACCAGAAGATTCTGCCGCGCGAGAGGTCCCAGTCCCACAGGCCGCAGCGGCCGCGGTTGAGCGCGGTGTCGATCCGGCCGCGCACGGCGTCGTTGATCAGGTCGCCTTCGCGGGCGCGGGTCGACTGCCAGTGGAAGGCGAAGCCGAGGATCAGGACGACGAAGCCGGTGGTCGCCGACAGCGTCACCGAGAGCGCCGCATCCGAGCCCCAGATCGGCTCGTTGCGCTCCTGGATCACGGTGATCTGGCCTGGCAGTGACCGGATCGGGCGCGACGTCACCATCGCGGCGTTGCCGTTCGGCAGCGTCATGTCGGGGACGTTGGCGTCGCGCGGCGGTGTCGCCAGCAACTGCGCGGTGGTGATCGCATCGAGCAGGCGGTCATTGCCGGCCGGATCGGCGTCGACGGGAATGCGGGCGAGGATGCGGCGGTCGACGCCGGCCGTGGTGACGATGACGTGGCGGCCCGAGGCCGTCCCCCAGGACGGAATGAGATCGGGCAAGAGCGTCGGCAGGTTCTCGATGTTCTTCAGCCGCTCCATGCGCGCGGAGGTGAGGCGGTCGATCCGCTCGGCGAGCAGGTCGGCGAGCGCCGCGATGTCGCGCCGCATCACCGCGCGCTTCTGGCGGGTCTGGTCGGCGACCTGGACGAAGGCGCCGAGGCAGATGGTGATGAGGAAGGCGATGATGAGCGTAGGCACGGCGCGCCGCAGCGCCGGCTCGGCGATCAAGAGCCGGTGGTAGGCCGGTTTCGCGATCGATTGCGCCAATCCCTTGATCGAATCGGATTGGACGCACGCGCTCGCGGCGTCTGCGCGCGGCATGCCTTCGGCCCCCAGGAGATCTTGCTGCACCACAATTCGGAATGAAGCCCCCGCTCGCTTCCGAATCACAGCGATTTGAATCCAGTTTTCGCGGCCTGTCGAGAGTCAACGAATCGTTAACGCGAAATAATTCTTATCCAATGGAGAGTTCGCAGGTCGCGCGCCGCATTTTCACGTGAGCGCTGAGTCCGAAACGGGAACGTGTGACTCCTCTGTATTCACCGCCTCATCCGCGCGGCGGTTCGGCGTGACTGATCACGCGCTTCACGCTCGGGAAGGCGCGGCGCAACCCGCGCTCGATCGCGTCGACCTGCTGGTGCACCTTGATCACGCTCATCGACGGCGCAGCGCGGCAGTGAAAGTTCACGATCTCGCCGGCATCGGTGTTGCGGACGCGGACGTTGTGGATGTCATGGATATCGCCGCCGTGCGCGTAGTCCGCGAGCGCGGCTGCGATGGTCTGCACCCGGTCCGGCGACGCATCGACGCCGAACGGCAGCTCCGGGTCCAGCGGCTCGATATGGACGTCGACCTCGACGTCCTCGCCGAATTCCTCCTTGATGTTGCGCTCCAGCGTGTTGGCGACGTCGTGGGCGGCCACGAGTGGCATCTCGCCGTCGACCTCGAGGTCGATGCCGACGATCAGCTTGGCGCCGAGGTCGTGCACCGTGACGTGGTGGATGGCGAGGCCCGAATTGCGCGCGATCACCATGATGCGGTCGCGCACGGTCTCGTTGTTGCGGGCGACGGGGACGGCGGTGAAGGTGAGGTCGGCATCGCCGAACGCCTTGCCGACGGCTACTTGCGCGTTGCGCTTGATGTCCTCGACGCGGTCGATCGGATAGGTTCGCGGCACCTTGGCGATGGTGTCGATGAAAGTGGTCGCCCCGACCATGCGCACCCGCAGCCGCTCGACGTCGATCACGCCGGGGACGCCGCGGATCGCGGCCGTCGCCTTTTCCTGCGCGCCTTCCGGCGCGCGGTCGACCAGCGTCTGCACCGTCGACCCGGCCATGCGCAGGCCGAGCAGGGCGATCATCACGGCAACCGCGGCGGCCGCCGCCGAGTCGCCCCACCAGAAGCCGAGGGCGGCGAGGATCAGGCCCACGATCACGGCGAACGAGCCCATGACGTCGGAGGCGAAATGCAGCGCATCGGCGGCGAGGGCCTGGCTCCGCGTCTCCCGTGCGGCACGGTGCAGTGCCCGTGCGCGCCACAGGTTGACGACGATGTCGATCACCAGCACGACGAACGGCACGGCCGAAATCGTCGGCGGCGGCGTTCCCTCGCGCAGGCGGCTATAGGCCTCGACCAGGATGCCGCCGGCGAGCACGTAGAGCAGGGCGGTGACGCCGAGCGCGGAGATGCTTTCGAGCTTGCCGTGGCCGTAATGATGCTCGTCGTCCGCGGGCTTGTCGGACACCCGCACCACCGCCCAGGTGATGATGGTCGCCACGAGGTCGATCGAGGAGTGCAGGGCTTCGGAGATCAGCGCGAGCGAGCCGATCGCGATCCCGACCGCGAACTTGGCCGCCGCCATGCCGCCGCTGGCGAAGATCGAGATCGCTGCGACCGACGTCTTGTTGTGCTGGGAGGTCATGGCGGGGGATTTAGCAGCCCGTCGGCGAACATCAAGCCGCGGTCCACAGGTCTAGTCGCAAGTGAGTTGCAGGAGCGGGGCCTCCGGCATTGTCATTCCGGGGCGGCTCGTAGAGCCGAACCCGGAATCTCGAGATTCCGGGTTCGTGCTGCGCATCGCCCCGGAATGACGGTCACCCCTCACAACGTCACGACGATCTTCCCCAGATGCTTGTTGGCCTCCATGTGCTCGAACGCCTTGTCGATGTCGTCGAAGGCGAACACCTTGTCGATCGGCAGTTGCAGCTTTCGCGACTCGACCGCGCCCCAGATGTCCTTCCGGACCTCGTCGAAGATCTCGCGGACCTCCTCGATGGTGCGGGTGCGGAAGGTGACGCCGATGTAGTTGATGCGGCGCGCGGCGTGCAGGTCGAAGTTGAAGTCGGCATGGGTGCCGCCGAGCCGGCCGACATTGACGATGCGACCCTTGACCTTCGTTGCGGCGAGGTTCTGGCTCGCGACCTTGCCGGAGACCTGGTCGACGATGAGGTCGACGCCTTCGCCGCCGGTCGCCTTCAGAACCTGGTCGACCCAGCCGGGGTCGGAGGAGTCGATCGCGAGATCGGCGCCGTATTCGGTCAGCCGGCCGCGGCGATAGGCGTCGGTCGACGAGCCGATCACGAGCTTGGCGCCCTTGAGCTTGGCGATCTGCATCGCCATCAGGCCGACGCCGGAGCTGGCGCCCTGGATCAGCACGGCTTGCCCGGGCTGCACGCCGCCGACGGTCACGACGGCGTTATGCATGGTCGCGAGCGCGACGGGGAGGGTGGCGGCTTCCTCGAAGTTCATGTTCGAGGGCGCGCGGAACAGGCGGCCATGGTCGGCCAGCGTGTACTCGGCGAACGCCGCGCCGCCCGAGCCCATGATGCGGTCGCCGACCGTGACGCCCTTCGCATCCGGCCCGAGTGCGGCGACTTCGCCGGCCCATTCCATGCCGAGAACGGTGCCGACGCCGCCGGCCGCGCCATGGGCGTGGCCTTTGCGCATGCCGGTGTCGGCGCGATTCAAACCGCAGGCGCGAACGCGAACCAGCACCTGAGTGCCTTTAGGTGTTGGTTGAGCGACGTCGGAAATCGTAGCTCCATCAGGGCCGTAGACGTAAGCCTTCATGTATTACTCTCTTGCGTTTGATGAACTGGTTTAAGCATGTGCGATGTCACTTCGCCTCTCCCCGCCCTGCGCGGAGAGGGGAGCTTCCGTACATTCGGCTGTCGCTGCCTTTGTGGGATAGAGCCCTCACCCGACCCTCTCTCCGAAAGAACGGGGGAGAGGGAAGGCGCCTTCGCCGCGCGATAGTTATGGGTCGTCCTTAAAGTTCTCACTCAGCAGCTTGCGCCTTGGACTGAACGATCATGCCGTCGAGCCGGTTCCTGATGATGGCCTCAGCCTCGCGCACGATGCGGGAGACGAGCTCGGCGCAGGTCGGAATGTCCTGTATGAGGCCCTGGACCTGGCCGGCCGACCAGATGCCCTCGTCGGAGTTGCCGGTGGCATAGACCATCTTGCCACGGGCACCCGCAACGAGCTCGCGGATGTCCTCGAACTTGGCGCCTTCCTTTTCCATGGCGACGACCTTGGTCGAGATCGCGTTCTTGGCGACGCGCGAGGTGTTGCGCATGGTGCGGAAGATCAGCTCGGTCTCGCGCTCGTCGTTGGCGACGATCCTCTCCTTGATGAGCTGGTGAATGGGGCTCTCCTGGGTCGCCATGAAGCGGGTGCCCATGTTGATGCCGTCGGCCCCGAGCGCCAGCGCGGCGACCAGGCCGCGCGCATCGGCAAAGCCGCCCGAGGCGATCATCGGGATCTTGACCTTGTTGGCGGCGGCCGGAATCAGGATCAGGCCGGGCGTGTCGTCCTCGCCGGGGTGGCCGGCGCATTCAAAGCCGTCGATCGAGATCGCGTCGACGCCCATGCGTTCGGCCGAGAGCGCGTGACGGACGCTGGTGCATTTGTGCACGATCTTGACGCCGTGCTTCTTGAACTCGTCGACATGTTCCTGTGGCTTGTTGCCGGCGGTCTCGACCACCTTGATGCCGCTCTCGATGATGGCGGCCCGGTATTCGGCGTAAGGCGGCGGCTTGATCGCGGGCAGGATGGTGAGGTTCACGCCAAAGGGCTTGTCGGTGAGGTCGCGGCAGCGCGCGATCTCCTTCGTGAGGTCCTCCGGTGTCGGCTGGGTCAGCGCTGTGATGAAGCCGAGCGCGCCGGCACTGGCAACGGCGGCGACCAGCTCGGCGCGCCCGACCCATTGCATGCCGCCCTGGACGATCGGGTGCTCGACGCCGACAAGCTTCGTGAACCGTGTCTGCAACATGATCTGTTTCCCCCGCCCGCTGGTCCCGCGGGCTATGTTATCGGTTGACGTCGGCGGCAGGATGCCGCCCGGGTTGGCAAAAGTCTATTGCAGCGGCGTGCGGTTGGGGGCGGGGCGATCATGCGGGAAGTGGGGGTGATTCCGCGGGACGGATAATTGCGGCGATCTTGTCCGTCTCCGAGATGCGCAGACGTCTTCCAGTCCTCCGCTGTCGTCCTGGCTTTCGCCAGGACGACGTTGGCAGGTGTTGTGCGCACTGCTTCAATGACGAGTGTGGGCACCGACGCTGCCCTACCCACCGCTGTCATGCCCCGGCTTGACCGGGGCATCCAGTACGCCGCGGCCCATCCGTATCCCCGCGCTGTCTCTGGAATACTGGATTGCCCGCCTTCGCGGGCAATGACAGAGAGCTACGAGTGGGTCTGGTAGCCCGGATGGAGCGAAGCGTAATCCGGGGGCGCGTCTGCAATGAAGTGATACCGGTCCCGGATTTCGCTGCGCTCCATCCGGGCTACACGAAAGCTACTGCTCGGCCGAGAGCCGCACCACTTGCCGGCCGCCGTTCATTTCCTTGAGGCGGTTGACGAAGTTCTCAGGGCGCTGCCAGCGGTACGGGACCTTCAATCCCATGAACTCCGCGATGTCGCCGATGAAGCCGGTGCAGTTGGTCGTCTCGGCATTCCAGACCGGCGAGCTAGCCTGCAACTTCTTGATGTAGGCGAAGACGCGTTTGGCATCGGCTTCGTTCAGGTAGACGCGGTAGCTCGCGGTCAGGTATTCCGGATCGAGATCGCCGTAGCTCGCGCCGGTCTCGGACGGCACCCAGGTCAAATGACCGAGCATGTAGGCAAGCGTGTCGCCGGCCGGCGTGAGGCCCGCGACCTCGACGGCGCGCTCGCTGGTCTTGCCATACCAGACGAAGGCGTGGCCCCAGCTCGCGGCCGTTCGGGCCCGGAAGTCGACGTAATAGGGGCCTTTCTCCGATCTCGCGACGGATCGCCTCGTCGATTGTGGCGCCGGTCGCGAGCCGGTGTCGTTCGAGACAAGCGCATTCGCATCAGCGATGCGCTTGTTCGCTTCGTGGGCCGAAGCCGATGGCATCGTGCACGAGATCATGGCCGCGAGCGCGAACCCCGCCACCAGGCAGGATCCCGATCGATAACGCTTGTTCGTCACTTCTGCCCCCTCGACTGTCGGCCGTTCACGCAGATCTAAGCGCTGTGATTCTGCGCGTCAGTAGCGCGATACGACCGGGCCGGGCGCCTTGCCGATCGGGGCCTTGCCGACCGGGCTCTTGCCAATCGGCATCTTGCCGATCGGAGCCGGCCCTTGCGGATAGACGGGCACGGGCTGCCGGCGCGGCAGATCCGCGGCGTTCGCGACCGTCACCAGGGCAAGCGTTGCGCCCACGACAAATACAATCTTCTTCACAGTCATACCCCTGAAGGTTGGTCCAAGCACGGCATCACCTGCCGTGCCCCCCAGACACACCTCCCAAATGGGCGTCGGAATGCGTCCGCAGTGCGGCAATCGCGGGACATGTTGGCGGCACATGGCGGGCGCGCGGGAAGTGTGTGATTTATGCCAGCATTGCGCCGCGCGTTCGTCAGCTCGTAGGATGGTAGAGCGAAGCGAAACCCATCGGCTTCGCTCCACCGTCTGGCGTGCGGATCGGCTGAGTTCGACGATGGCAGGCCGCCTTGCCGCGGGCGGCTCGCATCGTCAGGCAAACAGCAGGCGATCCTTGATCTTGCGCGCGACCGTGAAGTCGTCGTCCCACCACGGCTTCTCACCCGCCGCACGCGGGGGCCTTGCCAGGTGCAGCTTCTGGCCCTTCTCGGCGGCGGTCTTCTGGGCGACCCGGAACGAGTAATGGTCGAACAGGCTGAGCGCCTCGATCATGTAAGACACGGCGATGCGACGGTCCCTGATGATCAGGAGGTTCTCGCCGTTCTTGCGATCGGCGGGCTCGGAGAAATTGTATGACCCGAGATAGACGCGTGCGGTCGGCTTGTCGAAGTCGATCACGGTGAACTTGTGATGCATGCGCGTGCCGGTGCCGCCGGTCGGCTCGGACTTGAACGGCTCCGGCACGTCCTTGCCGAGCTCCGCCGCAAAGACGGGCGCGACGTTTCCGTTCGGGTCCTGGACGTCGAGGCCGCCGACCTTCTTGTCGGATATGCCGTAGACGAAGATGTTGTTGTTGGCGGTGACTGCCGCGATGGCGTCATGCACGGCGCCGGGCGTCTCGAACAGGAAGGCGAGCGAATAGAGGAGCGACGACGTCGTATTCTTCTCGATGTCGGTCGCGATTTCCTCAAGCTTGGCGTTGCCGGCGCTGTGCGGCGAGAACGTCGCCTTGGCGTCGATGCCGGGAAGGCGAAGATCGTTCCAGTCCGCGGACGGCTTTGCGCCGAAGCCCGCGACGTCGTTGTTCTTCGGCGGGTTGCCCTGGGCCGGCTTGAAATAGTTGTCGAAGGCGGCGAAGGCCAGGTCGACCGGGGTCTGACCGGTCACCACCAGGGCGTTGTTGGCCTGCACGTAAAAGCCGCGCCAGGACAGGTTGGTCGAACCGAACACGACTTTCTTCACGGTCTTGCCGTTCACCGCGATGGTCTTGTTGTGCTGAAGACTCCCCATGTGCTGGCGCAACACGTTGGTCCGACCTGCCGAGGTCACCAGGCGAGCCTCCGCCTGGGCTTCGGCGGAGGTCGGCTCTCCATGGTCCTTGCTGTTGTCGATGATGACCTTGACGCGGGATCCGAGCTTCTCAAGGCGATCGAGGATCTCGGGCAGATTGAAGTCGTAGGCGATGACGCGGACCTCGGCTTGGTCGTCGGCGATGGCCTGGTCCAGGGTCTCCAGGATCGCGGAGCGCGCCTCAAAACCCATCCAGGCGAGCGCCGCGGCCGTGTCGGGGTGGGTCGGGGTAAAGTTGAGCCCTCCGGCGGCGACCGGCGCCACCAGCGTCTCGATGGGGCCGTGCACCAGATAGCGGTCGACAAAGGCCTGCGAGGAGACGAAGCCGCGCGTGAAGGTGACGTTGGCGATGCCGGGATAGGTTTCGCGCGCGAGCTGGATCGGGGCTTGTTGCGGCTCGCCCTTGCTGAGCTTGTCGTTCGCATCCATGAACATCGGCGTGACGCGATAGATAAAGTCGCCGGCGAGTTCGGCATTGCGGGGGAAGTGCACCCAGCGGAATTTCTGGATCGGCGATTCCAGGGTCGAAAGCGTCGCAGGATTGACGTTGCCGGATGCATCGAGAAAGCCGAGCCGGTTCTTCAGCGCAAAAAACTGGGTCCCGCCAGGCTCCTGATACTCGATCGCAAAGCCGACGAAATCCTGCGGTGGCTGGCCATGCTTCCAGTTCATCGCGAGCAGCGTCATGCCGTCGCCGCGATGCAGCTTCAACGTGAACAGCGCGTTGGCGTTGGTGCCGACGACCTCGAAGCCCGAGGGTGCGGCCGGCGGCGGATTTGAGGATGCGGGCGCCGTCACTGGCGGCGGGGCGACGACCGGCGCTGGCGACGTCGTGGTCGGCGATGTCGTGGTCGGCGGCTTGGGCTTGCCCTTCGCCGGCGTTGCGGTCTTCGGTTTGGGGCTGGACGCCGTTTTCGTCTTGCTCGGCTTGGACTTGCTGGCCTTGGACTTGCTGGCCATGGATTTGGTCGCGGCCTTCTTGGTCTTGGCTGCCGACTTGGATTTTGACTTTGCTTTCGACTTGGATTTGGCAGACTTGGACTTGGTGCGGTTGGCGCTTGCGGCGCGAGACTTGGTCTTCCTGGCAGACTTGGTGGTTTTCCGGGCAGCCATGGACACTTCCTCCGCTATGAACGGCAACATGAACGACGGCCGGCATATTGCGTGGCGATGCCGACGATGAAATTACAATCCAACTGACAAAAACCTGCGATCAGAGGATTCCCGCACAGATTGTATCATACGCCGTGCGGCACGGAAACCACGCGCCGGGTCGTCGTCAGGCGCCGGATCGGGCGCGGATAGGTGAGCGCCTGCACGTGTGAGGCGAGCGTCACGCCGCCATTCGCCTCGATCTCGCCGACCGTCTTGGCAAGGAGATCGCGGGTGAGAGCGGGACCGAGATCAAGGGCCGGCCGCCAACGGTCCTCGGTCGTCATTCCGGGGCGGCGCGCAGCGCCGAGCCCGGAATCGATTGATCCGCAGTCCATGCCGCCCAATGGATTCCGGGCTCGCGACTTCGTCGCGCCCCGGAATGACGGCAGGACCTGGAACGCGATTACAGCCGAAACTCGTTGGTGAGCTCGCCGATGCCGTCGATGGCGACGGTCACCGTATTCAACGGCTCTTTCATCACGCCGACGCCGACGGACGTGCCGACAGCGATGAGATCGCCGGGCAGGAGCGTCATGTCGTGCGAGATTTTGCTGACGAGCTCCTGCGCGCTGAAGATCATGTCGGCGATCGGGTAGTTCTGCCGCTCCGTGCCGTTGAGGATGGTGCGCACCACGAGTTCTGCGGGATCGAGGCCGGTCGCGATCACCGGGCCGAACGGGCCGTAATCGTCGATGCCCTTGGCGCGCGCCCATTGGGCGAAAGTGGGATCGCGGGTGAGGATGTCGTTCGCGGTGATGTCGTTGACGCAGGTGTAGCCGAAGATGGAGTCATCGGCCTCGGCCGGCGAGACGCGGGCGCAGGTCTTGCCGATGACGATGCCGAGCTCGCCCTCATAGGTGGTCTTGCCGTCGTAACAGGAGGGGCGGCGGATCACCGCGCCGGGCGCGGCGATGCTGGTCGTGGCCTTCAGGAGATAGAGCGGCTCCGGCGGCTCGGGCTGGTTGAGCTTGGCCGCGAGCGCGTGAAAGTTATTCCAGAGCGCGACGATCTTGCTGGGCGCGCAAGGAGCGAGCAGCTCGACTTCGGACAGCGCCAGCGTCCTGCCGCTGGCTACGTTGCGGCCGAACATCTCGCCGTCATGCACGCTGATGCCTGACGGCGTCAGCGTTCCGAACCCGGTCGCTCCGCCATGGCGGAAGCGGAGCCATTTCTTCATCTCGCCCGCCATCATGCCACCGCCAGTGCGCGCGGATCGGTCGGCGCGGCGACGCCGTCATAGAGGCCGGCGATGCGGGCACGCTGGGTGACCATCGCCAGCACCGAGTCGAGGGCGGGCGTGGCGATGCCGGTCAGGCGGCCCATCTCCTGGACCACGGAGACGAGCGGATCGATCTCCATCGGGCGGCCGCGCTCGAGATCCTGGAGCATCGAGGTCTTGTGCGCGCCGACCTTGCGGGCGCCCTCGATGCGGCGTTCGACGTCGACACGGAATTTGACGCCAAAGGTTTCGGCGATCGTCTGGGCCTCCAGCATGATCGCGCGCGACAACGCGCGCGTGGCGGGATCGGTGCAGATCACGTCGAGCGTCGCATGGGTCAGCGCGCTGATCGGATTGAAGCAGACATTGCCCCAGAGTTTGAGCCAGATCTCGTCGCGGATGTTGTCGAGGACCGGCGCCTTCATGCCGGCTTCGACGAACAGGTCGGCGAGGCGCTGCACGTCGGGCGTGATCTCGCCCGATGGCTCGCCGAGCGGAAAATTGTTGCCGTAGACGTGGCGGATCACGCCGGGCGCCTCGATCTCGGTCGCGGGATAGACGATGCAGCCGATGGCGCGCTCGGGGCCGAGCTCGCGCCACTGCCGCCCGCCCGCGTCGATGCTCTCCAGCGTCGAGTTCTCGTAACTCCCGCCGTGCTTGTAGAAGTACCAGTAGGGGATGCCGTTGACTGCGGTGATGACGCGGGTGTGCGGCCCGAGCAGCGGCTGCATCTTCTCGATCACGCCGGTGATCGAATGCGCCTTGAGCGTGATGATGACGTAGTCCTGCACACCGAGCTCGGCGGCGTTGTCCGTGCAGCGCGGATGGACGACATGTTCCTCGCCGCCGGCAAGCAGCGTCAGGCCGCGCTCGCGCATCGCGGCGAGATGGGCGCCGCGCGCGATCAGGCTGACGTCCGCGCCTGCGCGCGCGAGCTGAACACCGAGATATCCGCCGATCGCGCCGGCGCCGTAGATGCAGATCTTCATGAAATCCTCGCGGGGGAGCAGAAACCGGGTTTTTGGGCACGAAAGATCCGGTCCGGCTTGGACGGGTCCGAGTCGGGGCCGGAAGTCGCAGGGGAATGGTGCGGTCGCCTAGGCCGCTTGCGGCGTAGAGTTGGTGGCCTCGTCGACGGCGGCCGCGATGTCGCGCATGCTGATGACCGAGACGAGGCTGTAGTTGTCGATCACCGGCAGGTGCCGGATGTGGTGCCGGTTCATCAGGTGCCGCACGTGCTCGATCGTGTCGGTCGAGGTGCAGGAGACGAGCTGCTGCACCGACACGAGCTGCGAGACCTTGACGTTGACGCCATTCGCGCCGTGCTCGGCGATGGCGCGCACCACGTCGCGCTCGGTGAACATGCCGACCGCGGTGTTGCCCTCCGAGCGGACGACGTCCTTGACCACCAGAGCGCTGATGTTGTTGGCGCGCATCAGCTTGGCGGCGATACCCACCGTTTCGTTCATCCGCACCGTGACAACGCGCGGCGTCTTCTTGCGCAGAATGTCTCCGACCAGCATTGCAACCTCCTTGGGTGAATGTATCGGTGAAATTCTGGTATACATTATGCCAATCGTCAAGCGCTGGATTTGGTTGATCCGAAAATTCTTGCGGCAGCAATGCTGACGTTTGTCGCGTGCAAATGCGGACCAAAAAGAAAGGGGCGCTGCGAAGCGCCCCTTTCTGACCGATGCAAAAGGCGTGTGGTCGCTACGCCGTCTCGGTCTTGGCGTTAGCCGTCGCGGTGTTGGCGCTCTCTGCTTCCTTGCCGAGGATGAAGGAGCGGCGCAGCGGCTTGATCACGAACAGCGCCATCAGCGCGGCGGTCGCATTCAGCGCCACCGCCACCACGAACACGGCCTTCCAGCCATAGGCGGTCGAGATCACGCTGGCGAGCGGCACGAGCAGGGAGGCGGTGCCCTTTGCGGTGTAGAGCATGCCGTTGTTGGTGGTAGCGAACTTCGAACCAAACGTGTCGCCGCAGGTCGCCGGGAACAGCGAGTAGATCTCGCCGAACACGCCGAAGTAAATCGCGGTCGCGAGCACGAACACGATCGGCACGTGGCCGTAGGCCGACAGCGTCAGCAGCATAAGTGCGGCGGTGCCGAAGGCGATGAACATGGTGTGCTCGCGGCCGATCGTGTCGGACACCCAGCCGAAGAACGGACGGCCAAAACCGTCGAAGATGCGGTCGAGCGAGATCGCGAAGGTCAGCGCCGCCATCTGGAAGCCGGCAAGCGTCACCGGCGTGTTCGCGATCTTGAAGTCGTGCGCGATCGGGGCGATCTGCGCCGCGGTCATCAGGCCGCCGGAGGCGACCATGACGAAGACGAGATACATCACCCAGAAAATAGGGCTGCGCAGCACCTGCGGCGGGGTGAAGTCGATCTTGGTCTGCGGCAGGTTGAGCTGCTTCCTCTTCGGCGGGATCGAGACCCGCGGCGGCTGGATGAAGAAGGCGAGCACGAAGACGATCAAGCCCTGGCCGATGCCGAAGGTGAAGAACGCGTTCTGATAGCCGCTCGATGCGATCATGCTTGCGATCGGCACCACGGTGATCGCGGCGCCGGCGCCGAAGCCGGCAGCGGTCGCGCCGGCGGCAAGGCCGCGGCGGTCGGGAAACCATTTCAGCGCATTGCCGACGCAGGTGCCGTAGACCGCGCCCGCGCCCATGCCGCCGACGACCGCGGCGGCATAGAGCAGGGTGAGGCTGTCGGCGTAGGAGTTGAGCACCCAGGAGAGCGCGATCATCACGCCGCCGAACATGATGACGATGCGCGGGCCGTATTTGTCGACGAACCATGCCTCGATCGGAACGAGCCAGGTCTCGGTGACGACGAAGATGGTGAAGGCAAGCTGGATCGCGGCGCGTCCCCAATGGTGGACCGCATCGATCGGATCGACGAACAGCGTCCAGCCATATTGCAGGTTGGCGATCATCGCCATGCAGACGATGCCCATGCCGAGCTGGAGCCAACGGAAACCGGTACGAAGGGGCGCAGCAGTGACGGCGCCCTCGATGTTGGAAATCATCAACAACCTCCCAAGGCGCCTGTCTGGTGGCGACCCAGGTTGCCAAGATGACCTGATGTCGCAAATCTTGTGGCTTATCGTCGCAAGCGCGGCGGGCAGCTTGGTATACCATATCCCAGAAAGCAAGCCCTATCTTGCGCCCGCCTGCAAGAAAATGCGCGGTTCCCTTCGGTTTTACGGAATCAAGTGAGATTCGGTCAAAACGAAAGCGCCCGGCCGAGGGCCGGGCGCTTGTAGCACGTAGGGTCGGTTAAGAGCGGGTCAGACGGTTGCGCGCGCGACCACCGTCTTGCGCCAGGGCTTCAGCACCAGGATCGCGAGCAGCGAGGCCAGGATGTTGGCGCCGGCCGCGATGATGAACACGTTGTCCCAATGGCCCGAGGTCTGCTGCATCAGGTTCGCGATCGGCACCAAGAGCGCGGCGGTGCCCTTCGCCGTGTAGAGCAGGCCGGCATTGGTAGTCGCGAACTTCGCGCCGAACGTGTCGGTGCAGGTCGAGGGGAACAGCGAGTAGATCTCGCCCCAGGCAAAGAACACGAAGCCCGACAGCAGCACGAACCAGATGGGATCATGGCCCCAGAGGTAGAGCATCCAGATGCCGATGCCTTCCATGCCGAAGGCGAGGAACATCGTGTTCTCGCGGCCGATCATGTCGGAGATCCAGCCGAAGAACGGACGCGTCAGGCCATTGAGCACGCGGTCGATCGTCGCTGCGAACGTCACCGCGGTCATGGTCATGCCGATCAGCGTGACCGGGATGTTGTCGACCTTCCAGTCGACCGCGATCGGCTTCAGGTTCGCCGTCACCATCAGGCCGCCGGCGCCGACGATCACGAACATGAAGTACATCAGCCAGAAGATCGGCTGGCGCAGCACTTCGGTCGGCTGGAAGTTGCGCCGGCTCTGCACCAGCGCCGCATTCGCCACCACGTTCGGCACCTGGCCCGGCTTCGGCGCGAGCAGGAAGAAGGCGAGGATGCAGATGATGATGCCCTGTCCGAGGCCGAAATAGAGGAAGGTGCTCTGGAAACCGCTGTCCTTGATCATGGCCTGGATCGGCGCGACGGTCAGCGCGGAGCCCGCACCGAAGCCCGCGGCCGTGAGGCCCGCGGCAAGACCGCGCTTGTCAGGAAACCATTTCAGCGCGTTGCCGACGCAGGTGCCGTAGACGCCGCCGGCGCCGATGCCCGCGATGATCATGCCGAGATAGTAACCATTGAGCGTGGTGGCCTTGGCGTTGATCACCCAGCCGATCGCGCAGAGCACGCCGCCAACGAGCACGACGATGCGCGGACCATATTTGTCAACGAACCATCCCTCGACCGGAACGAGCCAGGTCTCGAACAGGACGAACAGCGTGAAGGCCCACTGGATCGAGGCTCGATCCCAACCGAAGGTTTTCTGGATGTCCGGGACGAAGAACGTCCAGCCATATTGATAATTGGCGATCATCACCATGGCCGCTACACCGATCGCCAATTGCGCCCAGCGAAAAGTGTCGCTGACGCGCGCGGCTGTAGGGGCCGTTGCCTGCACCATGTCCGTCATAAAGCCTCCCGTGGCGCCTCTAATTTTTATGCGAGCGCTGGAGCGGCATTCTTGTATTCATTATGCCAAGGTTCAAGCGCCGGTCCGGTCACCGTGCGCAAATGCCGCAGTCCTTCCTAGCTGCAGCTGTGACTCGGGACCGCTCAAATAGAGATGGCCCCGACGTGCGGGGCCATTCATCAAAAGTAGCATGTTGACGGTTCTGAAGCCGGTGCCGCTTTCCCGCAATGCGGGAAAAGCGAATGCTTACAAGCCGAAGCGGGGCAGGTCGCCGTTGCGGTTGGAGATCTCGGCGCTGGCCATCAGGAGGCGGTCGAGGGCGGCGATCAGGCGGGCGAGCAGCGAGGAGGACGGCTGGAGCGCAACGGAAGCGGTCTTGGACATCGGTGATTCCCTTTCTCGAGACAGTCAGTATCGCTGTCTCATTTCGACGACTAACCTATGTATACCAGATACCAGTGTCTACTCATGTCATTGCATAGCAGCATGCGCTATCCCGCATTGCAGCATAACGGTCCGTTAAAGGGGCTGTTCGGGGTTTAAAATTGCCAAAAAGCTGCCCAAACGGGGCTGCAAACTGCCTTCCGTCACTGAAAGACGTGGCAGCTGGGCCGCATTGTTCCGACTGAAGCGGACCGGCGCGGCCATGGATGCGAATTCCGGCCGGACCGCAATCGACCGGGGCCTTGGCAGGGCAAAGCAAAGCCGGTAGTGGTCTGCCCCCTTTTCCAATCACCTGTCAGAGTGGTTCATGTCGAGCGCCTCGCCCGCCGTCTCGATCGGCATCGATTTTGGAACCAGCAATACGGTCGTCGCGCTCGCGACGGACGACCGCCGGGTCGAGGCCATTCGCTTCGATCATGGCGGACGACGGCACAGCGTCTACGTGTCGGCCCTGTGCTTCTGGGAGGACCGGCCGGGAAGCGGAGCTCACGCCGAAGGTGGCCCGTGGGCGATCGAACAGTTTCTCGAAGGACGCCACGTCTACCGCTTCCTCCAGTCGTTCAAGACCTTCGCTGGAAGTCACAGCTTCAATTCCACCCAGGTGTTCCGCCAGCGCTACAAGTTCGAGGATATTCTCGCGGCGTTCCTGCGGACGCTGGCGCGCCACGGCGGAGACCGGTTCGGCTTCGAGGCGGCAAACATCGCGGTCGGCCGCCCCGTGCGCTTCGCCGGTGGCAATCCCGACGAGGCACTGGCGATGCAGCGCTATCGGGCCGCGTTCGAACGCCTAGGCGCCGGCCACGCGCGCTATGTCTACGAGCCTGTGGGAGCGGCATTCTCCTTCGCGCGCCGGCTGGAGCGCGATGCCACCGTATTGGTTGCGGATTTCGGCGGCGGCACCAGCGATTTCTCCGTAATGCGTTTCTCGCGCGCAGGCGGCAGCTTGCGCGCCGAGCCGCTCGGCCATGCCGGCATCGGCATCGCGGGCGACACGTTCGATTACCGCATCGTCGACCATGTCGTCTCGCCGCGCCTGGGAAAGGGCTCTAGCTTCCGCTCATTCGACAAGGTGCTGCCGCTCCCCAACAGCTACTACACCAATCTCGCGCGCTGGCATCAACTCGCGATGATGAAGAGCAGCGGCGAGTTGCGCGAGCTGCGGGAGCTTTCACGCACCGCGCTGAAGCCGGCCCCGCTCCAGGATTTCATCACCATCGTCGACCTCGACCTCGGCTTTTCGTTGTACCGCGCGGTGTCCGACGCCAAGGTCGCGCTGTCGGCCCGGGATGAGGTGGACTTTCACTTCAATGGAGGCGGGGTCGATATTCGCTCAACCATCACACGGAACGACTTCGAAACCTGGATTGCCGACGATATCGCCCGGCTCGGCGCCACCATCGACAAGGTGCTGGGCGAGGCCGGCATCACCGCGCGCGAGGTGGAAAAGGTGTTCTTGACCGGCGGCACCTCCTTCGTGCCCGCCGTCCGGCGGCTGTTCGCCGAGCGGTTCGGCAACGAACGGCTGATGTCGGGGGATCAGTTCGAGTCGATCGCTTACGGCCTCGCCCTGATCGGACACAGTCCCGACCCGGACCGCTGGGCCGCAGCCGGCGGGCTCAAGTCGAAGGCGGGCGCGTAAAGTGCGATGAGACCAGGCTCGATTTCTGGCACGAAAGGGGGGTGCGCTCCCTCTCCCGCTTGCGGGGGGAGGGGTGGGGTGGGGGTGTCTCCGCAATCGGGACTTCCAACGTGGAAAAAGCCCCCACCCGGCGCTTCGCCACAGCCGAGGCCTTGCCTCGGCGTCTCTAAAGAGAACGGCCGCCGAAGGCGGCCTATGCCTCCCCCCGCAAGCGGGAGAGGTTGAACGAGCCCGCGGCCCACATCGATTCAACCTAACGCCATTTCGCTTAGCCCTATTGGTTGATCTCGGGCTCGACGAGCCTTGCCAGGTTTCGCAGCGATTCCTGCCAGCCGAGATAGCAGGCCTCCGGCGGGATGACGTCCGGTATGCCAGCCTGCGTCACGTCCAGCTCGGTGCCGACGGAGACTTTCTTCAGCGTTACGGTGACCTGAAGTTCGCCGGGCAGGTTGGGGTCGTCGAACTTGTCGGTGTAGCACAGCCGTTCGCCCGGAATGAGCTCGAGATATTCACCGCCGAACGCGTGGCTGTTGCCGGTCGTGAAGTTGCGGAAGGACATTCTGAACGTACCCCCGACCTTGGGCTCGAGGTGATGGACGGTGCAGGCAAAGCCGTTGGGCGGAAGCCATTTCGCCAGCGCGTCCCCCTCAAGAAAGGCGCGGTAGACTTTCTCCGGGCTGGTCGCCAAAACGCGGTGCAGGCGTACAGTGTTGGGCATAAGCGTTCATCCTCTTGCATTGATGGGCAGGGTATTGACATCTGTCGCCCATTCATGCCCCGAGGACGAGCGAGACGCTGCCGGCCCGACACGACATCTCAGATTTTCCTGCCAGAGTCTGTTGAGGGCGCCCACCGCACTCGGTGTCCGGTCTCGCCCAGGAAGCTGACGTGTCGACGGGGACGTGTTGTTCATGTCAGGTGCATCCGCGGACCGTTGAACGGTGGCCTGGCGCGAGTTTATCTCAGCAACGTGAATTGGTGGATTGCGCCTTTTGCTTCCCGCGATGGCCGGTGCATGTCAGCATCGCACCGGCGACGTGGAGGTCCGCTCATGCAGGTTCGGTGGGGCGTCTCGACCGGCGCGATACTTGTTGCGGGTCTACTCACAGGGAGCGGCCTCGCCGGTACCGGCGGACCGCAGGAAGCCGCAGACAAAGAGCCGGCCCCTTCGGTCGACATCGAACTCGTCATCGCCGTCGACGTCTCCTATTCGATGGATTTGGATGAACTCGCGGTCCAGCGGGAGGGTTACGCCCAGGCCATCGTATCCAAGGAATTCCTGCAGGCCCTGAGGGGTGGTCCGAACGGAAAGATTTCGATCACGTATTTCGAGTGGTCGGCGTCCAGCGACCAAAAGATCATCATTCCCTGGCGGGTGATCGACGGTCCCGAGACGGCCGATGCCGTCGCCAATGAAATCATGCGGACGCCGGTGCGGCGGGGGTCGCGCACCTCGATCTCGGGCGCGATCCTGTACGCGATGCCTCTCTTCGACGA
Source organism: Bradyrhizobium centrolobii (assembly GCF_001641635.1). Lineage (GTDB taxonomy): Bacteria > Pseudomonadota > Alphaproteobacteria > Rhizobiales > Xanthobacteraceae > Bradyrhizobium > Bradyrhizobium centrolobii. The sequence continues at coordinate 109,614 of NZ_LUUB01000051.1, forward strand.
GAACCCGAGCCGGGGGTTCCGGCGCGTCATTGATATTTCAGGCGACGGTCCAAACAACAACGGCCCACCGATCACGCCTGTACGTGAGGAAGCGCTCGGAAAGGGTATCGTCATCAACGGACTGCCGATCATGGTGAAGGAGCCGTCGTACCCCTCGATGGATATCGAGAATCTCGATTGGTACTACGAGGACTGCGTGATAGGGGGCCCTGGCTCGTTCGTGGTGGCGATCAAGGACCGCGACACATTCAAGGAGGCGATCCGCGCGAAACTCCTGCTCGAGGTGGCGGGCAGAAGCCCAGAGCATCGGGTGGTGCCGGTCGCGGAGAAAGAACCGCGCGTCAGTTGCACCATCGGCGAGAAGATTTGGCAGGATCGCTGGGGTCGCTAGGCATGGGCACCTAGCCCGGGTTTTCGAGGCTGAACGTTTCCGACTGCTCATCCTCGGCTGAGAGCTGCGCGTACCGCCTCCGAGAGACGATCTCGGCCTGCTTGAGACCCCCATGGGTCGAAGGTAACCGGTCCGCGGCAAAGCTCAAGCGCCGGCTGTATTCGACGTTGGAATCGTTAGGATAATTTATCCCGGCGGCAATGCTCCAGTGCTCCGAAAAGCTCTTTGCCGGGCGAGACCTGCGCTTCTTTCGACGTTCGCATAATGCCCCTGTTTTGCCCGACGTGTCAAAGGGGTTTCGTAAAATCCGCAATTCCTTTGTTGCCAACGGGTTGGCTACTGTGCATGGGGTTGTTTTTCAGTTTTTTAGTTGGTGCCTGTGACTACAGGCGTTCTCATGCAAAAAAGGCCGCCCCGATGGGCGGCCCTTTTGTCTCGCGTCAAAGCGCTACCGCTTACTCAGCGGCCTGCTTCTGCGGCGGGTCGAGCGCGCCGGACTTGTGGATCTCGGCGACCTGATGGTCGCTGAAGCCGAGCACACTGCGCAGGATCTCGTCGGTATGTTCGCCGAGCAGCGGGGAGCGCTGCACGTCGCTGGGGCTATCCGACAGCTTGATCGGGTTGCCGACCGAGATGTACTTGCCGCGGGTCGGATGATCGACCTCGACCACGGTGCCGGTCGCGCGCAGCGACTGGTCTTCCGCGATTTCCTTCATCGACAGGATCGGGCCGCAGGGGATGTCGTCCTTGTTGAGGATCTCCATCGCCTCGAACTTGGTCTTCGTCATCGTCCACTGCTCGATGCGGGCGAAGATCTCGTTCAGCCGCGGCAGGCGGGCCGGGGGCTTGGCGTAGTTCGGATCGGTCTTCCAGGTCGGTTCGCCGATCACGTCGCAGATCTTCTCCCAGACCGGGGCCTGGGTGATGAAGTAGATGTAGGCGTTGGGATCGGTCTCCCAGCCCTTGCACTTCAGGATGCGGCCGGGCTGGCCGCCGCCGGAATCGTTGCCGGCGCGCGGCACGGCGTCGCCGAACGGAATGCCTTCGCCGAACTGGCTGTATTCCTTGAGCGGCCCATGGGCGAGGCGCTGCTGGTCGCGCAGTTTTACACGCGCAAGGTTGAGCACGCCGTCCTGCATCGCAGCCGTGACGCGCTGGCCCTTGCCCGAATGCGTGCGGTGGTAGAGCGCGGTGACGATGCCGAGCGCGAGATGCAGGCCGGTGCCGGAATCGCCGATCTGTGCGCCGGTGACGAGCGGGAGACCATCACGGAAGCCGGTGGTCGAAGCGGCGCCGCCGGTGCACTGCGCGACGTTCTCATAGACCTTGCAGTCCTCGTACGGCCCGGGGCCGAAGCCCTTGATCGAGGCGACGATCATCTTCGGGTTGATCGCATGAATCTTCTCCCAGGGGAAACCCATGCGATCGAGCACGCCGGGGCCGAAGTTCTCGACCAGCACGTCGCACTTCTTGATCAGCTCGGTGAGGACTTCCTTGCCCTTGGGGTTCTTGGTGTCGAGCGTGATCGAGCGCTTGTTGTGGTTGAGCATGGTGAAATACAGGCTGTCCACGTTCGGGATGTCCTGCAGCTGGCCGCGGGTGATGTCACCGACACCGGGACGTTCCACCTTGATCACGTCGGCGCCGAACCATGCAAGCAATTGCGTGCAGGTCGGCCCCGACTGGACGTGGGTGAAATCGAGAATGCGAACGCCCGTGAGCGCCTTTGTCATCGTGTTTGCTCCTTTCACTATCTGTTTCCGTCATGCCCGCGAAGGCGGGCATCCAGTATTCGCTGTCGATTCAGTTGGGCTCAGTATTCGCCATCAAGGATGGTTCGGCGATTACTGGATTCCCCGCCTGCGCGGGGAATGACCCGCTGGGTGTTCACTTCTTCTTCTGCAGAACGCTCTGCGGATTGAGATTGCCGATGCGGCCGCTCTCCGAGCCCGCGGCCGGGTCGATCACGGCGTTGATCAGCGTCGGCTTGCCCGACTTCATCGCCTCGTTGACGGCGCGCTTGAGCTCGTCCGGCGAGCTGGCATTCACGCCGACGCCGCCGAAGGCTTCCATCATCTTGTCGTAGCGCGCGCCCTTGACGAAGACGGTGGTCGCGGGATCGGAGTTGGCGCTGTTGACGTCGGTGCCGCGATAGATGCCGTCATTGTTGAAGATGACGACGCAGATCGGCAGGTTGTAGCGGCAGATCGTCTCGACCTCCATGCCGGAGAAGCCGAAGGCGCTGTCGCCTTCCACCGCCAGCACGGGGTTGCCGGTCTCGAGCGCAGCCGCAATCGCCTGGCCCATGCCGATGCCCATCACGCCCCAGGTGCCGACGTCGAGACGCTTGCGCGGCTTGTACATGTCGATGACGCCGCGGGCGAGATCGAGCGTGTTGGCGCCCTCGTTGACGAGGATCGCGTCCGGATGCTCCTTGATGACGTTCTTCAGCACGCCGAGCGCACCGTGATAGTCCATCGGCGACTTGTTGTTCATGAGCTTCGGCGCCATCTTGGCGACGTTCTCTTCGCGCTTGGTCGAAACAGCCTTGGTCCATTCGGCGGGCGGGGCGGTCCAGCCCGCACCCATCGCCTGGTTGAAGGCCGAGACGACCGAGCCGATGTCGCCGACGACAGGCGCAACGATCTCGACGTTGGAGTCCATTTCCCTCGGCTCGATATCGACCTGGATGAACTTCTTGGGCGCTTCACCCCAGGTCTTGCCCTTGCCGTGCGAGAGCAGCCAGTTGAGCCGCGCGCCGATCAGCATCACGACGTCGGACTCTTTGAGAACCGTCGAGCGGGCAGCGCCGGCGCACTGCGGATGCGTATCGGGGAGGAGGCCCTTGGCCATGCTCATCGGCAGGAAGGGCACGCCGCTCTTCTCGACGAAGGTCTTGATCTCCTCGTCGGCCTGCGCGTAGGCCGCGCCCTTGCCGAGGATGATGAGCGGGCGCTTGGCGCCCTTGAGCACGTCGAGTGCGCGCTTGACCGAAGCGGGCGAGGGGATCTGCGCGGGAGCCGCGTCGATCACCTTGACCAGCGACTTCTCGCCGGCATCGGCATTCATCACTTGGCCGAACAGCTTTGCCGGCAGGTCGAGATAGACGCCGCCCGGACGGCCCGAGACCGCGGCGCGGATGGCGCGGGCCAGGCCGATGCCGATGTCCTGGGCGTGCAGCACGCGATAGGCCGCCTTGCACAGGGGCTTGGCGATCGCGAGCTGATCCATTTCTTCGTAGTCGCCCTGCTGGAGGTCGACGATCTCGCGCTCGGAGGAGCCCGAGATCAGGATCATCGGGTAGCAGTTGGTGGTGGCGTGGGCGAGCGCAGTGAGACCGTTGAGGAAGCCGGGCGCAGAGACGGTGAGGCAGACGCCGGGCTTCTTGGTGAGGAAGCCCGCGATGCCCGCCGCGTAACCGGCGTTCTGCTCGTGGCGGAAGGAGATCACGCGAATGCCGGCGGCCTGCGCCATGCGGCCCAAATCCGTGATCGGGATGCCCGGCACATTATAGATGGTGTTGATGCCGTTCAGCTTGAGCGCGTCGATGACGAGATGGAAGCCATCCGTCAGTTCCTGCTCGGTGCCCGGTGCTTCGGACTTGGTCGCGGTATTCAGCATGGGCCTTGTCTCCCTGGTCTCAAGGTCGTTGGGGCGAATGGTTCGCCCTTCTGGTGAACGTTGCTAGGTTAAAGAGCTACGTGAATAGTTCCTGGCCGTGTGCTTCGACGTAAGCTGCAAGGCCAAGGGTGTGGTCGCGGGCGCGCTTCTCGGCGAGCTCGGTGTCGCGCGCTTCGAGCGCTTCGATGATGCCGAGATGCTCGGGCAGCGAGGTCGCGGTGCGATCCTTCCGTCCGATCGTCAGTTGCCGGTAGCCGCGCACGTGCAGCAGCAGGTCGTTGGTGAGATCGACCAACACCGGCGATTCCGACAGCGAGATCAGCGCCTGGTGGAAGGCGATGTTCGCCTTGGAGTATTCCTCGACGTGATCCTCGGGCAGGCGGTCCTTGCCAAAGTCCTTGAAGAAGTCGCGCAGCGCCGAAATGTCCTTCTTGCGCGCGGTGGTGGTGATCAGGCGCGCCGCCATGCTCTCCAGCGCCGCCCAGGCGCGGATCATGTCGACGATCTCGTTCTTGGTCCTGCGCACCACCATGATGCCGCGGCGCGGCACGGTCTTCACGAAGCCGTCCTGCTCGAGCATCGCGATCGCCTCGCGGATCGGCGTGCGGCTGACACCCAGGCGCTCGGACAGCGCGCGCTCGTCGAGCATCACCGGCTCGGGCGTCGAGTAGATGTCCATCTTGAGGATGGCTTCCTTCAAGGCGTCATACGCCTTGTTCTTGAAGCTGCTCTCCGGGGCAATACGAACGATTGCGATGTCTGCCTCGGCCATGTTCGGCAACGCCTTGGTTGGTTTCCGCAGTGACATGACGATTCTCCTCCTGTGGGAGTCGTCTTTTACAGGAATATTAACCGGAAAGTTTTTGGCATACCACATGCCAGAATGTCAAGCTGCCTATTTTTTACGGCGTTCTAGGCGATGCGCCGTCTTGACAAGTTGGCTTCTGGCATACCAAATGCCATCGCCAGCCATTTTTGATCCAAGCCGGCGGAGTACTCTTGGCCTTATGCCACTCCGTTCCGCGGCATGGAACAGAGCGCGGCGAATGGCAAGCATCACTGGCGGCCGCAATACGCGCGCGCTTTGAAAGCAAGAACTGAGGTCAAGGGAGAAGCCACATGTCCAATTCCAAAGATGCCGTCCGCAAGGTCCTTGACCAGGTCAAGGCGGACAACCGCACCAGCCTGACGGCGCCTGAGGGCAAGCTGGTCTGCGACGCCTACGGCATTCCGGTGCCGAAGGAGGGGGTCGCGAAGTCGGCGGGCGAAGCCGGCAAGATCGCGTCCTCCATGGGCTTCCCGGTCGTGATGAAGATCGTCTCGCCGGACATTCTCCACAAGACCGAAGCCGGCGGCGTCATCGTCGGCGTCAAGACGGCGCAGGACGCCGAGAAGGCCTACGAGACCATTCTCTCCAACGCCAGGAAGTACAAGGCCGACGCCAAGATCGAAGGCATCCAGGTGCAGCAGATGCTGGCCGGCGGCACCGAGGTCATCATCGGCTCGATCACCGACGGCTCGTTCGGCAAGCTCGTCGCCTTCGGCCTCGGCGGCGTGCTGGTCGAAGTCCTGAAGGACATCACCTTCCGCCTCGCGCCCGCGACCAAGGAAGATGCGCTGTCGATGCTCGACGGCATCCAGGCACATGAGATCCTGAAGGGCGTGCGCGGCGGCGAGCCGGTCAACCGCACGGCGCTCGCCGACGTCATCGTCAAGGTCTCGCAGCTCGTCTCGGACTTCCCCGAAATCGTCGAGCTCGACCTCAACCCGGTGTTCGCGACCCCGAAGGACGCCACCGCCGCCGACGTTCGCATCGTCGTCGACTTCGCCTACAAGCCCAAGCCGAAGCCGCGTCCGACCGAAGAGATCGTCGCGGCCATGAACCGCATCATGCAGCCGAAGGCGGTCGCCGTGATCGGCGCCTCCGCGGAGGACGGCAAGATCGGTAACTCCGTGATGAAGAACCTGATCAACGGCGGCTACAAGGGCGAGATCATTCCGATCCATCCCAAGGCCTCCGAGATTCTCGGCTACAAGGCCTACAAGAGCGTCAGGGACGTGCCGGGCGTGATCGATGTCGCGGTGTTCGCGATTCCCGCGAAGTTCGTGGCCGGCGCGCTGACCGAGTGCGGCGAGAAGAAAATTCCGGGCGCGGTTCTGATTCCGTCGGGCTTCGCCGAGGCTGGCGCACCGGAGCTCCAGGCCGAGATCGTCGAGGTCGGCAAGAAGTACGATATCCGCCTGATGGGGCCGAACATCTACGGCTTCTACTATACGCCGGCGAATCTCTGCGCGACCTTCTGCACGGCCTATGACGTGAAGGGCCACGCGGCGCTGTCCTCGCAGTCGGGCGGCATCGGCATGGCCATCATCGGCTTCTCGCGCTCGGCGAAGATGGGCGTGTCGGCGATCGTCGGCCTCGGCAACAAGTCCGACATCGACGAGGACGATCTGCTCGCCTTCTTCGAGCAGGACCCCAACACGAACCTGATCGCGCAGCACTGCGAAGATCTCAAGGACGGCCGCGCCTTCGCGGAAGCCGCCAAGCGTGTCTCCAAGAAGAAGCCGGTTGTCGTGCTCAAGGCGGGCCGCACCTCGGCCGGCGCGAAGGCGGCCTCGTCGCATACCGGCGCGCTCGCCGGCAACGACAGGATCTACGAGGACGTGTTCAAGCAGTCCGGCGTGATCCGCGCGCGTTCGCTGCGGCAATTGCTCGAATTCGCCCGTGGCGTGCCGGTGCTGCCGACGCCGAAGGGCGAGAACGTGCTGATCATCACCGGTGCGGGCGGCTCGGGCGTGCTGCTGTCGGACTCCTGTGTCGACAACGGCCTGTCGCTGATGTCGATGCCGCCGGATCTCGATGCGGCCTTCCGCAAGTTCATCCCGCCGTTCGGCGCGGCCGGAAATCCTGTGGATATCACCGGCGGCGAGCCGCCGATCACCTACGTCAACACGGTGAAGCTCGGCCTCTCCGACGATCGCATCCACGCGCTGATCCTCGGCTACTGGCATACCATCGTCACCCCGCCGATGGTGTTCGCCCGCAACATGGTCGAGGTGAAGAAGGAGATGGAGGCCAAGGGCTTTGTGAAGCCGATGGTCGCCTCGCTCGCCGGCGACGTCGAGGTCGAGGAGGCCGCCGAATATCTCTACCAGAACGGCATCCCGGCCTATGCCTACTCGACCGAGCTGCCGGTCGAGGTGCTCGGCGCCAAGTACAAGTGGGCGCGCGGGGCAGGGCTGCTTTGAGCTGAAGAAGACCTTTCACCTCTCCCCGCTTGCGGGGAGAGGCCCGGCGATGCAGAGCATCGTCCGGTGCACAATCCGGGTGAGGGGGACTCTCCGCGAGTTCGTCTCTCACCGTGTTCGCGGAGATAGCCCCTCACCCCGACCCTCTTCCCGTAGGAACGGGGAGAGGGAGACGAGGCGGCTGATGCTTTGTCTCACTGACGAATGCAGGTCGCGATGAGCAAGAACGTGATCCGGCGCAAATCATTCGAGCCAAGATCGCCGGCGGAGGCCGATTACGAGGCGCGCGACGGCGGCGTGCAGTCGGTCGACCGCGCGCTGTCGATTCTGGAGACGCTGGCCGAGGACGACGAGGGCTATCGCCTCAGCGATCTCGCCGTCCGCACCGGGCTGTCGACCTCGACCGTGCACCGTCTGCTGGCGACGCTGGAAAGCCGTCGCTTCGTGCAGTTCGATCGCGCCGAGTCCAAATGGCATGTCGGGGTGCGCAGCTTCACGGTGGGCGCGAGCTTCGCGCGGCGGCGCAATTTCACCGCGCAGGCGGTTCCCTATTTGCGCAAGCTGCGCGATCTCACCCGTGAGACTGCCAACCTAGCCGTGGTCGACGACGAGTTCATCATCGTGCTGACTCGCATGGAAAGCCGCGAGATCATGCGTTCGCTGACCAAGGTCGGCGGTCGCGTCGCGATGGTCACCTCCGGCGTCGGCAAGGCGGTGCTCGCGACCTATTCGGACGAGGACGTCGGCGCCATCATCCGCCATCACGGCATGCCCAGGTTGACCGAGAAGTCGATCGTGCGGCCGAGCGACCTGTTCCGGGAGCTGCAAAAGATTCGCGCGCAGGGCTATGCCATCGACGACGAGGAGGCGCAGATGGGCCTGCGCTGCGTCGCGGCGGTGGTTTACGACGATCGCGCCGAGCCACTCGCCGCGATCTCCGTCTCCGGCATGACCAGCCGCATCACCGACGAACGGTTGCCGGAGATCGGCCGCGTCGTGCGCGAGGCGGCTGCGGAGCTGACCGCGGCGCTGGGTGGCCTGATGCCGGAGAAGGTCTCCTGAGTGGAGTGTGGAAACGGATCAGGTGATCCAGCCGGCCTTGATCACGTAGACATACAGGACGAACGTCGCGACCGCGGCGCATGCCAGCGCGAAGCCGCCGGCGAGCACCATGTGGTCGGCGGTGCCGAATCGCCACACAGCGTCGCTGGGCGTTGACGAGGACGCTGACTTCAAGGCTCAGCCGATCGCGCGCCCTCAGCGCATCGACGAGGCCTTGCAAGGCATAGAAAGCGATGCGCAACAATTCGATCGGTAAGCTGAGCAGTCTGAGTATGGCGTTGTGTTGGTCGCAATGGGACGGCGGAAGTTCATGGGAAACCGCATTTGATGCGCAGGCGGTCCGGTAGACGCTCGCCTACGCTCCAGCGGCACGCCGTGGAGGGTCGCAGCAACGGAGGGGCGGACCCGTCTTGCCCAATGCGTAAGCAGAGGTTCCGCCTAATTTGAGCTTGCCCCGGTAGGCCGGGGGCGCAACCATCGGTCGGCGATCCACGTTGCGCGAGGGCCCCGATGACCAAACTGACCCGTTTTGCGGTCGCGCCGCTGCACAGCATGACGCGGCGCCTTGCCGACGTCGCCTCGGCGCGCCTCGCGCCCAACCTTGTCGTCACGGGCGCACGGGTGCTCTCGACCTATTCCGAGCGCATCCATGCGGGCCGCGAGGTCTGGATCACCGGCGGCCGCATTGCCGCGGTGAAGCCGGCCGGCGCGGCGAAGAAGATCTGGAGCGACGTTCCACTCTACGACGCGGCCGGCGGCATCATCGCGCCGGGCCTGGTCGATCCGCACATCCACGTCGAATCCTCGATGGTGACGGCCTGCGCCTATGCCGAGGCGGCACTCCTCAACGGCACCACGACGATCTTCTGCGACAGCCACGAGATCGGCAACGTCATGGACGTCGCCGGGGTCGAGGCGATGCTCGAGGACGCGCGCGAGGCGCCGCTCTCGATCTTCCTGACGGTGCCGAGCACCGTGCCCGCGACCTCGCCGGAGCTTGAGACCGCCGGCGGCGATCTCACGCCCGACAAGATCGCCGGCCTGTTCGATCGCTGGCCGGAAGCCGTGGCGCTCGGTGAGAAGATGGACTTTGTGCCGGTGACGATGGGCGATGAACGCAGCCACGCCATTCTCGCAGCCGCTTTGAAGCGCGGACGGCCGGTGTCGGGCCATGTCTACGGCCGCGAATTCGTCGCGGCCTATGCGGCATCAGGCGTCACCGACACCCATGAGGCGATCGATCGCGACATCGCCGACGACCTGCTCGATGCCGGCGTCTGGGTTTTCCTGCGCGGCGGGCCGCCGACAACGCCCTGGCATTCGCTGCCGCAGGCGATCCGCACCATCACCGAGCTCGGCGCCTCCCACAAGCGCACCGCGGTCTGCACCGACGACCGCGATGCCGACGATCTCCTGCTGTTCGGCCTCGACTGGGTGGTGCGCGAGGTGGCGAAAGCGGGGATGTCGCCGGAGCAGGCCTGGTCGATGGGCTCGCTGCACGGCGCGACGCGCTTCGGCATGGAAGGCGACATCGGTGGGCTCGGCGGCGGGCGTCGTGCCGATCTCGTGCTGATGAACGACGATCTGAAGCCGCAATGCACCTGGTATGGCGGCGAACTCGTGGTCGAGCGAGGCAAGATCACGCCGCGGCTCGATCAGGCACTGTCGCAGCGCTATCGATATCCGAAGGCGGCCTACGCGACGGTCAAGCTGCCGGAGAAACTGAAGCTGACGCCGGAGCTGCCGGCGAAGGCCTGCACGGTCAACGCGATCAAAACCGCGCTGCCCGGCATCACGCTGATCCATGAGAAGGTCAGAATAGAGCCGGCGAAGGACTGGCCGGCGCTGTTTGAACGGTACGGCCTTTGTTTCGTCACGGTGGTCGAGCGCCACGGCAAGTCGGCCGGTAACGTCGCCTATGGCCTGCTCAAGGATTTTGGGCTGAAGCGCGGCGCGGTCGCCTCCAGCGTCGGGCATGACAGCCACAACATCATCGTTGCAGGTACCAACGAGCCGGATATGCAGGCGGCGATCGCGGCGATCAGGGAGCACCAGGGCGCGGTCTGTGTCGTCGCGGATGGCAAGGTGAGGGCGCTGGTGCCGCTGCCGATTGCCGGGCTGCTCTCCGACAAGCGCGTCATGGAGGTGGCCGAAGAGGTCAAGGCATTGAAGAAGGAGTGGACGGACGCCGGCTGCACCATTCCCTACATGGGCTTCAATCTGATCCCGCTATCGGTCATTCCCGAAATTCGCATCACCGACAAGGGCCTGGTGCTGGTGCCGCAGATGGAGCTGGCGCCGCTGTTCGAGTGACCGGCGTTTCATAGATATTCCCGTCTAAGCGGTTGATGCGTCCGCAGTTTTTTTGAGCGCTGCCGTATCGTGGAAAATAAAACCGATCTCGTTGAGATCACCGCTTGCGCATTCAATGATCACCCTCGCGCTGACGCAACAGAGCGAGGTCCAATATGGCGAAGATGCGAGCCGTCGATGCAGCCGTGCGAATTCTGGAGAAGGAAGGCATCTCGACTGCCTTCGGCGTTCCCGGAGCGGCGATCAATCCGCTTTACTCGGCGCTGAAGAAGCGCGGTTCGATCCGCCACATCCTCGCGCGCCACGTCGAGGGCGCCTCGCACATGGCGGAGGGCTATACGCGGGCCAAGGCCGGAAATATCGGCGTTTGCATCGGCACGTCGGGGCCGGCCGGCACCGACATGATCACTGGGCTTTATTCCGCGATCGCCGACTCCATTCCGATCCTCTGCATCACCGGGCAGGCGCCGCGTGCGCGGCTCTACAAGGAAGATTTTCAGGCCGTCGACATCGAGTCGATCGCAAAGCCCGTGACCAAATGGGCGGTCACGGTGCGCGAGCCGGCACTGGTGCCGCGCGTGTTCAGCCAGGCCTTCCACGTGATGCGCTCGGGCCGGCCCGGGCCGGTGCTGATCGACATGCCGCTCGACGTGCAGCTCGCCGAGATCGAGTTCGACGACGAGACCTATGAGCCGCTGCCGGTCTACAAGCCCTCGGCGACCCGCAAGCAGGTCGAGAAGGCGCTGGAGATGCTCAATGCCGCCGAGCGGCCGCTGATCGTGGCGGGTGGCGGAGTGATCAACGCCGATGCCTCGGACCTCCTGGTCGAATTCGCCGAGACCGTGAATGTGCCGGTCGTGCCGACCCTGATGGGGTGGGGCGCGATCCCTGACGATCATGTGCTGATGGCCGGCATGGTCGGCCTGCAGACCAGCCACCGTTACGGCAACGCCACCATGCTCGAGTCCGATTTCGTGCTCGGCATCGGCAACCGTTGGGCCAATCGCCACACCGGCTCGATCGAGACCTACACCAAGGGTCGTACCTTCGTGCATGTCGACATCGAGCCGACGCAGATCGGGCGCGTATTCAATCCCGATCTCGGCATCGTCTCGGATGCGAAGGCCGCGCTCGAACTCTTCGTCATCGTCGCCAGGGAGTGGCGCCGGTCAGGCAGGTTGCGCGAGCGCCAGGCGTGGCCCGCGGCCTGCCGCGATCGCAAGCGTTCGATGCTGCGCAAGAGCCATTTCGACAACGTGCCGATCAAGCCGCAGCGCGTCTATGAGGAGATGACCAAGGCCTTTGGCCGCGACACCTGCTACGTCACCGTGATCGGCCTGTCGCAGATCGCCGGCGCGCAGTTCTTGGGTGTCTACAAGCCGCGCAACTGGATCAATGCTGGGCAGGCGGGGCCGCTCGGCTGGACGCTGCCGGCCGCCCTCGGCGTGCGCGCGGCGTGTCCGGATCGCGACATCGTCGCGCTGTCGGGCGACTACGACTTCCAGTTCCTGATCGAGGAGCTCGCGGTCGGGGCGCAGTTCAATCTGCCCTACATCCACGTCGTCGTGAACAATTCCTATCTCGGCCTGATCCGCCAGGCCCAGCGCGGCTTCGACATGGACTATCACGTCCAGCTCTCCTTCGAGAACATCAACGCGCCCGAGATTGGCGTCTACGGCGTCGATCACGTCGCGGTCGCCGAAGGCCTCGGCTGCAAGGCGATCCGCGTCACCGATCCGAAGGATGCGCAGGCCGCGTTCGCAACCGCGCGCGAGCTGATGGCAAAGCACCGCGTGCCCGTGGTGGTGGAGTTCATCCTCGAACGTGTCACCAACATCGCGATGGGGACCGAGATCGACAACATCGTCGAGTTCGAGGAGGTGCTGGATCTGCCGCTCGACGAGGTCGAGAGCGTGCGATCCGGCGTGTTGCAGCCGGCGGAATAGGGAGGACAGCATCGTGCCAAGATTTGCCGCCAACCTCACCATGCTCTTCAACGAGATGCCGTTTGTCGACCGCTTTGCCGCGGCGAAGGCGGCGGGCTTCAGTGGGGTCGAATATCTCTTTCCCTATGATTTCGACAAGGCGCAGCTCCGCGAGCAGCTCGAGAGCCATGGGCTGACGCAGGTGCTGCACAATCTCCCCGCGGGCAATTGGGCGGCGGGCGAGCGCGGCATCGCCATCCTGCCCGATCGCGTCAGCGAATTCCGCGACGGCGTATTCCGCGCCATCGACTATGCCAAGGCACTCGATTGCGACCAGCTCAACTGCCTCGTCGGCATCGCGCCTGTCGATGCCGATCCCCGCGAGCTGAACGAGACGCTGGTCGGAAACTTGCGCTTCGCGGCCTCGACGCTGGCGAGGGAGAACATCAAGCTCCTGGTCGAGCCGATCAATACGCTCGACATTCCCGGCTTCTTCCTGAACGGCACCGAGCAGGCGGTGCAGCTCATCTCCGAGGTGCGTTCGAGCAACCTCTTCATACAGTACGACATCTATCACATGCAGATCATGGAGGGCGATCTCGCCCGCACCATGCAGGAATATCTCGACCGCATCGCGCACGTTCAGTTGGCCGACAATCCCGGCCGTCACGAGCCCGGCACTGGCGAGATCAACTATCCCTTCCTGTTCCGCCACCTCGACGCCATCGGCTACCGCGGCTGGATCGGATGCGAATACAAGCCGCGCACCACCACGCTTGAAGGTCTGTCGTGGCACGCGGCGCAGACGTTCGAGACCTGAGGATTCTAGCCACGGTATCAGTGCGCTCCCTCTCCCCCTTGCGGGGGGTGGGGTTGGGGTGTCTCCGCGGTGGGACTCGTTCAAGTGCGTTGAGAATCCCCGAATGGAGAGAGCCCCCACCCGGCGCTATGCGCCGACCTCCCCCGCAAGCGGGAGAGGTGCAGCGAGCCCGTGGATCAACTTAGACAAATATAGAGGAACGATTGACATGATCGACATTGGCTTCATCGGACTTGGCACCATGGGACGGCCGATGGCCGGCCATCTCCAGGCCGCGGGTCACCGCTTGTTCCTGCATGACGTCGGACCGGTGGCGCCGGATCTCGTTTCCGCCGGCGGCGTCGTGTGCAAGACGGCAAAGCAGGTGGCGGAGGAGGCGGATGCCGTCATCATCATGGTGCCGGATACGCCGCACGTCGAAGCGGTGCTGTTCGGCAAGGACGGCGTCGCGAGCGGCATCTCCAAAGGCAAGATCGTCGTCGACATGAGCTCGATCTCGCCGCTGGCCACAACAGAGTTTGCGAAGAAGATCGAGGCGCTCGGCGCCGACTATCTCGATGCCCCGGTATCGGGCGGCGAGGTCGGTGCCAAGGCGGCGAGCCTCACCATCATGGTGGGCGGGTCCGAGCGGGCCTTCAACACCATGAAGCCGATTTTCGACAAGATGGGCAAGAATGTCACCCGCGTCGGCGCCAATGGCGACGGGCAGACGACGAAGGTCGCCAACCAGATCATCGTCGCGCTCACGATCGAGGCGGTGAGCGAGGCGCTGCTGTTCGCATCCAAAGCCGGTGCCGATCCTGCGCTGGTACGGCAGGCTCTGATGGGCGGTTTCGCCTCATCGCGGATTCTCGAAGTGCATGGCGAGCGCATGGTGAAGCGCAATTTCGATCCGGGCTTCCGCATCGAGCTGCACCAGAAGGATCTCAACCTCGCGCTCGAAGGCGCGCGCTCGCTCGGCCTGTCGCTGCCGAGCACGGCGGTGGCGCAGCAATTGTTCTCGGCCTGCACCGCGCATGGCGGCAAGGCCTGGGATCACTCGGCGATGGTGCGCGCGCTGGAACTGATGGCAGGTCACGAAATCGCCGCGGCGTGAAGTGTTACGCCGTAACAGTCTCCAGTGTATTGGCGCGTCTTTCGTCCGTGCGGAACCGGAACAATGATCGGGGCCCCGCGGTTGAAGGCGCACAACAATCACTGGAGAGCAAGGACATGAAAACCCGTCTTGCGATCTCGTTGGCTGCCGCGTCGCTGCTGGCGTCGAGCGCGGCCTTTGCACAGTCGACGACCGCCGAGGGCGCTGCGAACGGCGCACGTGCGGGCGGCGAGATCGGCGGCCCGGTCGGTGCGATGGTCGGCGGCACCGTGGGCGCGGCCGTCGGCGCCGGTCTCGAAATTCCGAACGCGGTGCTGGGCGGCATCCCGCGCGGCGAGCCGTCGGTCGTGGTGCATGAGCGCGTCGTGGTCGGCGAACCGTTGCCGCCGGCCGTGGTGCTGCACCCCGTACCGAACTACACCGAGTATCGCTATGCGGTCGTGAATGATCGCCGTGTCATCGTCGAGCCGCGGACGCGTCGCGTCATCAGGATCCTCGACTGATCGTCGCGCACGCCGGCGACGAAAATTCAGGCCCTGCGGAGCATCACTCCGCGGGGCTTTCGCTTGTCATGTTGCCCGTGCCAAAACGGGCCATGGCCCAATCGACCACAGCCGCGAGCACAAAGCCGAGACAGGCCGTGAGCGCGTCGACCACGAAATCCTCCAGCCGCGCATGCCGTCCCGGCGCCCAGAACTGCATCAGCTCGAGCAGGCCGATCAGGACCACGGACAGAGCCGCGATCGCGAGGCGCCGCCGCCGGTAGGCGAGGCCGAAGGCCAGCCCGACCAGAATGAAGGCGAGGGCATGCTCGCCGTCCTGGCCGAGATCGGAATGCGGCCGCAGGCCGGGCGGTCCGAGGGTGGCGAAAGTGACGGCAGCTGCGAGCAGCCAGGCAAAGGAACGCAATAAAATGGACATCCGCACCGCTTAGCACGGATTTGCAACAGCTGTCGCGGGATAAGGATCTAGATCGCCGTGTAGTTAATGACGAAACGTTAAAGTGGCTCGCGCACGCCGAGGCCGTGCATGAAGCGTTCCCGGATCTGCACGGGATCGCGGCGGGTGGTGCCGACACCCGGCTTGTCGTCGATGCGGACAGCGATCAGGCTCGGCTCGGAGGCGGACATCGCCTCGTCGACCAGGCGCTCGAAATCCTCCTCATCCGCAGCCCAGGCGCTGTTGGCAAGCCCCGAGCCGGCGGCAATAGTGACGATGTCGGCGACATCAGCGGCCGGCGTCGGCTGCGCACCGGTGATCTGGTAGATGCCGTTGTCCATCACGATCATGGTGAGGTTCTTCGGCTTGAGCGTCGCGATGGTCGAAAGCGCGCCGAGCTGCATCAAGAGCGAGCCGTCGCCTTCGAGCGCGAAGACGCGGCGGTCGGGCTGCGCCAGCGCCACGCCGAGCGCGATCGGGAAGGCGAGGCCCATGCTCCCGAGCATATAGAAATTCTGCGGGCGGTGGCCGGCGGCCCAGAGGTCGAAATTGGTGTTGCCGATGCCGCCGATCACGGCTTCCTCGTCCTTGAGCTTCGCGATCAGGCGCGAGGTGACATCGAACCGGTTCATCACTTTGGTGTTGCGCGCGTCCATGGCCGGCCTCACTTGTCGAACACCTTGCCGCCCGTGAGCAGCGGGTTGAGGATCAGCGCCACCGGCGCCTGGGTTGTGACGGCCTGCTTTATCGAGCGGTCGACGATGAATTCGAGCTCGTCGAGCCGGGTGATGGTGTGGTGCTCCAGCGCCAGCGAGTCCAGCACCGGACGCATGGTGCGGCAGACCAGCGACTGGCCGTAGTTGAACTCGCCGAGCGTGCCGCGCTCCGAGACGAACATGATCAGCGGGATCTGGTAGGGTACGGCGAGCGATGCGAGCACGTTGGCGAGCGTGGCAAAGCCCGAGGTCTGCATCAGCACCGCGCCGCGCCGGCCGCCCATCCAGGCGCCCGAGACGATCCCGACCGCTTCCTCCTCGCGGGCGGTGGCAAAGGTCGTGAAGAAGGGATCGGCGTGCAGGCTCTTGATCAGCGGCGTCAGCACGCGGTCCGGCACGTAAGGCACGAGGCTGATCTCGTTCCGCTTGAGGGTCTGCAGGACGATGCCGTGCCAGGTCTTCTCGACGGCGCTCGACGCTTGTGCCGGCTGGGGCGAGGTATGCTGCTCCGCAATCGCCATTGCGTTCTCCCTTCGGCCGCGCTGCATGTTTCTTGGTCTCTGGCTGTCGCGGCGGCTTGGGTACGAACTTGACGCGGCGAGCGGGATTGTCAACATGTTCGGGCCGGCACCGTGATCTGCGCCAGGCGGCCTGCCGCGGCCGGCGCCGCCATGTCATAAGTAACGACAACGAGAAAAGCGGGAGGAAAGCATGGAAGGCGCGCGTGCGGCGCTGGCCCTGCGGATCTCCCTGGCAGAGCCGGAAGGGTCCTGATGTCCGTCAACAACAAGCGTGTCTTCTACGTCAAATATCTGGCCCATCCGATCTATATCGACATCCTGAAGGCCCGCCCCGACGTCCGGCTCGACCGCATCGAGAACGAAAGTCCCGAAGACTTCTATGCGCCGATCCTGAGCGCGGCGCATGTCTACCAGGTCGGCGCGGCCCGCGATGAGCTCGCGCCGCATTTCCATGTCGATGCCGCCCTCCTGAAGCGGACGCCGAACCTGCTGCTCGTCTCCAGCAATGGCGCGGGCTTCGATCCTGTCGACGTCGAGGCTTGCACCGCGGCGGGCGTGCTGGTCGTCAACCAGTCCGGCGGCAATGCCCATTCGGTCGCCGAGCATGCGCTGGCGATGATGCTGACGCTGTCCAAGCGCATCATCCAGTCCGATCGTCGCCTGCGGCGCGAGCGCGACGTCAACCGCAACGACCTGGTCGGCAATGAGGTCGAAGGCAAGACCGTCGGCATCGTCGGGCTCGGCAATGTCGGCCGCCGCATCGCCGCGCTGTGCAAGGGGCTGCTCGGCATGAAGGTGCTGGCCTACGATCCCTACCTCACGAAAGAGGTGATGGCCGAGCGGGGCGGGGAAAAGGTCGAACTCGACGAGCTATTGCGCCGCGCCGACTTCGTCTCGATCTCCTGTCCGCTCAACAAAGGCAGCCGCGGCATGATCAGCGTGCGCGAATTCGCGCTGATGCAGCCGCACGCCTATTTCATCACCACCGCGCGTGGCTTCATCCATGACGAGGACGCGCTGCTGCAGGCGCTGCGCGACCAGCGCATCGCCGGCGCGGGCCTCGACGTCTGGTCCAAGGAGCCGCCGCCGCCGGAGCATCCGCTGCTCCAGTTCGACAATGTGCTGGCGAGCCCGCACACCGCGGGCGTGACCAAGGAAGCGCGTCAGAACATGGGCCGGATCGCGGCCGAGCAGGTGCTGGACACGCTCGACGGCAAGCGGCCGCCGCGGATCATCAATCCCGAGGTCTGGCCGCGCTACGCGGAGCGATTCAAGCAGGCGTTTGGCGTGTCGCCGGGGTAGGGACAGGCAAACTGGCTCGTCATTCCGGGGCAGCTCAAAGAGCCGAACCCGGAATGACGGAGTAGTCGGGAACCGTGACCAGATTTGACCCGCGTCAAATTCTCCTTCCCTTATCCGGGCTAAATGGGATTAGAGTGCCGATGGGGCAGGCCGAGGCAATGGAGGTCCCATGTCAACTTATGTCGTCAGGTTCATGAAGGACGTAGTCGGCCATGGTCGGCAGATCGAGGTTTGCCAAGGCACGCTCGAGATCGATGCCTCCGACGAGGACGAAGCCAAGGAGCGGGCGAAGGCGAAGTTCTGCCAGGACCAAGCCTTGCATCACTGGTCGCTGCATGCCGACCGGATTCAGGTGAAAGCGGCTGACTTTCCGTCGTGAGGGCCGCGGGCCTGCCTAGTGTCCAGGGGACGTTGCGGGCGGCGGCGCCGTTGCACCGGCGCCGAGCGAGCGTTGCACCATGACAGTGTCTGACCAGCGGCCGTTGCGATAGGCGACGCCGCAAAGCAGGCCAACGCGTGCAAAGCCGAACTTTTCGTGCAGTGTCAGCGAGGGCGCGTTGTCGGCATCGATATAGCCGATCATCTGGCGGAAGCCGGCCGCCGCGCAGGCGTCGATCAATTCCCCAAGCAACAGCCGCCCGACGCCGCGCCCGAGATGCTCGTGGTGGACGTAGATCGAGTGTTTCGCGGTGTAGCGGTAGGCCGGACGCTTGCGGAACAACACCGCATAGGCATAGCCGACAACCTCGCCGCGAAAGGTCGCGACCAGATGCGGCAGGCGGGTCTGTTTCAGGTTCTTGCGGCGGTCGCGCAGATCGTCCGGTTCGGGCGCGCCGGTTCCCTCGACATCCCGCGGCACGCCAGAGCGGACGTGATGGCGGTAGATCGCCAGCATCGCCTCGACGTCGCCGTCGCGTGAGGGCCGGACCAGTACCGGCTCGTCATCCGCGCGCATCACGTCTGATCCGTTCATCGGCAGCTACTCGGCTACGACGTAAGTATAGAGCCCGATGCGGCCGGTGGCATCGACCTCCTTGTAGACCCCCTGGATCTCGACCTCGAATCCCGGAAAGGTGTTGAAGCAGGTCTCGAACATCTTGAGATAGTCGATCATGGGCTTGGCCCGTTCCGTCAGCCGCTCGCCGGGAACGATGGTGGCGATGCCGGGCGGATAGACCACGAAGGGCGTCGTGGCGATACGGCTCCCGATCGCCTCGATCGGCAGGTAGTCGACGTCGTTCCGGATCAGGCAGCGCGCCGCATCGCGCGGCGACAGCGCGATCTCCGGCAGGTGCTCGGGCAGGAACTGCCGCGCCTGAAGCGCGCTGACATCGGCGGCGCGGAAGAAGCGGTGCATCTCGGCGCAGAGATCGCGCAGCCGCACGCCGGCATAGCGCGCCTGCCGCCGCTGATAGAATTCCGGGATGGCGTCCGCCAGCAGCGCGTTGTCGTCGTGCAGCTTCTTGAACGCGACGAGCCCGGAGATCAGCGTGCCGGCCTTGCTCGCCTCGACGCCCGGCGTGAGCAGGAAGAGCAGGGAGTTGAGGTCGTTCTTCTCGGGAACGATGCGGTTCTCGCGCAGGAACTGCGCGACGACCGGCGCGGGTATGCCGTGCTCGGCATAGGCGCCGGTGGCGCGATCGAAGCCTGGCGTAAGCAGAGTCAGCTTGTTCGGATCGGTCATGGCAAAGCCTTCCGTCATGCCGGGAAAGCCGTGCCAGGTGCTGTCGGGCGAGAGCTGCCAGAGCGCGGGATTGGTGGCGAGTTCGTCGGTCGAGAGCGTCTCCCAGGCGACGTTGTGCGCGGCCCCGGGGCGGCTGACGTCGGGAATGGCGATACGATCGGGAACGAAGGGTTCGAAGAACCAGCGGCGGTCGGGATTCTGCTCCTTCTCCTCGAATTCGCGGCCCATGGCGCGGATCTTCTTGCGCAGCTCGATGCCAAGCCGGATCGTGTCGTCCCACAACACTTCGCCGGAGCGGCCCTTCATCATCTGCGCGCCGACGTCGAGGGAGGCGAACAGCGGATAGAACGGCGAGGTCGAGGCGTGCTGCATGAAGCTTTCGTTGAAGCGGCGGTGCTCGACGCGTCGCTTCTGGCCGCGGATGTGACGATCCCTGATGTGGATCTGCGAGGCCTGCGAGAAGCTGGCGAGCTGCTTGTGGGTCGACTGCGTCGCAATGATGCCCGGCGCGTCTGGAGAAAGATTCGACAGCCCCATGGCGAAACGGCCGGCATAGATCGGGT
Source organism: Bradyrhizobium centrolobii (assembly GCF_001641635.1). Lineage (GTDB taxonomy): Bacteria > Pseudomonadota > Alphaproteobacteria > Rhizobiales > Xanthobacteraceae > Bradyrhizobium > Bradyrhizobium centrolobii. The sequence continues at coordinate 129,816 of NZ_LUUB01000051.1, forward strand.
GGAACTTCATGAAGCCGGCCCAGGCCTCGTCGAACAGGATGTACTCGCAGAGATGACCGATGCGCTTCAGGATCATCTCGGCGTTGTGGATCGAACCGTCATAGGTGCACTGCTCGACCACGGCGACGCGGAACGGCCGCTCCTTGCGCCAGGCGTCGCGGTCCTTGACCAGCGGATGGTTGCGGATCGCCTCGCGCAAGGCTTTCTCGTCGAGCGCGTCCCAGCGCATCGGGCCGATCAGGCCCCAGGCGTTGCGGATGGTCGGGACATAGATGGGGATGCCGCCGTTGATCATCAGCGCGCCGTGATGGGCGGCCTTATGGTTGTTGCGGTCGAACAGCACGAGATCGCCGTCGGTGACTAGCGCGCCGAGCGCGACCTTGTTGGAGGTCGAGGTGCCGTTGAGCACGAAATAGGTCTTCTCCGCGCCGAAGATCGCGGCAGCCTCCTTCTGTGCCTTCAGCGCCGGGCCTTCATGGGTGAGGAGGTCGCCGAGATCGAGCACGGAATTGTCGAGGTCGTCGCGGAACACGGACTCGCCGAGATGCTCGACGAAGACGCGGCCGATCGGGCTGCGGCTGTAGAACATGCCGCCATTGTGGCCCGGGCAGGTCCAGAGCTGGTTGCCTTCCTCGGCATAGTCGACCAGTGCCCCGAAGAACGGCGTCTTCAATGTTTCCGCATATTGCTTGAGGCGGCTGATCAGGTTCTTGGCGATGAAGGGCGGCGTTTCCTCGGACAGGAAGACGTAGCCGTCGATGAAGTCGAGCACCTCGACCGGGAGGTCCTCGAAGCGCTTGCGCCGGATCAGCAGAATGATCGGGAAATCGAGGCCGCGGCGGCGCATCAGGTTGATCAGCGCCGACGTCTTGCCCTCAAGACCCTTCTTGCCCCAGTCCACCACCATGCAGCCGATCGCGGCATCCGTCTGCACCGCGATCTCGGCGTCCTCCAGCTTGCGGGCCCGGACCACCTCGAAGCCGGAGCGCTGGATCTCCTCGATGATCTGGTTGAAGCGGATGCCTTCAAGATCGTCGGCGTCGAACACCGGTGCGGCGAACAGGAAGTTGAAGCGCTTGAAATAGTCCATGTCAGGTCCCGAATGTGCCAGAGCAACAGGTCTCGGCACATTCGATGACAGTTAGATGACAGTGACCGGCTTCATGCCGGTCAGCCGTCGGTTATCCGTGGGAACACCGATTCCGCGCCGTCAGTCGAGGAGCTTGTCCAGCGTGATCGGGAAGCGGCGGATCCGCTTGCCGGTGGCGTGATAAACGGCGTTCGCGATCGCGGCGGGGACGCCGACGATACCGATTTCGCCCAGTCCCTTGACGCCCAGCCGGTTGATCCGATCGTCGCGCTCTTCGACGAAGATCACGTCGATGTCGTGGATGTCGGCGTTCACGGGGATATGGTACTCGGCGATGTTCGGATTCATGATCCGGCCGAAGCGGTGATCCATCACCGTCTCCTCATGCAACGCCATCCCGATCCCCCAGACCACGCCGCCCATGATCTGGCTCCGCCCGGTCTTGGTATTCAGGATCCGCCCGGCGGCGACGGCACTGACCACACGGGTCACGCGGATGACGCCGAGCTGCTCGTCCACCTTCACTTCGGCGAAGACAGCCGAGTGCGTGTTACGGGCGTGCGACTTGTCCTCCGCGAACTGGTTGAGCTTCTGCTTCTCCAACCGCTCGAGCTTGCCGTAGCGCATCGCATCCGCGATCGAGACGGCACGACCCTTGTCGCCGTTCTTGCTGATCGTGCCGTCGACAAGGATCACATCGGCCGCATCGACGCCGCCGAGCGGCGAGGCGGGCATCGTGCTGGCAAGACGCGCGAGGTCCTGGCGAATGTCCTCGGCCGCGCCCAGCACCGCATGGGCGCTCGATGCAGCCATCCAGGAACCGCCCTCGACGGGGGCTTGCGGCAGGGTCGAGTCGGCGAGCCTGACGCTGATGTTCTCGATCGGCAGCCCGAGCGCATCGGCTGCCACCTGCGCCACGATGGTGTAGGTGCCGGTGCCGATATCGGACGCCGCGCAGGACACCTCGGCATGGCCGTTCGCGGTCAGCACGATGCGGGCGGCGACCGGCATCTGCAGCGCCTCCCACACGCCCGTCGCCATGCCCCAGCCGACCAGCTCCTTGCCATCACGCATCGAGCGCGGCGCAGGATTGCGCCTGCTCCAGCCGAAGGCTTCTGCGCCGCGGGCGTAGCATTCGCGGAGCTGCTTGCTGGTGTAGGGGAGGTCTTCACTCTGGTCGCGATCCGAATAGCTCTTCAGACGCAGCTCGATCGGGTCGAGCTTGAGCGCGACGGCCAATTCGTCCATGGCGCATTCGAGCGCACAGACGCCCGAAGCCGCGCCCGGCGCGCGCATGTCGCAGGGGGTGGAGACGTCGAGGCGGACAAGCTTGTGGGAAAAACGGCTGTTCGGGCTCTTGTAGAGCTGTTCCGCCCAGCCGGTGTCGTTGCGCGAGAAATCCTCGTAGCGCGAGGTGACGGCCGTGGCCTCGTGCGTGACAGCGTCGAGCGTGCCGTCTGGCTTCGCGCCGAGCCCGACGCGCTCGATCGTCGCCGGCCGGTGACCTAACCCATACATCTGCTGGCGGGTCAGCCCGACGCGAACCGACCGCTCCAGCGCGAGCGCGGCAAGCGTTGCCAGCACCACCTGATATTGCGGCCGCAAGCCGGAGCCGAAGGCGCCGCCGACATAGGGCGAGAGCACGCGGATGTCATCCGGCTTCTTGCCGAACACGCTGCAGAGAAATTTGTGGACGTTCTGGACGCCTTGCGTCTTGTCGTAGACCGTGAGCCTGCCGTTGCCGTCCCACACGGTCGTGGTCGCAAAGAGCTCCATCGGGTTGTGGTGCTCGGTTGGAACGAAGTAGTCCGCCTCGTGCCGCACGGAAGCGCCGGCAAGCGCTCTCGCGGCATCGCCGCGCGGCTTGTGCAGCTGCTTCACTTCGGCGCCCTTGCTGCGCTCGGCTTCGAGGTCGGTCGCAAATGACTGCTCCTCCTGATAGTCGACACGCACCAGCGTCGCGGCAAATTTTGCGGTTTCCCAGTCCTCCGCCACGACCAGCGCGATCGGCTGGCCGTTGAACTTGATGCTGTCGTCATAGAGCGGACGGAACGGCGAACCTTCCTCCGGAGCCACCTCGTCCTTCCAGGCTTCGTCCTTGTCGGCAAGGGGCGGGCGGTGCGCATGGGTGAGCACGTCGAGCACGCCCTTCACCTTCAGCGTTTCGCTGGTGTCGAGGCGGGCAATGCGCCCGCGTGGAATGGTGGCCGCGACGACGAAGCCATGCGCGAGTCCGTCGGCTGCGAATTCGCCGGCATATTTGGCGGCCCCGGTGACCTTGGCCCGGCCGTCGACGCGGGATGTTGCCGTTCCGACATAGGCGTTCATTGGCCCCTCATGCGATCTTCTTGTGGGCTTGCGATTGCGGCGTCGCGCTTGCGGCCTGCGTCAGCGTCCGCACGATGGCGCGGCGCGCGAGCTCGATCTTGAAGCGGTTATGCGAACTGGCCGTTGCTCCCCGCAGCAGGAGATCCGCGGCGCGAGAGAAACGATCCGTCGTCGCCGCCTGGCCACGCAACGCCGTTTCGGCTTCGAGGCTACGCCAGGGCTTGTGGGCCACACCGCCGAGGGCCACGCGTGCCTCGCTGATCGTATCGCCCTCAAGTTCAAGCGCAGCAGCAACCGAGACCAGCGCGAAAGCATAGGACAGGCGGTCGCGGATTTTCAGATAGCTGTAGTTGTGGGCAAAGCCGCGCGGCGGCAGTTCGATTGCCGTGATGATCTCGCCGGTGCCGAGATCGGTATCGATGTGGGGCGTATCGCCAGGGAGTCGATGGAAATCCGTCAGCGCCATCGCGCGCTCGCCGGATGGGCCTGCGATGTGCACGAGCGCGCCAAGCGCGGCCAGCGCCACGCTCATGTCGGACGGATTGGTCGCAATGCAGGAGGCGCTGGTTCCGAGGATCGCATGGTTGCGGTTGCGGCCGTCGATCGCCGAGCAGCCGCTGCCGGGAGTTTGCTTGTTGCAGGGCGTCGCCGTGTCATAGAAATAGGCGCAACGCGTTCGTTGCATCAGATTGCCGCCGACCGAGGCCATGTTGCGCAATTGCGCCGAGGCGCCGGCGAGGATGGCGCTGGCGAGCAGCGGGTAGCGCTGCTCGACCAGCGGATGGTAAGCGAGATCGGAATTCGGCACCAAGGCACCGATGCGCAGACCTCCGTCGGCCGTCTCCTCGATCTTGCGGAGCGGCAGGCGGGAAATGTCGATCAGTCGGGATGGCTGCTCGACATTCTCCTTCATCAGGTCGATCAGGTTGGTGCCGCCGGCAATGAGCTTGGCGCCGGGATGGGCGGCGAGCAGGAGAATCGCATCGGCGACATCAGTGGCCCTGGAATACTGGAAGTTGATCATGGCCGCCCCATTGCCTGCTGGATGGCCGCGACGATGTTCGGATAGCCACCGCAGCGGCAGAGATTTCCGCTCATCAGCTCCCGGATTTCGTCGGCATTTTTGGCGTGGCCTTCGGCCAGCAGGCCGGCCGCCGAACAGATCTGTCCCGGCGTGCAATAGCCGCACTGGAAGGCGTCGTGGTCGATGAAGGCCTGTTGCAGGGGATGCAACGCGCCGTCGCTGGCAAGACCCTCGATGGTCGTGATCTCGGCACCGTCCTTCATCACGGCGAGCGTCAGGCAGGAATTGACGCGCCGGCCGTCCACCAGCACGGTGCAGGCGCCGCACTGACCGTGATCGCAGCCCTTCTTGGTGCCGGTCAGCTCGAGGTGGTCGCGCAGCGCGTCCAGCAGCGTGGTCCAGGGCACGAGGTCGAGCGTGCGCCTGACGCCATTGACGACGAGATCGATCGGAATGCGGTCGGGAATTTGATTTGCGGCATCGGCCATGTCTATGTCCCCTGCGACGGAGGCCGAGCCGAGTAGTCAAGCCGTGCTGACGCGAGGGCGCGTCGTCTCCGCTGGCCAATAGCGCCTAACGGACAACCGGTCGCTTGGTTCCTGGGGACTGCCGCGAAGCCGCAGTCAGCGTTTCCCTTCGCCGAACACCACCGTCGGTACTGCGCGGTTGACGACTTCGCGAAGCGCGAAGCTCGATTGCACCCGCGCCACGCGCGGCAGCCGCGACAGTTCGGTGCGGTGGATGCGCTCGAAATCCTGGATGTCGCGGGCGAGCACGATGAGGATGTAGTCGTCAGTACCTGACATCAGGAAACAGCGCACGACGGAGGGGCATTTGACCACCTCCGCCTCGAACGCCTTCAGCGCGTCATCGCTCTGGCTCTCCAGAGCGATGCGGACCAGCACCGTGGTGGTGAGGCCGAATTGCGCAAGATCGAGCGCGGCCTGGTAAGCCTGGATATAGCCGTCATCCTCCAGCGCCTTCTGCCGCCGCGCCAGCGCCGTGCTCGACAGCCCGACCTTGTTGGCAAGCTCGGTGTGGCTGGCCCGCGCATTGGTGGTGAGTTCCGCGAGGATCGCGAGGTCTTTCCGGTCGAGGGCCAAGGTTTCGTTTCCAGCGTGAAAGGGCGCATCCGCGCCGGAAACCGGCGCCGGGACGACGAAACTAGCGGATATTTGCACGAAACCAAACCACACCTGCCGCTACGATAAACAAAAGAATCAACATGTTGGCGAAGGAGCTCGCGATGCGCGTCGGTGTCCCCAGGGAGATCAAGGTGCAGGAATATCGCGTCGGGCTCACCCCGGGCGCTGTCCGCGAATATGTCGCGGCCGGGCACCAGGTCACGGTCGAGACCGGCGCCGGCAGCGGCATCGGCGCCTCCGACGAGGTCTATCGGCGGGCAGGGGCCGCGATTGCCGAGAGTGCCCGCGACATCTTTGCCAAATCCGACATGATCGTGAAGGTGAAGGAGCCGCAGAAAAGCGAATGGGCCCAGCTCCGCGAGAACCAGATCCTCTTCACCTATCTCCACCTCGCGCCGGATCCCGAACAGGCCAAGGGCCTGCTCGCCTCCGGCTGCACCGCGATCGCCTATGAAACCGTCACCGACGCGAACGGCAACTTGCCGCTGCTCGCGCCGATGAGCGAAGTCGCGGGCCGCCTCGCCATCGAGGCAGCCGGCGCCGCGCTCAAGCGCTCGGCCGGCGGCCGCGGCTTGTTGCTTGGCGGCGTGCCCGGCGTGCAACCGGCGCGGGTCGTCGTGCTCGGCGGCGGGGTGGTCGGAACGCAGGCTGCGCGCATGGCCGCGGGATTGGGTGCCGAAGTCACCGTGATCGATCGCTCATTGCCACGGCTGCGCCAGCTCGATGACCTCTTCATAGGGCGGGTGCGGACGCGCCTCTCCACCATCGAGGCGGTTGAAGACGAAGTGTTCGCCGCCGACGTTGTGATCGGCGCGGTGTTGGTGCCTGGCGCGAGCGCGCCGAAGCTCGTCACGCGCGCGATGCTGAAATCGATGCGGCCGGGTGCCGTGCTGGTCGATGTTGCGATCGACCAGGGTGGCTGCTTCGAGACCTCGCATCCGACCACGCACACTGATCCGACCTACGAGGTCGACGGCGTCGTGCATTATTGCGTCGCCAACATGCCGGGTGCGGTGCCGGTGACCTCGAGCCAGGCGCTGAACAACGCGACGCTGCCGTTCGGGCTGATGCTCGCGAACAAGGGATTTGCGGCCGTGCTGGAAAATCCGCACCTGCGCAACGGGCTCAACGTGCATCGCGGCCGCATCACCAACAAGGCGGTGGCGGACAGTCTCGGGCTTGACTTCGCGCCGGTGGAGAGCGGGCTTGCGGCGTAGAGTTGCCGCTTAGGCCGGCTTGCGGTAGCGGCTGCCGAGCGCGGCTTCGATCGTCTCGGGCCGTTTGATGCGTTCGATCAGCATGTCGATGCGGTCGCCGCCCCAGAACAGCTCGCCGTTGAACACCATGGTGGGAACGCCGAACACGCCGAGCGCCTCGGCCTCGTCGATGATGCGATCGTGTTCGGCGCGTGCGGGGCCGTGGACGTAATCTTCGAAGGCGCTGGCCGAGCCGCCGCAGGCGGTGATGACGCCGGTGATGTCAGAGAGATCGTCGATCTCGAGCTCGTGGCTCCAGAAGCGGCGGAAGACGGTGTCGTGATACGGGCGGAAGAAGCCGTGGGCTTGCGCGAACAGCATGCCGACGCTGGAATAGAAGGCATCGTAGATCCGCCGCGGCCCCTTCATGGTGAGCCCTTGCGCATTGGCAAAGCGCCGCGCGTCCATATAGGCGTAACGCACCTTCCGCCAGAAATGCGGCGTGCGTTCCTCGACCGTTCCCATGAATTCGGCGACACGCAGCGTGTAGGGCAGCCATTCCAGCTCGACGCCGTGTGCCTCCTCGAGCTCGAACAGTCGCTTGTTGGCGACGAACGCATAGGGGCTCTTGTAGTCGGTGTAGATGCGGACGTGCGGCTTGGGCATGGGAGGGCTTCCTTTCGGACGCGTGGCGCTGCTTGCAATGTGGGAAAGTGGCGCCGCAAATTCGTCATTGCGAGCGCAGCGAAGCAATCCAGAGTGCCGCCGCGGAAAGATTCTGGATTGCTTCGCTGCGCTCGCAATGACGATGTGGTCAGAGTGCACACTAACGCTACAGCAAGCCAGCGTCGACAGGTGGTTTACCCCTTCGTCAGTTTGTACTGCCCGAGATCCGGGTCGTGCGTCATGCGCCAGTAGTCCACGAACCGCCAGGGCATTGCCGAGAACACGCGGCCGCTGCTGTTGCGATAGTAGGTGGTCATGCCCGGATGGGTCCAGATCATGGCCTCGTGCTCGGCGTCGACCCTGCCGACGTAGTCGTCGAGCACGTCCTGGCGAACGTCGATGGCGGCGACGTCCTGCTCGATCATGTCGGCGAGGCAGGCGGAGATGTAGCGGCTCTGGCATTCCGACTGGAAGATGACGCTGCCGCCATGGGCGGGGCCGGAGTTCGGGCCGAGCATGCAGAAGAAGTTCGGAAAGCCCGGTACCGTGAGGCCGAGGAATGCGGTCGGGTTGTCGTTGCGCCAGGCGTCGCGCAAGTCTTTGCCGTCGCGCCCGGTGATGTTGAGGCGGGCGGCCATCTCCGTGACCTTGAAGCCGGTCGCGACCACGATGATGTCGGCGGGGCGGTGTTCGCCGTCCGCGGTGACGATGCCGCTCTGGTCGAAATGGTCGATCGCGTCGGTGACGAGCTCGACATTGGAGCGCGTCAGCGTCTTGAACCAGTTGTTGTCGAGCAGGATGCGCTTGCCGTAGGGCGGATAGGTCGGCACGCATTTGGCGATCAGGTCGGGGCGATCTTTCAGCTCCGACAGGATGAAGTCGGTCAGCTCCTGGCGGTGCCGGTCGTTGCCCTTGTTGACGGCACGTTCCGGATGCGGCCAAGCCGGGTCCTTGCGCAGGAAGGGCAGCAGGCCGTCGCCATAGCGCCAAAACATGTTGAAGCGGTACCACTGCACATAGAAGGGCAGGTGCGCGAGCAGCCAGCGTGCGCCCTCGGTGATCGGATCGGAATAACCCTTCACCGGCCGCGCCCATTGCGCGCTGCGCTGATACACCGTGACCGAGGCGACGCGGCCCGCGATCGACGGCACGAGCTGCATCGATGTCGCGCCGGTGCCGATCACGGCGACATGCTTGCCGTCGAGCTTGATGTCACCGGACCACAGCGCCGAGTGCAGGATCGTTCCCTTGAAGTCGTCCTCGCCCTTGAAGCGGGCGCGGGAGGGATCGTTGAGCTGGCCGATCGCGCTGACCAGCGCGGTGGATTCGAAGGTCTCTTCGCCGTTCTTGGTCTTGAGCGTGGAGATCCAGCGCCGCTTGCCTTCGTCCCAGCGCGATGACGTGAGCTCGGTGTTGACGCGCAGATGCTTGCGCATGCCGTATTCGTCGGCGACCTTCAGCAAGTATCCGAGCAGCTCCTCGCGCTGGCAGAAATAGCGGGTCCATGCGTTGCGCGAGCCGAAGGAGTAGGAATAGGAGTGGTTCGGCGTGTCGACGCCGCAGCCGGGATAGCGGTTGATCCACCAGGTGCCGCCGAGCTCGTCGTTCTTCTCGACGATGGTGTAGGGGATGCCGAGGTGGCTCAGCGCCACGCCGAGCGCGATGGCGCAGACGCCCGCGCCGACGATCAGGACGTGCTGCTGCGCGAGCTTGTCATCCGAAGGACGCTTGGTCCAGCGCGCCTCGCGCGGCACAAAACCCATCTCCTCGCGCATCAAGGGCGCATATTCCGGCGCGACATTCTCGCCGAGGCAGGCACGCATCATCTTCAGCAGCAGTTCCTCGCCGGGGTCGGTGATGACGGGCTTCGGCGCGCCATTGGCGAAGAGTTTGAGCACCGCGGCGCGGATCTCATCTTGGACCTCTTTGGGCACGCCGGCGTGGGGATCGGGAATGAGGCGGATATCGCGCTTGGGCAGGTACGGCGGCTCGAGCCAGCACTCATCGCCCGTCATATGCACGAGCACCATCAGGAGGCAGCGGATATCGCCCTCGGCGATGGTCGAGGCAAGGTCGAGCGGCTTGTGCGGAGATTCGATGTTCATGGCTTGTCCTGATCTCCGGATGAATTGAAGAGGCCGCGCGTCATCAGCTTGCGATAGGCGGAGATGACGTGATCGGGCACGGCAGTGACGCCGTCGGGCGAATAGGAGTAGCGCCGGCTGAGATAGCCGCGCGAGCCCATCAGCATGTGGACGATCGCCTCGAATTCCTCGTCGCTGTAGTCGTCGATCGCGCCGGCGAGCCGCGCGCGACGCAGGATGCGCACATAAGCGGTCGAGACGTTGTCGAGATGCTTCTGGTAGCCGATCGGCGCGAAGAACTCTGCCTCATTGAGGATGCGCAAAAATTCCGGCACCTCGCGGATGAAGTCGAAGAAGGCGGAGAAGCGCTCGATCTCCTGTCGCGCTGCGTGCGCGGTGCCGGTGCGGGCGCGGATGAACTCGACCATGTCGAGGCCGATCTTGGGCAGGAGCTGGTCGAGCAGCTCCTGGCGGTTCTCGAAATGATTGTAGAAGGTGCCTTGCGCGACGCCGGCCTGTTCCGTGATGCGGGCGACGGAGGCTTCGGCATAGCCATATTTGCCGACGATCTTGGTCGCGGCGTCAAAGATTTTCTGCTTGGTCCAGGCGTTGCGCTCGACGCGGTTGAGCTTCGTCACCTTGGCGGTCACGTCTGCTTGCGTCATTCGGAAGTCTCCAACTCGGCGCGCAGCACGCGCTTGAGGATCTTACCACTGGGATTGCGCGGCAGGCTGTCGCGAATGACGAGCTCTTTCGGCACCTTGAAGCTCGCGAGCCGCGCGCGGCAATGTTCGGTGAGGGCAGGCAGTTCGAGGCTCGCGCCTTCGGCCAGCACGACGATCGCGACCGGCCGCTCGCCCCAGCGCGCGTCGCGCAGGCCGATCACCGCGACCTCGCGCACCTCCGGCAGTTCATAGATGACGCGCTCGACCTCGGAGGAGGCGATGTTCTCGCCGCCGGAGATGATCATGTCCTTCTTGCGATCGGTGAGGTACAGAAAGCCCTCGTCGTCGAGATAGCCGACATCGCCGCTGCGGAACCAGTCGCCGAAGAAGGCGGACGCAGTCTTCGCCGGATCCTTCCAGTAGCCGTGCGTGATCTTCGGCCCGCGCAGGCAGATCTCGCCATTGACGTTCGGCGGCAGGGTCTTGCCGGCCTCGTCGCGGATCTCGATCTCGACATGGGCGATGGCGCGGCCCGTGGAGCCGATCTTCTCGATCTCGCGGCCGGCGTCCATGAAGGTGTCGCCGCCCACGGTTTCGGTGAGGCCATAGGCATCGATATAGCGCGCATTGCGGAAGTAATCGGAGAAGGCGCGGATGCGCACCTCCGGCGTCTTCTCGCCGCCGCCGATCGCCCATTTCAGGCTGGAGACGTCGTAGCGATCGCGCGTGGAGCAGGTGAGCATCGCGGTGGTCATGACAGGTGCGAACCAGGCGGCGTTGAGCTTGTCCTCCGCGATCGCTGCAAGCGCCGTTTCCGGCTCGAAGTTGCGCTGGATCGCGATGAAGCCGCCGTGCCAGAGCACGGCGATGCCGGGCAGGTCGAGCGCGCCGACATGATAGAGCGGGCCGACGACGAGAAGCCGCCTGTCGGCGCTGAGGCCCAGCGCGATCGTCTGGTCGGCGGACTTCCAGTAGAAATTGTCGTAGGTGAGCATCACGCCCTTGGGGCGGTCGGTCGTGCCCGAGGTGTACATCAGCCGCATCAGGTCGGGTGGCTGGCGCACGTGCATCGGTGCCGGCGGCGTGTCGCCCGCGAGACGCGTAACGCTCTGCTGCGCGGCCTCATCGAGCACGACGATCGTCGCGCCGGCGGCATTTGAAGCCAATTCCTCATCGACGATCAGGAGGCGCGCGCCGGCATTGCCGACGATGTAGCCGACCTCGTCGCGGGAGAGCCGGAAGTTGATCGGCAGAAAGACCGCGCCGAGATGGCTGGTAGCGAAGACCAGCTCGAGGAAGGCCGAGCTGTTCTTCATCAGCACGGCCACGACGTCGCCGGCGCCGATGCCCTGCGCAGCGAGCCAGCCGGCCACCTGCCGGATACGCGCGTCGAAGGTCGCGTAGGAAATCTCCTCGCCGCGATATTTCAGCGCAGACCGGTCCGGCGTTCGCCGGGCATGAAAGGCGATGAAGCTCGACAGATTGATCATTGTGCGGGTGTTTGGGCCGGTTGCCAGCCTCGTTTCCTCATCGATGAATTCTGACTCGTAATTCATCTTTGGCTTGACGTCACCCCCCACGCTCTGAAATTGTTGGGAACACGGAGACGAGATGATCTCCGGCAAGGGACAGGAAACGCCGACCCGAAAGAGGGAGGGGAAAGATGACGAGAACCCGCAGACCGGGCATCAGCCGCCGTTCAACGCTGGCGCTGATGGGCGCCGGTGCGATGACTGTTGCCGCGCCTTGGGTGGCGCGCGCCCAGGCCAAGACGATCAAGATCGGCATGCCGACAATTCTGTCGGGCCGCGTGGCGCAGCTCGGCACGTCGTCGCGCAATGCCGTGATGCTCGAGGTCGAGAAGGTCAACGCCGCGGGCGGCCTCGCGGGCCGCCAGATCGAGATGGTGATCCGCGACTCCAAGGGACAGCCGCAGGAAGCCGCGCGCGTCGCGCGCGAGCTCGTCAATACCGATGGCTGCGAGTTGCTGATCGATGCGGAAGCTTCCTCCGGCGCCTTCGCAGTGCACGAGGTCGCGCGCGATCTCGGCGTGTTCTGCATCCACACCAATTCGGAGACCTCGGCGCTGACCGCGGACCCTAAGCAGCATATTCCGAACGCCTTCCGGACCGCGCGCCAGGGCGTGCACGATTCCATCGTCGGCGGCAGCTATGCGGCCGCGATCGCCAAGGCCAAGGGCCTGAAGAAGTGGGCGACGTGCTCGCCAGACTACGCGTATGGCCGCGACACGACGGCCGAGTTCACGCTGTATCTGAAGCGTTTTGCGCCAGACGTCGAGATCATCAGCGAGTCCTGGCCAAAACTGTTCCAGCCGGACTACACCGAGGTGGTGACGAAGATCCTGCAAGCGAAACCGCAGGCACTCTATTCCTGCCTGTGGGGCGGCGATCTCACCTCCTATATCGACCAGGCCAACATCTACGCGATGTTCGGCCAGATGGAGGTTTTCGCGGTCAACATGGCCGACTACACCGCGCTCACCGTGGTGAAGAACCTGCCCAAGGGCATCCACTCCGGCAACCGCTACATCAAGACGTTTCCGGGGACGCCGGAGAATGCGGCGTGGGGCGACGCCTACAAGGCGAAGTACAACGAATATCCGACCAACTGGTCGTGGGAGAACGCGACCGCGGTCATGCTGATGGCAGAAGCCGCGAAGAAGGCGAACTCCGCTGACGGCAAGAAGCTTGCGGAAGCACTGGCTGGTCTTACGATCAAGTGCCCGTTCGGCGCCGACGGCACCGTGACCATGCGCGCCGAGGACCACACGCTCGTCGGCTACGCCATCGGCTGGGGCACCACGATCCCGCAGGAGCCCTACGTGCCGGAGGTCAAGGCCGGCGACTGGAAGACCATCTTCGAGCTCGAAGCCGAGTGGAAGAAGAGCAAGGGCTACACCTGATCGCGCGCGCGGCGGAGGCGCACGATCGCCTCCGCCTGCTTCATTTGTTTTTCCGCGCCGATTTTGGCGCGCCACAATGAAAGTGCTCCCGTGGATCTCGACGCGCTTGCCGGCTGCCTCTCCAGTTCTGCCTGCCTGGTGACGCAAACCACCAGCGGCCTCATCATCGGCATGCTGCTGTTCCTGGTGGCGGTCGGGCTGACGCTGATCTTCGGCGTGCTCAAGGTCGTCAATTTCAGCCACGGCGCCTTCTACATGTTCGGCGCCTACTTTGCGATGACGGCCTATCAGCTCACCGGCAGTTTTGCGCTGGCGATGCTTTGCGGCGCGGCCGGCACCGCGATCCTCGGCCTGATCTTCGAGCGCGTCTTCATGAGCCGCGTCTATGGCGCTGATGTCCTGATGCAGCTCCTCGTCTGCTACGCTTTCGTGCTGATCTTCGACGATGTCGTGCGGATCATCTGGGGGCCGGAATTCAGGTCGATGGGCATGCCGGCCGCGTTCCAGGTGATGCCGCTGTTCATCGCCGGCGGCGTGGTGCCGCCTTACTACCTGCTGCTGATCGGCGTCGCGCTCGCCGCGGCCGTCGTGCTCGGCATCGGCCTCTCGCGCAGCCGCATAGGCAAGGTGATCCGCGCCGCTGCGCATAATCCCGGCATGGTGTCCGCGCTCGGCATCAACACCGGGCTGATCTATGGCGGCGTGTTCGCGCTCGGCGGCATGCTCGCGGGGCTGGCCGGCGCGCTTGCGGCGCCGGTCCGCTCGCTGACCCCGGGCATGGGATTCTCGGTGCTGATCGAATCCTTCATCGTCACCGTGATCGGCGGCATGGGCTCGATCCTGGGCGCGCTGATCGGCGCTTTGCTGCTCGGCCTGATCCGCTCGTTCGGCTCGCTCGGCTTTCCCCTGTTCACCGAAGGCCTGATGTATCTCTTCATGGTGATCGTGCTGGTCTCCAAGCCCACCGGCCTGTTCGGCAAGGAGGCGGCATGACCGAGCTGGAGGCCGGCCGCGCGGAGACACTGGTGCCAGGGCGCGGCGTCACGACGGTTTGGGAACGCTATCGCGATATCCTGATCGCGCTGATCGCCTTCGCCGTGCTGGCGAGCCTGCCGCTGTTCACCGGCAGCAAGGCGCTGCTCGATTTCGTCATCCGCTGCTCGGCCTACGGACTGTTTGCGACCTCGCTCAATCTGCTGGTCGGCTATACCGGCCTGACCTCGTTCGGCCACGGCATGTTCTTTGGCCTGGGCGCCTACAGCTTTGGCCTGATCATGCAGCGGCTCGGCGTGCCGATCCCGATCGCCTTCGTCGCGACGCTGGCGATCACGGCGGTGGTCGCCGCTGTCATCGGCGCGATCTGCGTGCGGCTGAAGGAGATCTATTTCGCGTTCGTCACGCTCGCTTTCCAGATGTTGATCCACTCGACCATCCTGTCATGGGCGTCCTTCACCGGCGGCGATCAGGGCCTGCGCGGCGGCATTCCGCGGCCCGTCTTCCTCGGCGTCGACCTCTCCAACCACATCCATCTCTATGTTGCGAGCTGCGCGCTCTTGATCCTCGGCCTGCTGGCGATGCGTCAGATCGCGCAATCGCCGTTCGGCTATACGCTGCGCATGATCCGCGACAACGCGGCGCGCGCGAGCTTCCTCGGCATCGACGTCTGGCGCGCAAAACTCACCATTTTCGTGCTGGCGGCGCTGTTCGCGTCGATGGGCGGCATGGTGATGGCGTTGTTCGTCTCCGGCGCCTATCCGGAGTTCGCCTATTGGACGATCTCGGGCGAGGGCATCTTCATCAACATGCTCGGCGGTGTCTCGACCTTCCTGGGGCCGATGGTCGGCACCGTGCTTCTGCTGCTGCTCAACGACACCGTCACGCGATTCACCGAGTATCATGGCATCGTGCTCGGAATCGTCATCCTGTTCTTCGCGCTGGGCCTGCGCAAAGGCCTGCTGGATTTCGTCGCCGAGTGGTTCGCGCACCGGCGCGAGGCGGGCGAGGGGCGCTAGCAATGCTTCAGATCCGCAACCTCGCAAAATCCTTCGGCGGCGTGAAAGCGACCAACGACGTCACGCTCGACTTCCCCGATGGCTCGCTGACCGCCGTGATCGGCCCGAACGGCGCGGGCAAGAGCACCTTCTTCAACCTGATCACCGGCGCGCTGAGGCCGGATGCAGGGCAAGTGCTGCTCGACGGCGTTGACCTTGCCGGACGCTCGCCGCCGGAGATCGTCCGTCACGGCATCGGCCGCGCGTTCCAGGTCGCCAGCATCTTCCGCTCGCTCACCGTGCAGGAAACCATGCTCGCTGCCGTCAGCGCCGATCAGCGCACCTCCGCGGTGCTGCACAAGCGCTTTCCGTTGCCGGAGACGCGCGATCGCGCCGAGCACGTGATGGAGCTGCTCGGCCTCGCGGGAAAACGCAACCGCACTGCGGCGACGTTGTCGCATGGCGACCAGAAGCTGCTCGACATCGCGCTCGCGCTGGTGCTCGAGCCGAAGGTTTTGCTGCTGGACGAGCCGACTGCGGGCATGGGCCCGGAGGAGCGCTGGCGCATGATCGACAAGGTGCGCGAGCTCTGGGAGAGCCAGAAGATCACCGTCGTCTTCATCGAGCACGACATGGACATCGTGTTCAAGATCGCGCCGAAGATCGTCGTGCTCTGCTACGGCCGCATCCTCGCGACCGGCACGCCCGACGAGATCCGCAACAACAGTGCCGTGATCGAGGCCTATCTCGGCACCGAACATGCGGGAGCGGCCGCATGAGTGCAGCCATCATCGAAGTCGCCGATCTCGATGTCTACTACGGCACGAGCCAGATCCTGTTCGGCGTCGGCCTGTCGGTGCGGCAGGGCGAGACCATGGCGCTCTTGGGACGCAACGGCGCCGGCAAGTCGACGACCATGAAGGCGATCATGGGTCTGGCGCCGCCGCGGCGCGGCAGGATCAGGCTGCGCGGCACGGTGATCTCCGGTCTCAAGCCGCACACCATCGCGCGCGCCGGCCTCGGCTTCGTGCCGGAGGATCGCCAGATCTTTCCGGAGCACACCGTTGAGGACAATCTCGTCATCGGCAAAAAGCGCGGGCCGGACGGCCAGGACGAATGGCCGATCAGGCGCATCTATGAGGTCTTCCCGCTGCTGGAGCCGCTGCGCCACCGCATCGCCGGACGACTTTCCGGCGGCGAGCAGCAGATGCTCGCGATCGCGCGCACGCTGATGGGCAATCCGGCGCTCTTGCTGCTCGACGAGCCGAGCGAGGGGCTTGCACCGATCATTGTGCAGCGGATCGGCGAGCTCTTGCGGCAACTCCGGAGCATCGGATCGACCGTGCTGATCGCCGAGCAGAACATGCACTTCTGCTTAGGGCTTGCGAGCCACGCCACGGTGATCGACAAGGGCCAGATCGTCTATGCCGCCGGCATCGAGGATCTCAAGGCGAACGACGCCATCCGGCGCCGTTATCTGGCCCTTTAGCCGGGGCGCCGGTCCCCAATCGGCCCAAAGAAGAAAACTATTGCCGCAGGTTCGCCCGGCGGAAGGAGTTTCCCCTCCGACGGGCAAAAAAGCCAATCGCTTCCATTGCCGTTTTGAGCCGAAACGACGACATTTCCGTCAGAAATTGATGGATTGGCCCAGCCATGGAACGCACTGGATTTGAACCCTTCGGCGAGCGCCTGGTGTCCGCGACGGACGCCCAGCCGCAGTCGCGTGCGTCAAAGTATCTGCTGCGGGCCGGCACGGGCCTGTTCTGGTCGCTGGTCGCGGCTATCGTGTTCGCGCGCGCGGCCTTCTTCGAGCCCGGCATTTATGACGGCTTCAGCCGCGTCGCTTCGCTCGCCAAGAGCCTCATCTTCTGAGTCACCATCACGGCCTGAGGACAGAACTTCCCTCGGCCCTGATATGTCGAAAACTTATTTCCCTATCGAGCAGCCCTGCGTATAAATCCTTCTCCTCTGGGAGAGATTTGTGTCGCAGAATCAAGCATCCAGCCCGGCCGACGCCAAGCCGGCGACTGCCGTAAGCCGCATCCTCGCGCTGATTCCCGGCATCCTCCTTTGCATTGCCCTGGCCGGCGTCTCGGCCCTGCTCGAGCGGGCGGAGCTGGGCCTGTTCGAGCATCCCTATGTCGAGGCGCTGGTGATGGCGATCCTGCTCGGCATGGCCGTGCGCAGCTTCTGGAAGCCCGCGCCGCGCTGGCAGACCGGCATTGCCTTCAGCGCCAAGCAACTCCTTGAAGTCGCGGTGATGCTGTTAGGCGCCTCCATCAGTTTTGCCGCGATTGCGGCCTCGGGCATCGCGTTGCTGGCATCGATCGCGGCAGTCGTCGTGATCGCACTCTGCATCTCCTTCGGCCTCAGTCGCCTGCTCGGCCTGTCGACGCGGTTGTCGATCCTGATCGCCTGCGGCAACTCCATCTGCGGCAACTCGGCGATCGCGGCCGTGGCGCCGATCATCGGCGCCAACAATGACGAGATCGCATCCTCGATCTCCTTCACGGCGATCCTCGGCGTGATGATGGTGCTCGGCCTGCCGCTGCTGATCCCGCTATTGCAACTGTCGGCTACGCAATACGGTATCCTCGCTGGTCTGACCGTCTACGCGGTGCCGCAGGTGCTGGCGGCGACGGTGCCGGCCGGCCTGGTCTCTACGCAAATCGGTACGTTGGTGAAGCTGATGCGCGTGTTGATGCTGGGTCCCGTCGTCGTCGGCCTGTCGCTCGTCGCCTCGCGCTGGCAGACCGGCGCCAAGAAGACCCATGTCGGATTTTTCCGCCTCGTGCCCTGGTTCATCCTGGGCTTCCTCGCACTCGCGACCTTGCGCTCGCTCGAGATCGTGCCGGCCACCGTGGTGGGACCGGTGACGAAGATCACCAGCTTCCTCACCGTGGTGTCCATGGCCGCATTAGGCTTGGGTGTCGACGTGCGCGTGCTCGCCAATGTCGGCGGCAGGGTGACAGCCGCGGTGACGCTCTCGCTGCTGCTGCTGCTGGCGATCAGCATCGGATTGGTGCACTGGTTCAAGTGAGTGATCGCGCCGCAAGCGCGGTGCACCCTCTCCCCTTGTGGGAGAGGGTGGCTTCGCAGAGCGCGAAGCCGGGTGAGGGGTTCTATCCGCGAATAGATCTGTTGCAGTGAACGCGCGGATAGGACCCCTCATCCGGCGCCATAGCCGAAGCTTCGCTTCGGCGTTCTCTTAAGAACGGCGGCCTAAGGCCGCCTATGCCACCTTCTCCCACGAGGGGAGAAGGGAAGAGAGCCCGCAAGGTGCGAGAGCGCTGGCTCCGCCTAGATCACATCCGCCAGCGAATGGCCGTGCAACTCGATGTTGAGGCCCTGCATGCCCAAATCGTTGATCTCGCCGCCCATCGCCCTCAGGCTCTCCTCGCGGATCAGCGACATCAGCCCGCGACGTAGTGCCAGGAACTCGGACGACATCATCATCGACTGCTGCCGCGGGCGCTCCAGCGGAATCGGGATTTCCGCCTTGATCGAGCCGGGGCGCGCGGTCATACAGTAGACGCGATCGGAGAGGAAAATCGCCTCGTCGATGTCATGGGTGACGAACAGCACCGAGATCTTCAGCCGCTGCCACATGTTGGTGAGAATCTGCTGCATGATGACGCGGGTCTGCGCGTCGAGCGCGCCGAAGGGCTCGTCCAGTAGCAGCACCTTCGGGCCCGTCGCGAGCGCGCGCACGATGCCGACGCGTTGCTTCATGCCGCCGGAGAGCTTCTCTGGATAGTGCTTCTCAAACGCCTCGAGCCCGGCGAGCCCGAGCAGGGTACGCGCGGCGCGCTCCCGCTGCGAGCGCGGCATGCCGCGCATCTTCAGGCCGAACTCGACGTTCTCCCGCACCGTCTTCCACGGAAACAGCGAATATTGCTGGAACACCATGCCGCGCTCGGCGCTGGGGCCGCTCACGCGTTCGCCGTCGACCGTGATGGTGCCGGTCGTGGGTTTGAGAAAGCCCGCCACCGCATTCAGGAAGGTCGACTTGCCGCAGCCCGACGGTCCGACGATCGAGACGAATTCGCCCGGCTTCACGTGGATGTGGGTGTCGGTGACGGCCTGGACCGCGCCATCGATGGTCTCGTAGCTCAGCGAGAAGTTCCTGACCTCGATATGCCCCTTTGGTGCGCTGGTCGCGATCCCGCTCATTTTGATCTCCATGGCATCACGAGGTGCCCGGCGCCGCGGATCAGCAGGCTCGACCCGAGGCCGAGCACGCCGATCGCGATCATGCCGAGCGCGATGTCGGCATACTGGACCAGCGAATAGGCTTCCCAGGTGAAGTAGCCGATGCCGTACTGACCCGAGATCATCTCGGCCGCGATCAGCGACACCCAGGCGACGCCCATGCCGATGGTGAGGCCGGTGAAGATGTGCGGCAGCGAGGCCGGAAAATACACTTCGCGGAAGATCGAGCGCTCGCGCGCGCCGAGACATTGCGCGGCGCGCACCAGCACGGGATCGACC
The DNA here is from genome assembly GCF_001641635.1 of Bradyrhizobium centrolobii. GTDB lineage: Bacteria > Pseudomonadota > Alphaproteobacteria > Rhizobiales > Xanthobacteraceae > Bradyrhizobium > Bradyrhizobium centrolobii. The sequence goes on from NZ_LUUB01000051.1 coordinate 149,419, forward strand.
AGCGACATGCCGTGCAGCGTGTTGACCAGGATCGGGAAGAACGAGCCGAGGAAGGTGATGAAGACGATGCTCTGCTCGTTGGTCGGCCACAGCATGATCGCCATCGGCACCCAGGCGATCGCCGGGATCGGCCGCAGCACCTCCGTCACCGGAAAGATCACCTCATGCACCAGCTTGAAGCGGCCCATGATCAGGGCAAGCGGCACACCGACGACGGCCGCGAGCGAGAAGCCGATGAAGATGCGCCGGCAGCTGAGCAGGATGTGCATCAGGAATTTGGGATCGTGGATCGCCTTGGTGAAGCTCGCATAGACCGCCAGCGGCGAGGGCACGTTGGTGAAGCGCACGAAGAACACGACGCGGTAGGTCGTGAGCAGGTGCCAGACCAGGAGGAAAGCGAGCAGCGAGACGATCCCGATCGCGGTCGCGCGCAAACGATCCTGGTTGAGCCGGTACCAGCGCGCGGCGAGCGCGCCGAGAGAGGGCGGCGTGGCGGG
>NZ_LUUB01000051.1:149932-177338 GCF_001641635.1 Bradyrhizobium centrolobii
CCCGCCTCTGCGATCGCAGGCGCTGCTGGCATGCTGTCCTCGGAATGTCTGAGGAGGGCGGGACTGCTCACGTCTTGCCTCCGCCGACCGCCGCCTTCACCGCGTCATCGAAGCCCAGCACCTTGCCGCTGGTCTTCGCGGCGTAGGCTTCGGCGTCCTTCTTCAGCAGGAACGGTGCGACGTCACCATTGCCGACCGCGAAGAAGGCCTGGTCGGCGAACAGCTTGATGCCGCGGGTGGTGTCGAAGACATAGGCGACGTTGATCTTCTTCCCCTTCGCCTTGTAGTCGGCATAGGCGCCGAGCGTGCAGGCCGCGGACGCAAACGGCATGATGCCAGTATCGTCGACCCAGACCTCGCCGGCCTTGCGCGGATCGGCGATCGGCTTCTTGCAGAAGCTGTCCTCGCCCGAGATTTCATAGTTCTCAGTGCTGCCGAGCTGCGCGTCGTAGTCCAGCTTCATCTCGGCATAAGCCTTGCGGATGTAGCTATCGTCGACCCATTTCTTCGGATCGAACTCCTTCATGCGGCCTAGATTCTGCAGCACCTTGACGTCGGTTGTCGCCGCATCGATCAGCGCCGGCTTGATCGTGGGATCGGTCGTCATGTTGCCGCCGGGGCCGAGGAAGATGTAGACGACTTCCTTGCTGATGCCGGTCCATTCCTGGATCTTCTCGGCGGCGAGCTTCGGATCTTCGTGCAGCCACTGGTTGGCGGCGATCAACGCCTTCATGTAGGCAACGACGACTTCCGGATATTTTTCCGCGAAGTCGGTGCGGACCACGATGCCGTGGAAGGTCGGCAGATTGGTCTCGACGCCGTCGAAGATTTTTCGCGCGAAGCCGCGGAACGGCAGCAGCTCGGCGAAGGGGACGAAGTCGGCATGGGCGTCGATCTTCTTCTCCTGGAGATTGGTCGAGCCGACCTCGGGGCTCTGGCTGACGAGCTGGAAGAAGTCGGACGCGTAGCCGCGGTCCTGCATCGCCTTCAGCACCATGCCGTGCGCGGCGGAGCCGAAGGGCACGCTGACGAGCTTGCCCTTGAGATCGGCGAGATCGTAGTAGGGCGAATCCTTGTGGACGACGATGCCGTTGCCGGAGCCGGAGAGGCTGTAGGCGGCAACGCCGATCAGGCGGCTCTTGCTTTCAGGATTGCTCTCGAAGGTGAAGCCGTTCACGATCAGCGGATAGTCGCCCATCATGCCGATCTGAAGCTTGTTCGCCATCATCGCATTGGTGACGGGCGGGCCAGACGTGAAATTCTGCCACTCCAGCTCAAACTTGATGTTGGCGTATTTGCCGTCCTTCGGCAGGTATTTTTCGAGGAGATGCAGCTGCCGGATGACGACGCCGGCGGTCACCGTGTTGGTTGTGGTGTCCTGCGTTCCGATGCCGAGCGTGACGGTTTCCGCCGAGGCCGGCTGCGCCAGGAATAGCGCCAGCGACGTCACCGACATCGCGATCGAGAGTGTGGGAAGATGGCGGACCATTCTCATCCTCATTCGGTTGGATGTGCTGTGGTTGCCATGATTGGGCGAGGGCGTTGGCAGGGCAAATCCGGATTTACCGCCGCAGTCGATTAGTTGCCGGGAAAAGCTGACTGCATACTCCTTGGGCAATCCTGCACTTTAGAGCCGCTTGCATGGGCATCCGCGTTAGTCGCCCGCCCTTTAGTCAGATGCCTGGCCGCGCATCTCCTCCAGGACGTCCGGCCGGCACACCACGACCTGCGAGCGCTTGGTCACGACGATTCCCTTCTCCTGCATGCGCTTCAGGCTGATCGTGACCCATTGCCGGGTGGCGCCCACCATGTGGGCGATGTCGGCATGGGTGAAGGCGGCGGCGATCACGGTGCCGTCGGCATCCGCGACGCCGTAGAGCTCGACGAGATGCAGGAGCAGATGCGCAAGTCGCTGTGTAATCGAGCGCGTTCCCAGCATCTGCGCCAGCGCCGAATAGCATTTGCCCTTGAAGGTCAGGCCTTCGATGAGACCGATGGCAAGGTTCGGGATCTCCGCGGCCAGCGTGCGCAGCTCCCTTCCGGGAAGGTGAACGACGCTGCAATTGCTGGACGCAACGCCGGACCATTGATGCACGGTGCCTTCGAACACTTCGGGCCCGCCGACGAAATTGCCGACATGCCAGTAGGCCAGCGTAATCTCGCGGCCGAGCGGGGACGTATAGAACACACGGATGCGGCCGCTCTCGATCAGCCAGATGCCGTCGTGCTTGCCGCCCTGGCTGAACAGCGTCTGGCCGCGGTTAAGGACCTTGCGGCGGCCCTGCTTGAGTACCAGCTCCCGCTCGCGCTGGCTGAGCTTGTCCATCAGCGGCGGCGGTCCGCCGATCCATTGCTGGTTCTCCGTGAGCAGCAGCGAGGAACTGCCGGCGGGCCGGACTGCCGGTGGAACAGTCCCGCGAACCACATTGGTCGCCTGCAACATCATCCGCCTCCGGAAGTTCAAATCGTTCTAAAGAGGAGCAATGTCCGTGCCAGATGGGAGTGGGGCGGGTGAGCACCCGGGGGCGCGTTTGTGGCAAGCCGCCGCCATTCACTCCGCCGTCATCGCCCGACTTGATCAGGCGATCCAGTATTCCAGAGAAAGCGGTGGGATACGGATGGGTCGCAGCGTATTGGATTCCCCGCTTTCGCGGGGAATGACAGCGGAATTTGTAGCTGCCGTTTCGCCGGCTTTGGGGTTGCTGGACTAGCGCCCCGCCAAACTCAGCAGATACGGCTTCGGATAGATCCCCCGGTTGTGCCCGTCCGAAAACGAGATGTTCAGCCCGTAGCCGAGGTCGCCGATCTCGGTAATCGCGATATCCGGAAAGCGCTCGGGGAAGCGGCCGTCGAAGCGGGCGCGGGTGCAGTGGGCGCATTTGCAGGAGAGACGGAGCTGCTCGGCGGACAGGCTCAGCTCGGCATCTTCCGTCGTGCGTACGACGAGCGAGGCGAGATCTGCGCTCGCTCGATAGTCGGTCACCGTCGGCGCCACCAATGCGGTCATGGTCATGACGAACCTCCGATTCCTCTCTACGGCGTCATGCAGCGACGGCGATAGCAACTAATTGCCGGGGCGCAGGTGATCGACTGCGCCGTGCTGCCTTCTCTTCAGTCATCGCCCGCGAAATGTGAAACTAATCGACCGGGATTTTCAGTTCGGCATTGCCGGAATTCCGTCTCTCCGAAACTTTGCGGCCTATCGCGAAGGAAGGAGAGACGAAGGATGAGCGCTTTTCAGAAGGAAACAGTTCTGTCGGTCAGGCACTGGACTGAATCCCTGTTCAGCTTCACCGCGACGCGCGATCCCGGCTTTCGCTTCCAGAACGGCCAGTTCGCGATGATCGGGCTCGAGGTCGACGGCCGGCCGTTGATGCGCGCCTACAGCATGGCGAGCGCCAACCACGAGGAGGCTCTCGAGTTCTTCTCGATCAAGGTGCAGGACGGCCCGCTCACCTCGCGTCTCCAGAAGATCAGGGAAGGCGACATCATCCTGGTCGGCCGCAAAGCGACCGGCACGCTGATCACCGGCAATCTCATTCCCGGCAAGCGTCTTTTGCTGCTCTCGACCGGCACGGGGCTCGCGCCGTTCGCGAGCCTGATCAAGGACCCCGACGTCTACGAAAACTACGAGACCATCGTGCTCGCCCATGGCTGCCGCCATATCTCCGAACTCGCCTATGGCGAGCATCTCGTCGACAACCTGCGCAATCACGAATTCTTCGGCCCGCTGATCCGCGACAAGCTCGCCTATTACCCGACGGTCACCCGCGAGCCGTTCCGCAACCGCGGCCGCATCACCGATTTGATCGCCTCCAACCAGCTCTTTGACGACGTCGGGCAATCCGGCCTCGACCGCGACACCGACCGGATCATGCTGTGCGGCAGCCCCGCGATGCTCGACGATCTCCACGCGATGTTTTCCGCGCGCGGTTTCGTCGAGGGCAATCACAGTCAGCCCGGCCATTTCGTGATCGAAAAGGCTTTCGTGGAGCGGTGAGGGGCAAATCGCTCTCCGGCGACAACTAATTGCTATCGCCGGAAAGCCAGCTGAACAAATCTGATGCAAAGGCGTCGGACGTTTCGGCGAACCAGGAGCAAGCGATGGCATTAGATCAGATCGTCGACGGACTTTCGGAGGTTTCCTGCGATGTGCTGGTCATCGGCGGCGGCACGGCCGGCCCGATGGCGGCGCTGAAGGCGAAGCTGAAGAACCCGAAGGCCAACGTCGTCCTGCTCGAAAAGGCCAACGTCAAGCGCTCCGGCGCGATCTCGATGGGCATGGACGGGCTGAACAACGCCGTCATCCCCGGCTACGCGACGCCGGAGCAGTACACCAAGGAAATCACCATCGCCAACGACGGCATCGTCGACCAGAAGGCGGTCTATAAATACGCGCAGAACTGCTTTGAGATCATCGAGGAGCTTGACAGTTTTGGCATCCGCTTCCTGAAGAACGAGAACGGCGACTATGCCGTCAAGAAGGTGCACCACATCGGCACCTACGTCCTGCCGATGCCGAATGGCGAGACCGTGAAGAAGGCGCTCTACCGCCAGCTCCGCCGCGCCCGCATCCTGATCTCGAACCGCTACATGGCGACGCGGCTGCTGAAATCGGCTGACGGCCGCATTGCCGGTGCGATCAGCGTCAACACCCGCACTGCCGAGATGCTCGTCATCAAGGCCAAAGCCGTGATTCTGTGCATGGGCGCGGCCGGCCGTTTGGGACTGCCGACCTCGGGCTACATGTTCGGCACCTATGAGAACGCCGCCAATTCCGGCGACGGCTATGCCATGGCCTATCACGCGGGCGCGGCGCTCGCGAACCTCGAATGCTTCCAGATCAATCCCCTGATCAAGGATTATAACGGTCCGGCCTGCGCCTATGTCGCCGGTCCCTTCGGCGCCTACACCGCCAACAACGAGGGCTCGCGCTTCATCGAATGCGACTACTGGTCCGGCCAGATGATGCTGGAGTTCTATAACGAGCTGCTGTCCGGCAAGGGCCCGGTGTTTCTCCAGCTCAAGCATCTCCACCCCGACACGATCTCTGAGATCGAATCCACGCTGCACAAGGTCGAGCGGCCGACGCGCGGCCTGTTCCAGCAGGGGCGCGGGGTCGACTACCGCAGCGAGTCGATCGAGATGCACATCTCCGAGATCGGCTTCTGCTCCGGCCACAGCGCCTCCGGCGTGTTCGTCGACGACAACGCGCGCACCACCGTGCCCGGCCTCTATGCCGCCGGCGACATGGCGAGCGTGCCGCACAACTACATGCTGGGCGCCTTCACCAACGGCTCGGTCGCCGGCATCGATGCGATGGAGTTCGCCGACAGCCACGGCTTTGCGGAGTTCGACGCAGCCGATGTCGCCAAGGAGCGCGATCGCGTGATGGCGCCGACCAAGCGCGAGGACGGCATTCCGCCGAACCAGGTCGAGTACAAGACCCGTCGCCTAGTCAACGACTATCTCCAGCCACCGAAGGTCACCCGCAAATACGAGCTCGGCATGCGCCGTCTCGCCGAGGTGCGCGAGGACATGCAGGAGCGCATGATCGCCCGCAACGCGCACGAATTGCTGCGCGCGCTCGAAGTGCAGTCGATCATGGACTGCGCCGACATGGCCGCGCATGCCTCGCTCTACCGCGAGGAGAGCCGCTGGGGCCTCTACCATTGGCGCACGGATTTCCCGGAGAAGGACAACGAGAACTGGTTCTGCCACACCCTGCTCAGCAAGCAGGACGGCAGGATGACCAGCGAGAAGCGCGCCGTGGAGCCATACGTCGTGCCGATCGCCGACGACGAAAAGGACCTCTACGACAAGCAGCGCATCCGCGCCAGAGCCTGATCCACCGCAACACCAGCCAACAGGAGATTGACGATGCCTCTCGCTTCCTATCAGACATCGGTGCCGGTGGTGGTCGACGACGCCAAATGCATCGCCGACAAAGGCTGCACGGTATGCGTCGATGTCTGTCCGCTCGACGTGCTCCGCATCAGCGACATGACCGGCAAGGCCTACATGGCCTATGACGAGTGCTGGTACTGCATGCCCTGCGAGGCGGATTGCCCGACCGGCGCCGTCACCGTCAACATTCCCTATCTGCTGAGGTGAGCATGTCGAGCCCGTTCGAATCCTATGACGACCTCGACGATGCCGACGAGCGCTTGCAGGCCGCCGATCCTGCCGAGCGCCGCGTCGCCATCATCGCGCTCGGCCATTCCGGTGATCCCGCCGCGGTCGGCCATCTCGCCAACATGGTGTCCGATCCCGATGCCGGCGTGCGCCAGCAGGTCGCGATGGCGCTCGGCGAGTTCGACGGGCCGGAAGCGGCGAGCGCGCTGGTCAAGCTGCTGGTAGACCCCGAAAGAATCGTCGCGGCGGCCGCGGCCGACAGCATGGCCGAGTTCAAGGATCCCGCCTGCGCCGAAATCATCCTGCCGCTGGTCAAGCACGCCCACGCCTTCGTCCGCATGGGCGCTTTGCGCGCGCTGAAGGAGCTGCGGCGCAAGGACACGCTGAAGCCGGCGTTGGAAGCGCTCCAGGATGCGGACGCCGCCGTGCGCGTACAGGCGATCGGCGTGATCGGCTTCCTCAAGCTGGAAGAATCGATCCCTGCGCTGACCGCGCTGATCAACGACCCCGACGCGCATGTGCGCCGCGCCGCGGTGAGCGCGCTGGCCTTCTCGCAGATGAAGCCGGCGGCGGAGACGATCACGCGCGCGCTGAAGGACGCGGACTGGATGGTCCGCGAGATGGCGGCCGAGACGCTGGGGCTCAACGTCAATGGTGCGCTCGCCGCCGACCAGCTCATTGGCTCGCTCGCTGACGAGTTCTGGCAGGTGCGGCTGAGGGCGATCCGCAGCCTCGGCAAGATGAAGATCGAGCGCGCGGTGCGCCCGATCGGCAACTGCATCAACCACGACCAGGCGAACTTGCGGAAAGAAGCGGCCGCCGCGCTCGGCGAGATCGCCCATCCCGACGGCGAGGCATTCCTGGCGGTCATTGCCGACGATCCCGATCCCGACGTGCGCAAGAACGCGCGCTGGGCGCTGCAGCAGATCGCAGCCCGAAAGGCGCGGGCAGGGTCGTAGCCACCGCTCTGGACTTCCAGAGCCAGACGTTTATTGGTCTTCGCCAACCGGATTGGTCCGCGTCGCCGAGCGAGCGCGGCCGGTCCAAGAAGCAGCGAGGGCGCGGCCATGACGACACTGACTGTTAAGGACCTTCTCCCCGAGGATGGAACACGGGGATCGCTGGCAGGGCGCGTCTGGCTGCCGCAGGCGAATGGTCCGGCCGTGGTCGCCGTGCGCGGCGACGGCGTGTTCGACGTCACCGCGAAATTTCCGACGATCAGCGCACTCTGCGAGGAAGACGATCCGGCCAAGGCTCTCGCTGCGACCAAGGGCGAGCGCATCGGCGATCTCGAGGCGATCGTGGCCAACACGCCGCCGGACCTGCGTGACCGGCAAAAGCCGTGGTTGCTCGCGCCCGTTGACCTCCAGGCGCTGAAGGCCGCCGGCGTCACTTTCGCCATCTCGATGCTGGAGCGCGTGATCGAGGAGCGCGCGAAGGGCAATCAGGCTTCGGCGGAAGCCATCCGCAAGGAGGTGACGCGGCTCATCGGTGACGATTTGTCAAAGCTCAAGCCGGGCTCGGACCAGGCGATGCGGCTGAAGCAGGTGCTGATCGAGCAGAACGCCTGGAGCCAGTATCTCGAGGTCGGCATCGGTCCGGATGCCGAGGTCTTCAGCAAGGCGCCGGTCCTCTCCTCGGTCGGCACTGGCATGGATGCTGGCCTGCATCCGAAATCGACCTGGAACAATCCGGAGCCTGAACTCGTGCTGTTCGTCTCGAGCCGCGGCAAGATCGTCGGCGGTGCGCTCGGCAACGACGTCAATTTGCGCGACTTCGAGGGCCGTTCGGCGCTGCTGCTGTCGAAAGCCAAGGACAACAATGCGTCCTGCTCCATCGGCCCGCTGCTGCGCCTGTTCGATGACAGCTTCACGCTCGACGACGCGCGCAAGCTCGACATCAGCCTGAACGTGAAAGGCCAGGACGGCTTTGTTCTCAACGGCCACTCCTCGATCAGCAAGATCAGCCGCGATCCGACCGACCTCGTCGCGCAGACCATCGGCAAGGTGCATCAATACCCGGATGGATTCGTGCTGTTCCTCGGTACGATGTTCGCGCCGGTCGAGGACCGTGATGCGCCCGGACAGGGCTTCACTCACAAGCGCGACGACATCGTCACGATCGCGGCGCCTCAGCTGGGCAAGCTCGTCAACCGCATGCGCGGCAGCGATGAGTGCGAACCCTGGACGTTCGGCATCGGCGCGCTGATGAAGAATCTCGCGCAGCGGAAGCTGATCTAGCGCCGGCTTCGTTTCTCTTCGCTTAGCTTGCGGCCGGGCCATCGCCTACGGCCTCATGGTTCGAGACGCGCCGCAAGCGGCGCTCCTCACCATGAGGGTCCAGGATTTCACCGCGAAACTCGACCTCATCCTGAGGAGCCCGCCAACAGCGGGCGTCTCGAGGGATCGGCCGCGCACATATTTTCCTTCATCCTCGCGTTGCACCAGTGGAACAAAATCGCGCTTGGCGTGTCATATGATGGCCCAATCCGCCTTCGCGTGCTTTCCGTGCAAATAGTAAAATAATATGACTATACGGAACCAAACTTCCATGAAATAGTGTCTCCCGCCGCCCCCAAGGGGCGGTCTGCGGGTGCCATGATACCAATGGGCGCCCGGGATAACACAAGACGACTCTTGGGAGACACGCCTGATGATCCTCAAAGCCCTTTTTGCGGCAACCGCCACGGGTGCGTTGCTGCTCGCGCTGCCGGCCAGCGCGGCCCAGCTCACCATCGGCTTCTCGCAGATCGGATCGGAATCCGGCTGGCGCGCGGCTGAGACCTCGGTCTCCAAGCAGGAAGCCGCCAAGCGCCAGGTCAATCTCAAGATCGCTGACGCCCAGCAGAAGCAGGAGAACCAGATCAAGGCGATCCGCTCGTTCATCGCGCAGAATGTCGATGCGATCTTTCTTGCGCCCGTCGTCTCGACCGGCTGGGACGCGGTGTTGAAGGAAGCCAAGGAGGCCAAAATCCCGGTCGTGCTGCTCGATCGCGACATCGATCCCTCCGGCAAGGAGCTCTATCTCACCGCGGTGACCTCCGACAGCGTGCATGAAGGCGAGGTCGCCGGCGACTGGCTCGCCAAGACCGTCGGCGACAAGGCCTGCAACATCGTCGAACTGCAGGGCACGGTCGGCGCCAGCGTCGCCACCAACCGCAAGAAGGGTTTTGACACCGCCATCGCCAAGCATCCGAACCTGAAGATGGTGCGCAGCCAGACCGGCGACTTCACCCGCGCCAAGGGCAAGGAGGTGATGGAGAGCTTCATCAAGGCCGAAGGCGGCGGCAAGTCGATCTGCGCGGTTTATGCCCACAACGACGACATGATGGTGGGCGCGATCCAGGCAATGAAGGAAGCCGGCCTCAAGCCCGGCAAGGACATCCTCACCGTCTCGATCGACGCGGTTCCCGACATCTTCAAGGCGATGGTCGCCGGCGAGGCCAACGCGACGGTGGAGCTGACGCCCAACATGGCGGGCCCCGCGCTCGACGCCGTCGCGGCCTTCAAGGGCAAGGGCGCGGTTCCGCCGAAGTGGATCCAGACGGACTCGAAACTCTACACCGCCGCCGACGATCCGCAGAAGATCTACGACAGCAAGAAGGGCCTCGGTTACTGAGGCGGGACGCGCCGCCGGACCGCCATTTGATTGGGTACGGTGGTGCAATCCCCTTCGAAACCGCTGAGCGAACGAATAGGCTGGGCGTCCGCGTCATCCGCGGGCGCCGGTGGGAGTGATGTCGCGATGGAAAACAGCCTCGATCCTGTTCCGTCCTTGCTGGAGGTGCGCGGGATCAGCAAGAGCTTTGGCGCGGTGCGCGCGTTGCAGGAGGTCGACTTCACGCTTCGCGCGGGCGAGATCCATGCACTGCTCGGCGAGAATGGCGCTGGCAAATCCACGCTGATCAAGGTGATCACCGGCGTGTTTCCGCGCGATGCCGGCATCGTCAGGCTCGGCGGCGCGGAGGTCGCGCCGCGCTCGGCCAAGGCGGCGCTTCAGGCCGGGATCGCCACCGTCTACCAGGAGGTCAACCTGCTGCCGAACCTTTCGGTGGCACAGAACCTGTTCCTCGATCGCCAGCCAATGCGCTTCGGCATCGTACGCGAGGCCGAGATGCGCCGCCGCGCGAAGACGCTGCTCGCTGGATTCGGCCTCGATATCGACGTCGCCGCGCCGCTCGGCAGCTATTCCGTCGCCGTGCAGCATGTCACCGCGATCGCCCGCGCCGTCGACCTGTCGGCGCGCGTGCTGATCCTCGACGAGCCGACCGCGAGCCTCGACCGCCACGAGGTCGAGATCCTCTTCAACATCATGCGCCAGCTTGCCGGCCGCGGCATCGGCATTGTCTTCGTCAGTCATTTCCTCGACCAGGTCTACGAGATCTCCGACCGCATCACCGTGCTGCGCAATGGCCGTCTGGTCGGCGAGCGTGAGACCGCGTCACTGCCGCGGCTCGAGCTGATTCGGATGATGCTCGGCCGCGAGCTGGCGGAGACCACCAGTGCCCGCGCGGCAACGCGCGAACATCAGGCGCGCGAGGTCTGCGCGAGCTTCGAGAATTACGGCAAGGCCGGCTATGTCGCACCGTTTGATCTCGAACTGCGCCATGGCGAGGTCGTCGGTCTTGCCGGACTGCTCGGCTCGGGCCGGACCGAGACGGCGCGGTTGGTATTTGGCGCCGAGCGTGCCGATCGCGGGCAGGCGAGAGTGGAAGGTGCCTCGGTGCGCCTCCACACGCCGCGCGACGGCGTGCGCCACGGCTTTGGCTATTGCCCGGAGGAACGCAAGACCGACGGCATTGTCGCCGATCTCACGGTGCGCGAGAACATCGTGCTGGCGCTCCAGGCCAAGCGCGGCCTGCACCGGCCATTGTCGCGCCGCGAGCAGGACGAGATCGCGCGCCGCTACGTCAAGATGCTCGACATCCGCCCGGCCGATCCCGAGCGCCCGGTCGGGCTGTTGTCCGGCGGCAATCAGCAGAAGGTGCTGCTGGCGCGCTGGCTCGCGACCTCGCCGCGGCTGTTGGTGCTGGACGAGCCGACCCGCGGCATCGATGTCGGCGCGCATGCCGAGATCATCCGCCTGATCCGCGATCTCTGCGACGATGGGCTCGCGCTGCTCGTGATCTCCTCCGAGCTCGACGAGATCGTGACCTATTCCGATCGCGTGGTGGTGCTGCGCGACCGCGCTCATGTCGACGAGCTTACCGGCGAGGCGATCGACGTCACCAACATTCTCGCGGCCATTGCCGCCGACGGCGCCGCCGCCGTAGCGCATGAGGGCCGGGCATGACTGCGCTCTTGCCGCGTCGGGGCCTTGCTCAGATACTTGCGCTGATCGTCATCCTGGCGGTCGACCGGGTGGTATCGCCGCAATTCTTCGATTTGCGCCTTCAGGATGGCCGGCTGTTCGGCAGTCTGATCGACGTGCTCAACCGCGGCACGCCGGTCGCGCTGCTCTCGCTCGGCATGGTGCTGGTGATCGCCACGCGCGGCATCGATCTGTCGGTCGGCGCGGTCATGGCGATCTCGGGCGCGATCGCGGCGAGCCTCGCCGACAGTCACGGCCTGGCCGTCGTGCTAGCGGCCGCGCTTGGCGCGGGCCTTCTCTGCGGCCTCTGGAACGGCTTTCTCGTCAGCGTGCTCGGCATGCAGCCGATCGTGGCGACGCTGATCCTGATGGTCGCCGGTCGCGGCATCGCGCAGCTCATTACCGAAGGGCGCATCGTGACCTTTACCTCGCCCGATCTGGTCTGGCTCGGCAACGGTGCAGTGCTCGGCCTGCCGGTGCCGGTCGCAATCGCGCTCGGCATGCTGATCCTCACCGGCGCGGTCGTGCGCGGCTCGGCCCTCGGATTGCTCATCGAGGCGACCGGCGGCAATGCGCGGGCGAGCGAGCTTGCCGGCGTCGGCACACGCGCGATGATCCTGGCGGTCTACGTCTGGTGCGGTGTCTGCGCCGCGCTCGCCGGCGTGATCGCGGCGGCCGACATCATGGGGGCGGATGCCAACAATGCGGGCCTCTGGCTCGAGCTCGACGCCATCCTCGCTGTGGTGATCGGCGGAACCTCGCTGTTCGGCGGCCGCTTCAGCCTCATCCTGGCCGTGCTCGGCGCGCTGATCATCCAGACCATGAACACCGGCATCCTGCTGTCCGGCTATCCGCCGGAGTTCAATTTGCTGGTCAAGGCAGTAGTGGTGCTCGCGGTGCTGCTGCTGCAATCGCCGAAACTGCCCGGCCTTGCCGGCATCGCGGCGCGGCTGCGGAGGGCGAAAGCATGAAAGGCCTGCCGCCCGTCCTCATCACGGCAATCGTGCTCGTCGCAGGCTTCGCCCTCTGCGCCGTGCAGTTTCCCAACATCGCCTCGACCCGCGTGGTCGGCAATCTCCTCACCGACAATGCCTTCCTCGGTATCGTCGCGACCGGCATGACCTTCGTTATCATCTCCGGCGGGATCGATCTCTCGGTCGGCTCGGTGATCGGCTTCACCACCGTTTTCGTTGCGCTCGCGATCGAACGTTGGGGCGTGCCGCCGCTCGTCGCCTTCGTTGCAGTCCTCGCGCTCTCTGCGGCGTTCGGTGCGGCGATGGGCGCGGTCATCCATGTCTTCGATCTGCCGCCCTTCATCGTGACGCTGGCCGGGATGTTCCTCGCACGCGGTGCGAGCTTCCTGCTCTCGACGGAATCGGTGCCGATCACCGCGCCGGTCTATTCCACCGTGTCGGACTTCGCCTTGCGATTACCTGGCGGTGGGCGGCTGACGGCGATCGCGATCATCATGCTTCTCATCGTGATCGGCGGGGCGCTGCTGTTGCATCTCACCCGGTTCGGCGCCAATGTCTACGCGCTTGGGGGCAGCCGAGCGACCGCGAGCCTGATGGGCGTTGCGGTGGGCAAGATGACGGTGAAGATCTACATGCTGTCGAGTTTTCTCGCGGGTATCGCCGGCATCGTCTTCTCCTTCTACACCAGCGCCGGCTACTCGCTCTCAGCAGTCGGGGTCGAGCTCGACACCATCGCGGCGGTCGTGATCGGCGGCACGCTGCTCACGGGCGGGCAGGGCTCGGTGATCGGTACCTTCCTCGGCGTCCTGATCCAGGGGCTGATCCAGACCTACATCAATTTCGACGGGACGCTGTCGAGCTGGTGGACCAAGATCGCGACCGGCGTGCTGCTGTTCGCGTTCATCGCCTTGCAGCAGGCTCTGGTCGCGGTCGCGCGCCGGCCTGTCGCCAGGAGTGCAGGAGCAGCCTCATGACCTCGCGCATCTTGGTGATCCCGACACGGCGGGCGCATTCCAACCACGCGGAAGTGGCGCGCTCGATCGGCGTCGACATCATCGCCGGCCGCTACGCGGAGGGGACGCGGCTGCCGGGTGATGCCGAGATGATTGCGATGTTCGGCGTGTCGCGGCCGGTGCTGCGGGAGAGCGTGAAGACGCTGGTTGCCAAGGGCCTGCTGACCACCAAGGCGCGGGTCGGCACCGTCGTGCGCGAGCGCGGCGCCTGGAACATGTTCGATGCCGACGTGCTGGCCTGGCACCTGGACGCCGGCATCGACAAGCGTTTCCTCAACGACCTCGCCGAGATCCGTCTCGCGGTCGAGCCGCGGGCGGCGATGCTTGCGGCCGCGCAGCGGTCGGAGCAGGACCTCGCTGATCTCAGGCGCAGCATGGAACGCATGCGGATTGAGGCCTCCGATTCCGTCGGCTTTGCCGACGCCGACCTCGCGCTTCATGTTGCGGTGGCGCGCGCATCGGGCAATCTGTTCATGCGCTCGATCGGCCATGTCATCGAGGCCGCCCTGCGGGCGTCGTTCCTGCTGAGCGCGCCGGTCGAGCCGGAAGACCGCGACACCGTGCTGCTCTGGCACCAGAAGATCGTCGATGCGATCGCGGCCGGCGATGCCGAAGGCGCGTCGGAGGCGATGGTCTACGTCATTCACAACGGCATGCGCCGCCACGAGGGTACGGTGATCGAGACCGCGCCGGCTGAGGCCTTGCCATCCGCGAAATCCGGAGAAGGATCGTGACCGAACTTCGTATCGCCATCGTCGGCTTCGGCAAGATTGCGCGCGATCAGCATGTCGGCGCGATCGCCGCGACACCGGGCGCGACGCTTGCCGCAGTTGCGAGCCGCAACGCCTCGCTGCCGGGATTGCCGCATTTTGCGACCATCGAGGAATTGCTGGAGAAGGGGCCGCCGATCGACGCGGTGTCGCTCTGCACCCCGCCACAGGTGCGGCGTGCACAGGCCGCCGCGGCGCTCGCCGCCGGCAAGCATGTCATGCTGGAGAAGCCGCCGGGCACCGGCGTCGCCGAACTCGATCCCCTGATTGAGATGGCGACTGCGGCGAAGCGAACGTTGTTTGCGACCTGGCATTCGCGCTACGCTCCTGCCGTTGAACCGGCGCGCGAATGGCTCGCGAAGCGCCGTATCGCCTCCGTGCACATCAGTTGGAAGGAAGACGTGCGCGTCTGGCATCCTGGGCAGGGCTGGATCTGGGAGCCGGGCGGGCTCGGTGTGTTCGATCCCGGCATCAACGCGCTGTCGATCCTGACCCGCATCCTGCCAAAGCCCGTGTTCGTCACGGCGGCGGACCTTGCCTTTCCCGCCAATTGCCAGGCGCCGATCGCCGTGAACCTGATGCTGACCGACATCAGCGGCCTGCCGGTCACCGCCGAATTCGACTTCCGCCAGACCGGCCCGCAGAGCTGGGATATCCTGGTGGAAACCGACCAGGGACAGATGACATTGTCCGGCGGCGGCAGGCGTATGGCCGTCGACGGCAAGGTCATTGCCGAGGCGCCCGATGAGGAATATCGCGGGCTCTACCGGCGCTTCGTCGAACTCGCCGCGACCGGCGCCAGCGACGTCGACCTGACGCCGCTTCGTCTCGTCGCCGATGCCTTCCTGCTTGGCAAGCGCTCCATCGTCGAACCGTTTGTGGACTGAACATGGCTGGCTCAAGAATCACAAAAGACGTTTTTGGAACGCTGCCGGATGGCCGCAACGTCGAGCGCATCGTGCTGCGCGGGGAGGGCGGGTTCGAGGCGCGCATCATTACGCACGGCGCGGTGTTGCAGGCGCTGATCGCGCCGGACGCGAAGGGCGGTTACGACGACGTCGTGCTCGGTCATGACGCGTTCGCCGGCTATCTCGCCGAACGGAAGTTTTTCGGCGCCACGGTCGGCCGTTACGCCAACCGCATCGCCAAGGGACAATTCGTGCTCGACGGCGAGACGGTGCAGCTTCCCGTCAATAACGATCCGAATGCGCTGCATGGCGGGCTGGACGGCTTCGACCGCAAGCTCTGGGAGATTGCCGAGATCGACGACGGTGCCGAGCCCGCGGTCACGCTCACCTATGTCAGCGCGAACGGTGAGGAACACTATCCCGGCCGGCTTGATGTGCGCCTGACCTATCGCGTCACCGGCCCGACCGAGCTGTCGCTGAGCATGGAGGCGCGAACGGACCGGCCCACCATCGTCAATCTGACCAACCACAGCTTCTTCAATCTGGAAGGCGCGACGTCAGGCACGCCCATTCTCGACCACCGACTGACAGTCGCGGCCGAGCATTTTCTCGCAATCGATCCGACCGCAATCCCGCTGCCCGAGCTGCCGCGCGCGGTGGCCGGCACGCCGTTCGACTTTCGCGACGCGCGGCCCGTGGGCGAACGCATCCGCGAGAATGATCAGCAATTGCGTAACGGCAAAGGCTACGATCACACCTATTGCCTGGCGCGTGACGGCGAGCTTCGTCTCGCGGCGCGACTGGACGCGCCGCGCTCGGGGCGGGTCATGGAGCTCTTGACCAATCAGCCCGGGCTTCAGGTCTATTCCGGCAACTATCTCGATGGCACGATTGCGGGGAAGGGCGGCCGGCTCTACCGCCAGTCGGACGCCATGTGTCTGGAGCCGCACATCTGGCCAGACGCGCCGAACCGGCCGGATTTCCCGAGCCCGCGCCTCGCGCCGGGCGAGGTCTACCGGCATCACACGGTCTATCGGTTTGCGGTGAGCTCGCCATGATGGAGCAGGTGCCGACGTCCATTCTGTCCCTGGAGCCCTGCCATCTCGGCGAAGGGCCGACCTATGATGTGACCACCGATACCGCCTGGTGGTTCGACATCCGCGAAGGGCGGCTGTTCGAGGCGCATTTGGGCAGCAGCAGCGTCCGCGTCCACGCGCTCGGCCGGATGGCGAGCGCGCTCGGGCGGATCGATGCCGAGCGCCAGTTGATCGTGGCAGAAGACGGGCTCTACATCCGCCAGCTCGCCGATGGCGCGATGACGCTGTTCCGTCCGCTCGAGGTGGACAACCCCGCCACGCGCTCCAACGATTCCCGCGTTCATCAATCCGGCACGTTCTGGATCGGCACCATGGGCCGCAAGGCGGAGCCGGGAGCTGGTGCAATCTACGCGCTCCATGGCGGCAAGATCTCGACGCTGTTTCCGGGGATCAGCATCCCCAATTCGATCTGCTTCTCGCCGGATGGCGCCACCGGCTACTTCGCCGACACCGCGCGCGCCGTGCTCTATGCCGTTCCGCTCAATCCAGCCACCGGATTGCCGCGCACCGAGCCTGAGGTGCTGTTGCGCCACACCGGTATCGGCGGCCTCGACGGCTCGGTGGTCGATGCCGACGGCCAGATCTGGAACGCCTGCTGGGGCGCTGGCCGTATCGACATCTATAGCCCGCAAGGAGAGCGCCTGCGTTCGCTACGCGTGCCGGCACGGCAGGCGAGCTGCCCCGCCTTTGTCGGTCCCGATCTGTCGCGCCTGCTCGTCACCTCCGCCTGGCAGGACATGGACGCAACTGCACGCGCCGCCGATCCGGAGGCCGGCCGCACCTTCCTGCTGGAAGCATCCGCGCGCGGTCGCGCGGAGCCCGACGTCAAGCTCGCATAGGAGACTAGAACCAGGACACACCGCGTTCTCGACCAAACGACAACAGTCTGACACCCAAGGGAGTGAAAACATGCAGAAACTGAAGACGACGTTCCTTGCGCTTGCGTTTGCAGGCGCCGCTGCGATGGCCGTGGGCGCCCCTGCGTCCGCCCAGGACAAGCCGACCGTCGGCATCGCCATGCCGACCAAATCCTCGGCGCGCTGGATCGACGATGGCAACAACATGGTCAAGGTGCTGAAGGAGCGCGGCTACAACACCGACCTGCAATATGCCGAGGACGACATTCCGAACCAGCTCTCGCAAGTCGAGAACATGGTGACGAAGGGCGCCAAGGCGCTGGTGATCGCCGCGATCGACGGCACCACGCTCTCCGATGTGCTGAAGCAGGCCAAGGCCAAGGGCATCACCGTCATCGCCTATGACCGCCTGATCCGCGGCACGCCGAATGTCGATTACTACGCGACCTTCGACAACTTCCAGGTCGGCGTGCTCCAGGCAGAGTCGATCGTGCAAGGCCTCGGCTTGAAGGAAGGCAAGGGCCCCTTCAACATCGAGCTGTTCGGCGGCTCGCCCGACGACAACAACGCCTACTTCTTCTACAATGGCGCGATGTCGGTGCTGAAACCCTACATCGACAGCGGCAAGCTCGTGGTCGTCTCCGGCCAGATGGGTATGGACAAGGTCGCGACCCTGCGCTGGGACGGCGCCACCGCGCAGGCCCGCATGGACAACCTGCTCAGCGCCTACTACGGCAACAAGAAGGTCAACGCCGTGTTGTCGCCCTATGACGGCCTCTCGATCGGTATCATCTCGTCGCTGAAGGGCGTCGGTTACGGCAGCGCCGATCAGCCGATGCCGATCATCAGTGGCCAGGATGCCGAGGTGCCTTCTATCAAGGCGATGCTGCGCGGCGATCAGTATTCGACCATCTTCAAGGACACCCGCGACCTCGCCAAGGTGACCGCCGACATGGTCGACGCGGCGCTCGCCGGCAAGCAGGTCGCCGTCAACGACACCAAGACTTACGAAAACGGCGTCAAGACGGTGCCGTCCTACCTGCTCAAGCCGGTCGTGGTCTACAAGGACAATTGGGAGAAGGTCCTGGTTGACAGCGGCTACTACAAGAAGTCGCAATTCCAGTGAGACGGCTACTCCCTCTCCCCGCTTGCGGGGAGAGGGTTAGGGTGAGGGGGAGTCTCCGCAAGGGAGGTGACAATGGGGCTCGCGGAGACTCCCCCTCACCCGACATCGGCGCTGCGCGCGCATTTCGACCTGTCCCCGCGAGCGGGGAGAGGTGAAGTAAGGGACACAAGACAATGACCGCAATGCTGGAGATGCGCAACGTCAGCAAGAGCTTCGCCGGTGTGCAGGCGTTGCGCGATGTCAACTTCTCGGTTCAGGCCGGGCAGATCCACGCGCTCGTCGGCGAGAACGGCGCGGGCAAGTCCACGCTGATGAAGGTGCTGAGCGGGGTCTATCCGCACGGCAGCTACGAGGGCACCATCGTCTTCGACGGCGAGGAGCGCCGCTTCCGTGACATCAACGATTCCGAGGCGCTCGGCATCATCATCATCCACCAGGAGCTGGCGCTGATCCCGCTGATGTCGATCGCGGAGAACATCTTTCTCTCGCATCCGCCGTCGAAGCTCGGTGTCATCGATCGCGACGAGGTGTACCGGCGGACGCGGGAGCTTCTGGCGCAGGTCGGCTTGCGAGAGTCGCCCGACACACTGATCACCGATCTCGGCGTCGGCAAGCAGCAGCTCGTCGAAATCGCGAAAGCGCTCTCCAAGCGGGTGCGCATGCTGATCCTGGACGAGCCGACGGCGAGCCTCAATGAGGCCGATAGTGCCGCGTTGCTTGATCGCCTCATGACGTTCCGCGAGCAGGGCATCGGATCGATCCTGATCTCGCACAAGCTGAACGAGGTCGCCCGCGTCGCAGATCACATCACGGTGCTGCGAGACGGCCGCACCGTCGACAGCATCGATTGCCGTGCCGAGCCGGTCGAGGAGGACCGTATCATCCGTAGCATGGTCAACCGCGATCTCGCTCACCGTTTCCCGGAGCGCAGCGCGACGATCGGTGAGCCAGTGCTCGAAATCGCGAACTGGTCAGTCTACCATCCGATCCATCCCGAGCGACAGGTCATCAAGAACGTCAATTTCAGCGTGAAGCGCGGCGAGGTCGTGGGCATTGCCGGGCTGATGGGCGCGGGACGCACCGAGTTCGCCATGAGCCTGTTCGGCCGCTCCTGGGGCGCCAATATCAGCGGCCATCTCCGGCTCGAGGGCAGGGAGATGGTGCTGCCGAGCGTCGCGGCCGCAATCGACGCAGGCCTTGCCTATGTCACCGAGGACCGCAAACAGCTCGGGCTGATCCTGGCGGACGACGTCCGCAAGAACATCACGCTCGCAAGCCTCGACCAGGTCGCCCCGAGCCGCGTGATCGACGACATCGCCGAGCTCAGAATCGCGAGCGATTACCGCAACCGGATGCGCATCCGCTGCTCCGACGTCTACCAGGAGACCGGTCAGCTTTCCGGCGGCAACCAGCAGAAGGTCGTGCTGTCGAAATGGCTGATGACCGATCCCAAGGTGCTGATCCTGGACGAGCCGACACGGGGCATCGACGTCGGTGCGAAATACGAGATTTACTGTATCATCAACGAGCTTGCGGAAGCCGGCCGCGGCGTCGTGGTGATCTCCTCGGAAATGCCCGAGCTGCTCGGCATCTGCGACCGCATCTGCGTGATGAACGACGGCGCCTTCGTCGGGGAGTTTCCGGGAGGCGAGGCAACGCAGGAGAAGATCATGCGCGCCATCATGCGCAACGACAGAAACTATGGGAGCGGCGTGCCTGAGGCCGCGGAGATGGGAGGATCGCAGCCATGACCGACAAGACGGTTTCGCTGCCCGAGGAGCGCCGGCACGGCAGCTTCATCAAGAACAACTTACGCAACTACGGCATGCTGATGTCGCTGGTCGCGATCATGCTGTTCTTCCAGGTCGTCACCGGCGGGACGCTGCTCCAGCCGCTCAACCTGACCAACCTGGTGCTCCAGAACAGCTACATCGTCATCATGGCGCTGGGTATGCTGCTGGTGATCGTGACCGGCCATATCGACCTTTCGGTCGGCTCGGTCGCGGGCTTCATCGGCGCGGTGGCCGCAGTGCTCATGGTGACGTACAAGGTCGACTACACGCTCGCCTTCATCGCCTGCCTGCTGGTCGGTGCCGCGATCGGCGCGGCGCAGGGTTATTGGGTGGCTTATTTCAAGATTCCGTCCTTCATCGTGACGCTGGCCGGCATGCTCGTATTCAAGGGGCTTGCGCTCGCGGTGCTGCAGGGCCAGTCGCTCGGGCCGTTCCCGCCGACCTTCCAGAAACTGTCCTCAGGCTTCATTCCGGAGCTTCTGCCGGAGGCCGGCACGCTGCATCCGACCTCGATGCTGATCGGCGCGGTGCTGGCGCTCGCGCTGGTCTATGCCAGCGCCAAGAGCCGCTCGCGCGAGCAGTCGCACGGCATCGAGGTCGAACCTTACGCGTTTTTCTTAGGGAAGAGCGTCGTACTGGCCTGCGCCGTGCTCTATTTCACTTATCTGATCGCCTCGCATCGCGGCCTGCCAAACGTGCTGGTGATCATGAGCGCCCTGATTGCGCTGTACGGCTTCGTCACCCGTCGCACCGTGATCGGACGGCAGATCTACGCCGTCGGCGGCAATGCCAAGGCGGCAAAGCTCTCGGGCATCAAGACCGAACGGCTGACCTTCTTCACCTTCGTCAACATGGGCGTGCTCGCAGCTCTCGCCGGTCTCGTCTTCGCTGCGCGTCTCAACACCGCAACTCCGAAAGCGGGCCTCGGCTTCGAGCTCGACGTCATCGCGGCCTGCTTCATCGGCGGTGCGTCGGCTTACGGTGGCGTCGGGCGCGTCGGCGGCG
This sequence comes from Bradyrhizobium centrolobii, assembly GCF_001641635.1. GTDB lineage: Bacteria > Pseudomonadota > Alphaproteobacteria > Rhizobiales > Xanthobacteraceae > Bradyrhizobium > Bradyrhizobium centrolobii. Next base: position 170,921 of record NZ_LUUB01000051.1, read on the forward strand.
CGGTGGTCGGCGCCATGATCATGGGCGTGATGAACAACGGCATGTCGATCCTCGGCATCGGTATCGACTACCAGCAGGTCATCAAGGGCCTGGTGCTGCTGGGGGCGGTGTGCATCGACGTGTATAATCAGCGGCGATGAGGCCGGGGACCTCGTAGAGTGGGCAAAGGCGCGTTAGCGCCCTGCCCACGGATCTTTGCGAACCGGCGGCGCCGGTTTTTCCGCCTCTATCTCGGGCTGGGATGGAACCCGGCCGACGTGTATCGTTGATTTAGATCAACCGACGGCCAAGTCCCGTGCTAATTTCATGCGGCTGACGCAAGGGATCACGGGGAACTTGAGTGACGAGTACACTGAGATCATCGCCGGCTTCGGAGGTGATGCTGGTCTCGACATTGCCGGCGTTGCAACTGATCTACGATACCGCCCCGATCGGGCTTGCCTGTCTGTCGCCGGACTGCCGATACCTGCTGATCAACCAGCGTCTCACCGAAATTTGCGGAATATCCGTCGAGGGTCATCTCGGGCATACCGTCAGGGACTGCGTGCCCGCTCTGGCAGATTCCGTCGAAGAGATCGTCCGTTCGATCGTCGCGACGGGCGAACCCGTCATCGGCATCGAGGTCGCGGGACAACGTGCCGATCAGGTCGATGAGCGCTCGTGGGTCACCTATTGGCATCCGCTGCGAATGCCGGAGGGTGAAATTGTTGCGGTCAACGTGGCTGCCGAGGAGATCACCGAACGCAAGCGCGCCGAGCGGGAAATCCGCAGCGCCAAGGATGCCGCCGAGACGGCCCTTCGCCATTTGCGCGATATCCAGGACTCGTTGATCGAGGCGGAAAAGCTTGCTGCGCTCGGGCGAATGGTTGCGGGTGTCGCTCATGAGATCAACACGCCGCTCGGCAGCAGCCTGACGGTTGCCTCGACGCTCCAGCGCAAGGCCGAGCAGTTTGCGGCGGAAGTCGCGCGTGGCAATCTCAGGCGTTCGACCCTGACCAGCTTCCTGGAGCTTGTCAGCGATGCGTCGGCGCAACTGGTCACAAATCTCGGCCGTGCCGCCGACCGCGTTCAGTCCTTCAAGCAGGTGGCGGCCGATCAATCCGAGTCATATCGGCGAAGCTTTGACGCAGGCGAGCTGACGGGCCAGGTCCTCTCTCAATTCGAGCGGCAGCTGCGAACGCGCGACATCGCGCTCATCATCCGCTGCGAGCCCGATCTTGGCATGGACAGCTACCCCGGGCCATTCGGTCAGGTCCTGACCAATCTCGCCGTCAATTCGATGACGCATGCCTTCTCCGGCGGCCGCACGGGCAGCATCAACGTCTCGGTGAGGGCGGCGGACCACGCGCATGTCGAGCTGCTGTTCGCCGACGATGGCTGTGGCATGGCACCGGACGTGGAGCGGCGAGCCTTCGATCCGTTCTTCACCACGCGCAGGCATGACGGCGCCAGCGGGCTCGGTCTGCATATCGTCCACAGCATCGTCGTGGATCGATTGGGAGGACAGCTCCGTCTCGAGAGCATGCCTGGCGAGGGCACGACGTTTCAGCTCATTTTGCCAAGAATGGCTCCGGACCGACGGGCTGGTGACAGCGACGATTGATCGCGTCCTTCCGCTGAGTCGGAACACGCGGGCGGGAAGGGCCGAAATTTCACCTACGTTTTCCCATCGTGTCACGCCGCGTTTGTCCTCACGACTGCAGCACGGGAACCAACCCGTAGCGCAGCATTGTTTCCTTCATCTTTGCCGGGTCAGGCGTGCCGGCCGTGAGCAGGGCGGCCATTTCCTTGAAGTATTGCGGGCCAAGCACGCCTGGGCTGAGCATGCACAGGCAGGTCGCCGGTCGGTGCGAACGGTTGGTGAAGCTGTGCACCAAGCCGCGCCTGATGAACACGGTCTCGCCTGGGGCGACATCGATGTCCTTTCCGTCGATCCGCCAGGTCGAGATGCCGCTCAGTCCATAGATCGTTTCGTCCCAGCGATCGTGATAATGAGGGATCGGCATGCGCGCGTTCGGCTGCAGCGTCATCTCGAACAGATCGAGGCTACCGGCGGTGTCGTCCTTGCTCTGTAGAAAGGTCAGCTGCAGCGCGCCAAGATTGATGATCTCAGGCATGGCGAACTCATCGGATCGGGTGCGATAGCGGACACTATCGCGTTTCGGCGATAAGCCAAGGGGGCTGTTGTAGGCCTGGGCAGCGGATGCTTTGCTCCCAGCGATTACTGCGTCGTGAAGAGCACCACTGCGATCGTGACGGACACGCCGACGGCAGACGCCGTCGCCACGGTCGACAGCACGCCCATTCTTCTGAGCGCCACCGCGAACAGGATGATGATGGGAGTGGCAGTCAGCAGCCCGATTTGTGCATTGCTCATGATCGTCGTTCGCTTCTTCCTGGAACTCCGAGGCCCCGACCGTTCCTACGGCGGGCGGGTCGGCCGGGCGTTGCGCCGGGGCAAACATCTTCCTCTCGGTCATCTTGTTTGTCGGGCGACAAATTCGGTTCGGGACGTGTGGGCTAAGGCTGGCCGGTGTCCTGATCCGGAGAGCAGATGTGGGCAACCGAGTGCGAACAAGAGGGGACCGGCTGGGGTATTTTGGAAGATCTCCCCGGCGATCCCATGATCTGGGTGCTGATCTTCAGCGAGCTTGCCGCCTTCGGCCTGTTCCTCGGCGCCTTCGTGATCGCCCGGGTGATCCACCCTGCGATGTTTGCGTCAGGGCAGGCGGTCCTGGATGCCCGACTTGCCGGACTCAACACCGTGGTCCTGGTGACCAGCGGCTGGGCGGCCGCCCGCGGCACGAAGTCCACGCGGGCCGGAGAAAGTCGGACATCGCGCCGCTGGCTCGTTGGCGCCATGGTCCTCGGCGGCCTGTTCGTCACGATCAAGGTGTTCGAATACGGTGGAGAGATCGGCCACGGCATTGGCCTCGAAAGCAGCACGTTCTTCACGCTCTACTTTCTCCTGACCGGCTTTCACCTCCTGCATGTCTGCCTAGGCATCGTCATCCTTGCCGTGGTCTGTCGCCGCGCCGAAGCGGTCCTCGTCGAGACGGGAACGGCGTTCTGGCACATGGTCGATCTCATCTGGATCGTCATGTTTCCGATTCTCTACCTGGTGCGATGATGACGCCCGATCGTCTCGACATGACGTGGATCGTGCTGATCGGCCTCGCGCTCGCGACCATCCTGGTGCCATCGGTCGTGCCGCGGCCGCTGCTTGCCAACGCCCTGCTGCTCGCTTTCGCTGCCGCAAAGGGGCGCCGGATCGTGCTCGATTATCTCGACCTGCGTACTGCGCCCGCGCTGTGGCGCGGTCTCGTGAGCGCCTGGATCTTCATCGTCCTGATGTTTGCGTGGCTCGCCTCCGCCGCCGTCGACCTGATCTGACCGCGACGCCTCGGTCGTCGCGCTCATTGCGCCCAGACAAAGAACGGGCCGCGCCGACCGGCAATAAATCGCAGCACCGCTCTTCAACACGACTCAAACCGGAAAGGATTGGCAATGGCTGAACGCCTGACCAAGTCGGCGGCACGAAACGTCTTCTACGGCGGATCGGCCTTCTTCTTCGCCATCTTCATAGGGCTGACGGCGCACAGCCACTACTACATGGTCACGAGCTCGACCGATGCGACGACGCTGACGGCGTCGGTCGCGCGCGGCAAGCATGTCTGGGAGAAAAACTCCTGCATCAATTGCCATACCCTGCTCGGCGAGGGTGCCTATTTCGCGCCCGAAGTCGGCAATGTCTGGGATCGCTGGGGTGGCAAGGAAGATCCGGCCGGTGCGCGCGAGACGCTGAAGGCCTGGATGCAGTCACAGCCATCCGGCGCGCCGGGACGGCGACAGATGCCGCAATTCAACCTCACGGACCAGGAGCTCAACGACCTCGCCGACTTCCTGCAATGGACGAGCACGATCAAGCGCCAGGATTGGCCGCCGAACAAGGCCGGCTAGCACCCGCGATCCGATCTCAAGACAGAGAGCACATCGATGAAATATCAGACCCAGAAAGTCGCGATGCTGTACTTCTACGGCGCGCTGACGCTGTTCCTCGCCCAGGTCGCCTTCGGCGTCCTCGCCGGGACCATCTACGTCCTGCCCAACACCCTGTCGGTGATCCTGCCGTTCAACATCGTCAGGATGATCCACACCAATGCCCTGATCGTCTGGTCCCTGATCGGCTTCATGGGCGCGACTTATTTCCTGCTGCCGGAGGAGACCGAGACCGAGCTGTTCAGCCCGCTGCTGGCGAAGATCCAGTTCTGGATGTTCTTCGGTGCAGCCGGTGTCGCGGTGGTCGGCTATCTCTTCCACTACCACGAGGGGCGCGAGTTTCTCGAGCAGCCCTTCATCATCAAGGTCGGCATCGTCGTCGTCTGCCTGATGTTTTTGTTCAACGTGACGATGACGGCGCTCAAGGGACGCAAGACCACCGTCACCAACATCCTGCTGTTCGGCCTGTGGGGTGTTGCGATCTTCTTCCTGTTCGCCTTCTACAATCCGGCCAATCTCGCGGTCGACAAGATGTACTGGTGGTATGTCGTCCACCTCTGGGTCGAGGGCGTCTGGGAACTGATCATGGCCTCCGTGCTCGCCTTCCTGATGATCAAGCTCAACGGCATCGACCGCGAGGTGGTGGAGAAGTGGCTCTACGTCATCATCGGTCTCGCCCTGTTCTCGGGCATCCTCGGCACCGGCCATCACTTCTACTGGATCGGCGCGCCCGGCTACTGGCAGTGGATCGGCTCGCTGTTCTCGACGCTGGAGGTTGCCCCGTTCTTCACCATGGTGATCTTCACTGTGCAGATGACCTGGAAGGCCGGACGCAAGCATCCCAATCGCGCCGCTCTGCTGTGGTCGGTCGGCTGTTCGGTGATGGCATTCCTCGGCGCCGGCGTCTGGGGCTTCCTGCACACGCTGTCCTCGGTGAACTACTACACCCACGGCACGCAGGTGACGGCAGCGCACGGCCATCTCGCCTTCTTCGGTGCCTATGTGATGCTCAATCTCGCGGTGATGGCCTATGCGATTCCGCAGCTCAGGGCGCGCGCGCCCTATAACCAATGGCTCAGCATGGCGAGCTTCTGGATCATGTGCACGGCGATGATGACCATGACTTTCGCCTTGACCTTCGCCGGCGTGATCCAGGTCCATCTCCAGCGCGTGCTCGGCCAGAGCTACATGGACGTGCAGGATCAGCTCGCGTTCTTCTACTGGATCCGTCTCGGCTCCGGCGTGTTCGTCGCCATCTCCGCGCTGATGTTCGTCTGGGCGGTGCTGGTGCCCGGCCGCGAGAAGCAGACGTCTATCCGGGGCGCGTTGCAACCCGCCGAATAGGCGCGAGGGCGGCCGCGCAAAGAAAGCGCGGCCGTCCATTCAGGAATTCCGGAGAGAGATCATGAAACCTGCACTTCACGCCGTGACGGCGCCTGCACCCGAACTTCCGGCCTATGTCGCGAGTGGCAATGAATGCGCGCTGTTCGAGCATGCCTCGCGTCATCGCCTGCCGGTTCTGCTCAAGGGACCGACCGGCTGCGGCAAGACGCGCTTCGTCGCCCATATGGCGGCGCGCCTGGGGTTGCCGCTCCACACCGTCGCCTGCCACGACGATCTCACCGCCGCCGATCTCACGGGCCGCTATCTGCTCAGGGGCGGCGACACAGTGTGGACCGACGGTCCGCTGACGCGCGCGGTGCGGGAGGGCGGCATCTGCTATCTCGACGAGGTGGTGGAGGCGCGCAAGGACGTGACCGTCGTCCTGCATCCGCTCACCGACGATCGCCGCATCCTGCCGCTCGAGCGCACCGGCGAGGAACTCGCGGCACCGAACAGCTTCATGCTGGTGGTCTCCTACAATCCCGGCTACCAGACGCTGCTGAAGGCACTGAAGCCGTCGACGCGGCAGCGCTTCGTCGCCATCGAGTTCGGCTTCCTGCCGCCGGAGCAGGAGATTGCGGTGGTGGCGGCCGAAAGCGGGCTCGCTCCCGATTACGTGCGGCCGCTGGTCGTGCTGGCCGGTCGCCTGCGGGCATTGAAGGGCCACGACCTCGAGGAGGGCGTTTCGACTCGTCTTGTCGTCTATTGCGCGACCTTGATTGCAGCCGGAGCGTCGATCACCGACGCCGTGCTGGCGGGCATGATCGAGCCACTGACCGATGATGCCGATGTCAAAGCGGCGCTGCTCGACGTCGCGCGCGCCGTGATCTCCTGAGGTGGTGCGATGCTCGATTTCCTCGAGCTTGAAGAGACCGTCGGCCGCGCCTGGCATCGCCTGGTCGGCGGCACCGCGAGCTATCCGGTTCATGCCGAGCACGCGGTGTCGCTAGCGGAGCATCGCAGCCGGATCGCGGTGATGTTCCGCGCGCTCGGCGGTGAGACGGGGGTTCAGATCGCCAGCGCCGGCGCCCGCCGG
>NZ_LUUB01000051.1:177345-278658 GCF_001641635.1 Bradyrhizobium centrolobii
TCGGATGGCGGCAGCGCGTTGGCCTCGGCGACGAGCGGCTCGACCAGCCGGGGCGCGACGCCGCGACCATCTTCCTTCCCGATCGTATCGCGATCTTCGCCGATCGCGCGTTGAATGCTGCGCTGTACCGGTGGCTCGCCGCGTGGTTCGCATTCGCTCCGGCTGACGCGATCGCGGAGGTCGATCCGCTGCGGCGCGATCTCCTGATGCTGCGGCGGGCCAGCGAGATCGCGGTGCTCGTGCTGACGGAATGTCCTGGCCTCGCCGAAGACTATGCGCGGCTGGCTGCAGCAACGGCCATGGCCCGGCCGCGCCGGCCATTGCCGCGCATCGAACAGGACATGGAGCGGATCGTGCTCGCCCTGCTTGGCGCCGATGCGCCGCCGATCGGCACGCTGTGGCCGGCCATGATGGGAACGGGGCCGCTGCCGGACAAGGCGCCGCCGGGGTATCGCGCCATTCTGCCATGTCCGCTATGGGGCGATTGCTGGACGCGTGAACTCTCTCCGGCAGGCGGCGACGACGAGCGCGCGCAAGGCGCTGAGACCGCACCGATGGACGATCGCAAGCGCTTCGCCATCCGCGAGCGTGAGGACGGTGCGAACCGCCGCGACCCCTTCGTGCTGAACCGCTTCGAAAAAATCCTGGCGATGGCCGAGATGGTGAATGTCGACCGTCCCGCCGACGACAGTGAGGATGAGGACGCGCAGAAGGCGGCCGATGATCTCGACGAGATCTCGCTCGGACGGCGCAGCGGCAAGCCCGCAACCAGGCTCAAATTCGATCTCGACCTGCCGCCGGAGGCCATTGATGTTTCGCGGCTCGACGCAGGCCTCACCTATCCGGAGTGGGACTATCGCAGCAGCTCCTATCTACCCGATCACTGCCGCGTGCTCGCGGCTGATGCGTCCGAAACCGGCGAGGACTGGGCACCGGATGAGAGCATGCGCCGTCACATCCGCCAGGTGCGGCGCAGGTTCGAGGTGTTGCGGCCGCGTCATGAATTGATGCGGGCGCAAGCGGACGGACACGACCTCGATCTCGACGCGCTGGTGCGCGCACGCTGCGATCTGCGCGCCGGCAGCGGTGGGCTCGATCGCGTCCACGTGGCGATGCGACCGCAGGGCCACGATCTCGCCGTCACCCTGCTGGTCGATGTCTCGCTCTCGACCGATGCGTGGATCGATGGCCACCGCGTACTCGATGTCGAGAAGGAGGCCCTCCTGGTGCTCGCGCATGGGCTCTCGGCTTGCGGCGACCACCACAGCATCCTGACCTTCACCTCGCGCCGGCGTTCCTGGGTGCGGCTCGAGACCGTCAAGGCCTTCGGCGAGCCGATGGGCGGGGCGGTGGAGCGCCGGATCGGTGCCCTCAAGCCCGGCTATTACACGAGGATCGGCGCGGCGGTGCGTCACGCCTCGGCCGAGCTCGCGCGCCAGCCGCAACGCAAGAAGCTGCTACTCATTCTCACTGACGGCAAGCCGAACGATGTCGATCATTACGAAGGACGCTTTGCGATCGAAGACACCCGCAAATCCGTGCAGGAGGCGCGGCGACTCGGCATCGCCGTGTTCGGCGTGACGGTCGACGCGACGGCGCAGTGCTACTTTCCTACACTGTTCGGGCGCGGCGGCTACGCGATCGTCGGCAACATCCGCCGCTTGTCCGCCGCGCTGCTGGCGATCTACCGCCAGGTGGCGCATTAAGGCGCCGGAAAGCCCGCGACGACGTGTTTTCGGTTGAGCTATTGCTCATTGATTGGGTATATGATCGAATGGCCGGATGGAAAGCGGCCGGCCGAAGCCCGATCTGATCATCTTCGACTGCGACGGCGTGCTCGTCGACAGCGAGCTGTTGAGTTGCCGCTGTCTGTCGGAGGTGCTGGCGGAATTCGGGATCGCACTCAGTGAAGCGCAGGCGCTCGAGCTCTTTCTTGGACGCAGTACGAAGGCAATCGAGCAGCACTATCGCGATCTCGGGCAGGTCGTGCCGGCGGGATTTCTGCCGCGGCTGAAGTCGCGTGTCCTGGAGACGTTTGCGGCGTCGCTCGAACCGATCCCCGGGGTGAGGGCGGTGGTGTCCGAACTGGCTGCGCCGTACTGCGTGGCGTCGTCCAGCGACATCGATCGCGTCTCGCTCTCCCTTGATGTCACCGGTCTCAGGCCGCATTTCGACAACCGGCTCTATACGGCGCAGATGGTGAAGCACGGCAAACCGGCGCCCGACCTTTTCCTCCATGCGGCAGCGAAGATGGAAGCCGATCCCGCGCGCACGCTGGTCATCGAGGACAGCGTCAGCGGCGTGCAGGCGGCGAAGGCCGCCGGCATGACCGTCTGGGGATTTGTCGGCGGCAGTCATTATCGCGACCGCGATGGCCGCGCTATATTGTCCGGCGCCGGGGCCGATCGTGTCTTCGCGCGTATGACCGATTTCTGGAAGGACGACTGACGCCTGCCATGGCCGCCGAGAACGAAAAATCCAGGCTCGACGATGCCGCGCGCGCCGGCTGGCTCTATTTCATTGCCGGCCATACGCAGGATGAGATCGCCAAGATGCTGCAGGTCTCGCGTGCGTCGGCGCAGCGGCTGGTCTCGCTGTGCCTTGCCGAGCGGCTCATCACCTTCCGCCTCGAACATCCCATTGCCGCCTGCATGGAGTTGGCGGCGCGGCTGAAGGAGCGCTTCGCGCTCGCGCATTGCGAGGTGGTGCCGGCCGATCCTGCGGCGCCGCAGGCGACGGCGGGAATTGCCGAGCGCTGTGCCAATCTGCTGGACGCGACGCTGCGCTCGGAGACGCCCGTCATCGTCGCGCTCGGCACGGGGCGTGCGGTGCGCGCCGCGGTCGAGCGCGTCACGCCGATCGACCGGCCCAATCACCAGATCGTCTCGCTGGTCGGCAACATCTCGGCCGACGGTTCGGCGAGCTTCTACGATACCGTCGGCCGGCTCGCCGACCGCACCGGCGCGCGGCACTATCCGATGCCGCTGCCGTTCCTGATGTCGTCGGAGGACGAGCGCAACAAGATGGTCCGCATCGAGCCGATCGCGAAGGTGAAGGCGATCGCGGCCAAAGCCGACATGCGCCTCGTTGGTATCGGCCAGATGGACCAGAAGGCGCAGGTCCACATCGACGGCTTCGTCACCCGTGACGAATTGTTCGAGATGATGCGGCTGGGTGCGATCGGCGAGATCACCGGCTGGGCCTATGACGCCAAAGGCCGCCTGCTCAAGACCGGCACCAACAAGCGCCTGACCAGCATTCCCCCGGAGGTGCCGGCCAGGACCACGACGATCGGCGCCGCGGTCGGCGCGGCAAAGGTTCCGGCGATTGCGGCGGCCCTGCATGGGCGGCTGATCAATGGCCTGATCACCGACGAAGCCACCGCGCGGGCGATTCTCGAGCGGTAGGTTGTTTCGCCTTCTCAACAATCTTGGCAGTTGGGCAGGCGGTCCTGCCATCCGTGACGCCGTCGTCATCCGCGAAAGCGGATGATCCAGTACGCGGCGGCTCCGCCTGATTGCAAAACAACTCACGGCACGGCGTACTGGATGCCTCGCTTTCGCTGGGCATGACGGGGACTGCGAGAACTCCTTTTCGCACCGCAGCACTCAGAAGTTGCGGGATGGCCCACGCGGCTGCTTGACAACGGCCCGCCTTGGGCTGAACATACGCTCAACGCGTGGGCATATGCTCAAAGCGCGAGCTGAGGGAGGTCACCGTGAAGAACGTCCTGGGCGCCATCTGCGGCGCGTCTTGCCTGTTGCTGGCCGTCCCCGCGATGGCCGAAACGACCCTGACCATCGCCACCGTCAACAACGGCGACATGATCCGCATGCAGGGACTGTCCAGCGAATTCACCGCGAAGAACCCCGACATCACCGTCAAATGGGTCACGCTGGAGGAGAACGTGCTGCGCCAGCGCGTCACCACCGACATCGCCACCAAGGGCGGCCAGTTCGACGTGCTGACCATCGGCACCTATGAGGTGCCGATCTGGGCCAAGAAGGGCTGGCTGGTGCCGCTCGCCAATCTCGGCGCTGATTACGACGTCGCGGACCTCCTGCCGAAGATCCGGGATGCGGTCTCCGTCGACGGCAAACTCTACGCCGCGCCGTTCTACGGCGAGAGCTCGATGGTGATGTACCGCACCGACCTGTTCGAGAAGGCCGGCCTGAAAATGCCGGAGAACCCGACCTGGGACTTCGTGATCGATGCCGCCAAGAAGCTCACCGACAAGAGCGCCGGCGTCTACGGCATCTGCCTGCGCGGCAAGGCCGGCTGGGGCGAGAACATGGCCTTCCTCTCGGCCATGGCCAATTCCTACGGCGCGCGCTGGTTCGACGAGAAGTGGGAGCCGCAGTTCAACACGCCGGAATGGAAGAAGACGCTGGCGACCTATGTCGACCTGATGAAGCAGGCCGGCCCTCCCGGCGCGAGTTCGAACGGCTTCAACGAGAATCTGGCGCTGTTCAACGCGGGCAAGTGCGCGATGTGGATCGACGCCACGGTCGCGGCGTCCTTCGTCACCAATCCGAAGGATTCCAGGGTCGCCGACAAGGTCGGCTTCGCGCTCGCGCCGAACACCGGGCTTGGCAAGAACGCCAACTGGCTGTGGGCCTGGAACCTCGCGATCCCCGCCGGCTCGAAGAAGACCGAAGCCGCCGAGAAGTTCATCGCCTGGGCGACCAGCAAGGACTACACCAAGCTCGTGGCGTCGAAGGAGGGCTGGGCCAACGTGCCGCCGGGTACGCGGACCTCGCTCTATCAGAATCCTGACTACCTGAAGGTCGCACCGTTCGCCAAGCTGACGCTGGCCTCGATCGACGCCGCCGATCCGAATAAGCCGACTGTGAAGCCCGTGCCCTATGTCGGCGTGCAATACGCCGCGATCCCCGAGTTCCAGGGCATCGGCACGCAGGTGGGTCAGCAGTTCTCGGCAGCCCTCGCCGGATCGACCACCGTCGATGCGGCGCTCTCGGCAGCACAATCTTCGACCGAACGCGAGATGAAGCGCGCCGGCTACATCAAATGAACCCGAGCTCTCCCTCCTGAGCTCAAACTGGCGGCCATCCACCAGCCAGCCCCGGTTGGATGGCCGCCTTCTTCCCGCCCGAGGAGACGCGTTGATGGCAACCCGGCAGACGCAGTTTCTTGCGCGCTCGCTCCTGACGCCTGCGGTCGGGCTGCTGTTCATCTGGATGATCGTCCCGCTGGCGCTGACGATCTATTTCTCGACGCTGCATTACAGCCTGCTCGATCCCGGCTCCGAAGAGTTCATCGGGCTGGAAAATTTCCGCTACTTCCTCACCGATCCCGCCTTCCTTGCCTCGCTCCAGAACACGCTGGTGCTGGTCGGCTCAGTGCTGGCGCTGACGATCCTGCTCGGCATTCCCCTGGCGCTGCTGCTCGATCAGCCTGTGATCGGCCGCAACGTCGTGCGGCTGATGGTGATCGCGCCGTTCTTCGTGATGCCGACGGTCAGCGCGCTGGTCTGGAAGAATCTGTTGATGCATCCGGTGTCCGGGCTTTTCGCCTGGCTCGCCTCGCTGTTCGGGCTGACGCCGATCGACTGGTTCAACGACGTGCCGCTGTTCGCGGTGATCCTGATCGTCGCCTGGCAGTGGCTGCCGTTCGCGACGCTGATCCTGCTCACTGCGCTGCAATCGCTCGACGAGGAGCAGAGGGAGGCCGCCGAGATGGCTGGCGCGAGCGCGGTCTCGACCTTCATCTACATTACGCTGCCGCATCTGGCGCGGCCGATCACGGTGGTGATCCTGATCGAGACCATCTTCCTGCTCACCGTGTTCGCCGAGATCTACGTCACCACGGGCGGCGGGCCGGGCCTTCAGACCACGAACATCGCCTTCCTGATCTATTCGCAGGCGCTGATCCAGTTCGACGTCGGCAGCGCCTCCGCGGGCGGCCTCGTTGCGGTGGTGATCGCCAACATCGTCGCCTTCTTCCTCGTCCGCATCGTCGGCCGGAACCTGGAGGCCTGAGCCATGGCACGGATGGCGACGACGCGGCGGGTGGCGGTATCGACGATCGCAGCATGGCTGTGCGGCTTCCTGATCTTCTTCCCGATCCTGTGGATGATGCTGGCGAGCTTCAAGACGGAGCTCGAGGCTTTCGCCATTCCGCCGTCCTTCCTCTTCTTTCACTGGACCCTCGAGAACTATGCGACCGTGCAGGCGCGCAGCGACTATCTGCACCATGCGCTGAACTCGATCATCATCGCCGGCGGCTCGACGCTGATCGCGCTGCTGATCGCCATTCCAGCAGCCTGGTCGATGGCGTTCTCGCCGACCAAGCGCACCAAGGACGTCCTGCTCTGGATGCTCTCGACCAAGATGATGCCGCCGGTCGGCGTGCTCGTGCCGATCTACCTGATCTACAAGACCGTCGGCCTGCTCGATTCCCGCATCGGTCTCGTCTTCATCCTCTGCCTCGGCAACTTGCCGATCGTGATCTGGATGCTCTTCACCTATTTCAAGGAGATCCCGCGCGACATCCTGGAAGCCGCACGCATGGACGGCGCCACCATCGGGCGCGAGCTCGTCTATGTGCTGACGCCGATGGCGATTCCCGGTCTTGCATCGACGCTGCTGCTCAACCTGATCCTGGCCTGGAACGAGGCGTTCTGGACGCTCAACCTGTCGACCTCGCAGGCGGCGCCACTCACCGTGTTCATCGCCTCCTATTCGAGTCCGGAAGGGCTGTTCTGGGCAAAGCTGTCGGCGGCCTCGACGCTGGCGATCGCGCCCATTCTCGTCCTCGGTTGGTTCAGCCAGAAGCAGCTCGTCCGCGGGCTCACCTTCGGCGCTGTGAAGTAGAAGGGCTGCCGGATCATGGGTCAGATCACTCTTCAAGGCGTGCAAAAGGCGTTCGGGCCGGTCCACATCATCAAGGGCGCCAACCTTGATATCGCGGACGGCTCCTTCGTAGTGTTCGTGGGACCGTCGGGCTGCGGCAAGACCACGCTGCTGCGGCTGATCGCCGGGCTCGAAGATGTGACCGATGGACGGATCCTGATCGACGGCAAGAACGTCGTCGCTGTTCCGCCAGCCAAGCGCGGGCTCTCCATGGTGTTCCAGTCCTACGCGCTCTATCCGCATATGAGCGTGCGCGGCAATATCGGCTTCGGCCTGAAGATGGCGGGCCTTGCCAAGGACGAGATCAACCGCAAGGTCGAGGCGGCCGCCGCGACACTGAACCTCACGCCCTATCTCGACCGCAAGCCGCGCGAGCTATCCGGCGGCCAGCGCCAGCGCGTCGCGATCGGGCGCGCCATCGTGCGCGAGCCGAAGGCATTCCTGTTCGACGAGCCGCTGTCCAACCTCGACGCGGCGCTGCGCGTGCAGATGCGGATCGAGGTCACGCGGCTCCAGAAGCAGCTCGGCACCACCGCGATCTACGTCACCCATGACCAGGTCGAGGCCATGACGATGGCGGACAAGATCGTCGTGCTCAACGGCGGCAAGATCGAGCAATATGGCTCGCCGCTGGAGCTCTATGAGAAACCCGCCAACCTGTTCGTCGCCGGCTTCATTGGCTCGCCGAAGATGAATTTCGTGACCGGCGATCCCGCGCTGCAACGCGGGGCCGCCACCATCGGCGTGCGGCCGGAGCATCTGAAGATCGAGCGCGACGGTGCCGGCGGCTGGCCCGGCACCATCGCGGTCGCCGAGCATCTCGGCAGCGACACCTTCCTTTATGTCGATGCCGGTCCGCTCGGCATGTTGACCGCGCGCTACATCGGCGAATTGAGCCTGCACACCGGCGATCGTGTGTCGCTTGTTCCGGATCCCGCGCGCATCCACCGCTTTGACGACAGCGGCAACGCGATCCGGTCCTGACAAACTGGGGCAGACAAGAAACGGGAAGAGCAATATGTACCTGGAAAAATTCAAGCTGAACGGCAAGACCGCGTTCATCACCGGCGGCGGGCAGGGCATTGGGCTCGCCTGCGCCGAGGCGCTGGCGGAAGCCGGCGCCAAGGTCATCATCGGCGATCGGGACGGCAAGGTCGCCGACAGCGCGCGAGCCAGCCTGAAGGCCAAGGGCTACGACCCCGAGACGGCGATCATGGACGTCACCGACACCAAGCGTGTGGCGGAGGTTGCAAGCGACCTCGTCGCCCGCCACGGCAAGGTCGATATCCTCATCAACAATGCCGGCATTGCGCGCAGCGAGACGCCGGCCGAAACCGTGACCGACGAGCATTGGCTCAACGTCATCGACGTCAACCTCAACGGCACCTTCTGGTGCTGCCGTGAATTCGGCAAGCACATGCTGAAGGCGAAGAGCGGCGCCATCGTCAATGTCGGCTCGATGTCCGGCTTCATCGTCAACAAGCCGCAGGAGCAGTGCTTCTACAACGCGTCCAAGGCCGCGGTGCACCATCTGACCAAGTCGCTGGCCGCCGAATGGGGCGCGCGCGGCATCCGCGTCAATGCGGTCGCGCCGACCTATATCGAGACGCCGCTCAATGCCTTCGTGAAGAGCAATCCGAAGATGTATGACGCCTGGATCGGTGGAACCCCGATGGCGCGGATGGGGCAGGTCGACGAGATCGCCTCGGTCGTACTGTTCCTCTCTTCCGAGGCCGCAAGCCTGATGACCGGCAGCATTGTGCTTGTGGATGGCGGCTACACTTGCTGGTAGGCTTGCGTCATAATTGACGAAAGCGACCGGGAGCGACAATGCCGCAGGCGTATATCGGCGTCGACGTGGGGACCACGAGCACGCGGGCAGGGGTCTTTGACGCGGCCGGCAATCTGCTTGCGACCGCGCGGCATCCGATCAGGATCTGGCACGAGGCCGGCGACATCGTCGAGCAGTCCTCGTCCGATATTTGGGACGCCTGCGCGAAATCCGTGCGGGCGGCGATGGCGGAAGCCGGCATTGCGCCTGAAACCGTCGGCGGCATCGGCTTCGATGCCACCTGTTCGCTGGTGGTGCTCGATCGGCAGGGCGAGCCGGTCACCGTCAGCGCCTCCGGCGAGCTGCAGCGCAACGTCATCGTCTGGATGGACCACCGCGCCACGACCGAGGCGCGGCTGATCAACGAAACCGAGGATGCGGTGCTGCGCTATGTCGGCGGCTCGATCTCGCCCGAGATGGAGATGCCGAAGCTTCTGTGGCTGAAGCGGCACCTGCGCGCGAGCTTCGACGCCGCCGGTCATTTCTTCGATCTGGCAGACTATTTGACCTGGCGCGCGACCGGCTCGCTGCAACGCTCGACCTGCACGGTCACCTGCAAGTGGAACTATCTCGCGCACGATGGCGGCGGCTGGAGCGGACCCTTCTTCCAGCGCATCGGCCTGTCGGATTTCGTCGCGGAGAAATATGCCCGTATCGGCACCGAGATCGTCGCACCCGGCACGCGGCTTGGTGCGGGGCTCACCCGTGCGGCCGCCACTGATCTCGGCCTGCCACCCGGCACGCCGGTTGGCGCATCGTTGATCGACGCGCATGCCGGCGGCATCGGCGCGATTGGCGGCCGCGACGGATCCGGCGGGACGACGGATGTCTGCGATCGCCTGGCCTACATCATGGGAACGTCAGCCTGCATCATGGCGACGACAAAGAAGCCATGCTTCGTGCCGGGCGTGTGGGGTCCTTACTATTCCGGCATGGTGCCGGACTTCTGGCTCAACGAGGGTGGGCAGTCGGCCGCGGGCGCCGCGATCGACCATCTCCTCAAGTCGCATGCGGGCTACGCCGAGGCGAGCGCGGCGGCGCGGAAGGATGGCCTCGACATCATCGATTTCCTCGAGCGCCGCATTATCGCGCGGGCCGGCGATGCCAGCCGCGCCGCGCTGCTCGCCCGCGACGTCCACGTCCTCCCGGAGTTCATCGGCAACCGCTCGCCTTACGCCGACCCTGAGACGCGCGCGGTGATCGCGGGCCTCGATCTCGACACCGATATCGGCGCGATGGAACGGCTGTTCGTCGCCGGCCTCTGCGGGCTCGCCTATGGGCTCGCCGAGGTGATCGAGGCGTTTGCCGCGCATGGCGTTCATTCCAGCATCATGATCATGGGCGGCGGCGCGAGCCGCAGCCCCTTGGTGCGGCAGATCATGGCGGATACCACGGGACTCACCGTCGCTTTGCCGCAAACAAAGGAACCGGTGCTGCTCGGCGCCGCGATGCTCGGGGCGGTGGCCGGTGGCGCTCATGCCTCGATCGGCGAGACCATGGCAAAAATGTCGGCGCTGGGGCGCCTGAGCGAGCCGACTGCGCCCGATATGGCCGCGTTTCATGGCCGCAAGCGCGACGTCTACAAATTGCTGCGCGAAGTGGATCGCGGCAGCCGCGCGGCGATGCGCGGCGTCGGCATGGCCAGAGGTTGAAGCGGATGCTGATTGCCTGCGGCGACGCGCTGATCGATTTCGTGCCCACGCGCAATGCCGAGGGCCGCGAGGCGGTGATGCCGGCCGTCGGCGGCTCATGTCTCAACGTCGCGATTGGGATGGCGCGGCTTGGCGCGCCGACCGGCTTCGTCGGCGGCATCTCGACCGACATGTTCGGGCAGATGATCGCCGATCACGCGATCGCCTCGAACGTCGAGCTTGGCCTTGCGACGCGCAGCGATCACCAGACCACGCTCGCCTTCGTGCGCATCGTCGCGGGCGAGTCGCATTATGCCTTTTATGACGCCGAGACCGCGACGCGGAACTGGACGTATCGGCGCGGGGCCATTCCGTTCGAGACGGTCGAGGCCCTCCACGTCGGCTCGACCACGCTGGTCAACGACAAGGGCGCGGCCGAGACGAAGGCGCTGATCGCGGATGCACGGACGACGTCGACGATCTCCTTCGACCCGAACTGCCGGCCCAATCTGGTCAAGGACAAGTCGGCCTACCTCGCACGCATGGCGGAGTTCGCCGCGCGCGCCGACCTCATCAAGATGTCCGACGTCGATTTCAATTATCTCTTCGGCGATGAGCCTTATCAGCAGCGGGCGAACGCCCTGCTGGGGCAGGGGACAAGCCTCGTCGTCTTCACCCGTGGCAGCAACGGAGCCGTGGCATGGCACGGGCGAGCAGGGCAGATCGAAGTCGCTGCGCCAAAAGTTGAGGTGGTCGACACCATCGGAGCCGGCGACAGCTTTCAGGCAGGTTTGCTCTTTGCCCTGCACAAGCAGGGGCGGCTTGCCCGGCAGAAGTTGAGAGACATCGGCGCCGACGAACTCCGCCGCGCGCTGTCTTTTGCAGCCAGTTGCGCCGGTCTCACCTGCACCCGTCCGGGTGCCGATCCGCCGTGGAGCCGCGAGATCGGCTCGAACTGGTGAGCGGCGCGCTTGGCCATCGCAACTTCCGCGATGTTCCGGCGGAGTGTGGCCATGCGCCGGCCGAAATGGACAGGATAGGGACACGCTGGCAAGGTCCGCGCGTCCTGACGCGAGTCTGTCCTTATGAGCAATGATCTCTGTTTCCTGTCCGCTACCGAACTGCGCGCCCGCATCAGCCGCAAGGAGGTCTCGCCCGTCGAAATCACGCGCGCGGTTCTCGCGCGCGCCGAGGCGATGCAGCCCGAGCTGAACTGCTTCATCACGCTGTGTGGCGACGAGGCGATGGCGCAGGCGCGCGAGGCGGAACGCAAGGTGACGGCGGGCGAGCGGCTCGGCCTGCTCCATGGCCTTCCCGTCACCGTCAAGGACATCGTCAACACGAGGGGCGTGAAAACCACCTTCGGAGCGGTGCCCTACAAGGATAACGTGCCAGAAGAGGATGCCGTCGCGGTTGCGCGCTTGCGGGCGCAGGGCGCGATCCTGATCGGCAAGACCACGACACCCGAATTTGGCAGCAAGTGCCTGACCGATTCACCGCTGTTCGGCCACACCCGCAATGCGTGGAGCGCGGAACGCTCCTCGGGCGGCTCCAGCGGCGGCGCGGCGGTGGCCGTTGCCAGCGGCATCGCACCGCTCGCGATCGCGACCGATGGCGGCGGCTCGACGCGGATTCCCGCCGCCTGCAACGGCGTGGTCGGGATCAAGCAGAGCAACGGCGTCATTCCGCACAGCCAGGTCCAGGATGCCTTCGGCAACCAGACCTACGTCACGCCGACCACGCGCACCGTCGCCGACACCGCGCTGATGATGCAGGCGATGGCGGGCGAGGACGCCTCCGATCCCTGGTCGATCGGCGTGCCCGTCCCCGATTTCGTCGGTACGGCGGCGCCGCGCGGCGATCTGCGCGGACAAAGGATCCTGTTCTGCCTGTCGCCGCCCGGGCGCCCCGTGTCCGCCGATGTTGCAGCAGGCTTCAAGGCGAGCCTCGACCGGCTCGCAAGCCTAGGTGCCGAGCTCGAGGAGTTTTCCGGCGAGGGGTTTGACATCGAGCCGATCTGGCGCGCCATCAACCACACCGTCTGGCGTACGCGCTTCGCCAAGCTCGCGGCCGAGCACAAGGACGAGCTGAGCGAGACCTTCCTCAAGCAGCTTGCGCTTGCGACGCAAGTCAGCGGCGTCGACTATCAGGAGGCGATGTTCGCGCGCACCGCGCTGTTCCGCCGGGTGCAATCCCTGCTTGCGCGCGGACATCTCCTGGCGATGCCGACCATCACCCGCACCGCGCTGCCGATCGACCAGGACCTGTTCGGCACCATCGAGATCGACGGCAAGCATTTTGGCAGCGTCCGGCCGCACTGGTTCCCCTGGACCATGCTGTTCAACATGACCGGCCACCCCGCGATCAGCCTGCCCTGCGGCTTCGGCCGCGATGACCTGCCGATCGGGCTGCAACTCGTCGGCCGCTTCCGCAGCGATGCGGAATTGCTGCGCGTCAGCGCGCTGTTCGAGGCCTCGCACGACCTCCTGTCCCGTTGGCCCGGGTGAGGCGTTGATGCCGTGCAGCAGGGGGCTTGCGTCAGGCGCCCGGACATGTTGATCGTGCCCCGGATGAGCCCTGAAACCGAGCGCGCATGAGCGTATTTGTCCTCCGACGTCTTTTGACCTTGCTGGCGACGCTGATCGGCGCATCCCTGATTATTTTCCTGGTGCTGGATGCCTTGCCCGGCAACGCCGCGCAGATGCTGATGGGCGCCGATGCGTCGCCGGACGCCGTCCGCGCGCTCACCGTCAAGCTCGGGCTCGACCAGCCGCTGACCATCCGCTACCTGCAATGGATCAAGGGGTTGCTCTCGGGCGATCTCGGCAACAGCTATGTCTACGGCACGCCGGTCGCTGGCCTGATCGCGGAACGGCTGGTGCTGACCATTCCGCTCGCGATCATGTCCATGCTGATCACGGTGGTGCTGGCGCTCTCCGCCGGCATCTACACCGCCGCCAACCACAACAAGCTCGGTGACGTCGGCGTGATGTCGCTGACGCAGGTGGGCCTGGCGCTGCCGAACTTCTGGTTCGCAATCCTCCTGATCCTCTTGTTCTCGGTGCGGCTGCAATGGCTGTCGGCCGGCGGTTTTGCCGGCTGGGACGACGGCATCTGGCCCGGCATCAAATCGCTGCTGCTGCCGGCGATCTCGCTCGCGGTGGTGCAGGCCGCGATCCTGGCGCGTGTCACGCGCTCGGCCGTGCTGGAAGTGTTGCGCGAGGATTTTGTCCGCACGGCGCGCGCGAAAGGACTCGGCAAGCGCGAGGTGTTGTGGAGCCACGTGCTGCGCAACGCCATGATCCCGGTGATGACGGTGATGGGCCTGCAATTCGCCAATTTGCTTGCCGGCACCATCGTGATCGAGAACGTGTTCTACCTGCCGGGCCTCGGCCGCCTGATCTTCCAGTCGATCGCCAACCGCGACCTGATCGTGGTGCGCAACTGCGTGATGCTGCTCGCGGCCATGGTGGTGATCGTTAACTTCGTGGTCGATGTGCTCTATGCCTTCATCGATCCCCGCATCAAGGTCCACGACCTGTGAGCGCGCCGCTGACCTCGTTGCTTGACGCGCCGGTTGCCGCGCGTCCTCTCCCGGCCCGGACGTTCTGGCGCCGCGCGCTGCGCCATCGCAGCTTCGTGGTCGGCGGCGTGCTGACCTTGCTGGTTCTCGCCTCCGCGCTGTTGTCGCTGGTCTGGACGCCGTGGTCGCCCTACGAGATCGACATCGCCGCAAAACTCAAGCCGCCGTCGGCGGCGCACTGGCTCGGCACCGATTCCTTCGGCCGTGACATCGTTTCGCTGCTGCTTGCCGGAGCCCGCTCCACCATCCTGGTCGGCATCATCGCGGTCAGCATCGGTCTTACCTTCGGCGTCTGCCTCGGCCTGATTGCCGCGGCGCGCCGGGGCTGGACCGAAGAGATCATCATGCGCTTCTCGGACTTCACCTTCGCCTTTCCGGCCGTGCTGTCCGCCATCATGCTCGCCGCGGTCGTCGGTCCCGGCATGGTGACGTCAATCGTCGCGATCGGCATTTTCCAGGTCCCGACGCTGACCCGGCTGACGCGCGGCTCGGCCAACGCGATCTGGGCGCGCGAGTTCGTGCTCGCCGCGCGCGCCGCGGGGAAGGGGGCGTTCCGCATCACCATCGAGCATGTGTTGCCGAACATCCTGTCGATCCTGATCGTCCAGGCGACCATCCAGTTCGCGCTCGCGATTCTCGCCGAAGCCGCTTTGTCCTATCTCGGCCTCGGCACGCAGCCGCCGCAGCCGTCCTGGGGCCGCATGCTGAACGATGCGCAGACGCTGCTGTTCCAGTCGCCGATGCTCGCGGTCTATCCGGGGGCGGCGATCGCGATCGCGGTGCTCGGCCTCAATCTTCTTGGCGACGGATTGCGCGATCTGCTCGATCCGCGGCTGGCGCGGGAGCGATGACGATGAGCGATCCCGCAAGCGCGCCGCTGATCGCGGTCGACAATCTCGGTGTCCGTCTCAACACCAGTCGCGGCCCGGCGCAGGCCGTGCGCGGCGTCAGCTTTGCGCTGAAGCGTGGCGAGACGATGGGGCTGGTGGGCGAATCCGGCTGCGGCAAGTCGGTCACGGCGCTGTCCCTGATGGGGCTGCTGCCGGACAGCGCCGTCGTCAGCGGCAGCATCCGGCTCGAGGGGCGCGAACTCGTCGGGCTTTCGGACGCTGGCTACTGCAAGCTGCGCGGCAATCGCATCAGTATGATCTTCCAGGAGCCGATGACAGCGCTCAACCCGATGCATGCCATCGGACCCCAGGTGGCCGAGCCGCTCCGTCGCCACAAGAACTATTCGGCGGCGCAGGCGCGAAAGGAGGCGATCGCTTTGCTCGACCGTGTCGGCCTTCCCGATGCGGCCAGACGCGTCGATGCTTATCCGCACCAGTTTTCCGGCGGCCAGCGCCAGCGCATCACCATCGCCATGGCGCTCGCCTGCGAGCCGGACCTGTTGATCGCGGATGAGCCGACCACCGCGCTCGACGTCACCATTCAGGGCCAGATCCTCGACCTCATCGCCGATCTCGTCGAAGAGCGCGGCATGTCGATGATCCTGATTTCGCACGATCTCGGCGTCATCGCCGAGAACGTGCAGCGCATGATGGTGATGTATGGCGGCACCGTCGTCGAGAGCGGCCCCACCAACGAGGTGTTCAGGCGCATGGGACATCCCTATACGCAGGGCCTGTTTCGCGCTCGCCCACGCCTCGGCGCACGCGAGGGGACGCGGCTGAGGACGATCTCGGGCACCGTGCCGGAGCTTGCCGACCTGCCGGCTGGCTGTACTTTCAGCGATCGCTGTCCGCTGGTCGAGGACAGATGCCGCGCCGCGCTGCCGCCGATGGTCGAAGTCGGTCCCGGTCATAACGTACGCTGCCTGCGCACGGATGTCTCGATGGCTGATCATGTCGGAGCGCTGTCCGCATGACCGCCGCTTTGCAGCCCCTCCTTGACGTGAAAGACCTGATGCAGCGTTACACGCTGCCGCGCGAAAGCCTGTTCCGGCCGCCGGCGCAGGTGCTTGCGCTTAACGGTGTGAGCGTGCAGGTCGAGGCGGGCAAGAGCCTCGGCGTCGTCGGCGAATCCGGCTCGGGTAAATCGACCTTCGCGCGGCTGGTGATGGCGCTGGAGCGGCCGACATCGGGGCAGGTCGCGCTGCTCGGCCGCGACCTCAACCGCATCCCGGCCGACGAATTGCGCCGCGCCCGTCGCGATTTCCAGATGGTGTTCCAGGATCCTTACGGATCGCTCGATCCGCGCCAGACCATCGCGCGCATCGTCGCCGAGCCCTTGACCGTGCTGGAGGAGACCGATCGCAGCACGCTGCGCGCGCGCGTGTCCGCCGTGCTGAGGCAGGTCGGCCTGCGCGATGCCGACATGGACAAATATCCCCACGAATTCTCCGGTGGCCAGCGCCAGCGCATCGCGATCGCGCGTGCCTTGATCACCCAGCCGAAGCTGATCGTGGCCGACGAGCCGGTCTCGGCACTCGACGTCTCCGTGCAGGCGCAGGTGCTCAACCTGATGCAGGATCTCCAGGAACAGTTCGGCCTGAGCTACATCCTGATCAGCCATGACCTCGCGGTCGTCGACTATCTCTGCGACGAGGTCGCCGTGATGTATCTCGGCAGGATCGTGGAGCAGGGGCGTCCGGAAGACCTGTTCGAGCGCTGCGCCCATCCCTATACCCGGGCGCTGCTGGACGCCGTGCCGCGCGCCCGCGCCGGCGAGGGCCGGCGGCGGCGCGGCGCCCAGGCGATCGCCTCGCAATCGGCGGCCGCGACCGGATGCCCCTATGTCTCGCGCTGTCCGCTCGCTGATCAGCATTGCCGCGAGGCCGAGCCTCGGTTACGCAGGGTCGGCGCCGCGCATCTAGCCGCCTGCCACAAGGCCGAAGCCGTGATGGCGTTGCCGCAAGCTGCCGTGGAAGGTTAGTGTTTCGGGGCAGGATCGGCGTAGACAGAGAATAGAGAAGGCCGGGGAGTAACGCATGTTGAAGAAACTAACCATCGTCGCATTCGCCGCTGCGTTCGCCGCGGCACCGCTGCCGGTCATGGCGCAGAGCAAGAAGGACAGCGTCGTCATGGCGATGGCGCTGGAGCCGCCGGGACTCGATCCCACCATCGCGGCCGCTGCGGCAATTGCCGAGGTCACGCTCTACAACATCTATGAGACGCTGACCAAGATCAACGAGGATGGTTCGACGTCGCCTCTGCTGGCCGAGAGCTGGACCGCCTCGCCCGACCTGAAGACCTATACGTTCAAGCTGCGCAAAGGCGTCAAATTCCACAATGGCGAGCCGTTCGATTCCGCCGCGGTGAAGTTCTCGTTCGAACGCAACGCAGTGGCGACCAGCACGAACAAGGACAAGAGCCTGTTCCAGAGCTTCGAGAAGATCGACGCGCCGGACGCCGACACGATCGTGATCACGCTCAAATATGCCGAGCCGAACCTGCCGTTCCTGCTGGGGCAGGCGAGTGCGTCAATCGTCGAGCCGAAGAGCGCGGCAACGGACGCCACGCAGCCGGTCGGGACCGGCCCCTACCAGCTCGGCGCCTGGGCCAAGGGCTCCTCGATCACCCTGAGCAAATGGGCGGACTACCGCAACGCCACTGCGATCAAGCTCTCGAAGGTGACGATCCGCTTCATTTCCGATCCGGCGGCGCAGACCGCGGCGCTGCTCTCGGGCGACGTCGACGCGTTCCCGCGCGTGTCGGCCCAGCGCACCATCGCGCAGTTCAAGGCCGATCCGCGCTTCAACGTCCAGGTCGGCGGCTCCCGGGCCAAGACCATCGTCGGCATCAACGAGCGCAAGAAGCCGCTCGACGACGTGCGGGTTCGCCGTGCCATCCTCGCCGCGATCGATCGCAAGGCGATGATCGACGGCGCGGTCGATGGGTTCGGCACGCCGATCGGCAGCTTCTACGTGCCCGGTGCGCTCGGCTATGTCGACACCACCGGCATCAACCCTTACGATCCCGAGAAAGCCAAGAAGCTGCTGGCCGAGGCCGGCGTCGCCACGCCGCTCGAGCTGTCGCTGAAGCTGCCGCCGCCATCCTATGCGCGGCAGGGCGGCGAGATCCTCGCGGCCCAGCTCGCCAAGGTCGGCATCATCGCCAAGATCGAGAACGTCGAATGGGCGCAGTGGCTGTCGCAGGTGTTTGCCGGCAACGGCCCGCATAATTTCGACCTCACCATCGTGAGCCATGTCGAGCCGTTCGATCTCGTCAAGATCACCGAGCCGGACTACTACCTCGGCTACAACAACGAGGCGTTCAACGCTCTGTACAAGCAGATCGTGTCGACGCCGGACGAAGCTGCCCGCGCAAAACTTCTCGGCGACGCCCAGCGCATGCTGGCAACCGATGCGGTCGCCGGCTTCCTGTACCAGCCGCAGCTGATCACCATCACCAACAGGAAGCTGAAGGGCGTCTGGAAGGAAGTTCCGCAGTACGAGAATGATTTCTCGACGTGGTACTGGGAGTAGGGGCGCAAGCCCCGACTCCGGATCAAGTAGAGGCCACGCCTTTGTGCACCTCTCGCCAGCAGCGGCAGGACGAACATGCTGGGCCTAATGGTTCGAGACGCGCCGCAAGGCGGCGCTCCACTTCCTAACCCTCGTTGTCATGCCCCGCGAATGCGGGGCATCCAGTACGCCGCGGCTTGTCCGTATTCGTCACCGTCTCTCGAATACTGGATCGCCCGCCCCAGTGCGCAATTGCGCACAAGGCGGGCGATGACAGCATCGAATGAGGGAGCGTGCTCCGCCCCTGACCTCATCCTGAGGAGCCCGCCAAAAGTGGGCGTCTCGAAGGACGGCCGCAGGGAAACTGCCCGATGATGGCATCGTGCCGGTGTTTTGCCCGACGTGTCAACGGCTTCGCCGGATGGGCAAGCCGTCACGCCGGCCATCATCGGCTACTGTGCATGGGGTTGTTTTTCATATTTTGATGGCCCGGGGCGCTACGCCGCCGCCGGCAGGTCCGGATCGGCGATCGCACCGGCGACGCGGACGCGCACGCGCAGCGCATTGCCGGGCAGATAGGCGATCGGCATGTCCTCGACGTCGACGGTCTTGAGGCTGTCGCGCGCAGCACCAGCCTGGACCGCGCGATCCGCCGCGATCTCGCGCGCGGCTGCAATCGCCTCGTCGCGGCTGAGATCGCGGAACACCTGATCGGCCTCGCCACTGACCTGTGCGATCGCGGCGCCCACCGCATTGGCGCAGTCGCCATGCGGCACGCGCACGATCTCGGAGATGCCGGGCAGGCGATCGGGCACCAGGAAGGCGCCGCCGCCGACCGCGAGCAGCGGCACGTCGCCGGCCTCCGTCTTCATCCGGTCGATGTCGTCCTCGAGCTTGCGCCAGGCGTCGCGAAGCGCGGCGTCGATCAGGCGTTTCGGCAAGTTGGCGACGCGGGAGCGGTCGCCGATATCGACGAGGCCGGCGGCCACCGCGATATCGGTGGCGGTGAGGCGTGAGCCGCCGAACACCA
Organism: Bradyrhizobium centrolobii; assembly: GCF_001641635.1. Taxonomy (GTDB): domain Bacteria; phylum Pseudomonadota; class Alphaproteobacteria; order Rhizobiales; family Xanthobacteraceae; genus Bradyrhizobium; species Bradyrhizobium centrolobii. The sequence goes on from NZ_LUUB01000051.1 coordinate 196,698, forward strand.
GCGCATCCGAGGTCAGGCGGTAGCCGACGCTGAGCGGGCCGACGCGGACGGGATCCTCATCGACATGGCTGCCGCCGCCAAGTCCGATCGACAGCAGGTCGGGCATGCGAAACAGCGTCCGCACGCCGCCGACCTCGACCACGGCATTGGCCTCGCGCGGAAAGCCGTGGCGAAGCTGACCGATGTCGCTTGTCGTGCCGCCGACGTCGACGACCATGGCGTCGTCGAGGCCGGAGAGGTGGGCGGCGCCGCGCATGGAATTGGTGGCGCCGGATGCAAAGCTCATCACCGGGAAGGCGGTGGCGATCTCGGCCTGCATCACCGTGCCGTCATTCTGGGTCAGGAACAGCGGCGCATCGATGCCGCTGTCGGCGATCGCCTTGCGGAAGGCCGCAACCGTGGTGATCGCGAGATCATGCAGGGAGGCATTGAGGAGTGCGGCGTTCTCCCGCTCGAGCAGGCCGATGCGGCCGAGATCGTGCGACAGCGTCACCGCGACGTCCGGGCAGATCTCGGCGAGAATCTCGCGCGCAGTGGTCTCGCAGGAGGGATCGAGCGGGGAGAAGCTCGAACAGACTGCCACGGAGCGCAGGCCCTTGTCCCGGATTTTTCGTGCGGCGTCCTTGAGCGCGGCGACGTCGAGTGGCATGAACGGGCGGCCGTCGTAATCGTGGCCGCCCTCCAGCATGAAGATGTCGCCGTTGACGAGCGCAGCGAGGTCCGCCGGCCAGTCGCAGAACGGCGGCAGCGAAGCGCTTGCGGGCATTCCGATGCGGATCGCGGCGATCTTCTGCACGTGGCGGCGCTGCACCACGGCGTTGATGAAATGCGTGGTGCCGATGACGACCGCATCGACCTTCACCGCAGCGGCGGGACTGGCGCGTAGTGCCTTGAGCGCGTCCAGAATGCCCGAGGTCACGTCGGCGGTGGTCGGGCGCTTGACGGAATGAACGACCTTCTCGTTGACGATCAGCACGGCGTCCGTGTTGGTGCCGCCGACATCGATGCCAATACGCTTCATGGGATTTTAAGCTCCAGCCCCTGCGGGCGCGAAGAGGGAACGGAATTCGAGGTCGTAGCCGAAGGCGCGGGGGCCGACGAATTCGAGGCCGCGGGGGCTTGTGAGGACGGCAGGAGCCGGCAGCGCCACGACGGTGACGCGCTGGCCGTAGCGCACGGTCTCGGTGCCGACGCCGTGGCCGTTGACGCTGTCGAGCACGCAGATCAGGTCGGGCGACATCGCGATCGCCTCTTCGCCGCGCCAGGCCACGATCCATTCGTTCTGGAACGACAGCACCAGCCGGCTGCCGCGGTCTGCATCGCTGCCCTCGATCATGGCCGAGCCGCGCAAGAATCCTTCTGTCGTGCGTCGGGCGACGTCGACGATCTTGCCGGTGAAGAGCTTCTTGCCGCCTTCGGCCGCAAGCAGCGCAGCGATCGGATCCTCGTGCCGCCGGTTCGCGGCCTCGACGGCGCGGCCGATGCGGATCGCCTTGGTGGTGGTGAAGTGGATACCCCAGTCCTTCACCTCGCGTCCCGTGCGCGGCGCCTTGCTGGTTGACGCGATCGAGCCCATCTCGACGCAGATCTTGCGGCTCGCCCGCTCCATCCATTTCCAGCTCGGCACCTTGGTGACGACCGCCTCGATACCGCGAGGATCGTAGAGCGTGCAGGGGTAGGGGCGCAGGCCCCCGATCGCGACCGACGTCATCTGCGCCTCGGGGAAGGCACGGCCCATGCAGTCCGCGTCGACCACCGGAATGCCGAGATGGGCGGCCGCCATCAGCGCCTGCACGCCGTTGCCGCCGCCGATCTCCACCGACATCACGGCGCGGAACTTGATGCCGTTGATCTCCTCCTGCATGCGCACCGCGCGCGCGATGTTGCGGCTGTCGGCAAGCCGCTCCTGCCCGACCAGCGGTGCGCCCATGTTGGAGACCACCGCGACCCAGTCGTCATCGTCAAGGTCGAGCGGCGACATCAGTTGCACGCGATGACCCTCGGCATAGAGCCGGCGGAGATTGAGCAGGCCGAGATAGGGGCTGCCGCCGCCGCCGGTGCCGAGGATCCACGCACCGACCGCGAGCGCCTCGATCTCCTCGAGGGTGATCGTCTTCAATTCCGCCTTGCTCACGACACCAGCTCCTCGACGATGCGGGCCGCGGCGGCAATGCCGAGGATCACCGGTCCAGGATAAGCGGTGCGCACGCGCGCCTTGTTGGCGCTGGTGTAGCTGATGCAGTCCATCACCACGAGATCGGGCTCCAGCTCGGCCATGATGCGCGCGGCCTCGTCGACCGCGGCATCTTCCGAGCCGGGGCGCAGGGTGACGCCGACCACTTCGACGCCGGCGCGCTGCCACTTCTTGTCGATCAGCGCGGTCTGCTCGGCCAGCGGCGAGAACACGCCGAGCCGGCCCTTTGGCAGCACGGCCTCGACGAGACGATGCAGGATAGCTGAGGGCAGGATGACGAGGCCGTCGGCGGCGAGATTGGGGAATTTTCCGGTGCAGGCCATCAGCGTCACCCCGACGCCCTCGTGCTTGAAGCGGGTGATCTGCTGGCTCGCCCGCCGCTCGACTTCCTTCTTGCTGATGGTGACGCCGTCGCCGTTCGGCAGCAGCGTGAACAGCGTGTCGTATCCGTCCATCGGCGGGATGGCGTCGATCTCGGCGCGGCTCATGCCGTCGAGCGCGCCGCGCAGCTCGATCTGGATGCCCGGCGACAGTACGGCGGCAATCTCGGCGGCGACTGTCGGGCGCGGGCTCTGGCCGATCACGACGACCCCGATACGCTGGTGCTTCAACGGCATGTTCATGAGGTCTAGTCCTCCAAGACGACGAGATCGGCCGGCGTCCAGTCGAGCGTGACGCCGTTGCCGGGAATGAAGAGGTGGCTCGTGCCCGCATTGGGCTGTTGCACGAGGATGCGGTGGGCGCCCTCGAGGGTGATGCGGTAAAGCACCGCGCCACCGAGAAAGTTGGTGTTCTCGACGACGCCATGCGCGCAGGTTCCGGCCGCGCCGCCGGCGGCATCGCCGCGCGGCGAGAGCCGGATTTTTTCGGGACGCAGCGCCACCGAGAGAGCGCCGGCGCCTTGCGCGTCCGCGGAGGGTGGCAGCGCCAGGATCAGGCCTTTGCCGACGTCGAGCGCGGGGGCGCCGGCGCCTGTCGTGGTGCGCTCGCCGCGGAAGATGTTGGTGTCGCCGATGAAGTCGGCGACGAATCGCGTCGTCGGCTGGTTGTAGATCTCGGCCGGCGTGCCGACTTGTTCGACGCGGCCGCCGTTCATCACGGCGATGCGGTCGGACATCGCGAGCGCCTCTTCCTGGTCGTGGGTGACGAAGACCAGGGTGAGCCCAAGCTTCTTCTGCAACTGCTTGAGCTCGAACTGCATCTGCTGGCGCAGCTTCTTGTCCAGCGCCCCGAGCGGCTCGTCGCAGAGCAGGACGCGCGGGGCGATCACGATGGCGCGGGCGAGTGCCACACGCTGCTGCTGGCCGCCGGAGAGCTGCGCGGGGCGGCGATCCTCGAGGCCGGACAGCTCGACCATCGCCAGCGCCGCCTTCACCTTGGTTGCAATGCTAGCCTTGTCGTGCCCACGCATGCGCAGACCGAAGGCGACGTTCTCGGCGACGGTGCGATGCGGGAAGAGGGCGTAGTTCTGGAACACCATGCCCATGTCGCGCTTGTGCGCCGGCACGTGGGTGATATCGGCGCCGTCGACGCGAATGGCACCCGAGCTCGGCGTCTCGAAGCCGGCGATTATGCGCAGCGTCGTGGTCTTGCCGCAGCCGGACGGGCCGAGCAGGGAGAAGAACTCGCCCTGCCGGATGTCCATCGCGACCGCGTCCACCGCGCGCACGCCGCCGTCATAGATCTTGCTGACGCCGGCGATCTCGATCGAGGCGCTCATGCCCGGAAGATCCGATTGACGCGCTGGTCGATCTCGTCCTTGCGCTCATTGTACCACTTCCAGTCGACCTGGATCAGCTTCGAGACCTTTTCGGGCGTGGTGAGCAGCTTGGCGTCATATTTGGCGTCGAGCTTCACCTTCCTATTGGCCGGCGAATACCACACGGTCTCCGCGAGGCGCTTCTGAACCTCGGGACGCAGCATGTAGTTCACATAGGCGTTGGCGAGCTCCTTCACCTTGCTGCCGGGCGTGATGGTCAGGACCTGCTCCAGCGACAAGACGCCCTCGCTCGGCGCGATGAAGTCGGTAGGCTGGTTCTGCCCGTCGTAGCGGTAGATTCCGGAATCGTGGATGACGCAGAGGCCGACCTCGCCCGATAGCAGCATCTTCTCCATCGCGCCGGTGAAGTCGACGATCTTGATCGGCTTCAGCTTCTCCAGTGCCGTATAGGCCGCGTCGAGATCGGTCTGCCCCTTGCCGAACAGCGTGCCGCACATCATCAGGAAGGCTTGGCCGAGGCTGTTGACGGGAATGACATAGCCGCCGCGAACGCCGTTGTATTTCGCGTCCCACAGCTCCTTCCAGGACGTAATGCTGCCGTAGCCCTTGTCGGTGCGCATACCGAGCCCGATGGCGCTGGTGAAGATCGAGACGCCGACGATCTTGTCGCTCACCGCGTAGGGATAGACGTCGGCGAGATTGGGCACGAGCTTGGGGTCGACTTTGGGCTCGACCAAGCCCATCTCCGCCGCGGCCCACTGCTCGTTGGAATTGGTGTGCAGGACGTCATAGATCGGCGCGGAACGCGAGCTCGCCTGGAGCTTCGGCAAGTAGGGAAAGGCGGAGTCGGTCTGGAGCTTGCACTTGAACTCGCTCTCGAAGGCGGGACCGATCTCGGCCTTCATGACGTCGCCCCACTTGCCGCCCCAGCCGGTGATGCGCAGCACGGGGTCGTCTGCGCGCGCGACATGGGGAGCCGCAATCGCGCCGATGGCGAGCGAGGCGCCTGCGGCAAGAAAGCGGCGGCGGCTGAGCCGTGTCGATCCCAGAGCTTTCATCATGTCTCGATCCTTGGTTGCAATGAGCGGTTACAATTTGACGTAGGAGCGCAGGCCGACGGTGCGGTCGAGCCCGATCACGACGAGAAAGGCGAGGACGATCGAGACCACCGAGGCGGCGCCGATAGTGCCGTCCAGATCAAACTTGAGATAGTTGAACAGGGTGACCGGCAGCGTCTCGTTGCCCGGGCTGACCAGGAACAGCGAGACCGGGAACTGGTCGAAGGAGACGATGAAGGCGAAGATCGCACCGGCAAGCACGCCGGGCTTGATCAGCGGCAGCGTCACCTCGAAGAAGGTGCGCGCCGGACTTGCGCCGAGATTGCGTGCGGCTTCCTCCAGGCGCAGGTCGAAATTATGCAGCACGGCGAGTGTCGTGCGCACCACATAGGGCAGTGTCACCAAGGTGTGGCCGGCGACGAGTCCCCAGGTCGGGCGGCCGACGTCGAGCAGCACATAGGTCTGGAACAGTGCAAGGCCGGTCAGGATCGCCGGCAGCATCAGGGGCGAGAGCATGACCACCACGATCAGGCGCGCGCCGGGTAGGTTGCCGCGCGCCAGCGCGAGTGCCGCGGATGCTCCGAGAATCGTCGCGGACACTGTGGTGAAGAGCGCGACCTCGAGGCTGAAACCGAGCGCATGCATGAAGTCGCGCGAGGCGAAGAATTTCTCGAACCAGCGCAGCGACACGCCGACCGGTGGAAACTGGATGAACGGCGTCGGGTTCAGGGCAAACACGACGACGACCGCGATCGGTGCCAGCAGGAAGATCAGGATGGCGATGTTGATGGCGAGATAGACGTAACGACCGTAATGCCTGGGACCTACGGCCGCATGCGCGGGCGCCGCGGCCTGGCGGGACGCCGCTTCGCGATCGGACGCGAGCGAAGGGTTGTGCGCGGCGGAGGTTCCCATCATCGGCCTCACTGCAGTTCGCGCTGGCCCGAGACGAGGCCGAGCGCGCGGTTGTAGGCGATGACGAGAACGAGCGAGATCAGCAGCAGGACGATGCCGAGCGCCGCCGCAAAGCCGACGTTGAAGTTCGCCGAGATCTGCTGATAGATCAGGACCGGCAGCGTCATGATCTGGAAGCCGCCGAGCAGGATCGGCGTGACATAGGCACTGATCGCAAGGGCGAAGACCAGGAGCGAGCCGGCAAGTATGCCGGGCAGACTCAAGGGCAGCGTCACCTCGATGAAGGCGCGCAAGGGACTCGCGCCGAGATTTTCCGCGGCCTGCTCCAGCCGCTCGTCGATACGGCCGATCACGCCGGTGAGCGTCAGCACCATGAACGGCACGTAGATGTGGACGAGCCCGACGACGATTCCGGTTTCGCTATACATCAGCTTCAGCGGCTGGCTGATGAGTCCGAGCGAAATCAGGGTCTGATTGATCACGCCCTTGTCGGAGAGCAGTGTCATCCAGGCGAAGGTGCGCACCACGATGCCCGTCAGCATCGGCGCGAGCACCGCCATCAGCAGGAGTGCGTGCCCGGTACGGCTCTTGATACGCGCCATCCAGTGCGCGAGCGGATAGCCGATCGCGAGCGCCACGAGCGTGGTGAGGAGCCCGATCCGGAGCGTGGTCCAGATCACCTCGAGATAATAGGGATCGTCGACGATGCGAGCGTAGTGGCGCGTGGTGAAGGCGACGCGCGGCGCCACCACCGGATTGCCGGTGAGCACGCTCATGACAGCCATCAGTCCGATCGGGAGAAAGAAGAACAGCGCAAACAGCAGCACGCTCGGCAGGATGAAGAGCGCAAGGCCGTTGATGCGTTGGGTGGGGGCTTGGCTCATCGTGGTCCCGCTTGAACGCGCGCTACGCTCTGGTCGATCAGATCGCCGGTCATCCGCCGCAGCTTTTCGGCCATCGCCGCCAGCTCGCGCCGGACATTGGCGCGCTCAGAGGCGGTGGTCGCCTGCACCGAATAGGACACCGCGATCCCGATCATCTCGCCGGTTTCGCCGCTCTTGAGCGCAAAACCCTGCGAGCCGACGCCTTCAATCGATTCATCGGCCGCTTCGGACGCGCCGGTGCGGCGGATTTCGTTCAGGCGCGCCATCAACTGCTTGAAGTTCTGCGGCGAATTGCGCGGCAGTTTTGGATAGGTCGCCGGCACCCGCGCCCTTATGTCTTCGTCGGAGAGGCGCGCGAGCATGGCGCGGCCGTTCGAGGTGGCGAGCGCCGGGGTGCGCTGGCCCGGCGGATTGACCACGCGAAGCGGGTTCGAGCCTGGCACGATCCTGAGCACAACCTGCTCGTAGCCGTCGAGCACGGCGATGTAGCCGGTGTGTCCGGTCCGCGCACAGACCTCGCGCAGCTCGCGCTCGGCCATGCTGATCAAGTCGTCATGGGCGCGGTGCAGGCGGCCGAGCTCGAAGGTGAGAAGGCCCGGGCGGTAGCGGCGGCTGTGAGGGTCCTGCTCGAGCAGGCCGCAGTCGCGAAGCGCACGCAGCAGCCGTGAGGTCGAGCTCTTTGGCTTGCCCGTCAATGCCATCACGTCCGCGAACGACAGATCCGGCCGCGCGCTGGAGAAGCAGCGCAGGATCTCGATGGCGTTGGTAAGGGCGCTCATGGGCGATGGTCCAAGGTGGTTCCAAATTTTGGAACCTTGTCCCAAATTCTAAGCCTGGCGCGGAAACGGGCAAGCGGAAATTTCGCGCAAGGATTGGCGCCGGATTGCGCAGATGCGAGGGGAGGCCGCTTGCGGGGAGTGCGAGGCGGCGCACCGTGGCCAGACGGTGCGCCGCCTCGTCGGGATCACGCCGCTTCGGCGGCGACGTTGCCGATCCAGTCGCGCGCGAGCGCCACGTCGGTCTGCGTCAACTGGTGGCCCGCGGGCAGAACCTTGTGGGTCACGCTCGCACCCGCCTGAGATAGCAGCGCGGCGAGCCGCGCCGAGTTGGTGGCCGGCACGATCGGATCAGCCTGCCCGGACAGGAGCAGGACGGGTTTGCCGTCGAGCTCGGCCTTGGGCGGATCCGTCAGCGGCACCATGGCGCGCAGCAGGATCGCGCCGGACAGCACGTCCGGCTTCAGCAGCAACAGCGCCGCGGCGATGTTGGCGCCGTTGGAGAAGCCGACCGCGACAGGCGCTGTGATGCCGTGCCGTTGCCGCGCGTCCGCGACGAAGTCGCCGAGTTCGAGTGCACGCCGGCGCACGTCCTCCTCGTCGAACACGCCTTCGGCGAGGCGGCGGAAGAAGCGCGGCATGCCATGCTCGAGCACGCGACCGCGGGGCGAGAGCAGGGCGGAGCCGGGCGAGATCATTTGGCCGAGCCCGAGCAGGTCGTTCTCGTCGCCACCGGTGCCATGCAGGAGCAGAAGCGGGGGTGAGCCCGCTCTGCTCGCCGGCTCGAAGCGATGGATGAATGAGGTCGCGGTCATGACACAGTCTCTTCCAGCTTGGGCAGAACGTCTTCGATCTGCTTGCGGTGCGGCTCGAGGAAACCCGGCAGTTTCAAGTCGCGTCCCAGCGTTGCGACAGGTTCGTCGACGGCAAAGCCGGGGATGTCGGTTGCGATCTCGAACAACACTCCGCCGGGCTCGCGGAAGTAGATCGAGCGGAAGTAGTTGCGATCGCGCTGCTCGGTCGGGTGCAGGCCATGATTGCTGACGAGCTTCTGCGCCATCCGGCCCTGCTCGGCGTCGTCGGCCGCGCGGAAGGCGATATGGTGCACGGAGCCGCCGCCCTGATGGCCGCGCAAAAAGCCCTTGGCCTCGTAGATGTCGACGACGCTGCCTTCGACATCGCCGGGCGCTTTGAAGCGGATGACGGAGCCTTCGCGCGCCGTCTCCTTGAAGCCGAACACGTCGGTGAGGACAGCGGCCGTCTTCGCCGCGCTGTCGAGCAGCAGCGTCACGCCATGGAAGCCGCGGATCGCATGCTCGGCCGGCACGTCGCCATTGCTCCAGCCCGGCTCGTTCTCGGCGCCGGGCACACCGACCAGCGCCAGCGCCATGCCGTCCGGGTCGGTGAATGGCAGAACGGATTCGCCGAACCGCTTCTCCAGCGCCTCGTAACGGATGCCCTTTTTGGTGAAGCGCTGCGTCCAGTAGCCGAGCGAACGCTGCGGCACGCGGAACGCCGTCTGATGGGTCTCGCCGACGCCGCGGCGTCCGGCAGGCACGCCCTGCCAGGGGAAGAAGGTCAGGATGGTACCGGGCCGGCCGGTCTCGTCGCCATAATAGAAGTGATAGGTGTCCGGATCGTCGAAATTGACCGTCTTCTTGACGAAGCGCAGCCCGAGATCGCGGGTGTAAAAGCCAAAATTCCTGATCGGGTCGCCGGCAATCGCGGTGACGTGGTGCAGTCCAGACATCTTGTCCTCCAAAGCGCCTAAGTGGTCTTGCTCTCGCGCCCAATATTGGCCCGCTTTGAATTGGAGACAATCCGTGCAATTATGACGACTATGTCTACGATTTGGAAACAATCGCCGGATGCGGCCGGTGGATAAGGTCGCAAGCTTGCGCGCCTTCGTGAAGGTGGTCGAGAGCGGCAGCTTCGCCGAGGCCGGCCGCCAACTGCGACTCTCGCGCTCCGCCATCAGCAAGTACATCGCCGACCTCGAGGAGAGCCTCGGCGTGCAGTTGCTGAACCGCACGACGAGGCATGCGAGCCCGACCGAAAACGGCCAGCAATATTTCGAGCGCGCGGTCGTGATCCTGTCCGAGATCGAGGCGGCCGATCAGGCGGTGACGCAGATGCAGTCGGCGCCGCGCGGCCTGTTGCGGGTCAACGCGCCGATGTCCTTCGGCACCATGCGGCTCGGACCGGTGCTCGCCGACTTCATGGAAAAATATCCGGAGCTTCAGCTGCAGCTCGTTCTCAGCGACGATCTGCTCGATCCCGTCCAGGACGGTTTTGACGTGACGCTGCGGATCGCGGAGTTGGAATCCTCCAGCCTGATCGCGCGCAAGATCGTGCCCGTTGCGCGGCTGATTTGCGCCTCGCCGGATTATCTGGCGCGCCACGGCACGCCGCAACATCCGCAGGACCTACGCAACCACGCGTCCCTAACCTATGGATTCCTGCTCACCGGCAATCAATGGAAGCTGACGGGCGCGGACGGCGATCACTGGATCCAGCCGGCCTGGTCGCTCTGCGTCAACAATGCGGAAGTGCTGCGCGATGTCGCGATCCGGGGCAGGGGCGTTGCGCTGCTGCCGGAATTCATCGCTGCCGACGCGATGAACAAAGGCGAACTGCGCGCCATGCTCGAAGACTATTCGGCGCCGCCGCTCGCACTCTACGCGGTCTATCCGCCGACCCGGCACCTCTCGCTCAAGGTGAGACTCTTCATCGACTTCCTCGTCGAGCGCTTCGGCCGCGACGAGGAGACGCCAGTGCGCCAGTGATGCGCGTATGCGCTCGGCCGACGTCAACGCCGCAGCGTGAACTCGTCCGCTCCCCGCCGGTATTCCCACTTCGCCTGCTCGAGCTCGGGTTGGTCGCATTCGGCCTCGGGGTAGCCGATGCAGAGATAGGCGATGAACTTCCAGGATTGCGGCACGTCGAGAATGGCGTGGATGCGGTCCGGATTCAGGATCGACACCCAGCCGAGGCCGATGCCCTCGGCGCGCGCGGCAAGCCACATCGCGGTGATCGCCGCGACCACGGAATATTCGATCGTCTCGGGCATCGTCGCGCGGCCGAGGCCGTGACCGATATCGCTGGCCTTGTCCGCGAACACGGCGAGATGGCTAGGTGCCTGTTCGAGGCCGGAGAGTTTTAGCGTGGCGTAGCGGCCAGCGCGCTCGCCAGAGTAGCAGTTCAGCGCGTCGGCGTTGCAGGCCTTGAAGTCGTCGATCACGGCGCGGCGCCGTGCGACGTCGTCGACGATGACGAAGCGCCAGGGTTGGCTCAAGCCGACCGAGGGCGAAAGACAGGCCGTGTCGATCAGCTGCTCGAGAGTGCCGTCCGGCAGCGGATCGGTTCGAAAACGGCGCACGTCGCGGCGCCACACGAACAGCTCGTGCAATTGCCGGCGGAAGAGGTCGTCGAACTCGACCATCAGGTCATCGTCCCATCTGGAGGGCTGCGGCCGCCAGCAGCAGGATCGCGATCTCGCCGATCTGCTCGAACGCGCCGAGGATATCACCGGTCTGTCCGCCGATCTGGCGCGTGGCGAGCCGCGCCAGGATCAGACCCGCAAGCGACAGCAGGATCAGGCCGATCAGCGCCTTGCCGGGACCAAGCGCGACGACGAGAGCGAAGGTGCCAAGACCAAAGGCGACGGCCACGCTTGGGCTCGGCGGCTGGCCGGCGCTCGCCGAGAGCCCGTCCGGCCGCGCCGACGGCACCAGCGACATGAAGGCCGGCAGGCCCGCGCGCGATGCGACATGCGCGGATGACAGCGCGAGCGCCACCAGCCACGGATTGGCGATTGCCGCGAGTGCGCTCCAGCGCAGACCGAACGACAGGATCAGCGCGCAAACGCCATAGGTCCCGATGCGGCTGTCGCGCATGATCTCGAGCTTGCGGTCGCGAGTCCGGCCGCCGCCGAGTCCGTCAGCGGTATCGGCAAGCCCGTCCTCGTGCAGCGCGCCTGTGACGAGGACGGTCGCAGCGAGTGCCAAGAGGGCAGCCGTGGCCGACGGCAGTCCGACCCGGCTCGCGATCGCGTAGGCCGCAGCGCCTGCAAGCCCGACCAGCAGGCCGGCGACGGGCAGCGCCCAGCTCGCTCGCGCCATGGCGCCATTGCCGGCCGGCTTGGATGGCCCCACCGGCAGGATCGTGACGAACGACATCGCGATCCGAAGATCGGTGACGATGTCTTGCAGAAGCTCGGCGCGCAGCATCATTTCAGCTTCATCGGTAGTCCAGCGACGACGAACTCGACCTCGTCGGCGACCGCAGCAATGCTCTGGTTCATGATCCCGGCGGCGTCGCGAAAGACGCGCGCCAGCGCGTTGTCGGGCACGATGCCGAGGCCGACCTCGTTGGTGACGAGGACGACCGGACTCTTCAGGCGGGGCAGGGCATCGGCGAGTTGCGCGACCTCGCGCGACCAGTCGCGCTCCGCATGGAGCAGGTTGGAGAGCCACAATGTCAGGCAGTCGACGAGCCTTCCGCCGCCGCCATCGGTCTCGGTCAGAGCCTGTACGAGATCCAGCGGCTCCTCGCGCTCGATCCAGTCGGTTCCACGCCGCGCGCGATGATGCGCGATGCGCTCTGCCATTTCGGCATCGAGCGCCTCGGCCGTCGCGATATACACGGGCTGTCCCGCAAAGCTGCGTGCGCGCGCTTCCGCACGCCGGCTCTTGCCCGATCGCGCTCCGCCCGTGATCAAAATGACGGCCATAAAAGTCTCCTGCCGGCAGCACTAATCACCAAACGCGGGCAAAGACAAAGCCGAAATCACGCGGGCAGGGGCTTGCGCTCGGCCGGGGTCTTGCGCATCAGGGGCGGATCGGGACGGGAGGGTTGCGTGGGTTTTGCGGGCGCGATGGCGGTGGCGATGGCGGTGGATGCCCTGGTGGGCTGGCCATCGTGGCTGTTCGCGCGGATCGGCCATCCCGTGACCTGGATCGGCCGGCTGATCACGGCTGTCGATACCGCCTGGAATCGGCCGTCCGATCCGCCGGCGCTTCGCTGCGCCGCGGGCGTTGCCGGCGCGCTCGTGGTGATCGCGCTGTCCGCCGCGCTCGGCTGGCTGCTTCAGTCCATGCTCTCGTCGGGGTGGATTCAAATCGTTCTGGTGGGCGTCTTCGCCTGGCCGCTGGTCGCGCTGCGTTCGCTCGGCGATCATGTGGCCGCGGTTGCTGATCCCCTGCAGGTCGGCGACGTCGCCGGCGCGCGCGCGGCCGTTTCGCGTATCGTCGGGCGCGATCCCGCCGCGCTCGACGAGGCCGGCATCGCGCGGGCGGCGATCGAGAGCCTGGCGGAAAATGCCTCCGACGGCATCGTGGCACCCGTGTTCTGGGGCGCGCTGTTCGGCTTGCCCGGCATCTTCGGCTACAAGGCGATCAATACACTGGACTCGATGATCGGCCATCGCACCGAACGGCACGAGGCCTTCGGCTGGGCCGCGGCACGCATCGACGATGCCGCAAATTTCATTCCCGCGCGTCTCACCGGCTTTCTGTTCGTGCTGCTGACACCACGGCGATCGGCGGCGCTGGCGTGCATGACGCGGGATGCGCGCCGTCATCGCTCGCCCAACGCCGGCTGGCCGGAAGCGGCGATGGCTGGCGCGCTTGGCGTGCGGCTCAGCGGTCCCCGCATCTATCACGGCAGCAGCACCAACGAACCCTGGCTGAACGAGGGCGCGCGCGACCCGCGCGCGGCGGACCTCAATCAAGGACTGACGATCTATCGCCGCGCCATGCTGCTGCTTGCCGGCGTCCTTGCGATCCTCGCTTTCGCGTGAAAGAAGGGGACATGCGTGAGCATGGTGGAAATATCGACCTGGCCCGGCAGCGTTTTGGCGGACGCGCGGAGGACTGGATTGATCTCTCGACGGGGATCAACCGGCTGCCTTATCCGGTAGGCGAGGTGAGCCTGCGCCAATGGAGCGCTCTGCCGTCCCGCGCCGAGATCGACGCCTTGCATCAGGCCGCGCAGCACGCCTATCGAACAAGCGCGCCGATCGTTGCGATGGGCGGCGCGCAAGCCGCTATTCAATTGTTGCCGCAGCTCGCACCGCGCGGCCGGGCACGCATCCTCACGCCGACCTATAATGAGTATGCTCCAGTCCTGTCCGTCGCAGGCTGGGAGGTCAAAGAGGTCAGTGAACTCGGCGCGTTGGCCGGCGCTGACCTAGCTATCGTCGTCAATCCCAACAATCCCGATGGCCGGTGTCACGAACCCCGGGAGCTGCTCGCTCTGCTGCCGCGCGTCGGCCGGCTCGTGATCGACGAGAGTTTTGCCGACGCGCTTCCGCACCTGTCGCTTGCGGGCGAAGCAGATCGGCCGGGACTATTGATCTTGCGCTCCTTTGGAAAGTTCTACGGTCTTGCCGGCTTGCGCCTCGGTTTCGCGCTCGGCAATGCGACGGATGTCGCGGCGCTCGCGGCGATGTCCGGTCCATGGCCGGTCTCAGGAGCGGCGATCGCAATTGGGCAGCGCGCCTTGCTTGACGATGCCTGGGCCGAAGCAACGTCGGCGCGGCTTGCGCGCGACAGCATCCGGCTCGACGCCATGGTGCAGTTGCAAGGCTGGAAGCTGGTCGGCGGTACGCCGCTGTTTCGTCTCTATGAGACTGCCGATGCGCCAGCCGCGCAGGACAAGCTCGCGCGCGGCCATATCTGGTCCCGCGTCTTTGCGCAGACGCCGACATGGTTGCGCCTGGGACTTCCGGGCGGCGAGGCGGAATGGACGCGTCTCGCGGACGTTCTGTCGCGCTGAGCACTCAGCGCGACAGCGCAAGCAGGCCTTCGACATCGAGATGTGTCTCGATGTGATCGGCGAGCGCATCAAGCGCGCTTTCGACCCTGGCCTGGTAGGGCTCACCGCCCGCGGGAATGTCGAGCGTTGCCAGAAACGCCTTGCGGAAATCATCCGAGGTGAAGAGGCCGTGCAGGTAGCTGCCGTGCACACGTCCATCGGTCGAGATCGCACCTTCCGGTGCGTCGTCGAGCCTTGCGAAGGGGCGGGCGCGGTCCGGTCCATCGGTGCGGCCGATGTGAATCTCATAGGCCTCGATCGGCTGATTTGTGGCCACATGCACGGCCGCGACACGCGTCAGCGTCTTCTGCGCGCTCATCTCCGTCGTTACATCCAGAAGTCCGAGGCCCGGCGTTTCGCCCGCGGGTCCTTCGATCCCGTCGGGATCGGCGACGCTGCGCCCCAGCATCTGGTAGCCTCCGCAGAGGCCGAGCACATGGCCGCCCCTGCGGTGATGTGCGAGCAGATCAATGTCCCAGCCTTGCGCGCGCAGGAATGCGAGGTCGCCGCGGGTGGATTTGGAGCCGGGAATGATGACGAGGCGCACATCACCCGGGATCGCTTCGCCCGGACCCACCATGACGAGATCGACGCCCGGCTCGAGCTTCAAGGGATCGAGATCGTCGAAATTGGCGATCCGCGACAGCGCGAGACATGCGATCTTGCATTGACCGGGCTTTCGCGCGTCGCGCAGCCCCAGCGCATCCTCGGCCGGAAGCTCGCCGGCGCGCGCGAACCAGGGCAGCACGCCAAAACCGCGCCAGGACGTCTTGGCTTCGATCAGCTTATAGCCGTCGTCGAACAGCGTTGGATCGCCGCGGAACTTGTTGATCACAAACCCTTGGATCATCGCGGCATCATCCGGGTCGATCACCGTCTTGATCCCGACGAGCTGCGCGATGACGCCGCCGCGGTCGATGTCGCCGACCAGCACGACCGGCACGTCGGCCTTTCGCGCGAAGCCCATATTGGCGATGTCGGCCTTGCGCAGATTGACCTCGGCCGGACTGCCGGCGCCTTCCACCAGAACAATATCGGCGCGCGCCTTCAGCCGCTCAAAACTCTCCAGCACGGCGCTCATCAAGGAAGGCTTCATCGCGGCGTAGTCGCGCGCCCGCGCCGTCGCGATGCGTTTTCCCTGCACAATCACCTGCGCGCCGACATCGGTCTCGGGCTTCAGCAGCACCGGGTTCATGTCGGTGTGGGGCTCGACGCCGGCGGCGAGGGCCTGCAGCGCCTGGGCGCGGCCGATCTCGCCGCCGTCGACGGTGACGGCGGCGTTGTTCGACATGTTCTGCGGCTTGAAGGGCAGCACGCGCAGGCCGCGGCGCGTGAAGGCGCGCGCAAGGCCGGCGACGATGAGCGACTTGCCCACGTCCGAGCCGGCTCCCTGGATCATCAATGCGCGCGTCATCGCGAAAAATATCTCAGAACTCGACGCCGGCTTGCGCCTTGATGCCGGAGCGGAAGGGATGCTTCACCAGCGTCATCTCGGTGACGAGGTCGGCAATCTCGATCAGCTCGTCCTTGGCATTGCGGCCGGTGAGGACGACATGCGTCATCGGTGGCTTCTGGGTCTTGAGGAAGTCGACGACCTCCGCGATGTCGAGATAGTCGTAGCGCAGCGCGATATTGATCTCGTCGAGCACGACCATGCGCAAGTTCGGATCGAGGATCAGCTCCTTCGCCTTCTCCCAGCCGGCGCGTGCCGCGGCGATGTCGCGGGCGCGGTCCTGCGTCTCCCAGGTGAAGCCTTCGCCCATCGCATGGAACTGGCAGAGATCGCCGAAATGGCCCGTCAGGAGCCGCCGCTCGCCGGTGTCCCAGGCGCCCTTGATGAACTGCACGACCGCGCAGGGAAAGCCATGGGCGACACAGCGGACGATCATGCCGAAGGCCGAGGAGGATTTGCCCTTGCCGGCGCCGGTATGGACGATGATGAGACCCTTCTCGCCGCTCTTGGTCGCCATGATCTTGTCGCGGGCGACCTTGATTTTCGCCATTTTCGCAGCGTGCCGGGCGTCGGTGTCCTCGGTGGTTCGGGTATCGGGTTCAGGCGTCATCGGACGGGGTCCTTCGGCTTGACAAGTGGCGGCCATGGGCAAATGGTGGGCGCGCGTTGGTTCCTGTCCTACGACAGGCGAAGAGGGAATGCGATAGGGCGCGAATCGGCAAGATTCGGGTTCAAAATGCAGCCGCCCCCGCGACCGTGACCGGAGAGATGCCCGAAGCCACTGATCCCCATGGGGATCGGGAAGGCGGGGATCGAAGGGACAAACCCTGCTCCGCAAGCCGGGAGACCTGCCAGCGCGGAGTTTGAGACCGGCGGACGGGGTGTTCCGCGACGGGGAAACGGGCCTTCGCCAGAATGGCTCGTGCGCCTCATCGCCTCCGGCCGTCTTTCGTGGAAGGGGCGATGACCGTCACGCTTCATGTCTGCATCACCTGCCGTGCCGGCCAGACGCTCGCCGAGGGCGAAGCCACGCCCGGTGCCCGGCTGCACGGTGCAATCCTCGACGCCGGCGTGCCGGAGGGCGTCACCGTGGTTCCCGTCGAATGCCTGTCGGCCTGCAACCAGGGCTGCTCGGTGGCGCTGAGCGCGACCGGCCGCTGGTCCTATGTCTATGGCCGCCTGTCCGATGCCAATGCGCGTGACGTGATCGCGGGGGCTACGGCCTATGCGGCAGCGCCCGACGGCATCGTGCCCTGGCGCAGCCGTCCCGAGATATTCCGCAAGCAGTCGCTTGCCCGCATTCCCCCTATTGCCGTCGTGCCGGAGGCCGCCGAATGAACTCACTCGCAAAAGTCCCGGTCACGGTGGTCACCGGGTTCCTCGGATCGGGCAAGACGACGCTGATCCAGCATCTGCTCAGCAACGCCAACGGCAAGAAGCTCGCGGTGCTCGTCAACGAGTTCGGCAGCGAGGGCGTGGACGGCGAGATATTAAAGTCCTGCGCCGACGCGAACTGCCCGGAAGAGAACATCGTCGAGCTCGCCAATGGTTGCATCTGCTGCACCGTTGCCGACGATTTCATTCCGACTATGAAGCAGTTGCTGGCGCGGCCCGTAAAACCCGATCACATTCTGATCGAAACTTCGGGCCTGGCGCTGCCAAAGCCGCTGCTCAAGGCGTTCGATTGGCCTGAGATCCGCTCGCGCATCACGGTCGACGGCGTGATCGCGCTCGCCGACGCCGAGGCCGTGGCCGCCGGCCGTTTCGCGCCGGATCCGGACGCTGTTGAAGCGCAGCGCGCGGCCGATGAAAATCTCGATCACGAGACGCCGTTGTCGGAAGTGTTCGAGGACCAGATCGCCTGCGCCGACATCGTGCTGCTGACCAAGGCTGACCTCGCTGGAGCCGCAGGGCTGGAAGCAGCCAAGGCGTTGATCACCGCCGAAATGCCGCGCCGCGTGCCGATGCTGCCGGTCACCGACGGCGCAATCGACGCGCGCGTGATCCTCGGCTTGGGCGCTGCTGCAGAGAATGATCTTGCCGCGCGTCCCTCGCATCATGACGGCGAGGAGGAGCACGAGCATGACGACTTTGCCTCCGTCGTGATCGATCTTCCGGAAGTCAGGGATGTCGACGCGCTGGTTGCATCGATCCAGAAGCTTGCGCGCGAGCAGAACGTGCTGCGCGCCAAAGGCTACATCGCGGTTGCGGGCAAGCCTATGCGCCTGCTGCTGCAGGCGGTTGGTGAACGCGTGCGTCACCAGTTCGACAAGCCGTGGAACGCGGGTGCGCGGCAGTCAAAACTCGTCGTGATTGGTGAGCACGGCGATATTGACGAAGCCGCGATCAAGGCGGGACTTGGTGTCTGATGCATGTCGTCTTCCGCGAGAGCCGCGGTCTCGAGGAGACCGCGACGCCAAGGGACATCGGCCAGGACCCGGCCGATCTCGTGGTGCTCTCGTTCTCGGATTCCGACCTTGCCGCGTTCGCGGCGGGCTGGCGGCGCGGCCGCGACAGCCTGCCGTCGCTGCGGCTTGCCAATCTCGCGGAGCTCCGTCACCCGCTCTCGGTCGACACCTATATCGAGCGCACGCTTTCGCAGGCGCGCGGCATCCTGGTGCGCCTGATCGGCGGTGAGTCCTACTGGTCCTACGGACTCGCCGCCCTGCATCAACTCGCAAACGCGCGTGGCATCGTGCTCGCCGTGCTCCCGGCCGATGGTCGCGACGACACGCGGTTGGACGCGTACTCAACTTTGCCCGTCTCGACGCTGCGGCGGCTCAAGGTGCTCTGCGACACCGGCGGTCCCGTCGCGGCCCAGGCCGCCATCGCGCAGCTCGCGCTGGCCTCGGGCCTCTATGCCGGGCCGGTGGTCGGCGAGATGAACGTTCCCGAGATGGGCTTTTACGATCCCGCGCGTGGCGTGATCGCGGCGCTGCCGGGCTCCGATGGCAGGCCGCGCGCGCTCGTGACCTTCTATCGCGCCTATCTCACTGCCGCGGACACCGGTCCGATCGACGCCCTGATCGCGGCGCTGCGCGGGCGCGGCTTTGACGCCCATGGCGTGTTCGTCGTCTCGCTGAAGGCCGCGGGCGTCGCGGATTGGTTGCGGGCTTACCTCGCGCAAGACCCGCCCGCTGCGATCGTCAATGCGACAGCGTTCTCCGCAACCGGTGACGACGGCACGACGCCGTTCGACGCCGCATCGTGCCCGGTGTTCCAGGTGGCGCTCTCGACGGCGCGGCGCGAGGACTGGGCTACCTCGCTGCGTGGCCTGTCGCCTGGCGACCTCGCAATGCATGTGGTGCTGCCCGAGGTCGATGGCCGCCTGTTCGCGGGCGTGGTGAGCTTCAAGTCGGCCGCGATGCGCGATCCCGATCTGCAGTTCTCGCATCTTGCGCACAGGCCTGATGAGGAGCGCGTGGGCGCGGTGGCCGCGCGCGCCGCAGCGTGGCGGCGGCTTGCGGAGAAGCCGGCCGGCGAGAAGCGGCTGGCGATCGTGCTCTCGAACTATCCTGGCCGCCCGCATCAGATCGCGCATGCGGTTGGCCTCGATGCGCTTGCCTCGGTCGAAGCGCTGCTGCCTGATCTTGCGGAATCCGGATTCGATGTCACCCCGGCCCATGGGCTCGGTGTGACACTGCTGAAGCAGAAAGTGACCTGGAGCGTCGCCGATTATCGCGCAGCGCTCGCGCGTCTTCCGAAGGAGTTGCGGGACGATCTTGCACGCGCCTGGGGCACACCGGAAGATGATCCGAGTTGCCGCGACGGCGCGTTCCATTTCGCCGGCGTCGGATGCGGCAGGTCGATCATCGCGGTCGAGCCGGAGCGTGGCGATACGAGCACCCGCGACGCGGACTATCACGATCTCGCCCGCACGCCGCGCCACGCCTATGTCGCGTTCTATCTCTGGCTCCGGCAGCAGGGCATCGACGCCGTCGTGCACATGGGCGCGCATGGCACGCTGGAATGGCTGCCCGGAAAATCCGTCGCGCTGTCATCGAGCTGCTGGCCGGAAGCGCTGATCGGCGATCTGCCCGTCATCTATCCCTTCATCGTCAACGATCCCGGCGAGGCGGCGCAAGCCAAGCGGCGCACCTCCGCCGTCACGATCGGGCATTTGCCGCCGCCGCTCACGCAATCAGCTGTACCTGAAGGCCTGCGCCGCCTCGAACAGCTGCTCGACGAGTATTCGACCGCTGACGGTCTCGATCCTGCCCGCCGCCAGCGCCTGATCGCCGCGATCCGAGACGAAGCGCGCGCCGCCGGACTCGAGGATGATCTCGGCCTGAACACTTCGGCTGCGCCGGCGGAAGCGATTCCGCGGATCGATCGTTTCGTCTGCGATCTCAAGGAAAGCCAGTTCGGCGATGGTCTCCACGTGTTCGGCCGCGGCGCCTGCGGCGAGGCGGAGCGGGACGCGCTGGCCGCTGCGCTTGCGGGCCGTCGCGTCGCGCCAGGGCCGTCGGGCTCACCCTACCGCGGGCGCCAGGACGTGCTGCCCACGGGGCGCAACCTGTTCGCAGTCGATCCGCGCGCCGTGCCGACGCCGTCGGCGCATGCGCAGGGAATCAAGCTCGCCGAAGAGCTGCTCCGTCGCCACTTGCAGGATCACGGCGACTGGCCGAAGGGGCTCGTGGTCGATCTCTG
Source organism: Bradyrhizobium centrolobii (assembly GCF_001641635.1). Lineage (GTDB taxonomy): Bacteria > Pseudomonadota > Alphaproteobacteria > Rhizobiales > Xanthobacteraceae > Bradyrhizobium > Bradyrhizobium centrolobii. The sequence continues at coordinate 217,164 of NZ_LUUB01000051.1, forward strand.
GGGCTCCGCAACGATGCGCACCGCAGGCGAGGAGTTCGCGATGGCTCTGCACCTTGCCGGCCTTGCGCCGCGCTGGGATCATGCATCGGGCCGCGTGACCGGCTACGACATCGTTGCGCCGGCCGAACTCGGCCGGCCCCGCATCGACGTCACGCTGCGCGTCTCGGGCCTGTTCCGCGACGTCTTTTCGAGCCTTGCGCAATTGTTCGAGGCGGCGACCGAAGCGCTCTCCGCGCGTGAGGACGAGGGCGACGAGAACCCGTATCGCCATCGCGCGTCCCGCGTGTTCGCGCCGCGCCCCGGACAATACGGCGTTGCCTTGTCGGCGATCCCGGATGCCTTCACGCCTGATACGCGGGAGGCCGCGGGCGAAGCCTGGCTCTCGGCATCGTCCTGGGCGTTCTCCGCCGATGGTGCGATGCAGCCAGATCGCGCCGGCATCGAATCTCGACTCGCCTCTGCCGATGCCTTCGTCCACGTCCAGGACTTGCCGGAAACCGATCTGCTGCTCGCCGCGGATTATGCCGCGCATGAAGCAGGTGTCGCCGCAGCCGCAGCACATCTCGGCGCGGCCGCGCCGTCGCTCTATCATCTCGATGCGACGCGCCCCGACCGGCCGCACGCGCACACGCTGACCGAGGAGATTTCGCGCGTCGTCCGTGCACGCGCCGCCAATCCGGCCTGGATCGCCGGCATGATGCGCCACGGTTTTCGTGGCGCTGCCGAGATCACCGCGACGCTCGAGCATATGGCGGCCTTTGCTCATCTTGCGGGCGCGGTGCCGCCGCATCTGTTCGATCTCTACTTCGACGCGACGCTCGGCAACGACGACGTTCTCGCCTTCATGGCGCGCGAAAATCCGGCGGCGCTCACCGCGATGGAAACCTGCTTCACGCGCCTGCATGAGGCTTCGCTCTGGCGAACGCGCCGCAATTCGATCGCGGCGGCGCTGCGGGAGGCCTCATGAGCGCGATCGCGATCAAGGGCTGGTGCCCCGGTGCGCTGCGGCCGATGCAGTCGGGCGATGGTCTCGTCGTCCGCGTCCGTCCGTTCGGCGGACGCCTCGATGCAACGCAAATTGCCGGAATTGCCGATCTCGCCGGACGTTACGGCAATGGCCTGATCGACGTGACCAGCCGTGCCAATCTCCAGATCCGGGGCGTCGACGAACAGGGCCATCGGCCGCTGCTCGACGGCCTCGCACGATTGGGGCTGCTCGATCCCGATCAGGCTACGGAATCGCGTCGCAACATCCTGGTGACGCCGTTCTGGGGCGATCGCGACGAGACGCAGGCGCTCGCCGCCGAGCTCGAGGAGACGCTCGCGGACAGCACGCTCGACCTTCCCACCAAGTTCGGCTTCGCCATCGACGATGGGACCTCGCGCGTGCTCGCCGGCGATTCCGCTGATGTGCGCATCGAGCGCGACCGTGCCGGCGGGCTTCTGGTGCGGGCCGACGGCGCGACGCTCGGGCGCTCCGCTGCTCGCGGCGAGGCTGTGACGATGGCATTGGCGCTCGCAAATTGGTTCATCGTCTCCGGCGGCGCCAAGGGCGGGCGAGGGCGCATGGCGGCCCATGTCGCGGCCGGTGCGACATTGCCTGAGGCGTTGCGCGGTGAGACCGAGCCCGCGCCGGTCATGGCCGCGGCGCGTCCCGGCCAATATCCGCAAGGCGTGCTGGTCGGCATCGCCTTCGGGCAACTGCCGCATACGACGCTGCACCAACTGTCCGCGTGCGGACATGCGCTGCGCATGACGCCGTGGCGGATGGTTCTCAGCGAAGGCAAGCGGGAGATGCCCAGTGCGGCGGAGCTTATCACTGAACCCTTTGATCCCGCGCTGCGCGTCATCGCTTGCAGCGGTGCGCCACGCTGCCGCGAGGCCCATGCCGACACCCGCGCGCTCGCAGCCGCGCTCGCGCCGCGTATCGCCGCGGATACTCGGCTTCACGTCTCCGGCTGCGCCAAGGGCTGTGCCCATTCCGGCGCGGCCGCGGTCACGCTGGTGGCGACCCGCGCCGGATTCGATCTCGTCCGCGACGGCTCGACGCGCGATGAACCCATCCTGCGCGGCTTGAGCGGCGCCGACATCGTCGGTGATCCCTCCATTCTGGTGGGAGGACACTGATGCCGCATCTCTATGAGACCGACGGCGCGGCGATCTACCGGCAATCCTTCGCCACCATCCGGGCTGAAGCGGATCTGGCGCGCTTCACGGCCGACGAGGAACAGGTCGTGGTGCGGATGATTCATGCCGCGGGCATGGTGGGCCTGGAAACTCATATCCGCTTCACGCCGGGTATGGCGACCGCGGCGCGCGCCGCATTGCAGAATGGCGCGCCGATCCTGTGCGACGCGCGCATGGTCTCCGAGGGCATCACGCGCGCGAGACTTCCCTCCGGAAATGCGGTCATCTGCACGCTCGGCGACACCGCCGTTCCCGCGCTGGCGCAATCCATGCGCAACACGCGCTCGGCCGCGGCGCTGGAGCTTTGGCGGCCGCATCTCGACGGTGCGATCGTTGCGATCGGCAACGCGCCGACCGCGCTGTTTCATCTCCTCAACATGCTGGAGGACCGCGACTGCCCGCGGCCGGCAGCGATCATCGGCTGCCCGGTCGGCTTCGTCGGAGCGACCGAATCCAAGGCCGCGCTGATGGCCGATCCGCCGGCGCCCGCGCTGACGGTCGAGGGCCGCCTCGGCGGTTCCGCGATCACGGTCGCCGCCGTGAACGCGCTCGCGAGCCGGAGCGAATAGCCATGGGACGCATTATCTGCTGCGGTCTCGGCCCCGGCGATCCCGATTTGATGAGCGTGCGCGCCGACCGCACCGTGCGCGCCGCCAAGCACGTCGCCTATTTCCGCAAGAAGGGGCGTCCCGGTCAGGCGCGCCGCATCGTCGAAGGCATGCTCGCCGCTGACGTCACCGAATATCCCATGGAATATCCGGTCACCACGGAGATCGCCTTCGACAGTCCGGAGTATGTGAAGCTGCTTGCCGGCTTCTACGACGAATGGACGGAGCGGCTGGCGCGGCTGGCGCGCGCTGTCGACGTCGTCGTGCTCTGCGAAGGCGATCCCTATTTCTACGGCTCCTTCATGCATCTGCACGCACGCCTGCAAGGCCGCGTCGCGATCGAGGTGATTGCCGGCATTCCCGGCATGGTCGGATGCTGGAACGCGGTCGGCCAGCCGATCGCGCTCGGCGACGATGTCACGACGATGCTGATGGGCACGCTGGCCGAGGACGAACTCGAACGACGCATGCGCGATTCCGATGCGCTCGTCATCATGAAGACCGGCCGCAACCTCCAGAAAGTGCGTCGCGCACTGGCTTCGGCCGGTCGGCTCGCCGATGCCTGGCTGGTCGAACGCGGCACCATGCCGGGCGAGCGCGTCGCGCGGCTTGCCGACGTCGATGCGGCCGAGTGTCCCTATTTCGCGATCGTGCTCGTGCACGGCAAGGGCCGGCATCTGGACGCCGCCGAATGACGGGCACGCTGACCATTGCGGGCCTTGGGCCGGGCAGCGACGCGCTGGTGACGCCGGAAGTCTCCGCCGCACTCGCGGCGGCGACCGATATTCTGGGCTATGCCCCCTATGTTGCGCGGGTGCCGCGGCGGGCCGGGCTCACCCTCCATCCATCCGATAACCGCGAGGAGTTGCAGCGCGCGAGCGAGGCCTTGCGCCTCGCTGCCGAAGGCGCGCAGGTCGTCATCGTCTCCTCCGGCGATCCCGGCGTCTTTGCGATGGCCTCTGCCGTGTTCGAGGCACTCGAACAGACGCCGCAATGGCGGGAGCTTCCGATCCGCGTGCTGCCCGGCGTGACCGCGATGCTGGCGGCGGCCGCGCGCGCCGGCGCGCCGCTCGGCCATGATTTCTGCGCGATCAATCTCTCTGACAATCTCAAGCCGTGGGCGGTGATCGAGAAGCGTCTGCGGCTCGCCGCGGAAGCCGATTTTGCCATCGCGATGTACAATCCGCGCTCGGTGAGTCGACCGGAAGGGTTTGGCCGCGCGCTAGCGGTGTTGAAGGACGCCGGCTGCGGCGAGCGCCTGGTGATCTTCGCGCGCGCGGTCAGCGCGCCCGAAGAGAAGATCGAGACCGTCAAGTTGAACGAGGCCCGGCCCGAGATGGCCGATATGCGCACGCTCGTGATCGTCGGCAATTCGCAGACGCGCCGCGTTGGCCGCTGGCTCTATGCGCCGCGGGGCGTCCGGTGACCAAGCCACTGCATCACCTCGGCGACGCTCTCCACCCGCGATCTCTCGGGCAGCTCCGGCCGCGCGATCATGATCACGGGAAGCCCAAGCGCGCGGGCGGCGTCGACCTTGGCGCGCGCGCCATCGCCGCCGGAGTTGCGGGCGACGATCCATGCGATGCCGCGCTCGCGCATCATCTCCAGTTCGCCAGCGAGCGTGAACGGCCCGCGCGACACGATCACGTCAGCCGCGAAGGGCAGGGGCCCTTCGGGCGGATCCACAAACCGCAGCGTGTAGGCGTGCTGCAGCCTCGTCGCGAATGGCGCGATATGCTGGCGGCCGATGGCGAGGAACACCTTGGCCGGGCTCTCCGGAAGAGCCGCGACGGCTGCATTGACATCCGCGACGTCGATCCAGTTGTCGCCGGACGCCTTGTCCCACGGTGCGCGCTCGAGCGCGATCAGCGGCGTTCCCGTGTTGTCGCAAGCCGCGACTGCATTACGGCTCATCTCCGCCGCGAAGGGATGCGTCGCATCGATCACATGCGTAATGCCTTCGCGCCGAATGTAGTCGGCAAGACCGCTTGTGCCGCCGAAACCGCCGATGCGGGTCGGCAGCGGCTGGCCGGCCGGGGCGCGGGTGCGGCCGCCATAGGAATAGACGGCCTCGATGCCCGCGCGCGCGATCTCGGCCGCAAGCAAGCTTGCGTCGGCCGTTCCGCCCAGAATGAGGGCGCGCGTCATGGCTAATCCCTGGCTGACCATCATCGGTATCGGCGAAGATGGCCCTGCGGGCCTGTCGGACGCAAGCCGAAAGGCGCTTGCCGACGCCGAAACCGTCTTCGGCGGCGAGCGTCATCTTGCGCTCGCAGGCATCACCGATCGCGGTCGGCCTTGGCCAGTGCCGTTCGATGCCGAGATCGTGCTGAGTCGCCGCGGCCGTCCGACGGTGGTGCTCGCCTCTGGCGATCCGTTTTGGCATGGCGCCGGTGGAAGCCTTGCCGAGAAACTCGATAAAGGCGAGTGGATCGCGCATACCGCGCCGTCAACCTTCTCGCTCGCCGCCGCACGGCTGGGCTGGCGCCTCGAATCCGTCACCTGTCTCGGTCTCCACGCCGCGCCATTCGAGCGCCTTGCGCCGCATCTGGCGCGCGATGCTCGGATCATCTGCCTGGTCCGCGACGGCAAGGCGGCCGGCGATCTCGCAGAATGGCTGAGCGAGCGCGGATGGGGTGCCTCGGCCTTCTGGACTCTCGCTGCGCTCGGCGGACCGCATGAAAGCGTCAGGGAGTGTCGCGCTGACGGCTTTGCCCGCGAGGTTGCTGGAAACCTGGTCGCAGTGGCGCTGGAGGCGAGGGGAGCAGAAGGCATGCCTCGCAGCTCCGGCCTGTCGGACGATCTCTTCGTCCATGACGGCCAGATCACCAAGCGGCCGATCCGTGCGCTCGCCCTCTCCGCGCTGGCGCCGCGCCCCGGCGAGCGGCTGTGGGACATCGGTGCCGGCTCAGGCTCGATCTCCGTCGAATGGGCGCTGTGCGGTGGAACGGCGATCGCTGTCGAAGCGCGCGAGGATCGCGCGGCAAACATTCGCAGCAACGCGGCCACTTTCGGGTTGGCGCATCGGATCACCGTTATCGCCCAGGAGGCACCTGGCGCTCTCGCGGCGCTTGAAACGCCGGATGCCGTCTTCATCGGCGGGGGCCTCGACAGTGCGATGTTCGATGCGGTCTGGTCGCGGATTGCACCCGGCACGCGGATGGTAGCTCATGCCGTGACGCTGGAGACGGAAGCGCTGCTCGGCGAGCTGCAACAGCAGCACGGCGGGGAGTTGATGCGGGTCGAAATTGCACATGCCGGTCCGCTCGGCCGTTATCGGTCCTGGGAGGCGGCGCGACCCGTGGTGCAATGGAGCGGGGTCCGATGAAAGTCGCCGGCCTCGGATTCAAACGCGATGTCACGCTCGCCTCACTGCGCGAAGCGCTTCTTGCGGCCGGCGGCGTCGAAGGCCTTGCGGCCGTGGCAACCGTCAGCGACAAGGCCGATGCGGAGGCGCTAAAAATCCTCGCGCGCGAATGCGGCGTGCCGATCAAGGTCGTTCCGGCCGATGTACTGGCGGGCATCGCAACGCCGACCCAGTCGAAGCTGATCACGGAAAGGTTCGGCACGGGATCGGTCGCGGAAGCTGCGGCGCTCGCGGCCGCCGGGCCTCGCGCGCGGCTGATTGCGACACGGGCGGTCTCGCAGGACCGGACTGCGACCGCGGCGATCGCGGAAGGAGACGGCGAATGACGGTGCATTTCATCGGCGCGGGGCCGGGCGCTGCCGACCTCTTGACGCTGCGCGGACGCGATCTGATCGCCGCCTGTCCGGTTTGCCTCTACGCCGGCTCGCTGGTGCCCGAAGGCGTGCTGGCGCATTGCCCGCCGGGCGCGCGGATCGTCAACACCGCGCCGCTGTCGCTCGACGAGATCATCGCCGAGATCGCCGCTGCTCATGCGGAGGGCAAGGACGTCGCGCGGTTGCATTCGGGTGATCTGTCGATCTGGTCAGCGATGGGCGAGCAGTTGCGCCGGCTGCGCGCGCTTGGCATTCCCTATACCGTGACGCCAGGCGTGCCGGCCTTCTCGGCGGCAGCAGCAGCGCTGGAAGCTGAACTCACGCTGCCCGGGCTCGCACAGACCGTGGTGCTGACGCGCACGCCGGGCCGTGCGAGCGCGATGCCCGAGGGCGAGAAGCTCGCCGCATTCGCCGCGACCGGAGCGGTGCTCGCGATCCATCTGTCGATCCATTTGCTCGACAAGGTCACCGCCGAGCTCACGCCGCATTACGGCGCGGATTGTCCGGTCGCGATCGTCTGGCGCGCGAGCTGGCCGGACCAGCGCATCGTGCGCGCCACGCTTGCCACTCTCGATGCCGCCGTCGGCGCCGAGCTCGAACGCACCGCGCTTATCCTGGTCGGCAAGACGCTTGGCTCGGCAGATTTTTCCGAGAGCCGCCTCTACGCGGCCGATTATGACCGTCGTTATCGCCCGGTCGGTTCAGCGCCGCGCTTTCCGGAGGCGTCGTGATGCCGGCAGGCCTCGTCATCTCCGCACCCGCCTCCGGCGTTGGCAAGACGACGCTGACGCTGGCACTCGCGCGTGCTTGGCGCGATCGCGGGTTGCGGGTGCAATGCTTCAAGAGCGGACCCGATTATATCGATCCCGCCTTCCATGCCGCCGCCACGGGGCGCGCCTCTGTCAACGTCGATAGCTGGGCGATGGACCGCGCGACGATCGCGCACTTGGTCGGCCGCGGCGCCGACGCCGATATCGTGCTTGCCGAGGGCTCGATGGGCCTGTTCGATGGCGTTGCGACGCGCGGCGTCTCCGGCACGGGCGCCACCGCCGATGTCGCAGAGATGATGCGTTGGCCGGTGCTGCTGGTGATTGATCCCTCGGGGCAGGCGCAGACGGCGGCTGCCATCGCCGCGGGTTTGCGCGACTATCGTGCCGGCGTGCGCCTTGCCGGAGTCGTGCTCAACCGCGTCGCGAGCCCGCGTCACGAGGACCTCGTGCGGCGCGCGCTCAGCGATGCCGGCATTGCCGTGTTGGGTGCGCTGCCGCGCCATGCCGAGATCAGCCTGCCGAAGCGGCATCTCGGCCTCGTGCAGGCCGAGGAGCAGGCGGAGATCGGCGGCCTCATCGGTGAAGCTGCGCGCTTCGTCAGCGAGCATGTGGATCTCGATGCGGTGCTGCGATCGGCCGCCGCCTGGTCGCCGCAGACAGCAGCAAACGGCCTGAACGTGACGCCGCCCGGGCAGCGCATTGCGCTGGCCCGCGACGCCGCGTTCTCGTTCGTCTATCCGCACATGCTGGAAGCCTGGCGCGATGCTGGCGCCGCGATCGTGACATTCTCGCCGCTCGCCGACGAAGTCCCCGATGCGGGTGCCGACGTCTGCTGGCTCCCCGGCGGCTATCCCGAGCTTCACGCGGGTCAACTCGCTGCCAACACGCGCTTTCGCAGCGGCTTGCGCGCCTTTGCTGAGACGCGGCCCGTGCATGGCGAATGCGGAGGCTATATGGTTCTGGGAACCGCCCTGACCGACGCCGACGGTGCCCGCCACGAGATGACGGGCCTCCTTGGCCTGGAGACGAGTTTTGCAAAGCGCCGCATGCATCTCGGCTATCGTCTCGCCGAACTTTCTGCGCCGATGCCGGGACACCGCGCCGGCGCGCGCCTGCGCGGCCATGAGTTCCACTATTCGACCATCATCGCGCAGCCCGATGCGGCGCTCGCGGTCGTGCGCGACGCCACCGGCGCGGTCATTGCCGAGACCGGCTCGCGCCGCGACCGGGCCACAGGCACGTTCTTTCATCTGATCGCGGAGGACCGGTGAGCGGCTTCGTCTCCTTCGTCTCCGCCGGCCCCGGCGATCCCGATCTCCTCACGGTGAAGGGGGCTGCACGCCTGCGCGAAGCCGACGTCGTGCTCTATGACGACCTCGCCTCGGGCTTGATCCTCGATCTCGCTCGGCCCGGCGCCATTCTCGTGGCGGTGGGGAAACGGGCAGGGCGTCCCTCGACCAAGCAGCAGCACGTCAACCGCCTCTTGGTCGACTATGCCGCCACCGGCGCACGCGTGGTGCGGCTGAAGTCGGGCGATGCCGGCATATTCGGCCGCCTCGAGGAGGAGATCGAGACGTTGCGCGCGGCCGGCATCGGCTACGAGATCATTCCCGGCGTGACCTCGGCCTGCGTTGCGGCTGCTGAGGCCGGCATTCCCCTGACTCGGCGCCACACCTCGCGACGGGTCCAGTTCGTGACCGGGGCCGATGTCACTGGCGAATTGCCCAAAAATCTCAACTGGGCGGCGCTGGCTGATCCGGAGGCGACGACTGTGGTCTATATGGGCCGGCGCACGTTTCCGGATCTCGCCGCGAAGCTGATCGCGCACGGCCTCGCCGCGAACACGCCGGCGCTGTTCGCCGAATCCCTCGGGCGCCCGGATGAGCGGCTGCTGCGCACCACCATCGCCGAGCTTGCGGAGCAGCTCGCGCGGGGCGGCGCGGCCACGACGGCGGCCGTCATCCTGTTCGGAGCCCTTGCGGAGAGCGATCGATCATGATGACGCTCTCGTTGATAGGCATCGGTTGCGGCGATCCCGGGCAGCTCACGCGGGCTGCGATCCGCGCCATCAACGCGGCCGACCTTGTCCTGATTCCGCGCAAGGGGACCACGAAATCCGATCTCGCCGAATTGCGGCGGACAATCTGCGCGGACGTGCTCACCAGCAAGAACACTCGGATTGCCGAATTTGATTTGCCTGTACGTGACGCAGAAGAGGCGGACTACCGCAAGGGCGTGGATGACTGGCATGACGCAGTTGCCGCGACCTGGTCGCAAACCATCGCAAGCCACCTCGCGAGCGAGGGCCGCGTCGCGCTGCTGATCTGGGGCGATCCCTCGCTCTACGATTCCTCGCTGCGCATTGCGCGCCGGCTTGATCCGTTGCCGAAGATCGAGGTGGTCCCAGGCATCACCTCGATCCAGGCGCTCTGTGCGGCGCATGCGCTGCCGCTGAACGACATCGGGGAACCTTTTCTCGTCACGACGGGACGGCGCTTGCGCGAAGGCGGCTGGCCGCAAGATACCAACACCGTCGTCGTGATGCTCGATGGCGGCACGGCGTTTCAGTCGCTCGATCCGAACGGCTTGCACATCTGGTGGGGCGCCTATCTCGGCATGCCCGACCAGATCATCATGTCCGGTGCACTTACTGAAGTCGGTCCGCGCATTGTCGCCCTCCGGCAGGAGGCGCGCGAGCGGCATGGCTGGATCATGGACAGCTACATTCTCAAGCGCAGGCCGTGAGGCAAGCGAGGCAGCATGCTCCCCGAATGGGTCTATCAAAAATGCCCTGATGTCTCCGCGGTCCATCGCGACGCGGCGATCGCGCGGCAGGCGCAACTGACGAAGCCGACCGGCGCGCTCGGCCGGCTCGAGCAGCTTGCGATCGAGCTTGCGGGCCTGCAAGCGACGGAGCATCCCCGCGCCGGTGAGGTACCGATCATCATCTTCGCCGGCGATCACGGCATCGTCGCCCAAAGCGTCTCGGCTTATCCGCAAGCGGTGACCATCGCGATGATGGCGAATTTTGCCTCGGGCGGCGCCGCGATCTCGGTGTTGGCGCGCGAGCTTGCCTCGCGCCTCGAAGTGGTCGATGCCGGTACACTGGCGCAGGCGGAGATGGCAGGTGTCGTCACCGACAAGCCGCGCAACGGCACGCGGGACTTCAGTGTTGAGGCCGCGCTCGAGCCTTCGGAGTTGGCGTTTGCCTTCGCATGCGGACAGCGCGCGGTCGCCCGTGCGGAGCCATCTAAGCCCGATCTGCTGATACTTGGAGAAATGGGCATCGGCAACACCACAACCTCGGCGGCGATTGCAGCGGCGCTGCTCGGCGTCAGCGCCGAGGAGATCGCCGGCAGCGGCACCGGCGTTGACGCGGCCGGCCGCGCGCATAAGGCTCGCGTGATCGATGCCGCGCTTGCGCGCCACGGGCTTGCCGGTGCGTCGGTCGAAAAAATCCTGTGCGTGGTCGGGGGCCTCGAAATCGCGGCCATCTGTGGCGCAATCATCGCCGCGGCACAGCACCGGATTCCGGTGCTGGTCGACGGCTTCATCGTCTCGGTCGCGGCGCTGGCGGCAGTGCGTCTCAATCCATCATGCCAGCCGTTCCTGCTGCCCTCGCATCAATCTGCGGAGCACGGGCACCGCTTGGTTCTGCGCGCGCTGGACGTTCAGCCGCTGATCAGCCTTGATCTCAGGCTGGGTGAAGGATCGGGTGCCGCGATCGCGTTGCCGCTGGTGCGGATGGCCTGCGCGCTCCACAACGGCATGGCGACGTTCGCGCAGGCCAATGTACCGGATCGCCCGGCCTGATGTTCAACCGGCCCGCTGATTGACCGACAGGACGCGCCAGCCGGACGCGAGCCGGTCGATGCGGGTGAGGGAGAGCGGATCGATGACGAAGCGCAAGGCCGCCTCTGGCGCAAGATCGAGCGCGATGCAGAGCGCGGCGCGGATGGTGCCGGAGTGGACCACGAGAATGGCCGGACCGGCTGGGATCTGCGCCAGGCCTTGGCGGACGCGGCTAACCTGCTCCTCGAAGCTTTCGCCACCCGGTGGCCTCGCGCGCGCGGGGTCGTTCCAGAACTGCGCATAGGCATCGCCGCCCGCCGCGGCGAGCGCGTCGTGGCGCTGGCCGGTCCAGTCGCCAAAATCCTGTTCGCCGAACTCCGGCACGAGTATCGGATCGAGCCCCAGCGCCCGCGCCGTATCGACTGTCCGTTGCGACGGGCTCGCATAGCTCGCCGCATTCTGCGGCAGGAGCCGTCGCAGCGCGTCGAACTGCATGTGATCGCCGAGATCGGCCGGCGCTTCCGGCAGATGGATCGTGCCCGCGACGCCATCGACGACCGCATGACGCATCAGCCAGAGGAAGGTCTCCCCTTCCATTCGATGTCTCCTGAAAGCCACTGCGGCAAGAACGCCGCAGCTCACGCACATTGACTCCGTCTGGGTCTTAATCCTAGATGGCCGTGACGGTTTCCCCGAAAGGGGATGAAAAGGGAATGCGGTGCGGGGATGTTTCCCCAATGCCGTAGCTGCCCCCGCAACTGTGAGCGGAGAATCCTTCGTCAGAAGCCACTGGGTCCTCGGTCCCGGGAAGGCGACGAAGCGGTCATGACCCGCAAGCCAGGAGACCTGCCGTCAGCCGTGGTCACACGCGAAAATGTCGGTCGGGGAGTACAGACATTCGGCTTCATCGGAAGGCCTGCAAGGCCGATGGTGGGTTCTGGTTCGCTGTGACGTGCCACTGACGTCATACCGAGATTCGAACCATGTCTTCCATCCGTGCCGCGCGCCTGCGCAAATTTCTGCTCGCGCCCGCCGCTCTCACATCAGTTGCATTCGTCAACATGCCCGCGGCTTCCGCGCAGCAGGCCCGCGATCCGCTGCCGCCTGTCGAGGTCACGCCTGCCCAGTCCCGCAAGCCGGCCAAGCCCGCTCGCAGCGAAGGACGGCCCGCGCGCCGCGCCACGGCGGCGGCCAGGCCTGCCGCAGTGCCGGCCGCACAGAAGCCGGTCGTACCGACCGCACCGCAGACGCCGCTCAACACGAATGTGGTGGCCGAGAGTGCCTCGCGCCTCGGCCTGACCGTGCACGAAACACCTGCGACCGTCGAGGTAATCTCGGCCGAGACCATGCGGGAGCAGGGTTATCGCACCGTGTCGGAGGTTGCCCAAGGCGCAGTCGGCGTCACTTCCGGTGATAATCCGGCCGAGCCCTCGGCCTTCTCGATGCGCGGCTTTACCAACAGCCAGATCAACACGCTCTACAACGGCATCAAGATCGGCCCACAGAACATGACGTCGCGCATCATGGACACGTCCAATCTGGAAGCCGTGGAATTCGTGAAAGGCCCGGCCTCGCTGATGTCGGGCGAGGGTGCCGCCGGCGGCGCGATCAACCTCGTCACCAAGCAGCCGCATACCGGACCCATCCGGAACGAAGCTGATTTCTCCTGGGACTCCCTGAACTCATTGCGCGCGCATTACGGCTCCGGCGGCAGCACCAACATTCAAGGCCTCGACTATCGCATCGACATCAGCCGTTCCTCGCTCAACGGCTTTGCCGACGACACCAACACCAAGACGCTCGACGTCTCCAGCCAGCTCAACTACCGCATCTCCGACAGCCTCAAGATCTGGGGCGCGATCGAGTACCGGGAGGACCGCGGCAAAGCCTATTGGGGCGCGCCGCTGGTGCCGATCGCCTTCAGCGGCGCGCACGCGACGAGCGGCATCGTGTCCGGCAACTATGTCTCGAACTACAACGGAACGAATCTCGGTGCCATTACGATCGATGACCGCACCTTTAACACCAACTACAATGTGCTCGACAATCGCAACGTGGCGCAGGAGGTGTGGCTGCGCGGCGGCTTCGAGCTGAAGCTCGCGCCCGACCTTACCCTGAAGAGCCAGGCCTATGGCTATGGCGCGGAGCGTGATTGGTTCAACAACGAGGTCGAGGCGTTCAACGCCAATTCGAACCTTGTCGACCGTGAGCGCTTCTACGTCGCGCACAGCCAGCGGCTGGTCGGCAACATCACCGACCTGACCTGGGATGCGAACATCGCAGGCCTCGACAACCGCTTCGTCACGACGCTTGCGGTGAGCGACCTCGACTTCGTCCGGCCTGGCGCTGCCAATTTCCCGCACGATCTCGTCACGCTGGTCGATCCCGCGCGCGGCTATTACGGCCTGCTCACGATGCAGCAGCAGACCGCGCGCATCGACAATGAGGCGCTGTCGTTCGAGGACCGGCTAAAACTCACGCGCAGCTTTGCGCTGGTCGGCGGCCTGCGCGTCGAGCATATCGGGCTCGACCGCAACTCGACCGACGTGAATGGCCTCGAGAAGGCGAACTTCCCGTTCTCCAAGTCCTGGGTGCCGGTGACCGGGCGCATCGGCTACACCTGGGACGCCGTTCCCGGCCTGACCTTCTTCAGCCAGTACGCCACCGGTGCGGACGTCTCCGCCAACAATATCTTCCTGCTCGCGCCGACCCAGCCGCTCGACCTGACGACCTCGCGCACCTATGAGACGGGCGTGAAGCATCTGTTCTGGGACAACAGGGCGGAGTGGTCGTTCTCGGCCTACGACATCCTGCGCAAGAACGTCTATGCCGCGGCCGGCGGCATGCAGCTCAACATTGCCGGACGGCAGGAGTCGAAGGGTGTGGAGCTTGCAGCCTCCGTCCGGCCAATCGAATCTTTGCGGCTATGGGGCAACATCGCCTATGTCGATGCGCGCTATGCAGACTACAATTTCGTCGGCGGCTCGTTCTCCGGCAATACCCCGCCGAACGTGCCGCGCATTGTGGCGAATGCCGGTGCCTCCTACCGCTTCTTCACGCCTTGGCCGGTCGAGCTCGGCATCGTCGGCCGCCATGTCGGCGACCGCTACAACACCGATGCGAACGTTGTGACGCTGAACGCCTACACCGTGGCGGATGTCTACGCCTTCGTCGACATCCCCAAGACCGTTTTCAACGCCGTCGATCAGGCCCGCCTGACGTTCCGCGTGCGCAACATCACAGACAAGCGCTACGCGATCTGGGGCGATCCATTCTATCCGGACCAGGTCCTGCTGGGAGCCCCGCGTACCTACGAGATCTCCGCCGCGTTCAAATGGTGAGGCATTGAGCGTATGATGGGCGTGATCGTCCTGCTGCATCGCTGGCTCGGCATCGCGTTCTGCCTCCTGTTCGCGATGTGGTTTGCGACGGGGATCGTGATGCACTTCGTCCCGTTTCCGTCGTTGACCGAAGCGGAACGTGTTGCCGGCCTCGCGCCTCTGGAGAGCACGGCGGCGGTCGTAGCCGTCGCCGACGCGGTGGCCGCCAGCGGGGTCACGGATGCCAGGCGCGTCCGCCTGATCCAGCGCAGCGATGGCCCGGTGTACATCGTCTCGAACTCGTTGCGCATGCGCGCTGTCCACACCTCCGATGGAGCGGATGCAGCAGTGACGTCGCCCGATATCGCGCTGGCGATCGCGCGGGATCATGCCGGTCGGCGCGGGCTCGACGCTACGCGCGCGGCCATCGTCGCGCGCGCGGACTACGATCAATGGAGCGTGCCGAACGGATTTGATCGCCACCGGCCGCTGTTTCGCGTGGCGCTCGGCGACGTTGCAGGGACCGAGGTCTATGTCTCATCCGGCACCGGCGAGGTCGTGCTGGATACGACACGGAGTGAGCGCGGGTGGAATCTCGCCGGCAGCGTGCTGCACTGGATCTATCCGACGGTCCTCAGAAGCAACTGGCCGCTATGGGATCGCGTGGTCTGGACGCTGTCGCTGCTGGCCCTGATCGCCGCGGTATTGGGCGCGGTGCTCGGGATCACCCGGGTCAGAGTGCCTTACCGTGGATGGCACGCGCTGCATCACGTCATCGGCCTGGTGGCGACCGTGTTCGTGCTGACATGGATCTTCAGCGGTTGGCTCTCCATGGATCACGGCCGGCTGTTTTCACGCGGACAATTGACCCGGGCCGAGGCCAGCGCTGCGGGTGTCGCGCCGGACTGGACCGCAGCCGTATCGCTCGATCGTGAGCCGCTATCACCCTCCATCCGCGAGGTCGAATGGCTCGCCTTCGACGGGCGTCTCTATCGTCGCGACCGGCTCGTGCTCGATAAGCAGGTCCTGTCGGGGGTAGGCGAGAGCGCCCTCGATCAGCGGACAGGGTTTCTCAGCCCACGCGAGGTTGAGGGCTTTGTGGCCCGCCTTGCGACTGGCTGTAGCGCGCCGTCAGCCCTTGCAGCCAATGACGACTATCCCGCGCAGTCCATCGTCCCCAGTGCGCCTGTGTACCGCGTCAGATGCGGCGACGTCTGGTTTGATGTCGACGGCGCTGACGGCAGCGTGCTGCAAAGGCTTGATGCGTCGAGACGGGCCTATCGCTGGCTCTATAGCGCGCTGCACACGCTCGACTTTCCGATTCTTTTGGCGCATCCGTCGCTGCGCGACGGCTTGATCGTCGGCCTCTGTGCCCTCGGGCTAGGATTCTCCATAACCGGCATCGTCATCGGCTGGCGCCGCTTGCGTCTCTCGTGCGCTGCCCGGGACGCGTAATCACATCGGCTCGATCCCGATCTTCCTGATGATCCCAGCCCATTTCGAAGTTTCCGAGGTCATGAAATCCCTGAGGCCTTGCGGATCGAGCACCAGCGGCTCGGCGCCCTGTTCGACGAAGAGAGCGCTCACCTTCGGATCGTTCACCGCTTCAGACATTGCGGCATAGATCTTGTCGATCAACGCCCTGCCGGTGTTGGTGGGCGCGAGCAGGGCGAGCCAGGCGGCGCTCTCATAGTTCTGCAGGCCGGCCTCGGCTGCCGTCGGTACGTCCGGCAGCGCAGTCATGCGCTTGTCGCTGGCAACCGCAAGCGCGCGGGCATCGCCGTTCCTGATCAGGCCGATGACGTTCGGCAGAAGCTGGAATCCGAGCGGCACCTGGCCGGAGATGAAGTCCGGCGTGTAGTTGGAGATGTTGCGGTAGGGCACATGCGTGAGCTCGGTGCCGGTGAGCTGCTCGAAATAGGCACCGGCTAGATGCTGCGAGGAGCCGACGCCGACGGTGCCGTAGTTCAGCTCCCTCGGATGCGCCTTGGCATAGTCGATCAGCTCGCGCAGCGATTTCGGCGGAAGTTTCGAGTTGACGACGACGACGTTCGGCATGGTCGCGAACAGGCCGATCGGCGCCAGATCCTTTAGTGGGTCGTAGCCGAGTTCCCTGAACAGCGATTTGTTGGCAGCGAGCGGCCCGGAGGTGCTCATCAGGAGCGTATAGCCGTCGGCTGCGGCATGCGCGGCCGCCGCGGTCCCGATATTGCCGCCGGCGCCGGGGCGGTTGTCGACCACAAAAGTCTGCCCGAACGATGTCGCCATCCGGTTGAGCAGGATGCGCGTGATCACGTCGCTGGCGCTGCCCCCGGCAAAGGGTACGTAGACCTGGACCGGTCGGCTGGGATAATCGGATTGCGCGCCGGCGGGGCGAATTCCGGTCGCGGCAAGGGCCGCCGCCGCGCACAGCGACAGGACCGATCTGCGGTCGGGACGGCATTCGTCCCCGTGCCGCTCTGTGCCTTGAATCGTGCTGCGACCGTACCTTGCCATCTCGGACTGAATCTCCCGACTGCGTTATTGTTTTGATGCTCGCGGAATTCGCCGGGGATCGTCGGGCTCGAGACCGCGCGCGCCATGGCGTCGATCCCAAAAAGCTCTTGTCCCACCGCGATTTTCTGCGCTTGCGCTGGAACGTAGTGAGGCGGCCAACCGCACCGTCATGCCGGCCGGTCTCAAAACTTACCAACCCGTCTCATTTTGCGCTGAGGCGCGACATTCTGTCCGGGCGGCTAGCCGGCGAACCGAACCCTAGTCGTTCGCGCCCCGCCGAGACTGCCGGCGCCGCTTGCGCGTGGTCGCGCCGCGAGAGGCCGGCTCCACGAACGCTCTGGCCGCATCCGCAGCCTCTGCAAGATCGTGACTGATGACATCGAGCACGGCCTTGGCCGCGACCGACACCGTTCGCCGGGGATGATGCACCCAGGCGATCGAGCGCACGATCCTTTGCTCGTCGAAGCGATGGGCCCTGATCGCCCCGTTCGCAAGCGATTGCCGTAACGCGATGGTCGGCAACACCGTTGCGAAATCGGTGGTCGCGATCACGTCGCACAGAGCGGGCAGGGTATCGAGCTCGAGCCGCGGCCTTAAGTCGATGCCGATAGCGGCGGCGTGCTCGTCCAAAATCAGCCGCAGGCCGTGCCGCTTCGAGGGCAGCACGAGATCGAATTTCGCGATGTGGTCGAAACGCAATTTCGCCGGCGGCCTGATCGGGTTCGTCTTCCGGCAGGCAAAGACCATCTCCTCGTCCATCACGTGATGCGCGGCGAGCGGGGTGCGCCGGCGCGGCACGTTGATCAGCGCGAAATCGAGCTGGCCGGTGTTGACCCAATCGACCAGCGTTTCGGTGTAGCCCTCGCAGGCCGACAGGGTGATCTCGGGATAGCGGCTGGCGACGGTTGCCGACGAACTCGCCATCGTGCTCTGCGCCACCGAGGTGATCAGGCCGACCGAGACGCGGCCGGAGATACGCCCGCCGAGCTGCGCCATCTCCTGACGCGCATACTCCGCATCGCGGACGATGGGCGCGGTCAGCCGCAGCAGCGTCTCGCCGGCGCTGGTCAGCGTCATGCCCTGGACGCTGCGGTCGAACAGCTTCTGGCCGAGCTCCGCCTCGAGCTTGGCGATCTGCATGCTCAGCGCCGGCTGCACGATGTTGAGCTGGCGGGCGGCGCGGGTGACGTTCTTCTCCTCGGCGAGGCACAGGAAATACTGCATCTGCCTGATTTCCATGGGGGTCTCCTGCCGTTCGTTCTCGCCAACTCATCATTCCAGATGATTGATCTCATAATCAATCATTATTTGTTTTGATGGTGCGAGCCGTCCTAGTCTGGCTGCCGAATTGCGCAGGCCCGGCTCATGACGCTGTGCCGCGGACCCACGGGAGCGGAACGACGACATGCAGGACGCGGGCCCCAAGCGGCTGATCATCGGCATCTCCGGCGCCTCGGGCGTCGCCTATGGGGTGCGGCTCCTGCAGCTGCTCCGCAATGCCGGCGTCGAGACGCATCTCGTAATGTCGAAGACCGCCGAGCGGACCTTTGCCTATGAGACGGATCTGAAGATCGCGGAGGTGAGGGAGCTTGCCCACGCCAGTCACGCGATCGACGACATGGCCGCGCCGATCTCGAGCGGCTCGTTCCGCACCGCCGGAATGATCGTAGCGCCTTGCTCGATGCGCTCGATGTCGGAGATCGCTTCGGGCGTGACCACGACGCTGCTCACCCGCGCCGCCGATGTCGTGCTCAAGGAGCGCCGGCGCCTCGTGCTGATGGTACGAGAGACGCCGCTGCACACCGGCCATCTGCGCACCATGACAGCATTGTCCGAGATGGGCGCGATCATCGCGCCGCCCGTGCCCGCCTTCTATGCCAAGGCCGAGAGCCTGGAGGACATGGTCGAGCACACCGTCGGCCGCGTGCTCGACCTCTTCGACATCGATGTCGGCATCGTGCGCCGCTGGGGCGAGGACGAGGCGCTGAAGCGCCGCTCGCCGGGGCTGCGCAAGGTTGTCACCTGACTTAAAGACCTTAGGAAAGACCCGTCACATGCGAATGGAAAATCTCGCCACGAGAGGCGCGAACGCGCCGTCTGACCTGCGCGCCTGGCTGGCTCACCTCGCCGAACGCGGTAGGCTCGCCGTCGCCCGCGACGGCATCGCGCTTACCGATGAACTGGCCGCGGTGGCGAAGCGCCTCGAGCGCGACCGCGCCGTGCTGTTCCCGCATCCGGACGGGCACGAGATCCCCGTAGTCGCCAATCTCTTTGCCGGCCGCGACTGGGTCGCCAATTCCATCGGGGTGAGCGAGGATCAATTGCTGCCGCGCTTTCTTGCTGCTGCTAGCAATCCGTTGCCGACCCACGAGGTGACGAGTGGGCCGGTGCAGGAGGTCGTCCACGACGACGTCGATCTGCTCCGCCAGCTCCCGATCCCCAAGCACAATGAGCGCGATAGCGGTCCCTACATCACGGCCGGCCTGCTGATCGCCCGCAACCCGAAGACCGGCGTCCAGAACGTGTCCATCCACCGCTGCCAGATCAGCGGCAAGAACCGCATCGGTGTCCTGCTGCTGCCGCGGCACACCTTCTCCTACTATCGCCTCGCCGAAGAGAAGGGGCAGGCGCTGGAGATCGCGATCGTCATCGGCGCGCATCCGGCGCTGCTCCTGGCCTCGCAGGCGATCGCTGCGCTGGACGAGGACGAAATGGCGATTGCCGGTGCGCTGCTGGGGCAGCCGGTGGATGTCGTGAAATGCCGGACCAATTCGGTCCGCGTTCCCGCCCACGCGGAAATCGTGATCGAGGGGAGAATCCTGCCCAAGGTGCGTGAGCCGGAGGGGCCGTTCGGCGAATTCCCCCAATATTACGGCCCGCGCTCCAACCGCGAGGTGATCGAGGTCGATGCGATCACGCATCGGGCGCAGCCGATCTTCCACACCATCGTCGGCGGCGGCTATGAGCACCTCATCCTCGGCGGTGTACCGCGCGAGGCGACGCTGCTGCAGCATTTGCGGCGCAGCTTTCCCAATGTGCTCGATGTCCGCCTCACGCGCGGCGGCACCTGCCGCTATCATCTCGCGATCAAGCTGGACAAGACCAACGACGGCGAGCCCAAGAACGTCATGATGTGCGCCTTCGGCGCGCATTACGACATCAAGCAGGTGGTCGTGGTCGACAAGGACGTCGACATCTCCTCGTCCGAGGAGATCGAATGGGCGGTGGCGACCCGCTTCCAGGCCGACCGCGATCTCATGGTTGTATCAGGTGCGCTCGGGTCAAAGCTCGATCCGACCTCCAACAATGGAATCAGTGCCAAGATGGGCCTGGATGCGACCGCGCCCGTTGATGCGCCCGAGCTCGCGTTCAAGCGCATTTGCGTGAAGGATGAGGACCAGGTCGATCTGGCCGTGGCCTTGCAGGCCGATCAGGCCGCCGCGGTCGCACGCCTCCTCGCGGAGGCACGTTCATGAGCCGGTTACCGCACGACAGCAACTTGCGTCCCTTTGCGGCGTTGGCATCTTCGGCCGACCCTGCTTATAGTGCCGCGCCAACGAGCCAACCAATTCGCAAGGCAAGATCCGACGGGAGGAACTGATGTCGACGGCCCTGCGCATCGCTCATGGTGCTTTCGGCAGGGTTGCTCTGCTCGACATGGACCGTTCGCTGGTGCGTCATGCCCATCATCACTGCCATGTGCTGCTCAAGGTCGAAGGCGCCGACACGCAGTTTATGGTGGGCGACCGGGTCACGCCGCTCACGGACACGGCCGCCGTGCTCGTCGATGGCTGGAAGCCGCATGCCTATGTGCATGACGTCAACCGGCCGCGCACCCTCATCCTGGCGCTCTATATCGAGCCCGAATGGCTGAAGGAGTTTCGCCCAGGATGGGCCGCAAGCGGTGCGCCCGGTTTCTTCGAGCAGCCGTCGGGCGAGGTGTCGCCGCGCATCCGTCAGCTCACAATGCGGCTCGCCGCCGAGATGATGGCGCATCCGGACGCCGTGCGGTCCCATGAGGAAACGCTGTCCGACCTGATGATCGCGGTGATCGAGCGGTTCACGCCCTGGCGCAGCTTCCCGAGCTCGATCCGCGGCATGAGCGCGGTGAGCTGCGACTGGCGCATCCGTCGCGCAGTGGATGCGATGCGCACGCGGGATTCCTACGCGAACGTCGATCAGTTCGTGCGCGGCGCCGGCCTGTCGCGCGCGCAGTTCTTTCGCCTGTTCGAGACCTCGCTCGGCGTCTCGCCAAAGCTCTATCTCAACGTCGTACGGATGGAACGTGCGCTCGACGCCGTAATGCGCGAAGAGACTCCACTCGGCGAGCTCAGCGAGCGTTTTGGTTTTCCGGAGCCGGCGCATTTCACGCGCTTTTTCCGCGACCATGCCGGCGTCAGCCCGCGCGAGTTTCGCAACGTTTCGCGTCTTGCGGGCTGATATTGCGTCGCACCCGTCTTCGAATGAGACGATTTGGTAAGTCGTGAGAGCGGGCGGTATGGCCCCCGCACCCCCTGTCCTGACAACTGTCACCCTCGCGTCAAAGAACGCGTCGGGAGGTATGCCGGGACATGGTGCAGGCTGCGGTCAAATCCGCAAACTCAGTCGATCAGGGCAGGAGCGGCGACAAGCCGTGGGTCGGGCGTTCGATTGAGCGCGTCGAGGACGCCGCGCTGCTCAGCGGCCGAGGCCGTTTCATCGACGATCTCGGCGTCCAGCCGGGTACGCTGCACGCGGCGATCCTGCGTTCGCCGCACGCCCATGCGGATATCCTCTCGATCGACATTGAAGCCGCCAAGCGCTTACCGGGCGTTGCGGCCGTTCTGACCGGCGAGCACGTCAAGGCGGTCACATCGAGCCTCGTCGTCGGCGTGAAGGCGCCGGTCGAGTGCTGGCCGATTGCGATCGATCGCGTGCGCTATGTCGGCGAGCCCGTGGCGGTGATCGTCGCGACCGACCGCGCCCGCGCCGAGGACGCCGCCGAGCTGATCACCGTCGAGTATCGCCCGCGCGGCGCGGTCGTTGATCCGCTCGCCGCGCTCGCGCCGGATGCGCCGGTGCTGCACGACGGCTTTCCCGGCAATCTCGCCAGCGATCGCGCCTTCCGCTACGGCGATCCCGAGCAGGCCTTTGCGGATGCACCGCATCGATTCTCGATTGATATCAAATATCCGCGCAACTCCTGCACGCCGATCGAGACCTATGGCGTCGTTGCCTCCCACGATGCGGCCGAGGATGCCTTCGAGGTCCTCGCCAACTTCCAGGGACCGTTCAGCATCCACACGGTGATCGCGCGCGCGCTGAAGGTGCCGGGCAACCGGCTGCGGCTGCGCACGCCGCCGGACTCCGGCGGCAGCTTTGGCGTCAAGCAGGGCGTGTTTCCCTACATCGTGCTGATCGCGGCGGCCGCGCGCGTCGCGGGCCGGCCGGTCAAGTGGATCGAGGACCGGCTCGAACATCTCACCGCATCGGTGTCGGCGACCAACCGCGCGACGACGTTGTCGGCGGCGGTTGCGGCCGACGGCAAGATCCTTGCGCTCGACTGGGACCAGGTCGAGGACTGCGGCGCGCATCTGCGCGCGCCCGAACCGGCAACGCTCTACCGCATGCACGGCAATCTGACCGGCGCTTACGACATCCGCCATGTCAAGGTCCGCAACCGCGTCGTCGTCACCAACAAGACGCCAACCGGTCTCAACCGCGGCTTTGGCGGACCGCAGGTCTATTTCGCGCTGGAGCGGCTGGTGCAGCGCATCGCGATCGGTCTCGGTCTCGACCCGCTCGATGTCATCAGGCGCAACCTGATCGACGCGGGCGCCTTTCCCTATCGCACCGCGACCGGTGCTTTGCTCGATTCCGGCAACTATCAGGAAGCCGTCTCGCGCGCGGTCGAGCAGGGCAAGCTCGCCGAGCTCAAGGCGAAGCGCGACGAGGCGCGTGCGCAGGGGCGCCTCTACGGCATCGGTTTTACTGCAGTGGTCGAGCCCAGCGTCTCCAACATGGGCTACATCACGACGGTGCTGACGGCGGCGGAGCGCCGCAAGGCGGGGCCGAAGAACGGCGCGCAGGCCACTGCGACCGTCGGCCTCGATCCGGTCGGCAGCGTCACCGTTCACGTCGCCTCCGTGCCGCAGGGGCAGGGCCATCGCACCGTGCTGTCGCAGGTCGTCGCCGACGTGTTCGGCCTCGAGCCGAAGGACGTCCGCGTCAACACCGAGATCGACACAGCGAAGGATGCCTGGTCGATCGCGTCAGGCAATTACGCCAGCCGCTTTGCCGCGGCCGTTGCCGGTACTGCAAAACTCGCGGCCGAGCGCGTTGCCGGCAGGCTTGCCCGCATCGCTGCCGGCCAGTTGAACGTCGAGGCGGCGGACATCGTGTTCACGCGCGGCTTCGTCGCCTCCCGGCACAATGCGGAGAACCGGATCGCATTCTCGCGCGTCGCAGCACTCAGCCACTGGTCGCCCGGCTCGTTGCCTGACGATGCCGGCCAGACCATTCGCGAGACCGTGTTTTGGACGCCGCCGGAGCTGACGCCGCCCGACGACGAGGACCGCATCAACTCCTCGCTCTGCCACGGCTTCATCTTCGATTTCTGCGGCGTCGAGATCGACCGCACCACGCTGGAGACGCGGATCGATCGCTACGTCACCATGCATGACTGCGGCACCATCCTGCATCCCGGCATGGTCAACGGCCAGATCCGCGGCGGCTTTGCCCAGGCGCTCGGTGCTGCTCTCTATGAAGAGTATGCGTATGCCGACGACGGCAGTTTTCTCACGGGAACGCTCGCCGACTATCTGCTGCCGACCACCGCCGAGGTGCCGGAGCCGCAGATCATTCACATGGAGACGCCGTCGCCCTTTACGCCGCTCGGCGCAAAGGGCGTCGGCGAGGGCAATTGCATGTCGACGCCGGTCTGCATCGCGAACGCAGTTGCGGACGCGCTCGGCGTCGCCGACGTCACGCTGCCGCTGGTGCCGGCGCGGCTCGCCGAGCTCGTGCGCGGCGTCGAGCCGCCGCCGCCCGCGGGACGCTCGACAGCCACGCGGGCGCGCGAGGGTGACCGGCGGCTTCACGGCGAGGGGCAGGCCTCGGTGAACGGCGCGCCGGAACAGGTCTGGGCGATGCTGCTCGATCCCGCGACGCTGCATTCCGTCATTCCCGGTTGCCAGCGCGTCGACAGGCTCTCCGAGACGCATTTCCGGGCCGACGTGACGCTCGGCATCGGTCCCGTCACCGGGCGCTATCGCGCCGACGTCGAGCTGTTCGATCTCGATCCGCCGCGCGCGGTCACCTTGCGCGGACGCGCCGACGGCGCGCTCGGTTTTGGTAGCGCGGAGGGACGGATCACGCTGGAAGGCGACGGCAAGGGCGGCACGAGGCTGACCTACAGCTATGACGCCGCCATCGGCGGCAAGGTCGTGAGCATCGGTGGGCGTCTCTTAGACGGCGCCACGCGGGTGATTATCGGCCAGTTCTTCACGGCGCTCGCCCGCAAGGCCGGTGGCGGTGGCGCAGCGGGCGGCGGCTTCTCGCTGTTCGCGCTGCTTGCAAAGCTCACCAGCCTCTTGGGAGGGCGCCGATGAAGCCCGCCGCGTTCGACTATCTCCGCACTGAGAACGTCGGCGATGTCCTCGAAGGACTCACGCAGGAAGGCGGCAATGCGCGCGTGCTCGCCGGCGGCCAGTCGCTGATGGCGATGCTCAACATGCGCCTCGCCAAGCCGAAGCTCCTGATCGACATCATGCGCATCAAGGAGTTCCGCCAGATCGAGCGGAAGGCCGATGCCGTCGTTATCGGCGCGGGCGTGCGCCAGGCCGAGCTGTTGGCGTGGCCGGATCTTGCAGAGGCATTGCCGCTGGTCGCGCTGGCGCTGCCCTGGGTCGGGCACATGCAGACCCGCAGCCGGGGCACGATCTGCGGCTCGCTCGCCCATGCCGATCCCAGCGCCGAGATGCCGCTCACGTTGGTCGCACTCGGCGGCGAGGTGCATTTGCGCAGCGCCAGGCGTCGCCGCCGCGTGGCGGCAAAGGACTTCTTTGCCGGCATGATGCTGACCGCGCGCGCCGACGACGAGCTGATCGAAGGCATATCGCTTCCGATCGTCCGCGACGGACGCTTTGCCTTCCGAGAGGTCGCGCGCCGGCACGGCGACTTCGCCATTGTCGCCTGCGCGGCGATGAGGACGCCCTCGGGCGTGCGCCTCGCTGTCGGCGGCGTCGCCGACGTCCCCACGGCGCGCGATTGGCCGCGGCTGGAGGGCAGCGCACTCGACGACGCCCTGAACGGCTTTGCCTACGACCTCGATGCCCGCGACGACGTCCATGCGACCGCGCGCTACCGCCGCGACCTCGTGCGCATGATCGGCCGCGACCTGATCCGCGAGGTGCTGCAATGACCCGCCTCAAGGCCGATAGCCGCCATCTCGTCCGTTTCAAGTTGAACGGCAAACCGGTCGAGGCGGAAGCCGAGCCGCGCATGCTGCTGTCCGATTTCCTGCGCCACCAGCTGGGAGCGACCGGGACGCATGTCGGCTGCGAGCACGGCGTCTGCGGCGCCTGCACCGTTGTCGTTGACGGCATGCTCACCCGGTCTTGCCTCACGCTTGCCGCCCAGGTCGATGGTTGCGACGTGAAGACCGTCGAAGGGCTTGCGCCGTCGGCTGATCGGCTCGGGGCGCTGCAACGCGCCTTCCGCCGCAACCATGCGCTCCAGTGCGGGTTCTGCACCGCCGGCATCCTGATGTCGCTCGACCACTACCTCAGCCGGAATCCGGCGCCGACCGAGGAAGAGATCCGCGATCTCCTCAGCGGCCATCTGTGCCGCTGCACCGGCTACACCCCGATCATCCGGGCGGCGTTAGAGGCCGCCCTGTCCGCCACAGCCACGGAAGAGTCCTCAGATGCTTGATCTCGGCAGCAGCTTCGTTGCCAGCGCAGCGCGCGATCCCAATGCCATTGCGCTGATCGATGGCGATCTCCGCCTGACCTACCGGCAGTGGTACGAGAAGATCTCCGCACTGGTGGCCTCGTTCGACCGCCTCGGCCTGAAGCCGGGCGATCACGTCGTCACGCTCTTGCAGAACCGCTGGGAGGCGGCGACGCTGCACTGGGCCTGCCAGTTCGCAGGCCTCGTCATCACGCCGATCAACTGGCGCGCCAAGGCCGACGAGCTCGACTACTGTATCGAGAATGCCGAGGCCTGCGCGATCTTCTACCAGGATATTTCCACCGAGACCGTGAAGGGCTCGTCACGCGCCCGCCGCTTGCTGCGCGTTTCGGTCGATCCGCGGGCAGGCGAGGCGATCAGCTTTGCCGACATGATCAAGGATGGCGCGCCGGATATCGAGCCGCGTGTCGGCGCCGATGCCTGGTCGATCATGCTCTACACCTCTGGCACGACCTCGCGGCCGAAAGGCGTGCCGCGGCGGCATCGTGCCGAACGGGCTGCAGCGATCGCCCATGTCGCGCAAAACCTCTATGGCCGCGGCGAGCGCACGCTCGGCGTGATGCCGCTCTACCACACCATGGGCGTTCGCTCGCTGCTGGCAATGTCGCTGATCGGCGGCACCTTCATCTGCCTGCCGCGCTACGACAGTCGCCAGGCGCTGGTTCTGATCGAGAAGGAGAATATCTCCAATCTCTATCTGGTGCCGACGCTCTACCACGACCTCGTCCATCACGAGGCGTTTGCCGCGACCGACGTGTCGAGCGTGCGCAAGCTCGGCTTCGCCGGCGCGTCGATGACCGACGGCCTGCTCAGGAAGCTCAACGACGCCTTCAGGCCGGAGCTGTTCGTCAATCACTACGGCAGCTCCGAGATCTACACCTTCACGATCGACCAGAACGCTCCGGCAAAGCCGGGCTCGGCCGGAAAGGCCGGCCTCAACCAGCATGTCCGAGTCGTGCGCATCGGCGCGCGTTCGGTCGCGGAAGCCGCCGCGGTCGGCGAGGAGGGGGAGATCATCGCGCTGCTTGCCGGCGACGAGGCGTTCGAAGGCTACTGGCGCCGACCCGAGGCCGACGCCAAGGCGCTGCGCGAAGGCTGGTATTTTACCGGTGATACCGGCTTCGTCGATCCAGACGGCGATCTCTATGTCACCGGCCGCGTCGACGACATGATCATCACCGGCGGCGAGAACGTCTCGCCAGTCGAGATCGAGAGCTGCCTGTCGCTGCATCCCGCCGTCGACGAGGTCGCGGTGGTCGGCATCGCCGACGAGCGGTGGGGCAAGATCGTCGCCGCCTTCGTCAGACGCAATCGTCCGGTCTCGGACGTCGAGCTCGAGCAGTTCTGCCGCACCTCGGGGCTCGCCAATTTCAAGCGGCCGCGCCGCTACGTCTTCGTCGACGCGATTCCCAAATCGCCGGTCGGCAAGCTCTTGCGGCGGCTGCTCGTCGCCGGGGAATACGAGGCCGAGCGCCTGCCGCCGTCGGACGCGGCCTGATCTCAAGCATCAACAGAAGGAAGCACAGATGCCGTCACCTTACACATTTGCCGATCCCCGCCTTGCCAAGCTCGACGGGTTCAAGGTCGAGATCGACGAGGCCAAGGAGCGCGCCGACATCATCCTGGGACGTCCGCCCTACAACATCGTTTCGATGCCGCAGCGCGACCAGCTCCGGCTGACCTTCGAGACGCTGGACGAGGATCCGCGCGTCCGCATCATCGTGCTGCGGGCCGAAGGCGAGCATTTCTCCAGCGGTGGCAATATCGGCGGCTTCATGGAGGCGAGCCCCGAGCACGTCTCCAAGCTCGCCTGGAACATCGCCGCGCCCGCGCGCTGCGCCAAGCCGGTGATCGTCGCCAATCGCGGCTACTGCTTCGGCGTCGGCTTCGAGCTCTCGCTCGCCTGCGACTTCCGCATTGTATCCGAGACCGCGCAATACGCGCTCCCGGAACAGAAGCTCGGCCAGATCCCGGGATCGGGCGGCTCGGCGCGCCTGCAGAAGATGGTCGGCATCACCCGCACCAAGGACATCGTCATGCGCTCCAAGCGCATTGCGGCGAAGCAGGCGCTGGAGTGGGGCATTGCGACCGAATGCGTGCCGGATAGCGAGCTCGAGAAGGCGACCGACAAGCTTGTCGACGAGCTCCGTACCTTCTCGCCGCTCGCGCAGCGCACGGCCAAGAAGTTGCTGAACGACACCGAGGACTCGACGCTGGCGATCGCGATCGAGCTCGAAGGCCACTGCTACAGCCGCCTGCGCCAGTCGGACGATTTCAAGGAAGGCGTCGAGGCCTTCAACGCCAAGCGTCCGCCGAAGTTCGTCGGCCGCTGACACGCGACGCAATCAACAGCTGCGGTTCGCCCGGACGCGAGCCGCGGCAATACTCAAACGGGGAGGGTAGACAATGGCTGAGATGGATATGCCGATCGCACGCGCGGAAGCGTCGACGGATAATAAGCAAATGGTCAACGCGATCATTGCGTCCGTGTTGGGATGGGCGCTTGATCTGTTCGATTTGTTCATTCTGTTGTACGTGGCGCCGGTCGTCGGCGCGCTGTTCTTCCCGTCGAGCAACGCGGCGCTGTCGCTGGCGGCGGTCTATGGCTCGTTCGCCGTCACGCTGCTGATGCGGCCGCTCGGCTCGGCGGTGTTCGGACATTATGCCGACGTGCATGGCCGCAAGCGCGCCATGCTGATCGCCATCATCGGCGTCGGCATCAGCACAGCGGCGTTCGGTGTGCTGCCGACGATCGCGCAGGTCGGTGTCGTCGCGCCGATCGTGTTCCTGATCCTGCGCCTGGTGCAGGGCGTCTTCGTCGGCGGCGTCGTGGCCTCGACGCATACGATCGGCACCGAGTCGGTGCCGCCGCAGTGGCGCGGCGCGATGTCCGGCCTGGTCGGCGGTGGCGGCGCCGGCATTGGCGCGCTGCTCGCGTCCTTCATCTTCCTGATCACGTCCTCGGTCTTCCCCGGCGATGCGTTCGCGGTCTGGGGTTGGCGCTTCATGTTCTTCTCCGGCCTTTTGAGCTCGCTGCTCGGCTGGTTCATCTTCAAGAACCTGGAGGAGTCGCCGTACTTCAAGGAACTCAAGCGTCAGCAAGGCACGCGGCAGGCCAAGGTGTCGAAAGCACCGGTCAAGGAGGTGTTCTCCGGCGAGTATCGCGGGGTATTGCTGGTCAACCTGCTGATCACCTTCGGCGGCGGCGCCGGCTACTATCTGACCTCGGGCTATCTGCCGAGCTTCCTGAAAGTGATCAACGCGGTCCCGAACCAGACTTCGTCGCTGATCCTGATGGGCGCGAGCGTCTCGGCATTCTTCTCCGCTGTGCTGGTCGGCGCCCTCAGCGATCGCATCGGCCGCAAGAAGACGTTTTTGCTGATCGGCGTCTGCGCGGCGGTGCTGCTGCCGCTGTGCTATCTCAACCTGGCGGCCACGAAGGATGTAACTGAGATCACGCTCTATGCGCTCGCCATCGCCTTCATCGGCAATGCCGGCTATGCACCGGTGCTGATCTTCCTGAACGAGCGCTTCCCGACCGCGCTGCGCGCGAGCGGCACCGGCCTGTCCTGGAACATCGGCTTTGCGCTGGGCGGCATGATGCCGACCTTCGTCTCGCTGGTGAGCGGAAGCCCGGCGCAGATTCCGGCCTCGCTCGCGATGTTCGCGGTTGGCGTCTTCGGGATCTACCTGATCGGGGCGATCGTGATCCCCGAAACCAAGGGCAACTTTCGCTGAGTTGCACGTCGGCGCGGCAAGATCGCAGCCGCGCCGGCTCACCGGACCGCACGACGAGTTGACAATGGATGGGCTGCATTTCGACGACGTGATCGTTGGCGGCGGGTCGGCGGGCTGCGTGCTCGCCAACCGGCTTTCGGCCGATGGACGCCGCCGCGTTCTCCTGATCGAAGCCGGGATGGATACACCGCCGGACGCGACGCCGCCGGAAATCCTCGACAGCTATCCCATGCCGCTGTTCTTCGGCGACACCTATATCTGGCCGGGCCTCAGCGCCGCTGCCGGCCGCAACGTCGAGGGCAAGCCGGTCGTCCGCGCTTACGAGCAGGGCCGCGTGATGGGCGGCGGCTCCAGCATCAACGTGCAGTCCGCCAATCGCGGCTTGCCGCGCGACTATGACGAGTGGCGCGATCTCGGCGCGCGGGGCTGGGGCTGGGCCGACGTGCTGCCGTACTTCCGCAAGCTCGAGACCGATCTCGATTTCGAGGGCCCGCTGCATGGCCGCAGCGGTCCGATCCCGATCCGCCGCATCGCGCGCGAGGCGATGCCGGCATTCGGCAAGGCGGTGGGCGAAGCGTTGTCGGCGACCGGCCTGCCGTTCAGGCAGGACCAGAACGCCGAATTCGAGGACGGCATTTTCCCGCCTGCCTTCTCCAACCGCAACGACCGGCGCGTCTCCACCGCCGCCGGCTATCTCGACACGGCGACGCGGCGGCGGCCGAACCTGACCATCTGGGCCGAGAGCGAGGTCGTGCAGCTCCAGCTCGAAGGCCGCCGTGCGACAGGCGTGGTGGTGTCGCGCTCAGGACAAAAGCTCACCGTCGGTGCGGGCCGGGTGATCCTCACCGCGGGCGCGTTGCAATCGCCGGCGATCCTGATGCGGGCGGGCATCGGTCCGGCAGAGGCGTTGCGCGCGCTCGGCATCACTGTCGCCATCGATCTTCCCGGCGTCGGCAGCAATCTGCGCGACCATCCCGCGCTGACCTTTTGCCAGTATCTGCCGCCCCGGCTGCGGCTGCCGCTGTCCCGGCGGCGCCCCAACTTCGCGGCGTTGCGCTTTTCCTCGGGACGTCCGGGCTGCGACGTCTCGGACATGTACATCACGGCGTCGGCTCGCGGCGGCTGGCACGCGCTGGGCACGCGGCTCGGGCTCTACTTCCTCTGGTGCAACCGGCCTTTTTCGAGCGGCACGCTCACCTTGGCCGAGCGTGATCCAAAAGCCCGTCCGGTCGTCGATCTCAACCTTCTGTCCGACCCGCGCGATCTCGAACGGTTGATCTCCACCGTGCGACTATTGGCAAAGCTGGTCATTCATCCGGCCCTCAATCCCGAGACCGGCGATTTCTTTCCGGCCTCCTATTCGCCGCGTATCAAGCGGCTGAGCCGATACAGCACGTCCAACCGCATCCTCGCCTCCATCCTGGGTCAGATGCTCGACGTACCCGCCGGCGTCAGGCAGCTCCTGATCCGGCTCGTGCTCCTGAACGGCACGGCCTTCCAGGCGACGCTCGCGGACGACCGCGCGCTCGAAAGCTTCGTGCGGCAGAGCGTGTTCGGCGTCTGGCATCCGGTGGGGACGTGCCGCATGGGCGATCCCGCCGATCCCTTGGCGGTGGTCGATCCCGAGGGTAGGGTGATCGGCAGCGAGAACATCTACGTAGCGGATGCCTCGGTCATGCCGCGGTTGCCGACGGCCAATACCAATATTCCCGTGATCATGGTGGCCGAGAAGATCAGCGATGCGTTGCTGCGACATCACTGATCCCTTTTCGCCGGGCGGCTTTCGGTGTAGCTCTGCGCCGGCTTGAAACGGCGGGTCGCCAATCCCGCTGGCGCCGGAAATCATGCAGGAGACAGCAAGGATGTACCCGAAAGTTCAGATGTTCATCGCCGGCGAGTGGACCGATGGCTCCTCCGGCAAATCGGAGGACATCCTCAACCCCGCGACCGGCCAGCCGATCGGCAAGACCCCGCACGCCTCGCGCCAGGACCTCGACCGGGCGCTGGAAGCCGCCAAGGCCGGCTTCGAGACCTGGCGTCGGACCTCGCCCTTCGACCGCTACAAGCTGATGCGGAAGGCGGCTGACATCATCCGTTCGCGTGCCGCCGAGATCGCGCCGGTCATGACCATGGAGCAGGGCAAGCCGATCGCGGAAGCCACCGGTGAGACCATGCTGGCCGGCGACCTCATCGACTGGTTCGCTGAAGAAGCCCGCCGCGCCTATGGCCGCATCGTGCCGCCGCGGATGGGCAATGTCTCCCAACTCGTGACCAAGGAGCCGGTCGGCCCGGTCGCTGCGTTTACGCCCTGGAATTTCCCGATCAACCAGGCGGTCCGCAAGATCTCGGCCGCGCTCGCTGCGGGCTGCTCGATCATCGTGAAAGGGCCTGAGGAGACGCCGGCGAGCTGCATGGAGCTGGTGCGGGCCTATGCGGATGCGGGCATTCCGGCCGGCGTCGTCAATCTCGTCTTCGGAGTGCCGTCGGAAGTGTCGGAATATCTCATCCCGCACCCGATCATCCGCAAGATCAGCTTCACCGGCTCCACCGCGGTCGGCAAGCATCTGGCCGCGCTCGCCGGCGCGCACATGAAGCGTGTCACCATGGAGCTCGGCGGCCACGCGCCGGCGATCGTGTTCGCAGACGCTGACCTGGATAACGCCGCCAAGATCCTGTCCGCCAACAAGTTCCGCAACGCAGGCCAGGTCTGCGTCTCGCCGACGCGTTTCCTGGTGCATGAGAGCGTCTACGAGCCGTTCGTCGACAAGTTCGTGGCGGCCGCCAAGAGCCTCAAGGTCGGCAACGGCCTCGACAAGGACACCCGCATGGGCCCGCTTGCGAACCCGCGCCGCGTCGACGCGATGGAAGGTCTTGTTTCCGACGCAGTCCAGCGCGGCGCCAATGTGCGGGCCGGCGGCAAGCGTATCGGCAATGAGGGCTTCTTCTTCGAGCCGACGGTGCTGACCGACGTGCCGCGCGATGCGCGCATCATGAACGAGGAGCCGTTCGGACCTCTGGCGCCCATCACGTCGTTCAGCAGCTATGATGAAGTCGTGGCCGAGGCGAACCGTCTGCCCTATGGGCTCGCGGCCTATGCCTACACGACGTCGACCAAGACGATGCAGGCGATTGGCGCCGACGTCGAGAGCGGCATGGTGTCGATCAACCATCACGGGCTCGCGCTGCCGGAAGTGCCGTTCGGCGGCATCAAGGACTCCGGCTACGGCTCGGAGGGCGGGCTCGAGGCGATCGAGGGCTACCTCAACACCAAGTTCGTGACTCAGGCGAGCGCTTAAACGCCGTCCATCATTGGCGCGTCACGGCTTGCCGTGGCGTGCTTCGCTCGACTTCGCTGTGACCACACGCGCCGAAAGCGTGACGAGGCACATCAGCGCGGCGAGCATCCAGAACGCCATCGGCAGGCCGCCGGCATGGGCGACAAAACCGATGCCGGCGGGGCCGACCAGAATGCCGGCATATCCGGCGGTCGTGATCGCCGCCACCGCGAGCCCGACCGGCATCGCGGTTTGCGTCGCGGAGCGGCGGAATAGCACCGGCACGAGGTTCGATGCGCCAAGGCCGATGAGCAGGAAGCCGGTCATCGCAACCGCAGCGCTCGGTGCGAGCAGCAGCACCGCAAAACCTGCGACCGCGAGCAAACTTCCCCAGACCAGCGTCGCGCGATCGCCGACGCGTGCCACGACGGCGTCTCCGCCGAGCCGCCCCGCAGTCATCGCGATCGAGAACACGATATAGCCGATCCCGCCGTGGGCCTCGCCGACGAGGCCCGCGCCGATGACGAGCAACGCGCCCCAGTCTAGAATCGCGCCCTCGACGAGAAAGGTGATGGCCGCGAGCAGCGCGAGCAAAAGCACGATGCCGTGCGGCAGGACGAACAGCGGTCCCTCCTTTGCCTGCGTCGAGCGCAGCAGGCGCGGCCAGGCGAGCCCCATCGCGATCAGCATCAGGACGGAGCAGATCAGCGTGCTCGCGAGCGGTCCAAGATGGAACGACAGCAGGATCGTCATCACCGCGGATCCGGCGAACCCGCCGATGCTGAACAGCGCATGAAAGCCGGACATCAGCGGCCGTCCCGCCGCGCGTTCGACCTCGACAGCATGGATGTTCACGGCGACATCGATGGAGCCGAGCGCGGCGCCGAATGCGAGAAGCACCAGGGCCAGTGTCATGGGCGAGCCCACGATCGCCAGCAGCGGCAGCACAAGGGCAAGGCCGAGCCCGCCCGCGATGATGATCGGCTTGCTGCCGTAGCGCGCGCTCAAAATGCCGGTCGCGAGCATCGCGATCACCGAACCGATGCCGAGGCTGAGCAGCAGCAATCCGAGAATGGCGTCGTCGACGGCGAGCCGCTCCTTGGCGAACGGCACCAGCGGCGCCCAGCAGGCGATGCCGAAGCCCGCGACCAGAAACGAAAGCCGCGTCGCGAGCCGTGTCGCCGGCCGGTCGGCTGAAGTCATCAATGAAACTCCGGGAGGGGAAGCGTGCGCGGGAGGGGTAGGCGTGCTTAGATCATCAACCAGGAGCGAACGCCAGGGTTCCGAAGGCGCATCAAGTTGACGAATTGTGTCATCGTGACGCCGCACCATCATAGCTCGTCATTCCGGGGCGCGCGAAGTGCGAGCCCGGAATCCATTGTGCAGCGGGCGGTGTGGAGAAATGGATTCGGGGCTCGCGCCGAGCGGCGCGCCCCGGAATGACGAGTGGATGGACGGCGCACCTGTTTCGCCGGTTCGTCAAGTGTCGTAGCCCAGATGAGCGACCAGTCCACCGTAGCTCGAAGAGCAAAGGCAGAAGCGACATTCGGGACGGCCGCTCCCGCATTCCGCTTCGCTTCATGTGGGCTACAAGTCCTTGCGTTGCCCGACGGGCAAAACACGCTACGCCTCGGTCAATCGCAAGACGCAAAATATTCGTCTTTACAGAAATTCGGTTTTATCGTATCCGTGTGGCATCCTGATCCACGAAAGGGGCGGTCGTACGTCGTCACGAACTGCGGATCGGGCTGCGGTGGACGCAAGCGGCGCCGTCGCGGATGCGAGTGGCAGGGCGGGCAGAGGATTGAGCCGAACCCCGTGAGCCCCTCGCAAGCCGCGTTCGACGAACGGCGTTTAGCCTTGCGAAGCCCTTGGGCGAAGCAGGGCGGCTCGCGTACGGCAAAACCGTGTGGTCCTGGCCGTCGTTGCTACGGTCAAGCCTTCGCGGATGCGGCATCGAACCAACCGGGGCGGTGTCGTGCATTTCGCGAACGCGACGGAGGCAAGAAGGAATTCGTCTCCGGGGAGAGCGCGGCATAGGCCGTCAAACCACTGCGCAGGGAAGGCCGGATGTCTCGGCTGCCCTGTGTCTCCCCTGTGCATTGCGTGTGCAATGTCTTGGCACGGGGGTGTTATGGGTGCCAGCCGGCGCCCGGCCTTCCCTGCGCCCTCTTCTCGAGGGAGCGTTAAGAGAAGCGCAAAACTCGGGCGAAACGCGCCGCGAGAACGATGAGCCGTGCCGATTGCGGCAGCCTCTGCCTCATCGCACGTCGGCCCCGAACCCTCGATCAGAATCCTGTTGGCGAAGGCGCGGTTACTGGCATACCATTTGCACGCCAATGGGCTCGGTTTCACCTGCTCTTGGCCAACGACGGCCGGCAACACGGCACTACCGGGAGGACTTCATGGATCGCAGGACCGTACTGAAGGGACTGGCCGGCGCAGGCGGTCTGGCATTGACCGGTGGCCTTTCGGCTCCGGCAATCGCGCAAGGCGCAGCCGCGCGCACGCTGCGCTTCGTGCCGCAAGCCAACCTCGCCAACTTCGATCCAATCTGGGGCACGCAATATGTCGTGCGCAACGCCGCTGCGCTGGTCTGGGATACGCTCTACGGCATCGACGCGCAGCTCCAGCCGCAGCGCCAGATGGTCGAGTCCGAGGAGGTGACCGACGACGGCACGACCTGGACATTCAAGCTGCGATCGGGGCTCAAGTTCCATGACGGCGAGCCGGTGCTGAGCAAGGACGTCGTCGCGAGCCTCTCGCGCTGGGCGGCGCGCGATCCGATGGGGCTGATGATCAAGGCGCTCCAGCAGGAGCTGACTGCGGTCGACGACCGCACCTTCAAATGGGTCCTGAAGCAGCCCTATCCGAAGATGCTCTACGCGCTCGCCAAGAACAACTCGCCTTGCAGCTTCATCATGCCCGAGCGCATTGCGCGGACCGACCCGTTCAAGCAGATCACCGACTATGTCGGCTCCGGGCCAATGAAGTTCGCCAAGACCGAGTGGGTTCCCGGCGCGAAGGCTGTGTTCGAGAAGTTCGCCGACTACGTGCCGCGGCAGGAGAAGGCGTCCTGGCTTGCCGGTGGCAAGCAGATCCTGGTCGATCGTGTGGAGTGGGTGGTGATGCCGGATCCGGCCACCGCAGCCGCGGCCTTGCAAAACGGCGAGGTCGACTGGTGGGAGAGCCCGATCGCCGACCTCGTGCCGGTGCTGAAGAAGAACAAGAATATCAGCGTCGATATCGGCGATCCCCTCGGCAATGTCGGATCGTTCCGCATGAACCACCTGTACCCGCCCTTCAACGACGTGCGGGCCCGCCGCGCGGTCCTGATGGCGCTCAGCCAGGAAGACTACATGCGCGCGATCGTTGGCGACGACACCGCGCTCTGGAAGCCGCTGCCGGGCTTCTTTACGCCGGATACGCCGCTCTATAGCGAAGCGGGCGGCGAGATCCTGAAGGGCAAGCGCGATTTCGACGCCGCCAAGAAGTTGCTCGCAGAGAGCGGCTATGCCGGCCAGCCGGTCACGTGCCTGGTGGCGCAGGACCAGCCGATCACCAAGGCGCAAGGCGACGTGACCGCGGACCTCCTGAAGAGGCTCGGCATGAATGTCGACTTCGTCGCCACCGATTGGGGCACGGTCGGCTCCCGTCGCGCGCAGAAGACGCCGCCGGGGCAGGGCGGCTGGGCTATGTTCCACACTTGGCATGCGGGTGCGGACTGCATCAATCCCGCTCCCTACACCGCCATTCGCGCCAACGGCGACAAGGCGTGGTTCGGCTGGCCCAACAGCCCGGGCGTCGAGAAGGAGGTCACGGCCTGGTTCGACGCCAAGAATCTCGACGAGGAGAAGGCCGCGGTCGCTCGCCTCAACAAGGCGGCGCTCGAGGACGTTGTCTACGCCCCGACCGGCTTCTTCCTCAGCTACACGGCCTGGCGCAAGAACGTTTCGGGCATCACCAAGGGGCCATTGCCATTCTTCTGGGGCGTGTCGAAGTCCGCATGACGGTGCGGTGAGGCCAGATGCTCTCTTATATCCTCCGGCGCATCCTCGCGACCTTGCCGGTGATGGCGATCGTCGCGCTGTTCGTGTTCAGCCTGCTCTATATCGCGCCCGGTGATCCGGCCGTGGTGATCGCGGGCGATCAGGCAAGCCCGGAGGATGTGGAGCGCATCCGTCAGAGCCTCGGCCTCGACCGTCCCTTCCTGATCCAGTTCGGCGACTGGGTCTGGCGCATCCTGCACGGCGATCTCGGCACCTCGATCTTCACCAACCTGCCGGTCTCCGCGATGATCGGGCAGCGTCTCGGACCGACGCTGTCGCTGATGACAGTCACTCTCCTGCTCACGATCGTGGTCGCGGTGCCGCTCGGGGTGGTGGCGGCCTGGAAGGCCGGAAGCCTGGTCGACCGCGCCATCATGGCGTTTGCCGTGTTCGGCTTCTCGCTGCCGGTCTTCGTCGTCGGCTACATGCTCGCCTACATCTTCGCGCTCGAGCTCGAATGGCTTCCGGTGCAGGGCTACACGCCGCTCAGCGAGGGCTTTTGGCCGTGGCTGGAGAATTTGATCCTGCCGGCGATCGCGCTCGGTTGCGTCTACATCGCGCTGGTCGCGCGGATCACCCGCGCCGCCATGCTCGAAGTGCTGCAGCAGGACTATATCCGCACCGCGCGCGCCAAGGGGCTGGGGCAGGGCGGCATCCTGTTCATTCACGCGCTGAAGAACGCGGCGGTGCCGATCGTGACCGTGATCGGGATCGGCATTGCGCTCCTGATCGGCGGCGCGGTCGTGACCGAGAGCGTGTTCGCGATCCCCGGGCTCGGCCGGCTGACGGTGGATGCGATCCTGCGGCGCGACTATCCGGTGATCCAGGGCATCGTGCTGCTGTTCAGCTTCGTCTACGTGCTGGTCAACCTGTTGATCGACGTCACCTACACCCTGGTCGACCCGAGGATCCGCTATTGACCGACACGATTGCCACAACGCAGCCGCTTCCGGCCGGCCTCGTCATCGCACCGCAACTGCCCGAGCTGCTCCAGCCGGTCAGGATTCGGCGTGGCATCATCGGCTTCCTGCGCGGCCATCCGACGGTCGCGATCGGCGGCGCGCTGCTGATCGTGCTCATTCTGATCGGGATCTTCGCGCCCTATCTTGGAACCGTCGATCCGACCGCGCTCGCACCTGCCAAGCGCACGCGCGCGCCGTCGGCCGATTTCTGGTTCGGCACCGACGTGCTCGGCCGCGACATCTATTCGCGCGTGCTCTACGGGGCGCGCGTCTCGCTCACGGTCGGTCTCTCCGTCGCGATATTCGCCTCGGCTGCCGGCCTTGCCATTGGCGTCGTCTCCGGCTTCGTGCGCTGGGCGGACGGCATTTTGATGCGGTTCATGGACGGCTTGATGGCGATCCCGCCGATCCTGCTGGCGATCGCGCTGATGGCGTTGACGCGGGGCAGCGTCGGCAACGTCATCCTGGCCATCACCATAGCCGAGATCCCGCGCGTCTCGCGCCTCGTGCGCAGTGTGGTGCTGTCGCTGCGCGAGCAGCCCTATGTGGACGCGGCGGTGGCTTGCGGCACGCGCACGCCGATGATCATCCTGCGCCATATCCTGCCCAACACGCTTGCGCCGATGCTGGTCCAGGCGACCTATATCTGCGCCAGCGCGATGATCACGGAGGCCATCCTGTCCTTCATCGGCGCCGGGACGCCACCCACTGTTCCGTCCTGGGGCAACATCATGGCCGAGGGCCGCGCGCTGTGGCAGGTGAAACCCTATATCGTATTCTTTCCCGCGGCGTTCCTGTCCGTCACCGTGCTCGCCGTGAACCTGCTCGGCGATGGCCTTCGCGATGCGCTCGATCCGCGCATGGCCAAACGTCTCTAACACTTGGGGGCGAACCACGATGGCGTTGCTCGAAGTCGAGAATCTGCAAACCCACTTCCGCACACCTGGCGGCATCAACCGCGCGGTCGACGGCGTGTCGTTTCACGTCAATGAGGGCGAGACGCTTGCGATCGTCGGCGAGTCCGGCTGCGGCAAGTCGGTGACATCGATGTCCCTGATGCGGCTGATCCCCGAGCCGCCGGGCCGGATCGCCGGCGCCATCCGCTTCGCGGGCAGGGATCTGTTGCAACTGCCCGACCGCGAGATGCGCGCCATCCGCGGCAACGACATCTCGATGATCTTCCAGGAGCCGATGACGAGCCTCAATCCGGTTCTCACTGTCGGCCGTCAGATCCGCGAGACGCTGATGATGCATCAGGGCCTCGATAAGCAGGCCGCCGAGGTGCGCGCCATCGAGATGCTGACCCTGGTCGGCATTCCCGAGCCGAAGCGGCGCGTGCGCGAATATCCGCATCAGCTCTCCGGCGGCATGCGCCAGCGCGTGATGATCGCGATCGCGCTCGCATGCAATCCAAAGCTCCTGATCGCGGATGAGCCGACCACCGCGCTTGACGTGACGATCCAGGCGCAGATCCTGAAACTGATGCTGGATCTCAAGCGCCGGGTCGGAGCTGCGATCATCCTGATCACCCACGATCTCGGCGTGGTCGCCGAGATCGCCGAGCGCGTCATGGTCATGTATGCCGGCCGCAAGGTCGAGGAGGCGTCGGTGGCCGAGCTGTTCCGCGCGCCGCGTCATCCCTACACGCAAGGCCTGCTTGGCGCGGTGCCCAGGCTCGGCTCCTCGCTGTCAGGCGCGTCGAAGCGGCTGGCCGAGATTCCCGGGCAGGTCCCCGATCTCCGCAAACCGATCACCGGCTGTGTCTTCGCCGGACGTTGCCCGCTCGTTACCGATCTCTGTCGCCAATACGCGCCAGGCCTCGAAGAGAAGGGCCCTCGACACATCGCCGCCTGTCACTACGCCGCCAAGGGGGCCGTCGCGGCATGAGCCCTCCGCTGCTCCAGGTCAATGATCTCAAGAAGCATTTTCCGGTGCGCGCCGGCCTGTTCGGCCCCAGATCCGAACGCGTCTATGCGGTGGACGGCGTCTCCTTCGAGATCGAGCGCGGCGAGACGCTGTCGCTCGTCGGCGAATCCGGCTGCGGCAAGTCGACGGTAGGCCGTGCCATCCTGCGCCTGTTCGACGTCACCGCGGGCCAGGTGATCCTCGATGGCCAGCGCATCGACGATGCCTCGCCGAGCGCGTTGCGCCAGATGCGCCGCCGCGTGCAGGTGGTGTTCCAGGATCCGTTCTCGAGCCTCAACCCGCGCATGCGCGTGCGCGACATCCTCGCCGAGCCGATCCGCAATTTCGGGCTCGCCAAATCCGCGGCCGACCTCGATGCGCGCGTCGCGTCGCTGATGGATACCGTGCGGCTGCCGCGCGAGGCGCTCAACCGCAGGCCGCACGAGTTTTCGGGCGGCCAGCGTCAGCGCATCGGGATCGCGCGGGCGCTCGCGGCCGAACCCGAGCTGATCGTCTGCGACGAGGCGGTCTCGGCGCTCGACGTCTCGGTCAAGGCGCAGATCGTCAACCTGCTACAGGACCTCCAGCGCGAGTTCGGCCTCGCGCTGCTCTTCATCAGCCACGATCTCGCGATCGTCGAGCACATGACCCATCGCGTTGCGGTGATGTATCTCGGCAAGATCGTCGAGCTGGCGCCGAAGCAGGAGATATTCGCAGCGCCGAGT
This sequence comes from Bradyrhizobium centrolobii, assembly GCF_001641635.1. Classification (GTDB taxonomy): domain Bacteria; phylum Pseudomonadota; class Alphaproteobacteria; order Rhizobiales; family Xanthobacteraceae; genus Bradyrhizobium; species Bradyrhizobium centrolobii. The sequence goes on from NZ_LUUB01000051.1 coordinate 257,684, forward strand.
CATCCCTACACCCAGGCGCTGCTGTCGGCGGTGCCGCTACCCGAGCCGGGCGCCGCGCGCAGCCCCATCATCCTCCGCGGCGACGTGCCGAGCCCGATCAATCCGCCGAGCGGGTGTCGCTTTCACACCCGCTGTCCCTTTGCTTTTGATCGCTGCCGGATCGAGGAGCCGCAGCTGCGCGCGACCGGCAGCGACCAATGGGTGGCGTGTCACCTCGACGAGCCGCCACAGGGATGGCGACCGTGATCGGATGGATGCAGATGCAGGGAACGTTGAGACCGTTGTCCGACCCTCGCGTGTCGTCGCCGCTATTCGAAGAAGGCGTCGAAGATCTCGACGTCGATCAGCACTGGCTTGGCGATCACGGTTCCATCAGGCCGCAACGTCTGCGCGCGCCGAAGCGTCGGAACCACGATGCCGCCGAAATGATCATGGGCCCAGGAGTAGTTCGCGACCTTCATTCCAAGAAGATCGTGATCGTTGCGCCGCTGCAAAGCGCTCTCGTCGAAATAGAAGATCTGCTCGGGCGCGAGGGTGATGAGGCTCGGCGGGAATTGCGCGCGCAGGCGCCGCCAGGTGTCGGCGTTCTCGTGCCACGGTGGCAATTCTTCCACGACGACATCGGGATGGGCGAGGAGAAATGGAGTCGTCAGATAGGTCCAGATCGCGACGCCGCAGAAAAAGATGAGGTGCAGTTCATCCGCCAGTGCGTGTGCACCGAGGCCAGGAAATGCAAGGTTCGGGTTATCCCAGGTGCGCAGTACTTCACCATCCAGGCTTTCGATGGTGATCGCGTCGGGTTGAAACGAACCGCACTGTTCGCCGCCCGTGATGCCCGTGAACCGGACGGATTGCGTCCGCGTCGATCCTTCCGCGATCACGTCCTTGAATTCACTGGCGTGTCCGGCGCTGGAGAACAGCGTTCCGCCGACGGACAAATGGAGCGTGAATCGGCTCAGATTGTGCCAGCGGGCCAAACCTCCGCTGGCATCGATCGCATCGTCCAAGAGGGCCATATCTCACCGCATCCACGATAGGGTCGCATCACCATGGCGGGGCGCTTGCGGCTTGGCGTGTTAGAAGTTGTTAGGAGTTGCGAGTCCTTCGTTCGGCGGCATCCCGTTGAAGACACTCTCAGTTCAGGGCGCTCAGCAGCTCCTTCGCGATGGCGAGATCGTGGCTCTGGAGGCCCTCTTGGTACCGCGCGACGAGGGGGGCGAGCAAGGCGCGTGCGTCGCCGCGCCGCCCGGCCTGGCGCCAGAGGTGGCCGAGGCTGACTGCGCCGCGCAGCTCCCAGCCGAGCGCGCATTGCCGCCGCGACAACTCGAGCGATTTCTGGAGATAGCGCTCGGCCTCCGCGGCATTGCCCGACCGGGCCAGGATGTCGCCTTTCACCCGAAGCATCTCCGGCATGTCGAAGGATTCGCCGTGATCATCACCGACCTGGGCGAGGGCCGCGTCGATCGTCCGCAGCGCCTCGTCGAGCTGGTTCTGGGACAATAGACCCTCCGCGAGCGCGGTCGCAAACACCGTCGTCATGATCCGATGCCGCGTCGCGTAGAGCGTGGCCTGGCTGCGGCGAAGGTGATCGATGCCGCCCGCGACGTCTCCGCGGCGCAGCAGAAGCTCGCCTTTCTGGCCGATTCCGACCGCGTGATAGGGGCCGAGGAAATGCCGCGCGGCATGGTCGATCAGCCTGTCGATCATGCTTTCGGCGCTGGCCCAGTCGCCGACCCACAGGAACACATAGATCGTCCAGATCAGGGAAATGCCCAGCGTCAGCGGCTGCCCGACCTGCTCGGCTTCACGAACGGTGTACCTGGCCGCCTCGATCGCGCGGTCGGGCCGGCCGGTGAGCCAGAGCCCGCGCGCCAGCGCCACCAGCGCAACGATGCGGTCATCATAGCCGAGATGTCCGATATTCAGCCGCTGCGAGCTGGGGTTATGCACCATCGCGCTCTCGCAGAACTGCACGGCCTTGTCCTGGTTGCCGATCAGGTGATGCGCCACGCCGAGCATCCATTCGACGTTCAGCGTGCTGGTGGGGTCATTCAGCTTCCGCGCGACGGATTCACCCTGCACCCCGGTATCGAGCGCGCCGTGGAAATCTCCGACCCGCGTCAGGTAGATGTGCAGCCCGCGCAGCAGCCAGAGTTGCCAGTGCAGATCATCGAGCTCCCGGGCGAGCTGCAGGCTTCGCGTGAACGCCGAGCGGACGGCCTCCGTATTGCCTTGCGTGAACATCACGGACACGCCGAGCGCGGCCTGCAGCGTCATTTCGTGACGGCTGTCTATCGGTGTCGCATCGCGAGATGCGAGAGCCTGCTGCGTCCAGCGGTAGCATTCCGTCAGCAGAGTGAGCTCGAGGAAGAACCGAGCCGCCGAGGCCGCCAGATCCACGCCGATCGCGCGGTCGCCGCTCTCTGAGAAGCTCCAGTTCAGCGCGGCCCGCACGTTGGGCAGATGGTCGGCATAGGAAAGGAAGCCGCCCGCGCTCTGCATGCCGGTGGATTTGAGCGCGATGTCGCGCAAGAAATCACGAAAATATTCGGCGTGAGCACGCGCGACCCGGGCCGCTTCTCCGCTCTCGATCAGCTTGTCCGCCACGAAGGCGCGGGTCGTGTCGAGCAGGCGATATCTCAGCCGCCGTTCCGCAGGCGACGTTGCGATCAGCGATTTGGAGAGCAGGTTCGAGATCACCTCGACGGCCTCCGGCTCGCCGATGCCCTGGCAGGAGGCAACCGCAAGCGCGGCTTCCAGCGTGAAGGGCCCGACGAACACCGACAGTCCGCGCAAGGTCGCGCTTTCGGCTGCCGGCAGCAGATCGTAGCTCCAGCCGAGCGCCGCGCTCAGCGTCTGGTGCCGCGGGACCGCGGTGCGTCGTCCGCGCCATAACAGCGAGAAACGGCTGTCGAGAAGCGAGGCCGTTCCGGCAATTCCATAGGCGTTGACCCGCCCGGCGGCGAGTTCGATCGCCAGCGCAATGCCGTCCAGCCGCCGGCAGATCTCGGCAACGAGCGGCGCGTCCTCCTCGTTCAGCTCGAATTCACTCAGGCTCTCGGCGATCCGTTCGATGAAGAGCTGGGTCGCCGGATAGGCGAGGACGTCAGCGATGCCAAGCCCGTCGCGCTGCGGGGGCAAATCCAGCGGAAACAGACGATAGACGCGCTCGCCCTCGGTGCGAAAGGACTCGCGGCTGGTGGCGAGAATGTGCACCTGAGGTGCCTCCCGCACGATGCGCTCGGCCAGGGGCGCAAGCTCGTCGAGGATATGCTCGCAACTGTCGAACACCAGGAGCATCCGCCGACTGCGCAGGAACGTCATCATCCCCGGGATCGGGTCCTCTGAATTGACGGTCAGTCCAAGCGCTGCGGCGATGGTGCCGGGAACGAGCCTTGTGTCCGTCAGCGCACCGAAATCGACAAAGCGCACCTGACCATCGAAGCTCCCAAGCTGGCCGTGCGCGACGGCAAGCGCGACCGAGGTCTTGCCGATCCCTCCGGGCCCGACGATTGTGACGAAGCGATGCAGCGAAAGCTCGACCGAAATCTTCTCGACTGCGTCGTCTCGCCCGATCATCTTCGCAAGCGGCGCGGGGAGGGTACGCGGAGAGGAGACAGGCTCGGCCACCCGTCGGTCCGCGAGCGCAGCCCGCGACAGCGGTGCAGCGAAACAATAGCCGCGTCCGGGCACGTTGACGACGTAGCGGGAGCCTTCGCCCGCTTCACCGAGGGCCTTGCGAAGTGTCGTGATGTGGAAGCGCAGGCTGCCTTCGTCGACATTCACGTCGGCCCACACGCGTTTGACCAGCTCCCGCTTGTCGACCACCTCGCCGGCCCGTTCGGTGAGAAAGATGAGGATGTCGAGCGCGCGGCCCCCGACATGAAGCGGCGTGCCATCCTTCTCCAGCAGCCGCGACTTTGGAAACAGTCGAAAGGGCCCGAAGGAAAAGGCCGAGTCCTGGTCGTTAGTGTCTGGCACGCGCCATGATCCCGAAGGGAAGGTGCTGATGTCCGCGGTTTGATCCGCCGGAATGAGGTCCCGAGTAAACCGGTCGAAAACGGCGAAATCGAGCAACGCTTGTCGAGCCGGCCGACCGCACGGGGCGCATCCTTCGAAAATTTCGTTTAAACACGAGCAGCTTATGGAGCAATCGGGAAAACTCGGCACGGCGCTTGAACGTTGAGCCGGCGGTTCTGCCGCCACGTCGTACGCGTCACCAATCATAACAGAACCTTGCAACGTCTAACGAGCAAAAATCGCAAGGCTCCTCCAGTATAGCGTTCGAGTTAGGCGCTACGTCCAACGGAGAGGCCAGGATGCCCGGTATCGAAGCTCGGCTGAACGACACCGTCGTTCGATCACAACACATCGCCAGTCCCGATGATCAGTCGCGTGACTGGGAACTCGTGCTGCGGGAATCCCATCATCGGATGAAGAACACGCTCACACTGCTCGGTGCGTCAGTTCGCCGCGACTTCACGCGGGCCGGGACCAGGAATGTGTCGGCTGCGGTGGACCGGTTTGAGCGGCGCATCGTCGCCTTCGGCAGGCTCTATCAACTTTTGTCTAATGACGACGATTCGTCGACGGTCTCCGTCGCGGCCTTTTTCGAAAGCCTGTGCGAAGCGCTCTCGGAGGCAGTGCTGGAGCCCGCGCGAATCCGCTGCGAGGCGGCAATCGAAAATGGCACGCTGCAGGCGTCGCACTGTCATCGGCTCGCGCTGATGCTGACGGAGCTGGTGACGAATGCGGCAAAGCATGCGTTTCCGAACAAGAGGGGGGCCCTGATCCGCATCGATGTGGCCAACCGCGACGGCTCCTGGTTGTGCACGGTCGCCGACAACGGGATCGGCGCGACCGGTCCGCTTCAGGGCACCGGCAGCCGGATTCTGGAAGGTTTGGCGCGCAGCATCCACGCCCGGATGCACGGCGAGACAGGGGAGGGTGGGACGCGCGTGACCACCGCGATGCCGGAGGTCGCCGATTGAAGGGCAGCAGCTTTGTCCTGCCCTCGCTCGCAACAGCTAACGGCCCCTAACATCCCATAACGAGCAATATTTCCCTGTCTGCGCGATAGTGGTGGTGGAAGGGCGGGCTTCGATGCAGTAGCCGCGCCCCAGATCAGGGAGACCGACATGACCGGCACCGAGATGCATCGCGAAGCCGATGCCAAGCCCTCGAATGCGCGTGGGATCGATCTCAAGCTCGAGGTCGTCGTCATCCCCGTCTCGGATGTCGAGCGCGCCAAGGCGTTCTACGCGCGCCTTGGCTGGCGATTGGACGCTGATTTTGCCTCAGGCGGTGACTGGCGCGTGATCCAGTTCACGCCGCCGGGTTCTGCCTGTTCGGTGATCTTCGGCAAGAACGTCACGGCCGCAGTGCCCGGGTCGGCGCAAGGATTGTACCTGATCGTCTCCAATCTGGAGGCGGCACGAAGGGATCTACTGGAGCGCGGCGTCGAGGTCAGCGAACCGTTCCACGGTGCTGGCGACGTTCATGCCGGGCCGGACGAGCCGTACCTCTTCGGCCGCGTGCGGGTCAGCGGTGCTGACCCGCAGCACGGCAGCTACAGCTCATTTGCCTCGTTCAGCGATCCCGACGGCAATGGCTGGCTGTTCCAGGAAGTCACCGCGCGGCTGCCCGGGCGCATTGAGGCGACCGATACGACGTTCGTCTCGCCGCGCGAACTTGCGGGCGCGCTGCGCCGTGCCGCGGTTGCGCATGGCGAGCACGAGAAGCGGATCGGTGCGCACGACGAGAACTGGGCGGACTGGTACGCCGACTACATTGTGCGCGAGCAGGCAGGACAGCCTGAGTTGCGGGGTCGATCAGCAGTTCAGGGATAATCGCGGCGATCGCATAACAGCGCACTCGCGTCTCCCGAAAATTCCGGATGCCGAAGCGACGCGTGATGGTGCTGCTCCTCGCGCGTCGTGTTTGCATATGCATTGCTCGCATCGAGAGCACGCCGATGATCTTCGCCGGTTGCGCAAGGCTCCGTCGATGCGTGCTCATCGTCGATTGCGGCTCTTTCCTCCGCGCCGCGCAGACTCGCAACGGCTAACGCGGTCTAACAATCCATAACGAGCAAATTGCCGGTGCCTGCGCCAATGTCGCAAGACGAACCGACCTGTCGATTTCGAATTCGGTCAACGTCACCGACCAAAGCCAGGGAGATCACAAATGAACACACAAGCACGTGCCGACATCCTGAACCCCGATCGCCGCCAGTTGCTGAGCCAAGCCGCGATGGGCGCGGTTGCCGCCAGCGTATCGAGCCTGCTGCCCCTGCATCCGGCACGGGCTGCGGCAAGCGGCGAAATCCGTCCGTTCCACGTCAACGTGCCTGAGGAAGATCTGCTCGATCTGCGCCGTCGCCTGGCGGCGACAAGGTGGCCGGATCGCGAGATCGTGACCGATCAATCGCAGGGCGTGCAGTTGACGACGGTCCAGCAGCTCGTGCGCCACTGGCAGACCGACTATGATTGGCGCAAGGTGGAAGCACGGCTGAACGCCTTGCCGCAATTCGTCACCGAGATCGATGGCGTCGACATTCACTTCATCCACGTGCGCTCCAGGCAGGAGAACGCGCTGCCGATGATCGTCACGCATGGTTGGCCGGGCTCGATCATCGAGCAGATGAAGATCGTCGGCCCGCTCACCGATCCAACCGCGCACGGTGCGAAGGCCGCGGACGCGTTCGATCTGGTGATTCCGTCGCTCCCGGGGCATGGCTTCTCAGGCAAGCCGACGACGCTCGGCTGGGATCCCCAGCGCATCGCGCGCGCCTGGGTCGTGCTGATGAAGCGCCTCGGCTACACCCGCTATGTCGCCCAGGGCGGCGATTGGGGTAACGCCGTCACGGAGCAGATGGCGCTGCTGGCGCCGCCGGAACTGCTCGGCATTCACACCAACATGCCCGCGACCGTTCCCGACGACGTCGCCAGGGCGCTTCAGCCCGGCGGGTCGCGGCCATCAGGCCTCTCGGACGAAGAGCGCTACGCTTACGATCAACTCGACGAGTTCTATAAGCATGGTCTTGGCTATGCGATCGAGATGTCGAACCGGCCGCAGACGCTCTATGGTCTCGTGGATTCGCCGGCAGGCCTTGCGTCCTGGATGCTCGATCACGACGCGCGCAGCGCTGCAATGCTTGCGCGAGTGTTCGACGGGAAGACGGAAGGGCTGTCGCGGGACGATGTCATCGACAACATCACCCTCTATTGGCTCACCAACACGGCGGTCTCCTCAGCGCGCCTGTATTGGGAGAACAAGCTGGTGTTCTTCGAGCCCAAGCAGGTCAAGATCCCGGTCGCCGTCAGCGTCTTCCCGGACGAGATCTATGCCGCGCCGCGCAGTTGGGCCGAGAAGGCCTATTCCAAACTGATCCACTACAACCGCCTCGATAAAGGTGGGCACTTCGCGGCCTGGGAGCAGCCTGAGCTGTTCTGCGCGGAAATGCGCACCGCGTTCCGGCCGCTGCGCCAGTCGATCTGAGACGAGCCGGACGCGCGCCTTTGGCGCGTGTCCCTTCCGTCAAACACATATCAGGAGTGCGAACCATGAACCGTCTCGAACGCACCTTTGCGACTGAGGATATCCGCCTGGAACGGCGCCTGCCGTCATACTGGCGTGTCACCTTCAACATGCCGCCGGTGAACATCTTCGGCCCGAAGCACCTTCCTCTTCTCAACGACGTCATCACCGCGATCGAGACCGATTCGGAACTCAAGGTCGTCGTGTTCGACAGCGCGGTGGAGGGCTTCTTCATCACGCATTACGATTTCCTCACGCCGCTCGAGGATTCCCTGAGCATTCCGCCGGGGCCGAGCGGCCTCCAGGCGCTGCCCGACATGCTGGTGCGCCTCAGCCGCGCTCCGGTCGTGTCCATTGCCTCGATCCGGGGCCGTGCGAGCGGGGTGGGCAGTGAGCTCGCGCTCGCAAGCGACATGCGCTTTGCCAGCCGCGAGAAGGCGATCCTGTCGCAATGGGAGGTCGGCGCGGGCCTGGTGCCCGGCGGCGGACCGATGGCGCGTTTGCCGCGCCTGATGGGCCGTGGCCGCGCGCTCGAAGTGTTGCTCAGCGCCGACGACATCCGCGGCGATCTCGCCGAGCGCTGCGGCTACGTCAACCGCTCGCTGCCAGATGCGGAGCTCGACGGCTTCGTTGAGGCGCTCGCCGTGCGGATTGCGTCCTTCGACAAGGATGCCATCGCCGAGACCAAGCGCCTCGTCGACGTCGCGAGCCTGCCACCGGATGTGGAAATCAAGCCCGAGTGGGACGCGTTCATGGCTTCGCTCGGCCGCCCGGCGAGCCAGAGCAGGATCGGAGCGCTGATGGCGCGTGGCTTCCATCGCGCTGGCGACGTCGAGAACCGCCTAGGCTTCCACATCGGACAGATCGGTGGCTGACGGAACCGATGTGGCGCTCGACCGGTTGGCAGGGCGGCAGGCGGGAACGCCGAGGTCGCCTTCCACCGGGGCGGAGCGTCGGCGCCGGCTTGCTTGAACGATCCGCAAACAACAAGGAGAAGTGAGATGATCCGCAAGGCGAAAGCAGTATGGAAGGGCACCGGCCGCGATGGCAGCGGCCATCTGTCGAGCGAATCCGGCGTGCTCGCCGAGACGCCCTATTCGTTCAAGACCCGCTTCGAGAACGAGAAGGGGACGAATCCGGAAGAGTTGATCGCGGCGGCCCATGCGGGCTGCTTTACCATGGCGCTCGCTTTCGGTCTTCAACTCGCGGGCTTCACGCCGACCGAGCTCTCTACGGAGGCCGCCGTCAGCCTCGAGCCCGAAGGCAAGGGTTTCAAGATCAGCAAATCGGCGCTGACCTTGCGCGCCAAGGTGCCGAATCTTGACGACGCCGGCTTTGCCCGCATCGCGGGCGAGGCGGAGAAGAACTGTCCGGTGTCGAAGGTGCTCAACGCCGCGATCACGCTCGACGCCAAATTGATCTAGCCGAACACAGGGAACGGCGCCATGATGACCCGCAAACATCAGCCTGACGAAGACAGGTTCCGGGTGATCCTGCCCGAGGACATCGCATGGAAGCCGTTTCCGGCGTTTCCGCCCGAAGCGCGGCTGGCTATCCTGGTCGGCCATCCCGCCGAGCCCGGACCCTATGTGGTCCGGGTCAAGGTGCCGGGTGGAACGAAGCTGATGCCGCACAAGCATCCGGAGGATCGCATCTACACGGTCATGTCGGGTGTCTTCTATATCGGGCTCGGTGAGACCTTCGACGGCGACAAGGTCAAGGCCTATCCGCCGGGGAGCGTCATCATGCTGCCCGGCGAGACCTGGCACTTTCACTGGGCGAAGTCGGGCGAATACGTCACGCAGGTCTCCGCCATCAGCCCGCTCGGGCTCGAATATCACGACGACCATGATGACCCGCGCCTGCATGCAGTGGCGCAGGAAGGCAGCGGGCATTCAGACTGATCGAATGGAGCATATGAAATGACGACAGAGCGCGCAGTTTTGGCCGGAGGTTGCTTCTGGGGCATGCAGGACCTGATCCGCAAGCAGCCCGGCGTGATCTCCACACGCGTCGGCTATACCGGCGGCGAGGTGAAAAACGCCACTTACCGCAATCACGAAGGCCATGCTGAGGCGATCGAGATCATCTTTGATCCAGCGAAGACGAGCTACAGGACGCTGCTGGAGTTCTTCTTCCAGATACACGATCCCACCACGCTCAATCGCCAGGGCAATGATTGGGGCACGAGCTACCGCTCGGCGATCTTCTATACGACTGAGGAGCAGAAGAGGATCGCCGAAGACACGATTGCCGACGTCGAAGCGTCGAATCTGTGGCCCGGCAAGGTGGTGACCGAAGTCGCGCCCGCTGGCGAGTTCTGGGAGGCCGAACCCGAGCACCAGGATTACCTCGAGCGCTATCCGGATGGCTACACCTGTCACTTCGTCCGGCCCAATTGGAAACTGCCGCGGCGGGCGGCTGCTGCCGGAGGCTAGAGATTGCCAAGGGATACAGGATCACCCTCTATCGCTCGATCTCCGATCCGGCGGCGCTGGCTGCCTACGCAAAGTTCGCCGGGAAGGCCTATGAATAGGGCATTGCCCAACGCGTCACGGTGACTGAGTTCGGCAGCGTCGAACAGGCCGTCGCCGCTCGTGACAGCCCTGCCTATCGCGAAGCTCTGAAATCACTCGGCAGCGCCTGCGAGCGGGACGTCCGCATCGTCAAGGGGCTGGACTGAGGCCACAGCCGCGCAGCTGAGGAAGAGAGCCATGACCTATGAGATCGTCGATCACACCTATGACATCGTCATCGTCGGGGCCGGCGGCGCGGGCCTGCGTGCGGCGCTCGGCATGGCCGCGTCAGGCTTACGGACGGCTTGCGTCACCAAAGTGTTTCCAACACGTAGCCACACGGTGGCGGCGCAAGGCGGCATGGCCGCCTCGCTCGGCAACATGGGTGACGGCGACAATTGGCGCTTTCACATGTACGACACGGTGAAGGGCTCCGACTGGCTCGGCGACCAGGATGCGATCGAATATATGTGCCGCGAGGCCGTGCCTGCGGTGCTGGAGCTCGAGCATTTCGGCGTGCCTTTCTCGCGTACGAGCGAAGGCAAGATCTACCAGCGCCCGTTCGGCGGCCAGACCATCGATTTCGGCAGGCAGATGACGCAGCGCACCTGTGCTGCTGCTGATCGTACCGGTCATGCCATCCTGCACACGCTGTACCAGCAGTGTCTGAAGCACGACACCGAGTTCTTCGTCGAATATTTCGCGCTCGATCTCCTGATGGACGATGATGGCGTCTGCCGCGGCCTGCTCGCCTGGAACATGGAGGACGGCACGCTGCATCGCTTCCGCGCCCACCGCACGGTGCTGGCGACCGGGGGATACGGCCGCGTCTACTTCTCCTGCACCGCCGCGCACACCTGCACTGGCGATGGCAATGCCATGGTGCTGCGCGCCGGGCTGCCGCTAGAGGACATGGAGTTCATGCAGTTTCACCCGAGCGGCATTTACGGCTCCGGCTGCCTGATCACCGAAGGCGCGCGCGGGGAGGGCGGCTATTTCACCAATGCGCAAGACGAGCGCTTCATGGAGCGCTACGCACCGAGCGCGAAGGATCTGGCGGGGCGCGATGTCGTCTGCCGCGCCATGACCATCGAGATCAACGAGGGCCGCGGATGCGGGCCGCAGAAGGACTATATCGAGCTGCATCTTGAGCATCTCGGCGCCGATATCCTGCACGAACGTCTGCCGGGGATCAGTGAGACCGCAAAGATCTTCGCCGGCGTCGACGTGACGCGCGAGCCGATCCCGGTGCTGCCCACCGTGCACTACAACATGGGCGGCGTCCCGACCAATCTGCATGGCGAGGTCGTCACCAAGCGCCAGGGCGACCCGGAGAGCGTCGTGCAGGGGCTGATGGCGATCGGTGAGGCGGCCTGCGTCTCGGTTCACGGTGCCAACCGGCTCGGCTCGAATTCGCTGCTGGACATCATCGTGTTCGGCCGCGCAGCGGCACTGCGGGCGACGGAAACCCTGCACCGCGGCGAGGGCCATCCGACGCTGCCCGACGAGGCGAGCGATCGCGCCATTGCAAGGCTCGATCGCATCCGATGGTCGAAGGGCAAGAGCGGCGCCGGCGCGATACGGCTCGCGATGCAACGGACCATGCAGCGTCATTGCGCGGTGTTTCGCACCGGATCTCTCCTCAAGGAGGGCGCGGACCGGCTCGATGAGGTTATCGCGATGATGCGGAACGACCTCGGCGTTGCCGACCGCTCGATGATGTTCAACACCGATCTTACCGAGGCGCTCGAACTCGACAACATGCTGGCTCAGGCGAGCGTCAGCCTGCGCTCGGCGATCGGGCGCAACGAGAGCCGCGGTGCCCATGCACGTGAGGATTTTCCCAAGCGCGATGATGAGGCCTGGCTGAGGCACACGCTGTCATGGCTCGACCAGGATGGCCGGGTGCGCCTCGACTACCGGCCGGTCCATCTGCAGCCGCTCTCGAATGACGTCGCCACGATCCCGCCGAAAGAGCGCGTGTATTGATTGGTGAACCCGATGACCCCGCTGCGACCAAGGCAGGAAACAACCGAGCGGGCGCGGTCAGGTCCGCAGTTGCGCGAGCAGGCCGCGGGCGATGCGCATATCGGCGGTCTGCGACCCCTCCGCAAGCGAGCCGCACACATGATCGAGAATTGAGACGGCTTCTGCTTTTTGCTCTTGTCCAATCTTCACTCGCGCAAGGCTGATCACGCTTCTCAGCTCCCAGAATCGCGCGCCCTGTCGCGCGGCAATGGCCATGGCCTCGCGGAAGCTCGCCTCGGCGGCCGGCGCATTCGGTAACTCCCTGAGCATCAGCTCGCCCTTGATACGGATCAGCTCAGGCAGATACCACAGCTCTTGCCTGTCGTTGCAACGCATCAGCACGTCGTCGATCAGGTCAAGGCCGCGATCGATCTGGTTGGCCTCGCCGAAACAGGCGGCGAGCTCACCCAGCAGGGGAAGGAAGCGCGGCAGGAAGCGTGCATCTCCGGCCCGGTAGAGCTCTTCGCGCAGGAGCGGCAGGCCTGTTTCGACGTTGCCGCGCTTTGTGACAACCATCGCGTTGAAGGCGCGCGCCCAAAGGCTCCAGAGCCGAATGGCATGGCGTTCGGCGTGTTCGAGCAATTCGCCACCGTAGCGTTCCGCGGCATCGAAATCGCCGGCCAGGAAGGTGAGCGGGCACGCACCTTGTCCGAGCACGCTGCAGAAGGTCAGCGCATGGCCGTTGGCCCGGCCTTCGTCGATGTTCGTTGCGGCGAGCGCCAGCGCCTCATCGGCTAGACCTTGCAGCCACAGGATGCGGGCGCGGAAATATTGCGTTGATATCCGGAGATCGAGCGGGAAGATTTTTGGCTTCTCGACCAGCACAGGCAGCGAGGCATTTACCCGGTCGATGCGGACTCGGGCCTCCATCTGATCCCCGAGATAATGCAGTGCGACGGCCATGAGCCGGTCCGCCAGCATGAGATCGGTCTTGTCGGGTGAGCTCGCCGCCGCCTCCGTGAAGCGATCGGCGAGGGCGCGCGCCTTGCCGAACTCTCCATTGTTGAACTGGTCGATGCACAATCCCCAGAGCGCACGCAGTCGAAAATCCTTGTCGTCGAGCCCGTCCGCCAGTTCGAGGGTGGCCTCGAGGATCGGGCGAGCCTCGCGTGCGCGGCCTTCTCCGTACATCAGCGACCAGCCCAGCGCCGCGAGGAGCTGCATGCGCACGCGGTCGGTGCCTTCCGCGTTGGTGCCCAGGGCTGCCAGAGCCGTTTTGGCACGCTCGCGGCACTCGGCGAACAACGACAGACGCACCCAGAGCGTCACGGCAACGGCCGTCAGCGCGATACCCAGCCGAGCCTCGCCGTCGGGCGAAAAGGCCCAGTCCAGCGCCGCGCGCAGATTGTCCAGCTCCGCCCCATAGACGCGCAGCCATCCTGGCAGCGGAACCGAGGTCTCGGCCTCGGCGTGCTCAAACAGGTCGCGAAAATATTCGGCATGTCGCTGCGCGACCTGTCTTGCCTCGCCACATTCGCTCAGCTTTCCGAGCGCGTAGGTGCGCGTGGTATCGAGCAGGCGATACCGCAGTGACCGCGTTCCGGACGAGGGCTGGATCAGGGATTTCGTGACAAGACTGTCGATCGCTTCGATCGTCTCCGACGCGCTGAGCCCGTCGCCGGACGCAACCGCGGCAGCCGCTTGCGGCGTGAACGGCCCGACGAAGACCGACAGTCGCCGCAAGGTCGCGCTCTCGACCGCAGGCAACAGGTCATAGCTCCAGTCGAGCGCAGCGCTGAGCGTCTGGTGTCGCGGGATCGCCGTGCGTCGTCCCCGCCATTGCAGGGAAAAGCGACTGTCGAGCAGCGATGCCGTGCCTGCGATGCCGTACGCATTGACGCGTCCGGCCGCGAGCTCGATCGCAAGGGCGATGCCGTCGAGGCGGCGGCAGATGTCCGCGACCAGAGGCGCCTCTTCCAGGCTGAGCTGGAACGGACCGGAGCCTTGAGCGATGCGTTCGACGAAAAGCTGCGCCGCGGGATAGGCGAGGACGTCGACAACCTCGAGACCGTCGCGCTGAGGCGGACAATCGAGCGGGAAGAGCCGAAAGATCCGTTCGCCTTCGCTGCGGAACGACTCCCGGCTGGTTGCGAGAACGTGGAGCCGTGGCGCTTCTCGAACGATGCGCTCGGCGAGCGGCGCCAGGGTTTCGAGCACATGTTCGCAGCTATCGAAGATCAGGAGGATCGGCCGGGCCTGCAGGAATGTCAGCAGGGCCGGGACCGGATCCTCCGCGTTGATGGTCAGCCCGAGCACGGAGGCAATCGTGCTTGCGACGAGGCCGGGGTCCCGCACTGGCCCGAAGTCGACGAAGAAGACCTGTCCGCCGAAATCGGTGAGCCGGCGATGTCCCACGGTCACCGCGACCGCCGTCTTGCCGATGCCACCGGGGCCGACCACGGTGATGAAGCGATGAAGCGAAAGTCCGGCTGAGATCTTCTCAATGACCTCCTCCCGTCCGATCATCTTCGAAAGCGCAGGAGGGAGCGAGCGGGGGGAGGCGGCATCGCTGGGAGGCGGAAGCACGGCCGCCGGCGCTGCCACGGTGAGAGATGCGACGAAGCAATAGCCGCGACCTGGGACATTGACGACGTAGCGGGCTGGCTTGCCGGTATCGCCAAGCGCCTTGCGTAACGCGGCGATGTGGAACCGGAGACTGCCCTCGTCCACATTCACGCCGGCCCAGACGCGCTTGACCAGCTCTCGCTTGTCGACGACTTCGCCGGCTCGCTCGGCAAGCAAAATCAGGATGTCGAGCGCGCGGCCGCCGACATGAAGTTGAACGCCGTCCCTCTCCAAGAGGCGGGACTTGGGAAAAAGTCGAAATGGCCCAAAGGAAATGGCCGAGTCCTGGTTGTTATCGTCTGGCACGCGCCATTGCCCCCTCGGCAGGGAGTCAAACTATTTGTGTGGTCTACCAGATCAAGGCGGCGAGTAAACTGGCCGAGAGTAGTGGGTGTCGGCCATGGTCCGCTCAGGCGTTTGGACAGGGCGCCGGCGGGAGAAATTTTGGCGTAGGATTAATGGTTTAGGCGGGTTTCCGCCTGCCTCATGCGCCGCGCTCATCCCAATGATCGGGAAGTGCGTTTTGACGCCGGCGGCAGATTGCCGCGATGGGATGGTACGAGAGCCGGTCCCGTGTTTCGTGAGGATTGCCGGCGTCCGGAATAGAACATGCCTTTCCTTTCGCGGCGACAATTCGCCAGGCCGGATGAGGCGTGTCTGGCGCGACAGGCTACCATTGTAGGCGAGAGTGTCGCCCGCGACATTTATCCGTAACCCACCGTTGATGCTTTGCGCTCCGCGAATTTCGTGGAGTGCAAAACATGCAGAACATCCTTGGACGACGCGCGGTCGTGATTGGCAGCGGGATTGGTGGCTTGTCGGCGGCCGCGGTGCTTGTGGGGTATTTCGAGGAAGTCGTGATCCTCGAACGCGACGAGATCGCGCCGTTCATTCAATCGCGGCCAGGCACGCCCCAGGACCGGCACCCGCATGGCCTTCTTGCCGGGGGCCTCAAGACACTCGATGAAATCCTTCCGGGCTTCCGGCGCGGGCTTGCCGCAGCAGGGGCGGTTTCCGTCAACATCGCGAGGGAGATCCGGATTGAGAACCCGGCGATCGGCGCGTTTCCGCGCCGCGACTTTGGCCTGTCGCTTCTCTTTGCCTCCCGGCCACTGATCGAAGCCGTGCTACGGGGGCGGGTGCTTGCATTCGGCAATGTCTCGCTGTGGCCGCGGTGCCGGGTCGTCGAGATTGTCGAAGAGAACCGGGCCGTGTGCGGCGTGCGATACGACAGCGGCCCGGCACGTTCGCAGACGCTCGACTGCGATCTTGTTGTCGATGCCTCCGGCCGGGCTGGGCCCACACTGTTATTGCTGGATGCGCTGGGCTGGCAGCGGCCGGAGGCCACCGAGGTCCGTCTTGAGATCGGCTATTCGACCGCAATCGTACGCTTTGATGCGCGTGAGCGTCCCGAATGGAAGGTCGTGGTGTCGGAGCCGAACCCGCCTGGCTCGGCCTTGAAGGCTGTCTTCGTGCCACTGGAAGGCGATCGCTGGTACCTCACTATAGCCGATCGACGCGCCGTGCCGCGACTGGAGAGCTGGGATGATTTCAGCGAAGCGTGCTCTCAACTGAACATGCCGACGCTGTCCCGGCTGCTTCGCCATGCGCAACCGATTGAGACGGGCAGACACTTCGTCTTTCCGGGCAACCGGTGGAACCAATTTGAACGACTCGATACGCTGCCGCGCGGTGTTCTGCCGATCGCGGATTCGCTTTGCCGGTTGAGTCCGAGCTACGGCCAGGGGATGACGTCGGCGGTCAGACAGGCGCGATTGCTGCTGGATGCCTTGAACGGGGCGACGGCGGAGCCCGACCCGATCGCGGCGGCGCAGGCCGTGTTCATGCGCGACGTCCCAGCCGTCATTCATGCGCCATGGAGGATGGCCAGCGGCGTCGATCTTGCATTTCCCGAGGCGCGGGGCAAACGGCCCGAGCATTTCGAGGAGCACCGTCGCTTCCAATCCATGCTCGTGCGCGCGGCCGTCGAGGATCCCGTCGTTCATCGTGCCATGGTCGAAGTCGGTCAGCTCCTGCAGCCGCCCACGCTGTTCGAAGAACCGCACATCAGGGAGCGGATTGAAATGTGGTCCGCCAAGGCGGCGACCTGATGCGTTCCGTCTTGCGGCAGCGATGCGAACGGGCGTCAGCGCCGGTTGTCGTCGCGGTCCTGCAGGCGATCGGAGGCCGCCCGCGTCATTTCTTTCAGCGGCAACCATTTTCGGTCGGACGGAAATGCTGGCGTAGCGCGGCTGACCTAATTGGTTTCTCCATCGTCAAAATGGAGACCAACGGATGACGCGAGCTCCCATCGAGATAATGATGCATCAAGCGCAGGCACGCCCCGGAGACGTTGCGTTCGTCTTCGGCGAGCAGCCCTGGACTTACGAACGGGTCGCAATCGAGGCTGACAGGGCTGCACGCGGCATGGCCGCGAGCGGTGTCAGGTCGGGCGACCGCGTGGCGCTTCACATGATGAACCGTCCCGAATACATCGTCGCGTATTTTGCCTGCTTTCGCATTGGCGCGATCGCGGTTCCCTTGCGAACCGCCTTCAAGTTCGCCGAGTTGGCGCCGCTTCTTCAGCGCTTGAGGCCGGCACTCTACATCGGCGAGCCCGACCTCTACGAAAACGTCGCGCCGCTCGACACGTCGGTGCTGCCCGAAGAAAGGCGCTTCATCGTCGGAGCCGAGGGCGACGTCGGGCCGACCTGGGAAGAGCTGTGCGAAGCCGGCAGCGACATCGAATTGCTGGCGTTCGCTGACGCTGAAAGGCCGGCGGTGCTGATCACGACGTCCGGCACGACCGGAGAGCCCAAGCTTGTCGTTCACACACCAACAAGCCTTGCCTGCTCGATGCACCTCATGAGCAGCAATTGGGAATGGTTCCAAGAGGATGTAATGACGTTGCCGCTTCCGCTGGCACATATGAGCGGATTGGCTGTGTTCCTGACGCTGTATCACCTCGGTGCAACTTTCGTGTTGCTCGAAAGCTTCGACGCG
This sequence comes from Bradyrhizobium centrolobii, assembly GCF_001641635.1. Lineage (GTDB taxonomy): Bacteria > Pseudomonadota > Alphaproteobacteria > Rhizobiales > Xanthobacteraceae > Bradyrhizobium > Bradyrhizobium centrolobii. The sequence continues at coordinate 275,335 of NZ_LUUB01000051.1, forward strand.
AACGTCGTGCTTGATGCGATTGAGCGGCATCGTTGCACGGTCAATCTCGGCTTTCCCGCGCATTATGCGGCAATGCTCGCCAGCCAGCGCGTTCGGCCGCGCGATCTGCGGTCGCTGCGAGCCTGTTATACGGGCGGAGATGTCTGTCCGACCGATCTGCAGATCCAGATCGGCGCCAGTTTCGGCGCATCGCTTCACAACGTCTGGGCCGCGACCGAGGTGTGCGGCACCCTGGCGTCGAGCCGGCGGCCGGGGCCTGTCGTCCGGATCGTGGACGATACACAGATTCTCCTCATCGCCGACGAAGGTCACGAGGCCGCCGAAGGCGAGACTGGCGAGTTGCTGGTTCGCGGGCGAAACCTGTTCGCCGGATATTGGGAGAATCCCGAAGCGACCGCTCAAAGCCTCGAGGGCGGCTGGTACCATACCGGCGACCTCATGCGGCGAAGGGGAGACGAACTGGAGTTTGTCGGCCGCAAGAAGGACATCATCATCCGCGGCGGCACCAACATCTCGCCGGTCGAGGTCGAGGAGGCAATCGCAGCTGCGCATCCGATGGTCGAGGAAGCGGCTGTGGCCGGTATCCCGGATCCCGTGCTCGGTCAACGTGTCGTTGGTTTTGTGAAACTTGCAGATGGGGCGGATGCTTCGGTCGTTGCCGAGATACGCCGTAATCTCGAGGCTCGGCTCGCCGTGTATAAAATCCCCGAGCATATCGCGGTCCTCGACGCATTGCCGCGAACCGCGCTCGGCAAGGTCGACCGCACAGCGCTGCAGAAAATGGTGAGCAACGCGGACATTGCTCGCGGGCCGGAGAAGAGCGGAGAGCCGCCGCAGTACCCGGCCAAGCGGCTGCGCCGGGCGTCGACTTCATAGGCCTTCACGCATCAACAGAGATCCGCGCGGGAATGCGTGCTCGTGCGGTGTCGATCGTCCCCATTCGAACTCGAAAGATTCAGCGATGCCCAAATTGTTGATGACCGCCGTTCTGACCATCCTGATCAGCGCTCGTACCGCAGCGGCGCAAACATACGTGCCAACGCCGTCGTCAGCCCTGCCCATCACCTCGCTTCAGCGGCCTAGCCTGGGCCTGACGACCGGATCTGCGCCAATCGGACATCGGCAGCCGAAGACAACAGACGTCCCGACCGAATGGCCGGGCGATCTCGAGCGGCTCAGTGAAGAGGATGTCAAAATCGATCGCAGGCTGACCATCTGCCGCGGCTGCTGACTGGAGTCGCGCGGACTCTTCGCCGACGGGGACTGCAACCCTCAACCCTGGCGGCGCAGGAAGCCGGTAATCGTGACCTTTTCCCAGATGCCTGCCGCGGCAAAAGGATCAGCGCGGTTGAAGGCTTCGACCTCGGCGCGGCCGGGTGCCTCGATCAGGAACAGGCTGCCGATCATGGTCTGGCCGTCGTCGGAGACGAGCGGTCCCGACATCACGATCTTGACACCAAAGCGCGAGGTGTCGCTCAGGAAGGCCTTGTGGGCGTCGTAGTTGGCGAGCCGGGTCGGGAGCGCGCCGGCGCGGTCCAGCGCGTGAATTGCAAACAGCATGGTGTCTCCGGTCTTGGGGGACGACCGCAGGCGCGGCCGTCCGGGCCTGCCATGATCGGCAGGGTCTATTTGCTGGCGAGCTTGCCGGCTTCTTCAAAGGTCGGGCAGGTACGCTGCTCGAGCGGCTGGTCGTACGGCTGATAATTGTCCTTGGTGATGACGGTCGGTTTCAGCACGATCTCGTTGATGACCGGCTGGTCGCGCAAGGATCGGATCGCCATCATGGTGCCGAGGCAGCCTTGCGCAAAGCCGTTATAGTCACCGCTCGCGAGCAGCTTGCCCGACTTGATGGCATCGATCGCTTCCTTGGTGCCGTTGATGCCGATCACCTGCGCCTTGCGGTTGGCCCCGTCGAGCGCCTCGATTGCGCCGACCGCCATGGCGTCGTTGGCGGCGAGGACGCCGTCGATCTGCGAATTCGACTGCATCAGGTTTTCCATGACCTGGAGCGCCTGGAGCCGCTGGTAGTTGCCGGGCTGCGAGGCCAGGAGCTTGGAGCCCGGATTTTCCTTTAGCGCATCCTTGAAGCCGCGGACGCGATCGACATTGGTCAGCGAGCCCTTGACGCCCTCGATGATTACGATGTTGCCCTTGCCGCCGAGCGTCTTCAGCAGATAGCGCGCGGTCTCGAGGCCGAGGCTGTAATCGTCGGCGCCGATGAAGGAGACGAACTTGCCGCCGGCCGAGCGGTCGGTGATGTTGACCACGGGGATCTTGGCGTCGTTGATCTTCTCTACCCCCGGCACCATCGCCTTGTAGTCGACGGGGATGAAGACGATCGAGTTCGGCTTCTTCACCACGACATCCTCGATCTGGCTGAGCTGCTCGGGGATGGAGTCCGGCTTGGTCGGGATGTAGTGCAGCGTCTTGGCGTTCATCGACTTGGCCGCGACGTCGGCGCCGACCCGCACGGTCTGGAAGTAGGGGTTGGTCTGGTTCTTGGTGAAGACGGCGATGGTCTCGCCGTCGGCACGGGCCTGCGTGGTGAATGCGGCCGCCATCAAAATCGGCAGTGCCAGGTAGCCCAGTTTCTGGTGTCTCATGTCGTCTCCATCCCTTTTGCTTTGTTGGATATTCAAGAACTCATTGCGCGCGGCGGCGGGTCTTCATGTCGAGCCAGACCGCGAGAATAACGATGACGCCGGTGACGAGCGGTTGCCAGTTGGCGCTGACCGACAAGAGGTTCAAGCCGTTCAGCACCAGTGTCAGGATCAATGCGCCGACGAAGGTGCCGAATACGGTGCCGACGCCGCCGAACAGCGAGGTGCCGCCGATCAGCACGGCCGCGATCGCCGGCAGCGTCAGACTCTCGCCGATGTCGGCCTCGGCCGAATTGAGCCGCGACAGGAAGATGATCGAGGCCAGCCCCGCCATGGTTCCGGATACGGCATAGACGAGCAGCAGGCGCCGTGCGACCGGAATGCCGGAGAGTCGCGCCGCGACGGGATTGGCGCCGATCGCATAGATCTCCTGGCCCCAGATCGTGCGTTGCGCGAACAGTGTGCCGATCGCGAGGAAGATCAGGAGCAGATAGACCGGGATCGGCAGGCCGAACAGATAGCCGCTGCCGATCTGGCGGAAGCCGGCGGGGAAGCCGTGGATGGTGTCGCCGGCCATGTACCAGTAGGTGAGGCCGTTGAGCACCCAGAGCATGCCGTAGGTGGCGATGAAGGAGGGAATGCGCAGCGCAGTGACCATGATGCCGTTGAGGAGGCCAACGGCGCCGCCGACGATCAGCGCGGTGAGGATGCCGAGCGCCGGCGA
>NZ_LUUB01000051.1:278670-403586 GCF_001641635.1 Bradyrhizobium centrolobii
GCCGCTCTGATGGATCACGGTGCCGGCTAGGCAGGCGGATAGCGCGACATTGGCGCCGACGGAGAGATCGAGACCGGCGGTCAACACCACCAGCGTCAGACCCGAGGCGATGAAGAAGGTCAGGCTCGCCTGCCGCAGCACGTTGAGGATATTGCCGAGGCTCAGGAAGGAATCGCTGAGCACCGCGAGTACCGCGCAGATCAGGAACGCGGCGAGCAGGCGATAGAACACCTGGATCGCGTCCTGCGACAGGAAGGAGCGGGGCGGCGCGATGGTTTCTTTGGTGATGTCGGTCATGACCGGCTCCGAAGGCCATCCAGGAACAGCGCGACGATCACGAGGACGCCGACGCTCGCGACCTGCACCGAGGACGGCAGCGAGATCAGGTTCAGCCCGTTGCGCAGCACGCCCACCGCGATCACGCCGAGCACGGTGCCGAGCAGCCAGCCATTGCCCCGCTCGAAAGAGGTGCCGCCAACCGCCACCGCCGCGATGGCGTCGAATTCGAGGCCGAGGCCCGCGGTCGGATGGCCGGAATTCATGCGCGCGGTCATCAGCAGGCCGGCGATGCCGGCCATGGCGCCGCCGATCGCATAGACCGCGATCAGGAGCCGGTTCGCCGAGAGGCCGGCATAGCGCAGTGCCTCGCGATTGCCGCCGAGGGCAAAGATGTAGGTGCCGAAGCGGGTGTGATAGAGCAGGGCGTGAAAGGCCGCATAAGTGACGAGTGCCATCACGATCGGGACGGGCACGCCCAGCAGTGTTGCCGAATAAATGTCGCGCACGTTGTGGGGGATGCCGACCACGCTCTGGCCGTCGCTGACGATCAGCGACAGGCCTTGCGCCATGCCAAGCGTGCCGAGCGTCGCGACGAAGGGCGGAATGCCGAGGATCGCGACCAGCCAGCCGTTGACGGTACCGAAGGCCGCGCCGACCGCGATGCCGGCGCAGAGTCCGAGCAGCATCGACTTGGTCGCGAGCGATACGATCGCGACGCAGAGCGAGGTCAGCGTCAGCACCGCGCCCATCGACAGGTCCAGCCCCTCGGTCATGATGATCAGCGTCATCGGCAGCGCGAGCATGGTCAGGATCGTCGACTGCACCAGCACGTTTGAGAGGTTGGCAACCGACAGGAAGCCCGGCGCGAGCACCCCGAATAGCGCGATCAGGAGCACCAGCACGATGGCGACGCCGGGAATACGTTGCAGCGGATTTGGTTGCGAAACGACCGCGGCCTCACGCATGGTGCATCCCCAGTCGCACGATGTTTTCCTCCGTTAGTTCACTACGCGTCAGGTGCCCGGCGATGCGTCCCTCGCGCATCACATAGGCGCGGTCGCAGACGTGGCAAATCTCGACCTGCTCGGACGAGATCATCAGCGCCGCTGCGCCTTCTGCGACCAGACGGTCGATCAGGGCGAAGATCTCGGACTTGGCGCCGATATCGATGCCGCGGGTCGGCTCGTCGAAGATGAAGAGCTTGGCACCCGCAGCCAGCCATTTGCCGATCACGACCTTCTGCTGATTGCCACCGGACAGCAGGCCGACAGTCTGGCGCGCGCTGGGCGTCGCGATGCGGAGTTTCCGGATCAGGCTATCGGAGGTGCGTTGCGCGCTACGCTGATCGAACAGGCCACTCGGGAACAGCTTCCGCAGCGCCGACACGACGAGATTGTCGCCGACCGAGCGCAACAGCGCGAGCCCCTCGCTCTTGCGGCTTTCCGGGATCAGGGCGATGCCGCGGCGGGCGGCGACGTCGGGCTCTCCGGAGATGGTCTTGCCGTCGAAGATGATCTCGCCGGAGGTCACGGGATCCGCGCCGAAGATGGCGCGTGCCACCTCGCTGCGCCCCGAGCCGACCAGCCCGCACAGGCCGACGATCTCGCCCTGGCGGACCTCAATGTTGATGTCGGAAATGCCGGTCGGCGAGGTCAGATCCTTGACCTGCAGCAGCACCTCGCCGGGCTTGTCGGCAAAATTACGCGGATAGGTCATGTCGACATTGCGGCCGACCATCATGCGGACGAGCTGATCCGGCGTGACGTCCGCGGGACGGACGCCGTCGATGCGGCGGCCGTCGCGCAGCACCGTAATGCGGTCGCCGAGCGCAAATACCTCGGCCATGCGGTGCGAGATGTAGACGATGGAAACGCCATCGGCCTTCAGCCGGGCGATCAGCGCAAAGAGGAGCTCGGTCTCGCGATCGGATAGTGCCGCGGTCGGCTCGTCCATGACCAGGATGCGCGCGTTCTGGCTGATCGCCTTGGCGATTTCGACCATCTGCTGCTGGGCAACGCCGAGCTTGTCGACGGTGATGGAGGGATCGATGTCGAAGCCGATCGTGTCGAGCACGCGCCTGGCATCGGCCAGGATCTTGCGGCGGTCGATCGTGCCGGGAATGCGGCCCTTCGGCTCGCGGCCGAGAAAGATGTTCTGCGCGATATCGAGATAGGGGACGAGCGAGAATTCCTGAAAGATCACGGCAATGCCGAGCTTCTGCGCGTCGGCGGTCGAGGCGATCGCGACCTTTTCGCCCTTGTAGAAGAATTCGCCTGCATCGGCGCGATAGGCGCCGCACAGCACCTTCATCAGGCTCGACTTGCCGGCGCCGTTCTCGCCGAGCAGCATGTGGACCTCGCCGGGCAGGACGGCAAAGGACACGTCGTCCAGCGCCTTGACGCCCGGAAACTCCTTGCAGATGCCGCGCAGCTCGAACAGCGGCGTGGGCGAGGAGGCCTCGATGGGCAATGCCGCCGTGCTCATGCCTGGGCTCCAGTTGCAAAGATCTTTCCGGGATTCATCAGTCCATCCGGGTCCAACGCGCTCTTGATCGATCGCATCACATCGACGGCCCCGCCAAGCTCATCGGTGAGATAGTCGATCTTGCCGAGGCCGATGCCGTGCTCGCCGGTACAGGTGCCGTCCATGGCAATGGCGCGGGCGACCATGCGGGCCTGGAGGGACTTGGCGCCTTCGACCTCATCCGGCTTTGCAGGATCGATCAGGATCAGCATGTGGAAATTGCCGTCGCCGACATGGCCGACGATCGGGGCCGTGAAACCGTGCTCGTCGGCGTCGCGTCGCGTCTCGGTCAGGCACTCCGCGAGGCGCGAGATCGGCACACAGACATCCGTGATCACGGCGCGAGCTCCTGGGCGCAGGCCAAGGCCGGCATAGAGCGTGTTGTCGCGGGCGTGCCAGAGCCGGCTGCGGTCCTCCGGCGCCTTCGCCCAGGCGAAGCCATGACCGCCGTGGTCGGCGGCGATCGCCTGCGCCGCCTCGGCCTGCTCGGCGACGGAGGTCTCGGAGCCATGGAATTCGAAGAACAGGGTCGGGGCCTCGCGATAGCCGAGCTTTGCATAGGCATTGATGCCCCGCATCATGACATCGTCGAGCAGCTCGATGCGCGCCACGGGAATGGCCGACTGGATCACGGAGATCGCCGTGTCGACGGCATTGTACAGGGTGTCGAAGCTGCAGACCGCGGCTGAAATCGCCTGCGGTACAGGATGCAGTTTTAGCGTGATCTCGGTGATGACACCGAGCGTGCCTTCCGCACCGACGAACATCCGCGTCAGATCATAGCCGGCGGCGGATTTACGTGCGCGCTGGGAGGTGCGGATCACGCGGCCGTCGGCCAGCACCACCTCGAGCGCCATGACATTGTCCTTCATGGTGCCGTAGCGCACCGCCATGGTGCCGGAGGCGCGGGTCGACGTCATGCCGCCGATCGAGGCATCGGCGCCGGGATCGATCGGGAAGAACAGGCCGGTGCCGCGCAGCTCGGCATTGAGCTGCTTTCGGGTGATACCGGGCTGCACGACTGCGTCCATGTCGCTCTCGTGCACGGCCAGCACCTTGTTCATGCGTGCGAAGTCGAAGCAGACGCCGCCCGCGACGGCTGCCGCGTTGCCTTCAAGCGAGGTTCCGGCGCCAAAGGGCACGATCGGCATGCCCGCATGCGCGCAGAGCTTGACGATCTCGGCGACCTCCTGCGTCGTCTCGGGGAAGACGACGATATCAGGCGGCAGGTTGCGATAATGGGATTCGCTTTGCCCATGCTGATCGAGCACGCCGCGCGCAATGCTCGCGCGCGGGCCGATCAGGCCTGTGAGGCGATCGGCCATTGCTGCTGTGCTGACCCGTGGTCCCATCCTTGCTCCCTGTCTGCTGACGCCGCCGGACTCTTGTCGGTCCGCTATGTCGCCGTCCGGCTTAGGCCGCTTGCGCGTTGCTCGCAACCTGCTTCAAGCCGAAGTCATAGTTGAGATGAAAATACTCGCTGTCCACTATGCGACCATCCGGCGCACGGCCGGGCGGGCAGCGGACAAACTCGCGGATCAGGCTGTCCTTGACGCCGAACACCACGTCGGAGTCGAGGTACTTGTCGCCTGCGACGAACACGTGGGTCACGAGCTGCTCGAAGCCGGGCGCCGAGATCATGAAATGGACATGCGCCGGACGCCAGGGATGGCGGCCCTGCACCTCCAGCATTTCGCCCACCGGGCCGTCATGCGGGATCCGATAGGCGGCGGGCTTGACCGACCAGAAATTGAAGTGGCCGTTTGGGTCGGTGTGGAAGCGTGCGCGCATCGCGAGATCGCCGATCTCGTCGAGCTGCTGCACATCGTAATAGCCGTCATCGTCGGAATGCCAGACGTCCACAACGGCGCCCGCGAGCGGACGGCCGTCGACGGTCGAGACCGAGCCCGTGACCAGCATCGGATCGCCCTCCATCGGGCCCGAGATATCCGCCCCGATGTCCTTCTCCGGTGCTGCCTGCACGAAGAACGGCCCCAGCACCGTGGTCTCGGTCGCGCCTTCCGGCACCGGATGGTTGATCGCGTCGACCAGCATGGAGACGCCGAGTGTGTCCGACAGCAGGATGAATTCCTGGCGCTTGTCGTCGCACATGTGTCCGGTACGGGTCAGGAAATCGATGCCGTATTCCCATTCCTTCTGGGTCGGACGCACCTCGCGAACGAAGGCATGAAGATGGCGCACCAGCGCCTCGCTAACCTCCTTGATCCGCGAATCCGTCGCGCCCTTGATCCGCTCCAGCACTGCGTCCGTGATCGTGTTCTCGTTGAAGTTACGCATATGTGGCTCCGTTGATCAGAGTTTGGGCTCGCCGAGGCCGGACAGCCGCTCGAGATGCTTGACGGTCGCGATGAAGTCGGTCTCGCCGTCGCCTTGCGCGACCAGCGAGCCATAGGTCTCGCGCACCTGCGCGGCGAGCTGCAGCGGCACGCCGACGGCGTGGCCGGCGCCGAGGATCAAATCGAGGTCCTTGGCCATCTGCTTGCACGAAAAGGTGGACTCGAAATCGCGCGTCCGAAGAGGGGCGGTCTTGTACTTCACCATGGGCGAAGCGATCGCGCTGTCGTCGAGCACCTTCAAAATGTCCTGCCAGGCGATGCCACCCTTGCGTGCTAGCGCAAGGCTCTCCGCCATCATGGCCGCCGATACTGCGATCATCAGATTGACGGCGAGCTTGGCGTAGCGCGCCTCCTCGCCGGGCCCGAGATAGGTCTGCGCGCGGGTGAAGGCGGCGAACAGCGGTTTTGCGCTTTCGAACGCGTCCTTGGGGCCCGAGACGAAGCAAGTCAGCGCGCCGGTGTGAACGATGCTGGCATTGCCGGAGACCGGCGCGCGCAGATAAAGCACGCCGCGCGCCTGCGCGGCAGCATCGACTTCGGCGGAGGCCTCGGCGCTCACGGTGCTGGTCTCGATCAGCACGGCGCCAGGCGCCATCGCGCCGATGAGGCCGGTGGGGCCGAGCAACACGGCGCGCAAGGCCGTGTCATCGGGCAGGGAAGTGACGACTGCGGCCCTGCCGTTCACGGCCTCGGCGGGCGAAGCGGCAGTTGAAATGCCTTGCGCGCGCGCGTCGTCGAGTCGCGCGGCGCTCTGATCGAAGGCGGTGATCGCATAGCCGGCTTTGGCAACAAGCACCGACATCGGCAGGCCCATCTTGCCGATCCCGATGAAGGCTACATTCTTCGAAGCATCTGTCATTGTTGTTGTCCGTTGGCGCCTTTAGGCGGCGCGTCCCTGTCGTTCGATGTCCTGCACCAGCCGCCGGCCGGATTGCGCGAGCAGTTCTTTCTTCGTCTCCAGCCCCTCGACGAGCAGGCGGCCATTCCGCTTCTTCCAAGCGCCGCTGATCATGACAGCCTCAATATTGGCGAGACTCGTCTGCATGACGACGGTCGCGACGGGATCGTGCACCGGGAAGAGGTTGAGCTCGGAGGCGTTGATGATGACGAGGTCGGCGAGTTTTCCCGGCGTCAGGGAGCCGATCTGGTCCTCGCGACCAAGCATGCGCGCGCCCTCTGTCGTGATCCAGCGCAGCGCCTCGCGCACGGGAATCGTGGTCGTCGCCGGAATGGTGCCGCTAGCCTTGCGCGTCTCTGCATTGTCGAGCGCCCGCTGCATCGAGAGCGCGACGCGGGCGGCCGAGAGGAGATCGCCGGCCAGCACGGATTCGAGATCAATGCCGACTGTCGGGCGCACGCCGCGCTTCAGGAGCCGCCCGGTGATCGGGAAGCCGTGACCCTGGATCATCTCGTTTTCCGGCGTCACAGCGAAGGACACGCCGAGATCGACGAGACGGTCGAGGAGATCGTCGGGCAGATCGTTGCCGTGGACGATGTTGACGCCGGCGCCGACGAGGTCGGCCTGGATCAGCTTTTCCCAGCCGTCCGGCGTCTTCGCCGGACCACCACCCTGGTGCATCGATGCGATCAGCTTGAGTTCCCGCGCCAGGCGGAAGTCGTGCTTGGCGACGTCGAGCGTCGAATAATGCGGGCCGAGAATGGCGAGGCCAAGCGTGACGAGGCCGTCGCGATCGGCGAGGGGGCCCGCGAGCAGCCGCTCGACTTCACGGCGCGGATGCGGGATCTCCGAGAAATGCGGCTCGCCAGGCTTCGGCTCCGGCTTCGGCGAGCCGTGGAAGAAGGCTGCACGAATGCCGCTCTCGATCAGGCCGCGCACGGCGGCGTCGGTATGGTCAGGCGTCGGATTGTTGTGGCACCAGTCGACCAGCGTGGTAGTGCCGCAATTGATCTGATTCAGCGCGCCGACCAGCGTCGCGATGTAGATGTCGTCGGGCCGGAACACGGTGGCCAAGCCGGCATGCATGCGGCGGAAATATTCGAGCAGCGTCCAGTTCGCCGCATAGCCGCGCAGTGCCGTCTGCCAGGTGTGCATATGCGCGTTGATCAGGCCGGGGACGACGATGCGCCCCGTCCCGTCGACGACCTCGGTCTCAGCTGCGCCGCTGCCGAGGTCGATGCCAGGGCGTACGTCGACAATACGGTTGCCCTCGATCAGCACATCGCCGGTGCGGAGATCGCCAATCGCATCATCCATGCTGATGACCGTGGCGGATTTGATCAGCGTGCGCCGCATCGCCTCAGGCCGCCGCTTTGGTCGCGCCCGGCGGCTCGCCGGCCCAGGCGCGCGCGATCACGTCGCGGATGGCACTGCGCTCGAGCGGGCGCGGATTCCAGTAGGCGTTGGTGACCGCGAGATCGGCCGCCTTGTCAATGCCGTTCTCGGGCATGCCGACGTCGCGCAGCGCAAGCTTTGCATTCAGCCGCTTCGCGAGATCGTAGAGACCCCGCGATGCATCGGCAGCGCCGATCGCGCGCGAGATGCGCGCCATCGCATCGGGCACGGCGGGTGCGTTGTAGGCCAGCGCATGCGGCAGCACGATGGTGTGGGTCTCGGCGTGCGGCAGATCAAAGGTGCCGCCGAGCGTGTGGCAGAGCTTGTGATGCAGCGCCATGCCGACAGTGCCGAGGCAGACGCCACACAGCCAGGCGCCATAGAGCGCTTCGGTGCGGGCGTCGCGGTCGTCGCTCTTCGCGGCGATGGCGGGCAGGGCGCGTGCCAACGCGCGGATGCCTTCCTCCGCCATGAGCGAGGTGACAGGATTTATGTCGCGCGCGTAAAGCGCTTCCACCGCATGCGCGATCGCGTTGATGCCGGAGGTCGCAGCCAGACCCACCGCTAGCGTCAAGGTGAGATCGACATCGTAGATCACGGTCTCCGGCAGCACCGCCGCGTCGCGCACCGTGGTCTTCAGGCCGTTCTCGGTCTGGCCGACGATCGGCGTCATCTCCGAGCCGGCATAGGTGGTGGGAATGCAGAGCTGGTTGACGCCGGTGCGCAAGGCCAGCGCCTTGCCGAGGCCCGTGGTCGATCCGCCGCCGAGCGACACGACGCAGTCCGCATCGCACGCTTTCATCGCGGTGAGGGCCCGCTCCGTGACGTCGACCGGCGTATGCATGGTCGCGCCGGGGAACAGTCCGGCATAGAACGGTCCGAGGGCCGCGCCTAAGCTCTTGCCTTGCGCCTCCTGCTGCGGCGTCGTCAGCACGAGCGCGCGCTTGCCGCCGAGCCGTTCGACCTCGGCTTTGGCCGCAGCAATCGTGCCGCTGCCGAACACGACGCGGCAGGGCAGGTTTTCAAAGGTGAACGAACCGATCATGCGCCGGTCTCTTTGATGGGATAATCGACCTGGAAGCGTCCGGTCCGCAAGTCGCCGAGCGCCTCGCGCACGCGCAGATGCTCCGGGTGGGTGGCGTAGGCCGCGAGCGCGGCCTGGTTGGTGAATTCGGAGAACAGCACCACGTCGCAGGCGTAATCGACATCGCTGACGTCGAGGCCGACCTCGATGTGGGTGAGGCCGTCGATCCGGCCCTTGAGGCCCTCGAACAGGGTCTTGACCTTCAGCCGGGCGGCGGAGCGCTCCTCGGAGGTTTCCCCACGCAGCCGCCACATCACGATGTGCCTGATCGGGCCCGACATTTTCCTGTTTCCTCGCCTGCCGCCTTGCTTGTTTGCGCGGCATTTTGCCTTGCAGAACACGGAAATAAAGGCCAATATTTGTAAGTCTCTTTTTCGATCCGTGCAAAAATGGACCGCTTGCTTCAACTGGAGGTGTTCTCCAAGACGGCCGAGCTCGGCAGCCTCTCCAAAGCGGCCGAGGCGCTGCGGATGTCGAACGCGGCCGCGAGCCGTTACCTGAGCGCGCTGGAGGAGCGCCTCGCGGTGCGGCTGATCGAGCGCAACACCCGCCGATTGTGGTTGACGGAGGCGGGGCAGGAGCTTTTGGAACGTTGCGGCCCGGTTCTGAACGAACTGGCGGAAGCCGAGGATATCGTCAGCGATCGCGCATTGTCGCCTCAGGGCGTGCTGCGGGTCACGAGCTCGCTGTCCTTTGCGGTGATCTATCTGGCGCCGATGCTGCCGGCGTTTCGCACGCGTTACCCCAAGCTCAATCTACAGATCACCACCGCGAACCGGTATCCGGATTTCATCGAGGCCGGCATCGACGTGGCGATCCGAACCCGCGAGCACGAGCCGGATTCGAACATCGTCGTACGCCGTATCGGCCAGATGCGCCGCGTGCTGGCGGCCGCGCCCTCTTATCTCGCAAGCTGCGGCCGGCCAGAACAGCCCGCCGATCTCGCGCGTCACAACATGCTTGTCTACAACCTTGCCAACGATCCCTATTCCCTGCGCCTGCGCAAAGGCAATGGAGCGCAGACCATCCGCATCACGCCGACGCTCGACAGCAATGACGGCCAGGTCATCCGCGGCGCGGCGCTGGCAGGCCTCGGCATTCTGATCCAGCCGCTCTACATCGTTCAGAGCGACATCGCGGCGGGCCGTCTCGTCCCGGTGCTGATGGACTGGGAGCTGCCTCTGCTCACCATGAACATCGCGTATCAGAACCGTGCCGGGCTGCCAGCCAAGATCAGGGTCTTCTCAGACTTCCTGGTGACCTACATCCGCGAGCACTCAGAGCCGGGGATCTGGATGGATGCAACGAAGTAAGTGATACAGTTTGGAATTCTGATTGCTTCCGAGAAGGCATATCCATTGAAAGCCAGGACATCCGGGACCGCGTGGCGGCATGCCAACATCGGTCGCCTGCTCAACAACGCCGTGCGACGTTTCGAAGGCCGTGTGCTCGAATTGATGAGCGACCGGGGGCACGACGAAACGCGAATCGCGCATGTGAGCCTGACCCGCAATCTCGACGTGGAGGGGACGAGGCTCACAGAGCTCGCCCGCCGTGCGTCGATGAGCAAGCAGGCGATGGGCGAGCTGGTCGATCAATGCGCCGAGCTCGGATTGGTCGATCGCATTGCCGATCCGACCGACCGACGCGCCCGCATCGTCATGTTCACGCCGGCCGGGCTCGAATGGCTCGACGCGTTCCGCGATGCCGTCGACATCGCCGAACAGGAGATGCGTGCCGAGCTCGGCAAGGCGACGATGGACGCAATCCTGAAGGGACTTGCGGTCTATGGCGCGAAGTTCGACACGCTCAGATGACAAGGATTAGTCAGGTTACTTGACGATATCGTCAGGCTACCTTACCATGCAGGATAATGCTGGTAGGGAGAAGCGTCTTGGAGACACGTCTGACGGCCTCGGTGCTCATCGTGGGCGGGGGCCCATGCGGGCTGATGCTGGCCAATGAGCTCGGCCGCCGCGGTGTGTCCGCGGTCCTCGTCGATGAAAAGCCGGGGACGGCGTTCAATCCGCAAGCCAATGCGACGCAGGCCCGCTCGATGGAGCATTATCGGCGGCTGGGATTTGCGGACGAGATCAGGCGCGAAGGCCTGCCCGCCGATTATCCGACCGACGTCGCCTACTTCACCCGCTACACCGGTTATGAGCTGGCGCGGTTTCAATTGCCCTCATCGTCACGTGCGAGCGAGCTCATCAAGGGCTTGTCGGGCTCCTGGAGCGCCGCCGAGCTGCCGCATCGCGTCTCGCAGAAATATGTCGAGGCGGTGCTGCGCCGGCATGCTGAACGGCTCCCCGGAATCCAGCTCAACTATGGTCACCGGCTGGTCAGCTACTCCGCGAGCAATGACGGCATTGTCGGCGAGATCGAATGCCTCGGCGATGGCCGCCGCTTTCAGGTCCGTGCCGATTTCCTGGTCGGTGCCGACGGGCCGCGTTCGATGGTCCGGCAATCGCTTGGGATCGTCTACGGCGGCGAGACCGGGACGCAGCGTGATTTCATGGGCGGGCGGATGCTGGCGGTCTATCTCCGTTCGTCCGATTTCTACGCGAGCATCCCGCACGCCAAGGCGTGGATGTACAACTGCTTCAACGGCGATCGCCGCGCCTTCATGGCATCCGTGAACGGGCGCGACGAATTCGCGTTCCACACGCAGCTACGGCCAGGCGAAGACGAGAGCGCGATCACGATCAATGAGGCCAAGGCGGCGTTCCAGCGCGCCTGCGGCGCGCCGATCGCATGCGAGGTGCTCTCGTTCCTGACCTGGACCGCAGGTCACGCGCTGGTCGCGAATGGAATGCAGCGGGGCAGGGTTTTCCTTGGCGGCGACGCGGCGCATCTGTTCACGCCGACCGGTGGCCTCGGCTACAACACCGCGATCGAGGATGCGGTCAATCTCGGTTGGAAGCTCGCAAGTGTCGTCAAGGGTGTGAGCCCGGCTGCGCTCCTCGACAGCTACGAGATCGAGCGGCGTCCGGTGGCGCTCCGCAACACCGATTATGCACGCCGCTTCGCCGACTCCCTCGGGCTCTTCGCGCCCGCGCCTGAGATCGAGGATGCGACGGAAGTCGGCAGCGAGGCGCGGCGGACGGCAGGTATCTATCTCGAACAGCACGCCCGCGCCGAGTTCAACATTCCCGGCGTCACCTTCGGTGGACGTTACGACGGCTCGCCGGTCATCGTGTCCGACGGCAGCCTGCCGCCGGCCGATGCTGCGAATGTCTACGAGCCGAGCGCCTGTCCTGGCGGTCGTGCACCCCATGCGTGGCTGGAAGGCGGCCTGTCCTTGTACGACCTGTTCGGATTTGAGTGGACGCTGCTCCAGTTCGGTGAGGTGGCATCCGCTCACGCTCCGCTCGGCGAGGCCGTGCGTGCGCTCGGGGGCGATGTGAAACTCGTCACGCTGCCGAGGTCCTTGCGCGATCTCTACGAAGCGGACCTCGCTCTCATACGTCCCGATCAAATCATCGCCTGGCGCGGCAGCGCATCGCAGGCCGGGATGATCGGGCGCGTCTTTGCCCGCGCGCTCGGGCACAGCGCGAGCAACGGCGCGCGTCTGGCAAGCTGATCCAATCCCGTCGCCGCGTCCGACCTGCGGCTGTGCGGCAATAACAACAAAACGACAATGACACCGGAGGAGGATAACGTGACGACAAGGACACTCGAGGACTACGACGATCACGCGGCCGCCGTCATCGGCGCCGAGAAAACGGCAAGCAGCTGGCGGCGCATTCTGATCGCCGGCACGATCGGCACCGCGATCGAATGGTACGATTTCTTCATCTACGGCCTGATCGCGCCGCTGGTGTTCGACCAGCTCTTCTTTCCGAAATTCGACCAGCTCACGGCCACCATCGCGGTCTTCGCAACGTTTGCCGTCGGATTTTTGGCACGGCCGCTCGGTGGAATCGTGTTCGGACATTTCGGTGATCGCTTGGGCCGCAAATCCGTCCTGTTGTGCACGTTGCTCATGATGGGACTTGCGACCATGTCGATCGGACTATTGCCGACCTACGCCAGCGCGGGCCTGACTGCCACCATCGCGCTCGTCGTGCTGCGCTTCCTTCAGGGTTTTGCGCTCGGTGGCGAGTCGACCGCGGCGATCCTCATGGCGATCGAAACGGCTCCCGGCCACCAGCGCGGCTTATCTGCCGCCGTGATCCAGGCCGCAGGGCCCGTCGGCGTCGTGCTCGCCTCGTTCGCCGCGCTCGCGATCTCGCGGCTGCCGGAGGCGGACCTGCTGTCATGGGGCTGGCGCGTTCCGTTCCTGATTAGCGCGGTCCTCGTCGCGCTCGGCGTCTATATGCGCCTGCGCATCGAGGAGAGCGCGACGTTCCGCGAGGCGGGAGAGGCCGAAGCTGTACCTGCGGTCGAGGCGGTCAGGGGACACTGGCGACCGATCCTCATCGTATTCTTTGCCGAGATGGCGCAGACATCCTATTTCTACCTGACGGCAATCTTCACCATCTCCTTCGCAACGCGCCAGCTCGGCGTCCAGAAGGACGTGATTACGCAGGCCGTGCTGTTCGCCAATCTCGTCGGCCTCGTTGCGATGCCGCTCATCGGCGCCTGGTCCGACCGGATCGGACGCAAACGGCTGTTCCTCGCCGGCGTCGCGCTCGCGACCATCTCGATGTTTGCGTTCTACGGCGTGGTCGCAAGCCGTGACACGCTGCTCGTGATGGCCGCGGTGATATTGGCCGCAGGTGTGATCCATCCCCTGATGTTCAGCACCGAGGGGAGCTATTTCCCCGAGCTGTTTCCGACCCGGATCCGCTTCACCGGCGTGTCGATCGGAAAGCAGCTCGGGACGGTGCTCGGCGGCGGCATCGCGCCGCTGGTCGCCACCAGCCTGTTTGCGCAGACGGGCTCGACCTACGCCATCACCGGATATTACGTCGCTCTCGCGCTCGCGGCGATGATCGCGCTCGGCTTCTCGCGGGAAACCAGCAAATCGCGGCTGCTCGGCTAGGCCAGTGCCATCACCAACACAAGTGAGGTTCTCATGGACGTCAGTCTTCTGATCAACGGGCACGATCAGGCCGCTTCCAGCGGCAAGGTGTTCGAACGGCGCAATCCGCTGTCGCAGGAGGTCGCGAGCCGAGCCGCCGCTGCGACGGTTTCGGATGCCGACGCCGCCGTGGCGACTGCCTCTGCCGCGCTGGTGCAGTGGTCGGTACTCGGGCCGAACGCGCGGCGCGGTCTGCTCTTGAAGGCGGCCGATGCGCTCGAGGCCAAGCGCGATGCCTTCATCCGGATCATGATGGCCGAGATCGGCACCACGGAAGTCTGGTCATCCTTCAACGTGAAGCTTGCGACCGGCATGCTGCGCGAAGCGGCATCGCTGACCACGCAGGTTGCGGGTGAGGTGATCCCGTCCGACAAGCCGGGATGCCTCGCGATGGCTGTTCGCCAGCCGGCCGGTGTATGCCTCGGTATTGCGCCCTGGAATGCCCCGATTATTCTCGGCGTCCGCGCGGTAGCGACGCCGCTCGCCTGCGGTAACACCGTGGTGCTGAAGGCATCCGAGATCTGCCCCGGAACGCACCGGTTGATCGGAGAAGTGTTCAGGGATGCCGGCTTCCTGCCGGGTGTTGTGAACGTCGTGACTAATGCGCCGGCAGACGCACCGGCCGTGGTCGAACGCCTCATTGCAAATCGCGCCGTGCGGCGGATCAATTTCACCGGCTCGACCCGCGTCGGCCGCGTCATTGCCGAGCTCGCCGGACGTCACCTCAAGCCCGTGCTGCTCGAGCTCGGCGGCAAGGCGCCTCTGGTTGTGCTCGACGATGCCGACCTTGATGCCGCGGTGGCGGCCGTGGCGTTCGGCGCCTTCATCAACCAGGGCCAGGTCTGCATGTCGACGGAGCGGGTGATTGTCGATGAAACGGTGGCCGATCAGTTCGTCGCGAAGCTCGCCAAGAAGGCTGGCGCGCTTCCGGCCGGCGACCCGCGCTCCGGCCCGGTGGTGATCGGCTCGATGATCGACGAGGCCCCGGCCAAGCACGTCGTCACGCTGATCGAAGACGCGATCGGCAAGGGCGCCGTCAAGCTCGCGGGCGGAGAGCGCGCCGGCACGGTTGTGCCGGCAACGGTGCTCGATCGTGTCGCGCCCGGCATGCGCATCTACATCGAAGAGAGTTTTGGTCCCGTCGTCTCGGTCATCCGTGCGCGCGGGGTGGATGATGCGGTGCGTCTCGCCAATGACACCGAGTACGGCCTCTCGGCTGCCGTGTTCGGCCGCGACGTCGCGCGTGCGCTCACAGTGGCGCAGCGCATCGAAAGCGGCATTTGCCATGTCAACGGACCGACCGTGCATGACGAGGCGCAGATGCCGTTCGGCGGCGTGAAGGGATCGGGCTACGGCCGCTTCGGCGGCCAGGCCGGCATCGCAGAGTTCACCGATCTGCGCTGGATCACCATCGAGACGCAGCCGCAGCACTATCCCTTCTGATTGCACAACGATACGACGCGAAGCATGCCAGAAAATCACTCCATGAATTCGAAAGTCTTGACGGTTCGGGAAGCGACCCTCGGTGTGCTTCGTTCCTTCGGTGTTGATCGTGTCTTCGGCAATCCGGGTTCGACGGAGCTTGCCTTTCTGCATGATTGGCCCGACGACATCGACTATGTGCTCGGTTTGCAGGAAGGCTGCGTCATCGGCATGGCCGATGGTTATGCGCAGGCGACCGGACGCGCGACCTTCGTCAACCTGCACTCGGCGGCCGGGCTCGGTCACGCGCTCGGCAATCTCTTCACCGCGTTCCGCAACAAGACGCCGATGGTCGTGACTGCGGGGCAGCAGGCGCGCAGCCTGCTCCGGATGCGGCCCTATCTCTTCGCCGAGGATGCCGAACAGTTTCCAAAACCCTACGTGAAATGGAGTTCGGAACCCGCGCGGGCGGAGGATGTCCCTGCAGCCATTGTGCAAGCCTTTCTCACCGCCATGCAGCATCCGCGTGGCCCGACATTCGTTTCAATTCCGTCGGACGACTGGGCGCGTCCTGCGTCGCCTCCGCCCGTTCGACGTATCGCGACGGAGTTTGCTCCTGATGCGGCTGCAATCATTCGACTGGGCGCGGCGATCGGAGCGGCAAAGAGGCCTGCTTTCGTCGTTGGACCCGAAGTCGACCGCAACGGCTGTGTCGAGGCGATGGTCGCCGTCGCGGAGCGAGCGAGGGCGGCCGTCTGGGCAAGCCCAATGTCGAGTCGGGCGAGCTTTCCGGAATTGCACCCGCAATTCGCGGGCTTCCTTCCGGCTGCGCCGGGAGGCCTCGCCCGCGCCTTGCGCGGGGCCGATCTGATCGTCGTGGTCGGGGCGCCCGTATTCACCTTCCATGTCGAGGGGCAATGCGAACTGCTCGACGACGGAACACCGGTCTGGCAGATCACCGACGATCCGACTGAGGCCGCATCCGCGGCTGTCGGCGACACCATCATCAGCACGCTCCCAAAGGCGCTCGTCGCGCTTCGCTCGGCGCTGCCGGATGTCGCGCAGCGCGAGGCGCCGGCTGCCCGCACGCGGCCCGCCGTTCCCTCCGCGAAAAATCCAATCCCGCCCGCCTATGCGCTGAGCCGGCTGTCGGAACTGATGCCGCGCGATGCGATCGTGGTGGAGGAGGCACCGCCGCATCGTCCCGCCATTCAGCAGTTCCTGCCGCGGCCGGGAGCGGACAGCTTCTACACCATGGCGAGCGGCGGGCTTGGCTACAGCCTGCCGGCCTCGGTCGGCGTGGCGCTGGCGCGGCCGGGCCGCCGCATCGTGGGGCTGATCGGTGATGGATCGGCGATGTACTGCGTGCAGGCGATCTGGACCGCGGCGCAACGCAAGTTGCCGATCACGTTCGTGGTCATGAACAATTCGGGCTATGGCGCGATGCGCGCCTTCAGCCAGCTCATACAGGCGCATCGCCCGCCCGGGATCGTCCTGCCCGGACTCGACTTCGTGGCGCTCGCCAAGGGACTTGGCTGCCCGGGCCGGCGGGTGACCGACGTCGACGATCTCGATCGCATTCTGACTGAAGCATTGGCATCACACGGCCCGATGCTGGTCGATCTCGCAGTCGACGACGCCACGACGGATCTGTTCAGCCACTCTCGCTAGGTCTTCGGAGCGCTAGATGCGCGATCGCCGGCGAGCTGGGAAAGCTCGCCGGCGACACATCGCCCTCAGCAGGGTGCCACCCTATTGCCGCATCAGGCGAACCACGTCCTGTCGCAGCAGGTAGAAGGAGACTGCGAGCAGAACGACGTCCTTCATCAGGAAGGGCACGTTTCCCGTCATCGCAGGGAAGCCTCCCGCGGCGACGTCCCAGCCCTCCGGCATGAAGGGAATGATGGTGACGGTCGCAATGAAGGTGCCGGTCGAGCCCAGGGCGCCGAGAACGCCGAGGCGCTTGTCCCAGAAGCCCGCGAGCAGCAGCGAGCCGAAGGTCCATTCCGAGACGCCGAGGAAGTAACTCGCGCCGGCATGGCCGAACACGGGATAGAGCCACCAGATCAGCGGACCGTTGCTGATGAATGGGACCAGTCTTTCGAATTCATACGGAAACCACTTCTGGTAACCGAAGAAGAAGAACATGATCACCATCGCGGCGCGGACGGCGTGGTAGTCGAGATCCTCAGCGAGCAGGCCGGATCTGTACAGCACGCGGACGAGAGGGTGTTGAGCGGTATTGGCAAGCGTGGTCATGGTCGTGATCCCTTCATTCAAGAAGATCGACGAGGCGCGCGTTACGCGACCGCCGGAAAATCGATCTCGCTGTCGTTGATGCGGTTGAAGACATTGGTGAAGACGGTGGTCGCGAAGGCCAGGCTGATCTCCACGAGCTGCGTGTCGGTGTAACCGGCGGCCTTGATCGCAGCGAAATCCTCGTCGCTTACCGTGCCGCTCGTCCGCGCGAGCTTGCGGACGAAGCTGACCAGCGCGTCGCGCTTGGCATCGCCGGTGGGCTGGCCGTCGCGGATCTGCTTGAGCAGCTCGGGCCTGATGCCGGCGAGCTTGGCGAGATGGCTGTGGGCTGCGACACAGTAGTCACAGCCGGCGGCTTCGCTGATGACGAGCTTGATGACCTCTTTGTCCGGCTTGGTCAGGGTGCCGGAAGCGAGCACCGTATCGGCAGCAAGCACAGCCTTGAGCGCAGCGGGGCTATGGGCGGCAATGGCGGCAAATGTGTTCGGCACGCTGCCGATGGCCTTTTTGATCTGGGCGTAGACCTGACCAGACGGACCGGCGTCGGTTTCGAGATTCGGGACGGAAAGACGAGACATGGTGGCACTCCGTGGTTGGGGTGATGAACGATTGCGGAGTGACGATATGGCCGCGACGTGAGATCTTGAATGTCAGAACATCTCTGATATATGCTCAATCGTCTCATTCGTCGGGGCGCCCACCATGGATTGGCTGAGCCGGCTGTTCGAGATGATGCCGGTACGCGGTCGTCTGGACCTGCGCTGCTCCTACGGCGCGCCCTGGCGGATCGAGCAGGGGCCGGGCGAGGCGAACGAGATTCCGTACCATGCGGTGCTTGCCGGTTCTGCGATGCTGGAGAATCCGGCAGGAGGCCGGTCGCTGCCGCTGAAGATTGGCGACATCCTCCTGCTGCCCGGCAATCCACGACACGTCATGCATGACGGCAGCGGAGCCGCGCCGCTCAAGGCCCGTAACCGCGCATCTCTCAATTTCACGATCAGCGAAAATCCCGGCTCGGGCGAGCGGCTCGATTTGTTGTGCGGGCACTTCGCGATCGCCCCGCCGCACGACCGGTTGCTGCGCAGCTATTTGCCGCCGATCCTCGTCGTGAATGCCGGCGCTCACCCCGGAGAGCGGGACACTGCGGGGCAGCTCGTGAGCCTCGTTGCTCTGATGCGCGGCGAGACGGCGGACGACCAGTTGGGGGGCCGCGCGATGCTGAACGCGCTATCGACGGCGATGTTCACACTTGTGCTGCGGCTCGCCAGCGAGACCGAAGACGCGCCACGGGGGCTGCTTGCGCTCGCAGGTCACCCCCGCCTGGCGCCTGTGGTCGCCGCCTTGTTCAACGAGCCGGCACGCGCGTGGACGCTGCCCGAGCTTGCGCGCCTCTCCAACATGTCGCGTGCGACACTCGCCCGTCAATTTCAGGAGAAGCTCGGGCGTTCGCCAAGTGATCTCCTGACCGACATCCGCATGACCCTTGCAGCGAACGAATTGAGGAAATCGTCGATCTCGACCGGAGCCGTTGGGGACGCGGTGGGATATCAATCGGAGGCGGCGTTTCAGCGTGCCTTCAAGAGCCACATGGGTGTCACGCCGGCGCAGTGGAGAAAGACACAGGAACGCTCCGGGCACGACATCTTTGCAAGCCCTGCGGCGGCTGCCGATGCGAAGCCGGCTGAAGCTCCGGAAACGGGCGCACGAAAGCAGAGGACAGCGAAGGACGGCGATGGGCCCAAGCCGGCCTAGAGAAGCTCCAGGCGGGTTCCGGTCGGGTTGCGGTCTGTAGCCGAGCGGGCACGGCAATCCGTAACGAGGAGATTATCGACGGCGTCGATAACGACGCGAGTTGATCAATCCGACCGCAGATGCGCGATTCACCCATCGATCGCCGCTACATAGTCTACATGCAGAGTGATTGGTGCTTTCGATCCGTCCAGAACGACACGGAGGCTCTTGGGATAATATCCAACGCCAGTCACAATCCCGGTCTTGCCTGCCAAGCGAGGACCAGCTGCGGGCTTTACCTGAATACGCGAGCCCAGTGGAAACCTGAGGTTGGTTTGCGCTGATCCTGACATGGCTTCCTCATCAGTGCATGAGGCCGTTGTACTCGAGAAATTCTCCGACGGTTGTTGAGCTTAAGGGAAGGGTACGAAGTTCGGGCCGCGAGGCGGCTTGCGCGCGGTAGGAAATCTAGCAGCGTCAGCTCTTCGACAACAACAATCCCGGACAATGCAGAGGAGATCAAAATCAGGGAACGACGCGGCCGTATTTGCGCTCAGGCGGAAATAGGAATTTGGTCGTGAAATAGACAGCGCGACGCTGTGTGAATTCAAATGCAGCGAACTGTACACGCTACTCCCCCTTAAGACAGAATTCCTCCATTCCCCGAAATTCTTGGTCGTAACTCTCACCGTACGAAAGTCTCGTCGTGCGAATTAGTCAAATCTAACACCTCGCGCGTCGGCGATCGCTATCGCAGCCGCCGCGAGTGGTAGGAGCGCGAGGGAGCAACGAGTTCGACTTAGGTAATCGAAGCATCCTCCCAAGGGAACACCCTTCGTCAGGGCTACTCCATTCGCTCCGAATCGAAGTGCCCGTTTTGGGCCTACTGCAAGCCGCTCGCCATAATAGGCGACTTGGTCGGCCTTTTGCCGCAGGTTGCAGGTAGATTCTACCACGTCACCCGTTTTGATGCCCTTGAGATCGCTTCTCGAAATGCCTTGAAGGGAAATTTGGCGGGCTGACTATCGTGCAATTGGGCGCCCTAGATTTCGGCACAATAATCCCTTGGTTCGGCCCAATGGAACGGAAACTGCTGCCTCAAACGTAAACATACGTTCATCTCGGTGGGACGCGCGATCGGTTGTCGGGCGCTCAGACCTACAGGTCACTGGGGGTTACAACACAGACAAGGGGAATATCATTGGCAACCTTACACTACGCTGCGGGCGGGGGTCTGGACTCGCAAGGTAACTACACGCCAGCCGAAGCTGGCTTCAATCTCGCAGACGTCCAGTATGTCGACCAGGTGAATGCACTGCCCAGTGGCGTGCAGGGTCTGGTCTGGCTCGATCAGTACCAAGGCGTGACTCAGGACTTCATCAACCAGGTGACGCCCTTCCTCAACAACCCGAAGGTGTTCGGCTTCTACCTCGTGGATGAGCCCGATCCGACCGGACAGTCGGGACCGCAGGCCAGCGCCGCGGACCTGAAGGCGGAATCCGACTGGATCCACCAGCATGATCCTGGAGCGAAGACGTTTACCGTCCTGAATAACATGGGCTCATCGGACGATCCGAGCTATATGAACAGCTATAACCAGGCGAACACCCACATCGATTACTTCGGTCTCGATTGGTATCCGGTGTGGTCGGACCGTCCGAATGTCGATGTCAGCACGATCGACAAATACGTCGCTGCCGCAGAGCAGGCCGGCATTCCGCACGACTCCATCGTTCCGGTCTACCAGGCGTTCGGGGGCGGCGGCTGGACCACCGAAACCGGCAGCCAGGTCGCGATGCCGACGGCCGCGCAAGAGCAGGCAATGATGGATCGTTGGGCACAGGATGTTCCCAATCCGGCCTTTGACTATGCCTACGCGTGGGGTTCGCAGAATGGTGATACGGCCCTCGAAAACTCGCCGGAACTGCAGAAGGTGTTCCTTGCGCACAATACGAGCGGGAGCACATCGACCGGTGGCACGACCGTCCCGCCCGTTACCGATCCGGTGACCACGCCGGTTTCCGACACTGGCGGAAGCACGGGCACGGATGGCAGCACGACTCACGTTGCCGGCGCTGGCGGAAGCACCACCGTCGGAAGCACCACCGACGGAAGCACCACCGGCGGAAGCACCACCGATGGAAGCACCACCGGCGGAAGCACGACAGTCGGCAGCTCGACGGGAAGCACCGCGACCGGCTCGACCGGAAGCACGACCCCCGTGTCGGGCTCGGACGGAACGACGGATCCGTCGACCGGCGGTACCACGGACCCGTCGACCGGCGGCACGACGGGCACTGGCGGCTGGGGTGGCCATGGCCACGGCCACGGTAGCTGGTCGGGCGGTACGTCCGGCTCGACGACCGCGGACGGTTCGTCCGGGGTGACGACCGCGGACGGTTCGTCTGGGTCGACGACCGTCGACACCGGCGGCCACAATCACCACGGCGGTAGCTTCGATTTCTCGCAGTGGATCAACGGCATCACGTCGTCCGGCTCCGGGGGGCATTCCTGGTGGCAAGGTCAGACCACGACGCCGACCGCGACTGCGGACGCAAGTTCTGATCCGACGGCCACGTCGGACACAGGATCTTTCGCCGGGCATCTGGCTGATCTGGTGAATCACCACAACGATCATCACGCGTGGCACTGGTAAGCTCGTAAGGTCGTCTGCATCAACAAGGACATACGCGCGGTGCGCCGCGCGTATGTCCAGTCTGGGGGAGTTCCTCGCGGCCGCAGTGGCTGTGAGGCGGGGTGCCATTCCGCGCACTGCGGAATGTGGAAATGCGGGCGTCTTGACGCTCGATCGCACGCAATTTTCAACCGCTTACCGCCGCCCGACCAAGGGCGGCCCGGATATGCACATGCACGCTTCGGCAAAACGGTCTGCGCTCGCGGACGCTTTCCGTCGGATACGTCCCGGCCTGCTCGCCGCCGGCGGACTGTCCATCTTCATCAATCTGCTGGTGTTCGTGTCGCCGCTCTACACCATGCAGATCTACGATCGGGTGCTGACGAGCCGAAACGGCATGACGCTGTTGCTGCTCTCGCTGATCGCGCTCGCGCTTTTCGTCAGCTACGCGGCGCTCGAGCATTTTCGCAGCCGGGTTCTCGTGCAAACCGGACTTCACTTCGATCGGCTCCTCTCGGGGGAGACGTTCGAGACCGCGCTCGGACAGGCGCTGAGCACAAGCAGCTCGCATCACGTTCAGCTGCTGCGCGACGTCGACACCTTGCGTGAGGTGCTGTCGGGCGGCGTCATCACGTCGCTGATGGACGTGCCGTGGACGCCGATCTTCCTCGCGATGTGCTTCCTGCTCCATCCGCTGATCGGCCTGGTCGCCCTGATTGGCGCAGTCGTCATCCTGACGCTCGCCTTCCTCAACGAGCGCCTTACGAAGGCGCCGCTGAATGCGGCTGCGTCGAAGAATCTTCATGCTCTGGACCGCTTGACGTCGTCGCTGCGCAACGCAGAAGCGATCCGCGCGCTTGGAATGGGACCGGCGGTGCGCGCGGCCTGGGCGGCAACCCATGGTCAGGCGCTGCTGGAAAGCGCAACGGCCGGGGAGCGCGGCGGCACGTTGCTTGCCATCTCCAAATTCCTGCGCATGGCGATTCAGGTGGCCATCATGGGAGTGGGCGCTTATCTCGCGATCCAGCAGGAGATCTCGGGAGGCGTTCTGTTTGCTGCTTCGCTGATCATGGGACGCGCGCTCGCGCCGGTCGAGGCGGCGGTGTCGCAATGGAAGGCACTGGTTGCCGCGCGCACGTCATATGCCCGGCTCAACCGCGCGCTTGAGGCCCGCACGGCGGAGGGGCGGCCGACGCGGCTGCCGTCGTTGGTGGGCGAGGTCTCGATCGAGGCCGCGACGGTGCTCGTTCCGGGATCGCAATTGCCGGCTATCGCCGACGTCTCGTTCCGCCTAGCGCCCGGCGAAGTTGTCGCCGTGGTCGGCCAGTCCGGCTCCGGCAAATCGTCGCTGGCGCGGGCCCTGGTCGGCGCCTGGCCGCTGGTGCGCGGCTGCGTGCGCATCGACGGCAACGACATCAGGCATTTCGATTCCAATTTCCTTGGGCAGAGCCTTGGCTACCTTCCGCAGGACGTCGAATTGTTCGCCGGTACCGTGCGCGACAACATCGCCCGCTTCCGCGACGACGCCTCCGACGAGGCGGTGGTCGAGGCGGCGCAACTGGCATCGGCGCACGCCATGATCCAGCGGCTTCCGAAGGGCTATGACACCGTCATCGGGGACAACGGCGCCGGTCTTTCCGGCGGTCAGCGGCAGCGCATCGGGCTCGCTCGCGCGCTATTCGGCAAGCCCGTGCTGGTCGTGCTCGACGAGCCGAACGCCAATCTGGATGGCGACGGCGACCGCGCGCTGGCCGATGCGATCCAACGACTGCGGCAGCACAAGGTGACGATCGTGATCATCAATCATCGGCCCAACCTGCTCGCGGCGGTAGACAAGATCGTGTTCATGCACGAAGGTCGGCTCGGGCGCATCGGCACGCGCGAGGAAATGCTTCCCGCGCTGCTTGGCCAGACCGTCGCGCCGATGCGCCGCGACGTGCGCGGACCCGCTGAACATCACCGTGCTGATGGTCACAACCGTGCCGACGGCGCTCATCGCCACGCACACCTTTCAAATCAAGCGCGTCCGGCGCACGCGACGAGGCAATGATGGACAAGCTGTTGCAGCAGGGAGCCGACGCTCTTCAAGACGAACTGGCGCAGATCCTCAAGCAGTTCACCAGAACCGGCGAGGTGGTGCGCGCGCCGCAAGCTCCGCGCGAGCTCTTTGCGAAGGCGGGGGCGATGACAAAGTCGTTGGTCCGTTTTGCAAGGACAAGGCTGCCGACCTTGTTGGATCGAGGGGCGCAGGGCGACAATGACGGCCCGTCGGGCGATTGGCAGACACCCGCGCGGCGCGGCTTTGCCATCGTCTTCCTTACCTTCGGTGTATTTGGCGGCTGGACCGCCCTCGCATCGATCGACGGTGCCGTGGTGGCGACGGGCTCGGTGGTTGTCGAAAGCGACCGCAAGGTGGTGCAGCACCTCGAGGGCGGAATCGTCCAGGACCTGTTGGTGAAAGGCGATGCCCATGTCGCCGAAGGCCAAGTCCTGTTGCGGCTCGATCCAACCCAGGAGCGGGCCAAGGAGGAGATCGCCCGCTCGGCGGTGTATTCGGCGATTGCCGAGGAAGCTCGCCTGCAGGCGGAAGCCGAAGGAAAAGACAGCGTCACGTTTCCGACCGAACTGCTCCAGAAGACCTCCGATCCAAGCGCGATACGCGCAATGGGTGACCAGAAGCGGCGCTTCGATGAACGTCGGGCTGCGCGAAAGATCGAGATCTCGATCCTCGAGGAACGTATCGCGCAGGCGCAGCGGCAGATCCAGGGAAACACCGCACAAAGCAAGGCGTCGCGGGCGCAGTTCGACAGCATGAGCCAGGAATACACCAAGCTCAAGCCGCTCGCCGACCAGGGCATCGTGCCGTTCGCGCGCGTCGCTACGCTGGAGCGCTCCAAGGCCGATCTCGAAGGCAAGATCGGCGCCTACGAGGCGGATATCGCCCGTTACGGCCGCGTCATCGACGAGTCGCGGCTCCAGATCGACCAGGTCGGGCAGAAAGTGCTGGAGGAAGCCACCGGCAAGCTCGCCGACACGCGCGCCCAGCTTGCCGATGCGCGCGAGAAGCTGCGTGTCGCGGTCGACGTCCTGGCCCGGATGGAAGTGCGCGCCCCGCGAGCTGGGCGGATCGTGAACCTCAAGGTCCACACGATCGGTGCAGTGATCAAGGCGGGCGACGTGTTGATGGAGATCGTGCCAGACAACGACGTCCTCGTGGTGGCTGCAAAGGTGTCGTCGCTTGATATCAACCACGTACAGCTCGGCTTGCCCACCGAGGTACGGCTTCCCTCGTTCAAGGCACGCTCCACGCCGATCGCTGTCGGCGAGGTCCTTTCGATCGCTGCAGATGCCACTCGCGACGATGCCACGCATCAACCCTATTACGAAGTGAAAGTCTCGGTACAGGTGACGCAGTTCCCCGAGCAAGTCCGTGAAAAGCTCAAGCCGGGCATGATGGCCGACGTCCTGATCGCAACCGGGGAACGGACGGTTCTTGCCTATCTGACCCAGCCGATTACGGACGCGATCCGCCGCGGTATGCGGGAGAGCTGAGGAGGCGTTGGTTTTAGCCGGCCGGCCCGCGCAAGGGCTGCTGCACCGGAGCAGGTGTTTCCCCGCTACGTCAACCGGTCATTGCGGGGAATCAGGCGAACCTCGCTATCCCCTCGCGCATGCCATGACAACGCGACCCGCACCTGTCTCGTTCGTGACGACGCGGACATTTTCGTAAGCGTCGTTGCGTTCGAGCAGGGTTGCCACTTGCCGATCCTGGCCGAGGCCGACCTCGAACAAGAGAAGTCCTCCTGGCCGCAAGTATCGAGGCGCGTTCTTCGTAACACGCATATGGATGCTCAGTCCGTAAGGCCCGGCGGCGAATGCTTCGCGCGGCTCGGCTGTGAGCAGAGAAGCGCGATCACCTTTGAGCCGGGATTCCGAGATGTAGGGTGGGTTGCAGACGATCATGTCGATCGTTCGCTCGAGTTGCAGGCCTGACAGGGCCTCGAACAGATCGCCCTGGAGCACGGCGACGCAGGACTCAAGGCTGTGACAGGCAACATTGCGGCGCGCGAGCTCGACACATTCGCCGGTCAGATCGCTTGCCCAGACGCGAGCGCCGGGAATATTGAGCGAGATCGCGCAGGCTAGATTGCCGGAGCCGCAGCACATGTCGATGATCCGCGACGCGGGGAGGCCTGTTCGGCGCAGCGCGTCAACGGCGGTCCTGCCAAGCAATTCCGTTTCGGGCCGCGGCACCAGCGCACCAGGAGTAACCAGCAGCTCGACTCCCATGAACCAGGTACGGCCTCTCCCGTATGCCTCGGCAACGTTGATTGTTTCGCTCATCGCATCCAAACCTCACGCGTGACGTATTCTCCGCCAACCGTTGAGCCTGCTCATGGCTATTCAGTGCGGCGGCCAGGTGCAGACCTGTGCAAAACGCCGACGAACGGCATCCAGGCCGGCCAGTTCAAATGTGTTCTCGTAAGGTGAAGCCGTTCCAGCATACACTTTGACCAGAAGCCGGCCTCCATCCGGCATGGAGCGTATGAGGCGGACGGCGTCGCCCGGAAACGCAAGACTTCGTCCGCCTTCCGCAACCCTCCACCGCTGGTCGACAGGCGGTTGATCATCGATCTGGTACACGACCTTCACCCCGGTGGCCGGAGTTTTACTCCAGGAGCCCGTCGTGGAGAGCATCAGTTCGGTCCGATTGGCGCGACAATGGATGGCGAGCGAGGAGGGCCCATCCTTCGAGGTGGCTCGCGCCGTGGTCTGCGCCGCGATCTGCGGCTTGTAGTCCACCGGCGAGGTCGTTTCGCTCATGATCCAGTTCGGACCTTGAGGTGGCAGTTGGGCGGATTGTTCAGGTGCTTCCCCGAGTTGTTCGTCGACGCATTTCAGGCGTTCCATTCCTTCGAACCGCGCGCAAGCCTTCACGCGATCGAGCGCATCGTCGGCATGCGCGCAGCTTAGATAACTGATACCCGCGAGCACGGACGCCGCGAGGGCACCGAGTCGCCTCATCGTGACAGTCCGACGGTCGCGCTTGGCGAGCGATCCAGCCATTCCTGCGCCGGACCAAATCGCGCCAGACTGGGCACGCTGGCGCGGAGGTTCACGTCTTTCCATTTCGCATCGAAACCGGCGGACTGCAGCCGGTCCAGCCGCCCGAACAGGTGCTCCACGAAGCGCGCCATGCGCCGATAGCGATCGGTCTGCGGCTGCCAGTTGTAGGCCGCAAGAACCGTGGGGACGGCGATGGTCGCGATCCGCTCGCCCTTTGGTACGAGGTTTGGATAGTCCTTTGAGTCGATGGACGACGGAAGATAGTAGTCTTCGAATCTGGTGTCGTATTCGATCGGCAGGAACTTGAAGCCGTCATCCCAGCGCCCTTTCAAGAAGGCGTCGATCGGCTTTGATGTGATGAAGACAACGGCCGCGATTTCCCCGCTCTTCATCTGCTGCAACGCGACCTGGTGGGGAATGAACATCTTTTCGACATTCAACCCCAGCCGGCTGAAAATCAGCGGACCGGAATAAGCGGCTGCCGTGCCCTGAGTGTTGAAGTTGACCTTCTTTCCCTTGAGGTCATCGAGCGACTTGATCTCGGGACGCACGAAGACATGCAGTTCGGCCGGGAAGAGGTTGAGAACATAGACGATGCGCCGTTCGATCGATGGGACCTGCGCCTTGTACTCGTCAAGGGCATCCGTGTTGATAATCGCGGCATCGACGCCCCTGAGATAGAGCAGCGAGTTGACGTTCTCCGTCGCGCCGGTCGTCACGATCGGAATGACGTGAAGCTTGTCGTCCTCATTGACGACGCGGGCGATTTCTGCGGCCAGCCGGAGCGGCGCGCCCTCGATGAGGCCTCCGGCGAGCCCGACCGTCCATGCGTTGATGCGCTCCTTCGCGGCCATGTCAGCGTTTCGTGCCGCGGTTGATGCTGTCGTCTCGCGCGACGAACGAGATTGAGCGTTGGCAGCAAGCTGTAGGCCGAGCATTGCCAGTACAAAGGCAAATGCGAGCTTGCTCAAGGACATGGGTCTCTCCACTCTCTGGGCTAGGTTCCGATTCTCTCTAGTGGCTATTTGAGCCCCTTGATCCGTCCTTCCGCATCGTCAATGCCGCCGGCCTGTGCTCGTTCATACAGCTCGCGCGCCTTCGCGGAATCGCCGGCGACGCCGCGGGCGTCCCACAATTGCAGCACGTGAGGATCGTAGGTTTCGGCAAGCATGAAGGCGGCTCGCGCGCTGCCTTGTCCAACAACGTATTCCAGCAAACCGCGTGCGCCGTTGATGTCGGATTGCCGGAGCAACGCGTTAGCGCGGGCAAGGAGCCTCTGTTCGTTCGCGAGCGGACGCGGCGACGCGTTCGCAGGCGCGGAGCGCTCCGACGCCGGGACGACCTTGGGATCGGGGTCAGGCGGAGCAGGACGTTTCGTCACCGGCGCGTTCGGTGTCGTAGCGGTAGATGCGGATGGGCGAGCGGGGGGCGTAGCGGTGGCCTGGGTACCGGTGTGGCCCGGCGCACGTCCGGCTCCCTCGCGCGAGGGGAGGACGGCGGCGGTAGAAGCATTCCGAGCGGCCAGCTTTCGGTTGGCGTCCTCGAGCTGAGCCCGCACGGAGGCGAGCTCACGCACAAGACCATCGGCGCGTTCGTGCTCTTTGTCGAGCGCCAGCTTCTGCTCCGCCGCCGCAGCGTTTGCCTCGGTCATTTGGAGGAGCTTGGCGTCGGCCGCGGCGAGACGCGTGGAGCGTTCTTCGACCTGTTTTCGCGTCGAGGCAAGTTCGCTGGTCAGCGTTTCGCTTCTGGCTCGTTCCTTCTCGATCTCGCGCCTGGCTTCGGCCTTTGCGGCGCCCTCGGCGGTTCGCACCGCCTCCGGGGTCGCGGCACGTGCCGCATCGCGTTCATTCTTCAATGATGCCGCTTCGCGCGCGAGGGCGTCGACACGCGTGCGCTGCTGTCCAAGTTCCCGCTCCAGCGCTTGCTTCTGCTTGGCGTCTGCCGCGCGGGAGTTTGCCAGCTCAGAACTCGCGGTTTTCGCCGCACTGAGCTCGGCGTGCAGAGAGCTTAGCTGGCGCGCCGCGGTGTCTGCTTTGTCCCGCTGCTTCTCAAGTTCTCGTTCCAGCGCCTGCCTTTCCTCGACGTGCGCAACAGTGGCCTTTGCCGCGACGGAAGCCGCGGCCTGCGTCGCGGTCATCGTCGTGCGGAGGTTGCTCAATTCGCTTGTAAGGGCTTCTGCCTTATCTTGCTCCTGCTTCAGTTCCTGCTCGAGAGCCTGCCTTTGTGCGGCCTCTGCAGCGGCGGATTTTGCGGCTTCAGACTCTGCGGTCCGCGCAGCGCCGAGTTGCGATTTGAGCGAGACAAGCTGGAGAGCAAGCCGCTTGGACCCGTTCCGCCGTTCAATCGGAGGCTCCTGCTTGAGCTCCGCTTCGGAGGTTTGCATCGCCTTCGAAGCCGCGACCCGTGCGATGTCGAGCTCCGCCTTCAAGAAGGAGAGCTCACGCGCCAGATTGTTTGCCCGTTCCCGCTCCTGTTCGAGCGCCTGCGTTTGCCGGATTCCAACCTCGATGGCGCGGACGGTGTGCGCCTGGGTTTGCCGCGCGGCGT
Source organism: Bradyrhizobium centrolobii (assembly GCF_001641635.1). Classification (GTDB taxonomy): domain Bacteria; phylum Pseudomonadota; class Alphaproteobacteria; order Rhizobiales; family Xanthobacteraceae; genus Bradyrhizobium; species Bradyrhizobium centrolobii. The sequence goes on from NZ_LUUB01000051.1 coordinate 307,894, forward strand.
CGAGCTCCGCCCGGGCAGCTGCCAATTCACGCGCAAGCTTGTCCCCACGCTCCCGCTCCTGATCCAGCGCCTGTTTCTGCTTGATCCGCTCTCCTTCGGAGGCGGATTGAACGACGTTGAGCTCGGTGCGAGGCGCTGAGGTCATTTCGCGTGCGAGGGCATCGGCCATGTTCCGTTGCTGCTCGCTCTCAGTGGTCGCCTTTTGCGCCCTGGGTGTAGCGGGCTGTGCGAGCGCCGACTGCGCCTGATCCGTGCGTTGAGCCAGGATCAGCCTGCGTGCGACGTCGCCCGGCTCTCGGCCGCGCTCGACGCCCCGTCGCTCAAGTGTCGCCGTCGCGATGAGGGAAGTGCTATGGTCACCGTCGCGGCGTAGCCGGCCCTCGGCGACGCCAGTCAGGAATGGGAGAAGGCAGGTGATCAGAGCGGCCGTGCGCGCGCCTACGCGGGCGTATGAGCTGTCAACGATATCGACTCCTCGTCGTCCGCGGAACGGAACATGCTGGTGCGACGGCCAACGCGCCGTGGTGGGCGCGACGACTCCTCGTTGCTGCGACTCGAATCCGTGCACCCCCATTGCGACAACTCAGATTCTGTAGGGTTCATGGCCGTTCATTTCATGACACCGCCTTCGTCGGTGCTCTGTCGATGTCGCAGTCGTGGTAGCCACAACGGGGTAGGTGCACCGGGAATGGGGAATTAAGTAGATCGGACAGGCCGCTGCCGAATGTTTCTTGACCCGCATAGGCGCGCTTAACTAGCGTGTAGCAGGCAATTGTGTGACTGCGCGCTCAATACACAGGCAGGTAACACAGCATGAACAGATCATTGGTCGTTTTTGCCGGCATGACGGCTGTTGGGCTGATTCTCGTAAGTGGCGTCGAAACCCGCGGTTCTTCCCATTCCGGTGTTTCTACCAAGAATGCGAATGCCAAGATGACCAGCGCGGCACCTAAGACGCAGCCGCATCGGGTCGCTATCCACGTTGACGTCAATGACCCGGCGGTGATGAATCTCGCTCTCAACAACGTCAGCAATGTTGCTCAGCACTACAGCGACCTCGGTCAGAAAGTCGAAATCGAAGTGGTCGCGTATGGGCCGGGACTGCACATGCTGCGAGATGACACCTCGCCTGTGAAAGGGCGTATCAAGGCCATGAGCGAAACCATGCCGGAGCTTACGTTATCGGCATGCGGCAATACCCGCGAGAACATGGCGAAGAATGAGGGCAAGGATGTTCCGCTCATCTCGCAGGCGAAGGTCACCAAATCCGGTGTCGTCCGGTTGATGGAGCTCCAGGAGCGCGGCTGGAGTTACTTGCGGCCCTGATTGGCTTTATTTCCTCGCCCTGCAAAGCGTGAAGCCGTGTCAGCGCGGGCTTGGAGCGCGTTCCGCGCCGTTTCCCACGTGTTCGCCTGGAAGACAGCGGCCGGCACCGGCCGCTCCCAAGGCTCTCTGTTGTAGATCAGGAGCAGGACGCCGCGATCGCGCGCTCGATGACAGGTCGATTGACCGAGAGGTGGGGCTCGACCACGAGATCAAGATGGCCGCCGGCAATCGGAATGACGTCCAATTCCTCAAACAAGGAATCCCATCCGAGGCGCGCCGCGACCCCGGGTCGATTGCAGGCGAATACCGTCCCCTTGATGGGTAGACGACGTTTGGCATCCGCCACCCAGCGCCCGAACGCCCGCATCCGAAGGATCTCCTCCAGCTCCAGCTTGAGCATAAAGCGTGTGTTTGCCAGGGGCGTCCAGGTCATGGAGTCGACGAGCCGGCAGAACTGAACCTCGCGGCCCAAACGAGCGGCGAACTTCGCCAGCGTGCGACAAAGCATGCGGTAGATCGTCACGCGGTGCGATCGAATCCGCTGCAGTGTACGCGCAAAGGTCTCACGATGATTAACTCCGCGAGGACCGACATTGGTGTCGAGGATGCCCAGGAATTTGACCGCGCGGCCTTGTTCTATCAATCGGCTCGCAACTTCGAAAGCCACACCGCCGCCGAGCGAATAGCCAATCATTCGGATATCGCCGCGAGGTTGGGCAGCGTTGATCTGTTCGACAGCAAGTGTGGCCATCTCCTCGACCGAACCACGCCCGGTGAGGTTCCAGTTCAGATCCGGATAACGAATGGGGATTACGTGCGCCACCTTGTTCAATTGAGCGCCGAATGCCGCCATGCTCGGGCCATACCCCATCGAGCCAGGCAATATCACAAGATGAGGAAGGATCTGATCTTCACGACACTGCCGCGCCGGCCGATCCGTCATCGCGACAGCCTGGATCATGTCATCAGCGCTCATGTCAACCGTGAACGCTTCCATGTTGAGCTCATGGCCGATCAGCTCCTCGAGATCCATGACGCAGCGCAGGAGCTTCAGTGAATCACCTCCGGCCTCGTCCCAACGACCGGCAGCTTCGGACGTGCCAAGGATGCTGGTCCACACCCGTTGCACGGCCTCGTTGGCTCTGGTCATTCCGTGCATCGTCGGTACAGGAGCGGCTGAGCTCTTTCTGTTCTCGAGATCGAGCACTTTCAGCTTGGCATGATCGATTTTTCCTCCCGGCAGGCGCGGAATCTCCGATATGTCGTGCAACCTGGTCGGATGCAATGCCGCAGGGAGCGTCTGCCGGATCACGTTCCGAACGTCGGTCGTGAAATGCGGCCCTGGCGGATTGGATGGCGATGCAAACAGGACCAGCTCGTTCGCGTCCGTCACGACGGCAACGGCGTCCTTCACATAGGAGAGCTTCCGTACGACTTCCTCAAGCTCGGCCGGCTCGACACGTCGGCCATTGATCTTGAGTTGACGTCCTTTCCGTCCGACCACCCGCATCAGTCCATGCGTATCGACGACAACGAGGTCTCCGGTCTGGAAGGTGCGAGAGTGCGGATCATCCGGGGCGGGCAACGCCGGCGAAAGCCGTCCGTCTTCCCAGTATCCGAGCATGACGTATCTGCTCTTGATCACCAGCTCTCCGACTTCACCGCACGGAACGGATTTCCCGTTCTCGTCGACAACGGTAAACGATATGCCCGGAAGCAAATAGCCAACCGGAACGCCGACGCCGTCCTCCCGCCAATCCTTGGGAAGAAACCACTGGGTCCCGGTGGTTTCTGTCGACAAATAGCTGACCTGGATGAAGCAGGCCGGCTGTACTGCTCTTCGGGCAAGCGCGATATCGGTCCACAGCACTTTCTCCCCACCGATACGAACCATCCGAAGTGAATCGAAATCGCCTCGCTGACTGGAATTGATCAATGCGCGCAGCAGCGTCGGTACCACGTAGGTAATCGTTACTCGCTGCGAGTTGATCTGGCGCAGGACGCCGCGCAATCCGAGGGCCTCGACGTCAACAATGTGCAATTTTGCACCAGTCAACAAGGCCGAGAGCATCTCCCGGCAGCCGGCAATCGTGGTGGGGCCGCTCAGGGGCATGAAGACGTCGGCTGCGCCGATGTGGCATGCATCCACATATTGTTGCACGCGCTGCAGCAGGCTGCGTTGGCTGTTCACGACGCCCTTGGGCGCTCCGGTGCTGCCCGACGTATAGAGCACCACGGCAGGTGCATCGACTGAAACCGGCCCAAGCGTTGGGGGGGTGGTTGAAGGTTCGCTGGCGCGCGCGACATCGAGGCAGTGCAGACCCCGCTCTTTGACCCAGCCGGCGGAGTTGTCGTTGTCCTGTCCAATCAGCACGGAAATCCGTGCGGTTGTGGCGATGGTCATGAGGCGCTGAACCGGATCGCGCGGATTGAGTGGGACCAGGATCCGGCCCGCCGCCATGCATGCCAGCATGGCGATTGGCTGCCAGACCGAGCCGCGCAACAGCCACCCGACGGCATCTCCTTCCGGGATTATTGCCGTGATCACGTCGGCCAACGCCAAAACCCGGGACAACAGCTGCGAGTAGGTAAAGCTGTGGGTGCCGTCGCTAATGGCGACTCTGTCGGCAAATCTCGCTGTTACCGCAATCAGGTGTTCGATCGTGGGGACGCCGGCGAAGCCGGGTCCCATCGCGTCGAATGGCCGGTCGACAGGGCCATGCAAATCGAGAGGTACTTCAGCAGGGCTCTTCCAGCGCAGCGTCGTGGGTAATTCCTGGACGGTCGAGGACGAGTGCATGTTCGAAACGCGCCGTGAATCATCAGACGAATGTGCACCGCTGTGTGTCTGGAGTTGCATCACGGTACCCATCATGTTCCCGCCCTAACGTAGGTCAATCCGGTCTGTGCACGCATACTCCGAATGAAGGATGCGCTTGAAGTTTGGTTGTGAACGGACGGCCATACCCGGCATCGGATGCAAGAGGAGGGTTTGCATGGTCAGCCTGTGCCTGGTCGAACGGTGTCTTGCCCGTGTCAAAACGTTCCGAGTGTCGGTCGATGAACATCTGGACCTAGGCCGCTGCGGGTCACTGAGGTGGCCTCAGACCAGCCCCGGCGTGGTCGGAAACATCGATGACGGGTTCAATCCTTATCCATCGTGCCACCGTTGTTTTGAGGCGGTGGTAGTAGAGCATCAGGGGCGACTTGGACGACAGCTCCATATCCGATGGCGTAACCTCGGATTGGATTCCGTGTGTCAGGACACACCAGAACCTGACACCGGCATCAAGGTCCGAAGAACGAGCGAACCGATTCAGCGCGCTTTGTGCCACATCGCGACTGGTGCTTCCGGCCCGAACGGCGAGCAGAACATGATCTGCCCAGGAAGCGAGGAGTCTCACTTCGGGCGCATCATGCAGCGAGGGGGCGTTGATGACGATGAGATCGTAGGTGTTTCTCAGCTGCTCGAACAGCGACGACACCTTCGGGCCCGCCAGCGGCCATAGGCGATTTCCCTCGGACAATCCTGCCGATATATAATCAACGCCGAGCTCCGGGATGTGCTGGACGGCCTTGGCCGCAGCCTCGTCGTGCGCCAACAGTTTGAACAGATCTGCAGCATCGCCGCCGGGGCGACGAGGCAGTTGCCCGAAATCCAGGAACAGAACGCGTTGTCCGAGTTGCGCAGCGCAAGAGCCGAAACTCCACGCAACCGCGCTCTTACCTTCACCGTGCAAGCTGGACGTCACCAGGACAACATGCTGTGGCCGTGGCGAGACCGGATCAGTGGCCAATAGCGATACGACAGTAGAACGAACTGCTCTCGTGTGCGAGATAGCCGATTGTTCCACGATCCGGCGCGGCGAGCTGTTCAACTCGAGCGGGATCGACGGTATCAAACCGACACACGGGATGCCCAATGCTTCTGCAGCCTCGGCCTCGGTGTGCAGGCTTCGATCAAAGTGATTCAGGATGACTGCGACAAGGCATGCCAAGAGGGCGAAGATAATCGTGATTGGGGGGACAAGAAGGAACGGGTTCAACGAACTGGGAAGGTCCGGCGGCGAGGCGTCCGCGATCACGGTCACCTCCGGCTCGGTGACGACGCCCTTCGTGGTCAGTTCTTGCCGCCTTCGCAGCAGTGTTTCGTACTGCTGTGCCAAGGTAGTGATCTGCCATTCCAAGGCGGCCACGCTCTGCGATGACGAAGTCGGACCAGAGTGACTTGAATCCAATTCAGCCTTTGCCTTCGACAAGTCGCGCTGAACGGCGGCCGATTGTTCCGCGATGGTATCCAGAGCCTGGAGCTCCACGGCCTGTTTTTGTCGGGTCAGCTCGTCGACATAGGACCGAGCCACAAGATTCGCGACTTCCGCGGCCCGCTGCGGATTGGCGTCGTTGAATATTACGCTGATAACTCTGGATCGGCGCTCCTGACTGATCTTCAAGCGACCTTTCAATGCTGCCACTGCCGCGCCGTCGCTCGGCTGGTGTCTACCGAAAGAGAGAACCCCCTTGGTCTTTGACCATGCAGTGCGGATCAGGGCTCGCGCGGCGGAATCCGTTACTCTGCCCTGCGCCGGCTTGTCGAGCATCCTCAGTGCCGGCAAAAGCCGCCGCAGGTAGGCGTCGGACGACATGACCGTCACATGCGTGTCGATGGTCGAATCGTCGGAACCGCCAGCCGGTGCGGAGGCATTGCCGGCCGCACCGGCATTGTCGGCTGCTCCGCCGCCTCGCGCATTCACGACGAGCTGTGCTGTTGCGATGTAGGAGGGGGACATAAGAAGGCTGCCAAGCACGGCGAGCAGGGCACCGAGAGCAATCATCCTGACTACGAAGTGCTTGTACCGCCTGATGCTATCCAGGACGTGCTTGAACGTTGCTACGGCGTCATCCTTGGGAGGCGGATCGGCTTTTGGCCGTGTCTGGGACAGAACGGTCACCGGCAGAATCCGTTTACCTGTAAACGCTTCCATTGCGCGCTCCTCTACTGCGCAGCTTCCATGACGTCCGTTGTTTGGGACGTTCCGTAGCCAACTGATGTCTCGAGCCAGGACTGCAGCATCAGGACAGCCCAGAGCGTTCGCGAGTGATCGCGGCGGCCGCTAAGATGCTGGAGCCAGCAGTCCTGTACCTGAGTGGCGTCCAGCAAATGCTGGTTGCGAAGACGCGACTCGGAAATAAGGTCTGACGCCCAGGAGCGAAGAGGTCCCTTCAGCCAGGCGCCGATGGGTACGTCAAATCCTTGTTTCGGGCGCTCGAAGAGGTGGCGCGGCAGGTGGCGACCGAGAACCTCGCGCAAGAGCCATTTTCCCTGACCATGGCGCACCTTCGCGGAGTTCGGTAATGTCCAGCAGAACTCGACAATCCGAGGGTCGAGAATCGGGCAACGGGCCTCCAGGCTCGTCGCCATGCTGGCGCGATCGAGCTTCACCAGAATATCGCTGGGGAGATATTGGAGCATATCCCGGACGATGAAGTCGGACAGAAGATCGTTGAGCGGCGGCACCGATCCCGAACCGGCGTCCGCTTGCACTCGCGTCAACCGTAGCTCGGACAGTCGCGTCGATCGGCGGTACATTTCATCGACGTCATTGCCGCCGATAACGTCTGCCAGACGGTTGATCCGGTCGCCGTGGATCATCCGCTGCAGCCGATCTGGAATGCGAAGCGCGTCCGCGACGCTTTCGCGGAGGCCGCGTCCGAGCAGCGCAACACCGGTTGCCGCCATCGTCCGGAGCGATCGGTTAGCGTTCAGCAGAGCAGCCAGGCGGACGGACAGAACATGCCTGGAATATCCGCCAAAGCATTCGTCACCGCCATCGCCGGATAGCGCAACAGTGACTTCCCGCCGCGCGAGCCGAGACAGAAGCAGCGTCGGAATTTGCGATTCATCGGCAAACGGCTCGTCCCAGACGGTTGGAAGTTCCGGAATAACCGCCCTCGCTTCTGCGGGCGTGAGACGTAGCTCGGTGTGACTGGTGCCGAGATGCCGCGCCACGGCTGCAGCGTTGGCCGTCTCGTCGAAGGTGCGTTCGCCGAAGCCGATCGTGTACGTGCGCACGGGTCGGCTCGACTGGGATTGCATCAGAGCGACGACTGTCGAACTGTCAATGCCGCCCGACAGGAATAGCCCGATCGGCACGTCGGCGACCATTCGGTCGGCGACAGCAGCCTGAAGCAGATCGTGAGCGCGGGATGCCAACTGGCGATCATCGCCGGCGGCCGGCTCTGCGCGACCCGTTTGCGCGACGTCGAGCAGCGACCACCAGGAACGTGCTCTCGCTCGGAGCGCTGCGGTGTCGCGCAACGCCGAGAGGTCGTCGGCATCGATAGATAGAACACCACCGGGTGGAATCTTGAAGACGCCTCGCCAAATGCAATGGTCCTCCGGCAACCATCCGCGAGTGAGAAACTCCGCGACCGCGTGCGGATCAATCTCCTGACGAAAGTCGGGGAATGCAGCGATCGCCTTCAGCTCCGACGCAAAGACAACGGCACTTGGCGTTCGCGCGACGTAGAGGGGCTTTTTTCCCATTCGATCGCGGGCCAAATGCAGCTTGCGGTTCCGGCGATCCCACAGGCCGATGGCGAACATTCCATTGCTGCGCTGCAGGGCCGCCTCGAGCCCCCATCTCTCGACCATCGCCAGCAGGACTTCGGTATCGCTATTACCGGTGAAGTGTTGGCCTTCGCGCTCGAGCCCTCGCCGCAATGACTTGTAGTTGTAGATCTCGCCGTTGAACGTAATGACGAAGCGTCCGCTGCGCGAAAGCATCGGTTGCCGGCCCGCATCGGTCAGGTCGATGATAGCGAGCCTGCGATGCCCGAACGCTATTCCGGCTTCTCGATCACACCAGAACCCGTCGGCATCCGGACCGCGGTGGCGCAGGCGCGCCGTCATCGGCCCGATCGCGGCCAAGTCGGCGGATCTAGCGGCGTGCAGCGTCTGAAGTATTCCGGTAATCCCACACATGGCTCAACTTCCAATGCGCGCATGCAGCGATGGGCGGCGATCCGAGCCCAGGACAAGTCCCAGGGCGACCGCGAACCACACGGTCGGATGTCGCAGGATGAAATGGCTGATACTGAAAATGGCGAGCGCAACGATCAGAACGGCCAGGGCGTCGAGCCGCGCACGAAGCAGGAGCGCAAGAGTGGCCGCGAACAGGCTGACAACGGCAAGCACGCCGAGCAGGCCGCCTTGGGTGAACACGTCCAGCAGGGTGCTGTGAGCCTCCACGGGGAGCGCAACACCCTTATCTGTGATGCCGCTCGGTTTCTCCAAATGCGGCCCGGGCCCAAGTCCGATCGATCCGGACTCCAGTCCGGCTTGCCAGGCGTCCTGCCAAAGGCTCAGCCGCAGATTCGCCGTCGCCTTCGTTGCCTCGCCGCCATGATCCTTCATCATGCCCGCGGCTAGCCCTTCGACGTCATCGGCAGTTGCCACTCCATAGGGTACCAGCGACAGCGAGAGGGGAGTGATCGCGATGACGAGAAGCGCCGCTGCTGCAAACCGGAGGCTCAATCGATGCTCGGGTGAGGTCAGCCAACTCCGCAAGCGCAGCGCAGCAAACAGGGGTATCGACAGAGACATTGAAATGAGGAACGTATCGCTCTTGGTCAACCGGCCGACGAAGAAGGTTGCGGCGCAGCTCAACGCTGCCACGAGACGGCCAAACCCCTGGGCCGAAAGGACCATGTGGAGCGACAGTGGCGTCAAAACTGCACAGTAAATTGCCAGCTGATTTGGATTCTCCGACCAGCCGCGAAACCGATCCCAATACCATGGATCAACCGACGATATGCTGATGTAGCCCCAGCCCAGTGCTAGCTGTATGGCCACGGCGATGATCCAGAATCCGATCAGGAACCATAGCGTTTGGCGGAGAGTACCTTCGGGCCTCAGTGTCGCGGCCACCATGCAACTGACAGCCGCCACAAGCAGATATGCGAAGATGTCGTGCGCCACCAGCTCGGGGTCGACGATCTCGGGGCGCAGCAGTGCCAGGAATGCGCCGACGCTCTGGATAAAGATGAAGCAGACCCAGAACGTGCCGATCCAGAGCAGAGCTCTGGGATTGCGGACCCCTGAACCGGCCAGGAGATGCAAGGATGCGAGACCGAGCCACAAGACGAGGCAGGCCTCGCCAACTCCCAAGGGGACGCCCGGGAGCCGCAGCTGTGAAGCCGTCCCAAGTACGAGGCCAAGAGCAAGGAGGGCACTGCCAATCATTGTATTTTACTGCTGCTCTGCCGCACCGCCCGCCCATCATTTGGACCGCCGCAGGAAAGCAGCTGCCTGTAGAGCGCCGCATAGCGGTCGGCCACGACGTTCAGATCAAACTCGCGGCGCACCAGGCCGATCGAGCGCTGCCCCATTGTTTTTGCGCGAGTGGGATCCTGAAGAAGGTCAAGAATTCCGGCTGCGAGCGCGCGTGGGTCGCGCGGCGGAACGAGGTGGCCATTCCAGTCCTCAACCACCACATCGTCGCACCCGGGCATGCGGGAGGCGACGATTGGCACACCCGCCAGACCGGCCTCCAGCAGAACGCGCGGAATGCCTTCGCGATACTCAGTTGGAAAGGCAAAGAGATCGGCAATTCCAAGAAGGGCCGGAATATCCGACCTGGCGCCGGTCGCAATCACATAGGGTGCATGCTGCTCGATCAGCGCCTGATCCACGGCGAACGGACCCTCGCTGTCGCGAGGACCGACGAGCAGAAAGCGAACTTGTGGGCGTACCTGGTGAACGATCTTCGCCGCTTCAAGAAGCGTCGGTATGCCCTTCTGTACGGTCAATCGGCTCACCGTAAGGACGATTTCGGCGTCGTCCAGCCCAAGCTCGGCACGTAGCTCGGAAGGGGGAGCCGTTCGTGCTCGTGCTGTCTCGAACGCGTCGACATCGATCCCTGAGCTTCCGATGACGGCAGCGGAGCTCTTTCCAAGCAGATGGTGGCGGTGGAAGAATCTGCTGTCGGCCTTGTTCTGGAATACCGTCGCGGCAGTCCAGCAAGCGGCCAGGCGCTGTGTCGCCAGATAGACAGGTCGAAACGCCAGGGCCTTCAGTTCCGTAGAAGAGAAGACCCATCCCATCCCGTTAATCGTGCGCACAACGGGCACCGCACCCCGGAGCGCCAAAGGTGCGAACAAGTTCGGCTTGGTATCGAATGTCTGGATGACGTCTGGACGAAGGTGCTTCACGAACTGTGAAAGTTGACCCATGGCGGCGCGATCGGAAAGGCCCACGCCGAATCTGTCGAACTGATACTGATGATACTGGATGCCGTTCTTCGTGAACGGAGACACCGCGCCAGTCCCGGCAGCGCTCACTCGCAAGCCGCGGTTCTGCAGAGCCGTGAGGAAGGGGATTCGCAGAGCGTGATCCTCACCTCCTACGCAAAGCAAGTGCAGTGCCATGCTGTTTCCTTTCGGTCTTTTGCGCAGTCTCGCCAAGACCATAGTTTACACAAACGACGTTCGCCTTTTCGGCGAAGGTACGGATCGGGATAGCTTAGGAGGAGTTCAGGACCTGTCTTCATTCATTCGAATGACTCCGGTGGAAGCAGGTCGCGTCCCTCATTCGAACAAGACATTTGAAGCGACAAAGCGGCGCGGAAGCATGCTCTGCACCCGTGCCGCGGGCAGTTCGAAGCTGGCCCATTCGACAAGGCGATGCCGCATTGCGAAGTTCCGCTACGGCAGGATGGCGACGCGTCCGAGCAACGCGATCAGGTCCGCCTGTCGGCGCGTCTGTGTCTTGACGAACAAGGAGGCCAACTGAGAGCGGACTGTCGTTCGGCTTAGTCGTCGAGCACGAGCAATATCGAGCAGGTTGTGGCCTCGTGCCAACTCAAGGGCAAGCTGAGTTTCTGCAGCGGTGAATCCAAACAGGCGCTGCAGCGTCCGGGGGGAGGGCTCCGGATGTGCGTCGAGATCCAGCAAGATCAGCGCGATAGTCTCGTCGGTCCACGCGTTCGCCACCTGATTTACAAGCGCGGTGAAACCTTCCTTGGTCGATGTCGCCAGCCACGATGTGGAGCCCGCCGGAAACTGTGCGCCTGCCCGGTTCACGAGCTGCTTCACGGCCCCGTAGAGCGTGTCGTGGCTCGCACTAGCTTCGGATTCGCGCTCCAGTATTGCGCGGCCGGTTGGACTGAGTTCAACGAGGCGGCCGCGCCTGAGCAAGACTTGTCCGCAGCCAATGCGCGCGAGCACCCCGCGCAGGCCGTCGTGTTTTTGACAGTTAGTGGCTTCAGATTGAACCGGTAGAACACGATTTGAAATATTGAATATTGATTCAGTAGACTGGTGTTGCAATGCAATGGTCCTTGGCAATGTGGCACTCTGGCTCAAGTTCAACATGTCGAACCCCCGGCCGTGCTTTTTCCGATGGGCTGAATGTGCCAAGACCATCCAGAGCGTGTAAACGTTCAAGGGGGGGTACCTCCGTCGCCCTTTAGCGGCTGAAAGCAGCCGATCCGTGCGCCCGCTTGCCTGATTAAGTCTAAGTGGAAGGGAAGGGTGATCTACGCCTTTAGCGTGCAGCGATTGCTGCGCTACGTGCACAAGGGCGCGCGGAGGCTACCCTTAAGGGAGTACCCCTATTCGCCGTCAATTCGAGAGTCTGGCAGCCGCCGGGCGCAGCGTGACTTCGATAACGTCACCCGGCTCCACGTCGAAATCGACGGATGCGGGTATCCTGTCCCACTGCTGACCGAGCCGCCGCACGACAACCACGTCGGGATTCAGCTCGCCTGAATTGACGGGGATCGCGCCCGAGCCTCCGATCGGCTGCAGCTTTTGACTCAGAGCCTGCATTCGCACACGCAGGTCCGCCAACCGAACGTTCGAGTCTTTCTGCTCCTTAAGCAGATTGATTGTGCGCTGGCTGGTAACTCGCTCCGTTTGCCTCAAGAAGTCCTCGCGCTGACGTTGAAGCCGCATGAGCTCGACGCTCGTCTGCAGGCGTCGGGTCGAGGACAGCAACAGGGCGCGCCGGCTTTCGCTGACGCGGGGACTTGCCAGCAGTCCCGAGCCGAACGCCTTCATAACTCGCTCGAGCTCCTCTTCGTCGGCCTGCACGCCCTTTTCTTCACCTTCCTGCTGCTTTTTGAGGGTCGCGAACTGGGCGTCCGTTTGCTTTATGGCGTCGTCCAGAAAACGCTCTTCCGTACGATAGTCGGTCTGCGAGGTTTTCAGAGAATCTTTCTCAGCTTGAACAACCGAGGCGATCACGTTCGCGGGCAGCGAAATGTCGCTCGGTGGGGTGGCGTCGAACGTGTCGCGGCCATCAAGTTCGGCGCTGGTTCGGACGATGTGGAAGTATTCCTTGGTGTATTCCGTGGCCAGGGACTGATAGTCCCGAACGAGATCCGCCGGATCGGTGGCGCCGGGTTGCATGCCGCGAGAGCGCAGCAGGCTGAAGCCGCCGGCAACGGCGACGGCCTGGCGCACGGTCATTGACGCCCGATAGACCTGCTGTCCCGGCGTGAGCACGTCGCCGGAAACATAGACCGGCCGATACTCCACCACGCTTGCCATGACGTCACCAGGCTTGACCACGAACGCCTGGTCGCGTCCGTCAGTCAGGCGTTGACGCAGTATCCTGGCCTGCAGCAGCGCCTCGATGCGGCTCTGCATTTCCGCCGGAGTCAGGCCCGCAACTTCCACAGTGCCACCTCCCGGAAGCGGAATGGTGCCGTCGATTTGAATCTGCGTGCGATTGCGTTGATCGGGTAGGCCGCCGATGGCAATCTCGATGGTATCGCCCGGTGCGAGCTTATAAGGAGCTGCGAGGCATGATCCACTTGTCGTGAGACAAAGAAGTCCCGTCCATAGGCCGGGCAGGACGACGGCGGAGAGCTTGCCTCGCTTTTTGCTCTTCATGGACGAACTCTCAATGTGACCAAGTCTTGGTGGCTTTTCGGTTCGGGGACATCTAATTGCGACCTTTTCAGATGGCCCTCTTCAAATCTGAAACGTGAGGGGCTGGAAGGAAGATCTCGTAATTTCCGAAGAAGTGCCTTTGCTCTTCGACGTGATCGAAAAGCCCTTGCCGGAGTGCAGCCAGGATTTCGTTCACCCCTTGCGGAACGCTGACTTCAGGAGTGAAATTCAGGACTCGACGAATCTTCTCGAAATTCACGCGGTAGTTCCGAGGATCTGCACCACGTTCCTGATAAGTCACTTTCGATCGTGGAATGTGCTTCAGGATCTCTTCGACGACCATCAATTTCGTGAAGTTATTCTCCTCACAACCCACGTTGAAGACTTCGAAGGCGACCTTGTCGGTAGGAGCGCCGAGCACCTGCTCGACGGCACGTGAAAAATCGCTGACATGGCAGTAAGGACGCCAGGTCTTGGGATCGAAGACCAGAAGCTCATTTCCCAGGTGGAGCTCACGCACAAACTCATTCACCGTGAGATCGAAGCGCATGCGCGAGGAAAGGCCGAAGGCGGTTGCAAAGCGGAGCACCGTTGGATGAAATCCAACCTTTCCCTTCAGGCTCAGGATCTTCTGCTCCATCTCCACTTTGTGTTTGGCGTAAAGGGAGAGTGGCGCAAGGGGGTAGTTTTCATCGACTGCCGTGTCTTCCTCCACGAGGCCGTAGTTCGAGCAAGTGGACACAAAGATCAGGCGGTCGACGGGATGATTTCGGAGGGTATCGATAAGGGACCCGATGCCGGCGCGATTGATGGCATGACTTTCGTCCGGAAACTTGCTTGTGATCGGGTCGCCGACAAGGCCAGCCAGGATAACGACGTCATCCACGTCCTTCAAAGCTTGAGTGACGATACGCGGATCGCGAACATCGCCGCGCATAAACTCGTACTGCGGGTTGATCAGATAGGGCCAGGCACAGCTCTCGTTCTTGTAGATCAGCTGATCCAGGCAGCGAACGCTCCACCCTTTTCCGAGGAGATGGCCCGTCATCACCGAGCCGACGTAACCTGCACCGCCTACGAGCAATACTTTTCGTTTGTCAGTAGCCATTTGAACATCCGTCCACTTCTGTCACGAGAACTTTCGGGCTGAAATAGCTGATTGTTGGTGTTGCACTGTCTGATCGTCTGGTCGGCGCTTTCGTATCCGTCTGAGAAGAGGCTCTCCCACACTGATCCAACCGGCACGAAGGACCCACCAAAGGTCGGACGCGACGGTCCGTCTCGAGTAATATGCCAGGTCGATCTTCGCCTTGGCGGGGAACAGGACGTCTCGATAGAAATCTGCCACATTGCCGCCCGGTGGGAAGAGCGTGTTCTCGTGTCGAAAGAGAACCTGACATGGTCCAATGAGACCCGGTCGATGTTCGAGGATCTTTTCGAACCCGTTTTTGAAGCAGTCGGCAAATGCGAGCGACTCGGGTCTTGGGCCGACGAAGGACATATCCCCGCGCAAGATATTCCAGAGCTGCGGCAGCTCGTCCAGCTTGAACCCAGCCAGGACGTGGCCGATCGTCGTCATTCGATCATCGTTCATCATCGTGAGGGGACTTCCGCGATCGTCGCAGTCGGCTCTGAATTTCCGGAATTTGTACATGCGGAAGGGCGATCCATTCCGTCCGAGACGAAGTTGCGAATACAGAATCGGCCGTCCACCCTCGATCCAGATTGCGAGCGCTATGATCAAAAGGACAGGCATTAGAACGAGTCCTGCCGTGCCGGCACAGAGGATGTCGACAAAGCGGCGTAAGCGCACGGGTGCAGCTGCAGCTCGCGCGAATTCCGGAGTCGCCATCTCGCTCATGCCTGTACGACCTCCGCCGGACAGCCTGCACGAAGTCCAACGGCCAGACGGCTCGCCACATGATCGACGTCGGCCGCGGTCATTGCCGGGTGGAGCGGCAAGGTGAGCTCGCGTCGGGAAAAGTCCTCAGTGGTCGGCAGGCTCGTGCCCGGATACAGATCGTTGTAGAACGTCAGTCGGTGCACCGGTGGATAGTGAATGGTCGTCTGGATACCGTGCTTGCTGAGCTGTTCAATGAGGGGCTGCCGGGCGGTTGCCGCGGGCAAGACGGCCGGCAACAGATGGTGTGCTGACACCCACGAAGCATCGAAGGGGACCAAGACCGACGGGCAGAGCTCGGCAAGGCGTTGCCGATAGTGCAGCGACAGCTGCCGTCTGATGTCATTCCATGCCGGCAACTTTCGCAGCTGCACAAGGCCAACCGCGGCGCGCAGCTCGTCCATGCGATAATTGAACCCAAGGAGAGTCACGTCGTATTCCGGGCTACGGCTGATGAGGCGCTGGCGAGTGTTGCTCGTCATTCCATGGGATCTGGCGCGCCTGATCGTTTCGTTCAAAGCCCGGTTTCGCGTGATGATTGCGCCGCCCTCAGCGGTCGTCATGTTCTTGTTGCCGTAGAAGGAAAACGCGGCTGCATCGCCAAACGTCCCGACCCCCTCGACCCCAGGGGCATGCGCGGCGTCCTCGATCAGGAGCAGGTTCTTCCTGCGAGCGAAGGCCTGCCATGCCTCACGATCAGCCAGGTAGCCTGCAAAGTGCATGAGGATCACAGCCTTGGTTCGCGAGGTGCACTTGGCGTGAGCGTCAGCCAAGGACATCAAGGGAACTGCCGTCGATTCGACATCGACGAACACGGGCCGTGCTCCTACGTAGAGGGCGGCGTTGGCGGTAGCCACGAACGTCAGAGACGGAACGAGCACTTCATCGCCAGGGCCGATCCCGAGGGCGTGCAGGATGAGGTGAAGTGCCGCCGTGCAGGAGCCGACGGCGATTGAGTCGTCGGCGTCATGCATGCGAGCGAAGGTTTGCTCGAACTCCCGTACTCGATCGCCCATGGTGATCCAGCCGCTAT
Organism: Bradyrhizobium centrolobii; assembly: GCF_001641635.1. Lineage (GTDB taxonomy): Bacteria > Pseudomonadota > Alphaproteobacteria > Rhizobiales > Xanthobacteraceae > Bradyrhizobium > Bradyrhizobium centrolobii. The sequence goes on from NZ_LUUB01000051.1 coordinate 324,048, forward strand.
CGATGACAGCGGCGAGAGCTTCCTTCTCCTCAGCTCCCAGGGCCGGCTCTGATACCAACAGCATGTCTTGTCTTCCTCTTGGTTCCGGGCGTCACGCGGCGGCGGTCGCGAACGCAGGCGACTGCTCGTCCCATGCAATATCCTGGGCCTTGAGGAAGTCTTCGACACGGCCGATGTCGAGCCATAGGCCGCTGTGCTTGAATACACTTACAGGAGCCTTTTCCTCGATCATCTGGAACATCAGATCGTCAAAGCCGAATGGCACGCCGGACGGAATGCGCTCAAGGATGGTGGGATTCATACAGTAGATTCCCATGCTGACGAGGTTCGCCAGCTCGGGCTTCTCGCGAAAGCCGGTCACTCGGCCATGCGTCTCGTCAATCACACCGAAGTCCATCTTCGTGGTTCGAACGGAAGTGGCAATGGTGATACCGGAGCCGCTTTCCCGATGATTGTGGATGAATTGATTGAGATTGAGGTCCGTCAGCACGTCGCCGTTGAGAACCAGGAATGGCTCGTCGAGCTGTTCGCGCAGCAACGACAACGGACCGATCGTTCCAAGAGGCTCAACTTCCTGCGTGTAGGTGATCCGCATATTCCACTGGTTGCCGTCGCCGCAGACGCTGCGGATCAGATGGCCCAGGTATCCAGTCGTAACGTAGACCTCCCTGACTCCGTTACGTCTCAGCCACTTGAGCACGAGCTCGAGCACGGGGCGCGCTCCGATCGGCATGAGCGGTTTCGGCAAAATGGAAGTATGGGGACGCAGTCGAGTTCCTTTGCCGCCGCACTGAACCACTGCTTTCATCTGCACCCTCCTGTTACGAAAAAAATATGCCGTGTTCTAAACTTCTGAACGAAACCGTGGATGCGCTATGCGCGATCTTTAAAAAAGCTAGGGGCAAACCGCGCGTGCGTCTTCGTGCGTTTGCATGAGAGCTGTGCGGGGCAGCCCACGGAAGATTGTCGCGCCGGTGCATGCGAAAGCCGCGCAAGCCGGATTACCCCTTTCGGGGAGACACTCGCAAAAGCCTGTTGGCGTGCAGAACAATGCTGCGCGCGCGGCTCGCAAAAAGGGCGTCGCGCCAGGCGATCGTGTGAAGCCTGCGTGTCGGACGACACATCGGCGAAAAGGCCCGGAATCCCCGAGCCCATTGTTCGGTCAGGCATCGGCGGCCGAGCTAATTTTTCGAACGACGTAGTGGCCTATGCCCTGGATGGAATCAAGGTTCTCAGGAAGGATCTCGCTGTCGTCGACGGTGATGTCGAAGGTCGTCTCGATGAAGCCGACGACCTCGAGCACTCCAGTGGAGTCGATGATGCCATGGTCGAGCAGGGAAGTATCGTCGCTCAACGCTCCCATGTCGCTGATATAGAAATTCGATCCCAGAAAAGCGCGGATCTGTTCCTTGCAGTGGTCCAGTGCTACGACCAGTGTCATTGTATTCGTACTCCGATGAATTGGTGATAGGCCAATCAAATCCTGCCCGCGAGTTAGCTGGCAATAAGCTCTCTCTTGCTGATCTTGCCGGTATCCGTCCTCGGCAGGTCCGGCACGATAACGATGTATTTGGGCACCATAAAACTTTCGAGGCGCTCCTGGCACTCTCGCTGAATCTGCTTCTCATCGAAGGCCCGTCCCTGATCGACCACGACGAACGCCTTTATCGCGTGGCCAAGCACCTCGTCAGGAACGCCAACGACCGCTGCTTCTCTTACCCCTGGAATATCCAGCAACGCGCTCTCCACTTCCTTCGGCGCAACTTTCTCCCCACGGGATTTGATGACCTCGTCACTCCGGCTGATAAAATAGAGGTAGCCTTCCGCGTCCATTTGACAGTAGTCGCCAGTGTACAGAACCTGCTCGCCGGGAAGCGGTCCTGGCTTGAGCTTTCTCGCCGTGGCGTCCGGCTTTCGCCAATAACCCTTCATGACCGTCGCGCCGCGGATCACGAGCTGTCCGGCGACGCCAGGACCCAGCCGCTGGCCACGCTCGTCGACGATCCACATTTCTGTATTGGGGATGGCGATCCCGACGCTCGTGGGCTTCCGGTCGAGATCCTCCGGCGGCAAATAAGTGCAGCGTTTGCATTCGGTAAGACCGTACATGGAGTAGATGCGCGCGCCGGAAAATACAGCTTTCAGCAGCAGCAGGTGCTGGACCGGTAGGGCGGCGCCGGTGCTCGTGACGTAGCGGATGCTCGAAAGATCGTAAGTCGTTAGGGACTCAAGCTGCAGCAGCGTCGAGAAGATCGTCGGCACACCGGGAAAACCTGTAATCTTCTCCTCTGCGATGCGCCGAAGAACCTGCGCCGGAAAGGCAAACGAGCGCTCGAGAACGAGGCGCGCTCCGGCACGAACCGCCATGATCATCTGATAGAGGCCGTAGTCGAAGGCGAGCGGCAGAACGTTGAGGATAACCTCATCATCGCGCACGCTCAGGTATGAAGCAACCGACGCACACGCTGCCATCATGTTCCTGTGCGTCAGCATCACCCCTTTGGGCTCGCCAGTCGAACCCGAGGTATATACGATGGCAGCGAGATCGATATCGATACAGCGGCGCGCGGGCGGTGCGTTGTGCTCGGTTGCCATTGTCGCGTTCCATCGCACCGCGTGTGGCAATGCCGTCAGATCGGCGTCGTCGATCGTCCCGGAAACGATCACACGGCGCAGCGACGAGCAGTGTCGTGCGGGTTCGTTGAACGTCGCATACAGGCGCTTCTGCGTGATAAGGGCAGTTGGCTGGCAGTCATCGAGGAGATAGCTGAGCTTGTCACGCTTGGTGAGCGGGTTGATGAGGCATACCACCGCGTTGGCCTTGAGTACGGCCCAGAAGCTGACGACCGCCTCAACGGTGTTGTCGGCGAAAATCATCACGCGGTCGCCGCGTTCCACGCCAGCCTCGGCCAAGTGGTGCGCGAGCGCGTTCGACCACGCCTCGAGTTGGCCGTAGGTGACCCGGTGACCGTCGCACACGAGTCCGACCTTTTCGCCTCTGCTGCGTGCCGAGTGGACCAGGTAATCGTGCAGGAGTGGCACAGGATCGTCGTCCATCAGCTGTAAGCCTCCGATGAATGTTGAGCGTCGACATCCACGCGGAGATTGAGGCGGTGCGCCCCCTCCGGGCGGCTCGCGACGAACTGTTCGAACAGGAGCTGGGTGGACAACACGCCGACCAGCGCCATGTTGTCGAAATTGGACAGATCGCCATCGCCAGCTTCCGCCTGCGCCCGGCACTTCGTGCGCAGCCGTTCGACCGCTGTCGGATCGAAGATGTTGGCCGCGCGGACGCTCGTGCCAGACAGTGCTTCATTGACATAAGATGGGGCATCGCTGCCGACGAAGCAGAGCGCGTTGGGCGCCCGGTATGCCTGCTTCTTGCGGGCGACGATCTCGGGTGGAACGAGGGGAAGTGTGACACGCTTCAGGACGTGCTTCTCGTCGAGAAGGCGAAGCTTATGAGCATCTGGAAGCGAGTTCGCGAGTTCCACAACATCGCCGTCGAGGAATGGAAAGCGTCCCTCGACCGAGTGCGCCATAAGCATCCTGTCCCCCTGGGAGGAGAGCAGGTACCCCACAAGGAGTGTCCTGGTCTCGAGATACTGATCCTGCGCAAGCGGCGTCCAGCGGCCGAATTCCGACGGCAGATGATCGAGCAATTCGGTGACGGGGTCCGCGCCCGAGCATGCGGCACGCATGTCGTTGGAGAACAGCCGCTTGATCGCGCTGGTACTGCGCCAGCGCGGGTGATGGGCAAAGCCGGGCATATCAGGCATCGAAATGCCGTGGCCGAAGAACTTGAGTGCGATCGCTTGCGTATGGACTGGCGATCGCGAGAGGTAGGGATAAAGCCGCTTCAGGAGGCCGGCCCGCCGTGTCGAGCCTGGCTGGCGTCCCCAGAAACGACGAATCTTGCCCTCGCGAAACAGATCGTAGCCGGCGAACATCTCATCGGCGCCTTCGCCGGTCAGAACGACCTTGATGCCGCGCTCGCGCACAAGCTTTGAAAGCAGGAACAGCGGCACAGGGGCGGTCCTCAGGATCGGACGTTCGGCGTGATAGATGACTTTGGGAAACGCCTCGGCGATGTCCTGGTGCGAGACCATGAGCTCGTGGTGTTCGCTTCCGATCGTGCGAGCCATCAGGCGCTGATAAACGGTCTCGTCGTACTCGGTGTCGGTGAAACGCAGGGAAAAGGTCTGGAAGCGCTTGCCTGCAAATCGGCTCCCGAGCGCCGCAACAAGCGAACTGTCAAGCCCACCGGAGAGATAGCTTCCCACGGGCACGTCGGACCGAACCATTCGTAACGCCGTTGCCGATTCCAGTGCGTTACGCACTGCATCTTCGGCATCCGCAACGGAGCCGGTGAACGGAATGCAATGCCCGTCGGGACCGCTGGGATAGCGGGGCGTCCAGAATGCACGGTCTCGAACCTCGCCGCGGGCGTAGGTGCGGATATGGCCCGGCTCAATTTCGCTGATTCCCTGAAACACGCCTTGCGGCGGCACGACGCTCCAGAAGGTAAAGGTCTGGTCAATGCCTACCTGATCGAAGGCTCGAGGGATCGCCCGATTTGCTGCGAAAATCGCCTTGATCTCACTGGCAAAGTAAAGCTGGCCTCGGTGCTCGCAGACATGCAGCGGACAGATTCCCGTCTGATCACGCGACAACACCAGGCGGCGGGCAGGGGCGTCCCATATGGCGAGCGCCCATTGCCCGTTCATCCGTTCGAACGCCGCTTCGCCCCAGGCTCGATAGGCCTGAATGACGACCTCGGTGTCGCTGCGGGTATGGAAGCGATAGCCCAGCGCGAGCAACTGTTCGCGCAACTCGATGTAATTGAAAATCTCGCCGTTGAATACGATCCAAGTCGAGCCGCTGATGTCGGTGAGAGGCTGCTGTCCGCTCGCAATGTCAATAATCGAAAGCCGAGCGTGCGCCAGCCCCGCGCGTTCATCCCGATACAGGCCTCGTTCGTCCGGCCCGCGATGTGCAAGCGCCCCGACCATCCGCAGGAGCGCTTCCCGTGAGGGACTGGCAGCGTGTGGACTCAGCGCCACGATACCAGCAATGCCGCACATGGCGCCTAGTCCTCGATCACTGCATCGACGAGTAGAGGTCTCGTATGAAGGTAGCGCGTTGCCCGGCGCTTGGAATTGATGTCCCTGAAAACTTTCTGCACTTGCGTTGCGGCAATACCGACAGCCTCGGCGACGGCATCGGCGGAGATGCCGTGGTTTACCGCGTACATGCAAATGTCGGCCAATCGATAGGGGGCCGCGAAATAGAATTCCTCCTGGCTCTGCGGCATCGAGAAAGTGTCGGAGGTCGGCGGACGTCGCCTGATCTCCTCGTCGATGCCGAGGTACTCGGCTAGTTGGTAGACCTGGCTCTTGTACAGGTGAGCAATTGGCATGATATCCGCATCACCATCGCCCTGCTTCACGAAGAAGCCCTGATCATGCTCCAGTCGGTTTTGCGTACCTATGACAGCGTATTTGAGACGATCCGCGTGATAGTATTCCGTCATCTTGCGGACACGTTGCTTGTAATTGGTCGCCGCGACGATCTGCAGGTAGACGTCGGGCGGAAGGCGCACGGTCGAGGTTGCGCCGTCCGGGTCTTGCACGGTCAAGCGAGTGATGTTGATGCCATCGCGCTCCAGCACCGGACCAAGTACCAGCTTGCATTTCCAGTCGGGGCCGTATTCGGGCACGACGGCTTGAATCGCTTCTGCTTGCCGGCGGTACGCACCCAATGCGTCGAGAGCCGGCGCGATATCCTCGACAACCGTGGTAAGGCGAAGCTGCACCGCGACAGCGCTCCCGAGCCTTAGTGCATCCGCGGACGAGTCGCGCTCCGGCATGAGCAGCCCGAGGACTTTCGTATGTCCAAATGCGCGCGCACAAAGCGCTGCGACTACGGAGCTGTCGATTCCTCCGGAAAGACCGACAATTGCTCCGCGACGGCCAAGCACGCCAAGAACTCGATCCCGCAAGAACGCGACAATGCGGGCGACTTCCGCGGCTGCATCCAGGACCAACGGGTCGTTACTGAACGCTGGTTCGGTTCGGCTGTGAGTTGCTGGCGCGGTCACGGGAACAATCCGCCTCTCGTTCGGGTAATTCGGCTGGCGAGTAGGTTTGCGACAAGGCCATCTCAATGAGAGGACCGTTTATTGCGAGGTGAGGTTGCATGACGAGATCGGTGTGGCTGCCTGCGCTTGGGACGACGTCAACTTGAGCAAATGCGTGGCTCCACCCTAGATCCTGCGGCATCTTCTTCCGCTTGCAACGGAACAGAATGGCAGGAATCGGCAGCATTGACCTCGGCTCCGCCAACCAGCGGAAGTAGGCCTTCGCGCGAAGAACTTCCTGCAGTTCCTGCTTGAGCCGGAAGAGCGTAAGGTTGAATTGCCTCTTCGCATGGCGATCGATCATCCTGGCGAGAACAGCTTCGCGGCCCATTGCGACGGTCACTTTGGCGAGGGCGCGGCAGACCATCCGCGAAGCGGTGATGCGGTTGTTCCGGATCCGATGGACCGTACGAGTCAGCGTCTCCCAGGAAGAGCTGTGCTCGCCCATGAGGCTGGTATCGAGAATTCCGAAGAACTTTACCGATCGCCCCGAGGCTAGCAGCCGCGTCGCGACCTCGAAAGCGACGGCACCGCCGAGAGAATGACCGAGAAGCCGTATGTGACCCCGCGGCTGGACTCGACTGATCTGCTCCACCGCTGCAACGGCCATATCAGAGACGTTGTTCTGTCCCTTCAGTATCATCCCGAGATCCGGATACCTGATCGGGACGACACGAGCGACCTCGCGCAGGGAGGCCGTTAGAGCAGCGAGGCTGGCCCCGTAACCAAGTGACCCGGGGAGCAGGAAAAGGACGGGAAGTCCCGCCTCAGGCGTCTGAGAAAGCGGAGAAGCGGTACCCTGGCTTGTGTCAATCAATGGCTGCAAGTTCATTAGAGTACATCCGAGCAACCGTCAAAAAAGCACAGTATGAGGCCGTGGAGGATCCTCTCATCATTCATTTGGATGAAGCAGTTCGTCGCGGCGCAGAGGCTGTTTGTTTTGCCTCGGATCGTGTCGCTGCCACTGCTTCTGTCCTCCAGATGTAGTTCGGTCTCTATTTTATCCGGTCTTTCGAAAGCGTCCTCGTGAGACGCCGGTGAGCAGGTCGTCCAACGTCCCTTCCGGCTGCCGGTACAAGCGAACCTCGAAGTGACAGCGTTCGAACAAGACCCGCCTTGGCAATACTGGCAATTCGGACGCGAAGCTCGGTGCGTGCTCCCTTGGGCGTATGGGTTAAACAGGCTCCTTGATCGTGGCGCCCGACGTTCGTTGGGCGCCTCGACCATTCAGGAGAAACAGGGACGCGGCAATTCCCAAGGCATAGCCGGTAGCCCCCCCAGCCGCCATCATGTAGATCACCTGCAACGGATCGTGACCAAGGTGGGCGCCGATGAGGAGCGGACCAAATACAAGCAAGGCCCGCGATATATCGACCAGAAGCCGCAGCTCCTGGCGGCGGAAAAGAGTCGGCACTTCCTGGATAGGCGTCGACAAGGCCTGAGCGGCACACATGAACGCGAGGGCGGTCATGATCTGGCCCGTAGGCATCCACGACGGTCCCAGGAGCGGAACGACAAGGTGAGGAGAGACAAATCCAAGGACAAGTACCGGCATGGAGATCAATCCGGCGGCAACAAGCAACAGGCCGTGCGCGGTACCGAGAAGATGCCGATGATCGAAGCCTTTGCTTGCCTCGGCGACGAAGACATTGCTGAGCGGCAAGGCGATCAAGGTGACGGGCCCGGTCACGAGACGCGCGGCAACGCCAAAATGTCCTGCGAATGCGGTGCCGAACAGCGAACCAATGAAGATCGCCGGGAGATTGATGATCGCGAACCCTGCAAGGGCCGAAGGGAGCTCGAACAGCGGAAATTTGTACTCTCGCCGCGCCGTCGCCACGACAGCCCGCCACGGGGCTTGCGTGATGGCGCAGATGTCCTCCCATTTCAGGAGGCGAGTGCCGAGAAATGCGATCAGTACGACCTGGCTCAGGATGTGGGCCCGGATCATTGCATCGCCGCCGAGATGAGCGAGGCCGAAGCTCACTTGTAGCACTGCCATCGACGCCGGCAGGATCAGGCGGCCCATGCCGAAGTCGCGGATATGATTGAAGCGCAGGCACCAGCAATTCATTGCATCGGCAAGACCGACCGCAGCCATTCCGACCGGTACGAGGTAGGCAAGATGTCGCAGCTGCGCTGGCGTTGCTTCCGACAACAGGTATCCTGCACCAAGCACAAGGGAGGCCGTAGCGCAGACTGCGAGCAGCGTGAGCTTCAGCGCGACCAGCGCGCGAGCCTTGTCCTCGACGACGTAGAGAGAGGTCCCAAAGCGAAGCCCGGCTATTGAGCCGAGGATGTTCACTATTGAGAGATAGATCGTGAAGATCCCGAAATCCTCAGGCGAATAAAGCCGAGTGAGGACGGGGATGGTCGCGACGAGCGTGAGCTGACCGGTGATCGCGAGGGCCGAGACGCCTGCCGCAGCGCGAACAAGGTTTCCCGTCCGGGTTGGACCAGAGACCTTTTTCGCGACCATGACAGGCTTCCTTGGCGCAGAATTCATTGCGGAACAGGGCAATATCGCAACGCGCGAGCGACTTGCTTGGTCTCAATCGTAGGATGGAGTGGCGCGCGCGCCATCATTCGTTCGCATGATATCGGCAGCACTCGCTACGCTGTCTGCATGAACAGGGCTGCTCTTCGCGAGATGTTTGCGCCCAAAGCCTGGTCGGTGATTTCACGAAACCCCGGCATCCTTATCCATCGCTCGTGGCCCTGGGAGGCATCGCTCATGCAAGTCGGGCGGATGGAGCGTGGCTGACGGCAGACGATAGGGATGGGGTCTGTGCCAGCTGAAGACCGGTCCGAGTGAGCAAGTCCGGCAGATTGGAGGCATTAACGGCGATCATGTTGTCGTCGTCGGGGCCCGGTACGTGGGGCGAGGCCGGCTCCAGCTTCCCAGCCCTGAGATGGAAGAGTGCGAACCCGTGGCTGATCAGCCGGTCATACAGCTCTGCGCGGGACGTGCCGGCACGCCGCAGGTTGAGCTCGGAATCCTCTATGTAGAGACATCTGCAATTGGCAATGGTCCGCGCGGCGCCCTTGAGCAGATCGACCTCGAACCCCTCGACATCGACCTTGAGAAGATCCACCGGCCGATCTCCGACAACCGAATCAAGGGTGTGTACTGGAACTCGCAATGTTGCGCTGCCTGGCAGCGGAGTAGCGGACGCAAAGTTCATGTCATCGCTGCGAAAGTCCGTAAAGAACAGCTCTCCATGCGTGCTTCCAATCGCCGTGTTGTGGATCTCAATGGTCAAATCATTGAGGCGAACGTTGCCCTGCAGGTATTTGCAAGTGCGCGGATGCGCTTCGATGGCAATGACTCGTCCGGATCTGGTAACGCTCATGGCGGCGGCCAGGCTCAGCTGGCCCACATTCGCACCTACGTCGACGAAGGTTTCCCCAGGCCGCAGGTAGGCTCCGACGAAATCGGCGTCCTCGGAACGAAGAGATCGCCTTCGCCAGAGCCCCGCGGACATGGAGCTGGGATAGAAGCGCATTCTGTATCCGGCCGGAAAGCCAAAGGTAATGAACCGGCACAATCCGGTCACCCACAGTGCGCGCGATAGCAGGAAACGGGCCTTGTCAGGCTCCTCCCGAACGCGATTGAGCATTTGATGGAATCTCTGCAACGGCTTGTCACCGATGTAAGCGACTTTGCTATCCGACAGATCGTAGGCTGAACAGAAGGTCTCGCCATCCTCCGTTTGCATGACATGACTCGATAGAAACGCTAACAGGCCGGTGACCTGGACTCGGATGTGGCCAAATCGGTCCGACCGCTTCGAAACGTCGCGCTCTGCGGCGACCAACGTCATGTAAATGAAGGATGACCATGCCGAGTCGGGCTCCTAGCGTTCGTTTTGCATGGTTCGCTCGGTGTTGAGAACCTTCATCACGCCTATAGAAAAGGAGCCGATGCAACGCGACGGGGTTCGGGCCTTTTCGTCGAGCCAAAACAATGCCGCGTTCACGAGAGCCGGGTGTTCCATTGAAAAGCGCCTGCGGTCCGTTCTTTGCCGGCCGGGTATGCCGGCCCTGGGTACGGTTGCTTCGAAATCCGAGGGAAGAGCGAATGGAACTGTTGCAGATTGACCAGTCAGGCAGCCTCCGAAAGTCGGAATCCCGTCCCTTTATTTCGGTGGCGGTACCAACCTTTCGCCGTCCGGATACGGTGGGCCGTACCGTCGAAAGCGTACTGCAGCAGGAATTCTCCGACTGGGAGCTGGTAATCAGCGATGACGAAGGCCCGGAAGGCGCGAGTTGGCCGATCCTGTCCGAATATGCGCGCACTGACCCGCGCATTCGAATTGTCGAGAACCGCCGAGGCCGAGGTCAGGTGGAGAACACAAACAACGCAATGCTCGCAGGCCGTGGGCACTGGATCAAAGTGCTGCATGACGACGACTGGCTCACGCCGGGATCGCTCGAGACTTTCGCGGAAATGGCGAGGACGTACCCCGCCGCTGCGTTCATGACCTCCACATCCCACCTGGTCCAGGACNNTATAAGATACCGGCGGGGAGGGCAGGTTACGCTGTATTCGAGCCAGCAATGCCTCACTGATCTCTATTTGGTAGGCAAGACACGATTGCTTGGGATTGTCCCGTCGACCCTCCTGGTCAACAGCAGGGTCATCCAAGCCGGTTGTCTGATGCGAAACTACAAGTCGATCAGGTGGGGCGTCGACCAGCTGTTCTTCGTTGACCTGGCCTGTCACGGCGACATGGTGGCGATAGACGACGGTCTGATCTTTTACGACATGACGAGCCACGCGAGCATCACGGCTTCCAAATCGTTCCCGCAAATTGACCAGGAGACCCTGGATCTCAAGCAACTCACCTGGAGCCTTGTCGAGGACAAGCAAGGCCTTCCCGATCCCGAGACGGTGGTGCGTGCATTGCGGGTTGCCCGGCTGCGCGGAAGGTTCCGTCAGCAGCCCTTGGGAGCGACGGTCCGGGACGCGATGCAGATCCTGCGCCCGTCGGTTATAAGGGCAGCCAACCTAGCCATCCGGGCTCGGACAAGTTCACCGGGGGCAACCTCACTGGCTCGGGCCGGTCACTTGTAATAGGAAGCCATCGCCGGCGGCTATCTGGATAGCGCGCTGGTCTGACCGGGCCGATCAAGACGCGTTACAAAGTCGAACACGGGGCCGCCCGCTACGCCCCAATTGCTTGACCATATGACCTGCGATCCATCCGGAGACGGCGAAGCGTGCGTCTCGCTCCAATAATTGTGCGGCACGTTGCGTGTGTACGCAATGCGCCGGAACTCGCCGCTGCCGTCGATGCGCAGGGCAATGACTTCCCGAGCGAACTGCGCAAACGTGGGTAGCTGCGCTATCTCAGCGGGGTCGCCGCCATAGCTCAGAAATACCCAGCCGGGCTGGTGGATCGCGCGTGTCGACGCGTGTGAGGCCTCACCGCGCGGAGCAAGGGCGGTAACGACCCCGTCATCCAGCCGGCGCTTGATCACGTGGTATATGTCAGGATCGGATTTGCTGATTCCGACATAGACCTCGCGTCCGTCGGAATCGACGGTCATGTCGCCATGGCTGGGACGATGATGCTCGGTCCAGCTCTGCACCAGATCGCCCGCGACAGTAAAGATGAATGCTTCATCCTTTCCGTCTACCCACCGGCTGCACCTGACGTAGTTGCCCAACGCAGATATCTCGCACACACCATCTCGCCCAGGCAGTTTCCCGACCTCGATATCCGGAAACTTCTGTCGGCTCACGAGGTCAAACGCGAATGCGACGACGGCGCCGTCCGCCCTGGTGCCTCGCACAGCGATGCGCCGACCATCCCGGGAGGGATTACCCTTGCCTGGTCCGAACTGAAGACCGCGATAGCCCTCGGCTATCAAGACGACCTCTTCGGCGTTGGTTCGCGGCGTCCAGAGCGAGATCTTGCGCCCGATCACGCAGATCATCCGATCAGGGTCCCGCGGGTGCCACTCGCACTCATCCTCGCGCTGCCGACGGAACAGCGGGGCGTAGGTCTGCCCATCGAGAAAGCAAAGTCCGTTGCAGCCGTTGGCGATCAGAAGCAGGCTTTGGTCCGCGTTCCATGCCTGTGCACTCGAATATCGGTGAGTGCAGTAGGCACGTTGACAAGCCAAGCCGGCGCCCAATGGGCCTGGGGTCGTCACCCGGACGATCGTGGCGCCCGTGTCGGGGTCGATGACCGGGACCAGATAGTCGGGTAGGTTCATGTTGCTGGCTGGAGTGAGCTTGGATTTGGCAAGCGTCTCTGCGGCGACAATGCCTGCCAATGCAAGCATGGCAAGCGCGCTGCAAGCCAAGGCAATTCGACTGTAGATGGATAGGGGCATCTTCATCACGTTCCACACCAAGCCAGGCGGCTGACGTCGTCCCACCAGCGAACAGCTGAGGTGATGTTCGCACCTGGCCGGCTGCCGAGCTCTTGCTGGGACCAAGGAGCTTTTTTGCGACAGTGCTTTCTAACTGCTGGCTCCAAACGCGCATCATCTGAATGAAGGAGATGCCTCGTGACACATTAGTGAGTTTGCCGAATGAGTTGTGATCTTGATTGACCAACATTCCAGCACGGCTCGATCGGGCGCGGTGGAGCGGTCAAGTGCAACGCGCCGACCACCACATCAATGACAACGAACGCAAGTCGTTGGATTGATGCCGGTCGCGCGTGCCCCGCACGATCGATCAGAGATCGCAAGTAAATAGAGGCCCCGCGATTCTCAGCACTCGAGGTACTCAGCCAGGCTGATCCAATTCGGAGACGCCAGCTGGTTGATGATTCCGGCCATCATCTCGCGAAAGCTTGAGACCAGTCGGATCGACGGCCAAGGCCAGGGCGTGCCCATTGGCCGCCCGTACCAGCGATCCGTTGTTCATTCCCCAAATCGCGGCCTGTGTCCGGTTCTGGACCCGTATTTTACGCAGGATCGCCTTGACGTGAACCTTCACTGTGGCCTCGGCGATATCGATTTTTCGCGCGATGCACTTGTTGGAATTGCCCTCGATCAGGCAGGACAGGATTGCCTTCTCGCGCGGTGACAGATGAGGCGCTATCCGTTCCTCCGGCGCGAGGAGGATGTCGGGTCGGTCCTCGTTCAAGGCCGCAATCTCATGCTCATGATCGCGATTGCTACCAAGCACGAAGGACAGAAATGCCGGCGGGAAGACCGTCTCGCCCATCGTCACGAGCTCGATGGACTTGATGAAGGCATCGCAGGAATTGACGTTGACGAAATAGCCACTGGCGCCGGCTCGATATGCCGAGACCAGTTCGTCTGGCCGATAGTGGTCCGAGACGATCGCTATGCGGGCGTCAGGATAGCGCTCCTTCACAAATCCGACGTGTTTAAGCGCCACATCGAACTCGTCGCCGTTGTGCACGATCAAAAACAGAAGCTGATGCGCTTGGAGTGTGCTTGGCAGTTCATCTGTGCTTGAGACGGATGTCAGGATATGGAAATTTGCCGCATGCAGTATTCGTGAAATTCCTTCTCTAATCAGAATATTTTTTCCAATAAGAACGGTTTCGCTAGATTGCCGCCTCCTCATTTCACCCTCCGCGACCAACGCAAATGACACTACATGAATGAACAACTCAGTGAAAAAGAACGAGTCTTCCAATTGGCTGCATCGAAGAACGACGAGCGTTCGTTGTCCGGCTGGTCTTGTTTCCTCAATGCCTCAGGAGTCAAAAAGCGACTGGCTCGATCGCAACTCCTTTGGCGAGCAACGGTCAATTGGCAGGATTCCAGGGGTTAATATTTTCTTAACGTTTGCCGAATGTTAGATTCGATTTTTCGATCTCCCTATATACCTTTCGTTATAGGCCGTCCGGGTGATGAGCTCGGCAAAGGGGGGGCTCTTGCCAGTGGTGTATGCACACCGTTGAGCGAGGTGAGCTCGCAATTTTAACCTTACGTTGCCGGCCCTGTTGCTCTTTGTGCGCCAGTTGGCACAATCTATGCGGGAACCTTCCCGCGCCCTCTGCGGGACCCTTGTCGCGTCGCCATTCTCATATTTCGGAAATGGCGATGGGAGCGCTCGTTCGGCTACTCGGCTCATTGCCGATAATGGCCTCTGAGGACCGGATTCATACGGACGCTTCGGTCCGGCGGACTTGGCGTATATTGTAGTGCAAGAGTGCGTTCATTTGCCTCACACGTGTTCTGCTCGCGGAATTGACTTCTTTTGAGTTGTTGGAAAATTGTGGTAGTCCCTCGATATTGGAGCAGCAGGGGCGGACGCTGGGAGTTTCGATAATTGGGGGCGGCAGGTTGAGGAGCGCCCGATGCGTCGTGCGAGGGTAGTGATTGCAGACCGGCATCCGGTGGTTCTGCAAGGTCTCGCGAATTTGCTCGGTGCGGAATCCGATTTCGAGATCGTTGCATCCTGTGGCGATGCAGCCAGCTGCATCGAGGCAATTCGGACTCTAGCGCCCGACATTGCAATCCTCGATCCAGCGATGCCCGAGCTGACTGCGCTGAAGAATGCTCCGCTCGGGAATTCGGAAAATCGGTCGACGCATTTGGTATTCTTCGCTGCTACCGAAGATTGTGATCTCGTCTTGCCAGGCTCCCCTGCGGGTCACAGTGTCCTTCTGAAGGAAGCAACGGGCCAAGTCCTGGTGCAATCCCTGCGACAGATCGCGAGCGGTCATAAGGTTGTTCCGCCGCTGTCCACGGATCAGGCCGCTCCTCGCGAGCACAACACGAACTCGGAAAGCGCGCTGACGGTGCTGACGGAGCGTGAGCGGCAGATCATGCGGCTGGTCGCTCGGGGGTTGTCCAACAAGGAAATCGGGCGCCGGCTCAGCATCGCGGACGGCACCATCAAGGTGCATCTGCACAACATCTTCCAGAAGCTGGAAATCAGCAATCGTACGGCGCTCGCGGCCCTCGCCATCTCGCAGAATGAGGACAAACCGTCGCAGACTGGAGTGAGTCCGGCAGACGGGGAGCCTTGAGATCATCGCGCGCCAGATTGCAGCGCAATACGCGCGTCCGTCGTCGTCACCACGCTCGCTCAACCGTCTTTGACGTATTGGGTGTTCGCCGATGCCGGCAAAGCAGCGTTCGCTTCCGTTTATTGCGCGACCGAGAACTGAAGGACGAACAGTGATCGGCCGCCCAGGTCGGGGCTGTCGCTGACCTGCACCTGCCAGCTTAGATGATCGAAGAATGGCCCCATCAGGTCGCTCTTGAGGATCTCGCCGCTCAGTTCAATCGCAGCCGTCCGTGCGGCGGAAATGTCAGGCAGCTCCAGTCCGACGTCATCGAGCACTGAACCGCCGTCGTGAATGTGAAAGAAATACCGCGGCATTGACGTCTCCGGATAACGCAACATTCCGATGACTGCAGCGAGTCCCTATGGATCACGATCGTGTCATCGCATCACAGTGGGGCGCACAGCAAGCCGCTATTGTAGGGAGGGCCGTCATCATTGTTGGGTACTCCGACGTTGACGTGCACGATCACGAAATGAAATGGACAGTTGCTTCTCAATGACTACGATCGTGTTGCGCCGACGGAGCCCACTTCGGCGCACCATTGCGGCCCCGGCCTTGCCAATCCCATTGCCCCCGCCGGGGCCGCGGTCTTCTTCCGCACAGGTCGCCCTTCGAAGTCGCGAGTGTGATGTTGGCTCAGAGCGGGCTGCGCGGTCTGCTTTGAAGACCACGTGTGAAGCGTAGCCGGATGTCGAAGCGCATATGCGGGACGCCGTCATCTCTTGGCAGTCAAACCTTATAGTGGTTCCGATACCAGGCGACGAAATTGTGGATGCCAGTCTCGATCGGTGTGGACGGTGAAAACCCGGTATCCTGCATCAGGTCGCTTACGTCGGCAAATGTCTCCGGAACATCTCCGGGCTGCATCGGCAGCATCTCTTTCGCAGCCGTTCGTCCCAGCTCCTTCTCAAGCAAGGCGACGACGTGCATCAGCTCTTCCGGGCGATGATTGCCGACATTGTAAATCTTGGCCGGCGCATTCGCGGCATTCCGGTTATCGTCCGGAACACGGTCAATCAACCGGGAGACGACGCGGGTGACGTCGTCGATATAGGTGAAATCGCGACGCATCCTGCCATCGTTGAACAGCTTGATCGGCCGGGCTTTGACGATCGCATCGGCAAACAGGAACATGGCCATGTCGGGCCGGCCCCATGGGCCGTAGATCGTAAAGAATCGCAAGCCGGTAACCGGAAGTCGGTACAGGTGGCTGTAGGAATGGGCCATCAGTTCGTTGGCTTTTTTTGTCGCGGCGTAGAAGCTCATGGGATGGTCGGTCCTGTGCCGCGTCGAGAATGGCAATTGGGTATTGGCGCCGTAAACGGACGACGATGACGCGTAGATCAAATGACGACAGCCGTGACGTCGGCAGCCTTCCAGGACGTTGATGAATCCCTCGAGGTTGGCATCGACATAAGCGTGCGGCTGGTCGATCGAATGCCGAACGCCAGCCTGTGCGGCAAGATGGATTACCGTCGCGAAACGATGTTTTGCGAACAACTCGGCCGTTGCCGACCGGTGAGCGAGATCGATTTGCACAAAGGAGAAGCCCGGCTGGTCGCGCAGGGTTCTGAGGCGAGCGCGCTTCAGCGCGGGGTCGTAGTAGCTGTTGATGCTATCCAAGCCGATGACCCGCCGCCCCTCGTCGAGTAGCTGACGCACAACATGGAAGCCGATGAATCCAGCTGCTCCCGTCACCAGAACATCGCTCGCAATTGATTCCGTGCGCAGTGACACCGGTAGTTCCAATCAAAAATGTGTTGAGACAGAGGAGGTGCGACCAATCACTGTAAACTAGCTTGGCCCAGCCACTACGCCATTGGACAAAAGAGCGCGATGACTGGAGGAACTTCCATGAGCGCGAAACCCTATTGCACGGAAACCGAATGGGTGACTTGGTCGCCGTGCCTCCGGAGAGCTGACAAAGCACGGGTTGGACCTGACGTGCGAGCAGCGGAAATCGTTCGAAGCCACCCTGTGAAGCCGTTTCCACCCGAAGGGCGCACGGGATCTTGTTGGTATGCCGACCTCACTGCTCGCCTAGCTCTCGTCCGCTCTGGGGTTGTAACCAGTTGATCCCTGGAGTGAAGGCTTCCTTCCAAAAGCCCAAACCGAAATCGGCAACTGGGGATCATTCTTCAAGCTGTGGATCGCCGGAATGTAGTAGGCCCATCGTATGTCTGGCTTGAGGTCTGTCATCAGGCACTGACGATTGCCCCAGGAGCCAGTCTGCAATACCGAGAACCCGGCGGTTTCCAGAAGAATCCGGAGCCCGTCCTGAGACCAGCGGAAGCAATCCAGCGGAGTCGGGTGAATCTTCACGAGAAACGGAGTGGTGATCACAAAAGTTCCGCCCGGCCTCAACATCTGAAACACGTGAACCGCAGCTCGATCCGGATGCTTGATGTGCTCGAACACTTGCTCGGCAATCACCAGGTCGAAGCTTTCCGACGCGAGCGGGCCGGCACAAATATCGTATTCGGGATATTCGGCCACATGGTAAGAACGGAAATTGAAATCATCCTCGCGTTTGCCGCTGATTTCGAGCACATCCAATCGAGAGCAATCGAGCGATTGGATGAACTTCTTGACCTCCTGATTCATCACGACCCGGCACCAGATCTCCGTCAGACCCAGCGCCTTGCGAAGACGATATCGGCGGTCGGGCGGAACCAAACCGTTCAGTGCGCTTCTGACCAGGCTTTGCAAGCGGGCGCTCCTTTGCCTGCGGATACAAGCGTTGCCCCGGCGATCGCGAACCCTGTTATTTTCATCTAAAGTGCGCTCCTCGACAGTAAGCCCTATCGCCGAGGTTCCCAGCGCCGGCTCTCTGCGCAGTTGCGTTCGCGAACACAGAGTCTCGCCGTAATATGACAAGTGTCCCTTGAAGGACTTTGTGCCGCGCAGCAACGTATGATGCTCGAACGAACGCCGTCATCATGCATTTGCATGACGGTTTTCAGGGCAACTTCATCCAACTTGACGGCTCGGGGTAGAAATTGATGAGTGTGAGGTCCGGCGTCGTCCAATCGGACGCAAGCCAGCATGGTTGCGGGTGTTTGCGATGAAGCAGGTCTGTGTTGAAGCTCTCGGCACAAGCGTATCCAGCATCGGGTTTGGCTGCGCTTCGCTTGGTGGGCGTATTGGAGCTCGCAAGGGCATTGAAGCGCTCGAGCGCGCGTACGAAGCTGGAATAACCTGGTACGATGTGGCGCCTTCATATGGCGATGGGATGGCTGAGTCGATCTGGGGCCAATTTGCATCCAAGAAACGCGACAGCGTTTACATCTGCACAAAGGTTGGCATGCGCCCGGCCAATACCTCTGCCGCCATGCGATTACTGAAGCCGATCGCGCGAGCCTCCCTTGCGATATTTCCTGGGCTCCAAAAGCAGGTCTCGGGAGTGCGACCAAAACCAATCAAGGTACCGCTGTCAGCGGAGCTGATAAGGACAAGTGTCGAGGAGAGTCTAAGGCGCCTTCGCACGGACTATGTCGATGTGCTTGCTCTACATCGACCTGCGATCGAGGAAATTGTGCGCGAGGATATCGTTCGGGCGGTCGAGCGCGTTGTCCGGGATGGGAAGGCCCGAGCCATTTCGATCGCGGGAAATTGCGAGGCCGCAATAGGAGATCTCGATGAATCACTGCCATATCGGCTGGTGCAGATCGCCAATAACCCACTCGAGCCGAATCTTCAGAAGTCGAAGGAGCATGCTCGCCGAAGAACCTTCGTAACATACGGATCATTTTCTAGCCTGGAACGGCTAGCCACGAAAATTAATGCGCAAAAGGAGATCCTAAGTGGTCTTCACGAGGTGGGGTACCGTGGCAACCTCACTGAAATTGCCGCCGCTTTTCTTGTGGATTACGCGCTCGCAACAAATGCAGCCGGTGTCACGCTGTTCTCGATGTTTCAGAAGGAGCACCTCGACTTCAATCTGCTGCGATCAAAGCAGCATCCGACACTTGATCGGCTGAACGCCATCGTTGCCGCTCTCTCGAAGTGACCAATGGCATAAGTCTGCGCAATTGCGCGTCCTGGTGCGTACCGGGTTGACGTTGCTGCGACGCTGCAAGATGCGGGCAACCCGGTACGCTCCGGTCAGTCGAGCTTGATTGCGGCCTTGTCGATTACGCTCTTCCAGCGCTGCGTTTCCGAGGCGATGTAGGCGGAGAATTCCTGAGGGTCCTTCGCGACCGCGATGGCGCCGAGTTCGGCCATCTTCTGCACCGTCTCCGGCTGCTTCATGAAGCTGCGGATTTCGTCCGCGAGCTTGTCGACAATCGGCCTTGGAGTGCCTGCCGGCACCAGGAAGCCGTGCCAGGCTACGGCCTCGAAGCCCGGAAGGAATTCGCTCATCGCGGGTAGCTGCGGATCGAAGGCGGCGCGCTCCGGCGTTGCGGTCGCCAGCATGACGAGATGTCCTTCCTTCGCCTGCGGCAGCAGCAGCGGCACGTTGTCGAAGGCGAGGTCGATCTGGCCGCTCAATAGATCGGTCAGCATCTGGCTCGATCCCTTGTAGGGCACGTGAACCATCTGCGTTCCCGTCATCTGCTGGAACAGCTCGCCGGCGAGATGCTGCGAGGTGCCCACACCGGCCGAACCGAACGAGACCTTGTTCGGATTGGCCTTGAGATAGGCGATCAATTCCGGCACCGACTTCACCTTGAGCTTGTTCGGGTTGACGACCAAAACGTTGGGCACGACGCTGATCTGCACGACCGGGATCAGGTCCTTGTCGGGCCGGTACGACAGCTTCTCGCCATACAGGGTCGGGTTGATCGACAGTGCCGAGGTGCTGGCAAGACCGATCGTCGCGCCGTCAGGCGCCGCGCGCGCCAGCCGCGTCACGCCGAGAATGCTGCCGGCGCCGCCGACGTTCTCGACCACGAACGTGCCGCCCCAGCTCTTTTGCAGGTGGGATGACACCATCCGCGCGAAGATGTCTGCGGTTCCGCCCGCGGAAAACGGCACGATGACCGACACCGGCTTGCTCGGATAAGTGTCCTGCGCCTGCACCGGCGCGATCGCCGTCATCACGCATAGCGACGCTGCCGCCAGAATAGCCCTGAGCTTCATGATCTCTCCCTTGTTATGATCGCTTGGATAATCGCGCAAGCCGTTCAGAACGCGGCTTCGTACATGGCAAGGATCTCGTCCTTGCCGAGATCGCGCGGATTGTTGTCGAGCAGGCGGCGAATGGCGTGCGCTTCGGTTGCCATCGTTGCAAGGTCCTCGCGCGGCACGCCGAGCGCGGAGAGCCGCATCTCGACGCCGAGATCTGCGCAGTAGCGGTAGGTGGTATCGAATGCTGCGCGCGGATCGTCGGGCGCCTCGAGCCCGAGCGCCTTCAGCACCTCGCGGGTCTTGTCGCGCACCGCAGGCATGTTGAAAGCAAGCGTGTGCGGAAAGATCAGCGCACAGGCGAGGCCATGGGCGATATGGTGGCGCGTCCCGAGCGGATAGGCGACCGCGTGCCCCGCAGTGGTGTTCACCGGACCGAGGCAAAAGCCGCCATAAAGCGAGGCCAGTGACAGGCCCGCGCGCGCCTCGCGATCCGAACCGTCCACCACGGCGCGGCGGAGATAACGGCCGACGAGGCGGATGCCTTCGACGGCATAGAGATCGATGGCGGGATGCGCCTTGCGGCTGGTGAAGGCCTCGACGCAATGCGCAAGTGCGTCGACGCCGGTTGCCGCGGTGACCTGTGGCGGGACGGTCATGGTGAGGTCGGGATCGACCACGGCGAGATCGGCGAGCATGAAGCGGCTTTGCACCGCAAGCTTGTTCTCGGTGGCGGGGTCGGTGACCAGCGCGCGGATGCCGCCCTCGCTGCCGGTGCCCGACGTGGTCGGCACCTGCACCAGAAACACGTCACGCCCCTCGACCTTGTCGGGACCGACGACATCGACAAGCTTCTGCCGGCCGCTGCCAAGCACGGCGACGAGCTTGGCAAGGTCCATGGCGCTGCCGCCGCCGAAGCCGACGACGAGATCGGGGCCGGCCGCCTTCGCGACCGCCAGCGCCTTCTCGAGGTTCGGAATGTCCGGCTCCGGCTTGACCTCACCGAACACGCTGATGTCGCCGGGCAGGCCGAGCAGGTCGACACGCGCGGCGTTGAAGGCGTCGGCGATGACGAGCGGACGCCTGGCGCCCTTCTCACGCGCGAACTGCGCCACGCGCGCGATCGTTCCGGAGCCGAATGCGACGATCTCGGGCTGGATGAGTTCGATGCGGGCAGCGAGGGTGTTCATGCTGTCTTGTTCCGAAGGTGTGATGATGGCTGCGTGCGATCACGCCCGCGGAGCGCCAGCGGCAAGCCGCTCGGCATATTCGATTGCCTCGATGAGGCTGCGCTCATTGGCGATGCCCTTGCCGGCGATGTCGAAGGCGGTGCCATGATCGACGGAGGTGCGGATGATCGGCAGGCCGAGCGTAATGTTGACGCCCGACAATTCCTGCCAGCGGCCAGTCGCGGGATCGACCTCGAAGCCGAGCAGCTTGACCGGGATGTGGCCCTGGTCGTGATACATCGCGATGACCGCGTCATACTGGCCGGCGCGCAGCTTGACGAAAACGGTGTCGCCGGGAATGGGCCCGAGCACATTGAGCCCATCGGCAACGGCTTTCGCGATGGTCGGCTCGGAGACGTCGATGTCCTGCCGGCCGAACAGCCCGCCTTCGCCGGCGTGCGGATTGAGGGCGGCGACGGCGATCTTCGGCTGCTTGAGGCCGAGTCCGCGGAGCGCCTTGTCGGTGAGATCGATAACGTAGCGCAGCCGCTCCGGCGTCAGCCGCTTCGGCACGTCCTGCAACGCGACGTGGGTGGAGACATGGCTGACGCGCATGTTGCCGTGGGCCAGCATCATCACCGAACCCTTCACGCCGGTCAGCTCGGCCAGCATCTCGGTGTGACCCGGATAGTGATAGCCCGCCTTGTTGAGTGCTTCCTTGTTCAGCGGCGCGGTGACGATGCCACCGATGCGGCCGGCCTGCGCAAACCGCACGCCATGCTCGACCGCCTTGAACGCGAAACGGCCGCCGTCCGCCGACAGCACGCCGGGGCGGATCGGCTCGCCCTCGGCGTCGGCCTGGAGGAAGCAGAGATTGGGCCAGTCGGCATCGTCGGCGTGAACCTCGGGAATGTCGATCGCGGTCTGCAGATGCGCAGCTGCATCCTTCAGCGCGCCGCCGCTGCCGATGATGATGAGGCGCAAGTCGCCGGCATCGATGCGCGAGCGAAGGCGCTGGCAGGCCTTGACGATGATTTCCGGACCGATCCCGGCGGGGTCGCCCATGGTGATGGCAAGATGGCGAGCAGCGGTCATGAGGCGTGTCTCTCGATGAGCAGATGATTTTCCTGGAGCAGATGTCGCCAGAGGTCTGGCGCGCCGAAGGCGCCTGATTTCGATATGACCTCGACGCCGTCCCAGCGCCCGCCTTGCAGGAGCGAGCGGGGAAGGCCGGGGACGATGCGCCCGGTGACCTTGAGCGCGTTCGCGCCGAGCGCGAGGCAGGCCGCCTTCAAGGTCTCGCCACCCGCCACGATCAGCGTGCCCGGCGGGTCGAGCGCCGATGTCAGCGAGTTGAGTTCACGCGCAATTCGGTTTGCCGCTTCGCCGCGGGACAGGCCGGCCGCGAGTTCATATCGCACCATTGCCACACCATCATGCGTCAGCTTGCGGCGGACGATGGCGGCATTGTCGGTGTCCTGGTCCTTCAGCGTCACGACGGCGGGACCGCAGGCGTCGAGCTGCGCCGCGGTCGCTGCCTGATCCGAGCCGAACAAGCCCAGCACCGGCGCGCGCAGTGTCTGCGGTGCGATTGCGGAATGGCCGCGGGTGAGGGCGCCGGCGAGACCGCCGCTGCCGCACCAGAGGACCGGGAAGGGTGCCTGTCGGCCGATCCCGACCACACGCTCGAGATCGGCGTTGCTCTCGGCGTCGAAGACATGGATGCCTTCCGTCAGAGGCGCATCGAAGCGTCCGGTGCGCGCCTCAAGGCCTTGTGCGGCGAGCTGCGCGGCAAGCGTGTCGCCGACGGGGGACCAGCGGCCATCCTGCTCCAGCGCGTATTGCTGGCCGCCCCTCGTGCGCCGTCCCTGATAGGCGAAGGCGGGCGCAACGATGCAGGCTTTCCAGCTTCCAGCGCGCAAGGTTGCGGCGAGTTCCGCCGCCCATGCACCGCGCAAGAGGCTGTCGACCTTCTTGTAGGCGATCCCGGCGCCGCCAAGCAGCGGCGCGAGNGCCGTTCCACGATGGCGACGCTGTCGGCGGGGCTGCGTTCGCGGGTTCCGCTATCGATCGCGAGGCATGAGGGTGGGGCGCACGACAGCGCCTCGGCCCAAATCACATCGAACGGCCCGCACAGGCCGACGAACTCGGCGGCCGTGTCCAGCGCGCCGGTGAGATCGTCGGCAAGGAGGCGTAGGGATGTCATCTTGGCGATTCTAATCGTCCGCGAAGATCTTGCCAGGGTTCATGATGTCAGCGGGGTCGAGCAGGGCCTTGATCTGCATCATCAGCTTGATCTCGAGGGGATCAGTCACCCGCGCGAGCCGGCCGCGATTGGTGATGCCAATGCCGTGCTCGGCGCTGATCGCGCCGCCTTGCGCGGCGGTTTCGTCGTCGACGATCTCGTTGATCTCGCGCACCAGCGCCGCCGTCTGCTTGGCATCCCGGCAGCGGGCGTGATCGAGGATCGCAACGATGTGGATGTTGCCGTCGCCGATATGGCCGTGCATGACGACGCGCGCGTGTGGCACCGCTGCCATGATCCTACGCTCGACATTGCTGGCAAATGCGGCCTGCCGTTCCAGCGGAACGGCGCTGTCATGCGACACCACGTAACCGCTCCGCTTGTTGCCCTCGGAGACGCTGTGGCGTACGGCCCAGATCGCCTTGGCCTGCGCTTCGCTCGACGCCACGATCGCATCCTGGACCACGCCGTCTTCGAACGCCTGCGCCAGGACGGCCTCTAGCGGCGCGTGCAGGTCAACGCCTGCGAGCGCGTCGGTGAGCTCGACGATGAGATACCAGGGTGTGTCGAGCGCGAACGGGATCGTGACATGCGGTATGGTCTCGGCGATCACCTCTATCTGGCCGCGCGACATGATCTCGAGGCTGGCGAGCCGGTCGCCGACGGTGCCCCGTAGCCGTTGCATTATCTGCAACGCCTGCTCGACGTCCTGCAACTTCAAAAGCGCCAGCGCCGAGCTGCGCCGCGGCGCGAACAGTTTCAGCACGGCCGCGGTGATGATGCCGAGGGTGCCTTCCGCCCCGATGAAGAGCTGCTTGAGATCGTAGCCGGTATTGTCCTTGCGCAGCGCGCGCAGGCCGTTGAACACCCGGCCATCGGGCAGCACGGCTTCGAGCCCGAGCACCAGCTCGCGGGTCGGGCCATAGCGCAGCACCGCGGTGCCGCCGGCATTGGTCGAGATGTTGCCTCCGATCTGGCAACTGCCTTCCGCGCCGAGGCTCAAGGGAAAGTAGCGGTCGGCCGCGGCCGCCGCGGCCTGAATCTCCGCAAGAATGCAGCCGGCTTCGACCGTAATGGAATTGGCGAGCGGGCTGACGTTGCGGATGCGGCGCATCCGGTCGAGCCTGATCACGACGTTACGCGGGCCGGAATCCGGCGTCGCGGCGCCGCACATGCCGGTATTGCCGCCCTGCGGGACGACGGCGATGTCGCGCTCGGCGCAAAGCTTCACGACGCCGGCGACTTCCTGCGTCGAGCCGGGCTTGACCACGGCGCGGGCCTGGCCGCGATAGCGGCCGCGCCAGTCGACGACATAGGCGTCCTGGTCGTGGCCGGGCGCGATGACGTGACGGTCGCCGACCACCGCTGCGAGATTGTCCAGCAAGCGATCGTCGGTCGCATCCATCAGGCGGTTTCCTTAAGTGCGGGGCCGGCCGTGAGCAGTCTGTCGATATTCTCCTGCGGCAGCGGCAACAGCGGCGGCCGCACCCTGCGCCAACCATTATGGCCGGTTTGATGGGCGAGAAGCACCTTGAGCGATGCGATCTGCGGGAACAGCGATGCGCGTTCGCGCGCCTTGATGATACGGTTTTGCGCTGCCTCGAGGGCCGGATCGCTGCCGTTGAAATGACGGAACACATAGGCGAGATCGCGCGCGACCAGGTTCGAAGTCGCGGTGATGCAGCCTGCGCCGCCCTTCTTGAGCAGCGGCAGCAGCAGCGGATCCGCGCCGGCGAGGACGGCAAGACCCGGGAACTTCTCGATCATCGCCGTCATGTTGGCGAAGTCACCGGAGGAGTCCTTGATGCCGACGAAGACCTCCGGATACTGCGCGCGCAGCCGCGCGATCACCGCGTGCGAGATCGGCTGATGCGACATCTGCGGAATGTGATAGAGCACGACCTTGAGGCGCGGATCGGCGATGCGCTGCACGATCTCGCTGTAGCAGGCATAGACGCCGTCGTCGGAAATGTCCTTGTAGTAGAAGGGCGGCAGCATCACCACGGTTGTGACCCCGAGCGACAAGGCGTGGCGGGTCAGTTCGATGGTCTCGGTCAGCGCCGTGACGCCGGTCCCGGGCAGCAGCTGCGAGGGCGCGACCCCGGCCTTGATGGCGCTTTCGAGCAGCGCCCTCCGTTCCGCGCCCGAGAATGAATTGGCCTCTCCGGTGGTGCCGAGCAGCGCGATGCCGTCGCACCCTTCGTCGAGCAGATGGCGGCAATGACCGGCGAAAGCGCCGAGGTCCGGGGTCAGATCCGCATTGAGCGGCGTCAGCGCCGCACAGAACACGCCTTTGGGATGAAGGTCCACGGGCTCCTCCGATGAGCCATTCCGCCCAATTTGATCGGAATGCGAACATTTGTTGCTGATTTCTTGGTTTGTAGGGCGATCGCCGGCTTGCGTCAAGCGAGGGGGAATTCCGTTTCGCAGGAATCGTCGCGTCTGCTACCAATGCCGGCCGCGGCGGCAATGCGGGATCTGCCTCGCGCCTAGCCCCAGAGCTCCGCCCGAACAACGTGAGTTTGCAGAATTGGCCAAGACCGCGGCTCCGGCCGACAATCCCAAGAACTTCGTCAATTCGGTGGGCAAGGCTTTTGCGGTCCTCAAGAGCTTCACGCCCGAGGAGTTTGAGCTGACCATCACCGAGATTGCATCGCGCGCCGGTATGGACCGCGGCACCACGTTCCGCCTGGTGCAGACACTGGTCAAGCTCGGCTACCTCCATGCGATCGAAGAGACGCGCCGCTACCGCCTGAGCCTGGCCTGCCTTGATCTCGGCTACACGGCGCTCTCCGCCGGCAATCTGCGGGGGCAGGCGGAGCCGCTGCTGCGCGAGCTGGTGCCTACCTTCGGCGATGCCGCTTCGCTCGGTGTGCTTGATGGCAGCGACGTCGTCTATCTCGCGCGAGTGACCGCCGGGCTCGACCGGCACAAGATCGATCGCCGGCCCGGCAGCCGGATCAAGGCCTACGCTTCGGCATTGGGGCACGTGATGCTGGCCGGCCTGCCGAAGGAGGAGCAGATCAGGCGTCTCGAGGCCAGCGAACGGATCAAGCTGTCGGAGCGTACCTTGACGGGGTTGAAGCCGCTGCTCGCGCGGCTGGAGCAGGTCCGCAAGCAGGGCTTCGCGGTATCGGATGGCGAGAATGCCTATGGTTTGCGGACCATCGCAGCGCCGGTCTTCGACAAGGGCAGGTCGGTGGTCGCGGGCATCAGTCTGACCGTCGATGCCAATCGCATGGACATCAAGTCCTTCGAGAAGACCGGTCTTCCCGAAGTGCTGAAGATCGCGCGCGTGCTGAGCGAGACGGCCCTGAAGAGCGGTTAGCGCGAACCTTCGCTTAAACAGCGAGCGGCATCCTCGGCCTCACCGCCGAGCCGCAACACTTTGCATGCAAATGGACGCGTTTGCGCGCAGCCTATGATCGAGCGCGTTCTTCACCCCGCACGGGGCGAGCCGTTCGTCGACGGCCGGAACGGACCTGGCGCTCGGGCGCAGGCTCGGCCGGTCGACCTTGTGGACCAGGTTGATAGCCAAGCCGGATCGATAACTGCTCGGCATGGGTCATCACGGTCCGTGCCAGCTCCGGCACCCGCTCGGGCGTCACCCGCCGGCTTGGTCCACTCGCACTGATCGCAGCGAAGACTCGGCCCGCGCTGTTGCGGATCGGCGCGCCGACGCAGCGCAGCTCTGGTTCGTGCTCGCAATCATCGACGGAATATCCGCGAGACCTGATTGCGGCGAGCTCGGCCTTCAGGCGCTTTGGGTCGACGATCGTATTGGGTGTGAAGCGGGCGAGGCCGGCGCGGATGACGCGGTCGATCACCGCCTCGCTCTGGAAGGCGAGCGCTGCCTTGCCCACGCCAGTCGAGTGGCAGGGCGAGGCCTCCATCGTGATGACGGTGTTGTGGGGGCGGGCGACCTGGTTGAAGCGATTGACGAAGACCATCTGCGCGCCGTCGAAGATGCAGAGATGCACGTCCTCACCGCTGAGCTTGGCAAGCGTGTCGACGAAGGGCGGGGCCTCCCGATAGAGCGGCAGATTGGTCAGCGCGTTGCCGCCGAGCTCGAACAGCTTCAGGCCAAGACGGTAGCGGTCCCGGCTGGCGTCCTGCTCCAGAAAGCCGACGCTGCGCAGGCTGTCGACGATGCGATGGACCGTGGTGCGGGGCAGGCTGGTGCGCCGCGCGATCTCAACGACGCTCAGCTCGGGGTCGGCCGAGGAGAAAGCCTCGAGGACCTCGAGCATCTTGAAGAGTGACTTCACGCTCTGTCGACTGCCGTCGGCGCTCGTCATGTCGGAACCTTCCGGGTGACGCGTCCGCGCGAGGCGCGGGACGCGATCCAGACCCGACTTAGACGGAATCGGGCGCGGCGGCAATGCGGCCGCGCCCATCGTCGGATGCTCACTCGGCCGCGACCAGCCTCTCGCCGCCTTCGACCTCGAGNAGAGGCTCGAGTGCCGCCGCGATGGCCTCCTTCTGCCGGCTGGTCGGCGCCGGCATCGGTTGCCGCGGCAGGCCGCTCGGCGATCCCTGGAGGGTCAGGGCGTGCTTCACGCAGGCCGGGAGGTTGTCGCCGACGATCGTGTTCCAGAACCGCAACAGGCGCTTGTGGATCTCGAGCGCGGTCGCGTGGTCGCCGCGCTGGACGGCATTCCAGAGCGCGACGCAGGCACCGGGCACCGCAGCCGGATTGGCGGCGATCGTCCCATGCGCGCCGAGCGCGAAGGACGGATAGAGCAGCGCGTCGACTGCGGTCAGCACCACCTTGCCTGCCGGCACGTCGAGCAGGAGATCGGCCATCAGCTTGAGGTCGCCGGCGCTCTGCTTGACGCCGATCACGCCCGGCAGCTCGTTCATGATGCGCAGGAGCAGCGCCGGGCTCAGATAGTTCCAGGGCACGACGTTGTAGATGATGACCGGCTGCTTGACCGACTCGGAGAGCGTCCTGAAGTGGCCGACCGTCGCATCCTCGTCCGGCTTGAAGAGATAGTGCACCGGCGTGATCTGGAGCGCGGCGACGTCGACCGACTCGATGGCGCGGGCGCGGGCGATCGCCTCGCGAGTCGAATTGGCGATGATGCCGGCGACGAGCGGAATCTTGCCGTTCAGCTCCTCCGCGCAGGCTTCGATCAGACGACGGAATTCGTCGGCCGTCAGCGTGTGGCCCTCACCGGTGCTGCCGCCGACGCAGACGCCATGAACGCCCTTGTCGATCAGAAACTTCACCTGGCGACGGAAGGCCTTCTCGTCGATGTCGCCGTTCTGATCGAACGGGGTCGTGAGGGGCGGAATGATCCCGGTGATCTTTGCTGGCACGTTATCCTCCTTTGATTGTCCGTAATGTGAACATTGGATACGACAAATGCGCGAGCGACGTCAAGCGCGATCGACGAAACGCGCTACCAAGTCCTATGGATTCAGTAGCCGAGACGATGGATGGCTCGAAGAATCTTCTTGACAGATGGGATGATGCGCTGATCTTGTTGTCCGCAATACGGACAAAAGTCCGAGGCAGGGGTCTCGCCCTGCCCAAGCGGAGGACGGCGTCATGAGTGGAATGGTTGGGTCTATCGGGGCCGGTGGAGCGGCGGACCGGGCGGCCGCTTCGATCGAGGGGCAGGCGAAGGGCCGGGACAGGATTCAGGAGTCGAGCGACATCCGAAAGGTTGCGGTGGCGAGTGCCATCGGCAACATGATCGAGTATTACGACTTCACGCTCTACGCGACCGCGACCGCGCTCGTGTTCAACAAGATCTTCTTTCCGAGCACTGATCCTCTGGTCGGATCGCTGCTTGCCTTCGCGACCTTCTTCGTGGGCTATTGCGCGCGGCCGCTCGGTGGCGTTCTGTTCGGTCACTTCGGAGATCGGGTCGGCCGCAAGACAGCGTTGCTCCTCACCATCCTGATCATGGGCCTCGGCACCTTCCTCATCGGGCTGATGCCGACCTACGAGCAGGTCGGCGTGCTCGCGCCGATCTGCCTTATCGGGCTGCGGCTGTTGCAGGGAATTGGAATCGGCGGCGAGTATGGCGGCGGCATGGTGATGACGGTCGAGCATGCGCCCGCCGACCGCCGCGGCTTCTTCAGCTCGCTCGTCCATATTGGCGTGCCCGGCGGATTCCTGATCCCGATTGCTCTCTTGGGCATCCTGTCCACCTCAATGAGCGAGCCGGACTTCCTCGCCTGGGGCTGGCGGATTCCGTTCCTGTTTTCGATCGTTCTCGTTGGCATCGGTGTCTTCATCCGCTTCAGGATATCGGAGACGCCGGCCTTCAAGCGCGTGCTCAACGAGGAGGGGGCTGCCAGCGTGCCGGTGGTCGAGGCGGTCCGCAATCATGCGGGTAACATCCTCTTCGGCATTGGTGCCAAGGTCGCCGAGAGCGGTTTGTTCAATATCTATGCCGTGTTCGCGATCACCTATTGCAAGACCAAGCTCGGGCTGCCCAGCCAGACCATCCTGAACGGCGTGCTCGTCGGCTGCGCGCTCGAGTGTCTGACGTTGCCGCTGTTCGGTGCTCTGTCGGACCGCATCGGGCGTCGTGCGGTCTATCTCGGCGGCATGCTCTTCCAGGTCGCGCTCGCGCTCGTGTTCTTCCAGATGCTGAACACCGGTCACACCGGGATGATCTGGCTTGCGATCGCCCTCGGCCTCGCGCTGGGCCACGGCTCGGTCTATGGCGCGCAAGGCGCCTACTTCTCCGAGCTCTTCCCGGCGCGCATCCGCTACAGCGGCCTCTCGCTGGTGCAACAGCTCGGCCCGATCCTCGGCGGCGGCCTCTCGCCGCTGATCGCGACCGCGCTGCTCGCCGAGTACGGCTCAGCCTCCTGGGTCGCTGGCTACATGGTTGCCATGGCGCTCCTCTCGACCGCCTGCGTCTTCGGTCTCCGTCCGCTCGGCTCCGACGACTGAGCCGATCCTGCTCGCACAACCAGTCGCCCGAGATGAGGCGGTATCGCAAAACTCACAGAGGAAACAGCCATGCTCCATCCCTTGCGCTTCTCTCGACGCAGTTTGATCAAAGGCATTGCGCTCGCGCCACTTGCCACGCCTGCGATCCTTAGCCGTGCACGGGCGGCCGATCCCATCCGCATCGGCATATCCGGGCCGATGACGGGCCAGTTCGCCCAGAACGGCCAGTGGATGAAGAGCGGCGTTGCGATCGCGGTGAAGCAGGTCAACGACAAGGGCGGCATCAAGGGACGCATGATCGAAGTGCGCATCGCCGACGATCTCGGACCGAACCCGACCGCGGCGGCCAATGCCGTCACCAAGCTCGCGACGCAGGACGAGGTCGTGGCGCTGGTGGGGCCGCACTACACGCCCGGCATCCTGCCGAACGTGCCGTTGCTGGCCAAATACAAGATCCCGTGCCTGACCGGTGCGACCGGACCGGTCGTCACCCAGCAGGGCAGCCCGTGGGTGTTTCGCGTGCGCCTGAACGACGCGATCGGTGCGGACCTCCTGGTCAAATACGTCACCGAAGATCTGCAATGGAAGAAAATCGGGCTCGGCTACGTCAACACCGCCTTCGGGCAGTCCGGGATTGCGGTGGTCAAAGCGTCCTTGACCAAGCGCAATGTCGAGCCGGTGCTGGTGCAGGCCCACACCGATGCGACCAAGGACTACACCTCACAGATCCTGGCCTTCCAGCAGGCTGGCGTCGACGGCATCATCGTCTGGACCGACGATCAGCCGGCAGGGCTGATCGCCAAGCAGAGCAAGACGCTCGGTGTCAAATTCGGCATCGCCGGCAATACGGCGTTCTCGCAGCCGATCTTCCTCGGCCTTGCCGGCGAGGGCGCCGACGGATGCATGGCGATCGGCGAGTTCGTGAAGGACAATCCGGACGAGCGCGTGCAGAGCTGGAAGAAGCTCTATGCCGCGGCCTATCCGGGCGATGAGCCCGAGCTCTACGCCACGGTCTATCACGATGCGGCCAAGCTGATCATTGCGGCGATGCAGCAGGCCGATCCGATAACAGGCGAGGGAATTCAGCGCGCGCTGACCGCGATCCGCGACTTCCAGGGTATCGTCACGCGCTACGGCTGGACGGACAACGGCGACATGACTCATTCCGGCATCATCACCAAGGTCACCCGCGGCAAGCCGGAGATCGTCAAGGTCATCAGCAGCTCATGAGCGCGCCGCGCCGCCGGACTTCCGGCGGCGGGCAGCCTGACGGGATCATGCGATGTTGCAGACGTTTGTTCAGATCGTGCTGGTGGGATTGGCGGTCGGCGCGGCCTACTCGCTTGTGGCGCTCGGTTATACGTTGATCTGGAACGCGGTCTCCCTGGTCAATTTTGCCCAGGGCGACCTGGTGATGCTCGGAGCCTTCGTCTCGGTCGGCTGGCTCGCCAACCGGCTCGGGATGCCGCTGTGGCTGAACCTCATCACAATGCTCGTGATCCTCGGCATCTTCGGCGCCGCGCTCGCCTGGGGCATCTACCACCCCTTGCGCAACGCGCCGCAATTGTCGGCGATCGTGGCGACGCTCGGCCTCTCAATGGCACTCCAGAACATCGCCGTGATCATCTGGGGACCGCAGCCGCTGAATTTCGCCGGCCCCCTGGGCACGACGTCCGTGCATCTGTTCGGCTCCACGATCTACGCGCAGTATCTCGTCATCCTGGCGGCGCTCGCGGTCATGATGGCGATCCAGCATGCGCTCTTCCAGCATACCGCGCTCGGCCGCGCGATGCGCGCCACCGCGCAGGATGCCGAGGCCGCGCGGCTGATGGGCATTCCCACCGCCCGCATCATCGCCTTCATCTTTGCCTACGCCACCATGCTGGCGGCTCTGGCGGGCTGGCTGATCGCTCCGCTGTCGTATGTGTCCTCCGATATGGGCGTCAATCTTTCGCTCCGTGCCTTCGCCGCGACCATCCTCGGCGGCTTCGGCTCGATTCCCGGCGCGCTCGTCGGCGGCTTGATCTTCGGCGTCATCGAGTCGGCGGGCTCTTTCTACATCTCGTCGGAATATATCGACGTCATCGCGTTCGGCGTGCTGATCGCGGTCCTGATGTTCCGTCCGCAGGGGATCTTTGGCGAACTCGAACTGGAGCGTCCGTGATGACTGCCGACGGAAGCATGTTGACGATGCGCACACTCGCCATCGTGGTGATTGGTGCTGCGATCCTCTGTGGCCTGATCCTGCCGCGGTCCTTGTCGTTGTACTATCTCCAGGTCGCCGATGTGACCCTGATCAATATCCTCCTGGTGCTCGGGCTCAATTTCATTCTTGGCTTCGGCGGTCAGATGTCGCTCGCGCAATGCGCGTTTTTCGGTATCGGGGCATATGGCTTCACGCTGCTCCAGGCCGCCGGCTTGCCAGTGCCGGTCGCGGCGGTGGGCGCCATCGCACTCTCCGCCATGGTGGGGATGGCGCTGGGCTGGCCGACTTTGCGCCTGAAGGGCCATTATCTCGCGCTGTGCACGCTTGCCTTCGCACTGATCGTCGAACGGCTGCTGGTGAACTGGGAGGGGCTGACCAACGGTGCCAACGGCATCACCGCGATCCCGGGCATCGGGCTCGCCGGTGAAAACGACAAGATGCTGTGGGTGTTGCTCGCGATCGTCGCCTGCGCCTATCTGCTCCAGGTCTGGATAGCCAACGGACCGCTGGGCTTGCGCATCCGCGCGCTGCGCGACGATCCCCTCGCTGCTCAGGCCATCGGCGTCGACATCTCGCGGCTGAAGATCATGCTGTTCGTGATTTCGGCGGCTTATGGCGGTCTCGCCGGCATCTGCTACGTTCTGCTGCGCGGCTATATCAGCCCGGACGTGTTCTCCTGGCAGTCGACTTTCTCCTATCTTGCGATGGCTGTGGTCGGCGGCCTCGGCAGCTCCCTTGGCGCCGTGCTCGGCGCGATCCTCTACACTTTCGTGCCCGAGCTCTTGCGCTTCATGCAGGAATACTACTTCGCCGTCTTCGGCGTCATGGTCATCCTTGTGATCACCTTCTTTCCCGCCGGTCTCTCCGGACTCGTTCTCTCCGCGTTTCGCAGTCTGCGGCGGCGCGGCCAATCTTATGCACGATCGGATGTGACGCATCATGAACGCGCTGCTTGAGCTCTCGGGTGTCACCAAGCGCTTCGGCGGCCTGACCGCGCTTGACGACGTGTCGCTCGCGGTCGCGCGGGGCACGATCCATGCCGTGATCGGTCCCAACGGGTCGGGCAAGACCACGCTGTTCAACGTCATCAGCGGCATCTACGCCCCGACCGCTGGCGAGGTGCGCTTCGAAGGCACTGTCGTCACCTCCAAGCCGCTGCATCAGCTCGCGGCGATGGGGCTGGCACGCACGTTCCAGAACACCCGCCTGTTCGGCTCGATGACGGTGCGCCAGAATGTCCTCGCCGCGCGACACGGACGGGCGCATCCCTGGCGCTTTGACCAGGACAACGCGCGTCGGGTCGAGGAGATCATCGGGTTCGTCGGGCTCGCCGATGTTGCCGACGCGAATGCCGCCTCGCTGCCGCAGGGGCAAAGGCGTCTATTGGAAATCGCCAAGGCGCTCGCGCTGGAGCCACGTCTGGTGCTGCTGGATGAGCCGCATGGCGGCCTCAACCACGCCGAGACAGCGCGCCTCATCGAGGTGATCCGCCAGATGCATGCGCGCGGCATGACGATCCTCCTGATCGAGCACGAGATGGAAGTGGTGATGACACTCGCCGACCGCATCACTGTGCTCAATTTCGGCAAGGTCCTGGCCAAGGGCGCGCCGGCCGAGATCCAGAGCAACGGCGCCGTCATCGAGGCCTATCTCGGCCGCGCCGATCGCGAGGAGGGGCTGCATGAGCAGGTTGGCCGCGCCAGTGAGGGCACCGGCGCGCCATTGCTCGAGGTCGTCGATCTTCTCGTCCGCTATGGCGACATCGAAGCGGTGCGACAGGTGTCGCTCAAGGTCGGCGTCGGCGAGTTCGTGACGCTGCTCGGCAACAACGGGGCCGGGAAGTCTTCGACGCTGAAGGCGATCTCGCGCCTGGCGCAGGCATCCGGCTCGGTGCGGTTCAGCGGTCATGAGGTGATCAGGGAGCCGACCGAGCGTCTCGTTGGAATGGGCCTTGCGCTCGTTCCCGAACGGCGGCGGCTGTTCGGCGGCCTGACCGTTATCGAGAACCTCAAGATCGGCGCCTATGGACGGTCGCACGCCGAGCTCGCGGGGTTGATCGAGGAGATGCTCGAACTCTTTCCCAACCTCAAGCGTCTGTCGGCATCGCTCGCCTTCTCCCTCTCTGGTGGCGAGCAGCAGATGCTCGCGATTGCGCGCGCGCTGATGAGCCGCCCGCGCCTGCTGCTGCTCGACGAGCCCTCGCTTGGATTGGCGCCGCTCCTGGTCGAGCAGATGTTCGGCAAGCTCGTCGAGGTCAACCGCCAGGGGACTGCGATCCTGCTGGTGGAGCAGAACGCTCGGATGGCGCTCTCCGTCGCGCATCGCGGGTATGTGCTGAGCTCGGGACGCATCGTCGCGGAGGGAAGCGCCGCCGAGGTTGCGCGCGATCCGCGGCTGATGGGCGCCTATCTCGGTCATGGCGAGGCCGCGGAGTAGTCCGGCCGACCAATTCAATGCCCCCGATCGCAGGCGACGTCGCGGGCAGGCACGGCATTGGCGTTTTAGTCGCTGGAGTTCTGCAATGAAGAAGCTGATGAATTCACCCGACGCCTTCGTCGATGAGATGCTCGCCGGGCTCGTCGCGGCCCATCCCTCGCTGGTTCACGAGGGACGCGTCGTGTGCCGCGCCGGTGGAGCGAGGAAAGGCAAGGTCGGCATCGTCTCGGGCGGCGGGGCCGGGCATCTGCCGCTGTTTACCGGCTATGTCGGCGAGGGGCTGCTCGACGCTTGCGCCGTCGGCGATGTCTTCGCAGGACCATCCGTCGATTCCTGCGTGCAGGCGATCCATACCGCCGACGGTGAGCGCGGGGTGCTGCGGCTCTACGGCAACTACGGCGGCGACCGCATGAATTTCGACCTCGCAGGCGAAATGGTCGAGATGGATGGAATCAAAACCACGACCGTGCTTGGCACCGACGATATCGCCTCGGCGGCTCCGGAGGAGGGCACCAGGCGGCGTGGCGTTGCGGGAATCATTTATGCCTACAAGATCGCAGGCGCGAAGGCTGAGACGGGCGCCGACCTTGCAGAGGTGACCGCGACGGCTCAGGCTGCCGTTGATGCCGCCCGAACGATCGGGGTTGCACTGTCACCCTGCCAGATTCCCGGCGCGGCTAAGGCGACCTTCGAGATCGGACCTGATGAAATCGAGATGGGCATGGGCATCCATGGCGAGCCCGGCATCTGGCGCGACAAGCTTCGCTCGGCTGATGACGTCGCCGACGAAATGGTCAGGCGTCTGCTTGCGGATCCGGTCGCCAGCCCGTCGGGGCGCGTCTCGGTGCTGGTGAACAGCCTCGGCGCG
Source organism: Bradyrhizobium centrolobii (assembly GCF_001641635.1). Lineage (GTDB taxonomy): Bacteria > Pseudomonadota > Alphaproteobacteria > Rhizobiales > Xanthobacteraceae > Bradyrhizobium > Bradyrhizobium centrolobii. Next base: position 360,108 of record NZ_LUUB01000051.1, read on the forward strand.
ACGCCGCTCGAGGAATTGTTCATCGTCTATCGCCGTGTCGCAGCGCTCCTCAAGAAGGAGGGATTGACCATCGTGCGACCGCTGGTCGGGCATTACGTCACGTCGATGGAGATGGCTGGGCTTTCGATCAGCCTGATCCACCTCGATGCCGAGCGCGAAAAGCTGTTGGCTGCGCCCTGCGCCTGTCCGTTCTGGAGGGTGTGACGTGTCGATCACGGCGAATACGTTGCGCCATGCCGCGCTCCGCGCCAGGGACGCGGCCGCGCTCGCACAGGACGAGCTAAACGCTGCGGACGGCAGGATGGGCGACGGCGACACCGGCGTCATGCTGCGCCGCCTGTTCGAGGCCATTGCTGCCGCCATTCCCGCGCGGGAGAATGACATTGGCCTCGTCTTCCAGGCCTGCGCAAAAGCGTGCGCCAGCGGCACCGGATCGAGCCTGGGAACCCTGGTCACGGTTGCAATGATGACGCTCGCCAAGGCAACGAAGGGACGAGGGGAGATCGGATGGGACGAGCTCGGCGGGTTGTTGGCATCTGTCCGCGACCAGATGATGGCGCGCGGGGGCGCGAAGCTCGGGGACAAGACCATCGTCGACATCATCGATGCCGTGGCCGTTGCTGTGATGCCTTGTAGGACGCGCGAGGAGGTCGTCGCGGCCGCGCGGAAGGAGGCGCGCGACACGCTTGATGCGTACCGCGACCGGCCCAACAAGCTTGGCCGCGCGCGCATGTTCGGCGACAAGACGGTCGGCCTTGATGATCCCGGCATGCTCGCCTTTTCCCGCCTGCTTGCCGCCGTCGCCGCTTGAAAGACGGACTGCCGTGGTGCAGATGGAGGCAGGCTTACAACGGAGGCCGACATGAACGTCCACGCCCTGCCGCGCCCGAAACCCAAAACCATCGCCAATGTGCGCGCGCGGCTCGCCGAACGCTTGGGTGCGCGCGTGACGGTCTCGCAGGCCGTTCTTGATCAGCACAGCCATGGCGAAGGCCTGCCGGCGGTCGGCATGCCAGATCTCGTGGTCTTCCCCGAGACCAATGAAGAGGTCGCATTCGTTCTCGCGCTGTGCAACGAGCATCGGGTGCCGGTCACGCCCTTTGGCGCAGGGTCCTCACTGGAGGGCCAACTCGCCGCGCTTGCCGGTGGCGTGTCGCTCGACATGACCCGGTTCGACGAGATCCTAGAGGTTTCGCCGGACTCGCTCGACTGCCGTGTCCAGGCAGGTGTGACGCGCGAGGCCCTGAACGCGCATATCCGCGACACCGGCCTGTTCTTTCCGGTCGATCCCGGCGCCAACGCCTCGATCGGCGGCATGGCCTCGACGCGGGCCTCCGGCACCAATGCGGTGCGCTATGGCACGATGCGCGAGAACGTTCTTGGCCTCACCGTCGTCACGCCCGACGGCCGTATCGTGCGAACCGGGAGCCGCGCGCGCAAAACCTCCGCCGGTCTCGATCTCACGCATCTCTACGTCGGCAGCGAGGGCACGCTCGGCGTCATCACGGAAATTCAGCTCAAGCTTTACGGCGTGCCGGAGTCGACCGTCGCCGCCGTCTGCCAGTTCGCTTCGCTCGAGGGGGCCGTCGCGGCCGTGGTGATGGCGCTCCAGTCCAATCTGAAGATGGCGCGCATCGAACTGCTTGACGAAGTTCAGATGCGTGCCGCAATCCGCTACTCGAAGCTCGACTACGAGGAGACGCCGACGCTGTTCCTCGAATTCCAGGGATCGCCGAACGGCGTGCGCGAGGACGTCGAGACGATGCAGGCGATCACCGCAGATCACGGTGGCGGCGCGTTTCAATTCGCCGAGCGGCCCGAAGACCGGACCCGGCTGTGGAAGGCGCGCCACAATTCTTATCAGGCGGTGAGGGCGCTCGCGCCCGGCAAGGCCAACATGGGAACCGATGCCTGCGTGCCGATCTCGGCCCTGCCGGCCTGCCTGCTGGAGACCAAGGCGGACATCGTCGCGTCCGGATTAACCGCGCCGATCGTGGGCCATGTTGGCGACGGAAATTTCCACCTCGGCATCCTCTTTGATCCCAGCGACGCCGACGAGACCGAACGTGCCGAGGCGCTCGCCTTCCGCACCGCGCGCCGCGCCATCGCCATGGGCGGAACCTGCTCGGGCGAACACGGCGTGGGGCTGCACAAGATCGTGCACATGCAGACGGAACATGGCGAGGGCGTTGACCTGATGAAGGCTGTGAAGAACGCGCTCGATCCAAACGGGATCATGAACCCGGGAAAGCTCTATCCTTGAGGGAGCCGGCTATGCCTGCGCACTCAGCTGGCCGAATGCCACGTCGCCTGCATCGGCGGCCGCTCTCGAAGCTGGCGAAACAGGCCGCGGAATCGAGCGCAACGAGGCGGCGGCTTTGACTGATGAGTCCGCGCCCAGATCTTGCTGCCGCGCACAATAACAGGTTCCTGCATTGAGCCTGCAAATGCCTTGACAGGCGAAATGCTCTGCGCGCACATTCTTACACTAAGTAAGAATGATGACGGGGACGGAAATGTCTGAGCAGCCGAGAAGTCGGCGGCAGACGCGTGCGGCCATCCTGGGGCATCTGCTTCAATCGGGCGGCATGTTTCGGCCACCTTTGGCCAAGGCAGTGCGCCTGTCCGAGGCAAGCCTGTCGCGCATCCTGTTTGACCTGAAGGCCGAAGGGCTGATCGAGGAGGTCCGGCGGCCTGCGCCATACTTCGGCGGCCCGACAGGTCTCGTATCCCTCGACGGTTCCGTGGCGCTGGCGGCCATTGAGCTCAACGGTCAGCGGTTGAGTGTGGGTGTCGGCAGCATGTCGGGCGAACTGCACTACACCGAGCGTTTGCCGCTGCCGAAAGCACCGACCATCGAATCCGTCGGCCGCGTGTTTCTCGAGGCGCTGACATTGCTGCACGACTGGACGCGGCGACGCCGGATCAGGTTGTCGCAGATCGGTGTCTCCGTCCCCGGCCTTGGCCGGTTGAGCGTATCTGGAAATCCCATCATTCCCTGCGATGTCGGGCGCATGCGCAGCATGTTTGGCGAGTTGTTAGCGGGCGTGCCGGTCACGTTCACCAATTCGGTCGTAGCCCATGCCACGTTTCATCGCTGCCGCACGGAAGATTATCCGTTCAGCGGTACGCATCTGTTCGTCTTCGTCGGCCAGGGCGTTGCTGGCGCCTGGGTGGACGATGCGATCGAGGCTGACGCCTTGCAGCCCGTTGAGCTCGGCCACATGGTGTTCGGCGAGGGAGGGCCGCGTTGCCGCTGCGGCCATGACGGCTGTGTCGAGGCCTATACGTCTCTTCCCGCACTGGCCGGGCTTCTCGGCGTGCCCGAGCCGGAGTTGCTCCAGCTCGGCAGCGATTGGGTCATGGCGATTCCGATTTCGCCCCGCGTGCGGCAGGAGTTGCGGCACCGCCTGTACCGGCTTGGCCTTGCGATCGGGAACACGCTGAACGTAAAGCCCTGTGGTGGCGTTGCCATCTCCGGCTGGCCGTCGCTTCTCGCGGACGACGATCGCAAGGCGCTCGTCGACGGCATCGATGCCTGCCTGCTCGGCGGCCGCAAGCTCGCGCAGGTGTCGCTCGCTTTCGTGCCGCCGTCGAACGGCAACGATCCGAGAGCCGCGCTGGCGTTCGCCGCGTTCTGTTTTGCCTGCCGCGGCGGCATGCCGGCCGCCTCGACGGAGGCTGCCTGAGATGCCCTGAAGCTGTGCGGTTTCGCGTTGCGAAGTTCATACCCGGGAGGAACTTGTCATGCCGATCACAACAACAAGGCGCCGTCTGCTCGCTGGATCTGTTGCCGCGCTCGCACTGCCGGCCTTTGCCCGTGCGCAAGGAGCAGTCAAGCCGCGCCTGACCGCGATCTCGCAATGGTCCGCAGGCAGCGATGGGGCGGCCATCACGGCGCTCGGGAAGAAATTCGAGGAGAAGGGCGGGATTTGGCAGCACTCGCCCGTCCCCGGGTTCACCACCGAGATGATGAACAAGCTACGCGCTCAGATCATAGCCGGCGATCCGCCGGCATGTTCGCAACTCAAGGGCCCCGAGATTGCGGCCTGGTCGAAGATTGCCCCAACCGTCAATCTCGACGCTGTTGTCGCTTCCGCCGGCTACGAAAAGGTTGTCGCTCCAGACCTTGCACGATTGCATAAGCCGGGGGGCAAGTGGATTGCGCTGCCATTGCAGATCTACAGCACCAACATGCTGTTTCTCTCCAAACGCGCGATGGACAAAGCCAAGGCCGACAAGATCCCCGTCACTTGGGCTGACTTCAATGACCTTGCCGAAAAGATGAAGGCGGGCGGAATCACTTATCCCATCGCCAACGGCGGCACCCGCCCCGACGATGGGCAAAAATTCGAGGCCTCTTTCGCCGGCATCAGTCCCGCTTCATACCGCGCAGCCATCATGGATCTCGACAAGAAGGCCTTGGAAGGCCCCGAGATAAAAGCTGCCTTCGCACAGGTGCGCAAGATCGCCGACTGGATGGACCCCAACGTCGGCGCCCAACCCTACGCCACCAACCTGAAGCGCTTCGTCGACGGCGACATGGGCATGATGATCATGGGCGGCTGGGCGCAAGGCGTATTACGCAACGCCGGTTTCAAGTTCGACGACTTCATGATCGCGCCGGGCCCCAGCGACAATACCAAGCCGGTCTTCCTGTTGAATGCCGATGCCTTCATATTCTGGCAGCGCAGCGAGCCCGACCTGCAGGCCGGTCAGACGTTGATGGCCCAGCTCGTCATGGATCCGGCGATCCAGACAATGTATTCGCAGATCACGGGATCGATACCCGTTCGCACTGATGTCGACCTCTCTGGTGCCGGCTGGTCGGACGGTCAACGGCGAACCGCAAGCGCGCTCAAGGACGCTGTCGCCAACAATCAGGCCGTGCTGAGCCTCGCGCACAACATGGCGCAGGAAAACGGCCTGACCGCAGCGATGATCGACGTGATCACCGAGTACGTGAAGAACAAGACGATTACGCCGGAGCAGGCGGTCACCCGCCTCGCCGAAGCCGTCGAGGGCGCGCGTTGACCGACGCCGTCTCTACAGCAACGCGGCCGGGCCGGCCGGCGATTTCCGGCGTGGTGCGCCGGCTGCCCGAGTATCTGATGATCTGGGTGCCGCTGCTATTCTCCGCCGCGCATCTCGTTTCGTTTTCGCTGTGGACGATCTGGATTTCGTTCACGCCGTCCACTCTTGTTCCGGTCTCGGGCTGGGTGGGTTTGCGCAACTACACTGCGGTCATGGCGTCGCGGAACTGGCAGATCGCCTTCGACAATCTGCTGCTGTTCGGCAGTGCTTTCGTGCTGCTAAGCTTGGTGACCGGCCTGGTGCTTGCGATCCTGCTCGATCAGCGCATTCGCGGCGAGAACGTGCTGCGATCCATCTTCCTATACCCCCTGGCGGTGTCGTTCGTCGTCACCGGCACGGTCTGGAGCTGGCTGCTCAATCCTGGCATTGGGATCCAGAAGCTCGTCCATGACCTCGGCTGGACCTCCTTCCGGTTCGACTGGCTGGTCAACCGCGACATGGCAATCTGGACGATCGTTATCGCTGCGATCTGGCAATCTTCGGGCTTTGCCATGGCGCTCTTCCTTGCCGGCCTTCGGTCCGTCGACGCCGACATTATCAAGGCCGCGCAGATCGACGGCGCTGGACCGATCCGAATCTACCGGCGCGTCATTTTGCCGACGCTGTGGCCGATCACCATAACCGTCGTCGTCGTCCAGCTGCAGTTCGCGATTTCGGCCTTCGACCTCGTCCGCGCGCTCACCAACGGCGGGCCCGGAATCGCGACCCAGCTGCCGGCCCTTGTCGTCTACGACCTTATGTTCCAGCGCGGCCTGCTCGGACGGGGGGCGGCGGCGGCTGTGCTCATGTTGCTTATCCTTCTCGCGGTGCTGCTGCCGTATGCGGCGTGGCGTTATTTCCGGCGGGCAACCCATGCGTGACCGAACCTTCGCGCCGAGCCGAATTTTGATCTATCTCGTCGTTTCATTGATCGCGGCGGCTTATCTCGCGCCACTGGCTGTTGTCGTGCTGAACTCGCTCCGTACCAACGAGGAGATCGCGCAGGCCTCGATGATCGGCTGGCCGAAACAATGGGCCTGGAGTAACTACGCCGCTGCCTGGAGCGGTTTCTGCGTCGCTGAGACCTGCGCCGGCATCCGGCCGTACATGTTGAACTCCGCGCTCGTCACGATTCCCGCGACGATCATCTCCACCATGCTTGGTGCGATTGCCGGTTACGCCGTGTCGCTCTGGCGTTTTCGCGGCGATAGCTGGATCTACGGCATCGTGACGCTTGGCCTCTTCCTTCCCCAGCAGATGCGCCTGCTTCCCTGGACCATCGTGCTGCGCGACATCGGTCTCATCAACACGCTCGCGGGTCTCGTGCTGATTCACACGATCCAGGGGCTCTCCTTCACCACACTGTTCTGCCGAAACTACTATGTCGCCATTCCGCATGAATTGATCAGGGCCGCGCGCATCGATGGTGCCGGGTTCTTTCGTATTTTCTGGCGTATCATTCTGCCGCTCTCGTCTCCCATCTTGATCGTCACCGTGATCTGGCAGTTCACGCACATCTGGAACGAGTTCCTCTATGGCGTGACATTTACGACCGGCCAACAGCAGCCCGTCACGGCCGCGCTGATCGCGCTATCCGCCGCAATCGCAGATATCCCGCAGCACGGCGTGCAGAGCGCTGCGGTGATCATCGCAGCTCTGCCCACTTTGTTGATCTATCTCCTCGGCGGCAGGTACTTCGTGCGCGGCCTTACTGCCGGGGCCGTAAAATGATGGGATTGTCATGGCAGCACTAAGCATTCGCGCCCTGTCGAAGCGTTACGCCAATCTGGAGGTGCTGAAGGGGATCGATCTCGACATCGAGAGCGGCGAGTTCACCGTGCTGGTCGGGCCATCCGGCTGCGGCAAATCCACGCTGCTCAACATCGTCGCCGGGCTCGATCGCGCCAGCGACGGAACGATCGAGATCGGCGGACGCATCGTCAACGATGTCCCGCCCAAGGACCGCGACATCGCCATGGTGTTCCAGTCCTACGCGCTCTATCCGTCGATGACAGTGCGCCAGAACATCACCTTCGGCATGGAATGCCGTCATGTGCCGAAAGCCGAGCAGGAGAAGGCGGTCGCGAATGTAGCCAAGCTGCTTCAGATCGAGCCGCTGCTCGGCCGCAAGCCGTCGCAGCTCTCCGGTGGCCAGCGTCAGCGCGTTGCGATGGGGCGTGCGCTGGTGCGCGATCCCCTGTTGTTCCTGTTCGATGAGCCGCTGTCCAATCTCGACGCCAAGCTGCGCGTCGAGATGCGGATGGAAATCAAGCGGCTGCATCAGCGCATCGGCGCCACCATCGTCTATGTCACCCATGATCAGGTTGAGGCGATGACGATGGCGACGCGGATCGCGGTGATGCATCAGGGCGAGGTGCAGCAATTCGCCGATCCCGACACCGTGTACCGCTATCCGGCCAATCTGTTCGTCGCGCGGTTCATGGGCTCGCCGCCGATGAACACGATGCGGGCACGACTCGAGGCCGAGAATGGCGGGCCGGTGGTCGTGATCGGCGCGGGGCGGCCGGATGAAGTTCGGCTTCGCTTGCGGGGATACGATGCGGCGGCCCCGTTTGTCGGCCGTGAGGTGGTGCTTGGGATCAGGCCCGAATGCATTGCCGAGGGCAGCCGGGTCTTTGCCGGCGATGCCCCCATCATCGTCAATGCGCCAGTGGAGATGGTTGAGCCAACCGGTGCCGAGACGATCGTGTTGCTGCGCCTTGGCGGTGAGCCTGCGATGGCGCGCATCACGCCGGATATCCGGCCCACGCCCGGTGCGTCCGCGGCCTTCGCGCTCGACACGCGCCGAATTTGCCTGTTCGACCCCGAGACTGAGCGGCTGATCGCATGACTGAGACGAGTTATTCCGGCCTAGCGGGCCGTGTGGTGTTGATCACCGGAGGCGCCAGCGGCATTGGTGCGGCCTTCGTGCACGCCTTCGCGGCGCAAGGGGCCCGCATCGCCTTCGTCGACATCGATACCGAGGCAGGCGAGGCTCTGGTAGAGGAGGTGGCAGACGCATCCGGCTCTGCGCCGCTGTTCGTGCCGTGCGACCTCCTGGACATCGATGCCTTGCGCGCCGCGATGGCGCAGGTCCGGGGAACTCTTGGCGATGCCGCGGTTCTCGTCAACAACGCCGCCAACGATCAACGCCAGGTTCTCTCGGAGGTGACGCCAGCCGAATTCGACTGGATGATCGGCGTCAACCTCAAGCATGTGTTCTTCGCGGCGCAGGCGATCGTGCCGCAGATGCAGGCGCGCGGCGGCGGCTCGATCATCAACATGTCGTCGGTGGCATGGATGCGCGGCGCGCCGGCGCTGCCTGCCTATGCGGCGGCGAAGGCGGCGATCGTTGGTTTCACCAACTCGCTTGCCCGGCTGGTCGGGCCCGACCGCATCCGCGTCAACGCGATCGCGCCCGGCATGGTGATCACGGAGCGCCAGCGCCGGCTCTGGTTTCCGGACGAGCAGAAGATCGGCGAGCTTCGGTCGCGCCAGGCCATCCCCGACGCGTTGACGCCCGACGACATCGCCCGCATGGCGCTGTTCCTCGCATCCGACGAGAGCCAGCGCATCACGCGCCAGTGCTTCCAGGTCGACGGAGGCCTCGGTTAGGCAAGCCGTCGCATGAGTGGGGCACTTTGTTGCCTGGTCGGAAGAATGGTTGCTTGAGAGGAAGCTGCCATTCTCCCTTCCATGCGCAGGACAGAAGAGCCTTCAGTCCGTCGAACGTTCCTGGTCCGATCGTGGCAACGTCTGCGTTGCGCCCCAGGAGGCTTTTCCAGCCTTGCGAGCTCAGTAGCCGGAGGTGGGCTCGCAGGGCGGCCGGCGCCAGGGGGCACTTGCATACGAGCCGACGTCGGGCGCCCGGACGCAGCCGCTCTTGGAAGCGGTTGGAGTGCGCTGAGCCGACGCGTAGGCGTTGGCCGTGGTGTGCCGCAGGTGCTTGCTGCTTTCGCGAGCCATCGCGGGGGATGCGAGCGTGGCGGCAACGATCAGTCCGGCGGACAAGAGCTTCAGTGTAGTCATCGAACGTCTCCTTGACAAAGTGAAGCCGGGAAATAGTCGCGGCTTGCTCGACGAAGGTGTGTACGCACGCGTCGGATCGGCAGTATCAATCGAACGATCATTTTCGTCTTTGCACGAAGTTGTGCCTGGCTTGCAGCTAGTCGGATGAGAGCGTTGTCCCATCCGCGTGTCCATCGAGCAGCGGACCGATCACTGCGGCACCCCTGGTCAGCGGCGTTGGTGGCTGTGGTAGGCGTGTTGCCGGGTGAACACCGGTGCGGCGCCACCGGGGCGCTCGAGGCCCATCCGGCCCGCCGGCGTCAACGCACCGCCGTTCAGCACGTCGCGATCGGGATACATCGATGCAAAAGCTGCGGGCTCCTGATCCGCGAAAGACCATGCGGCTGAAGCGGACGAGATCGTTGCAGTTGAGATCAAAGTCGCGGTGATCAGGATATTGAATGCACTCATAGCGATTCTCCATTGCTTGCTGTGTGCGGAGAGTCGCCGTGGCGATGATCGCTGCTCGGTCGGTGGCGTTTCGCAGGGTTGTTGTCTATCACTGGCTATATAGGCATTCGTGGACCGATCGCCGGTGGGTCTTCGTCACTGTTGCGCGACCAGGACCTTCATCACTGTTGCGAGATCGGGGAATAATTTCGAAGGCAGGAGTCGCAGCGACATGAAGGTTGCGTTGTGCAGCGTCGAGCCCTGGATCGTGTCGCGGTTGTCATGATTGCTCGCGCGATTGTGCATGGCCAAAGCGCGCAGCCGGCTCTAGCTGCAGCAAGCCGTAGCACCCGGAGTTTGAGCCATGAGGCCGCTTAGGATTTTCTGCATCGTCTCCTGTCTTGCGGTTTCTGGCGTTGCGTTCGCCCGCGGCGGCTCAGGATCACACATGTCGATGGAAAGCGGAGGGACGCTCGGGACGAGTGCAGCTACGCCGGGAACGAATTCGCTGGGCACCGCGCTGCCGTCGTCTGGCATTGGTGGACACGCCATGCGTGGGCCGCCGCTCGGTACGGACCCGACCATCGACGGCGACGACGCGCGGCTCGATAAGATGCTGGACGGATCGATCTGTCGCGGCTGTTGAGGCGACCGCCCCGCCTTGATCCACCCGTCACACTCGTTGACGTTCTGCCCCCCGATCATGAGCACAACCGCTGATTGTTGCGTCGCGCATTCCAACGCAGCGGCTTCCGTTCGGGGATCACACTCGGCTCGGCGATGTCGTCGCCGGGCAAATCGGCCCGAATTTGTCCGTCGTCTCCGTCTTTTGGGCGACTTGCGCTTGTTGAAAGGCTTGGTGGTAAACTACGTGCAAAATCTAGAAACGACTTGGGGCTATCCCATGATAGCTGGGTCAAGCCAGCGTCCTGTCTACGCTAGCGCGGGATGGGAAATCGATCTTGCCAGACGAGAGTTGCGCTCCATGGGTGAGCCCGTTCCGCTGGGCGGGCGAGCCTTTGAAATCCTTGCGGAATTGGTTCAAGCGGGGGGCGAGCTGGTCTCCAAGAACGACCTGACGGAAAGGGTGTGGCGCGGCGTTTTCGTCGAGGACAGCGCCCTTCGCGTGCATGTTGCAGCCATCCGCAAGGCCCTTGGAGCCGATCGTGACATGCTGGGAACAACGGTCGGACGTGGCTACCGGCTGAACGGAGCATGGCGGGTTCGGCAGATGGGTGCGCCGCTACAATCTGCCGCACCCGATCTGCTGCCGTCGACCAACATTCCAACGGCATCATTCGATCTTATCGGCCGCAGCACAGCGATTGCGCATCTGTGCGAGCTCGTCTCAGCCTATCGCGTTGTGAGCCTCGTCGGGCCTGGCGGGATCGGCAAGACGGCGCTTGCGCTACAGGCGGCCAGGTCGCTGCCGGCCGGGTTCGCCGCCGATAGATTGCTGATCGAACTGGCCTCGCTCTCCGATCCCGCATTCGTCCCTTCGGCCGTTGCAGGTGTGCTGGGGATCAAGCTGGAAGGGGAGGAGATTTCGTCGGAATCAGTCGCGCGCGCCATCGGCGCCCGGCAACTTCTGCTCATCCTCGACAATTGCGAGCATGTCGTCGATGAAGTGGCAAAGCTCGCCGAGACGATCGTCAGTCGCTGCCCCCAGACGACCGTCATTGCGACCAGTCGCGAAGCGCTGCGCATTGATGGTGAGCATGTCTATCGTGTGCCTACGTTGAGCGTGCCGCCCGAACCTCGCCTCGCACCCGAGGCCATATGCGAGTACACCGCGGCGGATTTGTTCTTGACCAGGGCGAGGGCACTGGGCTCCAGCTTCGCGATGGACGAGGAAAACCTTGCAGCTGTTGCGGCCATTTGCCGGCGGCTGGACGGTATTCCGCTCGCGATCGAGTTTGCCGCCGCGCGCGCGGTGATGCTCACTCCGCCGAAGATTGCCGCGATTCTCGACGACAGGTTCAAGTTCCTGACGACCGGTCGGCGCACCGCGCTGCCCAGGCAGCAAACGCTTCGTGCGACACTCGACTGGAGCTACGACCTGCTGCCGAAGGACGAGGCCCGGGTTCTGCGCCAGCTAAGCATATTCGCCGGAGAGTTTCTGCTGGACGCCGCGATTGCGGTTTCCGGCGAGCACGTGAGCGACGTCACCGGCCAGCTTGCGAATCTGGTGGCCAAGTCGCTCGTCGTCGCCGACATTCGCGGCGACCATCCATACTATCGGTTGCTGGATACGACGCGCGCCTATGCATTGGAGAAGTTGCGAGCCAGTGGAGAATATCCCGACGCAGCCCGCCGCCAGGCTGAGTATTATTGCAGGTTCTTCGCCGGTGCGGAGAGCGAAAGCGAACTCAAACCGCAGCCCGAGTGGCTCGCCATCTATGGCCGGCACATCGACAATGTGCGCACCAGCCTCGATTGGGCATTTTCGCCCGGCGGAGACGGGCAGATCGGAGCGGCGTTGACGGCCGTGGCCATCCCGCTATGGGTGCAAATGTCGCTGCTTGCCGAATGCCGCGAGCGTACCGAGCTGGCGTTGGCGAGCCTCGACGATGCGGCCGCCAACGCGTCGCGGTTGCGCATGCAATTGTCCGCCGCGCGTGGCTGGTCGCTGATGTATGGCGTTGGTCGGGCTCGCGAGGCTGGTCCTGCCTGGGCGACGACGCTGCGGCTCGCCGAGCAGCTTGGCGACAGCGACTACCGGTTGCGTGCGCTTTGGGGACAGTGCATCGATCAGTTCAACAATGGCGAGTTCCGCAAGGCGCTCGAATTCGCGCACCGTTTCGCGGACGTCGTGGCCGATTCCAGCAATTCCGTCGATCGCATGATGGCCGACCGGCTGCTCGCGACCACACTGCATTATCTCGGCGACCAGAAGCTCGCGCACCATCATATCGGGCAGACCCTGTCCCGTCTCTCGGATCTGGCGCCGAAGCCGCAGGTCGTCCGTTTTCGGTTCGACCTGCGATCCTCGGCGCATTACTTCCACGCGCGCATCCTCTGGCTGCTCGGGCTCGCGGATCGGGCATTGGGCGTCGTCGCGCGCAACGTCGAGGAAGGCCGTGCGAGCGGTCATGCTCTGACATTCTGCAGCGTGCTGGGCCAGGGCGCTTGCCCGATCACTTTCCTTGCCGGTGATCTCGACGCGGCGGAGAGCTATTGTACCTTGCTGATCGAGCACACCGAGCGTCATCCGATCCGCCTCTGGAATGTTTGGGCGCACGCCTTCAGGGGGGTCGTGATAGCACGACGCGGCGCCGTCGCCGCTGGACTCGCCGCGCTGCGCAAGGCTCTTGAACTGGCGGGCGAGGCTCGCTACCTGCCGCGCTTCCTGCTTCCTCTTGGCGAACTGGCGGCATGCCTCGGCGAGGCCGGCGAGGTGTCACAGGGACTTGCCACAATCGACGAGGCACTTTCGCGATGCGATGCGAGGGACGAGCGCTGGTACGAAGCCGAGCTTCTGCGCATCAAGGGTGACTTGCTGCTGCGGGCCGGCGCACATCGCTCCGTCGCGGCCGCCGAACAGGCCCTCGACAAGGCGTCCGAGGTTGCGCGCGGCCAAGGTGCGCTGTCTTGGGAACTGAGGACTGCGATCAGTCTTGCAGGGTTGAGGATCAGCCAGGATCGTCCTGACGAGGCTCACCGCATACTCACGTCCGTATATGGTCAATTCACCGAAGGTTTCGAGACATCAGATCTAAGACGCGCGCGAGCGATGATGAAGCAGTTATCGTCCGGGTAGGTTGGAACGGCGGATGCCCCGGGGGCAGCATCCGACCCATGCAATCGGATGCGCGTGCGGCCTCGTCGAGCGCCGCATCCCCCCGTGCTCCAGAACGTTCCGCAACTTGTTCACCGTGCCGCTCCTTGTATCCTGGCCGCGCCGCGGTGGGCGCGTTGGCCCGGGTGTCTCATTGCCGGGATCAGAATGCCTTGGCTTGCTGGCCGGGTCTTTCGATTCCGCGCCCTTCTATCCGGATTGCACGGCGTCCCGCTGCCAGATGCGAAACGACCCACGCGCAGGAGCGACCTCGGACGGATTGCGAATCCAGGCGCCAATTCCATGCGTACAGACAACAAATGCTGCGCTTTCGAACGACCTGCTTGTTGTTTCGGCGTATCAGTGAAGCGACATGGAGGCACCAGTGTCCCGCTTCTTCCTTGCCGTCATACGCAATTGCGGGGTCGCGATCGCGATCTCCATCTTCTTCGCCGCCGCGCGCGCACCGTCCCATGCGCCCCATCCCGATGCGTCCGACAGGTCAGCAACTGTTGTGGCGGGAAATCCAGGAGCGATGTCACGGATATCGGATTGCGGCGGACTGCTCGACGGCTCTTGTCGTCCGATCGATGCAATGCAGTTCGCCCCCTGAGCGATATCTCCTCGCGCGGCGTTGCTGTAAGATCGTCAGCGCAGGTCCCTGAATAATGCGCGAAATGAATCCTCTGTCACGGCGAGAACTTCTCGCAACGGCCACGCGCCTTGCTGCCTTGGTCGCATGGCCCGGCGGCGCAAGCGCCGATGACTATCCCTCCCGTCCCATCCGCCTGGTGATCCCGTATGCGGCGGGTGCCTCGGGCGACCAGATCGGCCGGCCCTGGGCCGACAGGGTCGCATCGCTGCTCGGGCCGATCTATGTCGAGAACATAGGTGGCGCGGGCGGCGCGGTCGGCGCCGCCATGGTGGCCCAGAGCGCACCCGACGGCTATTCGCTCCTGCTCGGTAATGGCAGCACCCAGGTCATGATTCCGTTGTCCTCGGCGCGTCCTGCCTATGATCCGGTTCGTGATTTCCGGGCCGTCTATCGCCTGATCACCAGCACGCTTGCTTTCGTCGTGCATCCATCGCTGCCGGTCAGGGACCTGCAAGGGCTGGCCGCTTATGCGAAGGCCAATCCCAGCACGCTTTCCTACGGCACTCCGGGCGTCGGCACCGGCAATCATCTCGTCGGCGAGATGTTCAAGCGGCGATCGGGCAACGCTCTGGATATCGTCCACGTTCCCTACCGGGGCATGGCGCCCGCGACCAACGACCTCATCAGCGGTCAGATCCCGGCCATGATCGCCGTCGTATCGAGTCACCTCGTGCAATTGCACCGTGTCGGCAAGCTGCGCATGCTCGCCGTGACGAGCCAGAAGCGGTTGAGCGGCGCGCCGGACATTCCGACTGTCTTCGAGGCTGGCATGCCGGACCTCGGATACGCCGGATGGTTCGGCCTCTTTGCGCCCAAAGCGACCCCGGACGAAATTGTCAATCGCATATCCGCGGCAACCCGCACCGCGATGGCCGATCCGGCGCTGCAGGAGACCTACCGCTCGCAGGGCATGGAGCCGGATGTCGATTCCAGTCCGGAGAAATTCCAGCAATTGGCGGAGGATGAACTGGCGCGCCTGGCGCCCGTCATCAAGTCGATGGGGCTCACGCGCGAGTAGGTAAGGCAGCGAGCGCGGTCGGATCGGTGAGGACGAAGTGGATCATTTGGCGGCGAGCGAGCCCTGACGCGGTGCGTCCAACTCGGTGAGCAATTCCCTGGCCTCTGCCAGGCTGCGCGTCTGGAAGCCTTCGGTAAACCGCCCATAGATTGGCGCAAGCATGTCGTGTGCTTCGTCGCGGCGGCCTTGTCGCTGCCAGAGTTTTGCAAGGCCGATCGCCGCACCCAGCTCAAAACCGAGCGCCCCCTGTTGTCGGGCCAAGTCAACCGATTGCACGAAGCTCCGTTCCGCTTGCAAAAGATCCGGCTTGTCCTTGCGCATCAGCGCTTCCGCCCTTGCCCGCAACATGTCGGGCATCTCTACCATGAAGTTGCGATGCCGAGCCCGGGTAATCGCCACGTCAATTGTATCGAGCGCTTCATCTGCACGATCTGCCGCCGCCAGAGCTTCCGTGAGCGGCACGCAAAGTCCGGCCGCCGAGCCGTAACGCTGGCTCTGCAGCTTCTTGACTGAGCCGTTCAGCGTAGCCAACCCAATGCTTGTTTCGCCGCGAGCCAGCAGCGCAATCCCCTTCATGGCCTCGCCTACCATCTGGAGGGCAGCGAGATTATTCCTGCGGGTCTCGACGAGGAGCCGGTCGATGTATTCTTCGCACACATCCACCTCTCCATTCCAAATGAAAACGCCGAATGCCCAGGGCAGGGCCGTGCACAGCATGACCGGATGATTGATGGCGATCACATCGGATATGGCCCGGCGCGCCGTTGCTGTGGCCTGATCGGGATATCCCTGAAGCCATAGGATGCGAGCAAGCGTGATTTGGGGACGCCCCGGATACTCAGGCGTAGGCCCACCACGGACGTCGCCTTCTAGGCTCGGATGCAACAACGCCGCTTCGATGTGCGAGCGAGACGCAGCAACGTCGCCAAGATAGTGGCAGGAAGTGCCGAGCAATAGACGCATGCGCGCCACCGAAGCTGAATCCTTGCTGGCGATGGCAATCGTTTCGCCACGCCTCGCGGTGCCCAGTGCATCGTCAAAATTGCCGACAAGCAATTCGAGCAAATGCAACCGGCCAATCAGACGAAGTTGCCGGGGAACATCGCCGAGTTTTTCGGCCAACTCGACCGCCCGGTTGAGACAATTGACGCCCGATTCGTCGATTTGTCCTGTGACCATCCGGGCCGACGCGAGCGCGACGTGAAGTGCGAGATCGTGCCTGACACTTCCCCCCGTGTCATGGAGAGCTTCGATCCCACGGGTGACCCAGAGCTGGCATTCACCGAAGAGTGACAGCTTGAAGAACAGCGGTATTGATGCCACAGCAAGCGCGACGCCGGTCTTGCGGTCTCCTTGATCCGAGAAGCACCACGTCAGCGCACTTCGTATGTTGCCGAACTGATCAGCAATCGACGAAAGGTTGCCGCCCGGATCGCCGGTCATCTTTTCGAGTAGATTCAGAAAGTAGGAGGCGTGGCATCGTGACGCCATCTCGGCGTCGGCGCTGACAATGAGTTTCTCCTGCGCATAGGCCCGCGTTGCGTCCAGAAGCCTGTAGCGATTCGATTGCGAGCCTTGGTCGAAGGCAAGCATCGACTTAGCGAGGAGGTTGTCGAGACAAGCCATGGTCGTCTCGTCGCCGGTCTCCTCGGTGCCGGCGATCGCTCGGGCAGCCTCCAGGGTGAAGCCGCCAACGAAAACAGATAGCCGACTGAGAGCCACCCGTTCGCGCTCGGATAGAAGGTTGTAGCTCCATTCGATGGTCGCGCGCAGCGACCGGTGTCGGGGCAACGCGGTGCGTCGCCCTTCCCACAGCAGATTGAAGTGGCCGTCGAGCAGTTGTGTCATGGCTTTGGCGCCATATGCGGACACATGGCCGGCGATAAGCCCGATGGCGTGCGGGATGCCGTCGAGACGGCGGCAGAGATTGCCGACGTCGGAAGCGTCCGCATCGGTCAACTCGAACTCGCCGCCTGCGGCAATTGCGCGTTCCACGAAGAGCTGAACGGCGGGGTAGGTGAGTGCGCTCGCAGCGGTCAGTGCGGCGTTTTCCGGCGGGATCGTCAAGGGCAGCAGGCGATGGATGTGCTCGCCCTCGACCCGCAGCAGCTCACGGCTCGTGGCCAGGATGTGCAGCTCGGGCGCCTCTTTGTAGAGCCGTTCGGCCAGCGCCGCCGTCGTTTCGATGACATGCTCACAGCAATCCAGGATCAGCAGCATTCGCCTGTCGCGCAGGAATGCCGCCAGACTGCCCGAGGGATCATTCGATCGCGCCGGCAGCCCAAAGGCCGATGCCGCCATGCCCGGCACGAGAGCCGCATCGCCGATCTCGCCGAGGCTCAGAAAGTGAACCTGACCGGCGAATTGCTCGATCAGGGCGCGGCCAACGGAGACAGCGACCGTTGTCTTGCCGATGCCACCGGGACCAACGATGGTGACGAAACGCTGGATACCCAGCTTCTCGGATATCTCCTGAATGGTTTGTTCGCGTCCCACCACCTGCTGGGAAAGCGTCGGCAGGTGGTGCACGTGAGTGGATTTGACCGGCGTGGGCCGTACTGGCTCCAGTCGCGAGACCGATCCGGTGAAGCAGTAGCCTTGCCCGGACACCGTGCTCAGATACTTGGCTCCCCCATTGCCGTCTCCTAGCGCCTTGCGAAGTGCCGCAACATGTACGCGCAGGCTGCCTTCATCGATTCCGGCGCCAGGCCATGCTCGGGTCATCAGATCGCTCTTGCTGATGACAGTGCCTGCCTGCTTGATCAGGACAAGCAGAATGTCGAACGCGCGCGCCGACAATTGAACGGGTCTGCCATTCCTTTCGACCCGCCTCTGCGTTGCATCCAGATGAAACGGCCCAAACGCGAAGACTTCGCCGGCGGATGATCCAGCCACAGCCGAGATGCTGCTGCTCTGATCGCGAGAGTCCATTTGGGGCATATCGAGCCGACGGCCGACCTGTAACGTTCAAAGGCTTGGGAGCACGCCAAGACGTGAGAACGTAGCGGCAGTCTCAAACATAGCAGCCGACATTACGGCGGTAAAGATCACCCGCATGTGACGCGCGTGCCACATTTGTCCGCAGATCCGAGAGCTCAGGCGCGAGGAATGTATCGTCATATCCGAGCGAGACACTCTGCTCGATCGGTTGTTGAACTGCAGTTCAGTGACTGAGAGGAGCGCTTGCCTCAGTCTATCCGATGTCTGCCGGTTTGAGAATATCCGCTAACCCGATCCGGCGGAGCAGTTCCGTTCGCACCCGATCCGCAACGACATCGACGACTGCAGCCCCGTCATCGTCCGGTCCAAAATGAACCCGTAGCGGTCGCTGCCCGAACGGCGTATCCACGACGTTCGCTATTGCGCGTGCGACGTCTTGCGGGGCCGGATCCCGGGGCGAAAGCTCCGCGAGGCCCGAGAGTGCGATTTCGCTCACATCGGCGGTCGGACCGTCCGCGTACTCTTCCGCCCGGATGGTATCGAGCGGTCTGCCTGAGCGAACATAGTGGCCGGGACCGAGAGCGCCGGGAACGACGATCGTCGTTTCGATGCCCCAGCGCGCGAGCTCACCGGCGTAGCTCAATGCCAATGCGTCCACGGCCGCCTTTGATGAAGCATAAGCGCCCAGGAAGGGCACCGAGCCACCTCGCGCGCTGCTGGACGTAATCCATATCAGCAAGCCTTGGCCCTGCTTACGCAACTGCGGCAATGCCGCGCGATTGACGCGCTGCGTGCTAAGCACGTTGGTATCGTAAAGCTCGGCGAGCTGCTCCGGCGTAAAGGCCTCTGCCGGTCCGTAGACGACTTGACCGGCGTTGTGCACGACCACGTCGAGCCGGCCATTTTCGTCGATGATGGTGTCAATGGCCGAATTGACAGACGTCTCGGAAGACACGTCGAGCTCGATCGTGCGCAGATCGATGCCATCCTTGATGGCATCGGCTCTGATTTCCTCGACGTGATGCGCGTTGCGCCCGTTCGTTTCCCGCATTGAGACGTAGACCGTGTGGCCCGCCCGCGCCAGTTCCGTGCAGGCGCTTCTTCCGATTCCGTTCGCAGCCCCCGTGACGATGATCACTTTGCCCATTCGATTCCCAATCGCATTCCAAACCCTCTGGAAATAGTTGTGCGGTATGGCACAACCGCCTCGCCTCGCGGTTGTCCGCGCCGCGTTGAGCCAGGAGTCGTCGGAATAAGACGCGGGGCAGGGCGGGTCTTTCGCTCGTCGCGAGCGATTTCCAAAACGCACGAATCTTTTCGAGAAGGCCCGACCCACGGGGAATAACCTGCCTACCACGGGCTCGAACCGCGGCTCGCATATGCCCGCCGTGCCTTCCCGAAATCGGCGACAGGTTTGGGAAGATAGTCGCCGTGGAAGCGGGCTACAGCGAGACCATGCCTTTCGAACATCGGGCGCGCATCCGATCACGGGCGGTACGTGCATCATAAGGAGACAGAATGAAGCAGTTAGGCAATCTACCGCGGTCAAGCCTTGGATTGCTCGTCCTGATCGCAGCTGTCCTCGGGGGTGGCGCTGTCGCCTTTGCATACACGGCTGGTTGGCTTTCACCTGGGCGTCTCACGCCGGAACGGATGATTGAGGCGCTCGCGCCGCTCGGGCACCGGCGAAATCATGCAAAGGGAATCTGCTTTACCGGCGTGTTCGAGGCGAATGGAAACGGGGTGGAGCTTTCCCGCGCCAAGGTCTTCGCGCAGGGCCGGTACCCGGCCCTTGGGCGCTTCAATCTCGGTACGGCCGACCCTAATGCGGTGGATGCGACGGTCCGGGTGCGTGGCCTGGGGCTCATGATCTCGCCCGCAGAAGGCGAGGAGTGGCGGNNNCCCGCCGGTCTTCGCGGTTTCCACGCCCCAGGCCTTTCACGATCTGCTGCTGGCCTCCGGCAGCAAGGATCCCGAGGCGATGAAGGCGTTTGCCCGCGCAAATCCCGAGTTTGCCGCGTTCGCGAGCTGGGCCAAGACGGCGCCCTGGACCGGCAGCTATGCGGAGGAGCCGTATAACGGCCTCAACAGCTTCATCTTCACCAATGCGAGCGGCGCCGAGCACGCCGTGCGATGGTCGCTGCTGCCGTCGGCCGAGCCGGTTCCGATCTCGAAAGCCGAGCTTGACGAGCGCGGTCCGGATTTTCTCGAGCAAGAGATCACGGAGCGGGTTCGGACAGCCGGCTCGCAGCGTTGGACCATGCTCATCACCGTGGCCGATCCGGGCGATCCGACGGCCGATCCAAGCAAGGCGTGGCCGCAGGGCCGCCGCACGGTTCAGGTCGGAACGCTGGTCGTGCAACGGATCGAACCTGAGCGGGATGGCCCTTGCCGTGACATCAACTTCGATCCGACCGTCCTGCCGCCGGGCATCCGGGTATCGGACGACCCGTTCCCCGCCGCGCGTTCATCGGTCTACCGCAAGTCCTATGATCTGCGCACGGCGGAAGCCGAAGACTATCCACGAAACGAGGTCGTCAAGCCATGACCAACGAGCCCCATCGCTTCGCCTTGCTCCAGCGGCTGCTGCACTGGTTGATGGCGGTCGGTATCTTCACCATGCTCTTCATCGGCGTGGGCATGGTGTCGACCGTCACGCCGAAATACCTGCCGCTGATCCTCATCCATAAGACGCTTGGCGTTGCTCTCCTGGTCCTCGTCCTGATCCGTCTGGCGCTGCGGCTGTATTACGGCGCCCCGCCATTGCCGGCCGATCTGCCGAGAGCGACGAAGTTCGGCGCGGCACTGTCGCATCAGGCGCTCTACGCGCTCATGATCATCATGCCGTTGCTCGGCCTTGGAATGCTGTGGGCGGCGGCCTATCCGGTCGTCCTGTATGGCGGGATACAAATTCCCGCACTGCTGCCGCTGAGCGACGGCCTGCACACGCTGCTCTGGAACGCTCACTTCTATCTGGCATTTGCGTTTTTCGCGCTGGTGCTGCTGCACCTCGCAGCAGGGATGTTCCATGCGTTGGTCCGGCGCGATGGGATCTTCGAGAAGATGGCCCTGCTACCGCTGCAGGAGACGACGCCCGCGGAATGAGAGCGCTGCGCGCGCCGGTTGGCGATCGCGCGTGCAATCTGGAAATGACCTTTCGGCTCCGAAAGACCATACGTCCGGCACGCCGCTAGAGTTTCCAAACCACCAACAAGGATACCGACAATGACCAGAGCAGAACTCCAAAGTCCGACAGATCTGGGACCGAATGCGAACCGCGACGTTCCCGCCGCGCTGCGCGCGTTGCTGGCGGACGTTTTCGCACTGTACCTGAAGACCAAGAATTTCCACTGGCATGTGTCGGGCAGCCACTTTCGCGACTATCACCTCATGCTGGAC
This sequence comes from Bradyrhizobium centrolobii, assembly GCF_001641635.1. Lineage (GTDB taxonomy): Bacteria > Pseudomonadota > Alphaproteobacteria > Rhizobiales > Xanthobacteraceae > Bradyrhizobium > Bradyrhizobium centrolobii. The sequence goes on from NZ_LUUB01000051.1 coordinate 381,429, forward strand.
GAGCAGGCCGAGCAGATATTCGCGATGACCGACGACATCGCCGAGCGCGCGCGAAAGATCGGCGGGACGACGCTTCGCTCGATCGGTCATATCGCGCGCGAGCAACGTATTCTCGACAACGATGCGGAATATGTCGAGCCGCAGGACATGCTGGCGGAGCTGCGCGGCGACAATCAGCAACTGACGCGGGAAATGCGCCGCGTCCATGAGCTGTGCGACGAATATGGTGACGTCGCGACCGCGAGCCTCCTGGAAAACTGGATCGATGAGGCGGAGCGGCGCATTTGGTTCCTCTACGAGGCTGGCCGGACAGGCCCGAACCCCTGAATGCGAGGTGTGTCGTCCGGCAGGGAGACGAGTGAAGGATGAGCGGCCCGTCGGACCTGTTGCCGGATGGCGGCATCGTGGCAGAACGGCCTGGTGTTGCGCGAGCTCTCGCACGAGCTCGACGATGAGCTGGCATCCGCGATCAACCTGGTCTCGGTTGCGGCAAACAGCTGCGACAGCGCCGAAGCGAGGGCGAGCCTCGCTTCGGTGCAGGAGCGGTTGCAGAGCCATGCGCAAGTTTGCCGCTCACTCCAGATGCCGGAATACACCACGACGATCGATCTGGCCGCCTATCTCCACCATTTGTGCCGGTCGATCAGCCGTTCGAGGCTCGAGCGTGAGGGCATTGTGCTGTCGTTGCTGCTCCATCCGGTGAGGATGAGCTCCGAACGATGCCGGCTTCTCGGTATGATCATCTTTGAATTGACCACAAACGCTGCGCGGAACGCTTTCCACGAGGGAGTGGGCGCCATTCATCTCGAAGTGTGGCCAACGGCCACGTCGATCGTGTGTTGCATCGCGGATAGCGGATCATCCGACAGCACGTATCCGGAAAGGAACGGCTCCATCGTCGAGGCGCTTGCCGCCAGTTTGAATGGAACGATCGACTTCGGCGGCGGAACGAACGGGACGCGTACTGTCGTGAATATCCCGCGTGAGGCGTAAGCGGACTTCAACAGATGGCATCGACGCCGAGGCAGCCCGCAAGCGCGCCGATGACGCGCGGCAAACGGGCTGCCCGTCGTACTCAAGCAATTCTCGGTCGCACCCGGCGCGGCATCGTGCAGATGGGCAATATCGATCGCTTACGCGAAAGATGACTGGAGCCGGGTTTCCTAGGCTGGCCCCATTCGCGGCCCGAAGAACCGGTCGTGCGAAATGAGGGTCAAGCCATGACGGACACGTCGAACACGAAGGCGTCGCTCGGACGCGCCATCCACGCCATCACCGGGAAATGGGGCTGGTTCGTTGCGCTGGGAGTAGGCGAACTCATCCTCGGCGGCATCGCATCCACAAATCTGATGGCAGCCACTCTGGCTTCCGTACTGGTCATCGGGGCCACCATGGCGGCCGCCGGCCTCTTTCAGATCGTGCATGCCTTTTCGGTGCGTGGCCTGCGCGGCTTTCTGTTTTGGCTGCTCGCGGGTATCGTCTATGCGGCTGCCGGCGTCATCATTCTCTATGACCCGCTGCTGGCCTCGTTCACGTTGTCCCTCGTGGTCTGCGCCTTCCTGATTGCTGCCGGTGTGATGCGGACATGGGCGGGCTTCCACATGAGGCCTGCCACGGGCTGGCCCTGGATCGTGGCCGCCGGCGTTTTGACGTTCTGCGTCGGCATCCTGCTGGTCGCCACCTGGCCCGCGATCGGCCTGTGGCTGCTCGGCGCGATGCTGGTGGTCGACTTGATCTTCCAGGGGTGGGGGCTGATCGCATTCGGACTGGCACTCAGGATGCGTGCCACCAGGCATTCGGGCCAGCCGGCGACGGTGTGAGCCATGATGACGGGAACGACATTTGCGCCGCATCAGGAGATCGCCTGGCGGGACGGCCGCGCCGTCGCGACGTCGCGACTGGTCGCGGAGGAGACGGCCATTGCGCTCAGCTACAACGGATCGACCCACGCCGTGATGATGGCGACGCCCGACAACCTCGAGGATTTCGGCATTGGCTTCACCCTGACAGAGGGCATCGTGGAGCATGCGAGCGAGATCAGAAGCATCGAGGTGATCCCGAGCGAGATCGGCCTGGAAGTGCGGATGTGGCTCGATGGCGACCGCGCCGCGTCGCTGGCGGCACGGCGCCGGGCCATGAGCGGCCCGGTTGGGTGCGGGCTGTGCGGCATCGAAAGTCTCGAACAGGCTCGCCGGGCGCCGTCGCGCGTGACTGAGGGGGGTATTGCGTTTCACGCCCGCGACATGCTGGCTGCCATGCAGGCGCTGGCTCCGCTCCAGATCCTGAACCAGCAGACGCGATCGGTGCATGCGGCGGCATTTTGGCATCCTCGCACCGGCATCGGTCCTGTCAGGGAAGACGTCGGCCGGCACAACGCGCTCGACAAGCTCGCTGGGGCGATCGTGCGCTATCGGAAATCGGCCTCCGCAGGCGCCGTGCTGCTGACGAGCCGCGTCTCGGTCGAGATGGTGCAAAAAGCGGCGATGATCGGGGTGCCGGTCGTGATCGCGGTGTCGGCGCCCACCACGCTCGCGATCCGAACCGCGGATGAGGCGGGAATCACACTGCTCGCGATCGCGCGCGACGATGGATATGGCGTCTTCACGCACCCGCATCGCATCCTCCTGCCTGAGAACGTCGCACCCGGCGCGGACTGCTGATCTGGTGAGCTCACACAAATGGCGATGGAAGCCACGTCTCCGGAGCCGGAATCCGAAGCGCTGGTCGGCAGCTACGGTCCCGAGCAGTCGCTTCTCGTCGCGTCTTTTCTGAGCCTGTCGGGCGGCTTCCTCGACGCCTATACCTGGCTTTCGCTGGGCGGTGTGTTCGCGAGCTCGCAGACCGGCAATGTGGTTTTCTTCGGAATGTATGCCGCGTCGGGACAATGGCACCAGGCTGCTCACCACGCACTCCCGATACTCGCCTTTCTCGCAGGCGCATTGCTGGCGACCCGGCTCCGGGCGCCGCTGCTTTGTCTTGCGGGGGAGATCGTCTGCCTGGGCGTGATGATGGTGATGCTCGTGCTGCACTGCGTCGCCGAGCCGGTTGCCATCGTCGGGATTGCTTTCGGCGCCGCGCTGCAGTCTGCGAGCTTCCGGCACGTCGAGCGCTGGAAATATCTTTCGGTCACTGTTACCGGAAATATGCTGCGCGCAATCGACCAGTTCGCTGCGATGCCGCGCAGCGAAGCGACGCGTGGCGGCCCGGCAATGCTCACGCTCTGCCTGATGTTCCTGCTGGGGGCCGCGGCCGGAGGCTGGGTCACGATGCGGTTTGAGGCGGTGAGTCTCGTGCTGCCGATCGCATCGTCGACCTATGTGCTCGGGCTCTGCCGCCGCCGGTGCCGCAGGAACTGAGCCATCCGGCCTTCACCATCGCCCTGTGGGGCGCCACCATTCCATTCGACAAAACGACGTTCGTTCGCGGAAGCGTGTGCCAAGCGCGGCGCGTAAGTTCGCCAGCGGCGCAGAGCGCGTCTCCCGCATCAACTGCCAAGAGAGGCAAGCATGAACGACCTCCGCACAGAAACGGACAGTTTGGGCGAAGTTAGTGTTTCTGCCGACAAGCTCTGGGGAGCGCAGACCCAACGTTCGCTCGAGCATTTCAGCATCGGAAAGGATCTGATGCCGCGCGAGATGATCACGTCCTACGCGATCCTGAAGAAGGCGGCCGCAAATGCCAACTGCGTAGGCGGCCGTCTCGACGGCAAGCTTCACAAGCTGATCGTTCACGTCTGCGACGAGATTCTTGCAGGACAGCATCATGACATGTTCCCGCTGCATGTCTGGATGACCGGCAGCGGCACGCAGTTCAACATGAACGTGAACGAGGTGATCTCGAACCGGTGCTGCCAGCTTGCCGGCACTCCGCTCGGCAGCAAGCACCCGGTCCATCCGAATGATCACGTCAACATGTCGCAGTCGTCGAACGACAGCTTTCCCTCCGCGATGTACATCGCAGCCGCCGTAAACGTGACGCAGCGCCTCATTCCAGCGGTCAAGGCGCTGCACGATGCGATCGCGGCGAAAGCAGGTGAGTGGGACGGCATCGTCAAGATCGGCCGCACCCACATGCAGGATGCCACCCCGCTGACATTGGGGCAGGAGTGGTCGGGATACGCCGGCATGCTCAAGGACGGTTTGGCACGGATCGATCACGCGCTCGAAGGCGTATTCCGGCTAGCGCTCGGCGGTACAGCCGTCGGCACAGGCATAAACGCAGCCCCGGGCTTTGCCGAGGCCGTCGCGGCTGAAATCGCGCGGCTCACGAAACTGCCATTCGTCAGCGCACCGAACAAGTTCGCCGTACAGGGCGCGCATGACGCACTGGTGCAGCTGTCGGGTACGCTGCGCACGCTCGCAGGCTCGCTGTACAAGATCGGGAACGATGTCCGCTTGATGTCCTGCGGCCCGCGCGCGGGATTTGCTGAGCTGCTCATTCCGGAGAACGAGCCCGGCTCGTCGATCATGCCGGGCAAGGTCAACCCGACGCAAGCCGAAGCGTTGACGATGATTGCGGTGCAAGTGATGGCGAACGACGTCGCCGTCGGGTTCGGCGGCGCCGGCGGTTATCTGGAGATGAATGTCTACAAGCCGCTGATCATCCATAACATCGCGCAATCGATCACCATTCTCACGGACGGCTGCACGAATTTCCGGAAATTCCTGGTCGAGGGCACGAGACCGAACCTCAGGAAGATCAAGGAGTATGTGGAGAGGTCGCTGATGCTTGTCACCGCACTGGCGCCGGTGATCGGCTACGACAAGGCGTCAAAGATCGCGCACTACGCCATGGACAACGATCTCACGCTGAAATCGGCGGCGCTGAAGCTCGGTTTCGTGACCGAGCCGGAGTTCGACCGCGTCGTCGATCCTGCGAAGATGGTCAAACCCTATGTCGCCGAAGTAGAGGCGCCTCGCGCAATCGGCACACCGGCAAGCTGACACGTGGATGCGATGCGTCCGCGCGCGAGCAGTACAGCAAGAGCGGCAGGAGAGAATTCATGATCCGTTGTGTGCGGTTATGGACCGGAGAGGACAATAACTCTCATTTCGAGGAAGGGGTCATCGAGCTGGAGCCCGGCGCGCGGGGCGACGCGCTCAGCAACAAGGCCGATGTCGTCACCATCTCCTTTCAGGAGACGGCATCCGGCGGCGCCTTCTCCTGGCACACAGCGCCGGTCCGCCAGCTGGTGATTACGCTAAGTGGAACGCTCGATTTCCAGACGCGTGATGGCGAGCACTTCCTGCTTCACCCCGGCAACATCCTGCTTGCGGAAGATACCGCGGGCTCTGGGCACAGCTGGACGCTGACCGACGATTCGTCATGGCGCCGCGCCTACGCGGTGTTGCGACCGGGCGCGCCCGTGCCGTTCCGCGCAAAGGAGCGGCAGCAGCCCCAGGCCTGATCGAACAATCACAGGGACATCGAACGAGGAGAATTCCCATGCAAGGCACTTCCGATCGCGAACTCGACGTCGCACTCATTGGCGCAGGTATCATGAGCGCCACGCTCGGCGTCCTTCTCAAGGAGCTGGAGCCGTCGCTCGCGATCCAGATGTTTGAGGTTCTGGAGGATTGCGCCCTCGAAAGCTCGGACGCCTGGAACAATGCCGGTACCGGGCACGCTGCAAATTGCGAGATGAACTACACGCCGGAACGGGCTGATGGCAGCATCGACATCTCCAAGGCGCTCCAGGTCAATGTTGAATTCGATCTGTCCCGGCAGTTCTGGTCCTATCTGGTCGGGAAGGGAGCGATCGCCGATCCGCGGTCCTTCATTCATCCGGTGCCGCACATGAGCTTCGTACACGGCGCCGACAACGTTGCCTTCCTCCGGAAGCGATTCAAGGCGATGACTGCCCATCATTGCTATGAGGGTATGGAATACAGCGAGGATCCGAAGAAGATCGCAGAATGGGTGCCGCTGGTAATGGAGGACCGGACCGGCGACGATCCCGTAGCCGCGACGCGCATCATCACCGGCACCGACGTCGACTACGGTTCGCTAACTCATCTTCTGGTTCGTCATCTGGTCAGCCAGTCCGGCTGCGCCGTTCACTACAAGAGCTGCGTCACCGATTTTGTCCGCGAGCAGGATGGCCGCTGGCGGATCGAGGTGCGCGACACCAGCAGCGGCGAGACGCGCTCGGTCCGTGCGAAGTTCATCTTCATCGGCGCCGGCGGCGGTGCGCTGCCGCTGCTGCAGAAATCCGGCATTCCTGAAGGGCGCGGTTACGCGGGCTTTCCGGTCAGCGGGATCTGGCTGCGGTGCGACGATCCAGAGATCAACAAGCGTCACCATGCCAAGGTCTACGGCAAGGCCGCGGTCGGCTCACCGCCGATGTCGGTGCCGCATCTCGATACGCGCGTGATCGGAGGTCAGCACTCGCTGCTGTTCGGCCCCTATGCGGGCTTCTCGAGCAAGTTTCTCAAGCACGGCTCGCTGCTCGACCTGTTCGAGTCCATTCGCCCCGCCAACGTCGAGCCGCTGCTTTCGGTGGCACGCGACAATTTCGATCTCACCGAATATCTGATAGGTCAGGTGCTGCAGTCCGAAGGTCACCGCCTGGCGACGCTCGACGAGTATTTCCCGAACGCAGATCCGAAGGACTGGCGGTTGCAAGTCGCGGGCCAGCGCGTTCAGATCATCAAGCCGGACGTCAAGCGTGGCGGACTGCTCGAGTTCGGCACCGAGCTCATTGGTGCCGATGATCGGTCCCTGGTCGCGCTTCTCGGTGCCTCGCCGGGAGCTTCCACCGCGGCGTTCATCGCAATCAACGTCCTGGAGAAGTGCTTCGCCGGTGAGCTGACGGCAAGCGCCTGGCTGCCGAAGCTGAAGCAGATCATCCCGTCCTACGGCGTGTCGCTGATCGATGACGCGGATCTGTGTCGCCAGATTCGTGCAGCGACCGCCGAGGTTCTCAAGGTCGACAAGATCCCCGCTGCAGGGGTGTCGTTGGCTGCGAAGCGGGCCTGAGCGGACAGGAGAGCTTCCGATGGATCCCACGGCCCTTCTCCTGTCGCGGATACAATTCGCCTTCACCATTTCCTTCCACATCATTTTTCCGGCGTTCACCATCGGCCTTGCCGCCTGGCTCACAGTGCTCGAGGCGCTGCGCCTGTACAGCGGCAAGCCCGTCTACCGGACCCTGTTCGAGTTCTGGCTCAAGATATTCGGCGTCGCCTTCGGCATGGGCGTCGTATCGGGAGTGGTGATGGCGTTCCAGTTCGGAACAAACTGGAGCGTTCTGTCGAAGATGTCAGGGCCGATCCAGGGGCCGCTTCTGTCGTACGAGACATTCACCGCGTTTATGCTGGAGGCCAGCTTCTTCGGCATTCTCGTCTTTGGGCGGAGCCGAGTGCCACCCTGGTTCTATCTGTTCTCCACCGCCATGGTGGCGCTCGGAACGACGCTTTCGGCGTTCTGGATCATGGTGAACAACAGCTGGATGCAGGTACCGACCGGATACGTCTTGCAGAATGGCCAGTTCGTACCCGACGACTGGATGGCGATCATCTTCAACCGGGTGGTCTGGGTCAGGTTTCCGCACATGCTGCTCGCCTCGTATCTGACCGGCGCATTCTGCGTAGCGGCAACCGGCGCGTGGTATCTTCTGAGGGGCACCTATCACGCCGAGGCGCATGTGATGCTGCGCATGGGCCTTGCACTTGCGGCCGTCCTGCTACCGGTCCAGCTGTTCATCGGTCATCTCGTCGGTGACTACGTCCACAATTATCAACCGGCCAAGTTCGCCGCGATCGAGGCCCGCTGGCATGACGAGCAGCCGGCCTCGGAGGTGCTGATCGCGATTCCGGATCCCGGCACCGAATCGAACAAATACGACATATCGATTCCGGTCCTCGGGAGCATCATCGGTAGCATGAGTCTGACCTCGAAGGAGGTGGGTCTGACCAGCTTCGTGCCGCAGGACCGGCCGCCGGTTGTGATCCCGTTCTTCGCCTTCCGCGTCATGGTCGGCTGCGGTTTCGTGATGCTGGGGCTGGCCTGGCTCGGGACCTATCTCGGCCGCAAGCACCGTCTGGAGCGGAGCCGTCTGCTGCTTTGGGGTATCTTCCTCAGCTTTCCGCTGCCGTGGGTCGCGATCCTCACGGGCTGGTACACCGCGGAAGTAGGGCGCCAGCCATGGACGGTCTACGGCGTGTTGCGGACCGCCGATGCGGTGACGCCGTTCCTGACCGCGTCTGCCGCGACGGCTTCGCTGATCCTGTTTGTTGCGGTCTATGCCTTCATCTTCTCGTTCGGGACCCATTACATCTACCGGCTGCTGCGTGCCGGTCCGGCGGGGCTCGGCGGTAAGCCCCTGCACATCCCCGCGCCCAATCGGCCGATGTCGCTCGCCGATCGGCCGCCGCTCGCGGGCCGCAACTATGCGCCGGCAGGAGAATGACGATGGTGACGTTCTGGGTTGCTCTACTGGCAATCAGCATCCTGATCTACCTCCTGCTCGACGGCTTCGATCTCGGCGTCGGAATATTGTTCCTGCTGCCGAACAGCGAGCCGCGGCGGCAGGCCATGCTGGGTGCGATCGCGCCGTTCTGGGATGGCAACGAGACCTGGCTTGTCGTGACGGGTGTGATCCTGTGGGGGGCGTTCCCGCTCGTGTATGCGACCGTGCTCTCGGCCTTCTACCTTCCGGTGATCTTCATGCTGCTGGGCTTGATCCTGCGCGGGGTCGCTTTCGAGTTCCGGACCAAGTCGCAGCGCTCGCGCTGGATCTGGGATCTCAGCTTCGGCGTCGGCTCCCTGGTCGCAAGCTTCATGCAGGGCGTGATGGTTGGCGCGCTCGTACAGGGACTGCCCGTCGCGGATGGCCACTATGCCGGCGGGGTGTTCGGTTGGTTGAGCGTGTTCTCGGCCTTGTGCGGTGTCGGCCTATGTCTCGGCTATTCGCTGCTTGGGGCGTGCTGGCTGGTGAGAAAGCGCGGTCGCGCTGTTCGCGACCTGGCGCGGAGCCAGATCCCCGTGCTGGCGACCGGAGTTCTGCTGTTCCTGATCATCGTCTTCAGCCACGCGTTGTTGCATCACCTGCCGATTTTGCAGCGCTGGATCGAGCGGCCTTATCTGTTCGTTTTTCCAGCGATCGGCGCGGGGGCCGCCTGCATGCTCGCCTCGAGCATCCTGCGGCATGACGACTATTGGCCGTTCCACATGGTCTCGCTGATCTTCGTATCGGCATTTGGGACGCTGGCGCTCTCGTTCTGGCCTTACATGGTGCCATTCGCTATCACCATCGATGAGGCTGCCGCGCCTCATGCCAGCCTGGCCTTCATGTTCTGGGGCGAAGGCCTCTTCATCTTTCCCCTGATGCTGATCTACGTCGCGACCGGTTTCCGCGTCTTCAAGGGCAAGTTTACGTCCGAGTCGGCGCACTACTGACAGCAAAAGGAAAGGCGCCGGTTTCGGCGCCTTTGTCGTTCAGGACTTCGGCATGACGCCTGGACTGGTGTCCGGCCACTGCGCGATCAGCTTCTCATCGATATTGAGGTGCTGGGCGACCAGCCCGGGCGGGGTGTGTGCCAACCAGTTGGAGAGCGATACCTCCTCGTAACGCGGCGCGCGGAATACGCCGACGAACTGTACATCGGTATCGCCGACGTTCTCGACGTAGTGTCCGAGATTGCGCGGAACATAGCCGATGTCGCCCGCGGAAAAATCCGTCGTCCGCGCGTTGGGACCGGTATCGAACACCGTCATCCGCGCCTTGCCCTTGATGTAGTACTGCCACTCATCCGCGTTCGGATGCCAGTGCATCTCCCGGACAGCCCCCGGAGGCATCGTCACCAGCGCTGCCGCGACGGTGGTCGCCACCTTGAAGTTGGTGCTGTCGGCGACGCGGATGCTCCCGGCGGAACTCTCCTTGACCGGAGCGGAACTGCCCAGCGAGTAGACGAACGGGTAGGGCGGTGCCTCGGCATGCTTGGCAACAGCAGCGCGATCCGCGGCGAGATCGCCGGGCACCGTGCCCTGGAAGATCCAGAGATTGTGCAGGGGAATTTTGGCGAAGGTTTCCGCCGGCACCCCGAAGTTCTTGGCCAGCGCCTCCGGAGGTGTGTGGGCAAACCAGTCCGTCACCAGCAGGGTATTGAACTCATTGGCGTGGCCGTCGTCGAAACAGATCACGAACTCGCAGCCGTCGGGACCAAGTCCTTGCAGGGAATGCGGCGCGCCCGACGGGAAGTACCAGAGATCGCCGGCTTTGAGGTCGGCCACATAGGGGCGGCCCTGAACGTCGAGCACCGTGATGCGGCAGCTGCCGTAGGTCATGATCGCCCATTCGGCCGCCTGGTGCCAATGCAGCTCGCGGATGCCGCCGGCGGACAGCCGCATATTGACCCCGGAGATCTCCTTCGAGATCGCGAAATCCTCGACCGTGACCTGGCGGGCCCAGCCGCCATTCTGGATGCGCCTGGGCGCGTTGTTGAACGAGGCCCAGTTCATCGGCAGACCGCCGACGTCCGTCGCCGGCGGCGTTTGCGCCGATGGAAACTGCTTCGCGAGGGCCGGATTTTGCGGTCCGGGATCGCTCAGGCTTCCGGGGCTCTTGGCATTCATGGCGCCCTGCGGCGGCTCGTCCGGATTGCCGAAGGTTGCGGCTTGCGCGCTGGAGCTGACCATGGCGGCGCCTGCCGCCGACACAGCCAGCAAATCACGTCGTGAAATCATGTTGGTCGCTCCTGAAATGCATCTCGAGCCTTCATCGCGTCGAGGCTCCGGGGTTCAAACCTAGTTTCGCCCTGCCGGCGTAGCTTCCGCGAACGATGATCCTTTTTCCGGAATGCACTGCCGGTTTTGGTGAGGGGCGGCGATCGCGCCTGGGGGCAAACCTGTGCAATTGAGAAATTCGAAATCCGATTTGAAAAGACGGTTTGGCCGCAACGCTCCTTAACTGGCACGAGGATTGTCACGTCGAGAGATATCTCAGATGACCAGGAAATCGGTACGTCCCTATCGTGAGCCCGCCGGCGGCTGGGGCGCTCTCAAGGCGCTCAGCGAGGCCCTTCTTGTGCAGCGGGTGCCGGTGAAGGGCGCGGCAACCTTGAGCCGCATGAACCAACCGCAGGGATTCGATTGTCCCGGCTGCGCCTGGCCCGATCCGAAGCACACCTCGTCGTTCGAGTTCTGCGAGAATGGCGGCAAGGCGATCGCCTGGGAAGCGACGTCGAAACGCTGTACGCCCGAGTTCTTCGCCGAGCATACCGTCACGGAGCTGGCAGGCTGGAGCGACTACGATCTCGAAATGGTCGGGCGGCTCACGCATCCGATGGCCTATGACAAGGCCTCCGACCGCTATCTTCCGGTGGAGTGGAGCGATGCGTTCGACATGATCGGCCGCCAGCTCAGGGCGCTGCCGGATCCGAACATGGCGGAGTTCTATACGTCCGGGCGGACGTCGAACGAAGCCGCCTTTCTCTACCAGCTCTTCGTGCGCGAATACGGCACCAACAATTTTCCCGACTGCTCGAACATGTGCCACGAGGCGACCAGCGTCGGCCTGCCGCAATCGATCGGCGTCGGCAAAGGCACCGTGCTGCTGGAGGATTTCGACAAGGCCGACTGCATCTTCATCTTCGGCCAGAATCCCGGCACCAATAGCCCGCGGATGATGACGAGCCTGCGCAATGCGGCGCGCCGCGGCGCCTCGATCATCTCGTTCAATCCATTCCGCGAGCGCGCGCTGGAACGCTTCCAGGCACCCCAGAGTCCTGTCGAGATGATTACGCTGAGCTCGACGACGATCAGCTCAAAACTCTTCCAGGTGCGGATCGGCGGCGACGTCGCGGTGCTGAAGGGGATCATGAAGATCCTGGTGGAAGCGGACGAGGCCGCGCGTGCCGCCGATCAGCCGGAGATCCTCGACTGGGATTTCATCCGCGGGCATACCGTCGGCATCGAAGCGCTGATCGACGATCTCAAGCGCACGCAATGGCCCGCGATCGAACGTCAGTCCGGCCTGACGCGCGAGGACATGGAATATGCGGCCAATGCCTACATGAAGTCGGAGCGTGCCATCCTCGTCTATGGCATGGGCATCACGCAGCACCAGCGCGGCGCGCATAACGTGCAGCAGATCGCCAATCTGGCCCTGCTGCGGGGCAATGTGGGACGTGAAGGCGCTGGCGTTTGCCCGGTTCGCGGTCATTCCAACGTGCAGGGCGACCGTACCGTCGGCATCACGGAAGTCCCCAAAGCGGACTTCCTCGAACGCCTGGAACACCGTTTCGGGTTCAAGCCGCCATCTGCGCCGGGACATAACGTCGTGACCGCATTGGAGGCGATGATCGGTGGCGAAGTGAAGGTCTTCTTCGCGATGGGCGGCAATTTCGCCGCGGCCATTCCTGACTGGCAGGCGACACAGGCCGCGCTGCGTGAGCTCGACCTGACCGTCCACGTCTCCACCAAGCTCAACCGCAGCCATCTCATCCATGGCCGTGCCGCCCTGATCCTGCCGTGCCTCGGCCGCACCGAAATCGACGTACAGGCGTCGGGGCCGCAGTCGATCACGGTGGAGGACTCGATGTCCATGGTCCACGCCTCTGGTGGCCGCAACAAGCCGGCGTCGGAGCGTCTCCTCAGCGAGGTGGCGATCATCGCCGGCATGGCCAAGGCGACGCTCGGCGACAACACGGTGGTCGACTGGGACGGCTTCGTTGCCGATTACGATCGCATCCGCGATGCGATCGAGGCGGTCTTCCCCATCTTCCAGGGCTACAACGCGCGCATCCGCGTGCCCGGCGGCTTCCATCTCACCTCGACGGCACGGGAGCGGATCTGGGCGACACCTTCCGGCAAGGCCAATTTCCTCGTGTTCGAGGGCTGCGGGGAGGACCCGCCGCAGTGCGATCCGAACTTCCTGTGGCTCAGCACCATACGCAGCCACGATCAGTACAACACCACGCTCTATTCGATGTCGGACCGCTATCGCGGCGTCTTCGGGCAGCGCGACGTGGTGTTCCTCAACGAATACGAGATGAGGAAGCGCGGCCTTGCCGAGGGCGACCGTGTGGATCTGATCACGGAATCGACCGATGGCGTCGAGCGGATCGTGCGCAACTTCCGCGTGGTCGGCTATTCGTTCCCGACCGGCTGCTGCGCGGCCTACTATCCGGAGACCAATCCGCTGGTGCCGCTCTATGCCCGCGATCCCATGAGCTTCACGCCGTCGTTCAAGGGCATTCCGATCCGCCTGGTGCGCTCGAGCGCCTCCGAGACCTCGATCGAGCATTAATCTGGCTGGTTGGCTTCGATCCGCGCCGTCTCAGCTGGATCAAGTCGAATGCGCGGAGTCGGAGATCGGCAGCGTAAACCAGAAACGCGCGCCGCCATCTGCGCCCTTGCCGTCGGCATGAATCCGGCCGCCATGCGCTTCGACAATGGACCGGCAAATCGGCAGTCCCATGCCCATGCCGCTTTCCTTGGTCGTGAAGAAACTCTCGAAGAGCCGACCGACATGTTCGGCATCGATGCCCGGGCCGTTGTCCTCCACGGAGCAGCATAGCGTGCCCGCATCGAGGCTGACGGTGCAGATGACAATCCTCCGATTTTCGCTGCCCGCCTGGGTCATCGCCTGCATGGCGTTGATCGCCAGATTGACGATCACTTGCTGGAGCTGGGTACGGTCACCGAGCAGCCGCGGGACTGCCGGATCAGGATGATGCTCGATCGTGACGGCGCGGGATTCCATCTCATGCCGAAGGAAGAGCAGGGCCTCCCGAATGACGTCGTCGAGCGACTGCAGGATCTGCTCCGGCGCCTTCCGAGTGGCCATCCCGCGGACGCGCGCCACGATGATTGCGGCACGCCTGGCATCCGTAGCCATGTTTTCGATCACGTCGCGCACCTCGGCCATGTCGGGATTTGGCCTGTTCAGCCAGCGTAGCCCGGCCGCGGCATTGGTCGAGATGGCGGCCAGCGGCTGGTTGACCTCGTGGGCGATCGAGGCGGTGAGCTCGCCAAGCATCGAGACTCGCGCCGCATGCGCGAACTCGGCCTGCACCTGTTGCAGCCTTTCCTGGGCGCGAACGCGTTGCGAAATGTCGATGGTGCCGACGAGGCTTATTTCGAGATCGTTGATCGGCCCGACGCGTGCTGTCGTGAACAGGACATCGACGATGCGCCCGTCCCACGTGACCATCTTGGTCTCTTCCTCGAAATTCGTCTCGCCACGAAAGCGGGACTCCATTGCGCGCCGGAACGTATCCGGCCGCGCGCTCCATGAGTGGGTGACGGAGCGTCCGACATAGTCGTTGCCCCCGTCTACTCCAAACATCTGAATCGCCCGTTCGTTGGCCTCCCGGAAGGTGAGGGCCTCCATGCAAGTCTCCAGGAAGCCGGGATGACTGTCGAAATAACTGCCGAGATCCTTGACGCCTTCGGCGCGCAATCGTCTGAATATCGCTACCAACCTGCTGGCATCGAGCTCCCGGAGCGCGATCGGCATGCGGCTGAACAGATGGCGGTAGCGCTGTTCGCTCCGTTCCAGTTCTGCGTTCGCCGTCTTCTGGGCGGTGATGTCCATGACCGCGCCGATGAACCGGAATCGTCCCTGATCGTCCGTCGTTCCGCGGGCGACCACGCGAACGTGCCGGACCGATCCATCCGTCAGAACCAGCCGGTGTTCGCAGGAAATGTCGCGCTTGTGCTGCGCCGCGCGATCGATCGCGTCACGTACGGCACTGACATCGTCGGGATGCGTGCGTTGGAATATGATGTCGAGCGACGGCTGCGTTGTCGACGCAAGATCGTATATCCTGAAAGTCTCGTCAGACCAGAAGAGCTCGCCGCTCGAAACGTCCCAACCGAAACTTCCGGTATGGCTGAGCGTCTGAGCTTCCTCGAGATAGACCTGACTTCGCCACAATGCCTGTTCGGCGCGCCTGCGCGCGGTGATCAGGCTGACGATCGCCAGCGACGTAATCGGAAAGGCGACCAAAGTGACCATATCCTGGAGACCATTCACTGCGAACGAGTAGGCTGGCTCAATGAACAGGAAGGCGAGCCAGGCCATCGCCACGGCAGAGAAGATCACGGATGATGCGATGCTGGCGCGAAGCGATAGCACGACAATGGTGATCAGGAGCGCGAAGGCCGCGGTGGCAAAGTTCAGGCCGAGCAGGAAGCAAGCGAACGACAACAGCGTGAGCGCAGCGCTCCCCCATGCGCAATGCATGACATGAGAGAGGACGCGATCCTTTCGATCTTCGCTTCGGATCGGTAGCAGGCGACGCCACCATCGCCCGGCCTGCGCAGGGCAACAGCCATCGAGGTGCTTGGTGTCCGACCTCTGACAGTCGGTCGTCATCGAGTGCACCACGAGCGATCAGGCGCGCTGGCACTTTTCCGTTGTATCATGGCCAGAACGCTGCTTGGTGTGCGAGAATCCGACTAACCGTTTTCATGCCGTAGGCGAATCCGGACTGCGCCGGCGGATCGGACAGGTTCGAAAAATGCTCGCCGAGCATGACACCACTTTCCGAGTCCAGGTGCTCGGAGCATTACGCACGAAGTGCTCGCGATTTACCGTACTGCGGAAAGAGAGTCTTTTGCTTTTCGCGCGCCTTTTGCCAAAACGCACGCCGCCGTGGCCGGAGAACAGATTGTCGCGGCTTCGATCCTAAGCCCGCCTGCGGTCTCAGGCCAATGGCGTGAGAGCCGGAAAGTCGGACCGGTTCGGCCAGCCAACCAAAAATCTGAAAAACAACCCCATGCAAAGTAGCGCGGGGCAGCTGGCACGATGCATTGCGCTCAGCCAAACCGTTTGACACGTCGGGCAAAACAGCGGCAACCTGTCATCATCGGGTGATGTCACGGCAGTCGGCAGACTCCGGGTGAAGAATGGGCGTCCTTCGCCGAGACCGTCGTCCCCTCAGGGCGCTGGGAATGCATCGCTGCCGCAGGCCGCGTTACGCCGAACCGCTTCTCGAACTCGGCGACATTGACGACGCCGCGGCGGTGGGTGCCGTCGCCGATCTTGCGGGTGCCGTCCCAGGCCTCGACCGCGAATACGACGCTCTTTGCCTCGATCTCGACGATTCGCGCGACCGCGCGCACGGTGCGACCGACCGGCGTCGCCGCGAGATGGCGGACGTTCACCATCATTCCGACGCTGACAAATCCCGCCGGCAGGGAGGGCTGGATTGCCAATCCGGAGGCCATTTCCATGTGCAGGATCATCATCGGTGTGCCGTAGACAGCGGGCATGCCCGGCACCACATGGCCGACCGTCATCTCGGGCGTGACGGTCAGAAGCTTCTCCGCCGTCATGCCGACGCTCACCCTGTCAAGCGGACTCATGACTTAACCTCGTCTCCGGCGCGTCCGTTGATGGGCCGGATGGTCCGGCCGTCCGCGGCTTGGTGAACCACGCGCCGAGCCTGTCGAGATAGAGATAGACCACGGGCGTCGTGTAGAGCGTCAGGATTTGCGAGAGCATCAGGCCGCCGACGATGGTGTAGCCGAGCGGCTGGCGCAGTTCCGAACCGGTGCCGGTGCCGAGCATCAGGGGCACGCCGCCGAGCAGCGCGGCCATCGTCGTCATCAGGATCGGACGGAAGCGCAGCGTGCAGGCCTGGTAGATGGCCTCTTGCGGGCTGAGCCCATGATGGCGCTGTACTTCGAGGGCGAAGTCGACCAGCATGATGCCGTTCTTCTTGACGATGCCGATCAATAGAATGATCCCGATGATGGCGATGACGCTGAGATCGACGTGAACGGCGAGCAGCAGGAGCAGCGCGCCGATGCCGGCGGACGGCAATGTCGACAGGATCGTGATCGGGTGGATCAGGCTCTCATAGAGGACGCCGAGAATGATGTAGATCACGATCAAGGCCGCGCCGATCAGCAGCGGCGTGCCTGACAAGGAGGACTGGAAGGCCTGCGCATTGCCCTGGAACGACGTCGCGAGCGAGGCGGGCTTGCCGGTGTCCTTCTCGATCTTCTGGATCGCCGTCACCGCGTCACCGAGCGCGACGCCCGGCCGCAGGTTGAACGAGATGGTGACGGAGGGGAACATGCTCTGATGGTTGATGAGAATTGGCGCGGGCTTGATGACGCTGTGGACCAGCGTGCTCAGGGGTACCTGCTGCCCAGCGGCCGAGTTCAGGTAGATCTCCTTGAGCGCTTCGGGCCCGTACTGGAAGCGCGGGTCGACTTCCATCACGACATGGTATTGGTTCAGCGAGGTGAACATGGTCGAGACGATGCGCTGGCCGAAGGCATCGTCGAGGGTGTTGTCGATCGTCGAAGGCAGAATGCCGAAGCTGGAGGCGACCTCACGGTCGACCGTGACATCCAGCCGCGGGCCCGCATTGGCCTGGTCGCTTGCGACGTCGGTGATGATGTCGAGCGCGCGGAGCTTGTCGAGGAAGACGGCCGACCAATGCGTCAGCTCGTTGGAATCTGCGTCCGTCAGGGTGTACTGATATTGCGTCTTCGACAGCCGCGCGCCGATCGTGATGTCCTGGGCCGCCTGCATGTAGAGTGTGATTCCCTGGATGTGGGCGAGCTGGGGCTTCAGCCGTTCGATGATCTGATCGGCGCTGGCCTTGCGTTCCGGCTTCGGCTTCAGGACGATGAAGATGCGCCCCTGGTTAAGCGTGGCGGTCGGGCCACCCGGGCCGATATAGCTCGCCACCGACTGGATGGCCGGATCCTTCAAGAGGATGCCGACGATCGCCTGCTGGCGCTCGGACATTGCGGGGAAGGAGATGTCCTGCGCGGCCTCGGTGATGCCGACGATCTGCCCGGTGTCCTGTTGCGGGAAGAAGCCCTTCGGGATGATTACGTAGAGGTAGCCGGTCAGCGCGATGGTCGAGAGCATCACCAGCAGCGTTGCGAAACGGTGGCGTAGCACGACGCGCAGGCCGCGCGCGTAGAGCGCGAGCAAGGCATCGAAGCCACGCTCGAACATGAGATAGAGCCTGCCGTGCTTCTTGCGCGAGTCGTCCTTCAGGAGGCGCGCACACATCATCGGGGTCAAAGTGAGCGAGATGATCAGCGAAAGCAGGAGCGATGCGGTGATCGTGATGGCGAATTCCTGGAACAGCTTTCCGACGTAGCCGCCCATCAGGAAGAGGGGGATGAACACCGCGATCAGCGACAGCGTGATCGACACGATGGTGAAGCCGATCTCGCTGGAGCCCTTGAGCGCCGCCTGCATCGGCGTCATGCCCTGCTCGAGATGGCGCACGATGTTCTCGATCACGACCACGGCATCGTCGACCACGAAACCGACCGCGATCGACAGTGCCATCAGCGAGAGATTGTCCAGGCTGTAGCCGAGCACATAGAGAACCGCGAACGTTCCGATCAGCGACAGGGGAACCGTCACCGCCGGAATGATGGTGGCCCAGAAGTTCCGCAGGAACAGGAATATGACCATCACCACCAGTGCGACCGTCAGCAGCAGGGTGAACTGGACGTCGGAGACGGCAGCGCGAATGGTGGCGGTGCGGTCCGCGGCGATCGTCACCTTGATCGCAGGAGGAACGGAGGCCTGCAGCGTCGGCAGCAGCCTCTTGATGCGATCGACCGTCTCGATGACGTTGGCGCCGGGGACGCGCTGGATGGCAAGAACGATGGCGGGCTGCTTGCCGTACCAGCCGGCCAGAAGGTCGTTTTCGGGAGCTTCGATCGCCGTGCCGATATCCCGGATCCGCACCGGCGAGCCGTTGCGATAGGCGATGATCAGATCTTCATACGCCGACGGCTTGAGGAGCTGATCGTTGGTGTTCAGCGTGTAGGTGACGCGCGGACTGTTCAGCGTGCCCTTCGGCAGATCGACATTGGCGCCGGCGATCACGCTGCGGACGTCCTCGAGCCCGATCCCCCGGGCGGCAAGCGCCTGCGGATTCACACGGACGCGGATCGCGGGCTTCTGCTGGCCGCCGATTCCGACGAGACCTACGCCGGGGATCTGCGAGATCTTGGGCAGCAGGATGTTTTCCGCGTAGGCGTCGACCGTGGTCAGCGGCAGCGAATCGGACGTCAGCGCGAGCAGCATGATCGGCGTTTCCGCGGGATTCACCTTCCGGATCGTCGGCGGGTAGGGGATGTTCGGCGGCAGGAAGGGGCTGGCGGCGTTGATCGCGGCCAGCACGTCGACCGCGGCGCTGTCCACGGTGCGCGACAGCTCGAACTGCACGGTGAGCGCTGCCACGCCGAGCGCACTGGACGAGGTGAGCTGTGTGACGCCGGGAATCTGGCTGAGCTGCTGCTCCAGCGGCGTGGCGAGCGATGATGCGATGGTTTCCGGATCGGCGCCGGGCAGTTGGGCCGAGATCTGGATCGTCGGGTAATTGACGTTCGGCAGCGCGCCGACTGGCAACAGGGGATAGGCCGCAAGGCCGCACAACAATAGGCCCGCCATCAGGAGAGCAGTTGCAATCGGCCGCAGGACGAACGGGGCGGAGAGATTCATGGGATGGCGTCCTGCACGGCGCTCTGCAGGTCGGCCTCGCGCGCGGCCTTGCCGTGCAGCTCCCGAACGCGACTTCCTTCGGTGAGGCGATACTGGCCGTCGACGACCACGACGTCACCCGCTCTCAGGCCCTGGTCGATCAGGGCCTGGCCATCGCTGATTTGCGCGACGTGGACGGGTCGCAGCTTCGCCGTCTGGTCGGGAGCCACGACATAGACGTAATTGCCGTTCGGGCCCTGCTGTACCGCCGAGCCAGCGACCGTCAGGGCATCCTTCCGCGTCTCCAGCAGCAGGCGCGCGTTCACGAGTTGCCCCGGCCACAGCCGATGACCATGGTTTGGAAATTCCGCCTTGAGCTGCACCGTGCCCGTCGTGCCCGCGATCTCGTTGTTGACCAGCAGGAGCCTGCCCTCGTCGAGCTTCATCTTGTCGTCCTGGCTGTAGGCGATGACGTTCAGCGGTCCCTTGGCGGCCTGTTGCTGGATCGCGGGCAAATCCGTCTGCGGAAGGGTGAAGAGCAGGGAGATTGGTTCGATCTGGGTGACGATGACGAGACCGTTCGGATCGGTCGGATGGATCACGTTGCCGACGTCGATCTGGCGGACACCGGTGATGCCGGGAACGGCCGAAGTCAGGCGGGTGTAGCTGAGCTGGACGTTGGCCTCGTCGATCTGTGCCTGGTCCGCCTTCACGGCCGCCCGTAGCTGCGCCACCTGAGCCGTCTGCGTCTCGATCAGCTGCGGGGTCGCATATCCCTTGTCGCCCAGCCGATTGTAGCGGGAGAGATTGGCCTCGGCGTTCGTGAGCTGAGCCTGATCGCGGTCGCGATTGGCCGTCAGCTGCTCGATCTGCGCCTGGTAGGGACGCGGATCGATCTGGGCCAGGAGATCGCCGGCCTTGACGGCCTGTCCCTCGGTAAAGGCGATCTTTACGATCTGCCCCTGGATCTGGCTACGAACGACATCGGTGTTGTAGGCGATCACCGTGCCGATGCCGCGGAGATAGATCGGGACATCTTTGCCGGTGACAGTGGCCGCGACCACGGGGACCGCGGCAGGCACGGGAGCGGCCGCTACGGCGGGCTTCCTGTCCATGCCGAAGAACCAGAAGCCTGCTCCTGCCAGCACAGCGGCGGAAGCGACCAGCGCAATTGTGAGGGTTGGTTTCATGGTGATGCTCCTCGATGATGTCAGGGATTGCCGGTGCTGTTCGCAGGAGCAGCCGCGCCCGAAAGATCTGGGCCGGGCACCGGCACGGCAGGGCTCAGTCCGGCGCCGCCGAGCTCGGTGGTGCCGAGCGGAATCCCGACGCGTCCGACCGACGATGACGAGGGCAGGGGCGACGGAGACGTCGTGCCGCCGGTGCAAGAGGGCGATGAGCTTCCGGAAAGTCCGCCTCCGTCGAACAAGGCT
Organism: Bradyrhizobium centrolobii; assembly: GCF_001641635.1. Lineage (GTDB taxonomy): Bacteria > Pseudomonadota > Alphaproteobacteria > Rhizobiales > Xanthobacteraceae > Bradyrhizobium > Bradyrhizobium centrolobii. Next base: position 402,279 of record NZ_LUUB01000051.1, read on the forward strand.
CCGGGCGATCCGGCATTGCTCGACGCGGCACAATTCCCCGTGCCTTGCGCGGGGCTGACCGGGGACAGGCCGGGTGTTGTGATTTCGGTCGATCCCAGCGGAATGCCCTCGGGGCGCGTGGATTGCAGGTTGAGCGGTGACGTTGCGCCCATGCCGACCGATGGCTGCATCCCCGGCACTGCCGTTTGAGCGATTGCGGAAGTCGCGGCCAGCCATACGATGGCGGCCGCAAGCGGCGCGCCCGGACGCATCCACGTGAACTGACGCGATCTAGATGTGAGCTTTCAGGAGGTTGTCCATTCGGCCCTGACCGAGGAAGCTGAGGTTGCTGAAGCTTCAGATTCCGAGGGGAGAACCGAATGGACACCCATAAGAATGCGCCTCTGACGCCGAAAGGTCGAGAGGCCATGGTGCGGAGTGTGGTCGAAGGTGGCCTTACGAAGGCCGCAGCCGCGCTCCAGTTCAACGTGACAGCGAAAACGGTTGCCAAATGGGTCAAGCGCTTCCGCGAGGAAGGCGTGGACGGGTTGCGTGATCGCTCCTCACGGCCCCTTTCATCGCCGAGCCAAACCCTGCCTGCCACATGCGCTGCGGTCGAGGTGTTGCGCCGGCAGCGCCACACCGGCCAGCAGATTGCGGCCGAGGTCGGGATCTCTCCGGCGACCGTCAGCCGCATCCTGCAACGGTTGGGATTGAACCGGTTGCGCGACCTGGAGCCAGCCGAGCTGGTGCGGCGCTATGAACGCGAACATCCCGGGGAGTTGATCCACATCGACATCAAAAAGCTCGGCAAGTTCAACCGTGTAGGCCATCGCATCACCGGTGATCGAACTGGCCAGAGCAGCCTGCGTGCCCGCGGTGAAGGACCTGGCTGGGAATACGTCCACGTCTGTATCGACGATGCCTCCCGCATCGCCTTCAGCAAGGTCATGAAGAGCGAGCGAAGGAGCTGTGCCGTGTCTTTCCTCAAGGCAGCGATCGCCTACTACGCCAGCCTGGGCATCAAGGTCGAGCGGGTCATGACCGACAACGGCTCTTGCTACAAATCCTTTGCCTTCCGCAAAGCCTGCAGACGTCTCGGCCTGAAGCACATCCGCACCAGGCCCTACACGCCCAAGACCAACGGCAAGGCTGAACGCTTTATCCAGACCAGCCTGCGCGAGTGGGCCTATGCCCGCGCCTACAACACCTCAAAAGAACGAGCCGACGAGCTGCCGAGGTGGCTTCACCGCTACAATTGGCATCGGCCTCATGGCAGTATCGGTTCCGTGCCACCCATCAGCAGACTCGCTCTAAACAGGAACAACC
>NZ_LUUB01000052.1 GCF_001641635.1 Bradyrhizobium centrolobii
CGTAGAGCCTGTGAAGCTATTGGATCTGCGGAGATTGGCCGGCAGGGAAATGGCGAGTTGAGTTGATCCGAGGGCTGTGACGAGGCGGACTGTGGGTGCCACTATGGTTTGGCGAGATGGTGGCCCTGCAGGATGTTGTTGGTGAGCGCGTACCAGAGGACGACGGCGCGGACCTTTTCGATACCGCGGACGGTCAATTGCCGCAGGTCCCAGTTGCGCCAGCGGGCATGTATGCATTCGCAGATCGTACGGGCTCGGTACTGAGCTTTGCCGTCTTCGCTGGCCATGCGAGCACGCCAGGCCAACACGCCCGGACCGTCGCCATGCCGGGGCAAATAAGGATCGACACCGCTCCTGGACTGCGTTGGTGGACAGTAGATGTCGATGCCTTCGCTATGCGCCCACTCGATATCCTCGGCGCTGCAGAAACCGCCATCGACGAGGTGGCGGCGGGGAAAGCGGCCCAGCAGTGATCGCGTTCGTTCCAGCATCGGCCGCATCAGGCCGCGATCCGATCCATTGTTGTCGACGTCGACCGTGACCACGATCAGCTCGCCCGCCGCGCTGGCCACCTGCACGTTGTAGGCTGGACGAAAGCCGGCATCCGCCATCTTCATCACCCGCGCCTGCGGGTCGGTGGTGGAGGCCCGCGCCTCCTTCGGCTTTTTGCCATTGCCGCCCTTCTCGTCGAGCTGCTTTCGCTTGCGCTTGATCTCGGCCAGCGCCGCTTGCGCCGCCTGCACCCGCTCGCTGCGTTCGCGCGCCGCGCGCTCCCTCGCGGCCCGAATGCGCCGATTGCTGGCTTCCGGATCCGCATCGACCTCGCGCTTGAGCTCCTCCACCACAGCCTGGGCCTGCGCCATCTGCCGATCCAGCGTCGCCTCCCGCCGGAACGATCCGGTCCCCGCATTGGCCCGTATCCGCACCCCGTCCTGGGTCAACTTCTCCAGATCGACCAGCCCCGCCTTGCTCAGCGCCGCCAGATGCTCGCTCAGCAGGCGGTCGAGCAGGTCGGCACAGCCGACCCGGAAGTCCGACAGCGTGTGATAGTTCATCGACACTCCGCCACATAGCCAGCGATAGACGTCATGGCTCTCGCAGAGGCGGTCCAGCGCACGCGCGCTGCCCACGCCATCGCTCGTGGCGTAAAGCCAAAGCGCCAGCAGCAGTCGTGGCGATGGCGGCGGATGACCGGGCGTATTCTCCCGCGCCTTGACCCGATCCTCAAGCTCGCTCAGGTCCAGCCCCTCAACATAGGCCCAGATCACGCGCGCCGGATGCTCTTGCCCGATCAGGCTCTCGATATCCACGGCACGCAGTTCGATCTGGTCACGCATCGGCTCGCGCAGCCGCGGCGCTCCAACCGGCTCTGCACCTGCTCGCGGCTTCGCCTGTTCCGGCAGCTCTCCAAATAGCTCTTCGTCAGCCATCATCCCCTCCGCCGAATCAAGGCACACAGAGAATCACGACGGCCTTGATCTCCGCTACATCCGCCCAGCCGAAATGAAAGATTCACAGCCTCGTAGGGTGGGTTAGCGCAGCGTAACCCACCACTTTCATCAACGCGGCGACAGAAGAGGTGGGTTACGCCCGGCGAACTGCGCTCTGCGCAGTCGCGGGGCTAACCCACCCTACGATGCCCGTCGCCTACCACCCCTCAAGCACGATCTTGCCGCGCGACTTGCCGCTCTCGAGCAGCGCATGCGCGCGCTTGAGGTTGGCGGCATTGATCGTGCCGAAGGTCTGGTCGAGCGTGGTGCGCAGCACACCCTTGTCGATGAGGTCGGCGACGTCGTTGAGCAGATGATGCTGCGCGATCATGTCGGGCGTCTGGAATGATGAGCGCGTGAACATCGATTCCCAGTGGATCGAGATCGCCTTGCCCTTGAACGCGCTCACGTTGAATTCCGGCGGATCGTCGATCAGGCCGAACCGGCCCTGCGGCGCCATGAATTCGGCGATCGCCTTGTAGTGCTGGTCGGTGAAGGTGAGGCTCGCCACCAGCGCGACCGGCGGCAGCTTCAGCTTCTCGATCTGCTCCTTCATCGGCTTGCCGTGGTCGATCACCGCATGTGCGCCGAGATCGAGGCACCATTTCTGCGACTCCGGACGCGTCGCGGTCGCGAGCACCGTCAGCCCGGTGAGGCGGCGCGCGAGCTGGATCAGGATCGAGCCGACGCCGCCGGCACCGCCCGTGATGAGCAGCGTGCGTGGATCGACGCTCTTGCCCGGCACGGCGCCGAGCCGGTCGAACAGCAGCTCCCATGCGGTGATGGAGGTGAGGGGAAGCGCGGCGGCCTGCGCGAAGGTCAGGCTCTTCGGCTTGTTGCCGACGATGCGCTCGTCGACCAGGTGGAATTCGGCATTGGTGCCCTGGCGCAGGATCGAGCCGGCGTAGAACACTTCATCGCCCACCTTGAACAGCGTGACATCGGGGCCGACGGCGTCGACCACGCCGGCCGCGTCATAGCCCAGAATCTTCACCTCGCCCTCGGGCGGGGCGGCGCGCTTGCGCACCTTGTAATCGACCGGATTGGCCGAGATCGCCTTCACGGCGACACGGATGTCGCGTCCCTTCGGCTCGGGCTTCGCGGTCTCGAAATCGATCAGTGCCTCCGCATCCTCGATCGGAAGCGATTTTTTGTAACCGACGGCCTTCATGGCTTGTCTCCATCAGATGGCGCGCAGATCAGGGGGCGCCCGGTCTGCTAACTGTCGGGACAGCCCCCGTTTTGCAAGTACTGTAAATTCGGGGATATAGTCCCTGTTTGGATACTATTGGGAATACACGCATGAAACGGCGGAATTTTGCGCGTCGGCCCGGCTGCGCGGTCGAGGCAACGCTGGACCTGATCGACGGCAAATGGAAGGGCGTGATCCTCTATCATCTGCAGAGCGGCACGCAGCGCTTCGGCGAATTGCGCCGCCTGATGCCGGGCATCACCCAGCGCATGCTGACGAAGCAGCTTCGCGCGCTGGAAGAGGACAGGCTGATCATCCGCAAGGTCTATGCGGAGGTGCCGCCGCGGGTAGAGTATTGCCTCTCCGAGATCGGCGAGAGCCTGCGGCCCGTCATCGACATCCTGAAGGCCTGGGGCGAGGGGCATCAGGAGCGGCTGTCTTGCGCGCCGCCCCCGCTTGTCGTGAAGAAGCCGAAACGCGCGGCGTAGTCACCCGGGAGCGGAGGAGTCGCTCCCGGTGAGATCGCGTCAGAACGCGAACTGCGTGCGCATCGCGATGGCGTCGAACTTCGAGCCCACGTCCGCGCTCGAGACGGGCGAGGCTTGCTTGGAGATGTTTCCATGCAGGTAGTCCAGCATGAAGCGGACGTTGCCGTTGACGTACCAGTTGAGCGCGAGGGTATAGACGGTCTGCCGTCCGCCGGCGATGCCGTTGGCGGTCGCGAGCTGATCGTTGAGGTCGATCTGGCTCACGCGTCCCGCGATCTCCCATGCGCCCCAGCCGCCGCCGTCGAGCGAGAACGGATGCGCTGGCTTGACGCCGTTATAGGCGGCGCTCGCAGCGTTGTAGGTGTGGGTCTCACCCGTCAGCACGTAGCCGGCCTGCGCATAGCCACCCTGGAATTTCACGCTCGGCAAGCCGGTCGGTAGCGCGGACGTATTCGCATTGCGATCGACATTGTACCAGAAATACTCGCCCTGAAGGATCAGGGGTCCATAGGTCGCCGCCGCTTCGACGCTGTAAACCTGTGCGCCAGAGACATTGGCCATTGCGCCGGTCGACACCAGCGTGGTCGGGTCGAGGCGCAATTCGGGACGATCGCTGAGCGTGAGCGTTTGCGTGTTCGCGATCAGATTGCGCGGCGGCTGGATCAGCCACTCCGCATCGGCGCCGAGATGGATCGAGTAATCCTTGCCGCTGACGACCTGGCCTGCGACGCGGGCGACCGCGCCATATTGCTCGGACGTGCCGGCCGGCGTGGCGCTCGACGCGGAGTGGATGGCGCCTGTCGACGGGCCGGTGACATAGCCGCCAATCCAGAGCACGTCGTTGTACCAGCGCGTGCCGGCCGCGGAGCGGAAATCGCCGGCGGCGATGTTGGTCGCGATCACGCCGGGCGAGGCGCGCTCCATGAACAGGATGTCGTTGGAGCTCGTGGCTTCGTCCAGCGTGTAGGGCAGGTCCATGATGCCCGCCTCGATCGCCATCTTGCCGCCGAACGGTTTTAAGCCGGTGTAGCTCAGATAGGCGTTCTCGACACCGGACACGCCGCCGCCCGGCAAGGACCCTGCTGCCGTGCCGCCAAAACCGTCGGATGTGCCGCCGAAATCGTAGATTAGCGCGAAATTCCAGTCGTTGAGGAACCTGCCGATGACGCCGATGCGGGCGCGGCGGACGTTCTCGCCGCTGTCAAGCTTCTGCGGCACCGTTTCCGCGGTGTTGGGACGATAGTCATAGCCGCCGACATCCCAATGCAAGCGGCTGGTGATTGCGATGCAGTTCGCTTCGTCGGCGGTGCAGATGGTCGGCCGGTTGTTCGGCATCGTCACCACGACGCCGGACGGCGGTACCGTCGCCTTCACCGGGATCGTCGCATTGGCATTGGCGATCGCGGCTTTCGCCTCCGATCTCGCTTCCGCTTTGGCCTCGGCCTTCGCTTCGGCCCTGGCTTTCGCCGTAGCCGCCGTGTTCGCCGCAGTCTGACTTTGGAGCTTGTCGAGCTTCTGCTCGAGCATCTTCAATTGCTGCTTCAGGAGTGCGATCTCCTGCTCACTGCTGCTTGCCGATTGTGCCTGGGCCTGGGAGGCCGCCAGCGCGCCGGCGAGACCAATCGCCGTGGCTGCAATTCTTGTCCTGCTCACATCATCACTCCATCGGTTGACGAACTTTCCCCAAGTCGCAACGCAGAGCCTAAGAATGATCGATGACTGCCCCGCGACGGCGCGCCGCGGCTGCGGGTTCCCACTGATGCAAGTTCGCCGCAACCGAATCCGCCATCCGACACAATGCAAGATGACATGCGTCATGCCAATCCATGACGCGAGGCAAAATGCCCGTCGCGCGCGCAAAAGCTTGTGCGTTGGGGCGGGCGGGGGAGGCCTAATATTGCCGCCTGGCGCCCTTCTATTGGCGGGCGAACGCGCCTATATTCCGGCGTCTTTTCCGAGAGGTAGGAATGTTTCGAACGACCCGTGCCGCAATTTTCACCGCATTGTGTATCGCCCTGCTGGGCAACCTTGATCTGGCTGCCGCGCAGGACCGCCGGGTGCCGACGTCACCTGCGGAATTGCGGCTCTCCTATGCCCCGATCGTGCAGCGCGTGCAGCCGGCGGTCGTCAATGTCTATGCGGCCAAGGTGGTGCAGAACCGCAACCCGCTGCTGGACGACCCGATCTTCCGCCGCTTCTTCGGCGTGCCGGGTCAGCAGCCCGAGCAGATGCAGCGCTCGCTCGGCTCCGGCGTCATCGTCGATGCATCCGGCCTCGTCGTCACCAACGTCCACGTCATCGAGGGCGCCGACCAGGTGAAGGTGTCGCTGTCGGACAAGCGCGAATTCGAAGCCGACATCGTGCTGAAGGATTCTCGCAGCGATCTCGCTGTGCTGCGCATCAAGGACGCCAAGGAGAAATTCCCCACGCTCGACTTCACCAATTCGGACGAATTGATGGTTGGCGACGTCGTGCTCGCGATCGGCAACCCCTTCGGCGTCGGCCAGACCGTGACCCACGGCATCATCTCAGCGCTCGCGCGCACGCAGGTCGGCATTACCGACTACCAGTTCTTCATCCAGACCGACGCGGCGATCAATCCCGGCAATTCCGGCGGCGCGCTGGTCGACATGAACGGCAGGCTCGCCGGCATCAACACAGCGATCTATTCGCGCTCGGGCGGCTCGCAAGGAATTGGCTTTGCGATTCCTGTCAACATGGTGCGCGTCGTCGTCGCCTCCGCCAAAAGCGGCGGCAAGGCCGTGAAGCGGCCGTGGCTCGGCGCGCGGCTTCAGGCGGTGACGCCCGATATCGCGGAAAGCCTCGGCCTGCGCTCGCCGACCGGCGCGTTGGTCGCAAGTGTCGTCCCGAACGGACCCGCTGCAAAGGCTGGGCTGAAGTCCTCCGACCTGATCGTGGCGATCGACGGCCAGACCGTGGATGATGCCAACGCCTTCGACTACCGCTTCGCCACGCGTCCGCTCGGCGGCACAGCGCAGATCGAAGTGCAGCGCGGCGGCAAGCCGGTCAAGCTGACGGTGGCGCTGGAGACCGCGCCGGACGCCGGCCGCAACGAGATCGTCATCACCGCGCGCTCGCCGTTCCAGGGTGCAAAGTTCTCGACCATCACGCCCGCCGTCGCCGACGAACTGCATCTGGACGCCGACACCGAAGGCGTCGTGGTCACCGAGATCGGCGACGATTCCGCGGCAGCCAGTGTTGGATTCCAGAAGGGCGACGTCATTCTTGCGGTCAACAACCAGAAGATCAACAGGACCGGCGATCTGGAGAAGGCCGCGGGCGAGCGTCAGCGGTTCTGGCGCATCACGCTGGTGCGCGGCGGCCAGCAGATCAACGTCACGCTGGGCGGATGAGTCCGAAGCGACCACAGGAGACGCCGACTCTCTTTGCCGCGGCGGGGCTCGATCACGAGGCTCCGCATCCGCTGCCGGACCGCCTGCGTCCGCGCGCGCTGTCGGAGGTCGTTGGCCAGGACCATATCCTCGGGCCCGACGGTGCGCTCACGCGCATGCTGGAGACGCGTACGCTCGGCTCGCTGGTGTTCTGGGGCCCGCCCGGCACCGGCAAGACCACGGTGGCGCGGTTGCTCGCGGATGCCACCGACCTGCATTTCGAGCAGATCTCGGCGGTGTTCTCCGGCGTTGCCGACCTGAAGAAGGCGTTCGATGCCGCGCGCGCCCGCCGCGAGATGGGCAAGGGCACGCTGCTGTTCGTGGACGAGGTGCACCGCTTCAACCGCGCGCAGCAGGACTCCTTCCTGCCCGTGATGGAAGACGGCACGGTGGTGATGGTCGGCGCGACCACCGAAAATCCGTCCTTCGAGCTCAACGCGGCGTTGCTATCGCGTGCGCGCGTGCTGGTGTTTCATTCGCTCGACGCGGCCGCAATCGAGAAGCTGTTCGCGCATGCCGAGGCGGTGGAGGGCAGGAAGCTGCCGCTGGACGCGGAAGCGCGCGCCGTACTGGCGCGCATGGCCGACGGCGACGGCCGTGCTTCGCTGACGCTGGTCGAAGAGGTCTGGCGTTCGGCGCGGGCGGGCGAGATTTTCAATGCCGCGCAGTTGCAGGACATCCTGCAACGCCGTGCCCCGATCTACGACAAGTCGGCCGACGGCCACTACAACCTGATCTCGGCCCTGCACAAATCGGTGCGCGGCTCCGACCCCGACGCCGCGCTCTATTATCTTGCGCGCATGCTGGATGCCGGCGAGGACCCGCTGTTCCTGGCACGCCGTGTCGTGCGCATGGCGGTCGAGGACATCGGGCTCGCCGATCCGCAGGCCCTCGTCATCGCCAATGCGGCGAAGGACGCCTTCGACTTCCTCGGCCATCCCGAAGGTGAGCTCGCGATCGCGCAGGCGGTGGTCTATCTCGCCACCGCACCCAAATCGAACGCGGTCTACACCGCCTTTGGGGCGGCGATGCAGACCGCAAAGCAGGCCGGCTCGCTGCTGCCGCCAAAGCACATCCTGAATTCGCCGACCAAGCTGATGAAGTCGGAAGGCTACGGCTCCGGCTACGAATACGACCACGACGCCCCCGACGCCTTCTCCGGCCAGGACTATTTCCCGGAAGCCCTGGGCCGCCAGACCTTCTACGATCCGCCCGAGCGCGGCTTCGAGCGCGAGATCAGGAAGCGGCTGGATTATTGGGCCAAGCTGCGGAGGGAGCGGGGCGGCTCGCGTTGAAAACAGCCATTTCGTCGTGACGGGAGACGGCTTTTAGGCTACGCAGGCAAGCATGAACCGCCGCATCAAGAGAGCCAACCCAAAACCCCGCGCGCGCGATGAGCGCAAGGAGGCGCGTCCGTTCAAGGCGCGCAGCTCACAGAAGGCCGGGCCGCGTCCGGGCGGCAAGCCGGGCACGAAGCCGCAGCGCTTTGTGGGCGAGCGCGCCGAGCGGCGCGCGCCGGAACCGGCGCCCGCAAAACCCGTCGAGGCGTTGCTGCCGACCAAGGTGCAGACCGTCGCCGTGACGGCGGACGAGAACAACATGCGCGTCGATCGCTTCCTCGAAGCGCGCTTTCCGGGCCTGTCGTTCTCCCACATCCAGCGCGTCGTGCGCAAAGGCGAGCTGCGCGTCGACGGCAAGCGCGTCGACAGCAAGGATCGGCTGGAGGAGGGCCAGAGCGTTCGCATTCCGCCCCTGAAGCTCGACGCGCCGAAGGCGCCCGGTGCGCTCTCGGAAGCCGCGCAAAAGACGCTTCAGGCGCTGAAGGAGATGACGATCTACGAGGACGACGACGTTCTCGTGCTCAACAAGCCCGCCGGCCTTGCGGTGCAGGGCGGCTCGGGCATGACGCGGCACATCGACCAGATGCTGGAGGTGATGCGCGATGCCAAGGGCCAGAAGCCCCGCCTGGTGCACCGGATCGACAGGGAGACGTCGGGCTGCCTCCTGATCGCCAAGACGCGCTTCGCCGCCACCCATCTCACTGGCGCGTTTCGCTCGCGCTCGGCGCGGAAGATCTACTGGGCGCTGGTGCCGGGCGTGCCGAAGCCGAAGCAGGGCCGCATCTCGACCTTCCTTGCCAAGGAGGAGGGCGAGGACGACACCATCATGCGCATCGCCCAGCACGGCGATGAGGGCGCGAGCCACGCGGTGACCTATTACGCGATGGTCGAGACCGCCGGCAACAGGCTGACCTGGGTGTCACTCAAGCCGGTCACCGGCCGCACCCACCAGCTCCGCGCCCATATGGCCCATATCGGCCACGCCATCATCGGCGACCCCAAATACTTCAACAAGGAGAACTGGGAGCTGCCCGGCGGCCTGCAAAACCGGCTGCATCTGCTCGCCCGCCGCATCGTGATTCCGCATCCGCGCGGCGGCGTGATCGACGCGACCGCGCCGCTGCCGCCGCACATGCAGCAGTCGTGGAATCTGCTCGGACTGGACGCAACCAGATTTGATCCGATCGAGAACGCGCCTGAAGAATAGTTAGGTTGCGTGGGCGCGGAAGGAGCACAACATGTTGTCCATGAAACAGCTCTCGCTCCCCGTCCTGGTTCTGGCCGCGCTGGTGGCGGGGCAAGCCGCTTCGGCGCAAGTGCTGCTGCCGGGCACACCGCTGCTCAATCCGCCGCCGCCCATACCGCCCCCGCCACCGAAGATCGCGGTGCCGAAGGTCCCGCAGCTCGACGCGCCGCCGAGCTACAATTTCCAGCCCATCCCGCGAACGTCGTTCGGTGACCGCATCGCGAGGTGCCTGGATGAGGCCGCGGGCGCCGGGCTCAGCCCCGCCGATCGCGACACCTATGCGCGCAGTTGCGCGAATTAGTGGGGTGTTTCGCCACATTCTCAGCCGTCATCGCCCGACTTGATCGGGCGATTCAGTATCCCAGAGACGGCGCTGGATACGGAGAGGCCGCGGCGTACTAGATGCCCCGGTCAAAGCCCGGGCATGACGCCGGTGATTGGGGCGGGTGCCCCAACGTACTCAATTCCGAAACTGCTCGAGAAACATCCGCAGGCTGTCATGCGGGCTCTCGATATCGGTGATCAGCCAGCCCTCCGGTCCGTTGACCAGGATGAAGTTCAGCGTCACGCGCCGGCCACCGTTGTCGAAGATCGCCGCGACGTAGGTCCTGTCGTATTGCTTGCGCAGGATCGAGATCGCGATCGGGCCGAGCTTCCAGGTCGGGCTCTGCACCAGGAAGTCGTAGGGCTCGGTCCTTGGCGCGCTCCAGACCCTGCGCAGGCTGGGATCGAAGAACTGCCGGGCGGTCGCCTCGTCCCGCGGCAGGCCTTTTGACAGTTCGGGGGAACCCTCGCCGTAATAGGCGTAGACGTTGCGGACGAGCGATTCCGGAGTGCGGAAGCCGGCCTCCGCCGCGGCCAGCGAGAGCCCGGCGAACAGGGCCAGTATGCCCACAATGTCCCTCATGCCCGCCGCTCGCTTTATCGGCCGCCGGTCTTATCTTAAAACCCTAGCATTTAGCGATCGGGACCGAAAACGTAAGATGCGCGAATTGTTCGACGAGGTTGCGGGGCAATCCCCGCTCGATCCGCAAGAATCGGCCCGCCAGGCCGCCCGCGCGCCGCTGCGCAAGCGGTTCTACACGGAGGTCGGCGTGACGGAAGCCGAGGGCGGCTTTGCCATCACGCTCGACGGCAAGCCGATCCGCACGCCCTCCAGCCGCCAGGTGGTGATCCCCTCGCGTGCGCTTGCCGATGCGGCGGCCGCGGAATGGGCGGCCCAGGGGGAGACGATCGACCCTATGACGATGCCGCTGACGCGGCTCGCCAACAGCGTGATCGAGGGGGTGGTCGACCGCGTCGGTCTCGTCAGTGACGACCTCGCAATATACTTCCAGTCCGATCTCCTGTTCTATCGCGCCGGCCATCCGGAGGCTTTGGTCGCCCGCGAGGCCGCTCACTGGGACCCCGTGCTGTTCTGGGCTGCGGAGACGCTGGGGGCGCATTTCATCCTGTCCGAAGGCATCATGCATGTGAAACAGCCGGAAGAGGCGGTCCGGGCCGCGCGCGCCGCGCTGCCCGACGATCCCTGGTCGGTGGCGGCGCTCCACGTCATCACGACGCTCACCGGTTCGGCCTTGCTGGCGCTGGCGCTGGCGCACGGGTTACGCGACGCCGACCAGGTCTGGGCGGCCGCCTATGTCGATGAGGACTGGAACGCCGATCAGTGGGGCGTGGACGAGCAGGCGGCCGGCCGCCGTGCTGCCCGTTTGAGGGATTTCGAGGCCGCGGTGGCGGTGCTCGCGGCCGTGGGGCCGGCGGGGACCAAGGGTCCTTAACGAGAGGTTTACGACGGCGGCCTTAGGGTGGAAGCGCGTTCCCCAGGGCCGCCCCTATGCCGACGCCGATAAGCTCGATCGCTCCCGTCAGTTCCGCCGGCGCCGTGGCCGACGCGGGAACACCCGGACTCGTGCTCCAGGAGGGCAGCGTCGTCGATGCCAAGGTGGTCAGCGTGCTCGCCGACAATCTGGTGCGGATCGCGATCGCCAACCTCTCCCTCGACGTGATGTCGGAAGTGGCGCTCTCGCCGGGGCAGAACCTCCAGCTCGCGGTGTCGCAAAACGACGGCACGATCCGGCTCGCCGTCGTCAACGGGGCAGGCGAGGCGGCGGTCGATCAGGTCACGCTGACGCCGGCGGCGGCGTCGCGCGTGGACGGTCCGCCGCTTGCGCCTTCGTTGAGCGCGGCGCGCAATTCTCTGACGCCGGCCGAGCAGGTCGCGGTAACCGTAGCCTCGGCCGAGGCCGTGACGAAACAGGCCAGCCAGGCGCCGCTGTTTTCCAACCTCGCCGCGGTCGTGACCGGCAGCGATCTGCCAGCCGGATTGAAGCAGGCGGTGCTGGACGTCCTGGCGCAGCAGACGCCGCTCAACGCCCAACTCGATGGCGGCGACATCGAAGCCGCCTTCCAGAAATCCGGCCTGTTTCTCGAAGCCTCGCTCGCCGCAGGTGCGACGCCATCGTCGGGTGCCATGCCGGATCTGAAGGCGGCGCTGCTGGTGCTGCGCCAGACTCTGGCTGCGACGTCTGGCATGGTCGAAGCCGGCCTCCCGGCAACGCCCTCTGCAACACCCGCCGCAGCAACAACGCCGCAGGCTGCGGTCTCGCCGGAGCAGGCCGCGCGCGCAGCGCTGCAGGCGGCGCAGCCATCGGGCGAGGCCGATGCCGGCCAATCTGCAGCCGCATTGCGCGGCGCCAATCCCGCAGCCGCCGCGCTCGCGGAGGCGGCTTCCGACATTCCGCTAGCCGCGATGTCGCGCACGATGGCCGCCGGTGTCGCCTTGAGCCTGCTTCAGGAAGCGACGCAGAACCTGCCGCGCATGACAGGCAACGTGCCGGGCTCCAACAAGGTCATGCCCGACAGCCACGTCTTCGAGGCGGCCGCGCGCGCGACCACGCCGCCGCCGTTCCGCGGCGCGCTGCCGTCACCCCAATCCATCGCCGCGCCGTCGCTCGCGGCGGATACGCCGCTGACTGCGACCGTGCATCGCCTGCTCGACGACACCGATGCCGCGATCGCGCGGCAGACCTTGCTCCAGGTCGCCTCGCTCCCTGATCGCTTCGATGCCAGCGGTCATCGCAGCGATCCGACCGTGCCGCAGTGGAATTTCGAGATCCCGTTCGCGACCCCGCAGGGCACCGCGATGGCGCAGTTCGAGATCTCGCGCGATGGCGGCAACGAGTCCGCCGATCCCGCCAAGCGCGCCTGGCGCGCGCGTTTCTCGCTGAATGTCGAGCCGGCCGGTCCCGTGCATGCGCTGATCACGCTCAATGGCGACAAGACCTTCGTGCGGATGTGGGCAGAGCGGCCGGCCACCGCGCAGCAATTGCGTGCCGGCCTCAGTGAGCTCAGCCAGGCGCTGACGAAGGCCGAGCTCAAGCCCGGCGATATCGTGGTGCGCGACGGCACGCCGCCGCAGCCTGCGCCGGCGCGTGCCGGGCACTTCCTGGATCGCGCCACATGAGCGACCAGACCAAGCTTGCGATTGCGCTTCACTACGAGAAGGGCAGCGGCGCGCCGGTGGTCGTCGCCAAGGGCAGGGGCACGATCGGCGATAAGATCGTCGAGATCGCGAAGGCCCACGACATTCCGATCGAGGAGAACGAAGTCCTGGCCGGCGCATTGTCCAAGGTCGAGCTCGGCGAAGAGATCCCGCCAGACCTCTACAAGGCGGTCGCCGAAGTGCTGGTGTTCGTGCTGCGGCTGTCGGGCCGGGCGCGCTAAAGCATGATGAAACTAGGCTCGGTCGGCTGTCCGAGGTTCACCTCTCCCTAAGGGAGAGGTGATCCGAATTCTGGGCTCGCATCGATTCAACCGAAACTCGTCCCGCATTGGCACCTGTCATCGTTTCACCACGATAGCGGCTGCATGGTCGCGGCCACTTCACCGTTCAACGGACACTGCTCTTGCCCACCCGCCGTTCCACACTCGGCCTTCTTGCCGCAGCCGCCATCCTGCCGTTGCGCGCACTCGCCAATGTCGCGCCCCCGCGCAACGAGATCCGCGAGAGTCTCGCCAAGCGATTCACCGACCTAGGCACGGCCGGCACCTTCGTCGGCTACAAGGTCGACGACTACCTGATCATCGCGAGCGACAGCGAGCGCTCGGGCGAGGGCAAGCTGCCGGCCTCGACCTTCAAGATCCCGAATTCGCTGATTGCGCTGGAGACCGGCGTGGTCGCCGATCCCGACAAGGATGTCTTCCCCTGGGACGGCGTGAAGCGCGGAATCGAGGCCTGGAACAAGGACCACACGATGCGCAGCGCCATCGCGGTCAGTGCGGTGCCGGTCTATCAGGAGATCGCGCGCCGCATCGGGCCGGAGCGGATGCAGAGATATGTCGATCTCTTCGACTACGGCAATCGCGACATCGGCGGCGGCATCGACCAGTTCTGGCTCACTGGAAATTTGCGCATCGATCCGATCGAGCAGATCGATTTCGTCGACCGGCTGCGCCGCCGCGCGCTGCCGATCTCAAAGCGCAGCCAGGATCTCGTCTGCGACATTCTGCCGGTGACGAAGGTCGGCGACGCCACCATCCGCGTGAAGTCGGGGCTGCTGGGCGCCGAGCGCGGCGAGCCATCGCTCGGCTGGATGGTCGGCTGGGCCGAGAAAGGTAGCGCGCAAACCGTGTTCGCGCTCAACATAGATTGCCGCGAGCAGCGTCACATCGAGACCCGCATGACCCTGACGCAAGCCTGCCTTGCCGATATCGGCGCGATCTAGCTGTGAGCTTTCAGGAGGTTGTCCATTCGGCCCTGACCGAGGAAGCTGAGGTTGCTGAAGCTTCAGATTCCGAGGGGAGAACCGAATGGACACCCATAAGAATGCGCCTCTGACGCCGAAAGGTCGAGAGGCCATGGTGCGGAGTGTGGTCGAAGGTGGCCTTACGAAGGCCGCAGCCGCGCTCCAGTTCAACGTGACAGCGAAAACGGTTGCCAAATGGGTCAAGCGCTTCCGCGAGGAAGGCGTGGACGGGTTGCGTGATCGCTCCTCACGGCCCCTTTCATCGCCGAGCCAAACCCTGCCTGCCACANGCGCTGCGGTCGAGGTGTTGCGCCGGCAGCGCCACACCGGCCAGCAGATTGCGGCCGAGGTCGGGATCTCTCCGGCGACCGTCAGCCGCATCCTGCAACGGTTGGGATTGAACCGGTTGCGCGACCTGGAGCCAGCCGAGCTGGTGCGGCGCTATGAACGCGAACATCCCGGGGAGTTGATCCACATCGACATCAAAAAGCTCGGCAAGTTCAACCGTGTAGGCCATCGCATCACCGGTGATCGAACTGGCCAGAGCAGCCTGCGTGCCCGCGGTGAAGGACCTGGCTGGGAATACGTCCACGTCTGTATCGACGATGCCTCCCGCATCGCCTTCAGCAAGGTCATGAAGAGCGAGCGAAGGAGCTGTGCCGTGTCTTTCCTCAAGGCAGCGATCGCCTACTACGCCAGCCTGGGCATCAAGGTCGAGCGGGTCATGACCGACAACGGCTCTTGCTACAAATCCTTTGCCTTCCGCAAAGCCTGCAGACGTCTCGGCCTGAAGCACATCCGCACCAGGCCCTACACGCCCAAGACCAACGGCAAGGCTGAACGCTTTATCCAGACCAGCCTGCGCGAGTGGGCCTATGCCCGCGCCTACAACACCTCAAAAGAACGAGCCGACGAGCTGCCGAGGTGGCTTCACCGCTACAATTGGCATCGGCCTCATGGCAGTATCGGTTCCGTGCCACCCATCAGCAGACTCGCTCTAAACAGGAACAACC
>NZ_LUUB01000053.1:0-4886 GCF_001641635.1 Bradyrhizobium centrolobii
CGTAGAGCCTGTGAAGCTATTGGATCTGCGGAGATTGGCCGGCAGGGAAATGGCGAGTTGAGTTGATCCGAGGGCTGTGACGAGGCGGACTGTGGGTGCCACTATGGTTTGGCGAGATGGTGGCCCTGCAGGATGTTGTTGGTGAGCGCGTACCAGAGGACGACGGCGCGGACCTTTTCGATACCGCGGACGGTCAATTGCCGCAGGTCCCAGTTGCGCCAGCGGGCATGTATGCATTCGCAGATCGTACGGGCTCGGTACTGAGCTTTGCCGTCTTCGCTGGCCATGCGAGCACGCCAGGCCAACACGCCCGGACCGTCGCCATGCCGGGGCAAATAAGGATCGACACCGCTCCTGGACTGCGTTGGTGGACAGTAGATGTCGATGCCTTCGCTATGCGCCCACTCGATATCCTCGGCGCTGCAGAAACCGCCATCGACGAGGTGGCGGCGGGGAAAGCGGCCCAGCAGTGATCGCGTTCGTTCCAGCATCGGCCGCATCAGGCCGCGATCCGATCCATTGTTGTCGACGTCGACCGTGACCACGATCAGCTCGCCCGCCGCGCTGGCCACCTGCACGTTGTAGGCTGGACGAAAGCCGGCATCCGCCATCTTCATCACCCGCGCCTGCGGGTCGGTGGTGGAGGCCCGCGCCTCCTTCGGCTTTTTGCCATTGCCGCCCTTCTCGTCGAGCTGCTTTCGCTTGCGCTTGATCTCGGCCAGCGCCGCTTGCGCCGCCTGCACCCGCTCGCTGCGTTCGCGCGCCGCGCGCTCCCTCGCGGCCCGAATGCGCCGATTGCTGGCTTCCGGATCCGCATCGACCTCGCGCTTGAGCTCCTCCACCACAGCCTGGGCCTGCGCCATCTGCCGATCCAGCGTCGCCTCCCGCCGGAACGATCCGGTCCCCGCATTGGCCCGTATCCGCACCCCGTCCTGGGTCAACTTCTCCAGATCGACCAGCCCCGCCTTGCTCAGCGCCGCCAGATGCTCGCTCAGCAGGCGGTCGAGCAGGTCGGCACAGCCGACCCGGAAGTCCGACAGCGTGTGATAGTTCATCGACACTCCGCCACATAGCCAGCGATAGACGTCATGGCTCTCGCAGAGGCGGTCCAGCGCACGCGCGCTGCCCACGCCATCGCTCGTGGCGTAAAGCCAAAGCGCCAGCAGCAGTCGTGGCGATGGCGGCGGATGACCGGGCGTATTCTCCCGCGCCTTGACCCGATCCTCAAGCTCGCTCAGGTCCAGCCCCTCAACATAGGCCCAGATCACGCGCGCCGGATGCTCTTGCCCGATCAGGCTCTCGATATCCACGGCACGCAGTTCGATCTGGTCACGCATCGGCTCGCGCAGCCGCGGCGCTCCAACCGGCTCTGCACCTGCTCGCGGCTTCGCCTGTTCCGGCAGCTCTCCAAATAGCTCTTCGTCAGCCATCATCCCCTCCGCCGAATCAAGGCACACAGAGAATCACGACGGCCTTGATCTCCGCTACATCCGCCCAGCCGAAATGAAAGATTCACAGCCTCGTAGGGTGGGTTAGCCGAAGGCGTAACCCACCGCTGTCTGTCTCCGCGGAAACGAAAGAGGCGGGCTACGCTTCGCTCCCACCCTACAAATCTCAACAACACCGCGACGCGGCGATGGCGTGCACTCGGCGGTCGCCGAGCAGGTGGGCGACAAAACCATTCCTCGGAAAGATTTTCGCGAACGCGGCGTCGCGGATGCTGAGGCCGCCGGCATAGGCGCCGAAGGCGGGCATCACGGCGCGCTCGCCGTCACAGGCGAAGCAGCGGCGCTCCATCGAACGGCCGCGCGCGGAGACGCGCGCCTTGGGATGCAGATGGCCGGCGATCTCGCCGCGCGCGCCGGTCGGCTCGTGGCGGAAGGTGATCGGCCCGATCGCGACTTCGTCGGCGATGCTGCCGCCGAGATCGCGCGGTAGCAGCGGATCGTGATTGCCGGAGATCCAGATCCAGTCGCGGCCGGCCTGGAGCGCGGCCACAGTGTCGCGATCCTCCGCCGACAGCCGCTCATGCGCGGTGCGATCGTGAAAACTGTCGCCGAGCGCGATGACGACACGCGGATCGTGGCGGGCGATGACGGCGGCGAGACGGCCGAGCGTCGCGACCGTATCGTAAGGCGGCAGCAGCACGCCGCGCGCGGCGAAGCTCGAGCCTTTTTCCAGATGCAGGTCGGAGACGACGAGCAGGCGCTGTTCCTCCCAGAAGAGCGCGCCGGAGAGATCGGCGTGGAGCGACACACTGACCACATCCAGCGTGCGCGTTGAGGTTATCGATAGCGCCACTTGCTCCGTCATGGCCGGGCTCGTCCCGGCCATCCACGTGCCACCTTCTCCGTCGTTCCGGGGCGATGCGAAGCATCGAACCCGGAATGACGGTGCTGATGGCGAGACATGAATGCCCGGGTCCCGGCTACGCCAAGGCTTCGCCGGGCGAGCAAGCCCGGGCATGACGGCGTGGAGAGAGTGGCGTCCCGAAATGTCATCGCTACAGCAGTTTACGACATCGCTTCTTTGACGAGCTCATCGGCCGCTTCCGCCAGCAGCTCGTCTGCAGCTTCGCCATAAACTGACTCGCGACCGATTTCCAGCATCACGGGGACGGCGAGCGGGGAGACGTGATCGAGTTCCCGGTGCGTGATGCGGCCCTGGATACGCGCGAGCATGTCGCCGAGACGACGCAGATCGAGCAGCCCGGTCGCAGCATCGGCGCGCGCGGCGCGCAGGAGGGTGTGATCGGCCTGGTGCTTGCGCAGCACGTCATAGACGAGGTCGGTCGAGAACAGCACCTGGCGGCGGCTCTTGTCCTCGTCGGTGAAGCGGCGCTCGATCAGGCCGGAGATCAGCGCGCAGTTGCGGAAGGTGCGCTTCATCAGCGCGGATTCCGCCAGCCAGGCCTCGAGATCGTCGCCGAGCATGTCGGGGCTGAACAGTGCATCGAGATCGAGCTGGCCGTTGCGGATCATGAAGGAGGCATCGCCGAGCCCCCAGATCGCCACCGCATATTCATTGGCGACGAAGCCGAGCGGCCGGGCGCGGGCGCGCTCCAGCCGCCGCGTCAACAGCATGCCGAGCGTCTGGTGCGCGAGCCGGCCCTCGAAGGGATAGCAGATCAGGTAGTGCCTGCTGCCGCGTGGAAAGGTCTCGACCAGGAGCTCGCGCACGCCCGGCACGCGCGAGACGTCCTTCTGCACCGACAGCCAGTCGCGGACCTGCTCGGGTAGACCATTCCAGGCGCGCTTGTCGTCGAGCAGGCGCCGCACGCGCTCGGCAAGATAGGTCGAGAGCGGAAACTTGCCGCCCATGTAGGACGGCACTTTGGGATCCTTGTCGTTGGCGCGTGAGACGTAGACCTGGTCTTCGGCCAGCGCCTCGTAGCGCACCACCTCGCCGCCGAACACAAAGGTGTCGCCGGGACTCAGGCCTTCGATGAAATATTCCTCGATCTCCCCGAGCACGCGGCCACCGCGTGCGATCGCGCCGGTCGAACCGCTGCCGGTCGAACGCGAGCGCACCAGTCGCACTTTCAGCATCGGCTCCTCGACGATGGTGCCGACATTGAGGCGATAGCTCTGCCGCACCCTGGGATTGGCGACGCGCCAGCGCCCCTGCTTGTCCTGCTTGATGCGGGCGAAGCGCTCGTAGGTTTTCAGCGCGTAGCCGCCGGTGGCGACGAAATCGACGACGTCGTCGAAATCCTGGCGCGCGAGATTTGCGTAAGGCGCGGCGGTGCGCACCTCGCCATAGAGGTCGTCGCTGAAAAACGGCTCGCCGCAGGCGCACCCGAGCACGTGCTGGGCCAGCACGTCGAGCGCGCCGGTGCGAAGCGGCGGCGTATCCTGCGCATTCTCGGCAATCGCATCGATCGCGACGCGGCACTCCAGCACCTCGAAGCGGTTCGCCGGCACCAGCACCGCGCGCGAGGCTTCATCAAGCCGATGGTTGGCGCGACCAATGCGCTGCATCAGGCGCGAGGACCCCTTGGGCGCGCCGATATTGACGACGAGATCGACGTCGCCCCAATCGACGCCGAGGTCGAGCGAGGAGGTGCAGACCACGCCGCGCAGGCGTCCTGCCGACATCGCGTCCTCGACCTTGCGGCGCTGCGCGACGTCGAGCGAGCCGTGATGCAGCGCTATCGCAAGCCCGTCGTCGTTCATGCGCCAGAGATCCTGGAACAGCATCTCGGCCTGGCTGCGGGTGTTGACGAAGACGAGCGTGGTCTTGTTCTGCTTGATCAGCTCATAGACCTCGGGAAGCGCATGGCGTGCGCCGTGGCCGGCCCAGGGCAGCCGCTCACGCGTATCGAGCATCTCGACCAGCGGCGGCGCGGCGCCGCCGGCGATGACGATGTCGGCCGACGCGGGCTTGCCACCGGGCTGCGGCACCAGGAAACGCGCGAGCTGATCGGGCTCGGCCACGGTCGCCGACAATCCGATCGCGCGCATCTCGGGCGCAAGCCGCCACAGCCGTGCGAGGCCAAGCGACAACAGATCACCCCGCTTGGACGTCACCAGCGCATGCAGCTCGTCGAGCACGATGCGCCTGAGCGAGGAGAACAGGAACGGCGCGTCATCGGAGGAAAGCAGCAGCGCGAGTTGCTCGGGCGTCGTCAGCAAAATATCCGGCGGATAGCGCCGCTGCCGCTGGCGCCGCGACACCGGCGTGTCGCCGGTGCGGGTCTCGACCTTGATCGGCAGCCCCATCTCCGCAATCGGCCGCTCGAGGTTGCGGGCGATGTCGACGGCGAGTGCCTTCAGCGGCGAGATGTAGAGGGTGTGAAGGCCGCCGGTGCGCCGAACGGTGCGGCCGGTTGAGATGAGCCGCTTCACCTCGCTCGGCTGCGCTCCCTCCCCCCTTGCGGGGGAGGG
>NZ_LUUB01000053.1:4970-5375 GCF_001641635.1 Bradyrhizobium centrolobii
CCGGCGCGCGAGCGCGCGCCCGAGAGCGTCGACCTCCCCCGCAAGGAGGGAGGTGCCGGCTGAGCTTGCGGCGATGACCTCGCCGCATCGCCTTCAGAAGATAACTCCACCAGTGTCGGCAGAAATCCCGCCAGCGTCTTGCCGGCGCCGGTCGGCGCGATCAGCAGCGCGGAGCGGTCCTCGCGCGCCTTCTTCAGCAGTGCCAGTTGATGCGCGCGCGGCGACCAGCCGCGGGCCGAGAACCACGCCTGGAAGCGGTCGGGCAGCAGCGCGGCCGGCTCGGCCGATGTTTTGAGGGTACGGGGCGGCACGGCGTAAGAGGTAAGCCGTGGGGATGGGTTCGTCGAGGGGTGGCTTCTTCGCCTCTCCCCGCCTGCGGGGAGAGGCCGGAATTCGCGCGCAGCG
>NZ_LUUB01000053.1:5472-20644 GCF_001641635.1 Bradyrhizobium centrolobii
GACATCGGCTTGTCGGAGATCTCCCAGTCCTTGCCGCTGAAGGTGGAGATGTAGAGCGTCTTCATCGGCGTGTAGTCCTGCGGCGTGTAGCTGTAGGTGACGCCGTCGAGGAAATAGGGCGAGTGGAAGCCGGCGAGCGTGGAGGCCTGCTTCAGCACGTTGGCGCGGGTGAGGTCGTCGCCGCAGCGACGCAGGATCTCGCCCATGGTCACGGCCTGGCCGTAGCCGGCAAAGGCGATGGTGTTGTCCTGATCGATGCTGGGCAGGTATTTCTTGCGCAGCTCCTCGAACGCCATCACGTCGGGGTCCTTCTCCCACTTCGGCAGGCCGACCTCCTTGTTGTAGCGGATGGCGACGATGCCGGTGGCATTCTCGAGCCCGGCGGCGTTGAGGATCGAGCGGCCCGTCGAGCCCGCCGACAACAGTTGCAGCGGCTTCCAGCCGAGCTCGGCGACTTTGCGGATCGACTGCGACGTCGCCTTGCCGGTGGTGATGTTGTAGAAGACATCAGCGCCCGACTTCGAGAGATTGATGAGCTGGGAATCCACGGTCGGATCGGTGAGATCGTAGGTCTGCTCCAAAATCACCTGCGCGGTGCCGCCGGCATCGGCCAGCACCTTCTTGAAGGGACCCAAGAAGTCGCGGCCGAAATCGTCGTTCTGGTAGAGGATGCCGATCTTGGCGTTCGGCTTCACGTTGACGACGTGCCGCGCCAGGATGCACGCCTCGGTCGGATAGAGCGGCAGGCCCGCCATCGTCCACTTGAACTCTTTCGGATTATTCCACTTGGACGCACCGGTGTTGAGCAGGAGCTGCGGCACGCCCTTGGAGTTCAGGTATTTGTGCACGGCAGTCTGCGGCGCGGTACCGAGCGAGCCGTAGAGCGCCAGCACCTCCTCCTGCTCGACCAGCCGCCGCGTCGCCTCGACGCATTTCGGCGCGCTATAGGCATCGTCCAGCGTGAGAAACTTGATCTTGCGCCCGTTGATGCCGCCCTTCTCGTTCAGCATCTGGAAATAGGCTTCGCCGATGCGGCCCAACACGCCATAGAGCGAGCCGGGACCGGAGTGTGGCACGGTCTGCCCGATCTTGATTTCGGTGTCGCTGGCGCCCGCATCATATTTCTTCTCCGCGGCCCGGACGTAAGGCGCGGGCAAAGTGGAGGCGGCGATGGTGGCGAGCGCGGCGGCGCTGAAATCGCGCCGCGATGGATTCTTCGTCATTGTTGTTTTCTCCCTGGTGCGCGCATTGTGCTGGCATCGCAGCAGGCGTCGCAAGTGGGAAGTCGCAGCTTTGCGACGCAATGACGCTCAAATCGCAGCAAGTACAGCGCCTAGACTCAAGTTTTCTCGGCGACGACGACGAGTCCGCGCACCGGCTCGTTGTTCTCGTTGCGTGGAGACGCCGCCTCCAATGTCAGGAGCTTGAGTCCGGCCTTGCCGATCACGCCGCGCACATATTCCGCGGAATGGGCATAGCGCAGGCCATCGCCGAGAACGACGCCGCTGCCGTCATGCGTCTCCGATGTGAGCGCGAGCGTGCCGCCGGATGCGAGCACGCGCTTGGCTTCAATGAGCACCGGCGCGAGATCGGAGAGGTATACGAACGCATCCGCCGCGACGACGAGGTTGGCGCTGGCATCAGCCTTGCCGCGCAGGCCGTCAATCATGTCGGCGACTTCGAGCTCGGCATAAAGCCCGGTGGCTTGCGCCTCCTTGATCATGCCGGCCGACAGGTCAATGCCGACGAAATGATCGACCTGTTTTGCGAAAGCTGAGGCCGCAAGCCCCGTGCCGCAGCCGAGATCGATGGCACGCTTGAAGAAGGCGGGCTTCTTCGCGGCAACGCGCGCGGCCAGCACCGCCTTGAAGATCAGCGCCGGCGCGCGATAGCCGAGATCGTTGATCAGCGCGTGCTCGAAGCGCGGAGCGTATTGATCGAACAGGGCCTGCACATAGGCCTTGGGCATCTCCGCCAGTTGCGCGTCGCCAAGCCGCATCAGATGCAGGCCGGCGCCGTGCTGGTCGTCGGGATCGGAATCGAGCGCCTTGCGGAACGCCGCGATGGCCTCATCGCGCTCGCCGAGCTGCTTACGGATTTCGCCGAGCGTGAACCAGGCCGAGGTGAAGTTCGGTGCAAGCTCGATCGCCTGCTCCAGCAGGTCGGCGGCAGCGGGCAGGTCGCCCTTGAGCTGGAGGTCGCGCGCGAACTCGAAGCGGCGGTCGGCCATCAGATCGCCGGAGGACAGGAACAGGCGCAGGGGCATGGAACTTGGCTCGTCATTGCCGGGCATAGCAGTCTACCTTGCGCAGATTGCGTAAACTTGTCTGCGCCCGGCAATCCATCAAAAAAGGGAGTGTTTAAGAGGATGGATGCGCGGGTCAAGCCCGCCCATGACGGGTGAACATTGGGGCAGCGCCGCCCTATATGACCATCATGCGCCCGCAAGACATCCTGCTGCCAACTGCTGCCGGCCTGTGCTGCAAGCCGGGCGGCTTCCATATCGATCCTGTCCGCTCCGTGGAACGGGCCGTGATCACCCACAGCCATTCCGACCATGCGCGCGCCGGCCACGGCGCGGTGCTGGCGACGCAGGAAACGCTGGACATGATGCGGCTGCGCTACGGCGAGAATTTTGCCGGATCGACGCAAGCGATCCGCTATGGCGAGGAGATCCGCCTCGGCGATGTCAGCGTCAAGTTTCACCCGGCAGGCCACGTGCTTGGCTCGGCGCAGATCGCTGTGAGCTGCCAGGACACCTGCATCGTCGCCTCCGGCGACTACAAGGATGCACCCGACCCGACCTGCACGCCGTTCGAGCTCGTGCCCTGCGACGTCTTCATCACGGAGGCGACCTTCGGGCTGCCGGTATTTCGGCACGGCGATGCCGCCGATGAGGTGAAGAAGCTGCTGGCGTCGGTCGCACTGTTTCCGGAGCGCGCGCATCTCGTCGGCGCCTACTCGCTCGGCAAGGCGCAGCGCGTGATCGCGCTGTTGCGCGAGGCCGGTTACGACGCGCCGATCTTTCTGCATGGCGCAATGGAGTCGATCACGCACTATTATCAGAGCCGCGGGATCGAGCTCGGCGAACTGCGGCCGGTGAAGGGCGTCAAGAAGGCGGCGCTCGCCGGCACCATCACGCTGGCGCCGCCCTCGGCCACGTCCGATTTATGGACGCGCCGCTTCCCCGATCCCGTCACCGCATTCGCCTCGGGCTGGATGCGGGTGCGCGCCCGAGCGCGACAGCGCGGCGTCGAATTGCCGCTGGTGATTTCCGATCACGCCGATTGGGACGGCCTCACTGCCACCATTGCCGCGACCGGCGCCGGCGAGATCTGGGTCACCCATGGCCAGGAAGACGCGCTGGTGCACTGGTGCAAGAGCCGCGGCTTGCGCGCGCAGCCGCTCGACCTCGTTGGCTATGGCGACGAGGAGGAGACCGAGACGCCGCTTGGCGACGAGGCCGAAGCATGAACCGCTTCGCCGAGCTTCTCGATCGTCTCGCCTACGAGCCCGGCCGCAACAACAAGCTGCGGCTGATCACCAGCTATTTCCACGAAGTCGGCGATCCCGACCGCGGCTATGCGCTGGCCGCACTCACCGGCGCACTCAGCTTCAAGCACGCCAAGCCGGCACTGATCCGCGACCTGATCGCGGCGCGCACCGATCCCGTGCTGTTCGGACTGTCGTATGACTACGTCGGCGATCTTTCGGAGACGGTGGCGCTGATGTGGCCGAAGGGAGTCGTCAACAACGACAAATCTTTTCCGGGCTACCCCTCTCCCCAGCCCTCCCCCGCATCCGCCTTCGCCGAAGCTTCGGCGGACAGGAGGGGGGAGGGAGCGCAGCAGCGCACGCGGCAATCGACGAACACGACAACTGACAACAATTTCGGCAGTGATGGACGCACGAGCCTCTCCGTTCCCTCCCCGCTCCTGTCCGCCGAAGCTTCAGCAAAGGCAGATGCGGGGGAGGGCCAGGGAGGGGGGTACCCCGGGCGAGATAATGATGAGTCCCTGCGCCCGCGCAACCACAACAACCCGCCGCCCCCGACGCTGACCGAAGTCGTCACCACACTCCGCACGCTCGGCAAGACCGAGCTGCCGGCACAGCTCACACGCTGGCTCGACGAGCTCGACGAGACCGGCCGCTGGGCGCTTCTGAAACTCGTCACCGGCGCGCTGCGCATCGGCATTTCCGCGCGTCTTGCAAAAACCGCGGCGGCCGCGCTCGGCGACAAGGACCCGCATGAGGTCGAGCTGATCTGGCCGGGCCTCTCACCGCCCTATCTCGACCTGTTCGCCTGGCTGGAGGGCCGCACTGAGAAGCCCGTCAATCGCGATCCCGCGCCGTTCCGCCCAGTGATGCTGGCGCATGCGATCGAGGGGACGGATTTCGCGACGCTCGATCCCGCCGACTACATCGCCGAGTGGAAGTGGGACGGCATCCGCGTGCAGGCGGTCGCGGGCCGCGACGACCGCGGCCACATCACGGCGCGGCTCTATTCGCGCACCGGCGAGGACATCACGGGGAGCTTTCCGGATCTCGTGCCGGCGCTGCGACTGCCCGGCGCGATCGACGGTGAGCTCTTGATCCTGCGCGACGGCCGCGTGCAGAGTTTCAACGTTCTGCAGCAGCGGCTCAACCGCAAGGTCGTCTCGCCAAAGCTGATCAAGGACTTTCCGATCCATCTGCGCGCCTATGACCTGCTCGGCGACGACGAGAACGACTTGCGCGAACTGCCCTTTGCCGAGCGGCGCGAGCGGCTAGAGACGTTCGTCAGGAAACTCGACGATCCCCGCATCGACCTGTCGCCGACCGTCCCCTTCGCAAGCTGGGAGGCGCTCACTGCGGCGCGCGCCGATCCGGTGAGCGCAGGCGCCGGCGAGGATGCGGCCGCCGTCGAAGGCGTGATGCTGAAGCGGCGCGATGCGCCTTACCTGCCGGGACGGCCGAAGGGACAATGGTGGAAGTGGAAGCGCGATCCGCACATCATCGACGCCGTGCTGATGTATGCGCAACGCGGCCATGGCAAGCGTTCGTCCTACTATTCCGACTACACATTCGGCGTCTGGACCGAGGGTGACAGCGGCGACGAGCTGGTGCCGGTCGGCAAGGCCTATTTCGGCTTCACGGACGAGGAGCTGCTGCAGATCGACCGCTTCGTACGCCGCAACACCACGGAAAAATTCGGTCCCGTCCGTCACGTCGTGCATGAGCCCTACAAGGGGCTGGTGCTGGAAGTGGCCTTCGAGGGCCTGCAACGCTCGCCGCGGCACAAATCCGGTGTCGCCATGCGCTTCCCCCGCATCAGCCGCCTGCGCTGGGACAAGCCGCCGCGCGAGGCGGACCGGCTGGAGACACTGGAAAAGATGCTGAAGACAGAAGCGGCGGAGCTTGAAGCTTAAACCGCAATTCACCTCTCCCCAGCGGGGAGAGGTCGGATTGCGCAGCAATCCGGGTGAGGGGCCGCGGCGCTCAGTCGAGACCGTAACCCCTCACCCGGATCGCATCTGTCGATGCGATCCGACCTCTCCCTGTGGGAGAGGTGAATCGAGCCCGCGGCTCGCACCGATTCGATCAATTTCACCGCGCCCCAGCGCAAAAAAATGGTCCCGCCGCCGGCCAGCGCAACGTCAGCCAGCCTATGCGCAGAGAACCGTTAATTGGCCCCGGCGGCGGTCCCAAGGACTTCTCAGGAACTTGGCTCGTCAAACCGTTCGAGCCGAGCGACCTGTGCAACACCTCAAGCGGTGCCGCACGCCCTCTTATGAGCCGGAAACGACCGGGGGCAATTGACAGCCGTTCACACGACATGAAGACGCGCATTTACCTTACCGGCTGTTGCTTTCCGGCGACTCGCTGGATGGCTGTCCCTCAAACGAGGCCGGACTCTGGCAGTGTTCGCTTTTGCCGGGCTGTCGGATTAAAATGCAGTAAGCCGATTGACGGCCGGACGCGGGTTCCCCATGTGCCCCGCCGTGCCTATAATCGGGACTACCCCCGCGAGGAGTTTTTTGCGATGGCCAACGACGTCAGGGACTTGCCGGCCGGCCACAGCGATGGCCTGAACCGCTTTCTTGGCGGCTCGCCGCTGGCGGTCGCGTTCCGCCTGATCCTGCTCTCGATCCTGGTCGGCGTCGTGCTCGCCGCGATCGGCTTCGATCCCTGGAATATCATCTACAGCATCCGTCTCTTGTTCCAGCGCCTGTGGGATCTCGGCTTCGACGCCGTCAACTGGCTGTGGCGCTACTTCCTGCTTGGCGCTGTCATCGTGATCCCGATCTGGCTGCTGTCGCGCGTCTTCGGCGCACCACGCGGCCGCTGAGTTCTCACGGAGTGCACAGCCGATGCAATTGCGCTTTGTCGGCTGCGGCGATGCCTTCGGCTCGGGCGGCAGGCTCAACACCTGCTTCCACGTCACGGGACGGCAGGCCAATTTCCTGATCGATTGCGGCGCGTCGGCCTTGCCGGCGCTGAAGCGGATCGAAATCGATCGCAACGACATCGATCTCATCCTGATCACGCATTTCCACGGCGACCACTTTGCAGGGCTGCCGTTCTTCCTGCTCGACGCGCAATTCTCGCGACGGACGCGGCGGCTCACCATCGCGGGCCCGCAAGGGATCGAGACGCGGCTGACGCAGGTGATGGAGGCGCTGTTCGAGCACTCCTCCAAAACCAAACAGCGCTTCGAGCTATCCGTCGTCGAACTCGCGCCCGAGCAGAGCCGCAGCTTCGGCGCGGTGATGGTGACGCCCTACCCCGTCGTGCACGGTGAATCCGGCGGGCCGTTCCTCGGCTATCGCGTCGAGGCCGAAGGCCGCACGCTGGCCTACAGCGCCGATACCGAATGGACGGAGACGCTCATTCCGCTGGCGCATGGTGCGGACCTTTTCATCGCCGAGGCCTATATGTACGAGAAGGTGGTGAAGAACCATCTCAGCCTGAAGACCTTGGAACAGCATTTGCCCGAAATCGGCGCCAAGCGGCTCGTCCTCACCCATATGAGCGACGACATGCTGTCGCGCCTTAAGGACATCGCGCATCTCGCTGCCGAAGACGGCATGGTGCTCGTGTTCTGACATGCACGCACCGGTTCATCCCAGGGTCGGCACGCGCCAGGTGTTCGCCATCGCCGGTCCCGCGATGGTCGCGAACCTCACCACGCCGCTGATCGGCGTGGTTTCGACCACCGCGATCGGACGGCTGGACGACGCCGCGCTGCTCGGCGGCGTCGCCATGGCCTCCGTGATCTTCGACTGCCTGTTCTGGCTGTTCGCCTTCCTGCGCATGAGCACGCTCGCCTTCACCGCGCAGGCGCTCGGCGCGGGCGAGGCGCACGAACTGAGCGCAATCCTGGTGCGCGGCTTCATCGTCGCGGGCCTGATCGGCGCTGCGCTGATCGCGCTGCAAGTGCCGCTGGCCGGCGGGCTGTTCGACCTGATGGGCGGCAGCGAGGGCGTCACGCGCGCCGCAAAAACCTACTTCATGATCCGGATCTGGTCGTCGCCGTTCGCCTTCGCCAACTATGTCATCCTCGGCTGGCTGGTCGGGCAGGCCCGCGCCAATCCCGCACTGCTGCTGCAGATCGTCATCAACCTCATCAACATGGTGGCGACGATCCTATTGGTGCTGGTCTACGACACCGGCATTGCGGGCGCGGCGATCGCCGCGCTGCTGTCGGAAACGGTCGGCTTCGTGCTCGGCGTGATCGTCTGCCGCCGCTATGCGGATGGCGGCTTTGCCGTTCCCCGCACAACCCTGTTCGACCGGGCGAAGCTGATGCGGATGCTGGCGGTGAACTCCGACATCATGATCCGCACCGCGGCGCTGATCGCGGTGTTCCTGTTCTTCACCGCCAAGGGCGCGCGCGCCGGCGACGTCACGCTGGCCGCGAACTCCGTGCTCAACAACTTCCTGCTGGTCAGCGCCTTCTTCCTCGACGGCCTCGCCAATGCGGCCCAGCAGCTCTGCGGCCGCACCTTTGGCGCGCGCGACGCCAAGGGCTTTGCCGATTCGACCCGGCTGGTGCTGCTGTGGGGGCTCGGCTTCGCGCTGGTGGTCGCGGTGCTGTTCGCCCTGTTCGGGCCGGCCATGATCGACTTCATGACGGCGAGCGAAGACGTGCGCCGCCGCGCGCGCGACTTCCTGCTGTTCATCGTGCTCGCGCCCGTGCCCGGGGTGTTCGCCTTCGGCTTCGACGGCATCTATGTCGGCGCCACCTGGGCGCGCGAGATGCGCAACCTGATGCTGGCCTCGCTCGCGATCTTCCTCGGCACCTGGTGGGCGCTGCAATCGTTCGGCAATACCGGACTGTGGAGCGCGCTGATCGCCTTCTACGTCGCGCGCGGCGGCTTGCAAGGTGCGCGCTATCCGGTACTGTTCAGGGCGACGTTTTCAAAATCGTAGCCGGGATGGAGCGCAGCGTAATCCGGGGTCTTCGTGCCAGCGGACAGCTCCCCGATTACGCTGCGCTCCATCCGGGCTACGGGGCCTCGGAAGATGGTCGTGTCCCGGACACGGCGTGGCATGAAATGACGCGACGCAGAGCCGGGACCCAGCGGCTGTGGGCCCCGGATCAGCAGCGCACCACGCCGAAGACGGCGCGCTGCGCTGCATCCGGGGCACGAGACCGCACTACATCCCCGGCCAGTCTTCCGCAGTCAACGTCGCGGCATCGGCGCCGACGATTTCGGAAAGCGAATCCCGGCCCGTGCGCAGCAGCGTGGAGGCGAGATCGCGCTTGATCTCGTCAACGAGGCCAAGGCCCTTGTAGACCAACGACGAATAGAGCTGAATCAGGCTCGCGCCGGCGCGGATTTTCGTCAGCGCGGCACCTCCGGAATCCACGCCGCCGACGCCGATCAGCGGGAACGCGCCCTCGACCCGTACATAGGTCTCCGCGACCATGCGCGTCGACAGGCGGAACAGCGGCCGGCCGGACAGGCCGCCCTGCTCCTTGGCACGCATCTCCTCTCGCAGCGTGCTCGGCCGCGCGATCGTCGTGTTCGACACGATCATGCCGTCGACCCGGCGCGAGCGCGCGACCTGCACGACGTCGTCGAGCTGGGCGAGGCTGAGATCCGGCGCGATCTTGAGCAGCACCGGGGTGTCACCGGCCTTCTGGCGCACCCGCTCGCGCGCGTCGATCACTCTTGCGAGGAGATCGTCGAGCAGCGCGCCTTCCTGCAGGTTGCGCAGGCCCGGCGTGTTCGGCGAGGAGACGTTGACGGTGAAATAGCTCGCGACCGGTGCAAAAGTCTCGATCAGCTTGACGTAATCGGCGACGCGGTCGGGCGAATCCTTGTTGGCACCGACATTGACGCCGACGATGCCGCCGTTCTGCGCGCGCGCGGCGAGCCGCCGTAGCGCCGCCTCGGCGCCGTCATTGTTGAAGCCCATCCGGTTGATGACGGCCTCGTCGCGCTCGAGGCGGAACAGCCGCGGCCGCGGATTGCCGCTCTGCGGCTTCGGCGTCACCGAGCCGATCTCGACGAAGCCGAAGCCGAGCCGAAGAAGCGCATCCGGCACCTCCGCGCTCTTGTCGAAGCCCGCGGCCATGCCGATCGGATTGGGAAAGTTGAGGCCGAAGGCGCGCACCGCGAGCTTGGGATCGTCGTCGCGCGGCTTGGTCGGCGGCAGGAAGCGCAGGCCCTGGATCGCAAGCCGATGCGCATCCTCCGGATCGAGCCAGCGCAGGACCGGAAGCGACAGGGCATCGAAGGCGCGTATCACGGTAGAAGCTCCGGAATGTCGTGACCGCCGTCCGAGCGCATGGCGAGGTTGATCACCGAGATCACCGCGCCGAGATCGAGCTCACCATAGAGATGCGGGAACAGCTCGTCATTGCGCGAACGCTCCCAGCGCAGTTCGGCGCCGAGCGCATCGCCGTCGACCTCGACCAGGAACAGCGCGCGCTGCCCGAAGAAGTGCTTGCGCGCGGTCTCGGGAACCTGGGACGCGGTCGAGAAATGGATGAAACCGTCGCGCGCGTCATCGGCGCTACCCCGGTACACACCCTGCCGTTCCGCCTCGCGCCAGGCGGAGGCCGCACAGATTTTGTAGATCTTGACCACCTGCTGGGGGCCCTGTTTGCTCTTTGAGTCTCTTGGGTTTTTTCGTCTCAAGGGGCGGCGAACCCGGGCGCGACCGTAATGGCGGCCCCTCGCGAACTCAAGACTTGCCTGCCGCCTCTTGCACGGAAAACGGAAAACCGGTTGATTTGAGGACAGTTTTCCTGAGTTGCGACGGGCTGGACCTTCCATGGTCAGGCAGGCCAAAGCGCAGAGGATGCTGACCCACGACCAGATCTGGGGCGCGCTGGATCGGTTGGCGGCGCGCGCCGGCCTGTCGCCGTCGGGGCTTGCCAAGCGCGCCGGGCTCGATCCCACCACCTTCAACAAATCCAAGCGCGTCACCGCCGACGGCCGCGAGCGCTGGCCATCGACAGAATCGATCGCCAAGGCGCTCACCGCAGCCGGTTCGTCGATCGAGACCTTCGTCAAGCTGATCGATGACAGCCCGGGCGACGGCCGCTCGGTGCCGCTGATCGGTTTCGCGCTGGCGGAGGGAAACGGCTATTTCGACGACCGCGGCTTTCCCTCCGGCAAAGGCTGGAACCAGGTTGCGCTTCCTACCGCCGAGGACGGCCACACTTTCGCGCTGGAGATTTCCGGCGACGCGCTACAGCCTGCCTATCGCGACGGCGACATCATTCTGGTCTCGCCGGGCGCGCCGGTCCGGAAAGGCGACCGCGTGGTGGTGAAGACCAGATCGGGCGCGGTGATGGTGACGACGCTGAAGCGCCGCACGACCAAGGCGCTGGAATTGCAGCCGCTCGATCTGACTCAGGCCGAACGCACGATCGCCCTCGGCGAGGTCGCCTGGATCGCGCGGATCGTGTGGGCGAGCCAGTGAGCCCGAGGGCAGCGCATCCACGGGCGCCTCACAGCACTTCGAAGACCTTGTAGGCAATGGCGCCTTCGACAAGATAGCCCTTGCCGATACAGACGATGTCATTGAGCCAGGCGTACGCCTTGGAGCCGGTCTCGAACAGCGGATTGGTGCGGAAATAATATCCGGCGGGATCGATCTGGGTGCGCCGCGCGGGGTCGGCCATGTCGGCGCGCAGATCCTGCGGCGTGATCCAGCGGCCGCCATAGGTCATGTAGATCAGCTCGCCGTCATGCGTCCGCAGCGACGGGCGGACATCGAGGGTCATGGCGCCATCAGAGCGGAACAACGCCCAGTCGCCGCCACCCCGCAGCACCTCGCAGGCGCGGTCCCTCGAACGAGCCTTTGGCGGCCCCGAACAGCACGCGCTGCCCGACCGGGCCGGCGCCGAAATTGATGCGGGGATCGAGATCAACGACGATGTCGAAGAGATGCCGGCTCTCGATATCACCGACGGATTTCACGCGTGGATCGGCCATGGGTCCGGTGCTCCCTGAGTTCGAGGATGAATGTGGGCGGGCTACGCCGCCACCTGCGATGCGTCGCCGAACAGCTTGCGCCTGACCGCGTCGGTCGAAACGCCGGACTGCGCGCAGAGCTCCGAGAGATCGAAGACGAAGCGTTCACGCACGATCCTGTCGTCCAGCGAGGCCACGAGGCAGGCGCTGCTCGACGCCGGCCGCGAGGCGTTTGCGGCGAGCGGATTCCAGGCCGCCGGCATGGAGGCGATCTCGCGGGCGGCGCGGGTCACGCGTGGCGCGTTCTACCACCACTTCGAGGACAAGAAGGCGCTGTTCGACGCCGTCGTGGTCGCCATGCAACGCGAGGCGGCGATCAGAATCGAGGCCGCGGCACGGAACGAGCGCAAGATTTGGGATCGGCTCAGCGCCGGCATCGAGGCCTATCTCGACGCCTGCGAGCAGCCGGACTATGCGCGCATCGTGATCCAGGAGGCGCAGGCCGTGCTCGGCGAAGCGCGCTATCGCGAGATCGAGGAGACCTATCCGACCGCGCTCCTGATCGCGACGCTGCGAGCCCTGAAGCGCGACGGCGAGTTGCACGCGGATGACGTCGACCCGCTCAGCCGGATGATCGACGCCATGATCTGCAAGATCGGGCTGCTGCTGCCGCACACCGACGATCCGAAAAAACTGCGCAGGAACGGACAGAAGATCGTCGCGGCTGTGCTGGAGACATTTCGGAAGAAGGCGTAAACTTGCCCTCGACGCGCGATCGGCCGCGATCGCCATTGCGACTCACCGCGCCTCTCCCCTAGGTTGCGCGCATCGTGCGCACCAAGTTCATCTTGAGGGGGAATATGATGAATCGACGTCATGCATTGAAGGCGCTGGCAGGTCTTGCGCTGTGTCCGCTGTGCAAGCCGGCATTTGCGGCCGAAGGCGCGCATTGGAGCTATGAGGGCGCCGGCGGTCCCGCCAAATGGGGCGATCTCGACGCGGCCAACAAGGCCTGCGCGGTCGGCCTGCAACAATCGCCGATCGACATCGAGGCGACGATCAAATCGCAACTGCCCGCCCTGAAGCTGAGGTGGGCCAGGAGCGTCGACACGATCGTCAACAACGGGCACACGATCCAGCTCAACTTCGCAGAAGGCAGCACGCTGACGCTCGGCGACGTCAAGTACAAGCTGCTTCAGGTCCACTTCCACCGGCCGAGCGAGCACACGATCGGTGGAAAGAACTTTCCGATGGAGGCGCATTTTGTCCATCGCGCCGACACTGGCGGGCTCGCCGTGGTCGGCGTGCTGATGGCCGAGGGCAGACCGAACGCGACCTTCAGCCAGATCGTCAAGACCATGCCGGCTGCGGAAGGGCCCGCGGTGAAGGCGGATGCGGGCATCAACCCCAATGCCATGCTGCCACAGAAGCTCAGCTACTTCCGCTATTCCGGCTCGCTGACGACGCCGCCCTGCTCGGAGGTCGTCGAATGGCTGCTGCTGACCGATCCGATCCAGGTCGCCAGCGCCGATGTCGCCGCCTTCGCAAAGCTCTATCCCATGAACGCGCGCCCGGTGCAGAAGGACAACCGCCGCTACGTGCTGCGGTCGATCTGAAGGGCGAGACGAAGGTGGCACCATGGGATCGTCGTCCTGGCGAAAGCCAGCGACTGCGCATGAGATGCGTTGCTGGCGCCCAAACCAACACCGTCGTCCCGGCGAAGGCCGGGACCATAACCACAGGAAGCGGTTTGGCGAAGACTCGCGGTTACCAGTCTCGTGCCGCGGCTCCTGCCTGGGGTAATCGGTCCCGGCCTTCGTCGGGACGACATTGGGGAGATGAGTTGCGCCTATAACTCGGAATCCGTAGCCCGGATGGAGCGAAGCGCAATCCGGGACGGCTGGTGCAGCTTGTGAAGACCCCGGATTTCGCTCCGCTCCGTCCGGGCTACACGTCTCTCACGCGCTCCGCGCCAGCGCGCCGTCGATCATGTTCACCGCGTTCTGGATGCCGTAGACGGCGACGAAGGAGCCGAAGCGGGGGCCTTTCTCCTGGCCGAGCAGCACCTGGTAGAGCATGTTGAACCAGTCGAGCGTGACGCCGGGACGGCCGTCCTTGCCCTTCTTGACCTGATCGAGGAAAGGCTCGCGGCGGCCGATCTCGTAGACGACGTTCTGGATGTCCTCGGCCGAGGAGTCCTGCGGCAGTTGCGACAGCGCATCGCGCAGATCCTGCAACGCGGCGCGCTCGGTGTCGGTGGGCACGCGGAACTGCTTGGTCGGCGCCACGAAGTCGCGATAATAGTTGATGGCGTAGCCGACCATCGCATCCAGCTTCGGATGCGTCTGCGGCGTCACGCCGGGACGATAGCGGCCGATGAAGCCCCACAGCGTCTCGGCATTCTCCGCGTTCGACGACGACACCAGCGTGAGTAGGAGCTGGAACGTGACGGGCATGTCGCCCCTGGGCGGGTTGCCGTTGTGGATGTGCCAGACGGGATTGCCGAGCTGCTGCTTTCCATCCTGCTTCGGGAAGCCGTCGATGAACTGCTGATAGTCGTCGACGTTGCGCGGGATGACGTCGAAATAGAGCCGCTTGGCCGCCTTCGGCTCGCGATACATGAACAGCGACAGCGATTCCGGCGAGGCGTAGCGCAGCCATTCGTCGATGGTGAGGCCGTTGCCCTTCGACTTCGAGATCTTCTGGCCTTTCTCGTCGAGGAAGAGCTCGTAGTTGAAGCCTTCGGGCGGCGCGGCGCCGAGCGCCTTGGCGATCGCACCCGAGAGCTTCACCGAATCGATCAGGTCCTTGCCGGCCATTTCGTAATCGACGCCGAGCGCGACCCAGCGCATCGCCCAGTCGGCCTTCCACTGGCATTTGACGTTGCCGCCGGTGACGGGGGTTTCGACCTCTTCGCCGCTGTCCGGATCGATGTAGGTCACCGTGCCCGCGGCAACATCGCGGCGGATCATCGGCACCTGGAGCACGATTCCGGTGGTCTTGCTGATCGGGAGGAACGGCGAATAGGTGGCGCGGCGATCCGGCCCCAGCGTCGGCAGGATGATCGCCATGATCTGATCGTAGGCGGCGAGCATTTTCAGAAGCGTCGCGTCGAAGCGGCCCGATTTGTAGTAGTCGGTCGAGCTCGCGAACTCGTAGTCGAAGCCGAAATGATCGAGGAAGGCGCGCAGGCGCGCGTTGTTCGCGGCGCCGAACGAGGGATATTCGTTTGAGAACGGATCCGGCACGGCAGTGAGCGGACGACCGAGATACTGCGCCAAGAGGTCCCTGTTCGGCACGTTGTCCGGCACCTTGCGCAGGCCGTCCATGTCGTCGGAGAAAGCAAGGAGGCGCGTCTTGACCTTGTCCTCGGTCAGCACGCGGAAGGCATGCCGCACCATCGAGGTGCGCGCGACCTCGCCGAACGTGCCGATATGCGGCAGGCCGGACGGGCCGTAGCCGGTCTCGAACAGCACCTCGTCCTTGGGCTTTTTGTTCAGCCGCGCGACGAGCGCCTTCGCCTGCTCGAACGGCCAGGCGTTGGATTGTTCGGCGAGCGCACGCAGATCGCTCGGGCTAGCGGCAAGATCGATAACGGACATTAAGGGGCCTCCGGGCCGCGGAAATTAGCGATTTCCGGGCAGAATGCAAAAGTTGCGAGCCGTCGCCGGCACTTACTCCCTCTCCCCGTTCTTACGGGGAGAGGGTTGGGGTGAGGGGCTGCGTCCGCGATCACGGTGAGAGACGAACTCGCGGCG
>NZ_LUUB01000053.1:20664-81163 GCF_001641635.1 Bradyrhizobium centrolobii
ATCTGACGATGCAATCCGGCCTCTCCCCGCAGGCGGGGAGAGGCAAAGAAGCTAAAACGGGCTCACCGAAAAATACCGCAGCCACAGATCGGTGTAGCGGCCTTTTTCCCAGACGCGGAACAGCGCCCAGTTCAGGGCCTGGCGCAGCACGTCATTGCCCTTGCGTACGGCAATGCCGATGCCCTCGCCGAAGAAACGGCTCTCGACGAAGGGGCCGCCGGAGAAGGCGCAGCAATCACCCGAATCGGTGCCGTTGATCCAGAAGGCGAGCGAGATGGCGTCGCCGAAGATGAAATCGACCTCGCCCTTGCGTAAAGCTGTGCGCAGCGCGTCGTCGTTGGGATAGCCGTGCAGCTCGGCGTCGGTGAACATCGCCTTCAGATACGCCTCGTGCGCGGAGCCTGCGATGACGCCGACCTTCTTGCCTTCGAGATATTCCGGGCGGATCTCCGGCATCACCGCGTCCTTGCGCGAGGCGAAGCGCGCCGGCATGCGGTAATAGGGATCGGTGAAGTCAACGCGGGCGCGGAGCTGGGGGCTCACCGCCATCGAGGCGATGATGGCGTCGCCGCGGTTGGAGGTGAGCGCATCGACCAGCGTCTCGAAGCGGCGCATCTGCACCGTGCAGGTGACCTTGATTTCGTCGCAGAGCGCGCGGGCGAGATCGACATTGAAGCCGGCCGGATTGCCGTCAGCGCCGGTGTAGTTGAACGGCGGGTAGTCGGTCTCGGTCAAAAAGCGGATCACGGTCAGGCGCGACAGGTCCGGCCGCTCGGGGCGCCGCCGGGGGTCCCAGAAGCCAGGCACGGCCTGGGGGGCGGCGGCTTGGGGCGCGGCCTTGGGCGCAGCGGCTTGAGGCGTCGCGGGGGCCACCGGCTTGGCGGGCGCCTGCGCCTCGGCGCTCGGCGCCGTCGAGAACAGGCAAGCGCCGACGACCAGCCCGGTCAGGAGGCCACGGACAGTTTTGGGCGATTTCGCCTGTTGCGATGGGGCCATCGGCGGAGATTAACGGGATTTCGTTGGGATCGGAGGGCCTTATAGACCATCCCGCCGGGAACGCGAGCGGGGATTATGGCCTGGGTGGGGTGCGCTCCCTCTCCCGCTTGCGGGGGAGGGTCCGGGTGGGGGTGTCTCCGCGGGCGAGACTCCCAACGTGGAGAGAGCCCCCACCCGCCGCGCTCTTCGAGCGCGCCGACCTCCCCCGCAAGCGGGAGAGGTGGAGCGGAGTTCGCGTCGCGATTGAGCAGACCTCAGAGATACCGCTTCAGTTCGGTCGCGGCCTCTTCCGGGCTGCGCTTCAGGTTGAAGGGGGAGACGAAGCGGCCGTCGCGGTCCATCAGATAGATCAGCGCGGTATGGTCCATGGTGTAGTCGCCATCCTTGGTCGGGACCTTCTTGGCGTAGACCCGGTAGGACGTGATCACCTTGGCGATATCCGCGGGATCGCCGCTGAGGCCTTCCAGATGCGGATCGAAACTCGACAGATAGTCCTTCATCGCGGCCTGCGTGTCGCGCTCGGGATCGACCGAGATGAAATAGGCATTGATCTTGTCGGCATCCCTGCCCATCGCACGCAGCACTTCCGAGATCTCGAACAGCGAGGTCGGGCAGACGTCGGGGCAATGGGTGTAGCCGAAGAAGATCAGGGTCGGCTTGCCCTTCAGGCTCTTGTCGGTGACGGTCTTGCCGTTCTGGTCCGTAAGCTGGAACGGCCCGCCGATCGCGACGGGCTGCGCGACCTTGCTCACACCGCCCATCGCCCAGAATATCACGAGGAGCCCGACGACGAGGCTTGCGGCGAAGGTGGTCGCGATCACCAGCGGGCGGGCGGTGGAGCTCATGGTCGGAAAACTTCCTGTTGTCCCTGGGTCAGAAGCAGGCGGACAGGCCGGTCCTGATCGTCTCAAAAAACACCTGGGTACCGTAGTGGAACCACAGTGCCAGCGCCGCGAGCACGGCTAGACCGCCGAGGCCCGCGCCCGCACACACCAGCATGGACGACGCCCTGCCGGCAGTGGGCGAATTGTCCGATACCGAAGTTGCGGGGTGCAGTGGTTGAGCCATGACAACGATCGGGGCGACAAGCCCGGTTCCCTGCCTTTCAAATAGGCGTTGGCCCGCGGGCGAGCAAGCGCCGCCGGCGGGGAAACGACCACTGAGGTCACGTCGTGCTGATGGATTTAGTGGGCCAGCTGGCCCCGGGCGGACTCCAGCTGTTCCGCTGACGGAAGAGGCCGGCGCAAAGGCTGTCTGGTCGAAGCCTGCGCGTCCAGATAGCAGGGCTTGTACATGGCCTGGAGCTGCTTGCCCCTGAGGAAGATCATGTGCGGGGTGAGCCCGCCGCGCTGCGAGATCCAGCGCCGCACCTGCGAGGGATACATCGCATAGAGCATCTGGGTGGCTTCGGGATTGGTGATGGCGCGGCCGTTGGTACCGAAATCCCAGGCGGCGTGGAAGCCAAGCGTCGCGTGCGAGGTCACGCAGATGCGGTCGCGCGGGATCGCGCCGAGGACGATGGTGCAGGCCGAAGCGCAAAGGCCGTCGATGATGACGGTTTCACCGGACTGGCGCAGATCCTGGTATCTGTCGACGTAGGTTCCGATCCGGCCGCCACGATCATCCGCGATCCGAACCACCGCGTGAGAGGCCCCCATGCCCGCGATCAAGAGACCCGCCGCGAGCAACGCCGTCAGAAGCTTCATGTCCCCCGCCCCAGTCGATTTCAAATCTGTGTGTCTGGTGGTGATGCGCCGCTAGCGTCCGTCCTAACCGTGGTTTTGTCTAGGCAGCCCGGCTCGCTGAAAACAAATTCAAATCCAGTGTTGCGTCGGCGCTGCACCAAGCCCGCTTCGGCCCAAAGTGGAACAAGTTAACGGACTCTTACGCCTCGCGCCCTTGATCTCAGCTGCAACCGCAGGCTTCAATCCGGATAACTACAGGGGGGAACTCATGACGGAGCAGGCGGACGTCATCGTCGTCGGCGCGGGACTGTCGGGACTGGTGGCCGCAACGGAGATTGCGGACGCCGGCAAGCGCGTGATCGTCCTCGACCAGGAGGGCGAGCAATCGCTCGGCGGCCAGGCGTTCTGGTCGTTCGGCGGATTGTTCCTGGTCGATTCGCCGGAGCAGCGCCGGCTCGGCATCAAGGACTCCTTCGATCTCGCCTTGCAGGACTGGCTCGGCACCGCCGGCTTCGACCGCGACGAGGATTACTGGCCGCGCAAATGGGCCGGGGCCTATGTGGCGTTTGCCGCTGGCGAGAAGCGCGATTGGCTGCGCGCGATGGGCCATCGCATCTTTCCCGTGGTCGGCTGGGCCGAGCGCGGCGGCTATGACGCAATGGGCCACGGCAATTCGGTGCCACGCTTTCACGTCACCTGGGGCACCGGACCCGGCATCGTCGAACCGTTCGAGCGCCGCGCGCGCGAGGCGGCGAGATCCGGACGGCTGGTCTTCAAGTTTCGCCACCGCGTCGACGCGCTGTCGGTCACCAATGGCACGGTCGACGGCGTGAGCGGCGTCATCCTCGAGCCGAGCAATGTCGAGCGCGGCAAGAGCTCCTCGCGTAATGCGATCGGTGAATTTTCGTTGAAGGCGCAGGCCGTGATCGTCGCCTCCGGCGGCATCGGCGGCAATCATGACCTGGTCCGGCAGAACTGGCCGAAGCGGCTCGGCGAGCCGCCGAAATTCATGATCTCCGGCGTGCCGGAGCACGTCGACGGCCGCATGATCGGCATCACGGAAAAGGCCGGCGCGCGGCTGATCAACCGCGACCGCATGTGGCACTATGTCGAGGGCATCCAGAACTGGAATCCAATCTGGCCGCGCCACGGCATCCGCATCCTGCCCGGCCCCTCCTCGATGTGGTTCGACGCGACCGGCACTCGATTGCCGGCACCGTTGTTTCCCGGCTCCGACACGCTCGGCCAGCTCAAATACATCATGTCGACCGGCTACGATTATTCCTGGTTCATCCTGACGCAGAGCATCATCAAGAAGGAGTTCGCGCTGTCGGGATCGGAGCAGAACCCCGATCTCACGGGGAAGAGCTGGCGCATGACGCTGCGCCGCGCCACCAACAAGGGCGCGCCGGCGCCGGTGGAAGCCTTCAAGAGCCATGGTGTCGACTTCATCGTGCGCGACAAGCTCGACGAGCTCGTAGCTGCGATGAACAAGCTCGCCGGCAACGATCTCCTCAAGCTCGACTACGTCAAGATGCAGATCGAGGCGCGCGACCGCGAGATTGCCAACCCCTACGTCAAGGATGCGCAGGTGATGAACATCCACAATGCGCGCCGCTACATCGGCGACAAGCTGATCCGCACCGCCTCCCCGCACAGGATTCTCGATCCAGCGCATGGGCCGCTGATCGCGGTCAAGCTCAACATCCTCACCCGCAAGACGCTGGGCGGCTTCGAGACCGATCTCGACTCGCGCGTATTCGGCCAGGAGGGCAGCGTCATTCCCGGCCTCTATGCGGTCGGCGAAGCCGCGGGCTTCGGCGGCGGCGGCGTACACGGCTATCGCTCGCTGGAAGGCACCTTCCTCGGCGGCTGCCTGTTCTCAGGCCGCAATGCGGGGCGCGCGGCGGCGAAGGCAGTGGGCTAGAGCGTGCGGCGGTGGGTGCATATCGGCGCGCTTCTTGCGGCATTGGCCGCAGCTTCGGCCGCATCTGCCGATACGATCGACGTCGATGGCGTGAAGCGCTCCTACACCACGCAACTGCCGGCGAAAAAGCCGGCGCCGCTGGTGGTCGTGCTGCATGGCAAGACCCAGCGCGGCGCCGACATGGTCGCGCGGACGGCATGGCCCCTGGTTGCGAAGCGGGAAGGTTTTGCCGTGGTCTTTCCGGACGGGCTCAACCATGCCTGGGCCGATGCGAGGACGAAGGCGGGACCTGCGCTCCGTGGCCCGCCCGCAGGCACCGACGACGTCGCCTTCATCGCAAAGCTCATCGAGAAGCTGGTGGCGAACGGCACGGCCGACCCAAACCGCATCTACGTCACCGGCATCTCCAATGGAGGCGCCATGGCGATGACGCTCGTTTGCGCGCGCGCCGATCTGTTTGCGGCGGGCGCGAGCGTGATCATGAATCTTACCGACGAAGGCGCGGTCACGTGCCATCCGTCGCGGCCGTTGCCGGTGCTGATCATGAACGGCACGGCCGACCCGCTGGTCCCCTACGAGGGTGGACGCGGATCGAGCTATTTTGCCGCAGACGGGTTCTGGTCGACCGACGAGACGCTGGCATTCTGGCGCAAGCTCAATGGCTGCGAGACCGGTGACGCCGACGTGACGGACTTGCCCGACAAGGTGCCCGCAGACCAGTCCACCGTCACGCGGATCACCTCGCGCTGTCCCAAGGGGCACGACGTCGTGCTCTATCGCATCAACGATGGCGGCCACCGCATGCCCGGCTTTTCGCCGGATGCCCGCTTCCCGAAGATCGCGGCAGGCATGCTCGGGCCGCAGAATGGCGACATCGACGGCGCCGAGACGATCTGGACTTTTTTCAGCCAGTTTCCGTAGGCGACGCATGCGCCGCGCGGGGTGGCAGAGCGCGGGGCCCTGCGCTAGACAGGGCCGCCATTCCATCAGGAGACCCCCAATGAGCATCCAACGTTTCGAAACCGGCCCGCGCATGAGCCAGGTCGTCGTTCACGGCAACACCGTCTATCTCGCCGGCGTCGTCGCCAACAAGGCGGCCGGCGAAAGCGTGACGAAGCAGACCCAGGACATCCTAGCGACCATCGACGGCCATCTCGCCAAGGCCGGCACCGACAAGTCGAAGCTCTTGTCGGCGACGATCTACATCACCGACATGAAGACCTTCCAGGAGATGAACGCGGTGTGGGATGCCTGGGTGTCGCCCGGCAACACGCCAGCACGCGCCACCGTCGAAGCCAAGCTGGCGGCACCGCAATACACCGTCGAGATCATGGTGACCGCGGCGAAGTAATCCCGCAAAGAATTAGTGTGCGCGCCGATGACCTCCGAGGTAATCGATCGGCGCGCGCAAACCTTCGATAGTCAGGGACAGCCGAACGACACGGCGCCATCGAAGGAGAACACCATGACCGACCACATCACCGTAGCCCGCCGCTATATCGATCTCTGGAACGAGCGCACGGCGAGCCGCCGGCGCGAACTGCTCAGCGAAAACTGGACCGCGGATGCGAGCTACGTCGATCCGCTGATGAAGGGCGACGGCCATGACGGCGTCGACGCGCTGATCGCCGGCGTGCAGCAGCGCTTTCCTGACTTCAAATTCACGCTGATCGGCGAACCCAACGGCTATGGCGACCACGTCCGCTTTTCCTGGGGCCTCGGCCCCGACGGCGTCGACAGTCCGATCAAGGGCACCGACTTCGCCGTGCTCCGCGACGGCCGCATCAAGAGCATCACGGGGTTTTTGGATCAGGTGCCGGCGGGCTGAGGCCACGGGCACGCTGCCCCTTCTCTTCCGCAGACCCTATTACATGAGACTCGTGCGCGGAGAGAGACCCCTCACCCGTCTCGCCGCTACGCGGCGAGCCACCCTCTCCCACAAGGGGAGAGGGTGAGAACGCACCTCGGCAAATCCAATCAGCCCAATTGATACGCGGCCTGCGCATTCGCCCCGAACGCCTTCTCGCGCACATGCGCGCCGAGCTTCGCCAGGCACGCTTCCAGCGCGCCCTTGATCTCGCCATAGCTGCCGGCGAGCAGACACACCGGCCAGTCGGAGCCGAAGATCAAGCGGTCTTCGCCAAAACAGTTCGCGGCATGCCGGACATAGGGGAACAGCCGCTCCGCGTCCCAATCGTCCCATTTGGCCTCGGTCGCGAGGCCCGAGATCTTGCACCAGACATTGCCGCAAGCCGCGAGCGCGGCGATGCGATCGGACCATTCTGAACTCCCGCCATCAGCGATCGGCGGCTTTGCGGCGTGGTCAAGGACGAAACGCGCCTTGGGAAAGGCCTGCGCGGTAGCGATCGTGGCCGGCAGTTCGCGGCTGCGCACCAGGAAATCATAGGCGAGATCGTGCGCGAACACCGCGGTGAGGCCGCGCTGGACGTCCTCGCGCAACAGCCAATCCGGATCGGCCTCGTCGTGGACCTGATGGCGGATGCCGACGAGCTTCTCGCCGCCGGACGAAGCACGCAGACGGGCGAGCGTCTCGTCAAGCGCTCCGTCCGTGAGATCGGCCCAGCCGACCACGCCAATGACGGAAGGCGTTGCGCTGGCGATGCGCAGGAACTCCTCGGTCTCCTCCAGCGCGGAGCGGCATTGCACCAGAATACTCGCATCGATGCCGTTCGCTTTCAGGAGCGGCGCGAGGTCGGCCGGGCCGAAGGCGCGGTGGATCGGCGCTAGCTCGGGCGCTTCCATCCAGGGGTAATCGGCGCGCGCCGGATCCCAGAAATGCTGATGGCCGTCGATGATCATGCGTCACGCTCCGCCGGGCAATGGCGCTCGCGCATCGACGAGCTTGCGCGCGCGCAGCTCCTGCCAGAAGGCAGGCGGCACCGTCCGCTCCGACATCGCGATGTTGTCGGACACTTCCGCCGCCGTGCGGGCGCCGGTCAAAGCAACCGTCACCGCCGGATGGGCCATGCAGA
The DNA here is from genome assembly GCF_001641635.1 of Bradyrhizobium centrolobii. Taxonomy (GTDB): domain Bacteria; phylum Pseudomonadota; class Alphaproteobacteria; order Rhizobiales; family Xanthobacteraceae; genus Bradyrhizobium; species Bradyrhizobium centrolobii. Next base: position 28,266 of record NZ_LUUB01000053.1, read on the forward strand.
ACTGGAACGCCGCGGCCTTCAGCTCCGTGCCGTGCTTGCGGCAGAGCTCGTCGAGCTCAAGCGCGCGCTCGATGAGCGCAGCGTCGGCGTCCTCATAGTTGAACTTCGCGCCGGCGTGCGGATCGGCGAGGATGCCGCTGTTGTAGATGCCGCCGAGCAGGATGCCGATGTTTTTCGCAAGGCAAAGGGGAAACAGCGCATCCAGCGCGCCCTGGTCGAGCAGCGTGTAGCGCCCGGCGAGCAGGAAGCAGTCGACCGGCGCGGCTTCGGCGAAGCGAACCAGCATCTCGGACTGGTTCATGCCGGCGCCGATCGCCTTGACCGTTCCCTCATCGCGCAGGCGACGGAGCGCACGAAAGGCACCCGCGACAGCATCGTCATAGTGGTCGTCCGGATCGTGCACGAGCAGGATATCGACGCGATCGAGCCCGAGGCGCACCAGGCTCTCCTCCACCGAACGCATCACGCCGTCATGGCTGAAGTCGAACACCGGCCGCTCGACCGAGGTGCCCTTGTAGTGCTCGTCCTCGGCCGCCGCGCCGGCCGGCGGCCGCAAGAGGCGTCCGACCTTGGTCGAGATGACATAGGAGTCGCGCGGCTTCTGCCGCAGGAAAGCGCCCAGCCGCCGCTCGGCGAGGCCGAAGCCGTAGAGCGGCGCGGTATCGAAGAAGCGGACACCCAGTGACCAGGTGGCTTCGATCGTCGCTTCCGCATCGGCATCGCTGACCGGGGCAAACAATCCGCCCAGCGGCGCTGTGCCGAGACCGATTGACGTGACGTCGAGAGAGCCGAACCGCGACCGTTTCATTTCCATTCCTTCCAAAAGCCAGCTTCTCTCCCGCCTGCGAGATGTGCAAGCGGGAGAGAGCATGGGAGTGTGGGGCTGGCGACACTCCTATTTCAACATCTGCGCGACGTTGTCCTTGGTCACGAGATCGAGGCCGGTATAGACGATCTCCGGCACCTTCTCGCCCTTCTTGATGGCGAGCAGCGTATCCATCGCCTTCTCGCCCATCTCGAACGGACGCTGGCCGACCAGCGCATTGGCGTAGCCGTCGCGCAGCAGCTCGAGCTGCATCTTCAGCGTGTCAGCGACGACGAGCGTGAACTTGCCGGCGTCGATGTCCTTCTTGTACCTGGAGGCGAAGGCCTTGAAGCCTTCGGGCGCGAACATCGGCCAGCCGCCGACGGGAACGATCGCGGCGAGATCGGGCGTCGCGGTGCGCAAATCCGTCATCTGCTGGACCGCGAGCGCGGGATCGTCGTTGCAGAAGGTCGGGGAGCCGCCGACCTCGGTCCATTTCGATCCCTTCAGCGCCTCGCGGACGCCATCGACGCGTTCGGCGAGATTCTTGGCACCGGGGCCGCCAGAGACCATGGCGTATTTGCCACCGTCGGGCCGGAGTTTTAGCAATTGCTTGCCGAGCGCAACGCCGAACTCCTTGTTGTTGGTACCGATATAGGCGATGCGCTTGGAGCCCGGCGCATCGGCATCGAAGGTGATGACGGGGATGCCGGCTGCGGTCGCGGCCTCGATCGACTTGGTCATGGCGGCGACGTCGGCGACCGAGATCGCGAGCCCATCGACCTTCTGGGTGATGAAGTCCTGGATGATCTGCGCCTGCGTCGCCGGCTCATGCTCGACCGGCCCCTTGTAGATGCACTCGATATTGCCGAGTTCCTTGGCGCGCTTCTGACAGCCGTCGCGCGCGAAATCGAAGAACGGGTTGTTCATCGCCTTGGGCACGATCACGAAGCGGTAGTTCGCTGCGAATGCCGGGGCCGCCATCATCACGACGGCCATGCCGGCAAGAAGAAGTCTCCTCATTGCTCTCCTCCACGCTTTTCTGGTGCCTATCCCTCGAAAATCGTTCGGGAAGCGGATAGGCGGCATTTCGTTGCCCTCCCGAAACGACGTCACTTCAGATCATCCGCGAGCGGATACGGTCGACCAGCACGGCCAGGATGATGATCACGCCCACCAGCGTCTGCTGCCAGTAGGAGCTGACCTGCGCGAGCACGAGGCCGTTGCGGATCACTTCGAGCAGGACGCAGCCGACGATGGCGCCGAGCGGGCCGCCGATGCCGCCAGCAAGGTTGGCACCGCCGATGACGGCCGCTGCGATCACGTTGAGTTCGTAGGACGTCGCCATGTTGGCCGGCGCCGATCCGAGCCAGCCGGAGATGATGATGCCCTGCAGGCCTGCGGCCAGCGCGCAGATCACATAGACTTCGATCTTCACCCGCACGACCGGGATGCCGGTCAGTTCGGCCGCCTTCTCGTTGCCGCCGAGCGCGAAGACGTGGCGGCCGAAGCTGGTGTGGTGCAGGACAATCGCCATCGCGAGCGCAAGGATCACCAGATAGATGAAAGGCACGGGCACGCCGAGCACGTCACCTGAGGTGAGCGCGTAGAAATAGTCGGCGTCCGGCCCGCCCGGAAAACTGCCGCGGCCGTTGGAGACGACATAGCCGAGCCCGCGCACGATCGAGAGCATGCCGAGCGTGGTCACGAAGGGCGACAGGCCGAGCACGGCGATGCAGAAGCCGTTGACGAGGCCGGCGATGAGCGCAACGCCGAGTCCCGCAACGATCGAGACCAGCAGGATCAGGCCCGGCACATTGGCGAGCACCGTCTTGCCGTCGGCCGCCATGTGCACGAACAGCGCGGCCCCGGGCGAGCCGGGCGTCGACAGCTCGGTCATGACCATCGAGGTGATCATGGCCGAGAAGCACATCATCGAGCCGACCGAGAGATCGATGCCGCCGGTGATGATCACGAAGGTGACGCCGAGCGTGGCAATGGCGATGAAGGAGAAATTCTTCGCCACGTTCTGCATGTTGCCTTCAGTGAAGAAATATGGGCTGGCGAAATGCATGATCACCAGCAGCACCGCCAGCGCGAGCAGGACATAGCCGGTCTGGGAGGCGAAGATGCCGCGCTGCCACCATTTGATCTTGCCGACATTGGTGAAGGTGATCGGGGATTCCAAGGGTATGGCCATCACGCCGCCTCCTTCGCGCCGGTGATGAGGGCGGTGACTTCCTCGGGACTGGTCTCATGGATCGGCTTGTCGGCCCGCTTCTCGCCGCGGCGCATGACGACGACGCGGTCGCAGACCGCGAACACATCCGGCATGCGATGGGAGATCAGCATCACGGCGACCCCCTGCTCCTTCAGCCGGTGGATCAGGCTCAGCACCTGCTCGACCTGGCGCACCGAGATCGCGGCCGTCGGCTCGTCCATCATCACGAGCCTCGCATTGGAGAGCCGCGTCCGCGCGATCGCGACCGCCTGGCGCTGGCCGCCGGACATCTGCTTGACGAGATCGTAGGGGCGCGTCTCCGAACGCAGCTCGCCGAACAATTCCAGCGTGCGCGCCGCCATCGCCTTGTGGTCGAGCAGGGCAAACGGCCCGAACTTGCGCTTCCGCTCGCGGCCGAGAAACACGTTGGCGGCCGCGGTCAGATTATCGGCGAGCGCGAGGTCCTGATAGACCACCTCGATGCCGACGGCGCGGGCATCGACGGGCCGATTGAAATGGACCGCGCTGCCGGCAAAGCGGATCTCGCCATGGGTCGGGTGGAAGTTGCCGGCGATGATCTTGACCAGCGTCGACTTGCCCGCGCCGTTGTCGCCCATCAGGCCGACCACCTCGCCCGGGAAGACCTGCATGTCGACGCCATGCAGCGCGCGGATCGCGCCGAACTCCTTGCCGATCCCGGTCAGTTCGAGGACCGGCCGCCGTGCTGCTTCTGTAATTGTCATACGCCGCCTCGCTCAGACGTAGCGGTTGACCAGGGATTCCAGATATTCCTGCCGGCCCGAGCGCGGCTGCGGATCAAAGCCGGGGCTGAGCGCACGGTCGGCGAGATCGGCGAGCGAACGTTCTCCACCGAGAATGGCGCGGCCCTCAGTGCCGGCCCATCCAGCATAGCGCTCGGCGAGCGGCGCGTTGAGGACGCCGGCATCGACCATGTCGGCGGCGGCGAGGAAGGCGCGTGCGCAGGCATCCATCGAGCCGACATGGGCGTGGATCAGATCGTCGGGATCGATCGACTGGCGCCTGATCTTGGCGTCGAAATTGAGCCCGCCCGAGCCGAAGCCGCCGCGGTTCAGGATCTCGTGGAACACCAGCGCCAGCTCGCCCACGTTCATCGCGAACTGGTCGGTGTCCCAGCCGAGCAAATCGTCGCCGCGGTTGATATCGAGCGAGCCGAAGACGCCGAGCGCCTCGGCGAGCGCCACCTCGTGATGGAAGGAGTGGCCGGCAAGGATAGCGTGGTTCTGCTCGATGTTGAGCTTGACGTCCTTCAGAAGGTCGTAGCGCTGCAGGAAGCCGTAGCAGGTGGCGACGTCGAAATCATATTGATGCTTGGTCGGCTCCTTCGGCTTGGGCTCGATCAGGACCGGGCCCTTGAAGCCGATCTTGTGCTTGTGCTCGACGACGAGCGACACGAAGCGGCCGAGCTGGTCGAGCTCGCGCTTGAGATCGGTGTTGAGCAAGGTCTCATAACCCTCGCGCCCGCCCCACAGCACGTAATTCTGGCCGCCGAGCCGATGCGTCACCTCGAGCGCGGCGCGGACCTGACCCGCGGCATAGGTGAAGACATCGGGGTCCGGATTGGTCGCCGCGCCCGCCATGTAGCGGCGATGCGTGAACAGGTTGGCCGTGCCCCAGAGCAGGCGAACCTTGGCCGAGGCCATCTTCGCTTCGAACAGATCGGCAATCGCGTTGAGGTTGGCGACGGACTCCGCGAGCGAGGCTCCTTCCGGCGCCGCATCGACGTCGTGGAAAGTGAAGAAAGGCACGTCCAGCAGACGGAACAGCTCGAAGGCGACATCGGCCTTGGCCCGCGCCAGCGCCATCGGATCGGTGCCATGATGCCAGGGGCGCAGGAACGTCTCGCCGCCGAAGGGATCGCCGCCCGGCCAGCAGAACGAATGCCAGTAGCAGACCGCAAAGCGTAAGTGGTCCTCGAGCCGGCGGCCGTGGACCATGCGGTCCTGGTCGTACCAGCGGAAGGCGAGCGCCTGTCCTGCATCCTTGCCGGCAAAGGCGACGGGGGCACTTGCATCGAAGAATTTGGCTGACGCGTTCACTTAAAGCTCCTTCAACGCGGGATAAAGATCACGCCAGCGACGATAGGCATCGTCGTAGGCGGAAGCGGTGGCTGCGCGGGGCACGAAACTCGCGAGCCGCCGCGGGCGCGTGCAAACTTCTGCGGGGACCTCGCCGGTGGCGGCGAGCCGGCCGAGCCGCGCGGCACCGAGCGCCGCCCCCACCTCACCTTCCTCGACGCGGTGTACGGGAATACCAAGCACGTCGGCGCAGATCTGCGCCCAGAGCGGCGAGCGCGAGCCGCCGCCGACGAGGTCGACTTCCGCAATCGGCGCGCTCGCTGCGCTCAGCGCCGCCAGATTGTCGCGCGCGGCAAAGGCAACACCTTCGAGCACGGCCTGAACGATCTGGCCGCGCCCGGTCGCACCGCGCAAGCCAACGAAGGCACCGCTGGCGGCGGCATCGTTGTGCGGCGTGCGCTCGCCGTCGAGATAGGGCAGGAATTTGACGGGGCTCGGTCCATCGACGCGCTCGCCGAGCGGCGCCAGGAGCGCGGCGGCCGGCGTCTCCATCACGCCGGAGAGCCAGGCGAGCGAGGCCGCCGCCGACAGCATCACGCCCATCTGGTGCCACATGCCGGGCAGTGCGTGACAGAACGCATGCACGGCCGAGGCCGGCGCCGGTGCAAATCGGTCGGTGACGCGAAACACCACGCCGGATGTGCCGAGCGACAGGAAGGCATCGCCGGGCGCGATCGCGCCGAGTCCGATCGCGCTCGCCGCACAATCGCCGGCGCCACCAGCGACCACAACATCCTTCGCCATGCCCCAGCGCTGCGCCAATTCCGGCGCAAGTATCGCACTCACCTCGCTGCCTTCGACAAGGCGCGGCATGTGATGGAGATCGAGCCCGGTGGCATGCAGCAGCAGGGCCGACCAGCGGCGCTGGCCGACGTCGAGCCAGAGCGTGCCGGCGGCGTCGGACATGTCCTCGACCATCTCGCCGGTCAGGCGATAGCGCACATAGGCCTTCGGCAGCAGCACTTTTGCCACGCGCTCGAAGATTTGGGGTTCGTGCCGCGCGACCCAGAGCAATTTTGGCGCGGTGAAGCCGGGCATCGCCAGATTGCCCGCGATGGCGTGCAGCGACGGACAGCGCCGCTCGAGCTCGATGCATTCGGCATGCGAGCGGCCGTCATTCCAGAGGATCGCCGGGCGCAGCGGCCGGCCGTCCGTGCCGAGCAGCGTCGCGCCGTGCATCTGGCCGGAGAGCCCGATGCCGCGCAGCTGCGCGACCTCGCGCGGATGGCTTGCGGCGAGGTCGTCGACCGCACCGATGGCGGCATCGACCCAGGCGTCCGGATCCTGCTCGGACCACAACGGCGCCGGATGCGACAGGACAAGCTCGCGCGCCGCCGTTGCGACGATCGCGCCGCTGGCGTTCGTGAGCACCGCCTTCACACCGGACGTGCCGATGTCCATTCCGAGATACACGCCATCCTCCCTTTCTGCCCCGTCGCGGCGTGCGAACTATCGTCGCCTTGCCCGCAACCGCCTTCTCCAAGTTCCTGCCGCGCGGCCGATCAGCTTACGGCAGATTATCCCGCATCACGATGTCGATCCTGATCTTCTCCTGCTCGCGCAAAATCGGCTCGCCGCGGGCGAGCGCGAGCAGCACGCGCACGGCGGCGCGCGCCTCATGTCCCGGGTTCTGCGAAATCGCGGCATCCATCACGCCCTGCAACAAGAGCCGGCGCGTCAGCACGGTGACGTCGTGGCCGACGAACACCACCCGCTTCTCGCGGCCGGCATCGCTCAACGCCTTGGCGACGCCCCGCGTGCCCGCACCCACGTTATAAAGGCCGACAATGTCAGCATGCCTGCCAAACAGTCGCGCCAAGACCTGTTCCGAACGATCGTCCTCGTCGCGTCCTTCCAGTACGGGGAGCACGGTAAGTCCTGGAAATTCCGACGCCATCACCTGGTTGAAACCGAAAATGCGCTCGGCGTGGTCGCGCAAGCCCTGCGAGCCCGCGACGATCGCGACCTTGCCGGACTTTTCGCCGGCGAGCCGCCCGACCAGCGCGCCCGCGGTGCGGCCGGCGGCGATGTTGTCGATGCCGACATAATGGTGGCGGCGCGAGGACGGCACGTCCGAGACCAGCGTCACCACCTTGGTGCCGGCATCGACGAGGTCGTTGATGGCCCCTCGGACGCCGGGATGATCCAGCGCCACCACAGCGACACCATCGTAATCGCCCGACGACGCCTCGAGGGAGGCTGCAAGCACGGACGGATCGAACACGTCGGTCGCGACCACCTCGACGCTGAGGCGGCGGGCCGAGAGCCAGGCCGACATCTCCCCGAGATAGTCCTGGATCTGCTGCATGAACAGGTTCGGCCCCGAGGGCATCACGAAGGCGAAGCGCCGGGCGCGACCGCGAGCGAGCTCGGCGGCGCCGACATGCGGCTGGAACGCGTTGCGCGCGATCGCCTCCCTGACGCGCCGGACCGTGTCCGGCCGCACGCCCGGGCGGTTGTGCAGGACGCGATCTACCGTCGCGAGGCTGACGCCCGCCTGGCGGGCGATGTCCTTCAGCGTCAGCGCGGTGCCGGCGAGCGTGTCCGTCTCTTGGTCCGTTTCTTGGGCCATGCCTGAAGGCTAGCAGAGGCGTTTTGAGGTACGCAACTCATTTTGAGGGGGCGAGCAGACCTTTCGAGCACCGGTTGTGCGCCGCACGCCACCCGGCGAAAGCTCAGCGGCCGCTCAGATCGAGCGTCAGGAACAGGCTGTTGGGGTCTTCGACATAGCCCTCGAACGGACCGCAGGAGACGAAGCCATGCGCCTGGTAGAGCGCGACCGCGGGCTTGAAGTAGTCCCACGAGCCGGTCTCCAGACTCAGCCGCTTGAGGCCGCGCACTCGGGCTGCTGCGATGATGTGGCCGAGCATCTGGCCCGCAAAACCGCGCCGCCGGGCGGCCTGAAGCGTGTGCATCGACTTCACCTCGCCATGATCGGCCGAGAGCGTCTTCAGCGCGCCAACGGCGACCAGCGTCTCGCCGTCCCAGCCGGTCCAGAACGCGATGTCGGGCGCGCGAAGCCCTGAGAGATCGAGCGCGTGCGCGCTGCCCGGCGCGGTCTGCGCCCGCGCAGTCGTGGTGTGATAATCAAGGAGCGCGATCACGCGCGGATCATAGGTGTCTCCCGTGCGGATCTGCATCGTCACGGCTTCACCTCAAGGTCTCACTTGGGTCGCAAGCTGCCGCTGCATGAAGACGAGATCGAGCCAGCGGCCGAACTTGCACCCGACCTCCGGCATGCGGGCGACCTCGGCAAAGCCAAGCGAGGCATGTAGCGCGATCGAGGCGGCGTTGGCGGCCTCGATGCCGGCGATCATGGTGTGCTTGTTGAGCGCAGTGGCGCGCTCGATCAGCGCGGCCACGAGGCTGCGGCCGATGCCGGACCTGTGGTGCCGCTCGTCGACATAGACGGAATTCTCCACGGTGTGGCGATAGCCCGGCCAAGGGCGGAAATCGCCGAACGAGGCGAAGCCTACGACATCCCTGCCCTTCATCGCGACCAGAACGGGATAGCCGGCCTGCTGTCGCGTGGAAATCCAGTCGCGCCGCGAGGTAAGATCAGCCGGACCGTCAGTCCAGACCGCAGTGGTATTGAGCGCGGCGAAATTGTAGATGGCAAGGATGTCCTCGGCATCCTGAAGCGTAGCGTCCCGCACGATCAGCGACATCACATTTTCCCGTAAGAAGTGCCGCGCCGCACGATGATGATGTAGCGCGCGTCCTGCCTGGTTTCGTTCTCGAAGATTACCGAGCGCATCACGTCGAAGTCGAGGCAATCGCCCTCGCGCAGGCGCACCGTCTTGGCGTCGATGTGCACCGCGATCGCGCCCTCCAACATCAGGAGTTGCTGGGTAAAGGCGTTGCGGCCCCAGGGGCTGTACGGCACCCGCGCGCCGGCCGGCAGATCGACGACGATGATCTCGATCCCGCTCGCCGCATCCGTCGGCGAAGCGTGCCGCCGGCGATAGCCGCTCTCGGGATCGCGCCAGTGCGGCTGGTCGGCAAGCCGCATCAACCGCTCCGGCGGCTTCTCGGCGAGCGCGACCACGTCGCTCAGCGACACGTCGAGCGCCGCGCAAAGCTTGCCCAGCAGCGAAGCGGTGGCGCTGCTCTGCGCCCGCTCCACGCGTCCGATCATCGCCCGGCTAACGCCCGAGCGCGCGGCAAGTTCGTTCAGCGTCATGCCGGCATGCGTCCTCAAAGTCTTCAAGCGGCGACCGATCGCCCTGTCGAGCTTTTGCTGGTCCATGGCCTCTCGTCCGAACATCGCCCGGCACCCGGACCGCACCCGCTGGGCATGAGGGAGCTTAAGCCCGGGAAGGGGCGAGTGCCGGAAGCGAGGGGCTAATATATTAGAATCTTGGCGCGACGCGATGGGTCGCCTGGCCAAGCTCCGTCAGGCCAGTCCGGAAGGAAATTCGCGAGGATCGGAGAAGGCCTCGAGCGGGCGATTGCAACGTCGCCGGGTCAGTATCGCGCCTGCACCTCACGCTCAGGAGGTGAGCTGGTGCCGGTCGAGAAAGTCGTCCAAGGCGGCGTTGACGGGCCCCGGATTTGTCATGTTCACGGAGTGACCGCCTGCAGCAACGATCATCTCCGCGCCGGGAATGGCCGCCTTCATGGCTTGCGCCCTGGCGAGCGGAATCGCCGCATCGACGTCGCCGTGAATGACCAGGGTGGGCACGCGAATCGCGGGGATCCGGTCGCTGATATCGTCGCGATGAGCGAGTGCGGCAAATGCGCTCCGGAGATTTGCCTCGTTCATGGCGCGCCACTTCTCCTTCCACGCCGTTGCGCCCGGCCAGTCCGGTCCAAAGAGGATGAACTCGATCGTGACGGCGATGTCCTCCGGCAGACCGCCGGCAATCCATGCCTCCAGCAAGGCACGATAGCCTGCAAGCGTTGCCGGCTCATCCGTGCCCGCCTGCGTTGCGATGAGAACCAGGGCGCGGACACGTTCGGGATGCGTGAGAGCGCACCTCATGCCGAGAAAGGCGCCCTGGGAGACGCCGACCAGAATTGCACTGTCGACATCGAGATACGAGAGGAGCGCGGCAAGGTCGTTCGCGGAGTCGTAGTAGGAGAACGCGGGCAACACGTCCGTTGCCGTCTTGCCGTGCCCGCGCTCGTCCCACGTGATGCAGCGGTATCGATCGCGGAACGCCGCCACCTGCGGCGAGAACATCGTGCCGTCGAGCAACAACCCATGCGAAAACACGATCACCGGACCGCGTCCGCCGGTGTCCTCGTAATAAAGCCGCTGATCGTTGACGTTGGCGTAGGGCACATCCATCTCCTGTCTGCCGTTCGTCATCGATAGATGCGGCACCGGCCCGTCAAAGGCGACGGGATTTGCGTTACGGCCGTAATAGCGCAGCCGATATCCAGCGAAAGCGCAAACGCTCGCCGGGCACGCTGCCAGCAGACATTCGAACGCGCGAACGTCGAAAACCCCGCCATTTGGCGGGGTTCTCGCGTCTCTCGCGGGCTGCTCACTCGGCGGCGCGACCGATTGCCAGGCCGAGCGCCGCCGCGACGCCAGCGCCATAGGCCGGGTCTGCCTTCGCGCAGTTCGCGATATGGCGCTGCTTGACCTCGATGCGGGCATCACCCATGGCGCGAGCCGTGTTCGCGAACAGAAGCTGGCGCTGGGCGGGGCTCATCTTCCGGAACAGGTTTCCCGGCTGCTCGTAATGATCGTCGTCGACCCGATGGTCCCAGTAGGTCGCATCGCCCAGAAGCGGCAGCGGCGGCTCGATCAGGCTCGCATCGCGATCGGTCCATGCGTCCTTGCTGTTCGGCCAATAGTTGGGTGTGGCGCCGAGATTGCCATCGGCCCGCATCGCGCCGTCGCGATGATAGCTGAGGAACGGACATTTCGGCGCGTTGACCGGAATGTGATTGAAGTTCACGCCGAGCCGATAGCGCTGGGTGTCGCCGTACGAGAACAGCCGCCCCTGCAGCATCTTGTCGGGCGAGAACCCGATTCCGGGCACGACGTTGGCCGGCGAAAAAGCGGCTTGCTCGACCTCGGCGAAATAATTGTCGGGATAGCGATTGAGCTCCATGACCCCGACCTCGATCAGCGGATAGTCGGCCTTCGGCCAAACCTTGGTCAGGTCGAACGGATTGAAGCGGAAGGCTTTGGCCTGCGCATCGGTCATCACCTGGATGAACAATGTCCAGCGCGGGAAGTCGCCGCGCTCGATGGCCTCGAACAGGTCCCGGCCGTGGCTCTCGCGGTCGCGACCGACAAGGTCGGTTGCTTCCGTGTCGGTGAGATTCTCGATGCCCTGCTGCGTACGGAAGTGGAACTTCACCCAGACCCGCTCATTGGCGGCGTTGATCATCGAGAAGGTGTGGCTTCCGAACCCATGCATATGCCGGAAGCTCTTCGGGATGCCCCGATCCGACATCACGATCGTGACCTGGTGCAGCGCCTCCGGCAGCAGCGACCAGAAGTCCCAGTTGTTGTCCGCCGACCGCAGGCCCGTGCGCGGATCGCGCTTGATGGCATGGTTGAGATCGGAGAAGCGGAGTGGATCGCGGAAGAAGAACACGGGCGTGTTGTTGCCGACGATATCCCAGTTGCCTTCCTCCGTATAGAACTTGAGGGCGAAGCCGCGGATGTCCCTCTCGGCGTCGGCGGCGCCGCGCTCGCCGGCCACGGTCGAGAAGCGCGCGAACATCGGCGTTGTCTTCCTGATCTCCGAGAAGATCCTGGCCTTGGTGTAGCGGGTGATGTCGTGGGTGACGGTGAAGGTCCCGTGGGCGCCCCAGCCCTTGGCATGCATGCGCCGCTCCGGAATCACCTCGCGGTCGAAATGCGCGAGCTTTTCGATCAGCCAGATGTCCTGCAGCAGCGCAGGCCCGCGCGGGCCGGCCGTCATGATGTTGGTGTTGTCCACGACGGGAGCCCCCGTGGCATGAGTCAAAGGGCGCGCACGGTCGGTCATTTGCAGCCTCGCTGGTTACGGTGACGCGGATCGATCGGCGGCGCGACGTGATGCAAGGCGTGCTTGCGTGCAGCGTCGTGCGCCGATTGCGGTTGCCGGCATCGTGCTCAGCTTCGAATCAAAGCGGAAGTGAAATGATTTCATCCGGAGAATGAGCGGGGTGCAGCAGCGATCAGCTCGTTGTCAACGCCACAAGCGAAACATGTCGGCCAAAAGTTCATGTGACTCTCGTGGTCGCTTGCGAACCGGCGACAAAAGGCTGATCTATCCAAGACTCCCATCCCGGAGCCCAATCCTGGAACCGACCATGCAGCCTAACTCCCGCACCATCATCCTCCGCCTGATTGCCGGCGCGTGCATCCTCTCCGCCACGAGCGCCGCCGCGACGGCCGCATCGCTCAGTGAGGTCTACAAGACGATCGCGAACGCGCACTTCGTCGATCTGACCCACAGCTTTGGGACGGACACTCCCGTCTGGTCTGGCTTCGGCCAGGCTAAGATGACGCCGGCCATCGATCCCGCGACCAAGCGGCCATACACAATCACGAACGACGGCTTTCGAACCACCTATTACGAGATGGTCGGACAATACGGCACGCATGTCGACCCGCCCGCGCATTTCGACGAGCACGGGGCGACCATGGACAAGATCCCGCTCAAGCAGATGGTCCTGCGGCTGATCGTGCTCGACGACACGCCCTATCTCGCCAAGGATCCCAATCACGCCTTCTCGCTGGACGATCTGCGCGCATGGGAGCGCAAGAACGGCCGCGTGCCCGCGGGTGCTTTCGTGGCGCTGCGGACCGACATGTACAAGGACTGGGACAGCAATCCCGAGCGCTTCAAGCGCAGCCCCTTCCCCGCCTGGAAGCTCGAGACCCTCAAGTTCCTGTACGAGCAGAGGCACGCCACCGCCACCGGTCACGAATCCATGGATACGGACACGACCGACAAGATGGACTCGGAGCAATACATCCTGAAGAACGGTCACTACCAGATCGAGGTCATGGCGAATCTCGACCAGGTCCCGGCAAAGGGCGCGCTCATCGTCGTCACCTGGCCGAAGGTTAGGGATGGCCTGGGCTTTCCGGCCCGCGCATTCGCCATCGTCCCGTGACAACGACAAATGCTCCGGCAGCCAATCGGCTGCCGGAGCATCGCCGTTTTCAGGCCGTCTCAGGCAGGGCTAGTGCGCCTCGAACATCGCATGGACATAGTCGAGGCCGACGCCGAAGGCGCCGCCGAGCTTCTTCGCGATGCCTGTGGTCAGGTCGTAGGTCTCAAGGCGCGCCCAGTCGCGCTGCAACTCCAGAAGATAGGTGAGAGAGGTGATCGGCCGCGCGCCCGCCTGGATCATGCGCTCCATCGCGCGCTCATGCGCCTCCGGCGAGCAGTCGCCGCAGGCGTCGGCGACCACATAGACCTCAAAGCCCTGGTCCAGCGCCGACAGCACGGGCCCATTGCAGCAGACCGAGGTCCACAGACCGCAGACCACGAGACGATCCTTTCCGATCGCATTGACGCGACGGATGAAGTTCTCGTCTTCCCAGGCGTTCGAGGTGGTGCGATCGGTGATCTCGGCATTGGGGAAGACCTCCATGATCTCGTCGAACAGCGGTCCCGCGAACGTTTCCCTGGAGATCGTCGAGATGATCGTCGGGACGTTGAAGCCTTGCGCCGTACGGGCAAGGATCCCGACATTGGTGCGCAGACTGGTGATGTCGATCGATTTGGTGTTGAACGCCATCTGCGACTGGTGATCCATCAGGATCAGGGCATGATCCTTCGGGCTCAGAAGCGTCTTGGCCGGCTTTGCGACTGCCTTGATGCTCATGTCGGTATCTCCTTGTGCTGGATGGGGTGGTTGATCACGTGGATCACGTGGCGCGGATTGATAGGTCCGCGTATTCCGGACGGAAGTGAAATCTCTTCAGGTCGAGCTGAACCAAAGCCATATCGAGATCGCCGGTGGCGGCGGAGCTCTTCGCCGGCTTGCCCGCGGGCCGCGGGATATCTCATTTTCCGGGAATGGCATTCGTCACGTACTCATACATCGCGGTCAGTTCGTCATCGCCCAGACAGCCGATCGAGCGCCACGGCATCTGCCGGCTCAAGCCGTATCCGTTGGGATTGATCCCGGTCCGCATGGTCGAGATGAAATCGTGCAGCGACCAGCTCTTCATGACGGTGAGATCGGGACCGAGCGGGGTCATCTGTCCCGGCACGCCGCCAGTCAGTTCCTGGCCGTGACAGCCGCGGCAGTCGAGATATGAGACCAGATACGCCCCATACTCCGGCGTCGCGCCCGGTGGCGGCGACGTGATGGAGGTGGTCGAGATCGGCTTGCCGGCCGGCAGCAGATCAGCGCCCAACATTGCGAGTCCCAAGAGATTGAGGCGATCCGGCGGATCCGGCGTCCGGTCACCGGCCGGGGAAAGCGAGCGCAGATAGGCAATGACGGCCTTGATGTCTCCGTCACTCAGCATGTTTGCGCTGGTGTAGGACATGATCGTCAGCCAGTTTCCATTGGCGCCGACCGAGTTGCGGATCGCGCGAAAGATCTCCCCATCGCTCCACTGCGCCAGCGAGCCGGCCGGCGTGAGATTTGAGGGAATGAACGAACCGATCGGCACGGGGATCTCCTCCGCGAAATCCTTTCCCCCGGTCAGCGTCCCCGTCCTTGAATGGCAGTCTGCGCAGAATGAATCCGAGACGGCCTTGCCGCGTGCAACCTGGCCAGCGTCGATCTCGACGGCCGGCACCGGAAGGTGCGCGCCGCGTCCGTGCTGCTTGATCAGCCCGGCGGCCACCGCGCCGCTCAACAGGGACGTCATGACAAGGAGCACGCCGAGCACGACGGCGCCGATCCATCTGAGAGAGCGGCGTCGCACTTTCGCAACCATCGTGAGCAGCCAGATCAGAAGCAGCGAAGCAACGATCAGAAGAACGAGACCGATCAGATTCTGCATGCCGCGCGGCAACTCCCAGGGCGAAACGACGATTGATCTTCCGTTAAGGCGATAACAGGCCGATTACCGGATGCGCGGATTTGGCTACGGCCGTAACGAGAAACGCCGACGGCGGCTTCGGCTACGGCGTCTCGGCGTCCTGCAGAAAGCGCGAAAACTCCTCGATCGGACGGGCGCCGGTCAGAAGCCTGCCGCGGTAGAGCCAGGTGGGCGTGCCGCGAACCCCATGCGTATGCGCCATCGCCTCGGACTCCCGAACCCAGCCGAGGGCCGATCCATCCTCGAGCACTGTGTACAGAGCCGCTACATTGAGGCCGAATTGTATAGCCTTGCGCAGGATCGTGGCCCTGTCGCCGAGATCCTCGCCAAGGACGAAATGCGCTTCGAACAGCGCCTTGCTGAAGGCGCGCGAGACCGCCGGATGATTCCGGCGAACCCATTCTGCCGCACCGAGCGCCATGCCGCTGTTGGGAAGGCGCGACGGCCAGTTCAGCGCAAGGCCGGCAGCGCGCGCCTGCGCCTCGACGCTCCGGAACGTCGGACCGTGGCGAGGCCCGACCTGCACGCCCTCCGGAGGGATGTCAGGATGCGCACGGAACGGCAGATCGACGACGTCTCGTTCCTGAGCGATAAGGAAATCATCCCGATCCTGCGAGACATAGCAGAACGGACAGATGAAGTCGTACCAGTGCACAATCTGGCGCCGACTATCGGGCTCCATCGTCCACGACCGGTTGGGCTCGATCACTGCGCGGTTCTCGTTCATGCTCATAAGCCTCTACGACACTCAATCGCTGCGCGACGCCGTATCGGACCGGACACGCGTCACACGTCCTGCGTCGATCGAAGGAGCGGCGCCGCCCCAGCTGTTCCTGACATAGTTGAGCACCGCGGTGACCTGGCGGTCATCGAGCTGCCAGCCATAGGACGGCATGCCCGGCGCCGTCGGTTCGCCCTTGGTACCGACGCTTCGTGCGCCGCGAAGCACCATGCGGATCACCGTCGTCGGATCGTTCGAGCGAACCATCGCGGAGTCCGCGAGCGAGGGGAAGAGATGGGGAACGCCCTTGCCCTCAATCCCGTGGCAGGCGGAACATTGATCCCGGTAGATCGAACCTCCGGCCGCCATCACATTCGCATCGACCGGAGCAGACCCAGACTCATCCTTGCCCGGCAACGATTTCAGATAGGTCGCGATCGCGGCCCTGTCTTCATCGGTCATCCTCGACGTCGAAAGATCGACGGCCTCCGCCATCGGCCCCGTCGCCGCCGTGACGCGGTTGTGCCCGGTCTTGAGGTAGGTCGCGACATCCTCGACCGTCCAATTGCCCAATCCGGCGCGCCGGCTGTTGGTGATGTCAGGGGCCGACCAGCCCTGCAGATTGGCACCTTGCAGATATTGATCCTTGCGATCACCGCCGAGCAGCGTCTTCGGCGTGTGGCAGGCACCGCAGTGCGCGGGACCGTCGACGATGAATTTGCCGCGATTCCATTCGGCGGATTTGGCCGGATCCGGCTTGTAGTCGCCCGCCTTGAAATAGAGCGCATTCCACACGGCCATGGCGGAGCGGATATTGAACGGGAACGGCAGTGTATTGGCGTTGCGCGATTGTCGGACCGGCTGCAGCGAGTTGAGATAGGCGCGAATCGCGAGCACGTCGTCGCGCGACATCTGCGTGTACGCATTGTAAGGCATGGCGGGATAGATATGAGCGCCGGTTCGTCCGATGCCCTTTCTCAGTGCGGCATCGAACTGATCGTCGGTCCAGGTTCCGATGCCGGTTTCCAGATCGGACGTGATGTTGGGCGACACGATGTTGCCGAACGGTGTTTCGATCGCCCGCCCGCCCGCGAAGGGCTTGCCTCCGGGAACGGTGTGGCATCCGCTGCAGTCCGACAGGATCGAAAGGTAGCGTCCGCGTTCGATCTGGGTGAATTCCTGCGGGCTGGATGAGCCGCCATCGGCCTGGCAGACCGTCGCGGCCGAAAGTATCGCCGCCCAGGCAAACGCGCGCATGCGAGGGGCCTTATGCATCGACCAGCCTCCCCGGGTTCTTGAGGTACTGGTTCCGGATCGCGGCCGCCGACCAGTAGGCGAGCGCACCGACGGTGAGCGTCGGGTTGTAGCCGGCGTTCTGCGGAAATGCGCTCGCGCCCATCACGAACAGGTTGGGAACGTCCCAGCTCTGCAGATACCGGTTGAGCACGCTGGTCTTCGGATCGGTCCCCATGATCGCGCCGCCGTTCAGATGCGTCGTCTGATAGGTCGTGATGTCGTAAGGCGCGGTCCGGTACTGGACCGCGAGCTTTTCCGCGCCCATCGCCTTGACGATCTCGGCGAACTTGTCGGTGAGAAACTTGTTCTGCTTGATCTCGTTCTCCTTGAGATCCATCGTGATCCGCATCAGCGGACGTCCGAAGCGGTCCTTGTAGGTCGGATCGAGATCGAGATAGATGTCGCGGTAGGCGTAGAAGCTGCCATGCACGCCGGTGCCCGGCTTCACCGTGCTCAGATAATTGTCCTTCACCGCCTTCTTCCATTCGGCCCCCCATGAGGGCGTGCCCGGCGGCACCAGCGTGCTTTCGATGGGGCGCGCGCCCGTCTGCACCTGGCCGACATAGCCCCCGCCCACGAAGCCGTGGGGCCCGTGATCGAAATTGTCGCCGTTGAACTCGTCGATGCACATTCCGATCGAGCCCGAGGCAATGAACGGGTTGAAGTTGAACTTCTTGTTGTCGAAGAAGCCGTTGACCGACGAGATCGTCTGATGCGTGTAGTTGCGGCCGACGACACCGGTGTTGGTGACGGGGTCGTAGGGTTGCCCGATCTGCGAGTGCAAGAGAAGCTGGACGTTGAACAGCGCATAGGCCGACAGGATCACGAGGTCGGCCTGCTGCTCCCACTCCTCGCCGCTTGAATCGACGAAGGTCACGCCGGTCGCGCGCTTGCCGGATCGGTCGACATTGATCCGGATGACCTCGGAGTTGTCGCGAAGGCTGAAATTCGACTTGCGGATGAGAAAGGGCAGGATGGTCGTTTGCGGACTGGCCTTGGAATAGTTGCTGCAGCCGAACCACTCGCAGAAGCCGCAATAGGTGCACGGCCCGAGACGCAGGCCCAGCGGGTTGGTATAGGCCTGCGAGAGATTGCCCGAGGGCTGCGGGAACGGCTTGTAGCCGAGCTCGCGGGCGGCCTTTCCGAACAGCGTATGGCTGAACGGCTGAGCTTGCGCTGGCGTCGGATATGGACGTGACCGGGGCCCCTCAAAGGGATTGCCGCCATCCCGGATCTTGCCGCGCAGATTTCCGGCCGTGCCCGACGTGCCGCACAGATACTCGAAACGATCGTAATGCGGCTCGAGCTCGTCATAAGTCACGCCCCAGTCCTGGATCGTCATGTCGGCGGGCAGGAACGCCGCACCGTAACGCTCGGTCAGGTGCGTCTTCAGCACGAAGTCCGACGGCAGGAAGCGCCACATCTCGGCATTCCAGTGCACGCCGCCGCCGCCGACACCGTTCGGCGGCATGAACGCACCCCAGCTCCGGATCGGCAGGGCCGTCTGGCCCATGTTGTTGCGGAAGGTGAATGTGAGCTGGTCCGGACGCAGGAACAGCTCGTGCCGAATGCGATAGCGCAGCTCATCCTGCATGTAGCCCGGTGGAAAATCCGTGGGCGCATCGCGCCACGGACCGCGCTCGAGCGCGATGACGTCAAGCCCCTCGTCGGTGAGCTCGTTGGCGATGATCGCGCCGGTCCAGCCGAAGCCGACGATGACGACGTCCTTCCTGGGAAGCCTGCGGGACATGCTACGACCTCGTCCATTGCGCGCTGCCGGTCATGCCGACCGGCGGCAGGGGAAAGCGCTCGTTGTGGCGGCTGACCCAATCGAGATAGTTGTAGCGGGCGCCGGGATAGCCGATCATCTTCCACGCGACCATGTCGCGATTGCCGCCATAGATCGGGTCCGCGAAGAACCCCATCTGCACATCCTTGACGACCTGCGCGAAGAACGACTTGCCGTCGACGCCTTCGAGCTTGAGCTCGCTCTTTTCCAGAGCCTTCAGGACCCCGACCCTGTCGTCGTCCGAGAGCTCGGCGAACGTCTTTCCGCCGCACTGCTGCTTGCAGGCGCCATCGAGCGCGGCCAGGCCTTCGCGATAGGCTTGCGCCGGGCCCTTCTCGGATTGGTGTCCCTGGTTCTTCGCACCGATCTGGAACGGCGGACGCAGATACAGTCCCTCCTGCCTGCCATAGGGTCCTGCGAGCTGCCGGTCGATAAACACGGCGCAACCGGAGTCCTTTCCACCCGGTGTCTCCGAATCCGGCGGGATGATGCAGTCCGCCAGCGCCTCCACGGCCCGGCCTTCATCGCCGTTGAAGAATTCCCATGGACCGAGCTTGACCCGCGCCGGCGGATCTCCGGCATTGGGAGCCCAGGGCAACTGGCCTGCAATCGTGGCGGCCCTGACAGTCGTTGCGCTGAAGATCAGCATGGCCGTGCCGGCGAGAAGCTCTCTGCGCCTGAAGCGTATTGTTGTCTGCGTCGCCTCACTCATCTCTCATCTTCCTTGTCGGTCGACTGCGCTGCCATCCTGATGAAGCACCCGGGACGGCCGATCGCCGGCTGCGCGAGCAATGCAATGGTCATCCGGCGAGCGCCAAACGGAAGTGAAACTCTTTCAGGCCGTCCGTGAGCCGCATTCATCGGCCGCGCGCGACGACAATTGTTCGTGAAAACGGCGCGGCGCGCCAACCTCTCGCGACCTCACCCCTGAGGCATCACCGAAAAGCTTCGGCAGATTGCGAAGGTGTTGGCACTCATCGCGGTGACCTAAAGTTCAATCACGCGTCGCCTCATACAGGAACCAGATCCGCCGCTCGGTCTCGTCGATGCGACGACGGCGAACGAATTGCGGCGTTCAACAGCGGTGCTCATCCTGACTCTCCGTGTGCGATCGTTCGTCATTCCTGCTTCTCGTATGAGCCATCCACTTCACGTCCGGAAGTGAATCTATTTCAGGATCAAAGTGGATCACGGTGCAGGTCGGACGGCCGGTGCAGACGTGCACGGTCCGCGGAGGCCGTTGCAAAGAAGAGGCCCGCCGCGAGCGAAGATACGACGGGCCATCAAGTCAGGGAGGAACGGCCTCATCAGGCCACCGCGAGGTTTGCACCGAGATAGACGTGCGGCAAGTGAACGTTCTGCACGGCGTTCATGACGGCGATCGAATTCGTCCGTACGGTATTGCAGGCTCAGGCGCGTTCGGCCAGCCGCGGACACGACGCGACCGATGAAGCGAGCGCCGGGCTATCCGTCTCGATCAGAGCTGCGCGCAAGGGTTCGGTCGCACGCATCAGCATCTTGCGCAACCAATCCTGCGCGACATCGCCATGGCTGCGTTCGGACCACAGCGCCGAGACGTCCATGACCGCCGACTTGTAAGGCAATTCGTGGATCGACAGCGGGTGCATGCGGGCAAGCAGTGATGCGAGCGGCCGCGGCACGATCGCCGCCAATCGCACATCTTCGAGCAAGGAGGGAAGCGCGAGGAAGTGCGGCAGGGAAATGGCCAGGCGCGGCTTGCGCTTCGATCCCCAGAACGCCCGCTCGAGCGCCGCGCGATCGAACATCTGGGATCGCCGGGTCAATCCCTGCTCGGAGACGAAGCCATCGCCGTCCCCAGCACTATCGCCGTGCATCGAGATCGTGGCGATCGAGAGCGAGGCCAGCGTATTACGCGACAGCCGGCCAAATTGTCGGGATCGGTGTGCGACGAGAACGTCGTCATAGGAAAACAGCGTGGTCGCACGATAGCGCGTCGGTATCTCCGAGAACGTTCCCACCACCGCGTCGATCTGGCCGAGGTCGAGTTGCTCGAGCAGAGCGGGACAGTTGTCCGACCTCAAGGCAAGGTCGGCCAGCGGAGCCTCACGATTCAGAAGGCCGAGCAGATCCGGAACTATCACCATGGTCACAAAATCGCTCACGGCGACCGAGAAGCGCTTAGCCGTGTTACCCGGCTCGAACTCGGGTATTCCAATCGCGGACTCCAGCGATTTCCAGGCCTCTCGGATCAAAGGGGCCATCTGGAGTGCACGCACTGTCGGCTGCATTCCCGTCGTCGTGCGCACGAACAATTCGTCGCCGAGCGAGTCCCGCAACCTGGCGAGCGCGTGACTGACGGCCGATTGACTGAGGCAGACGCGCTGGCTGGCGCGCAGCACGCTGCGCTCCTCCATGACGACATCGAATATGCGCAGGAGATTCAGATCGATCCTGTTGAGAGGTGTAGGCATTATCAAACCCAGAATTGGCAGCCCGGCTACATCACAACCTAGCCCATCGCGCGCCCGGGTCCGGGTTAATTCTTGAAAATCGGCGTTAGTGTCCGTTTGCGAGCGAGTTCGCCGAGTGTATGCGGGCGTCTGGCACAGATGGGTCACCGGGCATGTCTCTCTCGACCCGGAGCTGCCTGCGGCCCTGTCCGAAAGGACAGTGGTCCGACTGCAAGAGGATGCAGCAGGGGGGAACTTGTCTCAATTTGCCCCTCTCCTTGCCGCGCCATGGCTGCCGGACCCCCGGCAGAACTGACGGACACGACAACCCCGGTGGCGGCTATGTTGACGGGAAACCTACTGAACTCGATGTAAAATGATGTAAAGCGACGTCAGCCAGCCGAGCGGAGACAATTCCGGGCGACAAGAGCCGCTCCCCTCGGCATCACGTCGATCGCGAGGCCGGCCTCGTCCGCTTCGATATCGATCGCCTCCGGCCGCCGCGCTGCGGCGCCGGGTCGCGCCATTGCATCGACTGAAGAAGCTGCCGCGCGTCGATGAGATCCGGGGTATCGGCCCCTTCCGTAAACTTGGATAAAGACCGCTGAAGCAACTCGGCCGCGTCGCCGGCGCGCTGGTCTTCCTGCCAGAGCCGCGCGAGCGCGATCGCCGCACGCAGTTCCCAGCCAACAGCGCCGTCAGTCCTCGCCTGCTCGAGCGCCCTCAGATAGCACGCCTCGGCACGCGCCCGGTCTGCGGGACGCCTGGCCAGCATGACGTCGCCTTGCGTCCGCAACAGCTCCGGCAGCAGGTAAGTCGGCGAAACCGTCTCGGCCTGTTCGATGAGCCCGGCAATCGAGCCTTCCGCCTGATCCACCTCGCCCATGCGGGCAAGACCTTCGGAGTAGGCGCGCATGGCCGGCGTACGCAGGATCGTCAATTGTTCGGTCCCCAGCGGTTCGAGCACAGCCCTGAGCACGGCCACGCTCGCTTCCGTCTGACCTCTGGCCAGCAGCAGTTCCCCCTTGAGCGCCATCCCGCCGGTCCGATACGGCATCAATTGATGCTTGTCCGCCACTTCGATCAAGGTCTCGATCAGGCGCTCGGCCCAATCCAGGTCCCGCAACCAGAGCACCACGACCGCCGAGTAGAGATAGGCGATGCACGATGAGACAGGATGGTTCTGAGCACCCCACTCGTCGATCACCCGCTCCGCGAGTCGGCGCGCCTTCTCCGGCGCCCCGCACAGCCACGATGTCCAGACGCGTCCGAGCGTTCCCCTCGCCTTGTTGTCGAAGCCGAAATAGTAGGTCTTGCCGATGCCCAGCGCTTCCGCTCGCGCAATACCCCTTTCAACCAGCTCCCTGCCCAGATCCTGGTGACCGATGAGGTTGTGCGTCGAGCCCAGCATCCATTCGGAGGCGGCGATTTCGACCGGGTCTTGCGAAGACTGGGCCAGCCCGGCAAATCGTTCGGCGGCGACGAGCGCCCCGGTATAATCCCCCCGACGGGTCAGAAAGAGGTTGCGGCCGGCGAGCAGATGCAGTTCCGACTGCCGCTCGCCCAGCGCAGCCGCCATGTCCAATGCCCGCGCGATCGTGTCGCCGACCTGATCGTCATTCGCCTTCAAATACATGCGGCACAACGCGAGCGCCTCCTGCAGCCGCAACGCGCAGATCGACAGGGGCTCCCTCTCATCGATATGCGCCACCGCGATTTCGCACCAGCGCAGGCACTCCGTCAGCATCGAACGGTCGAGCAGCATTCGCGAAGCGAATGCCGCAAGCGCAGTGCCGAGTCGCGCGTCGCCGAGGCTTGAGAAGCACCAGTCGAGGGCCGCGCGCACATTGCCGACATGGAGTCCGTGGCGCAGGGTTCTTCGTTCGATGAGATGGCGCGGCTCGCCATCTGCCTGCCGCAGGGTATCGGTGCAGAATTCCGCGTGCCTGCGCAGGACCTTCTGACGCTCGCCGCTTTCGGCAAGCTTCATCTCCGCGTAGTAGCGCGTGATATCCGGGATCCGGTACAGATGGGTGTCATCGACCGGCAGGATCGCGATCAAGGACTTGTCCGCGAGCTCTTCGACCGCCCGCGCGACGGTCCAGCCCTCATCGATGGCATCGACCGCCAGGGCCTGAGCAGCCTGCATCGTGAAGGGACCGATAAGAACCGAAAGCCGGGCAAGCACGCGCCGCTCGACGTCGGAGAGCAGCCGGAAACTCCAGTCGAGCGTTGCTTCCAGGCTGCGGTGCCGGGGCTCGTGGCGCCGACCGGGCCAGGTCAGGACCGCACGGCCTCGAAGTCCTTCGAGAAGCCCCCTGAACCCATAGGTGACCAGCCTGGAGGCCGCGAGCTCGATGGCAAGCGGGTTGCCGTCGAGCCGGCGACAGATCTCTGCCGCGGCGAGCGCATTGGCATCGTCCACGCCCCCGACATATCCGCTCGCCGCCGCACGCTGCATCAGCAGCTCGACGGACGGAGCGCGGGCGACTTCATCTGCCGTCATCTCCTCCCTCTCGGCCGGCAGGCCGAGGGGCTCGATCAAGTACACCGTCTCCCCGTCGGCGCGCAACGCTTCGCGGCTTGTGGCGACGAGGTGGATATTCGGCGCATGCTGGAACAATTTGGCGGTGAGGTTGGCCGCTTCCTCGATCACATGCTCACAGCAATCGACAATGAGCATCAGTCGCCGATCCGCGACGAACAATGCCAGAGCGGTCAAGAGGTCGCCGGAATGCGCGGTATAACCGAGCGCGGCCGCGATGGTCGGCAACACCAGATCCGGCGCCTTGAGCGATCCGAGATCCGCGTAGAAGACGTCGTCGCCGAACTCACTCGCGAGGCGATGGCCAAGCTCGACCGCCAAAGTCGTCTTCCCGATGCCGCCCGGCCCCACGATCGTCACGAAGCGGTAGGCAAGCGTCTGCGCGACCAACGCATCGACCGCATCAGCCCGGCCAATCACGCGCTGCGGTCGCCATGGAAGTTTGCCCCCCGTCGAAAGGGCCCCGCTGCTCGTAACCGCCGCCTGCGATGAGGAGACGGTCCGCACGGGAGCGACGAACATATATCCTCGCCCCTGCACGTTGGTGATATACGACGCGCCGTCGTCTTCCACGTTCAGGGCGCGGCGAAGATCGCTCATCTGGACGCGAAGATTTGCTTCGTCGACGGTCAGGCCCGGCCAGGCATGATCGAGAATCTGCCGCCGGCTGACAACTTCTCCCCGATGCTCCAGCAATAGCGTGAGAATATCGAAGGCGCGACTTCCGAGCTCAACGGCTTTCTGTCCCGTGAGCAGAAGGCGCTTCGACGGGATCAGACGATAAGGCCCGAACTCAAATGCCTCGAACTGGCTGAACTGCTGTTGCAACTGTCTACCCCGGCCCTACTCGCGCGAGTCGGCAGCTTGTGTCCTGGTCCTGTCCCATCCAGACGACCAGCTCGCTCTCCTGGCTCCCGGTCGCGGCATTTCATCTCGCGATGTCGAGGACGCGGACGAGCGAGACCTCACCTGCCGATACTCCCGTCGTGCCGTTCCGGTCAAGGGACGAGGCCCCGTCGCGGGCACTGCTGAAAGCGGCTCATTTCAATGCTGAAAGACATTCACTTCTCCCGAGATTTGACGCGGTTCAGAATGAGGGAGTCGCCCAACGCACACGCCCGAAGCGTCTCTTCAATGCGAGGCGCGCCGCACGCGCCGCTCGACATTTCCCTGCGGAGCCCGTCAAAACGAGAGGAAAAGATCATGGCATCGATCGAGGACATCAGGGTACCCGACACCAAACTTTGCAAGGATATCCGGGAACTCGTTCGCGACGCCGAGTCAGACCTGCTGTTCAATCATTCGAGCCGGGTCTACCATTTCGGAGCCCTCGCGGGATTGCGCCGCGGCCTCGTGTTCGACCGCGAGCTGCTCTACGCAGGCGCGATGTTTCACGACATGGGCCTCACCCCGCTACACAGCAGCAAGACCGAGCGGTTCGAAGTGGACGGCGCCAACGCCGCCCGCGACTTCCTGGCGGCGCGCAAGATCGCGCCGATCGACATCGACCTCGTCTGGACCGCGATCGCGCTGCATACGACCCCCGGAATCCCCCAGCACATGCACCCTGTCATCTCCCTCGTCACCGCGGGAGTCGAGATGGACGTGCTCGGAATCGGGTATGATGAATTCTCCGATGCCCAGCGCCTGGCTGTCGTCTCCGCACATCCGCGCACGCTGCACTTCAAGGAAGATATCATCCAGACGTTCTACGACGGCATCAAGCACAAGCCGCAAACGACATTCGGCAACGTCAAGGCCGACGTCCTCGCCGACAAGGATCCTCACTTCCATCCCATCAATTTCTGCAGCGTGACCCGGCAATCACGCTGGGAGGATTAGCGAAGCGCGCGCGTCCTTCATCCGCGCCGGCGCCTTGCGCCTATCGACCCGGGAGATCTGCGGCAAGACAATCGCAATCTCCTCGGCGACGATGGGCCACCGCACGACGTCGGAAATGCCGGCCGCCAGGAGGGCATCAGCGCCGACCTCGGACGCAATCTTGGTCGCAAGGACCACCGGAGCCGAGGGCATCGCCCGATGCAGCTCGGTTGCCAGATCGAGCGATTGCGTGAGCGAGCCGACCTGCCCCACGATCGCGAAATCGAACCGGTCCGGGGCGGTGCGGCTCGCCGCGCGCGCCGCTTCGGCTGTCGAAAAGCCAACCGCTTCGTAGCCCAGCGCCGCAAGCATCTCCTCGTCTCCGAGCAGACGATCGCTATCGCCGCTCACGAGCATCACGACCTTGCCCTGTCCGATCGCATGTACCGCCCGCCGATCCGCGGGCGCCGATACTGGCGCCGCGACCACCGGCAACCAGACATCGAAACGACTTCCCTGGCCTGGACGACTCCGCACATTCATCCCGCCGCCATGGTCGTGCACGATCTCACGTACCGTTGCCAGTCCGAGTCCGTTTCCGTCCGGCCGCGTCGTGAAGAACGGCTCGAAGATCCGGTCCAGCGTCGGCTCGTCCATGCCCGCTCCGGTGTCGCTGACGGAAATGCGGACATACTTACCTGCCTCGATCTTGTCGTGCGTGAGGATCATGGGCTTGGATATCTCCTGCAGCTCGATGTCGACGTCAATTCTTCCGGCATCAGGGATCGCATTCGCTGCGTTGTGGACCAGGTTCATGATGACCTGCTGCAATTGCGCGCCCTCGCCCGAAACGGTCAGTCCGGCCGGAAATTGCTTGACGACCAGCTCGATGTGCGGCGGCAGCGAGACGCGAAGCAGTGAGACCGCTTCGGCAACCAGCGCGTTGATGCCGAGGGGATTTCGGCGAATGTCGCGCCGGCGTCCAAACGCCAGGATCTGGCTGATGAGGTCACGGGCCCGTTCCGCGCTCCGCCTGATCCCGACGAGATGTCGGGCAAGCGCGGCGGGAGAGCCGGAGCCGATATGCTCTTCCATCACTTCGGCATGACCCAGGATTCCTCCCAGGATGTTGTTGAAATTGTGCGCGATGCCGCTGGTGAACGTTCCGATTCTTTCCATACGGCGTGCATGCTGGAGGCGCTTCTGCAGACGACCGCGCTCCTCCTCGACAGCCTGCCGCTCGATCGCATGGATGAAGGTATCCAGCGCCATGCGCAAAAGAACGAGCTCGCCCGCGTGGCTGATGCGGCACTTGCATCCCACCGCATCAAATCCGAACGCGACGACGCGGCCGTGACGATCGGTGTTCACCGCGCATGCCCACCCTCCGAGGCCGAGCTTCCTCAGAAAGCGCTTGTCTTCGCCGCCCGGCATGCGGGCAACACGGGGCACGTGGACGACACCCTCGCGTTCCGCGTCCATGCGGGCGGCGAGGTCGGGGGCCCCTTCCGGCCAGCCAGGCGGAAACTCCCGGCCAGGCTGATGCCAGAGATATGTGCGAGTGGTCGCCCCCACGACAACGAGATAGACGCGATCGGAGCCTGCAAAGGTGCCGAATGACGCGATGGCCCGGTGGATTTCGTCGTCAATGCCCTGCGGGGTCGCGTTGATGAAACTCATCGAAATATCGGCGATGATGTGCTCCAGCGCGGCACGCCGACGCAGCGCGTTGGCGCGCGACCGCAACCGGACACCAAGATAGACCAGGAACCCCATCAGCACGAGCGATGTGGCGTAGAGCAATAGGCGATACGAACGCGCGGAATTTCTCGAGGCAAGCTGCCTCTCCAGAATCATCGCGCGCAAGGCGTCCTGATCGTTCTTTAGCTGCAGGCTCGTCATCGCCTGCAGGATATCGTCGACCGACGGCAACAGCTTGTGCAGCAGGCGGCCATGCGCCAGGAACGGCTCGACCGAGGCGATCTGGCCGGACCCAATGGCCTGCAACTCCACTTCATCGAGCCGCTGCTGCGCTTCGTTGACCGCGGCTAACGATGTGTCCAGGGTCAGGTGAAAGATCGCCGCGGCAGCCGAACTGATGGCGAGGTCGAGATCACGCAGGTCCGAATGCGCGGCGAAGCGCGCAAAGAAGGACAGCGAGTTCTGGAGGACCGCATTCTGGCTCTTGAAATTCTCGACCAGATCTTCCTGCCGGTTGACGGACGTGGCCAGCCGTTCGACGGTCTCGCGGGTCTGCGGGTCGAGCGCGGCGGTGTCGCGCAGCCGGGCGATCCCGTCGTGCAGCGTATCGATCTCGCTCACCAGCGGATCGTAGTTCCGCAGCAGGCCCGTGCGTGCGGCGAAGAGGTCGCGATACAGATTATCCTCGGAGAGGCCGAAGCGATCAATCTCGCTCAGTGAACGATCGAATAATTCGGCTTCCGGGTCGACCGCGCGCCACGAGAACCAGGTGAGCAGCAGGGATAGACCGACAATGACGGCTACGGGTGGCGCGAACCTCATGGCGCGCCTCCGGTGACCGGCCTGCCGCGGTAGTTCCCGGTCAGGGTCTTCAAGAACGCGACCAGAGAGGCGACCTGCTCATCCGTCAATGTACGGTCGAGCTGCGCCGCCGCCATTCGGCGCACGGCCTCCTCGAGGGTGGCCGCGCTGTCATCGTGGAAATAGGGCGCAGTCGTCGCGATGTTGCGCAGACTCGGCACACGAACCCGGCTCGGCCCGCGCCCGACCAGCGGACGGAAAATGCCTTGACGGGCCATTAGATTGGCGCCGATGCCGACACCCTGATGACACGCGATGCAGCCGAATGCCTTGAAGGTCTGGTAGCCGGAGAGTTCGACCGGGGACAGCGCCGACGCATCGCCGCGAAGCCATCGATCGAAGCGGCTATCCGGCGTGAGCAGCGACCGCTCGAATGTCACGAGCGCATCGAGGAAGCTGTCGCGATCGACATCATGTCCATAGGCGGCGCGAAACTCCGCGCTCAGGACCGGATCTTCACCCAGCCGCCGAACGACATCAGCAACGCTGCTCTGCATGTTGAGCGGATTGTCGATCGACGCTTCCGCCTGAGCTGAAAGGGTACGGAAACGCCCTTCCCAGGTCAGGCGAAAGCTCAGGGCCGCGTTGAACACGGTGGGAGTATCGAGCGGCTCCGAAGCGTCCGCTGGCCGCCTGCCCTCGTCGGCTCCATTCGTGCGAAGGTCGTGGCAGGACGCGCACGATAGCCGTCCGTCGGCAGACAGCCGCGAATCGTTGAACAAGCGCTCACCAAGCGCCAGCTTGCGGGGATCGGCGGGGGGCGGCTGCGGGATCGGAGTTATCGGCTCACCGCCCTTCCCGAACTGCGCGGCAGCAGAGGATACCCTCGACGGTCCCTGCTCGGCGACCGCCCCCGCAAGCAGGATTGATGCGCAGACTGCAAGCACGATCCACTTCATCGCAAGTCGAGTTCACCTCTTACGGCCAGCCCGACGTCGAAGCGTGTGAGCCCAATATCGCGCAAAGCCCGATCATCAAGCGCCCTGAGCTCCGCCAGCGCGCGGCTCTTGGCGCGCCGTTCGGCGATCCAGTTCCACAGCGACACCACCACCGCGCTGACCGACGCGTAGAAGACGCGCGGGAGGGAGGGCTGCAGGACGTGGCTGACCGGGAGATCGTCGGCCATGAAAATCTGCGGATTCGATCGTGGCGGCCGCGGGCCTGAATCGTCCACGCGCAAGCTCACCGGAAGCGCGATGATCTGCGTGCCCCGTCCCGTCGCAGGCTGTTGGTCACTGTTCCGACGTATCGAAGCCGACGCGAATTCGGGTGGCACGTTCCGCTCGTCGTTCGGCAGGCGGTACGGATAGATCGCATAGGCGTGAGCAGCACAGCCGGCCAGGAACTCCGCAGTCAGCACGGACCCGACGGTGAGCGCGAAGTGCGATATCGCGCCGGCAGAGGATACGGCCGACCGAATGAGGATATCCGTGACGCGCGCTGTCAGGCCCGACGGACGCACATGATCAATCGTTGGCGACGGCCGCGGAAACGGCAATGTCGTCGGCTCATACCGTCGTTGAATGCGACGGTGTCCATCGGATGGATACTGCGCGGCGCCGCGCAGGTCTCCGCATGATTTCGTCTTCAAAAGCAGCATCATCGGTCTCCGTCCAATCGCTGGTCGAAGAGACATTGCCCCCGTCACGTTTCCGGAAAATTCCGGCGAAGGACAATCAAGCTACGTCTGCAATACGCATTGCGGCAGCAGTAAAACCGCTAGCTGAGCAACTCGCTATCGAATGGAACCGGAGCCCTATGGGGCTTTTGTAAGCGTCAGAGACGTTCGACCGGCAGGGTGAAGACATAGCCGACCCCGCGTTCGGTCCGGATGATCGATGGCGCGCTCGAATCGGTCTCCAGCTTGCGGCGCAGACGAAGCACCTGCACGTCGATGCTGCGATCGAATATATCCTCATGAACGCGCGTTGCCTGCAGGAGGTATTCGCGGGACAGCGGCCTCTGCGGAGCGTCGAGGAAGGCCATCAGCAGGGCATATTCGCCCTTCGTGAGCGAAATGGGCTCGCCGGCCGCATTGGTCAGGCGGCGCAAGCGCCGATCGACTTGCCAGCTGCCGAAACGCCAGCGTCCCTTCTCGGCATCCCGCTGGGCGGCGGACGGCGCGGCCTCCCGTCGCCGCAGAACGGCCTTGATGCGAGCAAGCAGCTCCCTCAGGCCGAACGGCTTCGTCAAATAGTCGTCTGCTCCCAGCTCAAGACCGACGACGCGATCGACCTCATCGCGCCGATGACCTGTCGTGATGATAACAGGCACATCCGACTGCGCGCGGATCTCGCGGAGCAGGTCGAGGCCGTCCTCCTGTCCGAGGCGAAGATCGAGCACCACGAGATCCGGCGTGTTGCGCGCAAGCAGGCCTGGCACTTCCTCTCGCCGCGACGCCGAGATGGTTCTGATGTCGTGATCTTCGAGATAGTTTGTCACCAGATGCCGCATGGTCATGTCGTCCTCGACGACGAGACATATGGGAGCCCGGTGCTCTGTGCTGTCGTTGGTGGGCAATGGTTCGAACAATTTGTACGCGTCGATATCAATTTGTGAGGCGAGCGCGGCCGGGCTCGTCGTTCTCTGACTCATTCCATCTCTCCGCCGCCCCCACGCTCATATAGGAGAGCCACCCGGCATTGCCCCACACGTTTTTGAGAGCGATCCTTAGAAGGATTCTAATTCGCTCTTCGCGCGAGCGGGTCCTCTGCCCGCCGTCGGTTACAATTGTAATTGGATGCATCGAGCGGGAGATCACGATGGCGGTCGATAATGGGCCGGCTCACGCGCGACGCCGCGCTGCGCACGCACGCGCGTTCGAATCGATAGCAATCGCATTGCGCACTCAGACAAGACGTCGGACGCGTGCGTTGCAGTTGTAACAAGTTCCGCCGGCTGCTGAGACCAGCAAAGACCACCTGCAAAATTGCAGAGCTGCATCGCGCTGAGTTCGCTGCGGGGGCGAAGGCCGGCCTTGTGCAAGAGGGCTGCACTACCGGCGGGGCGATCGGGCTCTGTGCATTTCCTGCAGCCGCAGCGGCAGCGGCGGGGACTCGTATGGCGGCGTCACCACCTCGATGTAGACCCCGGTCTCGGCGACGGAGGCGCGCTCAAGCGCTTGGTCGAGCTCACCACAGGTAGTCACGCGCGCCGACATCCAGCCATCGCAGCCGAAGACTGACGGCATCTCGGCATAGCGCCAGGCCGCAATGTCATTGTAGGCAAGCGATGGATCCCTGCAGAGCAGCCGCTCGATGAGATAGCCGCCGTTGTTCAGAACGAAGATCACGGGCGTCAGGCCTAGACGGGCGAACTGGCTGATTTCCTGAATGCTGCATTGATGGGCCCCCTCCCCGGTGAACAGCATCACCCGCCGATGCGGCGCCGCGACCGCGGCTCCGAGCGCGGCCGGCGTCGCCCAACCGATCGAAGCCCAGAGGCTTTGGGTGAGGAAGTCGACCCCCGTTGGAAGCTCGGCCAGACCGAGGCCCATGAACGCCGTGCCGGCTTCGGCAACGACAATATCATCGGAGCGCATAAAGTCGGCCCAACGCGGATACAGCGCGGCTGCGGTGATCGGTTCGGAGCCGCTGCCGATGGCGGAACGTGAGATGCCATCCGTCCGAGGCAGCACAAAACCCCCTCCCCACTTCAGCCGCTTCGCAAGCGCGGCGAGCACATCCGCCATCTCCACTCCCAACACTCTCCGGCCGCAAATCGTGAGGTCGTGGTCGTTGATGGCAATCAATCGGGCCGGGTCGATCCGCGTCGTGAATGCTCCGGTGTTCAAGTCGCTGAACAACGAGCCGATTGCAAGCACGACGTCGCGACTTTCGACAAATTCACGGACGTCCTCGTTCATCAGCCGGCCGACATACATGCCGAGATAGGCCGGCTGACGTTCGTCCAGAATCGCCTTATCGGTGAACATGGTCGCGAAGGGGAGGCCCGAGGCGTCGACGATCGCCTGCACAATCGATCGCAGCCCGGCTCGCGCCGCCAGGAAACCCGGCAGGACGCAGGCCGTCTTTGCTTTGTCCAGGGCAGCCAGGATCGCTTCGACTGCATCTCTCAGCACGTCGGGATCGCTTCCCGGCGGCTCGATCGGTCGCGCATGTCCCTGCGCGGGCCGCGAGGCGAGATCGAACGGAAACGACATGTAGACCGGCCGCAGATGGTGGCGCGCTTCAAAGATCAGGCGCTCGGTCTCGCGGACGACGTTCTGCGGCGTCATGACGGCACTGGCACATACGACCGGCCCGCTCATGCGCCGAAAGGCGTCGAACTCGCCATCGCCGAGGGTATGATGCACGATCGCCCGCGCCGATTGGGCGGACATCGCCGGCGTGCCGACAAGGTGGAACAGCGGCACGCGTTCGGCGCAGGCCCCCGCGATCGCGTTCATTGCGCTGAGCTCGCCCACGCCGGCGGTCGTGCAGATTGCGCCCACGCCCTTCAACCGCGCATAGCCGTCCGCTGCGTAGCCGGCGTCCAGCTCGTTGCAGCAGCCGATCCACCGCAGACCGGGCTGCGTGCTGATCGCGTCATTCAGTGGAAAGGAGAAATCGCCGGGAACGCCGAAGACGTCGCCAACACCAATATCGCGAAGGCGAGACAGGACGTATTCAATGACGGTTGGCATCGGGCGGCTCCCTCGATCGGAATGGATCGAGCGTTCCGCTTCCCGGTTACGGTGTTATCTCAATTCCGGAGCATCCGGCTACATCGGTAGTCGATGGAGCCAGGTGCACTAGCGCTTGAGCAAGGCGCGCGTTGCAGCGCTGACGTCGTCCCGACGCATGAGGCTTTCTCCGACCAGAAAGGTCGATATTCCAAGCTGCGCGAGGCGGGCGAGGTCAGCGGGCGGCGATATGCCACTTTCCCCCACGATCAGGCGGTCCTTCGGAATCATCGGCGCCAAGGCCTCGCTGGTCGCGAGCGTCGTCTCGAAGGTCCGCAGATTGCGATGGTTGATGCCGATCATCGGCGAGCGAAGCCGCAAGGCGCGCTCGAGCTCCTCGTGGTCGTGGATTTCAACCAGCACGTCCATGCCGTGATCGATCGCGGCGGCCTCGATATCCCTCGCAGCCGCGTCATCGAGCGCGGCCATGATGATCAGAATGCAGTCCGCGCCATGCGCACGCGCCTCCACCACCTGATAGGTATCGAACATGAAATCCTTGCGCAGCACAGGCAGGCTCGTCGCCGCGCGCGCGGCCGTCATGAAGCCCAACTCCCCCTGGAACGACGGCTTGTCGGTCAGCACGGACAGGCAGGCCGCGCCTCCCGCCTGGTAGGCTCTCGCAAGCGACGGCGGATCGAAATCGGCGCGGATGAGCCCCTTGGAAGGCGACGCCTTCTTGATCTCGGCAATCAGCGCGTATTCGCCGGCCGCAAGCTTGCTGCGGATGGCCGAGACGAAGCCGCGCGGAGGCGACGCCGCCTTCGCGCGCGACTGCATCTGGCTGAGCGGACAAACCCGCTTTGCGAGCTCGATCTCCTCGCGCTTGTAGGCTTCGATCTTTCTCAGAATGTCGGGCGCCATGTTTTGAGCTCGTTCGAAATGACAGGGAGCGACGACTATTCAAGGAGAAGCGCGTTTGCGAATCGCATTTCGTTGAGTCGCGCGTGAGCGCCCGCAACGGCACCGGTCGGACTGCCCTGTCGAGCCCGGCAATGACTGCGACGATTTTCACTCTTTTACGGAACAATACAGACGGCGCCGCTCGGACATCGTCATAGTTCCAGTCAAGATTCTCCGCTGCTGGTGTCTCGTCGAAGCGACCTATGCCTGGCGGGAAGAGAGCACTGCAACAGGTCACGGGGCGGAGCATCGCGCCGGACACTTAGGAGCGAGCCCCATGTCAGCCAACCAAAGACGAGTTGCCCTCATCACCGGCGCCGCCCGCGGCATCGGCGCAGCCATTGCCGAACGGCTTGCCCGTGACGGCTTCAGCGTCGTGATCAACTATGTCGGCAAGACCGACCAGGCGGACGCCCTCGCCGACAAGATCGAGATGGCGGGTGGACGCGCCATCACGGCGCAGGCGGACATCGCCCGGCCTGCCGACGTCGAGCGCATGTTCGAGATGGCCGACGTCGCCTTCGGCGGCGTGGATGTGCTGGTGAACAATGCTGGCATCATGCGGCTATCCGCCATCGCGGAGACCGATGATGAGCGATTCGACGCGCACGTCGCGGTCAACCTGAAAGGAACCTTCAATACGTTGCGGGCGGCGGCGCGGCGGATCCGTCACGGGGGGCGCATCATCAACCTGTCCTCCAGCCAGGTGGCGCTGCTGCATCCGACCTACGCCATCTATGCGGCGACGAAAGCCGGTGTCGAGGCGATGACCCGCGTCCTTGCAAAGGAGCTGCGCGGCCAGGACATAACCGTCAACGCGATCGCTCCCGGCCCGACTGCAACGGCGCTGTTTCTCGACGGGAAATCCCAGGACGCGATCGACCATCTGGCGAGCCTCGCGCCTCTCGAGCGGCTCGGGCAACCGGTCGACATCGCGGCGGTCGTGGCTTTCCTTGCCGGCCCGGACGGAAGCTGGATCAACGGCCAGGTGATACGGGCGAACGGCGGGATGATCTAGACAGCCAGCGGTTACGAGATCTCGTCCTCCTAGACTCTCCTCACCAGGATGGAAAACCGGGTTCCGCGCGACGGCGCCGAACTGACATCGATCCGATGTCCGAGGATGGACGTCGCGCGCCGCACGATGAAGAGTCCGAGCCCAAGCCCGTCAGCGTGCGTCGAATCGAGCCGCGTGAATGCGTTGAAGATCCTCGACATCTGCTCCTGGCTCATGCCGATTCCGGTATCGATCACGTCGACCCTCACGCTGCAACGGGAGTGGCGACAGCCCAGCAGGATGCGTCCGCCCGGCGCGGTGTATTTGACCGCATTGCTGATCAGGTTGCGAAGAATGGCGCCCAGCAGGAACGCATCACTCGTCACCACGGACCTGCTCGGCACGAGACGGATCTCAATTTCCTTCTCGCGCGCAGCCGCTTCGTTTTCTCCGCTTGCCTGTCGCAGCAGTGAATCCAGGCGGATCGGCCCCAACCGCATGCGCTTCACATGCTCGTGGAGCCGTACCGCTCCAAGGAGCTGATCGAGCTGCCGCTTCAACTGATCGATCGCGGCCTGGCCGATCTCCAGGAGATGCTGCTCGGACTGGGTTCGGGGGCCGTGGCCCAGCCTTTCGTGTGCGCTTTGCAGCACCTGCAACGGCTGACGCAAATCATGGCCTGCAATGCCAAGGAGAACGATCTCGAAATCGGAAAGGTCCCTGGTCGATGCCGCTCTGCGGACGCGGCTCGAACGAAGACGGCTGACAGCTTCGACCCTGATCTGACAGTTGATGTGGTCCATGATGTGCTCTCCTGATGCGAATGAACTCCGCCAGCCCACGCTCGATTGGCCCAGGTTGCGCGTCCTGCATCCCGCGAGCGAGTGTATCGTCGTAAGCGCGTGTAAATTCTTACGAGCGAGCCGCGTTAGTCCAATCGCTCAACAGTCAAGACAGAACCGTACCGTGAACTCGATCTCGGAACGGTTCGGGATGCCGAGATCACGTAACGTGTGGTCATCGAGCAAGGCCAGCGATCGTGTCGCCTGCCCTATCCGACGCTCCCTGCACCAATGGATCCATAGATCCATGATCAGATTTGCCGCGCGCTCAATGCTGCTGCCGTCACCGCGGTCGGCATCCGCATGTCGCTGCAGGTTCGAGGTCGAAACATCGCTCGCCGAGGCACGTGTATCCATTTGCATCACTCCACATTGTCTTGCGAGGGCGAGCATGAATGTGGGCGGCTACAATCCGACAACCTCTTCCCGGAATCGAGTTTCATCAGAAACTCTTCACACCTCATTTCGGCCAAGAACGTTCGGCGAGCGCGAGCCAGGCTGAGCCGGAGAGTCGATCTCCGAACGCGTCAGGCCGGCGCCTTGAAATCATACGAAATGCGCCCGGCTGGCAGATAGAACAACGCGATCACCGCGCCACCCCTGACCTCCGGATAGTGCTGGCTTCCCGGATCGGGGGCCGTCCACCCTGCGCCCTGCCAGCCCTGCAATCCCTTCAACTGCGCGCCTTCGTTCAAGGGAACCACCAGATTGAGCTCGCCATAGGGATGGCCGTGATATTGGCCACGCAACACGTCGACCTCGTCGTCGTCCTCGAAGCGGCGCGGGTCGTTGCTGTTCATGTAGACGGCGGTAATGCTGAAATGAAACGTATCGGGACACGGCTCCTGGATCCGGCTGCGGCGGTAGTTCGGGCCGTCCACCTCCGTGTTCGCCGCCCAACCGTCCTCAACGCCGACCCTGATCAGACGCGACAGCTCCTGATAGAGCTCGCTGTCCGGGCCATAGACCCTGTTGAGCCACCGCTCCATGTCTGCGCCAGGCGTCATATCCTTGACCTCCCGGAGAAAGGGAATGCTGCACTGAATCAGGTCCTCTCGACTCCCTCTGACGTCCATCATGCTCCTCCAGTCTTCTGATGCATAATGGCTCGACCGGCTCTGGAGGGAAGTGAAACGATTGCAGAATGATCGTGAATGGGGTTCACGACACACTAGCCTGACGCAAACTGTGCAGGTGGAGGTCCCGGCACACCGCACTTCCGCAACAGGGTTGACGTCAGCGGCCCCTCGCCAAAAGAGCGACGAAGACCTATTTGTTCGTTTTTCGACGGAATTTCCATCGTGCCCGTATCCTTCAACACCCTGGACCTCAACCTGCTCAAGGTTTTCGATGCCGTCATGGAAGAACGAAGCGTTCTCCGGGCAAGCCAAAAGGTCGCGTTGAGCCAGTCCGCGGTCAGTCATTCGCTCGCGCGCCTGCGCGAGATGCTCGAGGATGACCTGTTCGTGCGCACGTCGACCGGCATGCAACCGACCGCGCGCGCACAGGCCATGGCGCCACAGATCCGCGAGGCGCTGCGCTCGCTCGAGGCGGCCGTCGAGCTCCCCACATTCGATGCGTCCGCTTCCACCAAGCAGTTCACGCTCGCGGCAAACGACTTCACCACGATGGTGCTGGCACCTCCACTGCTGAAGCTGCTCGGCCGCGAGGCGCCGTCGGTCGACCTGATCATCAAGCCGGTGACGCGAATCGATCTCGCCGAGCAGATCGATCTTGGCCGGATCGATGTCGCCATCGGCGTCTTCTCCTCCCCTCCGGGCCGGTTCAGGTCTGCGCTGCTGTTCGAATACGACGACGTGCTGATCGTCGGCGTCCGGAACAGGCTCGATCGGGTCGACAACGCCACGCTGGAACGGCTCCCGCTGGTCGTGGTCTCCTTCGGGGGCGAGCAGGAAGGAGCTATCGGAGGGTTCATCTCCGAGCGTGGCCTGGCGAGACGATCGGAGATGTATGATCGCGCCGCCTTGGAGAAGGCGCTCGCCGAGAGCGACCGGCCGCCGCGGATGGCCGTCTCACTGCCGCACTTTCTCGCCCTGCCGGCATTGATCGAGGATAGCGGGCTGGCGGCGATCGTTCCTCGCCCGCTCGCCAAGGCCTTCGAGCGCACCTACGCGATCGCAACCCATGAGCTGCCATATGCAACGACCCCGGTCGAGGTCAGGCTGCTCTGGCACGAGCGCCTCGAAGATGAACCGTCGCACGACTGGCTGCACGATGTGCTTCGACGCGCGACCGAAGCTCTCAGGCACGAACGGTAGCCAGGCTGCCAGACAAGACGCGCCGGCTTGTCGGGATTCAGGAGCGTCCGTTGCGCGAGGGCCGCGCCCCGAGCGCGCGCAATTGACGCGCCGCTTGTTGCAGATCGAAGGTTTGGAATCCTTCCGTAAATCTGGCGTAGACATCTGCAAGCAAGGTCCGGGCTTCCTCGTGGCGTCCTCGCTCTTGCCACCAGCGGCTCAGCAGGATCGCCGAGCGCAACTCCCAGCCGAGCGACGACTGCCGCCGCGCGAGGTCGAGCGAGTTCTTCAGGGAGGCCTCGGCTTCCGGCCAGTTCTTAGGCGATGCTGCCAGGAGCACCTCGCCCCGGGTCCGAATCAGGTCGGGCATTTCGAACGTGCCCGAGCCTCGCATGGCGTCGGCCAGGATCGCATCGATGATGATTGTCGCTTCCGCGGCATGCCCGATGCGGGTCAAGCCTTCGGCCAGCGCGCGCGACGACGCGGATGAAAAAATGTATCGCTGCTGAGCCTGCAAGATCGGCAGCGCATCGCGCAGCAACGCAATGCCAAGCTGAGCGTCCCCCTTTGCCATCATAAGCTCGCCTCGCAAGCCCAGGCCGGCGGCGTGGTACGACGCGAGGGAGTATCTGGCAGCATGGGCGATCAGCCGATCGATGATATCTTCCGCAACCTGCAGATCTCCCCGCCACAGAAACACCGGCACGGCATAGGCATAAGCAAGGCAAATGCTAAACGACACGGATTGCGCTTGTCGTCCGGCAACTTCAATGCCTTCGTACGCGAGTTGAGCTGCCTGATCGGGAAGGCCACGAAGCCACAGTGTCCGCGCGCACCCGATCAAGGCCCTCGCCTGATGACCGTAGCCAAAGGAATGCACTTCGCCCACGCCGGCCGCCGCCGCGCGCTTGAAGCCTCTTTCGTAGCTCTGCTGTGCCAATGCCTGGTTTCCGACCAGATGATGACTCGATCCCAGCATCCACTCGGCAGCCACAATTTCCCTTGACCCGCCGCGCTCCCTGGCGATGGAGGCATATCGCTCCGCCGCCGCCAACGGGGCGGCGGCATCCGCAAAGCGCGTCCCATAGACGTTGAGACCGGCGAGCAATTCGAGCTGATACTCGGAATCTCCGAGCGAATCGGCAAGGCTCAGTCCGCGCTCCAGCGCCCGTGCCACCTCGGTGCTGTCACTGTGAGCATGGTGTGACGAGATCGCCAATGCCAGCTGCAACCCGATCTCGAGTCTCGTTCCGCGAACTTGCTCCGGTAACGCATCCAGTGTCCGCAGGCACCAGCGCCGACACTCGCTCAACATCGAGATCGCGAGGAACACTGGCGTCGCGCCTGCGCCAAGCGCCACGCCGATCGAACTGTCGCCAGCGTCCGAAAAACTCCATTCGAGCGCTGACCTGATGTCGCCGACGTGCCGCGCATGAGCGGCAAGATCGGACTCGTCGAGACCGTTGATCCGCAATCCGGCGAGGCGTTCCGCGAAATGAAGTGCATGCCGCCTTGCAACCGCGTCGGCGTCTCCCCGTTCCCTCAGTTTGATTCCGGCGTGTGCCCGCGTCGTGTCGAGCAGGCGATAGGAGGCCGCATTCCCGGCCCTCGATACCGAGATGAGCGACTTGTCGACAAGGCTCGCGACGAGATCCAGGACCTGGAATCCGTCGTGGGCCGGATCGGATGCAACGGCTTGCGCCATTTCGAGGGTGAAGCTCCCGACAAATATGGACAGCGTGCACAGGATGGACTTCTCCTGCTCCGACAGGAGATCGTAGCTCCAGTCGAGCATTGCCGTGAGGGTCTGGTGTCGCGGCACGCTGCGCCGTCCCTTCCAGAGCAGCATCAGGCGGTTGCCGACGAGTTGAGCGAGACTGCGGACGCCATATGTGCTCGCCCGGCTGGCCGTCAGCTCCAGCGCCAGCGGCATGCCGTCGAGTTGACGGCAGATGTCCGCGACCGTCGGCGCCTCCTCGTCCGTCAAGTCGTGGCGGTATCCGCCGGCGGCGGCGCGGTCCACGAAGAGCCGTACGGCCGGAGAGGCCAGCGCCTCGGCGGCGGTGAGCGCCACCTCGTTCGACGGCGTGTCGAGCGACTGGAGCGGGTGAACGTTCTCACCCTGGACCCGCAACGTTTCCCGGCTGGTTGCGATGATGTGGACCTCCGGCGCCTCGCGAAAGAGTCCCTCCGTCAACGTCGCCACGAATTCGATGACATGCTCGCAACTATCGAGAACAAGGAGAATTCGCCTGTCGGCAAGGGTGGCCAAAAGCCGGGGCAGCGAGTCCTGCGTCTCGCTGAGGCATCCGACGGCCGATGCGACGGCCGAAACGACCAGCGCACCGTCCTTGAGCGCGCTGAGATCCACGAAGCAGATAGCGTCCTGGAATTCCGCGGCCAGTTCATGCGCGGCGGCGACGGCTACGGTCGTCTTGCCGACACCGCCGGGCCCGACGACCGTGACGAACCGCTGCGACATGACCTCCGCGCACAAGGTCTCGATCGTCTCATCGCGGCCGACCATCCGCTGCAGGCGCACGGGCAATGTCTGGGGCAGGATCCGCGCGGGCGGCACGCCTGCAGGCAGATCAGCTTTCGCCCGGCGCTCGACCGATGCAACAAAGCAGTAGCCGCGGCCGGGCACGTTGGCGATATAGCGCGCGCCGTCCTGTCCATCGCCGAGTGCCCTGCGCAGGCCGGCAATGTGAACCCTGAGGTTGGCCTCCTCGACGACGACGTCAGGCCAAACCCGCCCGACCAGCTCCCTGCGGCTGACGACCTCGCCCGCCCGCTCGACCAGTGCGATCAGGATGTCGAGTGCACGGCTGCCGATCGCCACCGGCTCGTGCCCCTTCAGAAGCAGCTTCTGCGGCACGATCAGGCGGAACGGCCCGAACCGAAATGTTTCGTTTGCCTCAGTTCGTTGCTGCAAGGCAGCGATCCCAACATATCGTCCTGCGATAAATTTCCGAACGTCTTCCAGATCGCTCGCAAGCGGTGACGTGCGCCGGCACAATCCATCACCGGGCCGCACATTCAGCAAATCTGCGAGCCGGTCAAGGCGCGCGAACGGGCGGTCCGGCAGCCGATGCCGGGGAACCTAGACCAACGATTCCCCGTATTCGTCCTTGAACCACACCAGCGCCAATCCGCTCGCGACGCCTGCAACCATCACGATGAAGGCCGGCGCGCGGGCGTTAGCCGTCTCCGCGATGAGCCAGGTCGCAAAAGCCGGGGCAAAGGAGCCGATCATAGCTGTCAGGCTATAAGCAAAACCCACGCCAGTGACGCGTATGCGCCTGGGAAACAATTCCGCCAAAGCGGCCTTCAGAGGTCCCGCATAGACGGCCATCAGCACGGCAAGGCCTGCTTGAACAGCCGCCAGCGACGCGGCGGAAGGCCGATTCGTCAGGATTGCGTAAGCGGGATATGTCAGCATGAGAAAGCCTGCGGCAGCCAACAGGAACAACGGCTTGCGTCCGAAATGATCGGAGGCAAATGCCACGACCGGTGTGCACAGGATCATCACGCAGGTCGCCGCGACCGAGGAGAACAGGGCCTGCGCGGTCGGAATCTTCAACTCATGAACGGCGAATGTCGGCATGTAGACGAACAGGACATTACCGGCGATCGCGTAGAGCAGCAGTATGCCGACGGCAAACAACAGCGGCCGGCCGGCGCCAGACTTGCCGGCGGCCTTTGTTGCCGTGCGATCGTCGCGAGTCGCGGACAGGACGGCCGGCTCTTCGAGTTTGGACCTCATGTAGATCCCGATTGGCACGACCAGCAAGCCGAACACGAACGGCACGCGCCAGCCGCCTGCATCGATCTGCGCCGGCGTCATCGCGAGATTGATGATCATGACGATGAACGCCGCGAGCAGGAAGCCGATCTGCGAGCTAACCTCGTTGAAGCTGGCATAGAGGCCTCTCCAACGATCCGGCGCAGCCTCGACCAGAAGAGCAACCGAACTACCCAGTTCTCCGGATCCCGAGAAGCCCTGCAACAGCCGCGCGACCACGATGATCAGCGGCGCGGCAATTCCTATCGCCTCAAAGGTTGGCGCGATAGCGATCAGGCCGGTGCCAAGCCCCATGGTCGCCAGAGCCAGGCAGAGCGCCGCCTTGCGGCCGACGCGATCGGCGTAAAGTCCGAGCATGATCGCGCCGAAGGGTCGCACCACGACGCCGCTGCCGTAGCTGACGAGGGTCAAAAGCAGCGATGTGAGTTCGCTCTGCGCGGGAAAGAACAGCTTGGCTATGGTGACCGCGAGCACGCCGTAAACGAAGAAGTCGTACCATTCCAGCAGATTGCCGATGACTGCGGCGACGACAAGACGCCGATGCGACGCGAGAAGCGCACCGGTTGCCGGTGTCGGGAATTGCTGCGAACTGGACACGTTGGCGCATCGATTAGACGAACGCCTTGACGCCCGCAATAGCGTCCTTCGTCGCGCGGGGATCGCATTCGGTCATTCGCCAATGCACAGCCTCATTGCCGAATTCTCCCGAACCACGCGCGCATCGTCTGGAAGCGGCGCTCGGCTCACGCCAGATTTCGCGCGAGCGTGGGACGCAAGGCAGAAGCATGGCGCTTTGGGTAAAGACTCTGCTAGTCGCTTGCGAGAAGGAGCGTCGTAAACTCGGAGCTCTCCGAGCGCGCAAGCGGGGTCTTATGGCGGCCTGAGCTAGGAGAACCTCAACGGCAAGCGTTCACGACGCTAGCCTATTGCTGCCGAGGTGCAATCACGCTGGACAGTGGCGGAGAGGGAGGGGTTCCCCCCTGGCCGAGCCCAACCTCCATGATGAAGGCAGCAAACAGACAGCGCGCCGTTGTTCGGGCTACGCTACTCCGCCAGATTGTGCTGCTGCCAGCGCAGCAGGTAGGCCTGCAATCGCCAGATCAACGCGGATAGCGCAACGCCGACCAGCATCAGCACGATGACGGCGACCATCATTCCCGATGCCTCTGCTCGCGCCTCGGACTCGATGATCAGGCGCCCGATTCCCCGTTCCGCACCTATGAACTCGCCGACAATCACCCCTATCAGCGCGAAGGAAATCGCAGGTGTCAGCGAAGCGAAGACCCAAGCCATGGTCGAGGGGATGACCACCGTGCGGGTGATCTGCCACTCGCTGGCGCCGAGCAACCGCGCCGCATTGACAAAGCCCTCGTCGATCGAGCGCGCACCTTCGAACGTATTGAAGAACACGAGAAACACGACCACGATCCACGACGTTACGATCTTCGAGGTATCGCCGATGCCGAAAGCCAGCACGATGATCGGCGCCAGCGCGATGCGGGGGATCGAATTCACCGCCGTGATGAACGGCTGGAAAATGGCGCTCAGCCGATCCGAACGGCCCAGCACGAGGCCCCCGGCAAAGCCGCTGCTCACGCCGGTCGCGAAACCGAAGAACGTGTTCTTCAGGGTGACGGCGGTCGCGATCCAGAGATTGTTCTCGGATCGCGCCATGCAGCGGCCAAATTCGCCATTGAACCAGCCGTTGAACACGCCGAGCTTGGACTTGAGGCAGCTCAGGATCAGGAAATGCTCGAATATTTCGGACGGCTTGGACACGAAGTAGGGGTCGAGCAGATCCGGCACCAGCCAGGGAAGGCGGCCGTGCAGATCGTATCCCCATTGCCAGATCGACAGAAGGCAGACGCAGATCAACGCCTGCCAGGCCAACGTTCTGCCGTGGCGGCGCGTCTGTCTCATGGGCTGCGGCCCTTTATGAATTCCTCGCCGAGCGAGTGCCAGATGAGCTGAAACAGCTCCGCATAACGCGGCGTCTCCCGGATCTTCACGGCATTACGTGGACGGGCAAAATCTACCTCGAAGATATCTTTGATCCGGCCGGGCCGCGCGGAAAACAGAATGATGCGGTCTGCCAGCGTCAGGGCCTCGCCGAGATCATGGGTCACGAACAGCACGGTCTGCTGCTCGCGCTCCCAGATCCGAAGCAGGACATCGTGCATGTCGATCTTGGTGTGGGTGTCGAGCGCGCCGAACGGCTCGTCCATCAGCAGAACCTGCGGTTCAACGACCAACGTTCGCATCAGGGCGGCTCGCTGGCGCATGCCCCCCGACAATGTCGCGGGATAGGCATTGCCAAATCCCTGCAGCCCGGCTTGCTTCAGGCAAGCGTTGATACGTTCCTTTCGCTCCGCCACCGGGACACCGGCCAGTTGCAGGCCGTAGCCGATGTTGTCGGCGACGGTACGCCAGGGAAACAGGGTATCGCGCTGGAACACATAGCCGACATTCGGCGTCGCTTGTCCAGGAACGACGGGCGTTCCGTCAATCAGGATTTGACCACTGGTCGGCTTGACCAGTGTCGCGATCATGTTGAGGACAGTGCTCTTGCCCGAACCGGATGGCCCCAGCAGCGCGACGAATTCGCCGCGCCGGACATTGAAGGAAACGTCGCGCACCGCCTCGATGGCCGCGCCCGCCAATTGGAAGGTCTTGCACAATCCACGCACGTCGATGCGCTGCATGTCGGGCAACGCAACGGACCGCGACGTGTTTATGGCCTGCACCGTCAAGCTGGATAGGCCTTGCGCGCGGCTTCGATGAAGGTGGTATTGACGACGTCGGCCATCGTGAGCGGCTTGATGCCTGTCATTTCACGAAACCAGACCTTCTGACCGCGCGCGAAGCTGGCCGCATCGATGATGCCTTCGTAATCGGTGACCTTCTTCATGATCGCGATGTCAAGAATGTTCGCGTCGCGCGACGTGCTCCCGACATAGGGCTCGATCGCATCATAGA
This sequence comes from Bradyrhizobium centrolobii, assembly GCF_001641635.1. Classification (GTDB taxonomy): domain Bacteria; phylum Pseudomonadota; class Alphaproteobacteria; order Rhizobiales; family Xanthobacteraceae; genus Bradyrhizobium; species Bradyrhizobium centrolobii. The sequence continues at coordinate 73,004 of NZ_LUUB01000053.1, forward strand.
TCTCTTCGGGAGAGTGCCCCTTGATCCACTGGGTTGCGCGCCACAGCGCCGTGACGAACGCCTGCATCTTCTGCGGGTCTTTGTCGATGGTCGACTGCAGAGTGAAGTGAGACGTAACCGGGACCTTGCCGCCGATGTACTTCGCCCAAACCGTCTCGTCCGTTCCATCGAACAACAGCGCGCCCCAGCCCTGCTCGATCGAATCCTTCAGGATCGATGGCGAGTTGATGAGAACATCGACCTGTTTCGTTTTCAACGTGCCCATCATGGTGTCGACATTGCCGGTGCCGATCCAGGTCACCTTGTCATCCAGCCCCATGGTTTCCATGTAGTAGGAGGCCCATACGTGGTTGGTGCCTCCCAGCGACGACACCGAAACGATCGGCTTCCGTCCATCAGGCCGTTTCCAGTTCGCCAGCGCCTCCAGGGTGGTGATGCCCTGATCGAAGAGATCCTTGCGGACGATGAATATCGCGGCGTTGCTGCGGGTATCGACGGGCATCAGGACCCGTGCGCTGCGGCCGTGATTGCTGAGCTGCATCGGGTGGGTGATATCGCCGATGCCGATGTCACCCTGGGACGAGGCGATGATCTCGCGCGTCTTCACGCCGCTGCCACCCTGGATCAGCTTGCAATCGAGGCCGGCCTCCTTGAAGAGCCCGGCCCGGTCGGCGACGAATTGAGACTGATAGATCGGAATGGCCACCGGATAGATCACGCGGCCCGACGGGGTATCCGCCCACACCCGCCCTGCCGCCATGGAGGCACCGGCGCCGGCGACAATCGTCAACGCGGACCGTCTGGTGACCTGAGTTCTCATCACGCGTGCTCCCTCTCCCTGCCGACTACTTTATCGAGTGCGTTCAGCACCGCATCGCCCATCTCCTGGGTCGAAAGTCTTTTTGCGCCGGGTTCGGCGATATCGGCGGTTCTTGCGCCGGCCGCCAGGGCCGTATCCACGGCCTTCTCCAGCAGCGTGGCATCATCGGGCCGATTGAGGGTCATGCGCAACATCATTGCGACGCTGAGGATCGAGCCGAGCGGATTGGCGATGCCCTTGCCCGCAATGTCCGGCGCGCTGCCGTGGACCGGTTCGTAGAGCGCCTTGCGGCGCCCCAGCCGGTCCGGCGGCCCGAGCGAGACGGACGGCAGCATGCCGAGCGAACCCGACGCCATCGCGGCGCAATCGGAGAGAATGTCTCCGAAGATATTGCAGGTCACCATGACGTCGAACTGCGCGGGCGCCCGCACGATCTGCATGGCGGCGTTGTCGACATAGAGGTGCGTCAGTTCCACATCGGAGAATTCCGCTTCATGCAGCGCCGTGACTTCCTCGCGCCACAGCACGCTGGTCTCCAGCACATTTGCCTTGTCGACCGAGCAGACCCGCCCCTTGCGCGTCCGCGCCAGCTCGAACGCGGTGCGCGCCACCCGACGGATCTGGCTGGTGGTGTATTGCTGGGTGTTGAAGCCGCGGCGCTGGCCGTCGGGCAGCGTTTCGATGCCGCGCGGCTCGCCGAAATAGATGCCGCTGGTGAGCTCGCGGATGATGACGAAGTCGACACCTTTCAGCACCTCGGCCTTGAGCGGCGCGGAGTCCGCCAGCGCCGGATTGGCGACTATAGGCCGGAGATTCGCATAGAGTTCGTACTTGCTGCGCACCGACAGAAGGCTTCCGGCCTTGCGCGCCGCCGGAGGAACCTGCGTGGTTTCCGGGCCACCCGTCGCACCCCAGAGAATCGCGTCGGCCTCCTCCATCGCCTCGACGGTATCATCCGGCAGCACCTTGCCCGTCGCGAGATAGGGGATGAGACCGTATTGCGCTTCGCGCAGAACCACCGGAACGCCACGCCGGGCCGAAAACCATTTGAGAATGCGATGGGACTGGTCGGTCACCTCCGGACCGATCCCTTCACCACCGACCACAGCCACCTTGATCATGTTCGAGAGCGTGTTCATGCCGATTGTCCTGCAAAGTGAATCCACGGCCGCGCGGCGCGGTCGGACGCCTGAAATGCGCGGATCTCGTGCTCTCGCCGCAACGTCAGCGAAATTTCGTCAAGGCCTTCGAGCAAACCCGCACGCCGGCGCGGATCAATCTCGAAGCCGTGTCGCGCGCCAGATGGCGACGTGACCGTCTGCTCCTGCAGATCGACACTGAGACGTCCCGCGCCTTGGCTCGCTTCGATCTCCGCGGCGAGGCCATCGATGGTAGCTTTGTCCAGCACCACCGGCAGGATGCCGTTCTGGAAGCAGTTGGCGAAGAAGATATCGCCGAAGCCGGATCCGATGATGGCGCGGATACCCATCTCCTGCAGCGACCACACCGCCGCTTCGCGCGACGAGCCGCAGCCGAAATTCGGCCCGGTAACGAGGATTTCCGCCGCGCGATAAGGCTCGCGATTCAGGATGAACTCCGGATTGTCCGAACCGTCCGGGAGGTAGCGGAGCGAACCGAACGCCCATTTTCCAAGACTGCCGCGGACGGAATTTCCGATCATGCGGTTGATGCTGATGATGACATCCGTATCGACATTTGTGCGCATGATCGGCGCGGCGATCGCGGTCAGTTTGGTGAAGGGTTGCGCCATCTAGCGCTCCATCGTTCGCACATCGGCGATGGCACCGGAAACCGCCGCCGCTACGGCCATGGCCGGGCTCGCCAGATGTGTGCGGGCACGCGGCCCTTGCCGGCCGATGAAATTCCTGTTCGATGTCGACACCGAGCGCTGGCCAGGCGGCACGGTTTCGCCGTTTGCGGCGAGGCACATGGAGCATCCGGGCTCGCGCCATTCAAAGCCCGCGTCGGTAAAGATCTTGTCGAGCCCCTCCGCCACCGCATCGCGCTTTACGGTCTCCGAACCCGGCACGACCCAGGCCCGCACGCCCGGCGCAACCTTGCGGCCGCGCGCAACCTCGGCCGCAGCGCGCAGATCGCTGAGGCGGCTGTTGGTGCACGAGCCGATGAAGACCCAATCCACCGGTGTGCCGGCGATCGGCGCACCCGGCTCGAGGCCCATATAGTCGAGCGCGATCTCGATCGCGCCGCGGCGCGCCGGATCGGCAACGTCTGCAGGATCCGGGACGCGGCCATCGACACCAAGGACATGCTCCGGACTGGTGCCCCAAGTGATCTGGGGGATGATGGTTCCGACATCGATCGACAGCTCGCGATCGAAGACGGCGTCGGTGTCGCTCTGAAGCGTTCGCCACGCCGCGACGGCCCGCTCCCACATCTCGCCTTGCGGCGCATAGGGACGGCCGCGGATATACGCGAAAGTCGCTTCATCCGGCGCGATCAGACCCATCTTGGCGCCGAGTTCGACCGACAGATTGCAGATGGTGAGCCGTCCTTCGACCGGCATGTTGCTGATCGCACTGCCGGCATATTCGACGGCATAACCGGTGCCGCCCGCGGCGCCGACATGGCCGATCAAGGCGAGGATGAGATCCTTCGCCGTCACACCGAATGGCAGCCGGCCGTCGAACCTTACGCGCATGGTTTTTGGCCGGCGCTGGATGATTGTCTGGGTCGCCAGCACGTGCGTGAGCTCGCTGGAGCCGATGCCGAAAGCCAGAGCGCCGAGTCCACCATGGGTGCAGGTATGGCTGTCGCCGCAGACGATCAGGCAGCCGGGAAGACTGAGACCGAGCTCCGGGCCGATGACATGAACGATGCCCTGCCCGGGCTGGTCGATGTCGAACATCCGGATGCCGCTGCCGGATGTCTCGGTCCGCAACGCCGCCAGCAGTTCCTGCCCGGTTTTGATCGTGCCGGCACGCCCGGACGCCGTCGAAATCGCATGATCCGGCGTGGCGAAGGTCAATTCGGGATTGTGGACCGGAATGTTGCGGCTTTTGAGGTCAATCAGGCCGCGGGAGCCGCCGAGGTCATGCAGCAAATGGCGATCCACATGGAGCAGATCGGTATCATCGCTGACCTCAGCGATGACATGCTGGTCCCAGATTTTGGCCAGCAGCGTGCGACCATGCTTGTCCACGATCCGCCCTCCCATGTTCGGCATCTGATGTGCCGTCCGCGTCCGCCGCAGTGGACGCAATTGCTGCCGACAGACAGCAAGCTTCGGGAGCAGAATAAAGTCCGTCCCGGAAATGTGGAGTGACGGTTGGGCAGCCGGCCATCGCGGCCGGCGATGGCTGAAGTCTGTGCCGGCGACGTTAGCTCCTGCCGGGCACGACGGTCAGCCGGTCGGAGACGCCGCTCACGGTGAGGCGCGCATCATCATGGGTCCGCAGATGGTCTACCAACAACTTCGTGACCGGTGGCAGCGACTTGTAATCGCGCACGCCCATGAGCAGCTCGCGCCGTGCCCACGACTCATCGAGCGGGACGGTGACGAGGCTGTCGACGCCGTACCGGCCGCGAACGATCTCCAACGGCACGATGCCGACCCCCATCCTGGCATCGATGACGCGGAATAGCGCATCGAAACTGCTGACACGGATGCGCACCTTGAGATGCTGCCCGAGAGCCGCGGCTGCCCTGACACAAAGTGTCTCGATCGAGCTGCCCTTCTCCAGGCTGACGAAGTCAAAATCGACCAGCTCGCGGAAGCGAACGTTGCTGCAGCCGGCCAGCGGGTGGTCGCGCGTGACCAGCGCGACCAGGCTGTCGCTGCGATAGGACAGCAACTCCAGATCCTGTCCGTCGATGTTGCCCCCGAAAATACCGATGTCAGCCCGGTTCTCCATCACCGCGCGCACGATCGCGGGGCTAAGATCCTCCTCGATGTCGATGCGGACCAACGGATGCCGTTCCAGGAACAGGCTGAGCTCGTCCGCCAGGGCTTCGAGGATCGCGGATTTGTTGGCACAGAGCCGGATCAGCCCGCGCTTACCCTGCCGGTATCCCGTCAGTTCGGTCTCGAGCTTGCTCAGATTTCCCAGGATGATGCGGGCGTGATCGAGCAGGGCAAAACCGGCAGGTGTCGGCTCGATCCCCTTTGAGTGGCGATGCAGCAGCTCGACCTGGAACAGATCTTCGATATCCGAGATGCGGCGGCTGACCGCGGACGCGGCGATGTTCTTCTTCTCTGACGCTTTCGCGATACTCTGTTCCTCGACGATCGCCACGAACAACTGCAGCGTCAGGAGATCGATTTTAGCCGTCATCCGTCAGATCCTCGACCGAACCCTCACAACGGGCGACTATAGCCTTTTTTCAGATCGCAGCCGGCGACTGATGCCCTCGTCCGCAGCAGAGATTGCGGCCCTTGCCGACAGTTCGCGCCGCAGCCCTCGCGCGTGAACCAACGCGTCGGTGCAGGGGGCCTCTATTTGACGGGGCTTTCTCGAAGGCAGTTTTTTATGGCGGACAAGGAGGGATTCGAACCCACTCCGAAGCGAGGGTCGAAAATCGCAGAAAAAACAAGTGTTTCCGAGCAACCTGCGAGGTCGTGTGTACCGGCCATGTGGACCGGATTTTTGGTCCAAAGTACAATCGACTCCTTGGGAAGAGTGGCGAGTTCTACCACCATCTGCGGACTTCCCCGCCCTTATTTGCCCTATCGGCGTAGACCTTGAGATACTTTATGATGAGGTGGCCGGCTGGGCTGGTTGAACGAGACCTTCTCGCTCCCCGGAAGTGACAGGATACAGCGCGACCGGGCAGGTGACGGGGGACAGACGCAGAATGCCTTGCCGGTTGGCGCGCGGAAGTACGCAGAAACCCGCCTTCGTGCGGCTCGGATTACTAAAGATCAAACGCGGTAGAGCTGCAGGCCGCCGCCAACGTCGATATGAATGCCAGTCGCGTAGGGGAGCTCTCCCCGTGCGAGGATTGTCACCGTCCGGCCGATCTCTTCAGGCTCGCCCCAGCGCGCCATGGGAATGCCGCCGGCGGCGATCAAGTCGTCATAACGATGCTTTGCCGCAGCCGTCATCCCTGTGCGAATAACACCTGGCCTGATCTCGTAAACCGCGATCGATTCAGTAGCCAATCGCGAAGCGAATAATTTTGCCATCATCGCGACACCTGCCTTACTGATGCAGTAGTCGCCTCTGTTCTCGCCAACGATTTCCGCGTTCGCTGAGCCGATGAAGATAATCGATCCCGGACGCCTTTCGGTGATACTTAAGCGCCTTTTTGCAAAAGACTGAGTGAGGAAAAAGCCAGCTCGAAGATTTATGTTGAGCGTCCGGTCATAGCTCTCCGGCTTCAAATCCAAGATATCCCCACGCTGTAACGAGGTGACGCCGGCATTATTGACGAGGCAGGAGGGTTCGCCGAGCTCTCCTGCGATCGTGGCCAACAACGCGTCGTGTTGCCCTATGTCGGACACGTCGCATCGGTAGTATCGGTCGGTGGTTGGAATTGCCTCCTGCTCCTGCGTCTCAAGGCTCACGCGGGGCGACCACAAAATTCGCCTTGCCAAGCGCGTCCGCAATCGCACGACCAATACCGCGCCCTGCACCCGTAACGATCGCAACATCCCTCATTGGTAGCGTTCTCCCATCCGGCGGCGCCAAAGCACGAGCCGATGAACACAGAACCGCGCCATGGCGCCGATCACAACTGCAAACGGTTACAAGATCGGGTCGGGAACGGCTAGTCAGCTAATGGGATGGTCCGGCCGTGCTCCGGCCCTGCCGGCACGAGAAGCTGGCAAGGGGCGCTCAAGACAAGGAGCACGCCATGTCTCAGAAACTCAACGCAGCGATCGCCGTGATCGGCATCGATATCGGCAAAAACTCGTTCCACATCGTGGGTCACGATCACCGCGGTGCCATCGTGCTGCGGCAGAAGTGGTCGCGCGGCCAGGTGGAAACGCGGCTCGCCAACCTGCCGCCGTGCTTGATCGGGATGGAGGCCTGCGTCGGCGCCCATCACCTCAGCCGCAAACTCCAAATGCTTGGCCACGACGCCCGCCTGATGCCGGCGAAATACGTGCGCCCGTATTCGAAGGGACAGAAGAATGACTTCCGAGATGCGGAAGCCATCGCCGAGGCTGTCCAACGCCCGACCATGAAGTTCGTCGCGACCAAGACCGCCGATCAGCTCGACCTTCAGGCACTGCACCGCGTCCGCGATCGATTGGTCGGTCAGCGTACCGGCGTCATCAATCAGATCCGTGCGTTCCTGCTGGAGCGGGGCATCGCCGTGCGGCAAGGCCTGCATGCCCTGCGGTCCGAGTTGCCGGGTATCTTGGCGACCCGCACCGATGTGCTCTCGCCTCGCATGTTGCGCATCATCGAGGGGCTGGCGGAAGACTGGCGCCGGCTGGATCAGCGCATCGAGGGGCTATCTGGCGAGATCGAAACACTCGCCCGTCAAGATGAGGCCTGCCAGCGACTGATGACGGTGCCTGGCATTGGCCCGATCATCTCGAGCGCAATGGTGGCCGCGATCGGCGCTGGAGACGTGTTCTCGAAAGGCCGCGACTTCGGCGCCTGGCTTGGACTTGTGCCGAAGCAGATCTCGACCGGCGACCGCACGATCCTCGGCAGTATATCAAGGCGCGGCAATCGCCACCTCCGCGCGCTGTTCGTGCAAGCCGCGTGGGTTGTGCTGGTCAAGCTCAGGTGTTGGGAGCGCTATGGCCTCGACTCCTGGATCGAAGCCGCCAAGAAGCGATTGCACCACAACGTGCTGGCGATTGCGCTCGCCAACAAGCTCGCCCGGATCGCCTGGGCGGTCCTCAACAAGGGACGCGCCTTCGCGTGCGCCAAGACGCAGGAGACGGTGTCCCGACCTGCGTGATCCTCGCGCCGTGCGCGGCGCCGTCAAGGCGCGGCCTGGCAGCAGGAGAGCAAGACGTCAGGACAGCCCGACGGCCGGCCTTGACGGCCCCTTGCGCGCGGCGCGTCTGCGCGCGCAGGCCGGGACGAAGGAACGACCGCCAGACACGAACACAGGAACAGCGCGACGTGAGGAGCCATCGATGACGTAACAACACCCTTACCCGCCGAGGTCTGCGAGAGGATGAGACGACGATGGAGAATCGGTCTTCCCGGCGCATGCGAACCCTGGTGACCCAAATGGCCCGTATGAGGCCTGTCCGCTAACCAGATCGCATTGCGCGCTGATATCCATGATGGCCCGGAGCACTGCGCTCCAAGCAGAGGCCGGATACATTGATGCAAGACCGCATCTACCGGATCGTCGAAATCTTCTTGCACCGCGCGGCCGGACCATACATT
>NZ_LUUB01000054.1:0-71830 GCF_001641635.1 Bradyrhizobium centrolobii
CGTAGAGCCTGTGAAGCTATTGGATCTGCGGAGATTGGCCGGCAGGGAAATGGCGAGTTGAGTTGATCCGAGGGCTGTGACGAGGCGGACTGTGGGTGCCACTATGGTTTGGCGAGATGGTGGCCCTGCAGGATGTTGTTGGTGAGCGCGTACCAGAGGACGACGGCGCGGACCTTTTCGATACCGCGGACGGTCAATTGCCGCAGGTCCCAGTTGCGCCAGCGGGCATGTATGCATTCGCAGATCGTACGGGCTCGGTACTGAGCTTTGCCGTCTTCGCTGGCCATGCGAGCACGCCAGGCCAACACGCCCGGACCGTCGCCATGCCGGGGCAAATAAGGATCGACACCGCTCCTGGACTGCGTTGGTGGACAGTAGATGTCGATGCCTTCGCTATGCGCCCACTCGATATCCTCGGCGCTGCAGAAACCGCCATCGACGAGGTGGCGGCGGGGAAAGCGGCCCAGCAGTGATCGCGTTCGTTCCAGCATCGGCCGCATCAGGCCGCGATCCGATCCATTGTTGTCGACGTCGACCGTGACCACGATCAGCTCGCCCGCCGCGCTGGCCACCTGCACGTTGTAGGCTGGACGAAAGCCGGCATCCGCCATCTTCATCACCCGCGCCTGCGGGTCGGTGGTGGAGGCCCGCGCCTCCTTCGGCTTTTTGCCATTGCCGCCCTTCTCGTCGAGCTGCTTTCGCTTGCGCTTGATCTCGGCCAGCGCCGCTTGCGCCGCCTGCACCCGCTCGCTGCGTTCGCGCGCCGCGCGCTCCCTCGCGGCCCGAATGCGCCGATTGCTGGCTTCCGGATCCGCATCGACCTCGCGCTTGAGCTCCTCCACCACAGCCTGGGCCTGCGCCATCTGCCGATCCAGCGTCGCCTCCCGCCGGAACGATCCGGTCCCCGCATTGGCCCGTATCCGCACCCCGTCCTGGGTCAACTTCTCCAGATCGACCAGCCCCGCCTTGCTCAGCGCCGCCAGATGCTCGCTCAGCAGGCGGTCGAGCAGGTCGGCACAGCCGACCCGGAAGTCCGACAGCGTGTGATAGTTCATCGACACTCCGCCACATAGCCAGCGATAGACGTCATGGCTCTCGCAGAGGCGGTCCAGCGCACGCGCGCTGCCCACGCCATCGCTCGTGGCGTAAAGCCAAAGCGCCAGCAGCAGTCGTGGCGATGGCGGCGGATGACCGGGCGTATTCTCCCGCGCCTTGACCCGATCCTCAAGCTCGCTCAGGTCCAGCCCCTCAACATAGGCCCAGATCACGCGCGCCGGATGCTCTTGCCCGATCAGGCTCTCGATATCCACGGCACGCAGTTCGATCTGGTCACGCATCGGCTCGCGCAGCCGCGGCGCTCCAACCGGCTCTGCACCTGCTCGCGGCTTCGCCTGTTCCGGCAGCTCTCCAAATAGCTCTTCGTCAGCCATCATCCCCTCCGCCGAATCAAGGCACACAGAGAATCACGACGGCCTTGATCTCCGCTACATCCGCCCAGCCGAAATGAAAGATTCACAGCCTCGTAGGGTGGGTTAGCCGAAGGCGTAATCCACCACGGGCTCACGTCCGCTCTCCGAACTCGCCGACAATCCCGGAGTCGCCGCCCCAATCCCCGGGAAACAATCCTGTACGGACATCGCGGTGAAACGACGAGTAAGGCCAATCGCGCACCTTCGAGACGTGCCCGTGCTTGACGGGATTGTAGTAGCAGTACTCGACGTGGCGCGTAGTCGGCCTCGTTGCGGATGAGATGTTCCCAAAATCGACGTTGTCGGACACCACGTTCGTTCCGTGCCGCGCGTACGGCGCTCAGTCGCTCGTTCGCTGGGAGTGCTTTGGCGAAACGCGTCTTAATCAGCCGCCAGCGGACCGAGAAATCAGAATCGCCCGGTGGCAGCTGCAAGATTGCGTGCAGATGATCGGGCAGGACCACAAAGGCATCGATAGCGAACGGATGGCTCCGGCGCGTTGCGGCGACAGCCTCTCGCAATATTTCGATCTGGGCAGTCAGGAGAGCTTTCCGCCGGTCAAGCAGGTTCACGGTGAAGAACCAACACCCTCCGGGAACGAATGCGCGGCGATAGTTAGACATGGGCGGGAAATAGCACAACTTTGAGTTGGCTCACAGTGGTGGATTACGCCTGCGGCTAATCCACCCTACGCGGCTGACATTGTTGACACCCTTGGAACCGCTGTCATCAAACTGATACACTCGCGCTCTAACGGGCTGGCAGGCCGTCTTGCCGGAGGCGACCGTCCTCCCAAAATCCAGACAAGCGCGCCATGCCCTTCAAATTCATCCATCTCACCGACACGCATCTCGCAGGCCCGGGACAACAGCTCTACGGCCTCGATCCGCGCGCCCGGCTGGATGCTGCCATCGCCGACATCAACAAGCACCAGTCCGACGCCGCCTTCGCCGTCGTGACCGGCGATCTCACCCATTGGGGCGAGCCTGCGTCCTACGCCAATTTTGCCGAGGCGATGGCCGCGCTGAAAATTCCCTACATTGCCATGGTCGGTAATCACGATCGCCGCGTGGCCTGCCTCGACGGGCTGAAGGCGGCGCCGCGCGATCCCAACGGCTTCGTGCAGGGGACGCGGACCACGGAGCACGGCCTGTTCGTCTTCCTCGACACGCTGGACGAGACCAGCCATGCCGGCGAGATGTGCGCAAAGCGCTTCAGTTGGCTTGCTAGCACGCTCGCCGCGGCGCCCGCCGCTATGCCGTTCGTGGTGTTCATGCATCACCCGCCCTTCCCGGTCGGCGTGCATGCGATGGACGAGATCGCGCTGAAGCAGAGCGCCGAATTCGCCGAAGTGATCGCGCCCTACCGGTCGCGCATCCGCCATCTCTTCTTCGGCCATGTGCACCGGCCGATTTTCGGCAGCTACGGCAAGATCCCCTTCTCCACGCTGCGCGGCACCAACCACCAGGTCTGGTTCGAGCTCGATGCGAACGCTCCGCATCTCGCAAGCCACGAGCCGCCGGCCTATGGCGTGGTGCTGATCGACCAGGAGAACCTGGTCGTGCACAGCCACGACTTCCTCGACACCAGTCTGCGCTTCCCCTTCGCCGCACCGGCGGGAATGGACGACCGCGACTATGCGCTCAATTTCCCGGCGCGATGAGATGAGCCTCGCTGAACCCGCGGCTCTCCCGGTCGCGACCTCGGCGCCGCCGCGACTTCATGCTCTCAGGAGGTTTGCAACCGGCTTCAAGGCCTCGCTGCCGGCCTATCTCCTGCTGCTGCCGTCGCTGGTCTTTCTCGCGCTGTTCACCTATGGCGCAATGGGACGCGTGTTCGTCGATGCGCTCTACCAGCGCACCACGCCGAAGGCGCCGGTTCGCTTCGTCGGCCTCGACAACATCACGGCGGTGCTCGCCGATCCCTCCTTCACCGGCGCGGTCGTCAACAATCTCATCTACGCCGTCGGCACCGCGATCCCCAGCATCGCCCTCGCACTGCTGTTCGCGCTCGCGCTCTCGCGCACCAACGCGGTGACCAGTGCGCTGCGCGCTGCGCTGTTCCTGCCGGTGCTGATCCCGATGGTCGCGGCGTCCGCGCTATTCCTGTTCATCTTCCTGCCCAATGTCGGGCTACTCGACTACTACATCGGCCGGCTGCTTCCGGTGCTGCCGAACTGGCTCGGCGACCCCGACATCGCGCTCTACGCGATCATGGTGATCACGATCTGGAAGAACGCCGGCTACTACATGCTGTTCTTCCTCGCCGGCCTGCAGGCGGTGCCGGAGGATGTCATGGAGGCGGCGCATCTCGACGGCGCCGGACCATTCATGCGCCTGCGCTACATCATCCTGCCGGAGCTGCGCCCGACCTTCCTGTTCGTCACCGTGATCGCCACGCTCAATGCGGTAACGCAGGTCGACCACGTCTTCGTCATGACCAAGGGCGGTCCGTCGAACGCCACCAATCTCGTGCTGTTCTACATCTATGAGCAGGCGGTGGAGCATTACGACATCGGCAAGGCTTCGGCGGCGACGCTGCTGACGCTCGCGGCGCTGATGGCCCTGACCGCGCTCTCCTTCCGCACGCTCGCGAACCGGGATGGTGGGCCATGAAGCTGTTCAACGCGCTGTTCAAGGACGCCCCGCTCGCCACCCGCAACGAGATCACGCCAAAGCTCGGCTTCGCGCTGACGGTGCTGCTCGCGATCGTCTGGCTCATCCCGTTCCTGTGGATGGGCGTGGCGACGTTGCGGCCGCCGTCGGACGGCATCAACCTCATGGCCGAGCTGATGCCGAGCCTGAAGCCGACGCTCGACAACATCAGGGACGCCTGGGAGATCGGCGATTTCCCGCGCTACTTCCTCAACACCGCGTTCATCTGCACCGGCATCCTGCTCGTGCAGTTCGTGACGATCACGCTGGCGGGCTTTGCCTTCGCGCGCCTCGCCTTCGCCGGCAAGACGCTGATCTTCTATTTGTTCCTGATGCAGCTCATGCTGGTGCCAGTGCTGCTGATCGTGCCGAACTTGAGGCTCGTGGCGCAGCTCGGCCTCTATGACAAGCTCACCGGCGTCATGATGCCGTTCTTCGCCTCGGCCTTCGGCACCTTCCTGATGCGACAGGCCTTTGAGGCTATACCGACCGAGCTCGAGGACGCAGCGCTGATCGATGGTGCAGGCCTCTTTCAGCGCATCCGCCACATCTACGTGCCGTTGTCGCTGCCGAGCTTCTCCGCCTTCGCCATCATCTCGGTGACCAGCCACTGGAACGACTTCCTCTGGCCGCTGATGGTGATCAATTCGCCGGACAAGCGGCCGCTCACGGTCGGACTGTCCGTCTTCACCGCCACGGCCGAGGGCACCCAGGCCTGGGGCACGATCGCCGCGGGCACGCTCATGGTGATCGCGCCGCTGCTCATCACCTTCCTGATCTTCCAGAAGCGTTTCATCAGCTCTTTCGTCACCTCAGGCATCAAATAGGAGATTTTTCGATGCTGTTCTCCCGCAGGCTCATGCTTGGCCTCGCCATGGCAGGCGCCCTCGCCTTCCCGGCGATGGCCGAAGGTCCGACCGAGATCGACCTGTTCTTCCCCGTGCCCGTCGACGGCAAGCTTGCGCGCGACATGGGCACGCTGATCAAGGAGTTCAACGAGACCCATCCGGACATCAAGGCGACCGCCGTCTATACCGGCTCCTATGACGACACGCTGATCAAGACGCGCGCTGCGATCAAGGCCGGCAAGCCGCCCGCCGCCGTGATCATGTCGGCGAACTTCCTGCTCGATATGCAGATCGAGAACGAGCTCACCAATCTCGATTCCCTGATCGCCGCGGACGGCACCACCAAGGAGCAATTCCTCGGCCAGTTCTTCCCGGCGCTGCAGGGCAATGCGGTGATCAACCGCTCGGTCTACGGCGTGCCCTTCCACAACTCGACGCCGCTGCTCTACATCAATGCCGATCAGGCCAAGGAAGCCGGCCTCGATCCGAACAAGCCGCCGCAGACCTGGGCGGAGCTCACCGACTGGGCCAAGAAGCTCACCAAGCGTGAGGGCGACAAGGTCACCCGCTGGGGCATCGCCATCCCCTGCGCCTATGACTATTGCGGCTGGATGATGGAAACGCTCACCATGACTAATGGCGGGCGCTACTACAACGAGGAGTTCGGCGGCGAGGTCTATTACGACACGCCCTCGATGCTCGGCGCGCTTACCTGGTGGAACGACCTCATTGCCAAGCACAAGGTCCATGCGCCGGGCGCCACGCCCGGTCCGGCCGTCAGCACATCCTTCATCTCCGGCAATGCCGCGATGATGATGCTGTCGACGGGCTCGCTGACCTATGTGCGCGACAACGCCAAGTTCAACTACAAGGTCGCCTTCATCCCGCGCAACGTCCGCAATGCCGTGCCGATCGGCGGCGCCTCGCTGATCATTCCGGCGGGCCTCGAGGCCGACAAGCAGAAGGCCGCCTGGACGCTGATCAAGTGGATGACATCGCCGGAGAAGAGCGCCTGGTGGAGCCGCGCCACCGGCTACTTCGCGCCCAACATGGCCGCCTACAAGACGCCTGACATGGTCGACTTCCTGGGCAAGAACCCGGACGCCAAGACCGCCGTCGAGCAGCTCGACGTCGCAAAGCCCTGGTTCGCCACCTACAAGACCGTGCCGGTCCGCAAGACCCTCGAGGACGAGGTGATGCTGGTCCTGAACGGCAAGAAGCAGCCGAAGGAGGCGCTCGCCGCCGCCCAGAAGGCCGCCGACGAGCTGCTCAAGCCGTACAATGCGGAGACGTCGCTGAAGCTGCCCTGAGGCCGGCTGCATACGCAAACAAGCTCCGGCGCTCCGCGATGCGGGGCGCCGTTTCTTTTGGAAGGCGCAGGCCCGCTCAGATCGTCACGACGATCTTGCCGAACTGCGTGTTTGACTCGAGGAAACGATGCGCCTCGACGATCTCCTCGAACGGAAACGTCCTGGCGATGATCGGCTTCAATGTACCGTCCGACAGCCCGTCGAGGATGAACGCCTTCGCCCGCGCAAGCCGCGCGGGATCACGGAGGATCTCGTGCACGAGATAGCCGCGCAGGATGAGGCTCTTGCTCAGCACGTGGAAGAGCGGGAACGGTGTCGGCTCGGGACTCAGTCCGCCATATTCGATGAGAATGCCGCCCGGCGTCATGGCCGCGGTCAGCGGCTCGAACGCTGGCCCGCCGACCGCGTCGAACACCACTCGGACACCATCTGAGCCCGCGGTATCCTGTAGCCGCGATCGAATGTCCTGTTCGGTCGACGCGATGACGTCGGCGGCACCCACATCGAGCAAGGACCGCCTCTTGATCGAGCTCCGCGTCACCGCGATCGGTCTCGCGCCGATCCGGTTCGCGATCTGAATGGCGGCAAGGCCGACGCTGCTCGATGCCGCCGTGATGACGACGGCTTCCCCTCGCCCGAGCCCGGCGATGTCGACCAGCGCCCCGAACGCCGTGAGATATTGCATCCACGCCGCAGCCGCCGCTTCGAAGCCGAGCTCGGACGGGTGCTTCACGACGAGCTCCGCTGGGAACGTCGCGAGCTCGCCATAAGCCGGCCATCGCACCATCGACACGGGCGGCACGATGCTGACGGCCTCGCCCGGCATAACGCCGGTCACATCTTCGCCGACCACTTCAACGGTGCCCGCGGCCTCTAGACCAAGGCCCGAGGGAAACGTCGCCGTTTCGATATAGGTGCCCGCCCGCAACAGCGCTTCCGCACGGTTCAGCCCCAGCGCCTTGACCCGGATCTGAACCTCGCCCCGTGCCGGTGGAGGCACGTTGACGGTTTCGATCTGCAGCACCTCGGGACCGCCAAGCCGGTGAAAGCGAACGACGCGAGCCATGGACATACTCCAAAACAGTTGAATTGAATGAAGCTATGCCAGCGGCGCTCCTGCCGGATAAATCACGCCGCAGGCCGAACAATCGAAACCAGGAGTTTATAATCATGGACCGCCTGACCAGCATGGCCGTGTTCGTCAAGGCCGTCGATCTGGGCTCGTTCGCCGCCGCGGCCGACGCCTTCGAGATGTCCGGGCCAATGGTCGGCAAGCATGTCCGTTTCCTCGAACAGCGCCTCGGCGTCCGCCTCCTCAACCGCACCACGCGACGCCAGAGCCTGACGGAGGCCGGACAGGCTTATTATGAGCGATGCCGCGCCGTGCTCACCGAAGCGGAGGCCGCCGATGCTGCCGCTTCTGACCAGCTGACCGAACCGCGCGGCAGGCTGCGCGTGACCATGCCCGCTCTGCTAGGGCGGCATTGCATCGCTCCTTTGCTATTGAAGCTCGCCCGGAAATATCCGCAGCTGGAGCTCGATCTCTCGTTCGGAGATCCGATCGCGAACCTCATCGACGCCGGCTACGATCTGGCAATCCGGACTGGCGACCTCGACGACCAATCCGGCGTGATCGCGCGGCGCATCGCCAGCCAGAGAATGGTGGTCTGCGGCTCGCGATCCTACCTGCGCGCCAACGGCAAACCGAAATCGATCGATGATCTCGGCCAGCACCAGGCGGTCATCTATCGCCGCTCCGGGCGCGTGCGGCCTTGGCTGTTCCCCTGCGAAGGTCAGTCCCCGTGCGAGGTCGTGCCAACCGGCCGGCTGCGGCTCGACGATCTCGACGCCATCGCCGATGCCGCAACGCGGGGGATGGGCCTTGCCTGGCTGCCCTATTGGCTCGTCCGCGAACGCCTCCGCTCTGGCGCGCTCGTCACCCTCTTCGAGGGCCAGCCGGAATTCCTCTACGATTGCCACGCCCTCTGGCCGCGCTCGCCCCAGTTGCCGCCGAAGGTTCGCGCCGCCGTGGACACCCTGGCGGCCGCCCTGCCGAAGCTCATGACCTGACGGGGGATGAAGCTCATGACCTGACGGGGGACAAGGCCCATTAACCTCTCGTCCACCATTCCGCCCGGCCCTCCGCCGGTAACCACGACAATTAACAGACCGTCAATGTGACCCCGACAAGTCTAGCGGTCTTACGGGGGATTTTGCCGTGGATCTGTTGGTTTTCGAGTTCCTGGGACTGGCGCTGGTCGCCATGTGCGTGGTCGTGGTGGCGCTGCCCTGCGCCCGCAAACCCTCGCAGCGGATCCGTTACGAGTAGGATTTTCGGCCGATGTGAGCGATTCCGGCCCAATGCAAGGCTCGAATTCGCTACGAGCCCCTTGACATCACAGCACTTTCGGCAGAACGGCTGATGCTACGTGTCATGGGCCGTTCATGGATCTGATTACCACCACCGCTGACCTCGCGGCTGCCTGCAGCCGGCTGGCCAAGCACCCCGTCATTACCGTCGATACCGAGTTCCTGCGCGAAACCACCTACTACCCGCTATTGTGCGTGGTGCAGATGGCGAGCGCTGAGGAAGCGGTGGTCATTGACGCCCTGGCCGAGGGTATCGACCTCAAGCCGTTCTTCGAGCTGATGAGCAATGAGAGCGTGCTGAAGGTGTTCCACGCCGCCCGCCAGGACATCGAGATCATCTGGCATCAGGCCAACATCATTCCGCATCCGGTGTTCGACACCCAGGTCGCGGCCATGGTGCTCGGCTACGGCGACAGCATTGCCTACGACCAGCTGGTCGAGAAGGTGACCGGCCACCGGCCGGACAAGACCCACCGCTTCACCGACTGGTCGCGCCGGCCGCTGACCAAGGAGCAGATGCATTACGCGGTGTCCGACGTCACGCATCTGCGCGACGTCTTTGCAACGCTGGACGCGGACCTGAAGAAGCGCTGCCGCAGCGAATGGGTCTCCATCGAGATGGAGGTCCTGACTTCGCCGCGCACCTACGACTTCCACCCCGAACGCGCCTGGGAGCGGCTGAAGACGCGGGTCCGCAAGCCGAAGGACCTCGCGGTGCTGATGGAGGTCGCGGCCTGGCGCGAGCAGGAGGCGCAGAGCCGCGACGTGCCGCGCGGCCGCGTGCTGCGCGACGAGGCGATCAGCGACATCGCGACCCACGCGCCGAACACGCTGGAAAAGCTCGCCCATCTGCGCTCGGTGCCGAAGGGCTTTGAGAAATCCAAATGGGGCGCGGATATCGTCGCTGCGGTCGAGCGCGGGCTGGCGCGGGATTTCTCGACACTGCCGAAGCTGGAGAAGCCGCGCAACAACTCCAATGGCGCGGCGATCGTCGAGCTGTTGAAGGTGCTGCTGCGCATGACGGCGGAGCGCCATGCGGTGGCGAGCAAGGTGATCGCGACCGTCGACGATCTCGAAGAGATCGCAGCCGACGACGAGGCCGACGTGCCGGCGCTGCGCGGCTGGCGCCGCGAGCTGTTCGGCGACGCCGCGCTCAAACTCAAGCGCGGCGAGCTGGCACTCGCGATCGAAAAAGGCCGCGTGATCGGGGTGAAGCGGGCGTAGTCTGCCCTCCATACCTCCCCAATGTCGTCCTGGCGAAAGCGAGGACCCATTACCCCAGGGAGGAGTTCGGCGAAGACGTGTTGTCCGGTACTCCTACCAACCGCTATCGATAGATTACGCGGTATGGGTCCTGGCTTTCGCCAGGACGACACCGAAGGTGTGAGCGACAGTCAACTCACCATGACCCGCCGCCTACGCCGGCGTAAGCTTCGCCGCCTCCGGCTTCATGTCGTCCAGCACGCCTGCGATCGCGGTGACCAGCTCGTCGATCTGGCCCTTGTTGACGATCAGTGGCGGGCAGATGGCGATGGCGTCCAGCATGTTGCGCGAGATCACGCCGCGCTCCTGGAGCATGCGACTGGCGATGCCGCCGACGGCGCCGGGCGTCGCCGCTGCCGTCTTGCGCTGCTTGTCGAGCACGAGCTCGAGAGCCGCGATCATGCCGACGCCGCGGACCTCGCCGACCAAGGGATGGCCGGCGAGCTCGCGCAACTTGCCCTGCAGATAGGCACCCGTCTCGGCGGCGTGCGCGACCAGACCGCGCTCCTCGATGATCTTCAGGTTTTCCAGCGCCACGGCCGAGCCGACGGGGTGGCCGCCGGCGGTGAAGCCGTGGCCGAGCACGCCGATCTTGTTGCTCTCATCTGCGACCGGCTCGAACATGCGGTCGTTCAGAATGATCGCCGACAGCGGGAAGTAGCTCGAGGTAATCTGCTTGGAGACCACGATCGCATCGGGCTTGATGCCGTAGGTCTCGCAGCCAAACATCTTGCCGGTGCGGCCGAAGCCGCAGATGACCTCGTCGGCCACCAGCAGGATGTCGTATTCGTTCAGGACCTTCTGGATCTTGTCCCAGTAGGTCGCGGGCGGCACGATGACGCCGCCCGCGCCCATCACCGGCTCGCCGAAGAAGGCCGCGATCGTCTCTGGCCCTTCCTTGACGATCAGGGCTTCCAGCTCCTCGGCCCGCCGCGTCGCAAAGGCTTCCTCGCTCTCGCCTGGTGCGCCGTCCTTGTAGAAATGCGGCGAACCCGTGTGCAGGATGTTCGGCAGCGGGAGGTCGAAGGAGCGATGATTGTTCGGCAGCCCGGTGAGGCTTGCGGAGGCGATGGTGACGCCGTGATAGGCACGCAGGCGGCTGATCACCTTCTTGCGCTGCGGCTGGCCCAGCGCATTGGAACGATAGGCGATCAGCTTCAGGACGGTGTCGTTCGCCTCCGAGCCGGAATTGGTGAAGAACACCTTGCTCATCGGCACCGGCGCGAGCGCAACCAGCTTCTCGGCGAGATCGATCGAGGGCCCGTGCGATTTTGCCGAGAACGTATGGTAGAAAGGTAGAGCCTGCATCTGCCGGTACGCGGCCTCGACCAGCCGCTTCTCGTTGAAGCCGAGCCCAACGCTCCACAGCCCCGCCATCGCCTCGAAATAGCGCTTGCCCGTCGCATCGAAGACGTAAGGCCCCTCGCCGCGCTCGATCACCAGGGGACCCACCTGCTGATGGGTGCGCGCGTTGGTGTAGGGATGGAGCTGGTAGGCTACATCCCGGGCCTCTTGCGAATTGGGCAGCATGGACATTGCGGAGATCCTCAAGGCTTCACGTCACGTCGCCGGCGTGGCCAGCATCGTCACTTGGCTATTGCGACAATAGAGAACTTGCAACGTCATTTCGTCGGCAGCAATTGCCCGGCAGCGTTGCAGAAAGCAGTGCCGTGCCCTGTTCAGGCCGCCCCGTCATCATCATCGTCATCGGCGCCGTCGGCGGCCTCCCTCACCTCGACGAGCGCCATCGAGAGAAGATAGACGGTCGTAGGCAGGCCAAGCCGGCGCGCCCTTTCGACGGCGCGCGACAAATCGCCTGCCAGCTCCTTCAGCTCGTCCCCCGGAGACAATGTCGTAGCCCACCTATCCGCCGGTCGCGTTCATCTGCACCGCGATGGCGCCGCCCGTCCTGACCAGTTCGGCGCTGGTCCGGATTGTAGCAAAATTAGCGATGACATTCATCACCGCCTGCTTGTAGGTGGCAGCCTCGCCCGCGCCCGGCTGCCGGCAGGCTACCGCGTCACCGACCACTTGGTAGCGATGACTGCGGTGAAATCCGTCGACCACGGTGGCCAGGATGGTCTCGTCCAGAGAAAAGCCGAGCAGTACGCACCGCACACTGCGGATATTGGACATGAAGTCGACGAACCGCGACGAACTATAGGCCGAGGGCAGCGGGTGCTCGAACGTCATTTCCCCCGGCCTCGGCTTCAGTTCGGGGATCCAATCGGTCAGCTTGGATGCCGGATTGAACCAGGCCGCCTGCGCGATGCGCTTTAAGTGCATCACCGGCCAGAGATTGTCGCGCCACAGCGTCAGCAGGTCCTGGCAGCGCGACATGGTGGCGTCGCCGTCGAGGATGACGTGGCGACGCCCCTGCGTCAGATACTCGACCTGGAGATCCGCGCAGACCAGGATCGGCGGATCGTCGTCGACGGAAACCAGCATTTGCTTGCTTATGGCTGCATCAATTCTAACGATCGGCCAGCGCGAGATCGCGCAACGGCGAAGTTACCGCCCGTCCCGCCGAGGCATCGAGCACGCCAGGCCGATCCCAGTCGCCCTCGGGACGGATGATCACATAGGGATCGCTGTCCAGCGTGATGGCGTCCGGCCCCGGCTCGATCTCGAGCACCATCTCCGTATAGGAGAAATCGGAGAAGGTGATCTTGCGGTTGTGGCCGAGCGGCTTGGCGCCGAAATGGGCCCAGAAATCGACCAGACGGTCCTGTGCCTGGCCGTAGATCTTGCGGAACCCCTTGCGCTTCACATAGTCGACGCTCGCCTGCACCAGCTTGAACGAGACGCGCGAGCGCCGATATTGGTGACGCACCGCGAGCCGCTCGACCTTGGCGAATTCGCCGAAGAAGCGCACCCGCAGGCAGCCTGCAGGCTCGTTGCCGACGAAACCGATGAAATGCGCCGCCACCAGATCGTTGCCGTCGAACTCCTCCTCGAACGGACAATCCTGCTCGGCGAGATAGACCGCAGAACGGATGGAGGTGACCAGCATGAGGTCGCTGGGATTGCGCGCGATCCTGACGGTGATGGCGCGGGAGTCCGGTTTGGCGAGAGGGATTCTAGTGCCGTGCATCTGCAAAACTCCTTGCTTGGATGACCGAGCCCGGCATGCGCATCGGCCGCCTATTCCAGGGCCGCTCGTAACACCAGAGATCGGGCTGGAAGCTCGCGACGGGCTCGAAGCCAGTCGCCTTCATGATGTCGCGTCCTGCGACGGTCGACGGCTGCGCATAGCAATCCGCGCTGCGAAACCGCTCCTGACGCAGATGCGCCGCGGCTTTGCCGAGTCCGGCGATCCCACGGCCCTTGGCCGCGATCGCCCAGATGTAGATGGCGGACACCTCCTCGCCGGCGGCGGCGAGATGGCGCGTATCGGGCGCGGTCAGGCAGATTTCGTCGAGCAGCAGCGCATCATGCCCGCGATCGTTGAGGAACAGGAAGGCCATGCCGCCGAGCAGGCTGCCTTTCCGGCTGAAGGTCAGGATGCTCTGGCGATCGAAGGTGAAGTATCTCGCAAGTTCCGCCGTCCCGATCCGCACGCCCGGCACCAGCCGGCGCGCCATGTCCGAAAGCGTCGCAATTTCGGAAAATTGCGCACAACGGACATCGATGTCCGGGCTCAGAGGGAGTGAGTCAAAATCATGCCTTGCGGCAAACGAGCCCCTTTCCATACCCATGTCACCCCTTTATCGTTCGTCGTTTTCGCGCGCCGCTATGACGGGCAGCTTAGCGGTTGGGGATCAGGAGTATGCAGCAACTATTGCACCGGGGTGCTGCGATGATGCAGCACCGTGAAGAAGCCCTGGATGCGTCTTGGGACGATTTGAAGCTGTTTTTAGCGTGCGCAAAATATAAAAGCTTTCGCAACGCCGCTGAGGAACTCGGCCTGACGTCGACCACGCTGATGCGCCGGATCGACCGGCTCGAGGAGAGCATCGGCTGCAAGCTGTTCCTGCGTGACCAGAGCGGGCTCACGCTCAGCGACGAAGGCACCGCGATGATTGCCGACGTCGCGCACATGGAGCGTCATGCCTTCAACGTGTTTCGCCGCGCCTCGCGCTCGTCGAACGATACGACCGGCACCGTGCGCGTCGCAGTGACGGAGGGCCCCGGCAATTTCTGGATTCTGCCGCGGCTGATCGATTTCCAGAAGACCTATCGCAAGATCACCGTCGATCTGCGCTGCGCGATGGAGCAGACCGATGTCGCGCGGCTGGAATCCGATATTGCGATTCAGCTCGCGCCCCCCACCAATCCCGATCTGATCGTCGCGAAGCTCGGACGTCTGCACATCTACCCCTTCGTCTCCAAGGACTACGAGAACCTCTACGGCGTGCCTGCGACGCTCGCCGAATTGAATAACCACCGGATCATCAAGCAGAGCGCGCCGCAGGTCGACGACAGCGCCTATGCCCGCGTGCTTGGGCTGCAGTCGCTGGAGGGCATCGTCGGGATCAAGACCAATTCCTCGGTCGGCGTGCTCTATGCGGTTGAGCGCGGCGCGGGCATCGGCTTCCTGCCGACGGTGTCGATCGCGCTCGGTGCTCCGCTCGTCGCGGTCGATCTCGGCGTGAGCCACCATGCCGACCTCTGGCTCACCTATCACAAGGAGTTTCGCGCCTCCGAGCGGCACAAGATCGTGGTCGACTGGCTGAAGAAGATTTTCGATCCCAGGACCTATCCCTGCTTCCGCGACGAGTTCATTCACCCGAACGCGCTGGTGCCGATGATGGCGTCGGCACGCGAAGGATTTGGACTGGCCGGCTACGTCGCGGCGACTCCGACGTGAGCGCGGGCGCGCCGCCTCACCATCTGTATTCGAAACCGACCGTGCCCTGGTGCGAGCTGAGCTCGTTGCGGAACTTGCCATCGTAGTTGATGTAGAGCCGCGCGGTGTTGGTCAGGCTGAGCGAGGCGGAAGCGCCGGCATCCATGCCGTAGCGGCTCTCGCCAATGCCGGGCACGATGATGCTCTGCGTGCCGAGGCTGACCTGGACCGAGCCCAGGTCCTGATGGAAATTGTCGACGAACTTGCCATAGCCCAACAGATCCAGAATCTTCTGGTCGAAGATGAAGTAGCGCCCGATCTCAGCCCCGATCATGACGCGCGCGCGCGAAATTGCCGTCGAGCCGACATTGAGCGGGTCAAGTCCGCCCGACTCCACGAACGAGGCGCTGGTGGCGCGGACATATTCGAGCGCGCCCTTGGGCACGATCCGCATCTGATCCTTGGTCCAGTAATAGCTGATCTCAGTCAGGGCGCCGTCGACCGCGGCGCGATAGCCCGCGGTCGCCAGGCCGAGGCCGGTGTCCCTGCTGGAATGGACCTTGCCAAAGCCGTGCACCACCGCGAAGGCCCAGGTCCAGGGCCCCTTGTCGACGGAGCCGTTGAAGCCGAGCTGGGTCAGGTCGAGCGTTGCCGACTGCAGCGCCAGCGGCACGTCGATGTCGGTGTGGCTCTGATCGACGGAGAAGCCGATATTGACGCCCGGCGCCAGCCGCGCGCCGAAGCCGGCGACGCCCCCGAACGTCTTGCGCTTGTCGCCGACGAAGTCGCCCTGCGCGTCGGTCCGGACCGAGATGCCATAGCCCTCGAACCAGGTGCGGTAGCGCGGGTCCTCCGTGCTCTCCGAAGCACCGCCGCCGCCGGGATTGGTGCGGAGGGAGCGGCTGACGCCGCCCGACGCCTGGTTGCCGAGCCGCTCCAAAAACCCCGAGCCGAGATCGAGCGTCGTGTTGCCGGCCGACAGGTCGTAGTTGGTGGCAGTCGGCACAGGGACCGGCGTCGGTGACGGCGTCGGTGTAGGCGTAGGCCTCGGGCTTGGCGTCGGGCTCTGCGCAAATCCCGGCGTTGCCGACATGATCACGGCGAACGCAAAAGCCATCGCGATCGCAGTCGCGATACAGCGGACCCGGTCCAGCCTGATCCTCTGCCGTATCCCGCAGAGCTGCGATGTGCAGCGCATGACGACAATTCCCGAAGCAAAATGGCAGCGCGCAAAAATGCAACACACGCGGCGGCGCGTGCGGCGATTTGTGCTGAACTGCCACGGAGTGGTCAATCGGTTGCAGCGCCCGATCAAGGGTGATTGCTTCCGATTGTGGTTCCTCTGCCACAGGTTTGAAATTGCAGTCCGGGACAACCGGTTCGCTCTTGAAAACTGCCCGCTGCTTGCTAACGCGCGATTTTCATGTTGCAATATCCGACACAATCGGATTTGGCCGCTCGACTGTGCGTTTCGCGACGTTGACACTCAAGACTCGAACAGACTTCCGGAAGCCCGTTTGTGGCGTGGCACGCGAAAAGCGGCCGCGTCTTTTTTGTATCTAGAGGAGGAGACTGGCGATGCAAAAGGGCACCGTCAAATGGTTCAACCCGACCAAGGGCTATGGGTTCATCAAGCCGAACGGCAGCGACAAGGACGTGTTCGTCCATATCTCTGCCGTCGAGCGCGCGGGCCTCACGACCCTCAATGAAAACCAGGTGGTTGAATACGACCTCGTGGAGAACCGCGGCAAGACATCCGCGGAGAACCTCAAGGTTTCCTGATTTCTCGCAACACTCTCGCGCAGAGATCACGACGTTGCCCCCGGCTCTGCCGGGGGATTTTGTTTGGCTTGGAGCCCCGGTCCGCATGGGCTGCATGCAATGAGGATTCGACGGGTCCGGGACGCTGACCTCGACGCGCTCTACGCAATCTCGCTTGCGACGGGGTCTGCGGGAGCCGACGCGGCTCATCTCTACCTGGACGGCCGGCTGTTGGGTCATATCTACTCGGCGCCCTATGCACGCCTCGCGCCCGATCTTGCACTGGTGGTCGAAGACCAAGCCGGTGTTGCCGGATTTGCTGTCGGTGCGACCGATACCGAGAGCTGGGAAGCGCGGCTGGAGCGGGAATGGTGGCCGTATCTGCGCAGGCAATATCCCGATCCCACCGGCGCGCCCGGCGATTGGGCGGCCGATCAAAGGCGTTGCGCCATGATCCATCATCCCGAGCGAACGCCGGCGAGCGTCGCGCGTGACTACCCGGCCCATATGCATCTGAATTTGCTTCCGCGACTGCAACAGCAAGGCCTTGGCACGAGACTCATGCATGCGTGGCTTGAGCGCGCGCGCGAAAGAGAAGCGCGCGCCGTCCATGTCGGCGTCAATCGTGCCAACTCAGGCGCACTGAAGTTCTGGGCGCGGCGGGGCTTTCAGCCGCTGGCGGTCAAGGACGGCGCGGCTCGCACGGCCTGGATGGGCCGTCTAATGCTCGTTTAGGTCCGACGCCCTGGCCGCCACAGGCGAAATCAGAAAATTCTCCGAAGGCCCGCTCCCCGCAGTCTTGGAGACGTCGCCCTCAATCCGGACCTTGCCGGTTGCGAGCAGGCGCAGCGCTTCGGGATAGATGCGGTGCTCGACTTCGAGAATGCGTTCGGAGAGCGTGTCCGCTGTGTCGTTGTCGCTGACGGGGACCGCGCCCTGCATCACGATCGGGCCGGCGTCGGTCGCGGGGATCACGAAGTGGACTGTCGCGCCGGACACTTTCACGCCGGCGCGCAAGGCCTGGCCGTGTGGGTCGAGGCCGGGGAAGGACGGCAGCAGCGACGGATGGATGTTGAGCATCCGTCCGTACCAGCTTTGGGTGAATTCGGCCGTGAACAGGCGCATGAAGCCGCCGAGACAAATCAGCTCGATGCCGTGCTGATCGAGCGCTGCCTGCAGCACCGCTTCAAAACCGGCGCGGTCCTTGCCGAACGGCTTGCTCTCGATCACAAGCGTCGGCACGCCGCTCGCCTTGGCCTTCTCCAGGCCCGGCGCGTCGGCCTTGTTCGAGATGACGAGTGCGATCTCCGCCGGGAAATCCGGCGCGGCCGCGGCCTTGATCAGGGCGACCATGTTCGAGCCCCGGCCGGAAATCAGGATGGCCACACGTCGCTTCATCGGCTTACAGCGCGAGATCGAGGTGGCCGTTATAGACGACGCGCTGCTCGCCTTCGGCCGGGATCACGGTGCCGAGCTGCGCCACTGTCTCGCCGGCATCGGTGAACACCTGCATCACCTTGTCGACGGCGTCCGGCTCGACGATCGCGATCATGCCGATGCCGCAGTTGAAGGTGCGCAGCATTTCGAGCTCGGCGAGGCCGCCCTGCGCCGCCAGCCATTTGAACACCGGCAGCACCGGCAGGTTGGCGAGATCGATGCCGACGCCGAGATGCTTCGGCAGCACGCGCGGAATGTTGTCGGTGAAGCCGCCGCCGGTAATGTGGGCAAGACCCTTCACCGCGCCGGTCTCGCGGATCGCGCGCAGGCAGGATTTGACGTAGAGCCGCGTCGGCGTCAGCAGCGCGCCGCCGAGGGTCATGACAGGCGAAAACGGCGCCTGCGCCTCGAAGCCGATGCCGGACTGCTCGACGATCTTGCGCACCAGCGAGAAGCCGTTGGAATGCACGCCGGAGGATGCCAGCCCAATCACGGCATCCCCGGCCGCGACGTCCTTGCGCGGCAGCAGCGTGCCGCGCTCGGCGGCGCCGACGGCAAATCCGGCCAGATCGTAGTCGCCATCCTTGTAGAGGCCGGGCATCTCGGCGGTCTCGCCGCCGATCAGCGCGCAACCGGATTCCCGGCAACCCTCGGCAACGCCCGCGACGATCGCCGCCGCGGCCTCCGGATCGAGCTTGCCGCAGGCGAAATAGTCGAGGAAAAACAGTGGCTCGGCGCCTTGCACCACAAGGTCGTTGACGCTCATGGCGACGAGGTCGATGCCGATCCCGCCATGCAGGCCGGTCTCGATCGCGATCTTGACCTTGGTGCCGACGCCGTCGGTGGCGGCGACCAGGACGGGGTCCTTGAAGCCGGCTGCCTTGAGGTCGAACAGGCCGCCGAATCCGCCGATCTCGGCGTCGGCGCCGGGGCGCGCGGTGGCGCGCACCATCGGCTTGATCAGGTCGACCAGGCGGTTGCCCGCGTCGATGTCGACGCCTGAATCGGCGTAAGTGAGGCCGTTTTTGCGGTCGGTCATGCCCGATTTCCAGTGGGTTTGCGGCTGGTTACGTCGAATTCCGGGGACACGCAATGGCTCGCATGGCGCCCCGCGCTATACTATGTAGATATCAACCGGTTCAGCCTCCAAAGGGCCGGATTTGAGGTCACACAGGGTGCCGGGAAGCGCCGCGTGAGTATTCCGAACATCATTACCCTGGGCCGCATCATGCTGGTCCCGATCATTGTCTGGGCCATCGTGTCGAGCCAAATGGAGGTGGCGTTCGCTGTGTTCCTGATCGCCGGCATCAGCGACGCCGTCGACGGCTTCCTGGCCAAGCGCTTCAACATGAGGAGCGAGCTCGGCGCCCTGCTCGACCCGCTTGCCGACAAGGCGCTGCTGGTCTCGATCTACCTGGCGCTCGGCATCTGGGGTGACATCCCGCGCTGGATCGTGATCCTGGTGGTGTCGCGCGACATCATGATCGTCGCTGCGGTGATCGTATCCTGGCTGTTCGACAAGCCAGTCGAGATGAAGCCGTCGATGGTGTCGAAGCTCAACACCGCAGCCCAGGTGGCGTATGCGGCCTTGGTGCTGGCCGCCCTCGCCTTCGGCTTCAAGCCGGCGCCCTATGATATTATCCTGATGGGCCTCGTGACGGTCTTCACACTCTCCTCGGTGTCGCTCTATCTGGTCGGATGGCTGCGGCACATGAGCACCATTGAGGCCAAGTGAGGTCGAGTGAGACCAAGTGGGCGAGCGCTGACAGGCCCTGCAAAAGGCCAAGTCAAACTGAATAAGCCGCGCTCGATACGTCGAATCTCTGCAAGTGAGGCCGGCACGCCCGGCATGGAGCAAAGCTAGCGTGGCAGGCCGCGTTCATCCCCGACAATTGGCATTTTCGCTCCCGCACGCGGAGAGCCTCAGCCGGGACAATTTTCTCGAAGGCCCCGCCAACGCAGCGGGGTTTGCCTTGATCGACGGCTGGCCGGAATGGCCGAACCGGATCATGTGGCTGGCCGGCCCTGAGGGGTCGGGAAAAAGCCACCTCGCCGCGATCTGGGCCGAGGAGGCCGGCGCCCGCTCGACCACGGCCAATGCGCTGACCGCGGCGACCGTGCCGGGAGCGCTGGCAACCGGCGCCCTGGTGGTCGAGGACCTCAGGGCCAAGGACTTCGACGAGCGCGCCCTCTTCCACCTGATGAACCTGGCCCGCGAGGACGGCGCCTATGTCCTCTTCACCGGGCGCGAACTTCCGGCCGCGCTCGACATCGAGCTGCGCGACCTGCGCTCGCGCCTGCGCGCGGTGCCGGCAATCT
The DNA here is from genome assembly GCF_001641635.1 of Bradyrhizobium centrolobii. Lineage (GTDB taxonomy): Bacteria > Pseudomonadota > Alphaproteobacteria > Rhizobiales > Xanthobacteraceae > Bradyrhizobium > Bradyrhizobium centrolobii. The sequence continues at coordinate 20,221 of NZ_LUUB01000054.1, forward strand.
CGCTCCTGCCCCCGGACGACCAGCTGTTCCGCGGCCTGATCGTGAAGTTCTGTGCTGACCGCCAGCTCACGGTCGATGAGAGCGTGGTGAGCTACCTCGCCACCCGCCTGGAGCGGTCCTCAGCGGCCGCCCGGCGGGCGGTGGAGCTCCTGGACAGCGAGGCCCTGCGGCTCGGCCGGCCCGTGACCCGGGCGCTGGCCGCCGACCTGCTGCGCGACGCCTGACAGGGGACCCCGTCCCACCCCCCAAGGCCGCTTGACGCGGCGGAGCGGCGGAACATCAATGTCATTGAAACGTCATCGCATTAACACATGCTCCCGCCGGTTTTGCGCGTAAGTCGCAAGGTAAGGCGAGACAAGATGGACCGACTTCTGATGGACTCCGCGCAAGCCGTTGAAATCAAAGATAAAATCACGGAAATCGAGGGCCAGCCGGCGATCGCCACGAGCCCCGAGCGATTCATCAACCGCGAGCTCTCCTGGCTGCATTTCAACCGCCGCGTCCTCGAGGAATCGGTCAATGCCCACCATCCGGTGCTGGAGCGGGTGCGATTCCTGTCGATTTCGGCGAACAACCTCGACGAATTCTTCATGGTCCGCGTCGCCGGCATCAAGGCCCAGGTGCGCGAGGGCATTCCCGAGCGCAGCCCCGATGGCCTGACGCCGTCCGAGCAGCTCGCGCTGATCAATCGCACCGTCTCCCGGCTTGCCAGCGACCAGCAGGCGATCTGGCGCGACCTGCGCAGCACGCTCGCCGACGTCGGCATCGTGCTGGTCGACGGCAAGGACGTCACCAAGGCGGAACGGGCCTGGATCGAGGACTACTTCCTCAACAACGTGTTCCCGCTGCTGACGCCGCTCGCGATCGATCCGGCCCACCCCTTCCCGTTCATTCCGAGCCTCGGCTTCACCATCGCGCTGCAACTGACGCGCGCCGCTGACGGCAAGCAGATGAACGCGCTCATCCGCATGCCCGGCAAGATCGACCGCTTCATCCGCATGCCCGCGGACGGCGTGGTGCGGCTGATCTCGCTGGAACAAGCCACCGCCCTGTTCATCAACCGCCTGTTCCCCGGATACAACCTCCACGGCCAGGGCGCCTTCCGCATCATCCGCGACTCCGAAATGGAAATCGAGGAAGAGGCCGAAGACCTCGTCCGCGTGTTCGAGACCGCGCTGAAGCGCCGTCGCCGCGGGTCGGTGATCCGGCTCGAGATTGACGCCAAGACGCCGGAGGAGCTGCGCAGCTTCGTGCAGCACGCGCTGTCGGCCGCCGACGACGAAGTCTTCCTCGTGGACGGCGTGCTCGCCATGAACGAGCTCTCGCAGCTCACCCGCATCGACCGGCCCGACCTCGAATTCACCCCTTACGTGCCGCGCCATCCCGAGCGCGTGCGCGAGCATGGCGGCGACATCTTCGCAGCGATCCGCCAGAAGGATCTGATCGTCCACCACCCCTACGAATCCTTCGACGTGGTGGTGCAGTTCCTGCAGCAGGCCGCGCGCGACCCCGACGTCGTCGCAATCAAGCAGACGCTCTACCGCACCTCCAACAACTCGCCGATCGTGCGCGCGCTTGCGGAAGCCGCCGAGGCCGGCAAGTCCGTCACTGCGCTGATCGAGCTGAAGGCGCGCTTCGACGAGGAGGCCAACATCCGCTGGGCGCGCGACCTCGAGCGCGCGGGCGTGCAGGTCGTCTACGGCTTCCTCGAGCTCAAGACGCACGCAAAGCTTTCGATGGTGGTGCGCCGCGAGGGCGGCAGCCTCACCACCTATGTCCACACCGGCACCGGTAACTACCATCCGGTCACCGCGCGCATCTACACCGACCTCTCCTATTTCACTTCGGATCCGACCATCGGCCGCGACGCCGCGCGCGTCTTCAACTTCATCACCGGCTATGCGGCGCCGAGCGATCTGGAGAAGATGGCGGTGTCACCGCTGACGCTGCGCGGACGCATCATCGAGCACATCCAGGCCGAGACCGCGCATGCGCAGCACGGCCGGCCGGGCGCGGTCTGGATGAAGATGAATGCGCTGGTCGACCCCGACATCATCGACGCGCTCTACGAGGCCTCGCAGGCCGGCGTCCAGGTCGAGCTCGTGGTGCGTGGCATCTGCTGCCTGCGGCCCGGAATCCCCGGCCTGTCAGAGAACATCCGCGTCAAGTCGATCATCGGACGCTTCCTGGAACACGGCCGAATCTACTGCTTCGGCATGGGCCAGGGCCTGCCGAGCGCCAAAGCGGCTGTGTATATCTCGTCGGCAGACATGATGCCGCGCAACCTCGACCGTCGCGTCGAGGCTCTGTGTCCGTTACAAAATCCCACGGTGCATCAGCAGGTTCTCGAACAGATCATGGTCGCGAATCTGAAGGACAATGAGCAGAGCTGGCAGTTGTTGCCGGACGGGTCCTCAACGCGTATGAAAGCCGCGAAGGGCGAGGAGCCTTTCAACGTCCACAACTACTTCATGACAAATCCGAGTCTGTCTGGCCGTGGAAAGTCGCTCAAGGAATCCTCGCCGCGCCGTCTCACGCGCCGGAACGAACGCCATCAAGCCTGATCGGAGATTGTCGTGGTGACGCGGCCGCGCAAGCGCAGCGCGAGCGTCGCCGTCATCGACATCGGTTCCAACTCGGTCCGTCTCGTCGTCTACGAGGCGCTGGCACGCAGCCTCATTCCGATCTTCAACGAGAAGACGCTGTGCGGCCTCGGGCGCGAGGTGCAGAGCACCGGCCTGCTCGCGCCTGATGCCGTTGATAAGGCGCTGACCTCGCTCAGGCGGTTTCGGGCGTTGTGCCGCGTGATGCAGGTCGGGCGGGTCTTTGCGATCGCCACCGCCGCCTGCCGCGACGCCTCCAACGGCCCCGACTTCATCGCGAAAGCCGAGCACATCTGCGCCGTCAAGATCGAGATCCTGTCCGGACCGCGCGAGGCGCGGCTGTCGGCGCTCGGCGTGATCTCGGGGATTCATCATCCCGACGGCATCGTCGGCGACCTCGGTGGCGGCTCGCTCGAGCTGATCGACGTGCGCCGCAACAGCGTGCGCAGCGGCGTGACGCTGCCGCTCGGCGGTCTCGCGCTCCAGGACCTCGCGCACAAATCGCTGAAGCGCGCCGACCGCATCGTCCGCGACGAGCTCGACGACGTGCCGCAGCTCACGGCCGGCCGCGGCCGCACCTTCTATGCGGTCGGCGGCACCTGGCGCGCGCTCGCACGCATCCACATCATCCAGAGCGGCTACCCGCTCCAGGTCATGCACGGCTATTCCATCCCCGCCGCTGAAGCGCTCGACTTCGCGCGCCGGCTGCGGCGTTTGGCGGCCGCCGACATGCTGGCCGACATCGAGGTCGTTGCGGATGCGCGGCGTCCCCTGCTCACCTATGCGGCCCTGGTTCTCGAGCACATCATCCGCGTCGCGAAGCCGAAGACCATCGTATTCTCGACCTTCGGCGTGCGCGAAGGCCTGTTGCACGAGAAGCTGACGGAGGCCGAGCGCAGCAAGGACGGCCTGATCTGCGCGGCCGAGGAGCTGAACCAGCTCTTGTCGCGCTCGGCCCGCCACGCCCGCGAGCTGATCGCCTGGAGTGACCGCCTCGTGCGCGTGGTGAAGCTGCGCGAGACCGAGGAGGACCGCCGCTTACGCCACACCGCATGCCTACTCTCCGACATCGGCTGGCGCGTGCATCCCGACCATCGCGGCGAGCAGACGCTGAGCCTCGTCGTCAACGCCAATTTCGGCGCGATCAATCATCAGGAGCGCGCCTTCGTCGGCCTGTCCGTGTTCTACCGCTACGCGGGCTTAAGTCAGGAAAACCAGCCGCCGCTGACGATGCAGGAGCTGCTGACGCCGGCCCAGCTCGAGCGCGCCCGCTTGCTGGGCGCTGCGTTCCGCGTCGCGCATCTGATTTCGGCGGCGCGGCCCGGCGTGCTGCCGGCCACGCATTTCCGGAGCCAGAGCCGCAAGCTGATGCTGGTGTTCGAGCACAAGCTCGGCGACCTCGTCGCCGATCGCGTCGGTGGCCGCTTCCGCCAGCTCGCCCGCCTGATCGGCCGCTCCGGCTCGATCGTCCGCCGCTAGCACGACGAGTACAACAGCTGTTTGGTCACCTCTCCCGACGGGGAGAGGTCGGATTGCGAAGCAATCCGGGTGAGGGGCCGCGGCGCTCAGTGAGACTGTATCCCCTCACCCGGATCGCATCTGTCGATGCGATCCGACCTCTCCCTTCGGGAGAGGTGAAGCGCGTACCTCGATTCGGAAGAGGCCTACTCCGCCGACGCCTTGGCGTGACGCTCCGAGGATTCAAGCGCGGCCTGGCTCATGCTGCGCCGGCGCCAGATGTAGCCCACGACCAGCACGACGACGACGCCCAGCGCGGCGCAGAGATACTCGCCGCCTCCGCCGCCGTGGGCGAATTGCGGCGGGATGCGCAGAGCTGCGAGCATCGAATCCAGCGAGGCGCCCAACGGGCCGTCGAACAGGGTATGCAGCTTCGGCTCGACGCCGGGATCGGTCGCGATCACCTCGCCCGCGATCCAGCCGAGCAGCGCCGCGCCTGCCCAGACCAGGATCGGCAGTTTTGCCAGAAGTGCCATGATCAGCGCGGCGCCGGCCACGATCAGCGGCACGCTGATGGCAAGGCCGAGGATCAGCAGCGGGACGCTGCCATTGGCAGCGGCGGCCACCGCGATGACGTTGTCGAGACTCATGACGATGTCGGCGACAACGACGATCTGCACGGCCTGCCAGAGATGCGAGGCCGACTCGACGCCGTCCTCGTCCTCCTCTTCGGGCACCAGCAGCTTGGCCGCGATCACGATCAGCGCGAGACCGCCGATGAGCTTGAGGTACGGCAGCGCCATCAGGCTCGCGACGATGCCGGTGAAGATGATCCGGAGCAGCACCGCGGCGCCGGCACCCAGGATCATGCCCCACAGCCGATGCCGCGGCTTCAGGCCGCGGCAGGCGAGCGCGATCACCAGCGCATTGTCGCCGGACAGCAGGATGTTGATCCAGATGATCTTGCCAACCGCAATCCAGAAGGTCGGTTCGGCCATCTCATTGCGGAACTGGGTGAAGAACGACCCGATGGTGGCGGGATCGAAGATCTGCCAGAGCCAGTTCACAATGCGTCCTTTCGCCCCGAATTAACGTGCCGGCTGACGGGTCAGCCGACGATCTCGTTGCCCGAGAAGAACTGCGCGATCTCGACCACCGCTGTCTCCGGCGCATCCGAGCCGTGCACGGAGTTCTCGCCAATCGACTTGGCGTAGAGCTTGCGGATGGTGCCATCGGCCGCCTTCGACGGATCGGTCGCGCCCATCACTTCGCGATACTTGGTGATCGCGCCCTCGCCTTCCAGCACTTGCACCACGACCGGGCCCGAGGTCATGAAGTCGACGAGCTCGCCGAAGAACGGGCGCGCCTTGTGGACGGCATAGAAGGTCTCGGCCTGACCCTTGGTCATGCGGATGCGCTTCTGGGCGACGATGCGCAGGCCCGCCTTCTCGATCACGGCGTTGACTGCGCCGGTCAGGTTACGCTCGGTCGCGTCGGGCTTGATGATCGAGAAGGTGCGTTCAGTCGCCATGATCTTGTCCTTGAGGAAAAGCGGTGGTGTGGAGTTGCGGGGGCTTATATCGGCGCCTTCGCCGAACGGCAAGCGACCCCCAGAACGGCTTCACGGGCGCTTCGCCGCAGGGCGAAGCCAGCATGGATTACAACAATTTCACCCAGATGAACCCAATCTGTAGTCCCCGTCAGGATTCGGTTCAGCATCTCCGGCATAGGCTCTCCTCCATCGAAACCAAAGCCTCCTCCCGAGGCGGACCGTTTCGGCGGCCTTTCAATCGACGCGCAGGCCCGCGCCGGCAGTTTTCAGGAGATCACGATGTTGAGGAAACTTTCGCTTGCCGCAGTTGCCGCGGTCGCGCTGGGTGCCGCGCTGGCGCCGACCTCCGCCTCCGCTCACTGGCATGGCGGCTGGGGCTGGTACGGCGGTGGCTGGCATCACGGCTACGGCTGGGGCGCACCACGCTTCTATGTCGGCGGCCCCGTCTCCTACGGCTATGGCGGCTGCTATGTGCGCCGGCTGGTCCCGACCCCCTGGGGACCGCGCTGGCGGCTGATCAACCGCTGCTACTGAGCCCGACAGCACCTTAATCGTACCATCCAAGGTACCTTCCAGGAGAAGCCCCGGCGTGCCCCCGCCGGGGCTTTGCTTTTAGCGCCCAATTGGCCGCACATCACCGAATTAATACAATCTTTACTGAAAGGCGAAGCACCCCAGGCAGAGGGCGAAACAAATTCGCGGTCAGTGACTTGGTAGGGTGTCATTATCTTGAAGCAACGGAACCCTGCCATGACTGGCCTTTTCGCCAATGACAGCGAACAGATCGACCGGCGCACCAGCCGTTCGATTTGCGATGCCGTGGGCGAACGGCTGCAGCAGAGCCTTCGCCCAGAGCCGCGACTCACGTCGCATCTTGAGCACCTCCTGAACGAGCTCAAAAAGCGCGATCGCGAGGGCGGTTCGAACAACTGACGGATCAAAAACGGGTTGCGTTCGCGGCGCCTTGCGGTGACAAGGCGGCATGCTTTCCATCACCGACCTCTCGGTCCGGCTCGCCGGACGCCTCCTGATCGACCAGAGTTCCGTGCAGATCACCCCCGGATCGCGCGTTGGTCTGGTTGGGCGCAACGGCACCGGCAAGTCGACCCTGTTCAAGGTGATCCGCGGCGAGCTGGCCGCGGAACACGGCTCCGTCACCCTGCCGCCGCGCTGGCGCGTTGGCAGCCTTGCGCAGGAGGCGCCGAACGGACCGGAGAGCCTGATCGAGGTCGTGCTCAAGGCGGACCTCGAGCGCGACGCGCTGCTGCGCGAGGCCGAAAGCGCGACCGATCCGCACCAGATCGCGGAGATCCAGACCCGGCTCGTCGACATCGACGCGCATTCCGCCCCGAGCAGAGCGGCCGCGATTCTCTCTGGCCTCGGCTTTTCGGCCGCGGACCAGGCGCGCCCTTGCGCGGAATTCTCCGGCGGCTGGCGCATGCGTGTCGCGCTGGCCGCGACGCTCTTCGCCGCCCCTGACCTGCTCCTGCTCGACGAGCCCACCAACTATCTCGACCTCGAAGGCACGCTGTGGCTGGAGGACCATCTGGCGCACTATCCGCGCACGGTGATCGTGATCAGCCACGACCGCGACCTGCTCGAGAGCTCCGTCGACCAGATCCTGCATCTGGAGCGCGGTAAGCTCACGCTCTATCGCGGCTCCTACTCCTCCTTCGAGGAGCAGCGTGCCGCGCGCGAGCTGCTGGACGCCAAGCAGGTCAAGCGCCAGGAAGCCGAACGCGCGCGCCTGCAGGCCTTCGTCGACCGCTTCAAGGCCAAGGCATCGAAGGCACGACAGGCTCAATCGCGCGTAAAAATGCTCGAGCGGCTGAAGCCGATCACGGCGCTCGTGACCGAGGACGTGCACGAGATCAGCTTTCCCGCACCCGAAAAGATGCTGTCGCCGCCGATCATCGCCGTCGACAACGTCTCGGTCGGCTACGATCCGGCGACACCGGTGCTGGGCCGCGTCACCCTGCGTATCGACAATGACGACCGCATCGCGCTTCTCGGCGCCAACGGCAACGGCAAGTCGACGCTGGTCAAGCTGCTCGCGGGCCGCCTTGCACCGTACTCGGGCAAGGTCACGCGCGCCGATAAATTGTCGATCGCCTATTTCGCGCAGCATCAGCTCGACGAACTGAACGAGGACGCTTCCGCCTATGATCACGTTCGCAAGCTGATGGGCGATGCGCCGGAGGCCAAGGTGCGTGCGCGCGCCGGCGCGATCGGTTTCTCGGGCAAGGCGGCGGACACCAAGGCGGGCAAGCTGTCCGGCGGCGAGAAGGCGCGGCTGCTGCTGGGGCTTGCGACCTTCTTCGGCCCCAACATGATCATCCTGGACGAGCCGACCAACCATCTCGACATCGACAGCCGCGCCGCGCTCGCGGAGGCGATCAATGAGTTTCCCGGCGCGGTGATCATGGTCTCGCACGACCGCTATCTGATCGAGGCCTGCGCCGAGCGGCTCTGGATCGTCGCCGAGCGCACTGTGACCAACTATGACGGCGACCTCGACGAATACCGCCGCCTGGTGCTGTCGTCGCGCAACGCGGAAGCCTCGCCGCGCGAGCGCAACGGCGTGGGCGAGAAGCCGCAGCGCGCCAGGACCGACAACCGGGGCTCGTTGAAAAAGCGCATCGCGGAAGCCGAGGCCGAGATCGCCCGCGTCAGTGAGATCATCGCCAAGATCGACACCGCGCTCGCCCTGCCCGACATCTTCACGCGCGACCCCAAGCAGGCCGCGCAGCTATCGAAGGCGCGCTCGAATGCAGCCGACGCGCTGGCGCGTGCGGAGGAGCAATGGCTCGAGGCGAGCGCGCAATATGACGAGGTGGCGGGCTAAAGGCTCTCCGGGCCCGGTTGCGCGAGGCTCTTGTCAAAATTTGAAAAACAACCCCATGCAAAGTAGCAGGGCGGTATCATAACACCAAAAAGCTGACATCAGCGCTGTGTGATCGCGATCTGCCGGATATCCACTCCCCAAGCTCTTCGGACTCAAGAGAGGTATCACGCGGAGTCCACATCCCCCGCATTTTGAGCGTATCGCGAAACGAATTGTGCCGACCGCGTGATCGTTCTCTGCGCGGCGGCACAGCGCAACCTTCGACGAACTTCATGCCGGCCCGCCCGAGGGCCGGCATGAGTTCACATTCTCAACCGACCTTCTTGGCGGCTGGAACCGTCCATGTGCCGTTGATGATCGACGGGTCCGTTTCGTCCGGCCAATACATGCGCAGCATGAGTATGAAATCTCCCTCAGGCGCGGGAAGCCAGTTCGCTTCCTTGTCTTTGCCCGGCGAGTCCTTCTGAATGTAGAGATCGGTTGAACCGTCCGGATTTTCCTTCAAGTCTTGCCGCGCGCTGATCGAGTAGCGGTTGAGCGGATTGTTCACAAAGAAGTAGCTGCTGTCGTACATCGTCAGCGACCAAAATCCCTCGACGGGCGGCAGATGGCCCTTGGGAAACCGCATGACGTACTTGCTTGCGCCATTGTATTTTTGGCCATCCGCATCCTTTTGCGAGGTCGGGTAGACCGCGTCCTGCGGACGGTTGGCGCCGAGGCCGATGGCGGTCACGAGGGCCCGCATCAGATAGTCGGTGCCATAGATGCCGGTTTTGGTCGTGAAGGCAAAGCCATTCTCGTCCTTGACGGCCTTGTTGATCTTGAACTGAAGCATGATCCTGTCGAACGACACCTCCGGTAAGCGCTTTAGGAAGTCAGCCTTGAGCTTGCTCTCATCAAAATCCTGTCCGGGAACGATACCGATGCGGACGAATTTGGCGAGCTGGGGCGCATCTGCGGCCGACGGCGGATTGGTCTTCATCAGCTCGCACAGCAGCTTGAAATACGACACCGCGTCCATGCGATTGACCTGTTCGCGGACAGCCGTCTTCATGTCGATCGACGGATCGACTTTTCCCGGAGGTGGCGTGTACGGCTTGCCGTAGGCACTGAGCGGAACGAGCTTGCACTCGTCCTGCAGCTTGTGGACCGCCGCATAGTCCTCCGGCGTGCCGGTGCAATAGATGCGACCGAGCAGCCACACGATGTTGGTGGGCGACTTGTACTCCTTCACGCCATCCGGCAGCGTGCCTTTCCAGCCCGGTCCGGTGATTGCGTAGGTCTGTGCGTCCGTGCCGGTAGTGCGCTTCCCTGGCACGTGGAACACCGTCGTCCAGCCATCCAGCATAGGCATCAAGAAATAGCGCCCCTTCATGTCCGGGATGCTGAGGACCCACGGTTCTTTCCCGACATCGAAAAAGGAAGTCGTGTAGAGAGTGTCCGCGTTCGGCGCTGTGACATCCCTGAATGAGGCGTCCGGATAGTGGCGCAGCTTGATGATATGGCCCATCGGCCCTCGCGTGCCCACGGGCTCGGCGACGTTGGTGATAATCCGCCGGGTCATCTCCATCGTCACCAGAGGATAGCCGAATATGTAAGCGTCGCTCGCGAGCCAGAAATCCTCCAGGCCTTGGCCCACACCAAGGAAAGAATCTTGGGCAAGGGTTGACCCTGGTGCAGCTGCTCCTGCCAGCAGCCCCATTCCACCAAATGCGAGGGATCGACGGGTGATCGTCATCGTATTTCCTTTCCTGAATCGAACTCAAATGACGGGTAGCGATTTCAGATTGGGCTTATGCCCTCGAAGGCGGCGACGGTGATTTCCTCAATGACAGGGTGATCCGGGAAGAACTGCGCAGTGCTGCGGTGCCCGCCAGTCTGCGCTGATCAATAGCAAGGCGGATAAGGATAGTATCCGCACCGGGGCGCGTAGTACGGATAGGCCGCAGCTCCCGCGACGGCGGCCGCCCCCGCAAAGGCAGCACCACGATAGAAAGCACCGCGCCAGGCCGTCCGGCGGGCAACGCCGGCAAAGGACAACGGCGTGAAGGGTCGGCCAATGATGTCGATGAAGACCGATGCCGGTCCATCAGCTCCCGCAAGATCGCCTTCAAGTACATCGACATCGAAAGTCAGCTTGTCGCCTTCAAGCTTTGGCGATTTCAGTACAACGACGGCGTCGGTCACCGATGATCCGTCTTTCTTGAATCCGGAAACCGTGGCGTTTGGAGGATCTTTCGCGAAGTTGTCGCTGCCGTTGCCCCAATCCTCGACAATTCGCGCGGTAAGATCGTGACCGGCAGCCCGAACGGGCCGATCGGCAAATACGATTGCATTCGGCGAAATCCCGGTCAGAACAAGCCTCCCGTCCTTCAAGCTGGCGCCGCGCGAATTGAGGACGAAGAGAGAGGGAACGACTTCCGGCTTTGCCTGACCTATAGCTTTCTCAAGCGGAATGTGCGGCTTATTCTCGGGTGCGGATTGAGCAACAAGCTGTTGCGGGACGGCTAACAATCCGGCGGCGCAAACTGCAATCAGAGCTGCACGAAGGGTCATCGTGGTTCTCCCCGGAAAGTGGGTTGTTTTCTTTATCGCCGGCTAGCTTCCCAAACTCGGCCCACGCACGTTGCAGGCATTGTCGACAAACAGCGGATCCTCAGGAGTTTTGGCAATCGATTTCGGCAAGCAACTTCCTGAACATTTCGCGCCAATTCAGATCACAAGTCTTGCCATTTCGCGCCAATCGCTGAGAATAGTTCAGCGGTCGATCGCGCAAGGTCTTCGATGGCGCGCCTGCCCATGCTTACGGGCAAGTTGCTGACGCCTGTAAATGACAGGTTGAACTTTCATCAAACGCACGAAAGCGCGGCTGAAGCTGCTTGCGTTGGTATACCCGAGGAATTTGGCGATATCCGACAGGCGCTTGCTTGAATCCACGAGCAAGCGGCAAGCGATGTGCAGGCGAGCCTTGGCGAGCATTTCGCTGTGACTCGTGCCCATGCGACCGAGATGACGCTGCAACGTGCGAGCGCTGATCTTGAGTGCACGAGCGGTACTATCGAGGGTTGCGTCACCGTGTCGCAGCGACGCGACTATAACCGCGTGGACCGCCTGGGATGAAGGCAAACGGACAGCTCTCATCGGTCAGTGTGAGGCGTGAAGCCCATGCTCCCTCAAGAGAAAACCGATGCTTCAAAGTTAAAGCTGTTTCGGCGGACGAATCTGGCCATCAGCCGCCAATTGCCAAGCGTTACTCGGCAAAGGCAGGGCAAGAAGATTGGTGACCTGCTAGTCTGAGATCGCGGCAAAGCTTCTTGGGCAGGTAGTAATGACCGTCATTCCATTGACCCGCTGTCAATTTCTCATCCCCTTCGCAGAGATACATTCTGAAATCGGCGGTCCCACGGCGGCGCTTCTCGCCAAATTTCAGTTGCCTGCGTCTTTAGAGGAAAAAGCGGATCACTACGTGCCGTTGCTGCCGGCCGTTCGGTTCGCGACGACCGCCCAGGAAAGCCAAGGCTTGTCAGAGATTGCCTTTCGAGCAGCCCAGCGGCTCTCATTCGACCATTTGAGCGAGGCCATGAGGGTTCGAATCCGCCACGCGCCAACTCTTTTTGTTGCCCTTCAGCAGATGTGCAAGTGGGCGCCGATCGAAGACACAACCCTCCATCTATGGCTAGAGCCGTGCGGCGGGAGCATGAAAGTTTGCAGCAGGCTCATTGGAACGGAAGGCATTTCACATCTCGAGATATCCCAGTGGCTCCAGAACATATTTGTGATGCACATCGTCCGTCAGTTCGCTGGAGCGAATTGGTCTCCGAGAGTGATCGCGTTTGAAGCACACTATACACCAAGCATTGAGGTTCAATTGTACTGGCCGAATACGCGTTTCATATCGGGTCAGAAGGCTTCTTGGATCGAAGTGCCGCTGGAGCTCGTGAGCCTTACCAATCCCGCAAATGACTTTCTGCAAACGCCATCCAAGAACGAACTGCAGCCAATCGGCAGAGACGTCGTCAGCGTGCTCAGGCTTACCTTACCCGCCTACCTTGACGAGGGAGGGCTCACAATAACGCAGGCGGCCGAGATGCTTCGGCTGAGTGTCAGGAGTCTCCAGAGAAAGCTTTCGCTGGCTGGAATTACCTACGCGGGCCTACTCGAGCAGGCCCGCTTCAACAACGCGATAAAACTCCTAAGCGATACTGAAACCAAGATTATCGACATCGCGTTCTCATCGGGCTACGCCGACCCTGCACACTTTGCTCGTGCTTTCCGTCGGATCTCCGGATGCACGCCGCGAGAGTTTCGTCAGAGGCGGAGAAACGGGACAAGCGAGATCGGTCGTGCGGCCGACCAGTCACGGTATTAGCTCAATCGCGACTTTGGCTTTCGAGGCTAAAACAGACATTTCTCGCCGGCGCCAAGAAAAAATGGCTGAACGGGATTTCACTCGCCGCGACCTTCGAGGGCGAGTTCTCAGGGAACGTCACGAGCTACGCCGGCAAGGCCGCCATCAAATACGGCTGGTGAGCCCGCGATCCGGCGCTCGACGCGCCGACGATTGCACGGACCGCACGCGCCAGATGGCGCGTGCGAAATTCCGGCGCTGTGAAAACTGCAAGCACGGCAGACTTGGCGCGACAGACTTGGCACGAAAGATCTGGCGCCGGCCTTGACGGTCAACGCCTCCGGCACGCGCGCCTTCGCTCAGGTCGCGGCCTTCTTCTTCGCCTTCGGCTTGGCGGGCTTCGGTGCGGCCGGCTGCTCCGGCGTGCCTTCGATCGAGGACAGGCGGCCGGACGTGAACGTGTAGATGCCGGCACGTGGACCGGTCGTCCAGGTGACGACTGTGACGCGTCTGCCGGCGGCATCATTGGAGATGTTGACGCTGGAGGGCGCACCGATGCCGCGCACCACGTCGCATTCGGTATGGCCGAGCGCCACCGTTCCACCAGAGGTCGCAGGCGCCGTTGTCGACGCATTGGCATCGGCCGGTCCGGGCGGCGGCGCTGTGCCGGGACAGGCGCCGTCGGCGCTGACCAGATCCTCGGCCCCCACCGGCTTGTCGGGCGTCAATGGCGGCGATTCGATCGAGATGTTCTTGATGGACAGGCGGCCGGCCTTGGAAAACCATTCGGCGTCCTTCGAAAACAGATCGGTCCCGCTCGAGCAGCCCGCGATCAGCGGCGCAACGGCGGCCAACACAACTATGAGCGACCTTGGAAGCATTTGATGTCGCACGATAAACTAAATTCCCCGCGTGAAGGACCCACCCTAAGCGATTGTCCCAACATCACTTTGCGGCACGAAGGTGGCCGAAGCTAGCCTGATCCGGAAAGTGCAAATTATCATTAATTGCGAGCGACCGCTAATTCCGCCGCTGCCACCGGCCGCGCTCGTCGGCCTGCCAATAGGTCACCTCAAATCCGCGCGCCTTGCAAACCGTCCAGGCGCTGCGCGCCTGCGACAGTGCATCCGGATCGTCACCATTGAACAGCAGCACCATCCGCTCATAGCCCTGTGCGTCCTGGGGCAGCGCGGCGTTGTCGATCAGGAAGCGGACATTGGCTCCGTTCGGATTGTCCGCCTCGATCGCCAGCACGATCGGCTGATCGGCGGCATCGTTCACGCGCCATGTCGCGTGCGGCAGAAAGGAATCGTCGCGATAGGTCCACAAATGCGCATCCAGCGCATCAGCACGCTCCGGCGAGGTCGACTGCACCACGACGCGCCAGCCGCGTTCCAGCGACTTCTCAAGAAGTGGCGGCAAGACGTTCTCAACCGACATGTCTTGCAGATGGTAGAACAGGACCTCGGTCATTTGCTCTCGTAGTGGTCTGCCACCAGCCGGTCGAGCAGGCGTACGCCGTAGCCGGAGCCCCAGCTCTGGTTGATGTCGGTCTTCGGCGCGCCCATCGCGGTGCCGGCGATGTCGAGATGCGCCCAGGGCGTGCCGTCGACGAAGCGCTGGAGGAACTGCGCCGCGGTGATCGAGCCCCCGTGGCGGCCGCCGGTGTTCTTCATGTCGGCGAACTGGGAATCGATCAGCTTGTCGTATTCGGGGCCAAGCGGCATGCGCCAGACCTTCTCGCCGCTCTCGAGTCCGGCCGTCAGCAGCCGCTCGGCGAGTTCGTCATTGTTGGAGAACATGCCGGCATGCTCGGTGCCGAGCGCGACCATGATCGCGCCGGTGAGCGTGGCCAGATCCACCATGAATTTCGGCTTCATCTTCTTGGCGACGTACCAGAGCACGTCGGCCAGCACCAGGCGACCTTCGGCGTCGGTGTTGATGATCTCGATGGTCTGGCCCGACATCGAGGTGACGATATCGCCAGGACGCTGCGCGTTGCCGTCGGGCATGTTCTCGACGAGGCCGATAGCGCCAACGGCGTTGACCTTGGCTTTGCGCGCGGCGAGCGCGTGCATCAGGCCGACGACGCAGGCCGCTCCCCCCATGTCGCCCTTCATGTCCTCCATGCTGGCAGCCCCCTTAATAGAAATGCCGCCGGTATCGAAACAGACGCCCTTGCCGACGAAGGCGACGGGTGCAGTCCCCTTCTTGGCCCCATCCCAGCGCATGATCACGGTGCGGCTCGGCCGCGCCGAGCCCTGGCCGACGCCGAGCAGCGCGCCCATGCCGAGCTTCTGCATCGCCTTGACGTCGAGCACCTCGACCTTGACGCCGAGCTTGCGGAGCTGACTTGCCCGGCGCGCGAACTCCTCGGGATAGAGCACGTTCGGCGGCTCGTTGACGAGGTCGCGCGCGACGATCACGCCGTCGACCACATAGCCTGCCGACGCAAAGGCCTTCTTCGCCGAGGCGACATCGGCCACCGCAAGCGAGACGTCGGCGCGCAAGGCGCCGCCCTCCTCGCCCTCCTTCTTCTTGGTCTTGTAGCGGTCGAACTTGTAGGCGCGCAGCCGCAAGCCCGAGGCGATCGCGACCGCCTGCTCGCTCGTCATCGCCCCATCGGGCAGCTCCGCCATGATGGTCATGGCGCCACCTCCCGCCTGGAGCTTGCTCGCCGCCACGCCGCCGAATTTGAGGAAATCACTCGCCTTCAGGCCTGCGACCTTGCCGGCGCCGATCACGATCAGGCGAGTTGCCTTCAATCCCTCGGGCGCCAGGATGTCCAGCGCCGCACCGCTCTTGCCCTTGAAGGCGGCGGCCGCCGCCGCCCGCTTCACGAGATCATTGGCGGCGCCGAGCGCCTTGGCCGTCGCCGGCCCCATCTTCAGACTATCGTCGCAGAACACCACGAGGATGCCACGGGGCGCGGCGGCAAGCGGGACAAAGCCGACCTTGATGGCATCGGACATAGGTAACTCCTCCAAAACATGGGGCTTTTGCCGTTCGGCAGGTCCGGCCGAGGGCCGGCGCTGAACGTCGATTCACTGGACTTTCCGCACTATGGGCCACACGCCCGGCCGATGCCAAGCACCCCCCGTGGCCCGAACGCCACAACGAGCGAAATATTAACCATACCTTGACGGCGCCATGGGTCAGCCATTTTGTTGACGGATCAAAGGGATGGTAGTGAGAAGGTAAGCTGGCGGAAGAGGTGGCGGGTCGACCCTTGGGGATCCCTTTCAGGGATGGGTCGGGCGGTCAGGTTCCGGACCTGCGTTGGGGCCTTGGTGGGAATCGTGCGGTAGCGCATGGGGTCGATCGATAGGTATATTTTCCGCACGACGCTGGCGTCGTTTGCGCTCGTCCTGGTCAGCCTTACCGGCGTGATCTGGATTACGCAGGCGTTGCGCGGCATCGACCTGATGACGAGCCAGGGTCAGACCATCCTCACCTTCCTCGGCATCACCAGCCTCGTCATTCCGGCGCTGGTCCTGATCATCTCGCCGATCGCGCTGATGATCGCGATCTCGCACACGCTGAACAAGCTCGCGACCGATTCCGAGATCATCGTGATGAATGCCGCCGGCTTCTCGCCGTTCCGGCTGTTCTATCCGTTCTTCTACGCCACCTGCGTGGTGGCGCTCCTGGTCGCCTTCATCGCGGCCTATCTCGCCCCCGACGGCATGCGGCGGATCAAGCAGTGGGACGCCGAGATCACCGCCGACGTGCTGACCAACATCCTCCAGCCCGGCCGCTTCGCCCAGCTCGACCAGAACCTCACGATTCGGATCCGCGAACGCCAGCCCGGCGGCATCCTCGCTGGCATCTTCATCGACGACCGGCGCGATCCGAAGGAGCGCGTCTCGATCGTCGCCGAGCACGGCGAGGTCGTGAAGAACGGCAGCGGATCGTTCCTGGTGCTGAAGGACGGCAATCTCCAGCGCTTCGAGGCCGGCAAGCGCGATCCGGCGCTGGTGGCGTTCGGCCGCTACGGCTTCGACATGTCGAAGTTCTCCAACCAGGGTCACGACGTCACCCTCGGCATCCGCGAGCGCTATCTCTGGGAGCTGTTCTCGCCCGCCGAGGATGACCCCGTCTACAAGGCCGTCCCCGGCCAGTTCCGCTCCGAGCTGCATGACCGCATCATGGCGCCGCTCTATCCGTTTGCGTTTGCGGCGCTCACCTTTGCCTTCCTCGGCGCGCCGCGCACCACGCGCCAGAGCCGCAACTTTTCGATCGGCGGCTCGGTGATCGCGGTGTTCGGCCTGCGCATGGTGGGATTCGCCTGCTCGGTGATGGCGGTGAAGTCGCCGTTCGCGGCGGTGGTCCAGTACGCGATGCTGGCGGCCGCGATCGGCGCCGGGCTGTGGATGATCGTCGGCGGCGTCGTGGTCGAGCCGCCGCCCGCCCTGCTCGAAGCCATCAACAGATCGAACGCGCGGATCGCGCGCCTGTTCGGACGGCCGGCCACCGCATGAGCATGCTTACCAACACACTCGGGCGCTATTTCGCCGGCCGCTTCGTCGTCTCGGCGCTCGGCGTGTTCGCCAGCATTTTCCTGCTGCTCGTGCTGGTCGACTACATCGAGATGGTGCGCAAGACCTCGGGCCTGGCGTCGGCCTCCGCGATCATGGTCGCCGAGACCTCGCTGTTCCGCGTGCCGCAACTGCTGGAGAAGCTGACGCCGTTCTGCATGCTGATCGGCGCCATGACCTGCTATCTCGCCCTCTCCCGCCGGCTCGAGCTCGTGGTCGCCCGCGCCGCCGGCATCTCTGCGTGGCAGTTCATCTCGCCGGCGCTCGGCAGCGCGCTCCTGATCGGGGTGATCGCCACCACCGCCTACAATCCGATGTCGGCGAATCTGCGCGAGCTCTCCAAGCGGATGGAGGCCGAGCTGTTCGGCTCCGCGCCCGGCGGCGGCATCCAGGACGCCTCGGGCTTCTGGCTCAACCAGGTCACCAATGACGGTCAGGTCATCATCAACGCGGCGCGCAGCGAGCAGCAGGGCGTGCGGCTGACCGGGCTGACGCTGTTCCGGTTTGATACAGACTGGCATTTCAAGGAGCGCATCGAGGCGCGCGAGGCGACGCTGGAGGACGGTCACTGGCTGTTCAAGACCGTGCGGCGCTTCTCGCTGGACGCCCCGCCCATCGACCAGGCGCAGCTGGAGATTCCGACGACGCTGACCGAGGCGCAGGTCCGCAACAGCTTTTCCACACCCGAAACTGTGTCCTTTTGGCAACTACCGAGCTACATCCGCTCCTCCGAGAGCTCGGGCTTCGCGACAGCCGGATATCGACTCCAGTATCACAAGCTTCTGGCACAGCCGTTTTTGCTTGCAGCCATGGTGATGCTCGCGGCCTCCGTGTCGTTGCGCTTCTTCCGGATGGGCGGCGTGCAGAAGATGGTTTTGAGTGGCGTGGGCGCAGGCTTTCTGCTCTACGTTCTGTCGAAAGTAACTGAGGACTTGAGCAAGGCTGAGTTGATGCATCCGATCGCTGCGGCGTGGTTGCCCGTGTTGGTGGGCGGCCTCACCGGCTTCTTGGCCTTGCTCTATCAGGAGGACGGTTAGTGACTTCCGTCCGCCGAGGACTCGTGTCTCGTTTGACGCGGCGCACTGTCGTGCGCGCGAAGGGGTTCGGTTTGCCCGCGCGCAAGGTCCTGATTGCCGTCATCGCCGCCGCATCGCTCGCCGGCCTGATCGACGTCGCCGCCGTGACGCCGGCCGGGGCGCAGAGCTTCACCTACAATCCGCTGCCGCCGCGTCCCAAGCCGGCCCCGGTCGCCCACGACAACCAGATGCTGGTGCAGGCGACCGAGGTCGACTACGACTACAACAACTCGCGCGTCTCGGCGGTCGGCAACGTCCAGCTCTTCTACAACGGCACCAGCGTCGAGGCCGACAAGGTCATCTACGACCAGAAGACCAAGCGGCTCCATGCCGAAGGCAACATCCGCATGACGGATGCCGACGGCAAGATCACCTATGCCGAGATCATGGATCTCTCCGACGACTACCGTGACGGTTTCGTCGATTCGCTGCGCGCGGACACCGCCGACCAGACCCGCATGGCCGCGACCCGCGCCGATCGCTCGAGCGGCAACTACACGGTGTTCGAGAACGGCGTCTACACAGCCTGCGCGCCGTGCAAGGACGATCCGAAGAAGCCGCCGCTGTGGCAGGTCAAGGGTGCGCGCATCATCCACGACCAGCAGGAGAAGATGCTGTATTTCGAGACCGCGCAGCTCGAATTCTTCGGCGTGCCACTGGCCTACATGCCGTACTTCTCGACGCCCGATCCGACCGTGAAGCGCAAGTCCGGCTTCCTGATGCCCGGTTACTTTCCCGGTACGACGAACACCGGCTTTGGCGTCGAAGCTCCCTATTATTGGGCTATCGCACCCGACATGGACGCGACCTTCACCCCGCGCTTCATGACGCGGCAAGGCGTGCTGCTGCAGGGCGAATTCCGTCAGCGTCTGATCGATGGCTCCTACCAGATCCGCGCCTATGGCATCGACCAGCTCGATCCTGGAGCGTTTGCCGGGCAGCCCGGTGACCGCCAGTTCCGCGGCGCCATCGACACCAAGGGTCAGTTCGCGCTGAACGACAAGTGGGTCTGGGGCTGGGACGGCGTCCTGATGTCCGACTACTATTTCTTCTCGGACTACCGGCTGTATCAGTACCGCGATCCGCTCGGCTCGTTCCTGCTGCTGCCGACCGAAGCACTGTCGCAGCTCTATCTGACCGGCGTCGGCAACCGAAGCTTCTTCGATGCGCGCACGATGTACTGGCTGAGCTACTCGGGCAACCAGGGCCAGGTGCCGGTGGTCTATCCCGTGATCGACTACTCGAACGTGCTCAACTATCCGGTCTTCGGCGGCGAGTTCAGCTACCAGACCAACTTCGTGAACCTGTCGCGTGACGACGCCAAGTTCGACCCGATCACGACGCTCGCCAACACCGCCGGCCTGTGCACGACGGTGTCGGCCGATCCGCTCGCGCGCACGCCGTCGCAGTGCCTGTTGCGCGGCTTCCCCGGCACCTACACGCGGCTGACGGCGGAAGCGCAGTGGCGCAAGTCCTACACCGATCCGATCGGTGAGATCTGGACGC
Organism: Bradyrhizobium centrolobii; assembly: GCF_001641635.1. Lineage (GTDB taxonomy): Bacteria > Pseudomonadota > Alphaproteobacteria > Rhizobiales > Xanthobacteraceae > Bradyrhizobium > Bradyrhizobium centrolobii. Next base: position 40,147 of record NZ_LUUB01000054.1, read on the forward strand.
CGTTCGCCAGCGTCCGCGCCGATGCGATCAACTCCTCGGTGTCCAACCAGCCGGGCGTGTCGAACTTCCTGCCCGTCGGCGACACCCAGGCGCTGCGCCTGATGCCGACCGTTGGCCTCGAGTACCGCTATCCCTTCATCGACGTTCAGCCGTGGGGCTCGACCACGGTCGAGCCGATCGCGCAGATCATCATCCGGCCGAACGAGACCTATGCCGGCAAGCTTCCCAACGAGGACGCGCAGAGCATGGTGTTCGACGCCTCGAACCTGTTCAGCGTCGACAAGTTCTCCGGCTACGACCGCGTCGAGGGCGGTGGCCGCGCCAATGTCGGCGTGCAGGCCACCACGCAGTTCGACAAGGGTGGCGCCGTCAAGGCGCTGTTCGGGCAGTCCTACCAGCTGTTCGGCCTGAACTCCTTCGCGGTCAAGGATGAGATCAATACCGGCCTCGATTCCGGTCTCGACAAGCCGCAGTCCGATTACGTCGCGAGCCTCAGCTACTCGCCGAACCGGACCTACACGTTCAGCGTCCGCAGCCGGATGGACGAGCAAACCTGGAACATCCAGCGCTTCGAGGCGGAAGGCCGCGCCAATTTCGACCGCTGGTCGGTCAGCATGATCTACGGCAATTATGCGGCGCAGCCCGAGCTCGGCTATCTGACGCGCCGCGAGGGCATCCTGACGTCCGGCTCGGTGAAGGTTGCGGCCAACTGGGTGGTGACGGGCGCGGCGCGCTGGGATCTCGAGGCCAACAAGATCAACCAGTACGTTGTCGGCGCCGGCTATGTCGACGATTGCTTCGTGCTGGCGGCGAACTATGTAACTTCCTATAGCTACTCTGCGGGCACGACGCCGCCCGTGCTGAGCCACGCGTTCATGTTCCAGATCGGCCTGCGCACACTGGCGACCTCGACGGGGTCCAGCAGTTCCGGTCTCTCCGGCTATTAGTGAACGGTCTGAAGTGCCGGCCGCGTTTTCCCAGGGATCGCAGGTTCAGCGCGGCTGACATGCGAGCGACAATCATGACGACGACCCCATTGTCCATTCTTCGCCTCCTCCTTCCCGTCCTTGCTGCGGGGCTGATGCTCATCGGCACGCCGGCGCGGGCGCAGAACATCGTCGTCATGGTCAACGGCGATCCCATCACCGATTTCGACATCGAGCAGCGCAGCAAGCTCGACCAGCTCACGACGCAGAAGACCCCGAGCCGGCAGGACGTCATCAACGAGCTGATCGACGACAAGGTGAAGATGAAGGAGGGCAAGAAATACGGCGTCGATCCCGGCGTCTCCGACATCGACCAGTCCTACGCCGGCATGGCCCAGCGCATGCGCATCACACCGGAACAGCTCACCAAGTCGCTCGAGGTCAAAGGCGTCCGGCCGGAGACGCTGAAGAGCCGCATGAAAGCCGAGATGGTTTGGACGAGCCTCGTTCGCGGCCGCTACAAGGAGCGCTTGCAGGTCGGCGAAAAGGACGTCGCCGATAAGGTGCGGTCCGAGGGGGGCGAGAAGCTCCAGATCGAGGGCACCGAGTACAAGATGCAGCCGATCGTCCTGATCGTGCCGCGCGGATCGTCCCAGGCCTTCATGGAACAGCGGCACAAGGAGGCCGAGACCTATCGCGCACGTGTCGGAAGCTGCGAGGAAGCCAACTCGTTGTTCCGCTCGACGCCGAACGCCGCGATCCGCGAGAGCGTCACGAAGACGACCGCGGACCTGCCCGAGGCTCTTCGGAAAGTGCTCGACGACACGCCGATCGGCCACCTGACCCCGCCCGAGGTGACCAGGCAGGGCATCGAGATGGTCGTCCTCTGCTCGCGCAAGCCGACCACCATCGACACGCCGAAGAAGCGCGAGATCCGCGAGAAGATGTACGCCGAGAAATACGAGAAGACCTCGAAGGCGTATCTCGACGAGATCCGCAAGGCGGCGATGATCGAATACCGCAATCGCTGATGGCCAAGCCTCTCGCAGAGCCTTCTGCAAAGCCTCTCGCCCTCACCCTGGGAGAGCCCGCCGGCATCGGCCCCGACATCACGATCGCAGCCTGGCTCCGGCGCCGCGAGCTGAACCTGCCCGCCTTCTATTTGCTCGGCGACGAGGCTGTGGTCGCGCGGCGCGCCAGGGCGCTCGGCACTGAGGTCAGGATCGCTTCGGTGCGCGCGAGCGAGGCCGGAGCGGCATTCGCCGACGCCCTGCCCGTGGTTGCGACCGGCGAGATCGCGACGGCCGCGCCCGGCAAGCCCGACGAGTCCAGCGCGCCGGCCGCGCTCGCTTCGATCCGCCAGGCGGTCGCCGACGTCCGCGCTGGCCGCGCCGGCGCCGTCGTCACCAATCCGATCGCCAAGAGCGTGCTCTATCGCGGCGGCTTCCGTCATCCCGGCCACACCGAATTCCTCGCCGAGCTTGCCGCGCAGGACGGCCGCGTGCCGCAGCCGGTGATGATGCTGTGGTCGCCGCGGCTCGCCGTGGTGCCGGTGACGATCCACGTCTCGCTGCGCGATGCGCTCGCAGAGCTCACGAGCGAACTGATCGTGTCGACGGTGCGCATCGTCGCCGCCGAGCTGAAATCCCGCTTCGGCATCGTGCGCCCGCGCATCGCCGTCTCCGGCCTCAATCCGCATGCCGGCGAGGACGGCTCGATCGGCCATGAGGAGCAGACCGTGATCACCCCCGCCATCAAGGTGCTGCGCAACGACGGCATCGAGGCCAAAGGGCCCCTGCCTGCCGACACCATGTTCCACGACGCCGCGCGCACGACGTATGACTGCGCGGTCTGCATGTATCACGACCAGGCGCTGATCCCGATCAAGACGATCGCCTTCGACGATGCAGTCAACGTCACGCTTGGTCTGCCTTTCATCCGCACCTCGCCGGATCACGGCACCGCGTTCGACATCGCCGGCACCGGCAAGGCCAATCCGGCGAGCCTGATCGCTGCGCTTCAGCTTGCAAGCCGCATGGCCGGCGCGGTAGTGCCGCCGATCTGAAGTTCCCGCACGGGATGCTGCGAGTTCATCCCAGGAACTTCAGATCGACAAGCGGGACTACAATGATAGAGTTTTTGGTACCCTTGGCTTTCCGAAGTTCGCGCACAGGGTACCGCGGCTCACGACGAACTTCGGAAGGCTAAGGGCACGTGGCATGAGCGCGATCGATGACCTCCCGCCGCTTCGCGAGGTCATTCGCCAGCATGCCTTGTCGGCTCGCAAATCGCTCGGCCAGAACTTCCTCCTCGACCTCAATCTGACTGCGCGCATCGCGCGCGCGGCCGCACCGCTCGAGGAGGCCACCATCGTCGAGATCGGCCCGGGCCCGGGCGGGCTGACGCGCGCTTTGCTCGCGCTCGGTGCCGCGCGCGTCATCGCGATCGAGCATGACGAGCGCGCGATTCCGGCGCTCCGGGACATCTCCGCGCGCTATCCCGGCCGGCTCGATATCGTGCACGGTGATGCCATGACCTTCGACCCGCGGCCGCTGCTGGGCAGTGCCAAGGCCAAGATCGTCGCCAACCTGCCCTATAACATCGCGACCCAGCTCCTGATCAACTGGCTCACCATCGAGCCGTGGCCGCCCTGGTACGAGATGATGGTCTTGATGTTCCAGCGCGAGGTCGGCGAGCGCATCGTGGCGCGCGAGAACGAGGAGGCCTATGGCCGCCTCGGCGTGCTCGCCAACTGGCGCGCCGAGACGAAAATCCTGTTCGACATCTCGCCTTCGGCCTTCGTGCCGCCGCCGAAGGTCACCTCCTCCGTGGTACGCCTCGTGCCGCGCGCAAATCCGTTGCCTTGTGATCGCCGGCTGCTCGAGCAGGTCGCCGCCGCCGCCTTCGGCCAGCGCCGCAAGATGCTGCGGCAGAGCCTGAAATCGCTCGGAGCCGATCCGGCGCGGCTTGCGGCCGCTGCCGGCGTCGATGCGACGCGGCGCGCGGAGACCATCCCGATCGCGGGCTTTGTTGCCATGGCCCGTGAATTGGCCGATATACGCAGCGAACCCTGAAGCATGATCCGGACCGGAAGGGCCGCGTCAGCGCAAAGTGCGCAGCGGTTTTCCGAAGAGATCATGCTCAAACAATAAGCTAAAGCGCGATGATCGCGCTTTGGGCAAAATTTCGGAGGAGGAAATATGGCGCTGATGCGTCGGCAGTCCCTGGTCAAGTTCGATGCGCCGCTGTGCGAGACCATCATCGACACGCCCAAGCCGCAAGGCCGCGAGGTCCTGGTGCGTATCGAGCGCTGCGGCCTCTGCCATTCCGATCTGCATATCCAGGACGGCTATGCAGATCTCGGCGGCGGCAAGAAGCTCGACACCACGCGCGGCATGACGCTGCCCTTCACGCTCGGCCACGAGATCGCAGGCGTCGTCGAGGAAGTCGGCCCCGACGTGCCGGCCGGCCTCGTCGGCGCGAAGAAGGCGGTGTTTCCGTGGATCGGCTGCGGCCAGTGCCGCGACTGCCAGAACGGTGACGAGAACCTCTGCGTCAAGCAGCGCTTCCTCGGTGTCTCCATCGACGGCGGCTTTGCCAGCCACGTGCTGGTGCCCGACGCAAAATACCTGCTCGACTACGATCCGCTGCCCGTCAACCAGGCCGCGACGCTGATGTGCTCCGGCGTGACCGCCTACGGCGCGCTCAAGCGCCTGCTCGATCGCCCGCGCCAGCGCAACCTCTTGCTGATCGGTTTGGGCGGTGTCGGCATGATGGGCCTGTCGTTCGCGCAAGCCATGTTCAAGCAGCCGATCACGGTCGCCGATCTCAGCCCGACCGCGCGCGAGACCGCGCTGAAGAACGGCGCGGCGGTCGCCTATGATCCCGCCGAGCCTGATGTGATCAAGCGCATCCTGAAGGAGACCGAGGGCGGCTTCGACGAGATCGTCGATTTCGCCGGCAACGAGAAGTCAATGGCCTTCGCTGTCGCGGTCGCCGCGCGCGGCGGCAAGATCGTGGTATCCGGCCTGATGGGCGGACAGTTCACACTGCCGATGGTGCAATGGGTCTACAAGCGCATGACCATCGAGGGCTTCATGGTCGGCACGCTCGCGGAAGGCCATGAGCTGATGGCGCTGGCCCGCGCCGGCGAGATCAAGCCGACGCCGATGCGCGAGGAACCGATGGCCGACGTCCAGAAATGGATCGACGAGCTGCGCGCCGGCAAAGTGGTCGGCCGTATCGTGCTGAAGAACTAAGCTTTCGGCGCGGCGGCGTGGCGGAACACCTCGCCGCGCCCATGCGAAGATCAACACCAGGTTCGACACGACCAGCGCGTCGCTGAAGTAAATGCACGAAGGCGCAGATTCGTTCGGAGCGCAACGCCGCGCGGAACGGCAGCGGCCCGAACGGCGTTGGCAGCGCATGTCCATTCGCTGCGTCGTCGAAAACGCATTCTTCATCGCCTGGGGCTTTCTGGAAAAAAGCGGAGAGCTCGGCGAACCTGATGCGTCCGCAAACGTCATCCTCGACACGATCGAGGCGCAGCTCAAAACCGGCGAGCGCCGGCAGTTGATGCTCGCCAACAGGGCGATCACCGCCTACCGCGAGCACGCCGCGCGGACTCGCGCGTCGGCCGATCGCGAAGCACGCAGCGGATAACGGCCGCCCGCGACGCTCTCGGACCCGCCGGCCTGGCGGCGTTCAACGGGTGTCGGCCGGCGGTCCGTCGGGCAGAGCGCACGCGGTGCTCGGCAACAGCCACGCTAGTCTAATCCGCACTCCGCTTACGTTCACTCCTGAACAGAGCGCTTTTTGGCGAAGTGCTGGCCGCGATGCTGCGGCCGCCGGGTAGCGCCTGGGGTCCTCCACCTCGATTGTCGCCGAGACACGCAGCATCGGGCCCGGCAATGAACACCGGGCGTCGAAGCGAGCCAGGCCATCGACCATGCAGCGTGCGACCGGACAGAAGCGCGGGGCGTGTCCATCCTGCCCGTTCGGCGCGGTGCAGGCAGCACTGCAATCGCGCCTGAGCTTCCTGGTCAGTGTCCTTACTGATATCGGTGCTGACGAGATCGACCGAGTACAGACGGAAGCACCCCGGCCAGGTGCTTCATGATCAAATCGGGCCGTTCAGGGCGGAGGCCGCCGGCTGCGTGATCAGCTCGTTCGTCCTTGACGGCCCATGAGGAGGCCATAGGCGAAAAGCAGGATGACCGCGCCGACCACGGCGCCGATGAACCCCGCGGATTCGCCCGGCCCATACCATCCGACGGACTGGCCCAGGAAGGTCGCGACAAACGCGCCGACAATTCCCAGGATCGTGGTCAGAATGAAGCCCTTCGGCTCATTGCCACCTGGCATGACGAACTTGGCGATCACGCCCACGATAAAGCCAATGACGATAGTCCAGAGGATGCTCATCTCATCGCTCCTGTCCCGGGCAGGCAATCGGCACGACCGCCATCGTGAACGGGATCGCATCGAGCCGCCCTTGACATAGATCAAGGAACGTCATCGTTCCTGCCGCGGCGTGGTACGTCTGCCCGCCTGCTCGGCTGGTCCGCGGAAACGTCGCGGTCGTGCGGCATCCCGGCCAGGCAATCCCCATCGAAGGCTCGTGGTTCGGAGATACCAACGACTATGAGAGCATGTCCGTCAAAGTGACGGTTCACAAGATCAGCGATATTCGCGACCCTTCCGAGAGCTGACGGCGCGGCCGCAACGGCGTCAACGCGCCGAACCCTCCGTGCTTCTCAGCTTGGACAGCTCGCGGGCCGTCTCAAGGATCATGTCGATCCGCTGCTGCAGCCGCTGCTGCAAGTCGGGAATATTGACCTTGTCGGTGACGCGGTAGGCGTTGCCGACGTGTTCGACATAGCCTTGCTTGATCATCTCCTCGAGACGCCGCAGCACCGTCGCGCGCGGCAGCTTCAGCGCCTGTGCGATCGTGGTCGCGCGCACCGGCGAGCACATCGCGGTCCGCAGGAACAGGTAGATGCCGATCGTGCGGAACGTCGCACTGTCATTCTGCCTGACGAAGTCGGCACCATAGTCGTCGTTGAGGCTGCGGATCAGGCCGAGATAAAGCCGGCTCAGCAGCATGCGCTCCCGCGCCATCTCGATGCGCGTCGGGGGCTTCGCGGCATCGAGAAGCACGAACTCTTCGCCCGCCGCCGTCCATTTCGACGGTTCAGCGGAGTCGCTCTTGTCGGAATGATCCTGAAGGGCCATGACCATGTTCCTTCAAATGTCATCACGAGGTCCAGCTTACCGCGCATTCGCGGCATCTAGATAGGCAGTTTAAGCCAAAAGGGCCGACGCTTCGAAATCGTGAAGAAAGGAACCGCATCCCGTGGCCCGAGCGAAACACCTCGAAGAAGAAGCTTCCTCCCGGACAAGGTCGCGACGATCAGCCGTCACGATGGAAGGCGATGGCAAAAGAAGGAGATGAGTTTCAAACGGGCTCAAGCCATCCTACGGGGCTTATTGTCGTTCGAGATGGCATGGATCGCCGCTCCGACGGCTGTTCGGGCACATGGACCTCGACGAGCAGCAATTGCGGCCGAAAATTGTCCGATTTCGCCGCAGAACGAACGCGGCACGGGCCCGATTTAAGCCTCATCCTCTCCGGATTTGCGGCTCATTGCCACCCAACTCTTTGACGAGAAGGGGCTGCTAACAAGTTGCGTCGTGCGTAACCGGGAGACCAGGATGGGCAACCGATCCGCGAAATTCATATCCACGCTTGTCGCCAGCATCATCGCGGGCGTGCCACTGGCAGCCGTGTCGCAGAACGCGCCGAGCACATCGAATGCCGCGAGCACGCAGAACGCCGCGAGCACAGCCGACGACGACTGCCTCGCCTCACCCAAGGCCACCGCGCCGCAGGGGCAGCACTGGTACTATCGCCTCGATCGCGCCAGCAAGCGGAAGTGCTGGTATCTGCGCGCCGAAGGCGACAAGGGCACGCAGACATCGACCGTGCAGAACACGCAAAACGCGACCAGAACGGCGGACGCGGAGCCACTAGCACCGCACCCGGTCCAGGATGCCCGCGCTGAATATGTGGCGCCGCAGGGCGGAACCGCACCGAGTCCGCCGAATGTGACTGCGCCTACGCCGACCGCGGCGGTCGCGCCGCCGGCGCCGCAGCAGCGGCCTTCGGGGACCCCCGCCGACAACAATGTGCAGCAGCCGGCGGTCAGCGCGCGTTGGCCCGATCCCTCACCCGCGCCGGCTGCGCCAGAGGCGCAGCCGGCGGCCGCACCGGTCACGGCCGATGCGCCGCCGAGCGCGGAGCCCTCACAATCCGCTGCTCCGCAATCCCCTGCTCCGATGACGCTGGCTACGGCCGATGCCTCCGCCAAGCCGACCGGCTCGCTGCAGACGCTTCTGCTCGTGATCGGCGGCGCGCTGGCGCTCGCGGGCATCACCGGCAGCGTGATCTATCGCTTCGCCGGCTCACGTGTCCGCGTCCAGGCCGTTGACGGTCCCCGTCGCGTGAATTGGGACAATTGGGAGCAGCAGGATCAGGACCACAACCGTGCACCCTGGCGCGACGCGGCACCTGCCTCACGCGTACAACGGCCCCGCCCGGTCGATTTCGACGTCGTATTCCCGCGCGCCGCAAGACCCGCAATCGCCGACAATCTCGATGCGATCCAGACGCGCGCGATCGAGGACGAGCAAGACGGCAGCAATGTCGAGGCATTCAAGGCCGCGACGCCCGCACCGCAGTTCGCGGCAATCGACGCCTATGTCGAAGAGGCTCAAGTCGAAGAGACCCATATCGAGGAGGCCCATGCCGAAGAGACTGCAGTCGAAGAGCCGGCCGAGTCCGATGCCGACGCAGTCGACATCGACGTCATCACCCAGATGCTGGAACAGCTGGCGAAGGAAGGGCCGCGACTGACGCGGCCTAACCCTGAAGCTGGCCTTGCAGACTTCGCACAAAGCCGACGAGGCCAATCCGCCGCTCGCGCTTGAGGCGCTCGGCCTTCAGGATCGACTGCACCTCGGCGAAGGCCTGATCGACGTCGTGGTTGATGACGATGTAGTCGTACTCGGCCCAGTGGCTCATCTCGTGGCTGGCGCGGCTCATCCGCTTGCGGATGACCTCGTCCGAATCCTGGGCGCGCGAGTGCAGGCGCTTCTCGAGATCGGCCGCCGAGGGCGGCAGGATGAAGACGCTGACGACGTCGGCGCGCGCCTTCTCGCGCAGTTGCTGCGTGCCCTGCCAGTCGATGTCGAACAGCACGTCCTGCCCCGCTGACAGCGCAGCCTCGACGGGGCCGCGCGGCGTGCCGTAGCGGTTGTCGAACACGGTCGCCCATTCCAGGAGCTCGTCACCCTTCACCATCGCTTCGAAGCGGGGCTTGTCGACGAACAGATAGTCGCGGCCGTCGACCTCGCCGGGGCGCATCGGACGCGTTGTCGCGGAGACCGACATTTTCAGACCGGGCATTCGCTCGATCAGAAGACGCGACAGCGTCGTCTTGCCCGCCCCCGATGGCGAGGACAGCACGAACATCAGCCCGCGCCGCTCGACACCGTCAGTTCCGTGACCGCCCGTCGTCATCGATCACTCCAGATTCTGGACCTGCTCGCGGAACTGCTCGACCACGTTCTTCATGGCGAGTCCCGTATTCGTCAGCTCGATGTCGTTCGACTTCGAGCAGCAGGTGTTGACCTCGCGGTGAAACTCCTGGGCGAGGAAATCGAGCTTGCGCCCGATCGGGCCGCCCTTGCCGATCAACTCGCGCGCCTGCGCGACGTGCGAGGCGATGCGGTCGAGCTCCTCGCGGATGTCGGCCTTGGTCGCGATCAGGATCGCTTCCTGCATCAGGCGGTCGGAATCGAAACGGTCGGAGGTGTCGAGCAATGCGGCGATCTGCTCGGCGAGCCTCGCCTTGATTGCCTCCGGCTTGCGGCCGGGGGCGGCCTCCGCCTTCGTCGCCAGCGCCTCGATCTCGTCCACGCGCTGGGTCAGGATCTGCCCGAGCGAGGTCCCCTCGCGCTTGCGCATCGCGACGAGATCGGCGAGCGCCTTGTCGAAAGCTTCGGCTGCTGCTGCTCGCGCCGCCTTGTCCTCCTCCTCGTCGCCCTCGGGCTCGGCGACTTCGACGACGCCTTTGATGGCGAGCAGGCCATCGATGCTCGGAGCCACCGCGTCGACCTTGCCGGCTATCAAGGCGGCAGCCTTGAGCACAGCGCCGAGCACGTCCTCGTTGATGCGGACCGTGGCGGCGGCATTGGTGCGCTTGACATTGAGATTGGCGTAGATGGTGCCGCGCGACAGCACCTCGCCGGCGCGTTTCTTGGCATGGGCCTCGAGCTCGTCGAACCCCTGCGGCAGCCGCACGCGCAGGTCAAAACCCTTGGCGTTGACCGACTTCAATTCCCATTCGAACGTATACGGCCCGCTAGCGCCGTGGCTGCGGGCAAAGCCGGTCATGGACGACAGCGCCATCGGGTGAGCTTCTCCGGACAGATGAGATTCGTAAGGCCATCAAGGCACGCGAATCTTAAGACTATTTTGCAGGAAAGTGGAATCCGCAAAGTCCCGTAAGGGAGCCGGCGATCCTAGCGCTGGACCACCGGCGGCGAGGGCCACACCGAGCCCTGCCGCGCCGGCGCGGGATTTGCGGGCCGCGCCGGCGGCTTTTTCTGCTGCGTCGGCTTCGGCGGCGTGGTCGCGGTCGGCGCCGTATCGACAGCGGCAGGCGCGCCGGGCGCAGGCGCCTGCGCATCGTCGGCCGGCTCGACCGTGTCGTTCTGGATCTGCTTCTCCATCGCGCGGAGCCTGGCGACGTTTTTCTGATGCGCGTCGTAGGTCTCGGTGAAGGCGTGCCCGCCGGTGCCGTCGGCGACGAAATAGAGGTCGCGGGTGCGGGCCGGGTTGGCGGCGGCCTCGAGCGAGGCGCGGCCGGGATTGGAGATCGGGCCCGGCGGCAGGCCGTCGATCACATAGGTGTTGTAGGGCGAAGGCTGCGTGATCTCGCTGCGCTTGATCGGCCGACCGAGCGTGCCCTTGCCGCCGACGAGGCCGTAGATGATCGTCGGATCGGACTGGAGCTTGATTTTCTGCTTCAAACGATTGACGAACACCGCGGCGACGCGGCTGCGCTCGTCCGGCTTGCCGGTCTCCTTCTCCACGATCGAGGCGAGCGTCACCAGCTGCTCCGGCGTCTTGACCGGAAGATCCTGGCTGCGGCGCTCCCAGATCTCGGCCAGCACGCGCTTGTGCGCCTGCTGCATGCGCTGGATCACCTGCTCGCGCGTGGTCCCGCGCGGGAACTTGTAGGTCTCCGGCAACAGCGTGCCTTCACGCGGCAGCTCACGCACGCTGCCGGTGAAGATGTCGTTGTCGGAGAGCCGCGCCACGATCTGCTCGGAGGTCAGGCCTTCCGGAATCGTGACGGCATGCTGCACCACCTTGCCCTCGACGATGGTGGCGATCACGTCGCGCAAGGAGGCGTTCCTCTGGAACGAATATTCGCCCGGCTTCAGGTCCGAACTCGCCTTCAGCGCAGCCACGCTGGCGATGAACACCCACGGATTGACGTCGGTCACGCCTTCCCGGTTCAGGGTCTCGGCGATGTCACGCTTGCCGGCGCGCTGGGGGATGTTGACGATCTTGTCTTCGTTGAGCGGTCCCGGCGCCTCCAGCACCTGCCGGCCGTAATAATAGACGGCGCCGGCGCCCAGCATGCTGATCAGCACGAGGGTGATGATGGCGTTTCCGACGACCACGAGGGGGTTGCGCGCCCGGTCCGATCGCTTCGGCGGCGGCGGGACCTGCTCGGGCTCCAACGCGGCCCGCGGACTCCGCGGCGAAATGGGCGGCCTTTCACTCATCGAAGCAACCTGAATCCTGCCGGTTCAATCGGGGCCTGACAATCGCTTGCCCTGCCAAACGTACACGCCCACGACTATGACTATCGCCGAATACGGCAAAACGGTGGATTCGTCTCAAACGCAAGCTAATCGGCCAGGCGCCGGATGATCACCGACGCATTGGTACCGCCAAAACCAAAAGAATTCGACAACACGACATTGATCTCACGCTTCTTTGCAGTATGCGGCACGAGATCGATCGCGGTCTGGACTGACGGATTGTCCAGGTTGATGGTCGGCGGCACGACGTTATCGCGAATCGCGAGAATGGCGAAGATCGCCTCGATCGCGCCGGCCGCACCGAGGAGATGGCCGGTCGACGATTTGGTCGAGGACATCGCGACCTTGGAGGCGGCATTGCCGAGCAGCCGCTCCACCGCGCCGAGCTCGATCTCGTCGCCAAGCGGCGTCGAGGTGCCGTGCGCGTTGATGTAGTCGAGATCGGACGGCGTAAGGCCTGCGCGTTTCAGTGCCGCCGACATGCTGCGGAAGCCGCCATCGCCATCGGGCGACGGCGACGTGATGTGATAGGCATCGCCGGACAGGCCGTAGCCGATCACCTCGGCATAGATCCTCGCGCCACGACGCCTGGCGTGATCGAGCTCTTCCAGGACCACGACGCCAGCACCCTCGCCCATCACGAAGCCGTCGCGGTCCTTGTCGTAGGGACGCGAGGCCTTCTCGGGCGTCTCGTTGAAGCCGGTGGAGAGCGCGCGCGCCGCGTTGAAGCCGGCAATGCCGATGCGGCTGATCGGCGACTCCGCGCCGCCCGAAACCATCACGTCGGCATCGCCGAGCGCGATCAGGCGGGCGGCATCGCCGATCGCATGCGCGCCGGTCGAGCAGGCCGTTACCACCGAATGGTTCGGTCCCTTCAGCCCATGCTCGATCGAGACATAGCCGGAGGCGAGATTGATCAGGCGGCCCGGAATGAAGAACGGCGACACCCGGCGCGGCCCACGCTCCTTCAGCAGGATAGCGGTGTCGGCGATGCCGTTGAGACCGCCGATGCCGGACCCGATCATGGTGCCGGTCGCGCACTTGTCCTCTTCGGACTCGGGATGCCAGTTGGCGTCGTCGAGCGCCTGCTTGGCGGCCGCCATGCCGAAGATGATGAAATCGTCGACCTTGCGCTGGTCCTTCGGCTCCATCCACTGATCGGCATTGAAGCTGCCGTTGGAGCCGTCACCGCGCGGCACCACGCAGGCGATCTTGGTCTGGAGATCCGAGACGTCGAAGCTCTCGATCCGGCGCGCACCGCTCTCGCCGTTGAGGATGCGCTTCCAGGTCGGCTCGACGCCACAGCCGAGTGGCGTAACCATGCCGAGGCCCGTGACGACAACCCGCCTCATATCGCAATCTCCGCTTCGAAAGATTCACGGCCGATAACAAGAAACCGGGTGACCGCTGGTCAGCGGTCCGTCCGGTTTCAATGTTGTCCCGCGAAATGAAGAGCCTTAGCTCTTCGCGTTCTTCTCGAGAAACTTGGTGGCGTCGCCGACGGTGAGAATCGTCTCCGCGGCGTCGTCCGGAATCTCGCAACCGAATTCTTCTTCGAACGCCATCACCAGCTCGACGGTGTCCAGACTGTCGGCGCCGAGGTCGTCGATGAAGCTCGCGTTGTCGACAACCTTCTCGGGTTCAACACCAAGGTGCTCGACCACGATCTTCTTAACCCGCTCGCCAATGTCACTCATTGCTTAACCTCTTGTTCCCTGTAGACCCGACCCCCCGGGACGATACGAGCCGTCGTGGTCGTTGACTGCCTTCGCTTACGAACTTTGATTTGGCCCCATCCTAGCCGATGCAGGGCCCGGCGAACGACGGCCAAAGCTCTGCATCGCCAATATACAGGGTTTCAAAAACCTGCAATGGCGTTCTTTGCCCATCCGTTGAAGGTCCGGTTATCATACTTCAACTGCCTTGACTATAAGCCTCATTTCACTCCGGAAACGGCCGTTTGCCGCATCCCGCGCCGCCCACTTGCGGGAGGTGCGACGCGGGTTCAGATCATGGCCATGCCGCCGTTGACGTGGATGGTCTGGCCGGTGACGTAGGCTGCTTCGTTCGAACTCAGGTAGACGGCGGCCGCCGCAATGTCCTCGGGAGTGCCCAGGCGAGCGGCAGGAACCTTGGTCAGAATCGTTTCCCGTTGTTTGTCGTTCAGCGCATCCGTCATCGGCGTCTTGATGAAACCGGGCGCGATGCAGTTCGCAGTGACGCCGCGCTTGGCATACTCGGCGCCGAGCGTCTTGATCATGCCGATCAGGCCGGCCTTCGACGCGGTGTAGTTGCCCTGCCCGGGATTGCCGGTGACGCCGACCACCGAAGTGATGGCGATGATGCGGCCGAAGCGCTTGCGCATCATCAGTTTGGTGGCGGCGCGCGCGAGCCGGAAAGTGGCGGTCAGGTTGACGTTGATGACCTCGTCCCAGTCTTCGTCGCGAAGCTGGACGAAGAGATTGTCGCGGGTGATGCCGGCATTGGCGACGAGGATGTCGACCTGCCCCATCGCCGCTTCCGCGGCGGGCACCAGCGCCTCGACCTCATCGGCCTTGGACAGGTTGCAGGGCAGCACGTGGACGCGCTCGCCGAGCTTGCCGGCAAGCTCGTCCAGCACTTCCTTCCGCGTTCCCGAAATGGCGACCGTAGCCCCCTGCGCGTACAGGGCCTGCGCGATCGCGCCGCCGATGCCGCCGGTCGCGCCGGTGACGAGCGCCTTCCTGCCAGTCAGATCAAACATCGATAACTCCTCTAGGCCTGCTTCGCAGCGGCCAATGCATCCTTGGCGGCGGCAACGTCGTTCGGTCCGCCGACCGCAACCCCGACGGCACCGTCCGCAATGCGCTTGACGAGACCGGTGAGCACCTTGCCCGCGCCGATCTCGAAGAAACGGGTGACACCCTGCCCTGCCATATAGGCAACCGACTCGCGCCAGCGCACCGTGCCGGTGACCTGCTCAACAAGGCGGCGCCGGATCTCGTCGGGGTCCGTGACGGCACTCGCCAGCACGTTCGACACCAAGGGCGCCGCCGGCGCCTTGATCGTGACCTTCGACAGCGCTTCCGCCATGGCATCGGCGGCCGGCTGCATCAGCTTGCAATGGAACGGTGCGGATACCGGCAGCAGCATCGCGCGCTTGGCGCCCTTGCCCTTGGCGATCTCGACGGCGCGATCGACGGCTGCCTTGTCGCCGGAAACGACCACCTGCCCGCCGCCATTGTCGTTGGCCGCCTGGCAGACCTGGCCCTGCGCCGCCTCGTTGGCGACTTCCATCGCGGCCTCGTAATCGAGACCGAGCAGCGCGGCCATGGCGCCTGCGCCGACGGGGACAGCTTTTTGCATTGCGAGACCGCGGGTGCGAAGGAGACGCGCGGTGTCGGAAATCGTCAGGCTGCCGGCCGCAGCCAGCGCCGAATATTCGCCGAGCGAATGGCCGGCCACGAAGGCCGCGTCCCGCCCGACGGAAAAACCGGCCTCGCTCTCCAGCACACGCAGCGTGGCGACGGAGACCGCCATCAGCGCCGGCTGGGCGTTTTCGGTGAGCTGGAGGGTTTCAGCGGGGCCATCCCAGATGGTGGCCGTCAGCTTTTCCCCCAGCGCGGCGTCGACCTCGTCGAACACGGCGCGCGCCGCCGGAAAGGCGTCGGCCAGGGCCTTGCCCATGCCAATCGCCTGGGAACCCTGCCCCGGAAATGTGAATGCTGCCGTCATCGGCGCTCCCTGCTTGTCGAGCGTGATCCCTGCGAGAACCGGCAGCCGATTACGCGCAGGCTTACGTTCTGGTTCCGGATCACGCTCCAAAGGGGGCCGTAGACACTGACCGAGGCCGGAATGTCAAGCCGAGATGGAAACCCCGACCGCCATTCAACTGGGGACGACGCCCCTCAAAACCCGCCGGCGGTCTGGTTGGCGTCGACCTCCGCACCCGCCCGCGCGCGGCGCGCACTGTTCACCAGTTGGCCGGGACGGTCCTCGTGATCGGGCTTCGCTGTCGCGAGCCGCAGCACCGCGGCGTAATTCGGCTGCACTTCCATACGGCCAGCGTGCCGGCTCTCGCTCAGCAGGCGATGCACCTTCGGCAGATTGTAGCAGGGCACGTAGAACAGGAGATGATGCTCGAGGTGGTAGTTCACGTAGTACGGCGCGATGAACAGACGCTCGAGGAAGTTCGCATGCGTGGTACGGGTGTTGCGCAAGGGATCGCTGCTGTCGGGGACGACGGCGTGCTCGGCGATGTTGCGGATGCGGGTGATGACCATCATCCAGGTGAGCAGCGGCACCAGCCATAGCAGCGGATAGGCCCACCACACGCCGGCCGCCGCAAGCGCCGCGAACATCACGGCGTTGACGATGCATTGCGGCCCGAGCTTCTCCCAGAAATACGCGGCACGCTGACGCCACGGCCAGGCCTTCGGGCCAAGCGCGTTGAGCAGTTGCGCCTTGCGCTGCTGGTAGCCGGTCTGCCCCGTGATGTCGCGAATGAACTTGCGGCGATAGCTCAGCCTGGTGATCGGGAACGGCGCCGACAGCACGAGGTCGGGATCGTCCTCCTGCTGGGTGCGCGCGTGATGCTGAAGGTGATAGCGCCGATAGCTGCGCGTCTCCGCGAACAGCGGATAGGCGCAGAACCACTGGCTCAGCGCGAGATTGGTCCTCTCGTCGGCGGAAAGGCAGCCATGCGCGCCGTCATGCATGAGGATCGCAAGCCCGAGCTGCCGTGAGCCGATGATGGCGACGGCGAAAATATAAGTGAGCGGATTGGGCCACCACGCAACGAGCGCGATCGCGCCAAGGATCAGCACCCAGGCATGCGCGATCAGCGCGACGCCTTTCCAGGTGACGCGCCGGCGCACATCGACGAGCTGGTCCTCGGTCAGGAAATCGCGGGCACGCATGCGAAGCGCGGTCATGGCCTAACTCTCCCCGTCCGAAGTGGTTGAAGGATCGCGGTCGTCGACAAGCCGCAGACGCGCGGCATCGCCCGTTGATTTCGCCTGCTCGCCGAGGACGCGCAGCATCTCGCCGCAAAGCTGTTCGGGCGAGCGGCCCATGGCGTAGCCTTCGAGGATGACGCCGATCGCGACGGCCCAGAACCGCCGCGAGCTTTCGTCGGGCGCGCGCAGGGAGCGCCAGCCGTGCCGCGCGACCTGGCTTGCGTAGGCGCGCGCGCCCTCGGCATGCAGGCGCTCGATGGTGCGCTCGACCAGCGGCGCGAGATCCTGGCGCCGCCGCGTCAGCGTCAGCGCCTCAGCGAAGAAGGCGACCGAATCGCTCGCCGTGACCGTTTCCGCCAGGGCGTGGGTGTACTCCCGCGGCGAGCGCGCCTTGAGCGCGGCCTGCTCGGTCGCGCGCGCCAGATACAGGAGATCACGGCAGGCGCACTCGACGAACAGCGCCTCCTTGGTGCGGAAGTAATAGGTGATCTGGCTCGGGAAGGCGTTCGCGGCGGTCGCGATGTCGGCGATCGAGGTGCCGGACAGCCCCCGCTCCTTGAACAGCGGGCTCGCCGCATCCAGCAGCAGCGAGCGCATCTTGCGGCCTGCCGAGCGCGTGGCGCGCGCTGCGTGCTTGGGGTCGCCAGCCGACTCAGATGGGGCCTCGACGGACTTTCCCGCCATTGGATCCTCCCTGGACTTGTTTGTATGATATACAAACAAATAAATCAAGCCGATTCGGTCCCGTTTTGGACCCCGCACCGGGACCATCCGGGCCGAAACTTGGCCCCTGCAACCTTGCCAAGCCGGCCAAAATCCGTATAAAGCGCGCCATCCGCAGACCCCGGCCGGGAGCTGAACGGACGGTCTCAGCAAATTCACTCGTGATTTTGATGTGGCAGGGCCAGTCGGCCCGTCGTCCCGTGTTTCCGCCTTCTGAGCTTAAGTCCGAGTCCTTTCCGAAGGCCTCGAAGGGCTTGACGCCGGGTGAAGCGCCAACATGAGGAAAGGACATCCATGCCTCTTTATGAGCATGTTTTTCTCGCGCGTCAGGACGCGAGCCCGCAGCAGGTGGAAGAGCTGACCGCGCAGATGACCGGGATCGTCGAGGGTCTCGGCGGCAAGGTCACCAAGACCGAGAACTGGGGCGTGCGCTCCCTCACCTACCGCATGAACAAGAACCGTAAGGCGCACTTCGTGCTGCTCAACATCGACGCGCCGTCCGCGGCGATCGCCGAGATCGAGCGCCAGGAGCGCATCAGCGAGGACGTGATCCGCTATCTCAGCGTCCGCGTCGAGGAGCTCGAGGAAGGCCCGTCCGCGATGATGCGCAAGGCCGACCGTGATCGCGAGCGCGACGACCGTGGCGGCGGCTTCCGCGGCGAACGTGAAGGCGGCTTCCGTGGCGACCGTGAGGGCGGCTTCCGCGGTGACCGCGGTCCGCGCCGTCCCCGCGAGGACGCTGAAACCACGACGGATCAGGAGTAAGAACAATGGCTGAAGCTGGCGCCCGCCGTCCGTTTTTCCGTCGCCGCAAGACCTGCCCGTTCACGGGTCCGAACGCGCCGAAGATCGACTACAAGGATTCCAAGCTCTTGATGCGCTACGTCTCCGAGCGCGGCAAGATCGTGCCGAGCCGCATCACTGCGGTCTCCGCGAAGAAGCAGCGTGAGCTCGCCCGCGCCATCAAGCGCGCGCGGTTCTTGGGCCTCCTGCCCTACGTGATTCGCTGATACGACCGACTTCGACCGGCGGCGATGACGTCGCCGGTCGCGACGTTCTGAATTCATAAGGCTTCCGGGTCGTCCGGTTGCCGATGGTTGGGGCAAGAGATGCCTCTAACCGCTCGGAAGGGGCGGGACAGCTGATGATGGCCTTTGGACTGATAGCCCTGATCGCCGGCGCTGCGTCGGCCCTGATGTTCGCCTCGATCGTTTCGGGCGCGCTGATCTCGCTCGTCCTGTTCTATCTCGCACCGCTGCCGCTGATGGTGGTCTCGATCGGCTGGGGACCGCTTTGCGCGAGCCTTGGCGGCATCGCGGCCGCGATCGGCCTCGGCGCCCTGTTTGGCCTGCCCTATTGCCTCGCCTTCGCCGTCACCGTCGCGCTGCCGGCCTGGTGGCTTGGCCATCTCGTCCTGTTGGGACGCCACGTGGGCGCACCTCCCGACGCCACCGATCCGCCGGCCGAACCCGAAATCGAGTGGTACCCCGTCGGCCGCATCCTGCTGTGGATCGCAGGCTTCGCCACGCTGACCGCGATCGCGGCCCTCCTCACGCTCGGCACCGACGCCGACAGCATCACCGGCACGCTGCGCCGCGGCCTGATGCGCATCCTCCACGCCACCGATCCGCAGGCTGCCGGCGAAGCCGACCAGTTCGTCGATGCCTTGGTGCGGATTGCGCCGGCCGCCGCCGCCATCGTCTCGATGATGACGCTCACCCTCAACCTCTGGCTCAGCGCAAAGGTGACGGCGACCTCGGGCCGGCTGCGCCGCCCGTGGCCGAACCTGATGACATCTGAGCTTCCGACCATGACGCTTGCCGTGCTCTGCATTGCGCTCGCCTTCTGCTTCACCGGCGGACTGCTCGCGATCATCGCGCAGGTCGTGACGGCGGCGTTGATGATGGCGTATGCGCTGACCGGCTTTGCCGTGCTGCATACGCTGACACTCGCGCTGAAAAGCCGCGCCTTCTGGCTCGGCTCCACCTACGCCGTTGTCGTCGTGTTCGGATGGCCCGTCATCGCGATGGTGATTCTCGGGCTCGCGGATGCCGTGTTCGGCATGCGCGAGCGCTTCCTGCGCAACCGGCAACCGCCGCCGCTGCCAACCCCTTAAGTCCACCCCTGAAAAACTGAAACCCACAGCACTTCAAAGGAGAACGTTATGGAAGTCATTTTGCTGGAACGCGTGAACAAGCTCGGCCAGATGGGCGAAGTCGTGAAGGTTCGCGACGGCTATGCCCGCAATTTCCTGCTCAAGCGCGGCAAGGCGCTGCGCGCCACCGCCGACAACCGCGCCAAGTATGACGGCATGAAGGCCGAGCTCGAGGCCCGCAACCTCCAGGCCAAGGGCGAGGCGTCCAAGGTCGCCGAGAAGATCGAGGATAAGAACATCATCGTGATCCGCCAGGCCTCCGAAGCCGGCCAGCTGTTCGGCTCGGTCACCGTGCGCGACATCGTCGCCGCGTTCGAGGCCGACAGTGTCCACCTCGACCGCCCGCAGGTGCAGCTCGACGCGCCGATCAAGACCATCGGCAAGCACACCCTCACCGTCGCGGTTCACCCCGAGGTCGAGGTCGAGATCACCGTGACGGTCGCGCGCAGCCAGGACGAGGCCGAGCGCATCAACCGCGGCGAGGACATCTCGACCCGCAACGAGGACCGCGATGCCGCCGCCGAGGCGATCGCCGCGGCCGGCGAGTTCTTCGATCCGGAAGCCCAGCACGAGGACGTCGTGGAGCCCGCCCCGGCTGCGGAAGAGACCGAGAAGTAAGTCGCGGATACAACATGTCATGCGCGGGCTTGACCCGCGCGTCCATCATCAAAGAGTTTCTCGCTGAAGGATGGATTGCCGGGTCAAGCCCGGCAATGACAAGAAAACGGAGCCCGGCCGCCTCACGCGGCCGGGCTTTTCGTTGTGGCGGCGACGGCCTCGCTCAGCATCGCGATCGAGGCCAGGGCCGTCGCCGTATGCCTTTCCACGCCGTCGGTCAGGCAGAACACGTCGGCCGCGACGACCGCGACCTGACGGCCCGGCTTGATCACCCGCGCCCGGCAGATCAGCCTTTCGCCGACCGCCGGCGCCAGCAGATTGAGCTTGTATTCCGCCGTCAGCGCCGGCTGGCCGCGCGAGGTCGCCGCAGCGATCGTCGTGGCGTTGTCGACCAGGAAGGCAGTGACGCCACCGTGGAAGAAGCCGTGCTGCTGCAACAGCTCGGGCCGGCGCTCCACCGCGATCGTGCAGCTGCCGCGCGACAGCTCCGACAGCTCCGCGCCAACGAGATTCATGAATCCCTGCCGGCCGACATTGGCGTGGATGCGCTCCGCTACGGTGGCGAAATCGGGATCTGCCTCGGTTCTCATGACGCTACTCCTCATTTTGTGTTGATACGCTCGGGCGGCAGCAGCGCGCGGATGGCGCACGCGATCAGCGTGTCGGCCTCGCTGCGCGGATCGGTCCGGTCGCGGCCCGAGAGAAAGGCACGGCAAAACACCTGCGCCGGGCCGATAAGCTGGCTGATGAACATCACCGGCGTCATCAGCAGGAGATCGCCGCGTGCGATCAGCGGTGCGCGCCAGCGCTCGATGCCTTCGGCAAGGCGTGCATTCTGCGCACGCTGGGCGTCGCGAACGTCCTCGCTCCATTCGCTGCGCGAGATTTCGAAGAGATAGCGCGCCTCGCGGCGGCTCAACACGACCCAGTCGAGATGCGCACGGATCAGGCGATCGATGCCCTGCCCGGCATCGGGCACCGGATCGAGCGCAGCCAGCATCGCACCGTGATAGTGGCGCAGCACTTCCAGGAACAGCGCGCCGGCGAGCTCCTTCTTCGATCCGAAGACGTGGAAGAAACTGCCATTGGAGGCGCGCGCGCGAGTGCGGATCGCCGCCACCGTCGCGGCCTCGAAGCCCACGCGGTCGAACACCGCAAGTCCTGCGGCCAACAGCTCGTCACGCACGCCGGATGACATGAGCTTCTCCTAGAGTATTACTCTAGAGCGTCACTCTAGAAACGGTCAATACGATACGGAGGCCGCGATGGACGCGACCTCCGTGACCTTGAGCTGACGATAGTGCCTATCGCGAGATCGGTGGGGTCGGCGGACCGGATGGCTCGGCCGCCGCGGGCGCCGTGGCGGTCGCGGCCGGCGGCGGCTCCTGCGGCTTGGCCGCAGGCTCGGAGCCGCCGCTGGTCGTCGTCTCGGCCGGTTTGGGCGCAGCCGCTTCAGCCGGCTTCGGCGCAGCGGGCTCGGCCGGCTTCACAGCGGTCGCCGGGGCCGGCGTCACCTGCGGCACTGGATCGGGCCGCAGCGCCGGAGCCTCGCTGCTGCTCGGCTCGACCTTCGCGCTGTCCGGCTTCGGTTCGGCGGGCTTCTCGGGCGCCTTTGCGCTATCCGGCTTGGCTTCGTCGCGCCCGGCGTCGACCTTGGTGCTCTCGCTCTTGGGTTCGGCCTTCGGCCCGGTCTGGGGTTCGGTCTTGGGCTCAGACTCGACCTCAGATTTGGCCTCGCCCTTCTTGTCGTCGGCCGATGGCGCGGCGGCGTCGACCTTCGGCGCCTCCTCGCTCTCCGGCTTGCCGCGCCTGCTCATGCGCTTGGACTTGCGGCCCTCGGGGGTGCGCTCATGCGTAGCCTGGCCCTCGGGCTTGGCGTTTTCCTGGGCGCCCTCCTCGCTCGGCCTGGCCGTGCGCCTCTGGCGCACGCCTTCAGGCGCCGGGGCTGCACCCTCCCCCTCCGGCTTCGCAGCTTCCTGTGACCGCTGGCGGCGGCCCTGATGTTCAGGCGCCTGGGCAGGATTGGTGTTGGCATCCTTCTCCTTGCCGCCGTCCCTTTTGTCCTTGCCTTCCTTAGCCTGGTAACGCGCGTCGGTCGCGCCGTTGGAGACGAGGTAGGAGGCTAGAATACCCGCCATGTCCGGGCTCGTGGTGTAGTGCTGGCGCAGGAAGCCCGGCAGCGATCCCGGCGGGACCGTCTTCAAAAGCCCGCGCGGGCTCTTGTGGCAGGCATTGCAGGTCTGCGCGAAAAGCTGGGATGGCGACTTGCCGGCCTCGAGGTTGGTCGCCTGCGCAAGAGCGGCGTCGGTCGCGCCGAAGCCGATCAGAAGCAATACCGTCGCGAGGCTGAGCGCTCGGCTCGACATTCCCATCATCTCCATTGAAAAAACCGCAGACACAACCGTTATCCGGCGCGGGGGTCACCTTTTAGCCGATTGTGACGCGAATGGAAGGCAGCTGATCGCGCAAGGATGTGATCACGCGATTTTCGAATATCGGCTTTGAACACAACGCAATAGCGCAACTGGAACACGCTGACTAGATTTACATGCAAGCGCATAGGAACCGATCCGGTCCCTGGGCGTCAGAACAGAAGGCCGGGTTAGTCGCATCTTTTCGGGTTCGCTCGAGAGGGCGGTGTCGATGGACCGTTTGTTGCGTAAATTCCTGTCTCAGTTCATTCGCCGCGGGTCGATGACGGTGACCACGGCGAGCGGGGTGAAGTTTACCGTCGGCGATGGCTCCGGCGAGCCCGTGGCGGTTCGCTTCGTCACGTCGGACGCGCAACGCAAGGTCCTCATCAATCCCGAGCTCGGGCTTGGCGAGGCCTACATGGACGGCGAATTCGTCGTCGAGCGCGGCACCATAGCTGATGCCCTCGCGATCCTGCTCGATCAACCCGACCTATTGCCGCAGTGGGCGAAGCCCTGGTGGCATCTGCGCTATCTGACGCGGCACCTGAGGCAGTTCAATCCGCGCTCGCGCTCGCGCAGCAACGTCGCACATCACTATGATCTCGACGGCCGGCTCTATTCGCTGTTCCTCGATGCCGACAAGCAATACAGCTGCGCTTATTTCGAGACACCGGATACCTCGCTCGACGATGCGCAGCTCGCCAAGAAGCGGCACATCGCTGCGAAGCTGCTGGTCAAGCGCGGCCAGCGCGTGCTCGATATCGGCTCGGGCTGGGGCGGGCTCGGCCTCTACCTCGCCGAGATCGCGGGCGGCGACGTCACCGGTGTCACGCTGTCGACGGAGCAATTGCAGGTCGCCAACGCGCGCGCGGCCGAGAAAGGCCTGATGGGATCGGCAAGGTTCCTGCTCCAGGATTATCGCGATAGCGAGGGGCCGTTCGACCGCATCGTTTCGGTCGGCATGTTCGAGCATGTCGGCGTGAAATTCTATGACACCTATTTCAAGCGGTGCGCCGAACTCCTGAGCGAGGATGGCGTGATGGTGCTGCACTCGATCGGCCGCTCGCAGGGGCCCGACTCCACCAATCCGTGGATCGCGAAATACATCTTCCCCGGCGGCTATATCCCTGCACTCTCCGAGGTGTTACCGGCAATCGAGCGTGCAGGACTGCTGGTGTGCGACATCGAGATCCTGCGCCTGCATTATGCCGAGACGCTGAAGGCCTGGCGGGAACGCTTCATGGCGCGGCGCGAGGAAGCGGTGCAGCTTTATGACGAGCGCTTCGCGCTGATGTGGGAATTCTATCTCGCCGCCTGCGAGATGACGTTCCGCAAGCAGGACATGATGAACTTCCAGATCCAGCTCACGCGGCGCCAGGGCGTGGTGCCGATGACCCGCGACTACGTCGGGCATGAAGAGGCCCGGCTGCGCGCCATCGAGGGCGGCGCCAAGCCCAGGCTGAAGCTGGCCGGCGAATAAGATCTAGTGACGCAAGCCTGTGGATTGGTGGGGCCGGAAGGATGCCGGGAGCGCCAGGTGCACCCGCAGCCGCGCAATCGTCTCCTTCGGGACCGGCTCGCGCCGCCGTTCCGGGCGGGCAACGTCCTCCATGGCGGCGATCAACCCCGACAGCCAGAGCCGGCTACCTGCCTCACTTCACCAAACCTGGGGCTGCCGTTCTGGCCGCATCGCTTGCCTCGTCTTCCTGACGACGGTTCCGGAGAACAATAACCCGCTGCCCGTCTGCCTGTTCCGCAGCTACCCCGAAAGAATCCGGGAAGATGTGATCTGCTTCACAAAAGTCTGGTCCGCCCTGGCCTAGACCGTCGCCATGAGCAAAGACACCCGAACCTCCTTCGACGTGCCGGACGACCTCCGCACCGACTACGCCCTGATCGCCACCGGCGTCGGCGCGGCCCTGGTTGCGCTGGTCTACCTCCTGCTGGTCTGAGCCCTGAGCCCGAGCACGGCGAGCGCGCGATGGTGCGCGCGCTCATGGATGGGTCGGCGCGCAGACACATAAGGTTCACATCATCCGGAGTTTTCCGTGGCGTCACGGCGACCGCCACGAAGCCGGGCAATTTCCGCCAAAATCCGTCAAGCGCCGCGCATGCTGCGGCTGCTAATCATCCACCATTTTAACTGAGCGGTTGATAGCGATCAGCTTTCGCTTCCGCTTTGGGCTGGGGCGGCGCTTTATCGCCGCCCCGCACCTGCCAAGAAAAATTGCTAAGCACGTCCCTCCATGGCCCTGACTGATTCGACCGTCCTCAAACTCGCGCCCGATCCCGGAACCCCCGCCTATCGGAGCGCGCCGCATAATATCGAGGCGGAACAGAGCCTTCTCGGCGCGATCCTGGTCAACAACGATGCCTTTTACCGCGTCTCCGACTTCCTGGAGGCGAAGCACTTCTTCGAGCCGCTGCACCAGACGATCTTCGAGACCGCCGGCAGCCTGATCCGGATGGGCAAGATTGCCACACCCGTGACGCTCAAGACGTTCCTGCCCGCCGACACGGACGTCGGCGGCATGACCATCGGACAATATCTGGCTCGCCTCGCCGCGGAAGCGACCACCATCATCAACGCGCAGGACTACGGTCGCACCATCTACGACCTGTCGTTGCGCCGCGACCTGATCGGCATCGGCGAGGACATGGTCAACGTGGCCTATGACGCGCCGGTCGATTTCCAGCCGCGGGCGCAGATCGAAGACGCCGAGCGGCGTCTCTACGAGCTCGCCGAGTCCGGCCGTTATGATGGCGGATTCCAGAAATTCTCGCAGGCGCTGACGGTTGCGGTCGATCTCGCGGCGAAAGCATTCCAGCGCGACGGAAAGCTGTCAGGCATCTCAACGGGCCTGCGCGACCTCGACACCAAGATGGGCGGCTTGCAGCATTCCGACCTCATCATCGTCGCGGGACGTCCCGGCATGGGCAAGACGTCGCTTGCGACCAACATCGCCTACAATGTCGCGCAAGCCTACGTTCCAGAACTCCAGGCCGACGGCACCATGAAGGCCGCCAATGGCGGCGTCATCGGCTTCTTCTCCTGCGAAATGTCGGCCGACCAGCTCGCCACGCGTATCGTGGCCGAGCGCACCGGCATCCCCTCCTCCCACATCCGCCGCGGCGGCATCTCGGAAGCCGATTTCGAGAAGATCCGCCAGGTTTCGATCGAGCTGCAATCGCTGCCGTTCTATGTCGACGCAACCGGCGGTCTGTCGATCGCGCAGCTCATGGCGCGCGCGCGCCGGCTGAAGCGCCAGAAGGGCCTCGATCTCCTCGTCATCGACTACATCCAGCTATTGTCCGGCTCGGGCAAGCGCGCCAGCGACAGCCGCGTGCAGGAAATCACGGAGATCACGACCAGCCTGAAGGCGCTGGCGAAGGAGCTCAACGTCCCCGTGATCGCGCTGTCGCAGCTCTCGCGTCAGGTCGAATCGCGCGACGACAAGCGGCCACAGCTCTCGGACCTGCGTGAATCCGGCTCGATCGAGCAGGATGCCGACGTCGTGCTGTTCGTGTTCCGCGAGGAATATTACCTTGCCATGAAGGAGCCGCGTCCCGGCACCGAGGAGCACGCCAAATGGCAGGCCGACATGGAGCGCACGACCGGCCGGGCCGAAGTCATCATCGGCAAGCAGCGCCACGGTCCGACCGGCACGGTCGAGCTGCACTTCGATTCCTCGGTCACCCGCTTCGGCGACCTCGCGCATGACGGCCAGTTGCCGGATCGCAGCGACTACTGAGTTCCTTGAACCAAACCGGCCTCTTGCGTAAAACGGCGCGATGACACTGGCGTCGGACCCGAAAATGATCCCGCAAACCGGCCTTCTCTCCGCGGAGGCCAACGAGGCCGCCGCGCTTGCCGCATACGGCGGCGTGCTCACCGTCGATCTCGACGCCATCATCGCCAACTGGCGCAAGCTCGAGAAGACGGCGGTGCCGGCCGAGTGCTCGGCCGTCGTCAAGGCCGACGCCTATGGCTGCGGCGCCGCGCAGGTCGCGCGCGCGCTGAGCAAGGCCGGCTGCAAGACCTTCTTCGTCGCCACCATCGAGGAGGCGCGCACGGTGCGCGCCGCGGTGCCGGAGGCGGCGATCTATGTGCTCGGCGGCTATTTCCAGAATACCGGCGAGCACTACGCCGAGATCAATTGCCGGCCGGTGATCGGCGATCTCAACGAGCTCGCAGAATGGGACGTGTTCTGCCGCCGCACCGGCTGGTCGGGCGGGGCCGCGATCCATATCGACACCGGCATGAACCGGCTCGGCCTGACGATCGCGGATGCGCAGGCCATCATTCCCCGCATCAATGCCGGCGATCACGGCATCACGCTGGTGATGAGCCATCTGGTCTCGGCCGAGCAGCTCAACAGCCCGGTCAACGCGAAACAGCTCGCCGCCTTCCGCGGCATCGCCAGCGAGTTCGCCGGTGTGCCGGCGGCGCTCACCAATTCCTCCGGCATCTTCCTGGGCGCCCCGTTCCAGTTCGACCTGGTGCGGCCGGGCGCTGCGCTCTACGGCGTCAACCCGACGCCGGAGGCCGACAATCCGATGCAGCAGGTCGTGGATCTGAAGGCACGCATCGTGCAGATCCGCAGTATCGAGCGCGGCGAGACCGTCGGCTATGGCGGCACCTGGACCGCGCGGCGGCCGACGAAGCTCGCGATCATCGCGGTTGGCTATGCCGACGGCTACTTCCGCGCCGCCAGCTCCAATGACGGCACCCGCGGCGCCGAGGTGATCGTGGCGGGCAAGCGCTGCCCGGTCGCGGGTCGCGTCTCCATGGACCTGATTGCGATCGACATCACCGATCTGCCGCCGAACGCGGCGCGGCGCGGCCACATGGTGACGCTGCTCGGCGAAGGCATCACCGTCGACGAGCTCGCGCATCATTTCGGCACGATCGGCTACGAGGTGCTGACCAGTCTCGGCCGCCGCTACGCGCGCGTCTACAAGGGCGGCAACGTGGTGGAGCCGCTGCCGGCCGTCGAGCAGCCGCCTTCCCCGCCGCCGGTCGAGCAGCCAGCGAGCCCGCCGCCACTGCCGACCTAGCCAACAGCGCGTCCGGGACGCGAGACGGACCGCTTACTTCTTCCTGCTGTCGAGTGCCTTCTTGCAGGTCTCGCTGAGCTGGTCGCGCTTGCCGTTGAGGCAGGCGATGATGCCGCCAGTGCCAGGTGCAATGCCGGCGCAGAATTTGTCGTAGTCCGCCCTGCATGCGCCGCGCGCATTGGTCGACTGTGCCGAAGCAGCCCCGGAGAACGCGACGACGACTACGATGGCGGCAAAGCTCAACTTGGACATTGTATCTCCGGTATCAGAAGGCAGGAGCCGGTAGCTCTACATGAAGATCGCGACATTCAACATCAACAACATCAACCGCCGCCTGCCCAATCTGCTGGCATGGATGCGAGCGGCAAAGCCCGACGTCGTCGCGCTTCAGGAATTGAAGGCAAGTGATGGCGAATTTCCGGCAGCGGCCATCGAGAAGGCCGGCTATGGCGCGGTGTGGCGTGGGCAAAAGACCTGGAACGGCGTCGCCATCCTCGCCCGCAACGCCGAGCCCGTGCTGACCCGCGATCAGTTACCCGGCGATCGTGACGATCACGAGGCACGCTACATCGAGGCCGCAGTAGCCGGCATCATCATCACCAGCCTCTACCTGCCCAACGGCAATCCGCAGCCCGGGCCGAAATTCGATTACAAGCTCGACTGGTTCGCGCGGCTCAAGCGCCACGCCAAAGCGTTCCTCAAGCAGGATCTGCCGGTCGTGCTCGCCGGCGACTACAACGTCGCGCCGACCGCGATCGACATCTATCCGACACGCTCGTGGGACAAGGACGCGCTGATCCAGCCGAAGAGCCGCGCGGCCTTTGCCTCAATCGTCGCACAAGGCTGGTGCGATGCGATCCGTGAGCTGCATCCCGAGGAACGCATCTACACGTTCTGGGACTATCAGCGGAACCGCTGGCTGCGCGATGCGGGCCTGCGGCTCGATCATCTCCTGCTCAGCCCGCAGCTAGCCCCGCGCCTGGTCAAGGCCGGCGTCGACAGAAATATCCGCGGCGAGGATGGCGCCAGCGATCATGCGCCGGCGTGGGTAGTTCTGAAATAGACGAACGAACGCGTAGGGTGGGCAAAGCGAAGCGTGCCGACCCAGCTCGCTCATGTTGGGGGGACATGGTGGGCACGGCGCGAAGGCGCCTTTGCCCACCCTACGAGCGACGCCGGGTCATCGCACGTAATACTCCTGCACCGTATCCCAGGCCGCCTTCTGCAGAAGCTCCACGGTGGGCGCATCCAGCCCCATGGTGTAGGAATTCCCGACCGGCGAACGGCCCGTCAGAGCGGCAAGCGTCACGCACGCCGCCAGATACGTGCCTGCAGGGCTCGGGTGCCGCCTGTCCGGCGCATAAAGATTCAGCTCCGGTTGAAGCTTGCGGACACGCGCGAAGGCGAGCCCCGCAGGGATGACAAGCGCATCATTGGCATTGCCGGCGAGGGTGTAGGCCTCTGCCAGCCCTTCGGTCATTTCCGGCTTATCGGCATAGGCCCAGGACATGAACAGCACCGGCCGCATCTCATGGGCGCGGACGATGTCGCTGTCCTTCTTGGCGAAAGTGACGAACGCATCCTTCAACTGCGGATGGATCGGGCACTGGCTGCAATCCATCATCACGACAGCATCGAACTGCCGGCCCGGCTTGTTGAAGACGACGTTGTTCTGGTCGTCGAAGGAATAGGCGCCGATGCCGCCCGGCCGCAGCAGGTTCTCAATGTCGTGCCAGTCGAGACCGGAGCCGCCGATCGTGGCCATGGTGTTGCGATAGCTTGCCTTGCCGGCGGCATCCGCGGCGCGCTCCAGCAATGTGAGATGCCCGGGCATGCCGTTGTTGTAGTAGAAAAAGCTGTTGCCGACGAACAACGCGGCTTTGGGGAAGTCCGGCCCGAGCGTCGTGACCTTCGGCTTGGTCTGCGCCTGCGCCGGATTGAAGCAGGCCGCAACGGCCAGACACATCGCGAATATCGCTTGCAACAGAAGGCGCATCTTCGGCTTTCTCCCCGTTCACTCCCCGAGGCCGGCAACAGATCAGCTTTCCCTGACCGGCTCAAGAGGACGGGTGTGCAACGGAGGTGCGCGAAATTACATCGTCGTCACCACAGGTTCTTTCCATCGATCACATTCACCGGCACCGCGTCGAGGTCGAAATCGTCGAACAGGCGCGCGTTGACGGCGACCTTGGGATTGTCGAAGTCGGGCTTGCCGGTCGACCAGTCCGGTGACTCCGTATAGGTTCCGCAGCCGCAGTTCGCGCAGAAATGATGTTTGACGGTCCGGCTGCCCCAGAGATAGGTCGCGACGTTGTCGACGGGTGACAGCAGGCGGAATTGCGCCGGCTTGTAATAGGCCCACAATGCGCCACGCTTGGCGCAGAGCGAACAGGTGCAGCGCGTCACGCTCGCGGGCGCCTCGGTCACCTCGAATACCGTCTCACCGCAATGACAGCTTGCCTCAATCGGCATGACCGCTCCCTCCAAGAATGGCAGGAGATGGTCATAGCCTGCCCCTGCTGCCAACATGCTGTCAGCAGCGTGGCACGCCTAATTCGCGGACAGGCGCCTGGCGTTCGTGGCCACGTGCTCGCGATAGCACTCGATGATCGCGGCCGGCGCTGCGCCAGCAGGCGCCTCAGGGGCCGTCCCCTCCCATTTTCCAAAGCTTGACCGACCCTAGGCCCCTTGACGCCGCCACTCTGGTCATCCTACTGGTCTAACCAAGGTCATATCAAAACGAGACAGGGATGGAGCTTAAGCGGGCAGCCGAAGGCGAAAAGGGGTTCGAGAAGGTCTTTGCCTTCTTGCGCGAGCGCCTGCTTGCGGGCTCGCTCAAGCCTGGCGACCGCCTGATCTCGGAGCGCGAGCTTGCAAGCCTCCTCAGCGTCAGCCGCCCGATCGTCCGCGAGGCTCTGCGCGCCCTCACCGTGCTCGGCATCGTCGAGATCCGCGACCGCATCGGCACGGTGGTGACGCGGCCGGACGTGTCGGTCCTGAACGACTTCTTCACCTTCGCGCTCGCCCAGCAGGCGGACATGCTCGACGATGTCATGCAGGCGCGCGTCGCGATCGAATGCCAGGCGATCCGGCTTGCCTGCGAGCGCGCCGGCATTGCCGATTTCGAGCGGCTGCAGCGCGCCCTCGCCAAGATCGAGGAGACGATCGACGAGGCGGATGCCGGCGGCATGGCCGACTTCGAATTCCATCGCGCGATCGTCGTGGCATCACGCTCGGAGACGCTGACCGTCCTGCACAATTCGATGGCGGGCCTGCTCACGCATTCCCATCGCAGCCGCCGCGAGCTGGTTCAGGCCTTCCCGTCGATGAAGACGTACCTGATCGACGACCACCGGCGCATCTTCGAGGCGGTCGTCGCGCGCGATCCGGAGCGGGCGGATGCGACGCTGCGCAAGCATTTTGCCATCGGCGATGAATACCGGCGGCGAGCCGTCGTCGGCGATATGGACAAGACCAGCGCCTCACACTGATCGCAGACAGACTAACCAAGAAACGGACGAGCGACATGGGACGGGATGACAAGGGCAGCGTGGGCTTCATCGGCATCGGCACGATGGGCCGTGAAATGGTGCGCAACCTCCTGAAGGCCGGGCACGCGGTGCGCGTCTTCGATCTCAATGAGACTGCGGTTGCTGACGCCGTCAAGGAAGGAGCGGAACGCGCGCAGAATCCCGCTGATGCCGCTCGCGCCGCCGACATCGTCATCACGATGCTGCCCGATACGCCCCATGTCGAGGCGACCATTTACGGCGAGAACGGCCTCTTGAAGTCGCCACCACTCGGCAAGCTCATCGTCGACATGAGCACGATCTCGCCGGTCGCGGTCCGCCGCATCCATGCCGACCTGAAGCAGATCGGCGTCAGCTTCATCGATGCGCCGGTCTCGGGCGGCCCGCTGGGCGCCAAGAATGCCGCGCTCTCGATCATGGCGGG
>NZ_LUUB01000054.1:71859-181882 GCF_001641635.1 Bradyrhizobium centrolobii
ATTTGCGCAGGCCGAGCCGTTCTTCCGCGCAATGGGCACGACCATCACCAATGTCGGCGCGTCCGGCGCCGGGCAGACCGTGAAACTCTGTAACCAACTCATCTGCGGCATCAACATCCAGGCCGTCTGCGAGGCGCTCGCACTGGGACGCGCCTCGGGCGTCGATCTCAACCTGCTGCGCCGGGTGCTGCTCGGCGGTTCTGCCGCCTCCTGGATGCTCGACAAGCTCGGGCCCGCCATGATCGAGGGCGACGTCGCCGCTGGCTTCCGGATCGATTTGATGCTCAAGGACCTCCGCCTGGTGCAGGAGCACGCGCAGGCGCTGAACGTGCCGCTGCCCGGCACCGCGCTCGTCACGAGCCAGTATGTCGACGCGCGGGCCCATGGCGAAGGCACAAACGGCAACCAGGCGCTGTTCCGTGTCTATGACCGCATGACCAACCAGGTCACGGGCTGATCGGGCGCGATGAGCATCCAACTCGACTTTCCTGCGGTGCTGGAGCGTTGGCCGAGCTTCCTCGGCGGCGCCGTCCTCACCCTGGAGCTCGCGGCCCTCGCGACCGTGTTGGGCGCCCTCCTCGGCACGCTTGCCGCGGTCGGGCGCGGAACGCACAGCGCGCTGATCGCGACCGCCTGCAGGATCTATGTCGAGGCGATCCGCAACACGCCGCTGCTGGTCCAGATATTCCTGGTCTATTTCGGGCTCGCCAGCCTCGGCCTGAAGTTCTCCGCCTTCACCGTGGCCGTCGCGGCCCTGACGATCAATGTCGGCGCCTACACCGCCGAGATCATGCGCGCCGGCTTCGAGG
Organism: Bradyrhizobium centrolobii; assembly: GCF_001641635.1. Classification (GTDB taxonomy): domain Bacteria; phylum Pseudomonadota; class Alphaproteobacteria; order Rhizobiales; family Xanthobacteraceae; genus Bradyrhizobium; species Bradyrhizobium centrolobii. Next base: position 72,669 of record NZ_LUUB01000054.1, read on the forward strand.
CGATCCCGCGCGGACAGATCGAGGCGGCCGAAGGGCTGGCGCTATCGCGCGTGCAGATCTACTGGCACATCATCCTGTTGCCTGCCGTCGAGCGGGTCTATCCCGCGCTCACCAGCCAGTTCGTGCTCTTGATGCTGGCCTCCTCGGTCTGCTCGCAGATCTCGGCCGAGGAGCTCACCGCGATAGCCAACTACATCCAGTCAGACACCTACCGCGCCTTCGAGACCTACATCATCGTCGCCGTCCTCTACGTCGTCCTGTCGCTGGTGATGCGCGCCGGCTTCTGGGGCCTCGGCCTCGTGCTGTTTCCGCGCCGGCGCCGGCTCGGCACGCCCCTGTGAGATGACCATGGGCGGACATCTCAACGTCAACCACCTGATCTTCCTCGGCCATGGCGCGCTGTGGACCGTCGGGCTGTCCGTGATCGCGCTCGTCGGCGGCGGCATCGTCGGCTTCGCGATCGCGCTGGCGCGGATATCACCGCTCAAATCGGTGCGGCTCGCCAGCGCCGCCTATGTTCAGCTCGTCCAGGGCACGCCGCTGCTCGTCATCCTGTTCCTCGGCTATTTCGGCCTCGCCGCGATCGGCCTGCAGGTTTCGCCGCTCGTGGCCGCCTCCGCCTCGCTCACGCTCTATGTCGCCGCCTATCTCGGTGAGATCTGGCGCGGCTCCATCCAGTCCGTGCCGAAGCCGCAATGGGAGGCCGCCGAAGGTCTGGCGCTGAGCCGGACCCAGCGCATGCTGAAGGTGATCCTGCCGCAGGCGATCCGCATCGCAACGCCTCCCACCGTCGGCTTCATGGTGCAGATCATCAAGAACACCTCGCTCGCCTCGGTGGTCGGCTTTGCCGAGCTGATGCGCTCGGGCCAGATCGTCAACAACTCGCTGTTCGAACCCTTCGTCATCTACGCGATCATCGCCGTCGTCTACTTCGCCATGTGCTATCCGTTATCGCTGTTCAGCCAGAGGCTTGAGCGGCGCATGGGCCGTGGCAGGGTCAACCTCGCTCCGGCCTGACATGCAGCAGAACGCCTTTTCCTCCGAACCGATTGTGTCGCTCCGCGACGTGCAGAAGAGCTTTGGTCCGCTCAAGGTCCTTGACGGCGTCAGCTTCGCCGTCGATCGCGGCGAGGTACTCGCCATCATCGGCCGGTCCGGCTCCGGCAAGAGCACGGCGCTACGCTGCATCGACCGCTTCGAGAAAGTCGACGGCGGAGAGATCGTGGTGTGCGGGCATCGCGTCGACCGGCCGGACGTGAATCTGCGCGCCCTGCGCCAGGACGTCGGCATCGTGTTCCAGAGCTACAACCTGTTTCCGCACCTCACGATCGAACAGAACATCGCGCTGGCGCCCTGCGCCGTGAAGAAAATGGCCACCGGCCAGGCGAAGGAGCTCGCGCGCAAGGTGCTGGCGCAGGTCGGGCTCGAAGAGAAGCTTCACGCCTATCCCGAACAGCTCTCGGGCGGCCAGCAGCAACGCGCCGCGATCGCCCGCTCGCTTGCAATGCAGCCGAAGGTCATGCTGTTCGACGAGGTCACCTCCGCGCTCGATCCCGAGCTGACCGGCGAGGTGCTGAAGGTGATCGAGCAACTGGCGGCTGATGGTATGACCATGGTGATGGTCACCCACGAGATGGGGTTCGCCAAGAGCATCGCCGACAGGATCGTGTTCATGCATCGCGGCAAGGTCCACGAAACCGGGCCTGCCTCGATCCTGACATCGCCAACGACCCCCGAGCTGATTCAGTTCGTCGGCACGGGCAATCTAAAATCATAACAGGAGAGGAGAACCAAGGATGACAAACAAGAAATTGCTGGGGGCAGCCGTGTCGCTGTGTTGCCTCGTCATGATGGCGGCGACGCCGGCATCAGCCGACCTGCTCGACGATATCATGCAGGCGAAGAAGATCCGCATCTCGACCGACCTCGCCATCCCGCCCTCGGGCATGATGGACTCCAGCATGAAGCCGACCGGCTCGGACGTTGAAGTGGCCCAGCTGCTCGCCAAGGACTGGGGACTCGAGCTTGAGTTCATCCAGACCACCGGCGCGACCCGCATCCCCAATGTTTTGACCGGCAAGGCCGACATCATCATCTCGACCCTGTCGGTGACGCCGGAGCGCGCCAAGGTGATCGACTTCACCAAGCGCTACGCGACGCTGCAATCTGACATCGGCTGCCTGAAGTCGTCGACCGTCAAGAACTGGCCCGACCTGAAGGACAAGTCGATCGGCGTCTCGCGCGGCACCACGCAGGACACCACCCTGTCCAACATGAAGGACAAGGACCTCAAGATCGCCCGCTACGACGACGATGCCACGATGGTGACAGCGGCCGTCTCCGGCCAGGTCGACTGCGTCGCCTCGTCGGCGACGATCATCAACCAGATCGGCGTGAAGAACCCCGCGCGCGTCTTCGAGTCCAGGATTCCGCTCGCAACTTTCGACCTCGCCATCGGCCTGAAGAAGGGCGAGCCGCGCCTGATGGACAAGCTGAACGCCTGGATCAGCGAAAACGTCAAGAACGGCAAGCTGAACGCCATCTACAAGAAGTTCCACGGGGTCGAGCTGCCGCCCGACATGCGTAGCTGAACCAGAAGAAATCGTGACAGCCGCTTGCAGCGGCTGTCACGACCAAAGCAGGGTTAAGAAGGACATCACATGCGTCTCGTCATTGGATCCGACCACGCCGGCTGGCCGCTCAAGCAGACTGTCATCGACCATATCCGCAGCCTCGGCCACGACGTCGTCGACGTCGGCTCTTACGATGACAAGCCGGTCGACTTCCCCGATATCGCGCGGGCCGTGGCGCAGAAGGTGACCTCGGGCGAAGCCGCGCGCGGCATCATGGTGTGCGGCACCGGCGTCGGCGCCTCGATCGCCGCCAACAAGATGAAGGGCATCCGCGCCGCGGTCTGCCACGACGTTCATTCGGCCCATCAGAGCGTCGAGCATGACGATGTGAACGTCATGTGCATCGGCGCCCAGATCGTCGGCGCCTGGCTCGCCGTGGATCTCGTCTCCTCATATCTCTCCGCCGAATTCTCCACCGACGAGGATTTCCGTCGCCGGGTCGAGAAGCTTCGCGTCATGGACGAGGAAGGCTGATCGCGAGCCACTTGCCATGATCCTGGTGTTCGGATCGCTCAATATCGATCTGGTCGCCCAGGTCCCGGTCATTCCCGGGCCCGGCAGGACGGTGCTTGCGCCCTCCTACCAGACCCATTTTGGCGGCAAAGGGGCTAACCAAGCCGTCGCCGCCGCACGGATCGCTGGCCGCGGACGCGTTCGCATGGCGGGCCGCGTGGGGCGGGACGCGTTCGGTGAACGTGCGCTCGACAATCTTCACAGTAATGGCGTCGATACAAATCTCGTCGTCAGGGCGGACGAGTCGACGGGATGCGCCTTCATCGCCGTCGATCCCGCCGGCGAGAATGCGATCACGGTCGCGAGCGGCGCCAACATGACCGCCAGCGCCACCGACCTGCCGGTGAGCCAACTCGCTGCCGACACCGTCCTGGTGCTGCAGATGGAGGTGCCGTTCGCGCAGTCGCTTGCGGCCGCGCGCCGGACGAAATCGGCGTCGGGCACCGTGGTCTGGAATCTCGCGCCGGTCCCGGAGAAGATGACGGCGGCGATGGTCACCGAGCTGCTCGCCGTGACCGACTACCTCCTCGTCAACGAGCATGAGGCGCGCGATGCCGCCGCAGGCATCGGCCTTGGCGCACCCGATTACGAGACCGCAGGCGGTCATCTTGCAAAGGCGGGCGACCTCACCTGCATCGTCACCGCGGGCGCGCAGGGCGCGCTCGCGGTCACGGCCGACGGCACCTGCCTTCAGGTGCCTGCCCCGCGCATCACGCCGGTTGATACGACCGGCGCGGGCGACACCTTCGTCGGCGCATTCGCCGCCATGCTGAGCGAAGGCATGCCGCTGCAAGCCGCGATGGGGGTCGCGTGCGAAGCCGCGGCCCAAAAATGCCTGAAGCCGGGCGCGCAAGCCGGCATGCCAGTTCGGACCGCAATTCCGTCCCTCACCTGACCGGTGCACTGCTGCCCGCGCTCCGTCATTGCGAGCGCAGCGAAGCAATCCAGAGTCCTTCCGCGGTGACCGTCTGGATTGCTTCACTGCGCTCGCAATGACGACGTTGAAGCAGTTTCGCAAAATGCCCCCCATGTCGTCCTGGCTTTCGCCAGGACGACACCGAGGGGGGCGGCACGACCATTCGCCCTCTCCGCGTCCTCCGGCTACACTTCCCCGATTCCCGGAGCACGCCCCTTGGCCTTCCTCTTCGTCCTCAGCGTCGGTCTCCTCGCCGGCACCATTTCCGGCATCGTCGGCACCGGATCGTCGATCATGCTGATGCCGGTGCTGGTCTATGCCTACGGGCCGAAGGAGGCCGTGCCGATCATGGCGGTCGCGTCCGTGATGGCGAATTTTTCGCGGATCCTGGCCTGGTGGCGCGAGGTCGACTGGCGGGCCTGCACGGCCTATTCGGTCACCGGCATTCCGGCCGCCGCGCTCGGTGCGCGGACGCTGCTGGCGCTGCCCTCGCACGCCGTCGATCTCGCCATCGGCCTGTTCCTGATCGCGATGGTGCCGGCCCGGCACTATCTCGCGCGGCACCAACTGAAGGCCAATCTCTGGCACCTCGCGATCGGCGGCGCGGTGATCGGCTATCTCACCGGCATCGTGGTCTCGACCGGCCCGCTCAGCGTGCCGCTGTTCCTGTTCTATGGCCTGACCAAGGGCGCCTTCCTCGCGACAGAGGCCGCCGCCTCGCTCGGTCTCTACTTCGCGAAGTCCGTGACGTTCGAGCGTTTTGGCGCGCTGACGCAGGATGTATTCATCAAGGGCCTGATCGCGGGCTCCTCGCTGATGGCGGGCGCGTTCATCGCAAAGCGCTTCGTGCTGCACCTGAAGCCAGACGTGTTCCGTCTGGTGATGGACGCGATCATGATCGCGGCCGGGCTCTCCATGCTCTGGAACGCGACGCAGCCGTGATGTCGGCGCGCTCAGGCCGCGAATTCGGGCACAACTGACGGGCTGTCGGCAAGCGCCGGGTTCGCCGCGCCCTCGCCCGTCGCCCGCCCGTCAAGCCATCGCAGCGCGGCATCGAGCGGCTGCGGCCTCTGATAGAGATAGCCCTGACCGAACCTCACGCCGATCTCGCGCATGGCCAGCACCTGCTCGGCCCGCTCGATGCCTTCCGCAATCAGGGTCAATCCCAGAGTGTCCGCGAGCGAGGCGATGACGCCGACAATCGCCTTGTCCTCGGCGCTTGCCGGGATCTCGCTGATGAATGCCTTGTCGATCTTGACCTTGTCGAGCGGGAAGCGGCGCAGATGCGCGAGCGAGCTGTAGCCCGTGCCGAAATCGTCGAGCGCAATCGTGGCTCCCAGCCGCCGCAGGCGGCGAAGCGTCTCGGAAGCACTGGCGATGTTGTTGATCAGCGACCCTTCCGTGATTTCGAGCTCGAGGGACGACGGTGCAACACCAAAGCGCTCGCAGGTCTCGCGGATCTCGCCGGCGAGCGAATGGTCGGCGAGCTCTGACGGCGGCAGATTGATCGCAATCCGGATGTGCGGTTTGCCGGCGGCGGCGAGCCGCTGCAGGGAGCGGCAGGCGTCGGTCAGCACGTAGCGCGTCAGCCGCACATTGTTGCCGCTGCGCTCGATAAGCGGAAGGAACTCGCCCGGGCCGATGATGCCGTGCTCGGGGTGCCGCCAGCGGATCAACGCCTCCAGGCAAACGACGCTCTGGCTTTCGAGGTCGACCTGGCTCTGGTACCAGACCTCGAACTGCCCTTCGGCGAAGCCGGCTGGAATTGCAAGTTCCAGATCCCTGCGGCGGCGATACTCGCGCTGGAGCGCCTCGTTCAGCACGGCGACGGTGCCCGGCGCCTTGCTCTTGGCATGATAGAGCGCGATGTCGGCGAGCGCCGGCAGATGCGACAGTTCCGGATCGTCCGCGTGGCGCACGGCAAGGCCGATGCTGGCGCGCGGCATGACCAGCTTGTCATGCAGCCGGATCGGCTCGGAAATGGCGTCCAGCAATCGCCGCGCGAACGCCTGCGCGGCCGCCTCATCCCTCACCTCAGGGCGAATGACCACGAATTCGTCGCCGCCGAGCCGCGCGACCCAATCCTCCGCCTCGACCGCGCCGCGAAGCCGCTCCGAGATGTGAATCAGGAACTTGTCACCGGCATCGTGGCCGAACGTGTCGTTGATGCCCTTGAAGTCGTCGAGATCGATGAAGCAGAACGCGACCAGCGCATCGTGCGAGCCGGCATGGCTGCTGAGGACGACCAGGCGCTCGGTCAGGGAGCGCCGGTTCGGCAAGCCCGTGAGCGGATCGTGCGAGGCCATGTGCCCGAGCCGGTCGAGTGCGCCGGACGTCGTGTGCTGCATGGCGTTGAAGGCGCGCGCGAGCTGACCGAACTCGTTCGAGGAGTGCACATCCGCCGGATAGGCGCGACCGTCCTGCTTGCTGCGCTGGATCGCCGACATCATCGCGGCCAGCGGCCTGCCTATGAAGATGTTCGCTGAAATCCGCATCGCGACCATGGTCGCAAGCGTCGCAAGCAGGCCGACGACGAGAAGCAATACCAGCCGGCTGCCCGTATCCGCGTACAGCGTCGTATAGGAGTAGGCGATCGCGATGCGGCCGGCCTGAACGGCCATGTTGCCGTTGCTGTACTTGATGGGGCGGGAGACTTCCGCGACCGCCTGCCCCGTCGGCCGCGCCATCACCCGGGCAATCGCAACGCCCGTGTCGTCATAGACGGCTGCCGCAGCGATCGACTCGTCGTGCATGATCTCGTTGAGCACGCTCGTGACCTGCTCGTAGCGCATCTTCCAGAGCGGCTCGGCAATGAGCTCGGCGCGGCTGTCGGCGACCCGGGCAATGCGCGCGTCGAGCTGCCTGATCTGCGACCAGAAGCTCGAGACCTCGACGCCGGCCGAGGCGAGCAGCTGAACCAGCAGCAGCACGGGCACCGTGGCCCAGATCATCGCGCGGACGACCGAGCGCGAAGCCGCGCGCTTCGGCTGCCCGGTCCGATCCGGCTCGCTCACCCCGTCGCCTTTTCGCATCATTCGCCGCCGCCGTTCGGAGGCGACAGCGACGAGATGAGCGCTGCGACGGAGAAGTCATAGTGACCGCACCCTCCAGCCTTCGCCCTGAAGCGCGTGAAGTCGATGCGATCGAATGCTCGATTACCGATCAGGTCGCTGACGGAGATAAGATTGTCGCGCGTGATCGCGGACGTCTTGACCTCGACGTGGGTTGAAGCGGCTGCGAAATCGCAGCCATCGGCATAGTCGCGAAGAAGGACGATCGACCAGCCGCCAAGCAGGAAGTGACCGCCGTCGGTCAGGAGGAGACGACCCGCCTTGATCTCGCGCAGCGCGTCCTCCGACCAGTTGAGACCGACCACCTGGATGTCCCGGCCCGGCGAGAGGCCGGCGGATGCCGCCGCGTGGAGCGCTCCCAGCGCCATCGGGTCGTTTCCGGCCCAGATGCCTGCGGGGCGGATACCCTTGCGCGATGCCCAGCTCAGATAATTGGCCGTGACATGCTCAGCCTCCGACTGCGTCCAGTTGGCGAACAGCATCCGGTCGACCACCACGTCGGAAGCGGCGGCCACTGCGAGGTCGAGACCCGCGTTGCGAGCGATTGAGGCCGGCGTGATCTCGTCGCCGCCGATTCCGAGAATGTGGATCCTGCCGTCCGGGCTCTGCCATTTCGCTGCGCGCGCCGCGCCGATCAGCGCATTCGCCATCCGCGCGCCCGCTGTCGTCAGATCGGTCGTGATATCACCGAGCCAGGTCCTGAGTTTCTGGCGTGGCGGCCCGAGGCGTGCCGCGTCCTCGCCAATCAGCGTATTCGACAATAACAGCGTCTTGACGCCGGCGGCCTCGGCCGCCTCCACGATCGGCACTGCCGCGGATTCTTCGTTGGACAGGATGAGGAAATCGGGCTTCTCGGCACGCGCGACCACGCCGAGGCCCAGCTCCTGCATGGTGCGGTAATTCCGCTCGCTGGTGAGCACCTCGACCTTCGCATTGAGCTTGCGGCCGGCGGCCTGCATGGTCTGCGAGACCATGTCCCAATAGACCTCGCCAGTCTTGCCCGGATTCACGAAGACGATGTTGAGGGGCCTTGCGTCGGCCGCAACGCCGCGGCCGGCCGGCGTAAGAACGCCGCAGGCCAGGCTCACGGCCAGCAATATGCGCAGGAATCTCATCGTTCTCTTCGCCACCCCGAATTGGTTCCGAGGTTGGCCCGGCGTCCGCTAACATTTCGCAAAGTCCGGTTGGTTACGGCAGCGCAGAGCTAACAAAGGGTGTATCCGATCCCTTGAATTGCGATATTGGCCTGCGCAGGGGACGCCGGACCATCAGCCGGCACTGCTCTCCCGGCTTCCTGTTCCGTGCTATCAGCAAATCTGAAACCCTCGACTCGCTCTCCCCATGGCCAAGAACACGCTTTCCTTCGTCTGTCAGAACTGCGGCGCGGCCTATAACCGCTGGCAGGGCAAGTGCGACGCCTGCGGCGAGTGGAATACGCTTGCCGAGGAGGACACGACGGGAAGCGTGCCGGTCTCGATCCGCTCCAAGCGCAAGGGACGGACATTCGCGCTGGAAAGCCTCGCCGGAAAGAGCCCGGATGCCCCGCGCCTGTCCTCTGGGATGACCGAGCTCGATCGCGTCACGGGCGGCGGTTTCGTGCGTGGCTCGGTGCTGCTGGTGGGCGGTGATCCCGGCATCGGCAAGTCGACGCTGCTCACGCAGGCGACCAGCATGCTGGCGCGCGCCGGTCACCGCATCGTCTACATCTCCGGCGAAGAGGCGGTTGCGCAGGTGCGGCTGCGCGCCGAACGGCTCGGACTGTCGGATGCGCCGGTGCAGCTCGCCGCGGAAACCTCGGTGGAGGACATCGTCTCCACGCTGTCAGAAGGCGCGGTGCCGAGGCTGATCGTGATCGACTCGATCCAGACCATGTGGACCGACACGGTGGAATCCGCGCCCGGAACGGTGACGCAGGTACGCGCCTCCGCGCAGGCCCTGATCCGCTTCGCCAAGAAGACCGGCGCGGCGATCATCCTGGTCGGCCACGTCACCAAGGACGGCCAGATCGCCGGGCCCCGCGTGGTTGAGCACATGGTCGATGCCGTGCTGTCCTTCGAGGGCGAAGGCTCGCAGCAATTCCGAATCTTACGTGCCGTGAAGAACCGCTTCGGCCCGACCGACGAGATCGGCGTGTTCGAGATGACGGGCCTCGGACTGCGCGAGGTCACGAATCCGTCCGAGCTGTTCCTGTCCGAGCGCGATCTTGGCACACCGGGCACTGCGGTGTTCGCCGGCATCGAGGGCACGCGGCCCGTCCTGGTCGAGTTGCAGGCGCTGGTCGCGCCGACCTCGCTCGGCACCCCGCGCCGGGCCGTGGTCGGCTGGGACCCGAGCCGGCTCTCGATGGTGCTGGCGGTGCTGGAGGCCCATTGCGGGGTCAAGCTGTCCGGGCACGACGTCTATCTGAACGTCGCCGGGGGCTTGCGCATCCACGAGCCTGCGGCCGATCTCGCCGCGGCAGCTGCGCTGGTGTCCTCGCTGGTTAATGCGCAGTTACCCACCGATGCGGTCTATTTCGGTGAAATCTCGCTCTCCGGCGTGGTCCGCCCGGTGGCCCAGACGCCCGCGCGGCTCAAGGAGGCGGCCAAGCTCGGCTTCAGCCGCGCCGTGCTGCCCGAATCGGCCCGGGGCGAGGCTGGCGGCGACGCCGGGCTCACGCTCAATGCGGTCGGCAGCCTGACGACGCTGGTGGCGGAAATCGCCGCCCGCGGATCCCGCCGGGGCGCGCAGAACGCATCGGCGGAGAAAAATGCCACACCGGCAAGATTCCGCCGCGGAGAGGGTTAGCTGGAGGTGACGTTCCCCGTCCCCACCGCTATACACCCGTCACAAAAGCAGCATGGGATTGCGTGGTTCCGGCCTTGCCGGGAGCGCCGTCTGCCCGTCAGTTAGGGCGGCGGCCAAGACACCGATTCGCTGAGCACCTTTGAGAGTACGAGCGGACCAGACCTGCCGATGCCAGTAACACTCCTCGACCTGATCTTGCTCGGTGTGATGCTGATCTCGGGCCTGCTCGCCATGGTCCGCGGCTTCATGCGCGAAATCCTGTCGATTGCGGCCTGGGGCGCCGCTGCGATCGTGACGCTGTACTCGTTCTCCAAGCTGCTGCCGACCGCGAAGACCTATTTCAACAACGACACGGTCGCGAGCGTGGTCGTCGTCGCCGGCGTGTTCGTGGGCACCCTGATCGTGGTCTCCGTGATCACGGTGCGCATCTCCGACATGATCCTGGATTCGCGGATCGGCGCGCTGGACCGCACCCTCGGCTTCCTGTTTGGCCTCGCTCGCGGCCTTTTGATCGTGGTGGTCGCCTTCCTGTTCTTCACCTGGCTGGTGCCGGACAAGCAGCGCCCGGACTGGGTCACCGGGGCCAAGTCCCGGGTGGTGCTCCAGGGAACCGGAGATTGGCTGATGTCGCTCTTGCCGGATGACCCCGAGAACACCATCTTGAAGAGATTCAAGAAAAACAAACCAGATGATGATCAAGCTGATTCCGAGCAGCAGCCTTCGGGCGGCAGCGACGGATACAGTAAACCGGCCCGTGACAGCCTGAAAAAGCTGATCGAGAAACCCGCGGCGCGTTGATTGAGCCCAGAGAGAGGCGCGAACGAGATGCGAAACCCTGACCAGGACGCCCAACTTGATCTCGATGTCGGCCCAGCCGCGCTAGAGCTTCAGGACGACCTGGAGGGGGATACGCTGCGCGAGGAATGCGGCGTGTTCGGCATTTACGGCCATCCCGACGCCGCCGCCATCACAGCGCTCGGCCTCCACGCCCTTCAACACCGAGGCCAGGAAGCCGCCGGCATCGTCTCCTACGACGGCAACCGCTTCCATTCCGAGCGCCGCCTCGGCCTCGTCGGCGACACCTTCTCCCGCCGCGAGGTGATCGACCGCCTGCCCGGCAATGTCGCGGTCGGCCATGTCCGTTACTCCACCACCGGCGCCACGATCCTGCGCAACGTGCAGCCGCTGTTCGCCGAGCTCAATGCCGGTGGCCTTGCCGTCGCCCACAACGGCAATCTCACGAATGGTCTGACGCTGCGCCGCGAGCTCGTGAGGAACGGCGCGATGATGCAGTCGACCACCGACACCGAGGTGATCCTGCACCTAGTCGCGCGCTCCAAGCGCAACCGCTTCATCGAACGCTACATCGACGCGCTGCGCGAGATCGAAGGCGCTTATGCGCTGGTGTCGCTGACCAACAAGAAGCTGATCGGCGCGCGCGATCCCCGCGGCATCCGTCCCCTCGTACTCGGCGAGCTCGACGGCTGCCCGATCCTGACCTCTGAGACCTGCGCGCTCGACATCATCGGGGCACGCTTCATCCGCGACATCGAGCCAGGCGAAGTCATCGTGTTCGACGAGAACGGCCAGGACGTCCACAAGCCGTTCCCGCCGATGGCGCCGCGCCCCTGCATCTTCGAATACATCTATTTCTCCCGTCCGGATTCCGTCGTCCACGGCCGCTCCGTCTACGAGGTGCGCAAGGCCTTCGGCGCCCAGCTCGCGAGGGAGAGCCACGTGCCGGTCGACGTGGTGGTCCCGGTGCCGGATTCCGGCGTGCCTGCCGCGGTCGGCTACAGCCAGCATTCCGGCGTGCCGTTCGAGCTCGGCATCATCCGCAACCACTATGTGGGCCGCACCTTCATCCAGCCGACGCAGGCGATCCGCGAATCCGGCGTGCGCATGAAGCATTCGGCCAACCGCGCCGCGATAGAGGGCAAGCGCATCATCCTGATCGACGACTCGCTGGTGCGCGGCACCACCTCGAAGAAGATCGTGCGCATGATGCGCGATGCGGGCGCGACCGAAGTGCACTTCCGCCTCGCCTCGCCTCCGATCCTCTATCCCGACTATTACGGCATCGACCTGCCCGATCGCGGCGGCCTGCTCGCCGCGACGCATTCGCTGGAGGAGATGCGCGAGATCATCGGCGCCGACTCGCTCGCCTTCCTGTCGATCGACGGCCTGTACCGCGCCATGGGCGAACCCGGCCGCGATCCCGCCAATCCGAAGTTCTCGGATCACTGCTTCACCGGCTCCTATCCGACCCACCTCACCGACCAGACCCAGATCGAGCCGCAGCCGCGGCAATTGTCGCTGCTGGCGGAAGCGAGCTGACGCCGAAGGCGTCATCCCGGGGCGGTCCGCAGGACCGAACCCCAATGCGCAATTGTGCATTGTGGGATCTCGAAGTCGTCAACCAACCTCTGGATTCCGGGTTCGATGCTTCGCATCGCCCCGGAATGACGATCGCGCGGGCTTGTGTGGGCCGCCCACCTCTGCAATACCCCCGCCATGACAAAACCCCTCGCCAACCGCATCGCTCTCGTCACCGGCGCCTCGCGCGGCATCGGTTTTGCCACAGCCAAGGCGCTGGCGAAGGCCGGCGCGCATATCGTCGCGGTGGCACGCACGCAGGGCGGGCTCGAGGAGCTCGATGACGAGATCCGCAAGGAGGGCAGCACGGCGACGCTGGTGCCGCTCAACCTCACCGATTCCGATGGCATCGCGCGGCTCGGCGCCGGGCTGCATGAGCGCTACGGCAAGCTCGACATTCTCGTCGGCAATGCCGGCGTGCTCGGCCCCTCCTCGCCGCTCGGCCATATCGAGCTGAAAACGTTCAACGACGTGATGGCGGTCAATGTCTCCGCGAACTTCCAGCTCATCCGCTGCATGGAACCGCTGCTGAAGCAATCCGACGCCGGCCGCGCTGTGTTCATCACCTCGGGCGCCGCCAACAAGGCCACCGCCTATGTCGGCCCCTACGCCGCCTCCAAGGCGGCGCTGGAAACGCTGGCGCGCGCCTGGGCGCAGGAAACGGCGAACACGCCTCTGCGCATCAACCTGTTCAACCCGGGCCCGATCCGCACCCGCATGCGCGCGACCCTGATGCCGGGCGAGGATCCGATGACGCTCGATACGCCGGAGCAGGTCGCCGAATTCATCGTCCCGATGTGCGCGCCCGACTGGACCGAGACCGGCAAGTTCTACGATTACAAGACCAACACCTTGATGAGCTTCCGCTCCCCAGCCTGATTGACTCGGGTGCCTCCCCGCGATTGACTGCCCGCGCTCAAGCGGCAGCAAGCCGCAAGCCAAAAGGGAGGTCGCCATGGCGCCATGGCATGATCGCGCTGGCTTTACGCCTGCGCTCGCACGTATCTCTCACGCCTTCTCTATCCTGATCGCAGCGGTCGCCTTCGTGTTTCCCGCTGTTGCTACCGCCGGCGACGTCCCGACATTCGCCGTCGACCCATCCTGGCCGAAGCCACTGCCGAACAATTGGATCCTCGGCCAGGTCGGCGGCATCACCGTCGACTGGCAGGGCCATATCTGGGTGATCCACCGCCCGCGCTCGCTCACCGACGACGAGAAAGGCGCCGCTCTCAACCCGCCCCGCTCGAAGTGCTGCGTGTCGGCGCCGCCCGTCCTCGAATTCGATGCCGACGGCAATCTGCTGCGCTCCTGGGGCGGTCCCGGCGAAGGCTATGAATGGGTCGGCCGCGAGCACGGCATCGAGGTCGACGAGCGCGGCTTCGTCTGGATCGGTGGCAATGCCGACAACGACAATGCCATTCTGAAGTTCACGCTCGACGGCAAGTTCGTAGCCCAGATCGGCAAGATCGCGCCGAGCCTCGGCAGCAACGACACCACCCAGCTTGGCAAGCCCGCCGAAACCGCGATCGACAAGGAGGCGAACGAGATCTACGTCGCCGACGGCTATGGCAATCACCGCGTCATCGTGTTCGATGCGAGCACGCTCGCCTACAAGCGCCACTGGGGCGCCTATGGCAACAAGCCGAACGACGACAAGCAAGCGCCCTACGACCCCAAGGCGCCGGTTGCCCAACAATTCGGCAATCCCGTCCACTGCGTGAAGCTCGCCAATGACGGTCTCGTCTATGTCTGCGACCGCATCAACAACCGCATCCAGGTGTTCAGGAAGGACGGCACCTTCGTGAAGGAGTTCTTCTTCGAGAAGAATACGCTCGGCAACGGCGCGGTCTGGGACATCGCGATCTGGCCTGATCCGAAGCAGACTTATCTGCTCAGCGCCGACGGCGAGAATAACGAGATCCGGATCATCAAGCGCGACGACGGCAGCGTGGTCGGCAGTTTCGGCCGTAACGGCCGCAATGCCGGGCAATTCCACTGGGTGCATGCCATGGCGGTCGATGCCAAGGGTAACGTTTATACCGCCGAGGTCGACACCGGGAAGCGCATCCAGAAATTCAAGCTGACTTCGGACGCGCTCAAATAGACGGCGGCACAGCCTTGCCCAAAAGTTAACCCGGATGACGCTTCGACGCAGCGTCATCCGGCTTTAGGCGCATTGCCGCAGCCCCCGGGACGCGCTAGAGCCATCAGTCGGAACAAGGCCCCCCAAGAGAGCCGTCCGAATATTTGACAATGGAGGAAACCTTTTATGACGACGACGTTCGCGCGCCACTATGTGGCCCTTCTGGCCTGCGCCGCCTTCGGTTTTGCAACATCCGCTCACGCCCAGGACAAGACCGTCACGATCGGCGTGCTCAACGACATGTCTAGCCTCTACGCTGACATCGGCGGCCCCAACGCGGTGGTGGCAGTCAACATGGCGGTGGAAGATTCCGGTCTCCGCGCCAAGGGCTGGAAGATCGAGGTCATCAGCGGCGATCACCAGAACAAGCCGGACGTCGGCGTCAACATCGCACGCCAGTGGATCGACACCCAGAAGGTCGATGTGATCGCCGACACGCCGAACTCCGGCGTGGCGCTGGCCGTGAGCAACGTCGTCAAGGAAAAGAATGCGGTCCTGCTCAACTCGGGCGCCGCGACCGCCGACCTCACCGGCAAGGCCTGTAACGCCAACACCATCTCCTACACTTACGACACCTACATGCTCGCCAACGGCACCGGCAAGGCGCTGACCAAGGCGGGCGGCGACACCTGGTTCTTCCTGACCGCCGATTACGCCTTCGGCGCCGCGCTGGAGCGCGATACAAGCGCGGTCGTCACCGCGAACGGCGGCAAGGTACTGGGCGGTGTCAAGCATCCGCTCAACACGTCGGACTTCTCGTCCTTCCTGCTCCAGGCGCAGAACTCCAAGGCGAAGATCGTCGGGCTCGCCAACGCCGGCGGCGACACCACCAACTCGATCAAGCAGGCGGCCGAGTTCGGCATCGTCGAAGGCGGCCAGAAGCTTGCCGCGCTCCTCTTGTTCATCAACGACGTTCACTCGCTCGGCCTGAAAACCGCGCACGGCCTGACCTTCACTGAATCCTTCTACTGGGACCTGAACGAAAACACGCGCACCTGGTCCAAGCGCTTCCAGGAGAAGGTGAGCAATCACGCGATGCCGTCGATGACGCAGGCCGGCAATTATGCTGCCGTGCTGCATTACCTGAAGGCGCTGGACGCCCTTGGCGGCAACCCGCATGACGGCGCCAAGGTCGTCGCCAAGATGAAGGAAATTCCGACCGACGATCCGCTGTTCGGCAAGGGCCCGCTGCGCGTCGACGGCCGCCGCCTCATCCCGGCCTATCTGTTCGAGGTGAAGAAGCCGGAAGAGTCGAAGGGGCCGTGGGACTATTACAAGCTGGTCGCGACCATCCCGGCGGAAGATGCGGCTAAGCCGCTCAAGGACAGCGAGTGTCCGCTGGTGAAGAAGTGACCGCGTAGCGGTCGCGCACTGCCTTCACGGCGTCATGCCCGGGCTTGTCCCGGGCATCGACGTTTGGGCCCTGGACACAACCGCTGTAGGGTGGGCAAAGGCGCTAAGCGCCGTGCCCACCATCTCTCCGTTACCTGAAAACAGCGGTGGGCACGCTTCGCTTTGCCCACCCTACGAAACCGTCTTCGCCGCAGCCAGCGTCCGCATCGCGATGGCCACGCACACCACCATCAACACCGCCGCAAGCAGGAACGGCGCGCCCGGCAGATGCAGCGGCGCGCTGGCGCCGATGAAATACGAAAACGTCAGCGTGAACAGGAACGGGCCGACGAGCTGCGATACGCTCTGCACGCTTGAGGTCGCGCCCTGCAACCGGCCCTGCTGATCGGGCGCAACCAGCCGCGTCATCAGCGATTGCATCGCGGCGCCCGAAATGCCCCACAGCGACATCACGGGGATGCCGAGCCAGAACAGCGGGCCGGTCGGCGCACCGCCGAAGATCACGAAGCCGATCGCGCCACAGCACAAGCCCATCAGCAGCGCGTTCCGCTCGCCGAGCGCGCGTACGATCGGGCCTATCGCAAGCCCCTGCACCACCATGGCGCAGATGCCGACCATCGCGAGCGTCAGTCCCACGGTCTTTGAATCCCAGCCATACCGATAGGTCGCATAGAGCACGAAGGTCGACGGCAACACGACATGCGCAACCTGCGCAATGAAGTTGACGACCGACAACCCGGCCAGCACCGCGTTGGAGCGCAGCAGATGCAGCGCCCCGATCGGATTGGCCCTCGTCCAGCGGAACGGCGCGCGCTTCTCCGGCGCCAGCGACTCCGGCAGGATCAAGAGGCCATAGAGCGCATTGGCAAAACTCAGGGCCGCCGATGCCCAGAACGGCAAGCGTGGGTCGATATCACCGAGCAGGCCGCCCAGCGCCGGGCCAAGGATGAAGCCGGCGCCGAAGGCCGCACCGATCCTGCCGAAGATCGCCGCCCGCCGCTCGGGCGGCGTGATATCGGCGATATAGGCGAAGGCGGTCGAGATGCTGGCCGAGGTGATGCCGGAGATCACGCGGCCAATGAACAGCCACGCCAGCGACGGCGCCAGCGCCATCAGCACGTAGTCAGCCGCGAGCCCGAAATTCGACAGCAGAACCACCGGCCGTCGTCCGAAGCGGTCCGACAGCGCGCCCAGGACCGGTGAGAACACGAACTGCATCAGCGCCCAGGCGGTGCCGAACAGGCCAAAGATGCGGGCTGCATGCGCCGTGTCGTTATCGACGAAACTCTCGATGAGTTTTGGCAGGATCGGCATGATCACGCCGAGCGCGAGCATGTCGAGCAGGATGGTGACGAAGATGAAGGCGACGGCGCCACGCCGGACCGGGCCAGCGCCTGGCGCGATCGCCTGGCCGGCCTCTCCGCTCACGACAACCGCTTGCGCTTGTGCGCGAAGGGATTGGCTTTCTCGCGCAGCGTGATCCGGACCGGCGTGCCTGGCAGCTCGAAGGTCTCGCGCAGGGAATTGGTGAGATAGCGCAGATAGGCCTGCGGCACTGCGTCGGCGCGCGAGCAGAACAGCACGAAGCTCGGCGGACGCGCCTTGGTCTGGGTGATGTAGTTGAGCTTGAGCCTACGGCCGGACACGGCTGGCGGCGGATTGGCCTGAATCGCCTGCTCGAACCAGCGGTTCAATGCGGAGGTCGGCACGCGCCTGTTCCAGATCGCGTAGGCGTCCTGAACCGCCTGCATAAGGCGATCGATGCCGTCGCCCATCAGGCCGGAAACCGCGACGATCGGCACGCCCTTGACCTGCGGCAGCCAGTGGTCGGCGTCACGACGCAGGCCGGAGATGGCGCCGCCGCCCTTGGTCTCCATCAGGTCCCACTTGTTGACCGCGAGCACGACCGCGCGGCCCTCGCGCTCGATCAGGTCGGCGATGCGCAGGTCCTGCTCCTCGAAGCGGTTCTGCGAGTCCATCATCAGCACGACGACCTCGGCAAAGCGCACCGCGCGCAGCGCATCCGCGACCGAGAGCTTTTCCAGCTTCTCCTCGATACGCGAGCGCCGGCGCAGGCCGGCAGTGTCGAACACACGAAAATCACGGCCCTTCCAATTGATTTCGACAGCGATGGAATCGCGCGTGGTGCCTGCTTCGGGACTTGTCAGCAGGCGCTCCTCGCCAAGCAGATGGTTGATCAGCGTCGACTTGCCGGCATTGGGCCGGCCGACAATGGCGACCCGGATCGGACGCGTGGCGGCCTCTTCCTCCGAGAGCGGCTCGTCGTCCTCGGCCTCATCCTCGTCCACTGGCTCCGGCATTAGCCCGCTCAGGGCGTCATAGAGCTCGCCCATGCCCTCGCCGTGCTCGGCCGAGATCTGGATTGGATCGCCGAGGCCCAGCGCAAAGGCTTCCATCGCTCCGGCGTCGCCGTGCTTACCTTCGCTCTTGTTGGCGACCAGCAGCACCGGCTTGTTGGCGCGGCGGGCGAAATCGGCAAAGGCGCGGTCGGTCGGCGTGAGGCCGACGCGGGCATCGATCACGAAGAACAGCGCGTCGGCCTGCGCAATCGCGGTTTCCGTCTGCTCCTGCATGCGCGCGGTCAGCGAGCCCCTGGCGCCCTCGTCGAGGCCGGCGGTATCGATCACCGTGAACTGGAGGTCGCCAAGCTTGGCCTCGCCCTCGCGGCGGTCCCGGGTGACGCCGGGCAGATCATCAACAAGCGCGAGCTTTTGTCCGACCAGGCGGTTGAACAGCGTCGACTTGCCGACATTGGGCCGGCCGATGATGGCAATCGTGAAGGACATCGGTCATTCGTGCGCTGCGGGGGATGCGCCTGTCAATGCAATGAAACAATCAGCGCGAGAAGCTGCCGCTCGGCAGCGGGGCCGGGAATGCCCCTTGTGACTGCTGTTGCTGCGTGGTCTGCGCCGATTGCGACGGCTGCTGGGTGGACTGATCAGGCGGCGGCGCGGTGGTGCGCTTGCGCGCGATCTTCTGCTTGGGCGGCGGGCTGGTTGCAGGCGGCGCCTCGGCGGGTTGGGCTTCGCCATCGACCTCGCCCGCCGGCGCCTCGGCCGGCGCGGTCGCAGCGGTGGCCGGCTGCTTGGTCTTCTTCGCCTTGGCGGATTTCGACGATTTGGCGGGCTCGGGCGGCGGCTCGACTGGTACAGCCGCAGCGGCAGCCGCATTCTGCTGGTCCTGCTGTTGCTGGGCGCCCTTGTACATCTCCTTCGGCACGCCCTGCTCAAGGCCCGGCACGCCCTCGGGGAAGACCGGCTTGCGGTCGCCCGGCAGCTTCTTCTTGGTGTCGAGGAAGTCGAGGAGGTCGCTCGGATCGAATCCGCCGCTGGAGCAGCCGCCCAGGAGGCCGGTGAAGGCGATCAGGACGGCGGCTGCGATCAAACGTGGCGTGCGGCGCATCGTGGTCTCTCGTCTAACGTCAGAGGGCCGTAAGCTCTCAAGCTCAGCTCTTGGCGACGGGCGGAAGCAAGGCCTGGAGCGCCTCGGCGCGCGAGCGCAGGCCCGGCGGCGTTTCGCCGTCCTCCGCAATCACGTCCAGCCATTTGCGGGCCGCGGCCGTGTCGCCATTGCGCCAGGCCGACAGCGCCAGCATCTCGCGCGCGCTATGGCGGAAGGTCGATCCGGCCGCAGCCGAGGCTTCCAACCGTTGCTGCATGTCGGCGTAACTTGTGCCGTCGAGCAGCAGCCCGGCGGAGCGAATCTTCGCGAGGTCCTGCCACTCGGTGCCGACGCTGCGATCGGCGGCGATGTCGTCATACATCTTGGCTGCAGCCTTGGGATCCCGGGCCGCAGCCTCGGCGGCGGCACGCAGCAGCGCGAGCGTGCGGTAGCCCGAAGGAGCCCTGGCCGCGAGCTCGGTAAAGGCCTTCTCGGCCTCCGCGTGCTTGTCCTGCTCCGACAGCTCGACGGCCTTCTCGAAGGCGGCGCCGGCCTCGGCGGACTTCTTGGCCTCCAGGAACTGGTAGCCGCGCCAGCCACCCACGGCCGCCACGATCAGCACCATCAGGGCGATGAAGTAGATCGAATACTTATCCCACAGCTTCTTGAGCTGTTCGCGACGTACTTCCTCGTCGACTTCGTCAAATAATTCAGACACTTAAGCTAATCCCATGCCCGGTCGGGAGCGCGCGCCAGATCGTTCGCGTCGGAAATCCCGTCCCCGCGTGGCCGCGGCGTACCCTATCGATATGGCGGTGGCAAGGCAAAGCCAGCCCGATCAAGGCGTTAACCCACGCCCTCGCACGCCCTTCAGGCTGCCCGCCCGCTCAGGTTCCCGTCAGTTGCTCCCGCAACTGCCGCTTCAGCACCTTGCCGTTGGCGTTGCGTGGCAGCGGCTCGGCGGTGACGGCAAGCGTCTCCGGCACCTTGTAGTCGGATAGCCGTTCGGCACACCAGGCCCGCAACTCCTCGCCGGCAACCGGCAACCGCGTTACCACCACCGCGTGGACGCGCTCGCCCAGCACCGGGCAAGGCTTGGCGAGAATCGCGCTTTCGACCACGGCGGGATGGCCGGCCAGCACGGATTCGACCTCGGCCGAATAGATCTTCAGCCCGCCGCGATTGATCATGTCCTTCTGGCGGTCGAACACGCGAACGAAGCCGTCCGCGTCGACTGAGCCGAGATCACCGGAATGCCAGAAGCCGCTGGTAAAACTTTCGGCCGTCGCCTTCGGATTGTTCCAATAACCCTTGATCACGGATGCGCTCTGGATCCAGAGCTCGCCGATCTCGCCGCGCGGCAGCTCGCGCCCGTCCACACCCATCGCGACGATCCGGGCGCCGGGGCACGGCAGGCCGACGCTGTCGATATGGCTTGCCGTCAGCTCGCCCGGCATGATCGTCGAGGGCGACGTCGTCTCAGTGGATCCATAGCAGTTCATCAGCTTCAGGCCGGGAATCTTCGCCTTGAGCTTCTCGATGGTCGCGACCGGCATCGGCGCGCCGCCGAAGCCGCCGATGCGCCAGCTCGACAGATCATGGCTGTCGAAATCGGGCTGGAGCAGGCAGAGATTGTACATCGCCGGCACCATCACCGTGTATGTGACGCGCTCGCGCGCGGCGAGCCTGAGATAGTCCGCCGCCTTGAACTCCGGCATGATGATCAGCGTGCCGGCGCAGCAGATCATGGTCGTGATGTTGGCGACGACGCCGGTGACGTGGCCGAGCGGGACCGCCGCGATCGAACGGTCCGCCGACGTGAGTTGCAGGCAGGACACGAACACTGTCGAGGAATGGATGATGTTGCAGTGGGCCAGCATCGCGCCCTTCGGCTTGCCGGTCGTGCCCGAGGTGTAGAGGATCATCGCGGTGTCCTCTTCGGCAACGTCGACTGGCGCGGGTGCCGGCGCATTGTCCGCGAGCACCGCGAAGCGCGACAGCTGCGGATCATCGTCCATGGCGACGCGATTGACGACGTCAGGGATATCCCGCCCATCGGGCAGGCGCTCGGCAAGCGCGGCCTCGTGGATCAGGACTTTGGCGCCGCAATCGGTGAGCACATAGGCGATCTCGGGCTTCTGCTGGCGGGTGCTGAGCAGCACCGTCACCAGCCCTTGATGCGCGGCGGCAAACAGGATCAGCGGAAATTCGATGCGGTTGCCGAGCAGGACCGCGACGCGGTCGCCGCGCTTGAGGCCGAGCTTGCGAAAGCCCGCCGCGATCCGCGCGGCCTTGTCGGCGGCCTGCCGCCAGCTCAGCCGGACATGGCCGCAGATCAGTGCCTCGCCATCGCCGTTCTGCGCAACCGCTTCCGCGATCATCGCCCACAGGCTGCCCGGCCGCTCCGGGAAAGCCGGCACGACGCGGTCACCGAAGCGCGGCTCAAGCCGCATGGGCGGAAGTGCGTGCTGCGACCAGTCCATGCGCCCCCTCGTCAGCTCTTCTTCATCTCGTAGACGTGCTCCGGGCCTGGGAAGGCACGGCTCTTCACATCGCGCGCATAGCCCGCGATGGCTTCCTCGATCGCCGGCCCGAGATTGCCATAGCGGCGCACGAATTTCGGCGACCGCGGTGACAAGCCGAGCATATCCTCCAGCACCAAAATCTGGCCGTCGCAGGCTGCGCTCGCGCCAATGCCGATGGTAGGAACGGCGATCGATTGCGTGATCTTGCGCGCCAGCGGCTCGGCGACCGCCTCGATCACGATCGAGAAGGCCCCCGCCTCTGCGATCGCCCTGGCGTCGTTCTCGATCGGAGCCCAGTTCGTCTCCTCGCGACCCTGTGCGCGGAACGAGCCAAGCGTATTGATCGACTGTGGCGTCAGCCCGATATGGCCCATCACGGGAATGCCGCGCTCGGAGAGAAACGCCACCGTCTCCGCCATCCGCGCGCCGCCCTCGAGCTTGACCGCGCCGCACAGCGTTTCCTTCATGATCCGCACCGCCGACTGGAAGGCCTGTTCCTTCGAGCCTTCGTAGGAGCCGAACGGCATGTCGACGACGACGAGCGCCTGCCGAGAGCCGCGCATCACCGCGCAGCCCTGCAGGATCATCATGTCGAGCGTCACGGGCACCGTGGTCTCGAAGCCATGCATGACATTGCCCAGGGAATCGCCGACCAGGATCGCGTCGCAGTGCTTGTCGACCAGCGCGGCGGTGTGCGCGTGATAGGAGGTCAGCATCACGATGGGCTCGCCATTCTTGCGAACGCGGAGGTCGGGCGCGGTCTTGCGCTTGATCGCGGATTGGACGGACATTGTTCAGGACCCCATGACAGGCACGCCGATCACGACCGGGTGGAACGCGAACGCCAGCGCCAAATAAGCGACGACGCCGACCGCGACCGCGATCAGGTCGTTGGTGGCGCCCCCCACTGGAATGGGCGGGCCGCCGCTATCGGTGCGGTACTTCAGCGAGATACGGTCATAGACCGCCCAGCCCAGGAACGAGCCAAACAGGATGATGGAGCCGAGGTCGCCGTTCGCCAAGAGGTGCGCCGCGGCCCACAGCTTGATGCCGGCCAGCATCGGATGCTTCAGCGTCGCGTAGATGCGGCCGCGCAGATAGGAGGCAACCACCAGGATGACGGCAGGCAGCATCAGCGCGACCGTGATGTGCTTCAACGCCTTCGGCGGATACCAGACGTCGATCCAGCCGGTGGCGCGGTAATGGGCGAAGCCCCAGACGATCAGCGCAAGGCCCGCGAGCGACACCAGCGAATAGAGGATCTTGTAGGTGCCCTCGCCCAGCCTCGCGATCGCCTGCGCCCGCGCCTTGCGTTTCGAGGTGAATACGTGCGCCGCGAAAAACAGCACAAGCCCCAGGATCATGACCAGCAGACCCACGGCATCCTCCCCTTAAGCTAGCGCCCCCGCTCATGGGGTATCATTGATTGGCCGCCCGTCGCAACCGATGGAGTGCGCTCTGTGGGAGGCGCAAGCGCCACTACTTCCCCAGTTCCCGATTGTCGACATACCGGATCGCGATCGGCCGCCCGGCGAGTGCACCGCCTAGGCCGCTGGTGAACTTCAGCGGCAGACATGCCTTCAGCGACGCATTGATCGCGTCGAGATAGGTCGTTCGGGTATCGACCGGGACGCCCGCGGTCGCAAAGGTCGGGCGTGGCGGCCCGATCAGGCCGCCCGCCTTGTTGAAGCTGAAGCGCACCGACATCTGCATGCCCGCACGCGCATTGTCTGATGGCGGCGACCAGCAGGTACGGAGCTCAGCAAAGAGGTCGCCGATCGTATCAAGGTCGTGGTCCGGCTTCTGATATTTGGCGCGATCGGCCTCGGGCGGAACGCTCTCGACCGTGAGCCGAAGATCCTGACCGTAGGGATAGTCGATCTCGGGAATGCAAGGCCCATGCTCGAGCACGCTGCAATAGTACGGCGTGCAGGGACGGCCATCGAGCACGCTGCAAGGCTCGTGCGAGAATGGAATTGGATTGATCTGCCGCCGCCGTGCGTCGGCACCGAGCGTCGATGCCGCTAGCAGGAGAAGAACCAGAATGACGCGCCACATGATCCGAGCCCGCAATGCCATCTATCTGATACATGGCATCGTCCGTGAACGCATCAAGCCCGCAGGCGTTCACATGCTCGCGCTCGGCTTCTTGTCGCCGCCCCGCCTGACCGGGCAACCCAATACGCCGTGGTGCAAGCCGGGGGCATGACAGCTGGGGTCAAGCTGCCCTTAGCCCTTCTTCTTCACGTCCTTCACGTTGGCGAACTCGATGCCCTCGGCGCGTTCCCTGGTGTAGCCGAGATAGAACTCGTTCCTGGCGAGATACACGGGATCGCCGTCGACATCGTCGGCAATGCTGGAGGTATTGGCGGCTACGAAGGTCTCGAGCTTCTTGCGGTCGTCCGAGGAGACCCAGCGTGCGAGCTGGAATTCGCTCACCTCGAACTCGACCGGCAGCGCATATTCGGCCTCAAGCCGAGCCTTCAGCACGTCGAGCTGCAGCGCGCCGACCACCCCGACCAGCGCCGGCGCGCCGTCGCGCGGGCGGAACACCTGCACCACGCCTTCTTCCGACATCTGCTGAAGCGCTTCCTTCAGCTTCTTCGCCTTCATCGCATCGGTCAGCCGGACGCGGCGGACGATTTCCGGCGCGAAGCTCGGCACGCCGACGAAGGTGAAATCCTCGCCCTCGGTCAGCGTATCGCCGATGCGCAGCGTGCCGTGGTTGGGAATGCCGACGACGTCGCCGGCGAAGGCCTCGTCCGCGACCGAGCGGTCCTGCGCGAAGAAGAATTGCGGGCTCGACAACGGCATGCTCTTGCCGGTGCGCACGAGCTTGGCCTTCATGCCACGGCTGAGCTTGCCGGAGCACAGCCGCGCGAAGGCGATACGGTCGCGGTGGTTCGGATCCATGTTTGCCTGGATCTTGAACACGAAGGCGCTCATGCGCGGATCGGTGGCTTCGACTTTGCGCTGGTCACTCTCCTGCGCGCGCGGCTCCGGCGCAAACTTGCCGAGCCCTTCCAGGAGGTCGCCGACGCCGAAATTGCGTAGCGCGCTGCCAAAATAGACCGGCGTCAGATGGCCCTCGCGAAACGCGGCGAGTTCGAACGGCTTGGAGGCCTCGGTGACGAGCTCGAGTTCGTCCTTCACGGCCCCAACGTCGAGGTTTGCGTTGAGCTTTGCCAGCTCCTCGATCTCGATCTGCTGCGCAGCGCCGGTCTTGGCGCCGCCGCCTTCGAGCAGGCGCACGCCGCCATTGACGACGTCATAGGTGCCCAGAAAGTCGCGGCCGCGGCCGACCGGCCAGGTCATCGGCGTAGTGTCGAGCGCCAGCGTCTTCTCGATCTCATCCAAGAGCTCGAAAACGTCGCGGCTCTCGCGGTCCATCTTGTTGATGAAGGTAATGATCGGGATGTCGCGCAGGCGGCAGACCTCGAACAACTTTCTCGTGCGCGCTTCGATGCCCTTGGCGGCGTCGATCACCATCACGGCGGAGTCCACCGCCGTGAGTGTCCGATAGGTGTCTTCCGAGAAGTCCTCGTGGCCCGGCGTGTCCAGAAGGTTGAACACAAGGCCTTCGAACTCGAAAGTCATCACCGAGGTCACGACGGAGATGCCGCGCTCGCGCTCGATCTTCATCCAGTCCGAACGGGTGTTGCGCCGCTCGCCCTTGGCCTTGACCTGGCCGGCAAGATTGATGGCGCCGCCGAACAGTAGCAGCTTTTCGGTCAGCGTGGTCTTGCCCGCGTCAGGGTGGGAGATGATCGCAAAGGTGCGCCGCCGCGCCACTTCGGCGGCAAGCGGGGAACGGGCCGGCGATTCGGCGGGAATGGCGATGTCGGACATGGCGGGAGCGTTTGGCAGGGAAAATGGGCCTGATCAAGCCTCATTTGGTGATTGCGAAGCCCTCTGACCAGCCCCATATCGGTCTTTGGAAGGACGACCTTCCTCTCATCAGGATATCCCGCGGGGACGACCCTGCCTTGAACGGAGGGTCGTCATGGCTTGGTCCATCTTGTTCGTCGCCGGTCTCCTGGAAATCGCCTGGGCGATCGGCCTCAAATACACCGAGGGTTTCACCAAGCTCGTTCCGTCGGTTCTCACGCTCGCCGCCATGGCCGGCAGTGTCATCTTGCTCGGCCTTGCCCTCAAATCGCTTCCGATTGGAACCGCCTATGCGGTCTGGACCGGCATTGGCGCGGTCGGCACCGCGGTGCTGGGGATCATCCTGTTCGGCGAGCCGGCCACCGCATTTCGACTCGCCAGCATCGGGCTGATCGTCTCAGGGATCGTCGGGCTGAAGCTCGTCACTTGAAGATCTGGACCGCCCACCAGGTGAGTGCCGCGACGATCGCGGACGCCGGGATCGTAATCACCCAGGCGTACACGATCGAGCTTGCGACGTTCCAGCGCACCGCCGAGACGCGGCGCGCGGCGCCGACGCCGACGATCGCGCCGGTGATGGTGTGCGTGGTCGAGACGGGAACGCCGAGGAACGTCGCCATGAACAGCGTCGCGGCGCCGCCCGTCTCGGCGCAGAAGCCCTGCATCGGCGTCAGCTTGGTGATGCGCAGGCCCATGGTGCGGACGATGCGCCAGCCGCCCATCAACGTGCCGAGCGCCATCGCCGCCTGGCAGGACAGCACCACCCAGAACGGCACTGAGAATTCGCTGCCGAGATGCCCCTGCGAATAGAGCAGCACGGCAATGATACCCATGGTCTTCTGCGCGTCATTGCCGCCATGGCCGAGCGAATAGAGCGAGGCGGAGGCGAATTGCAGGATGCGGAAGGCGCGGTCGACCGCGAACGGCGTCGAGCGCACCGAGGCCCAGGACACGATGGCAACCAGCATCATCGCGAGCAGGAAGCCGACCAGCGGCGACAGCACGATCGCCAGCACCGCCTTGGACAATCCGCTCCACACCGCGGCCGAGATTCCTGCCTTCGCCATGCCGCCGCCGACGAGGCCGCCGATCAGGGCATGTGACGATGAGGACGGGATGCCAAGCGCCCAGGTGACGATATTCCAGACGATGGCACCGACCAGGGCCGAGAAGATTACCTGGGCATCGACGATCGAGGGATCGATGATGCCGATGCCGATGGTCTGGGCGACGTGCAGCCCGAACACGGTGAAGGCCACGAAGTTGAAGAAGGCCGCCCAGAACACGGCGAATTGCGGCCGCAGCACGCGGGTGGAGACGATGGTTGCGATCGAGTTGGCGGCATCATGCAGGCCGTTCAGGAAGTCGAACAGCAGCGCGACGGCGATCAGTCCGACCAGGACGGGAAGACCCAACGCGACATCCACGGCGCGGCCCCTGCTCTAGACCTGCTCGATGACGATGCTGTTGATCTCGTTCGCCACGTCGTCGAAGCGGTCAGCGACCTTTTCGAGGTGGTCGTAGATCTCGGCGCCGACGATGAAGTCCATCGCGCTGCCGTCGCGGTGCTTGAGGAACAATTCCTTCAGCCCGATGTCGTGGAGGTCGTCGACGCGGCCTTCGAGCTTGGTCAGCTCTTCCGTGATCGCCGTCAGCATGGCGACGTTCGGGCCGATCGATTGCAGCAGCGGCAGCGCGCGCCCGACCAGATTGGCGCACTCGACCACGAGGCCGCCAATCTCGCGCATCGGCGGCTCAAAGTCGCGCACCTCGAACAGCATCACCGCCTTGGCGGTCTGCTGCATCTGGTCGATGGCGTCGTCCATCGACGTGATGAGGTTCGTGATGTCGCCGCGGTCGAACGGCGTGATGAAGGTGCGGCGCACAGCCGTCAGCACCTCACGGGTGACGTTGTCGGCATCATTCTCAAACTGGCTGACGCGCTGGCAATAGACCGGGGTCTCCTCGCCGCCGTTCAGCATCCCCTGGAGCGCGATGGCGCCCTGGATCACGGTCTGGGCATGGCGGTCGAACAGGTCGAAGAACCGTTCTTCCTTGGGGAGGAAAGCGCGAAACCATCGCATCATGGGAATTGCTGCCGCTTGAAAATGGCCGGCCCGAATGAGCCGTCATAAAACTGTCATAGACCATTTTCGATCCACGCGCGTGCCATCGCACGCCCGCGGAGCGGGATCATCCACCGCTTTTGTAAGGCGATCAAATTGCAGTTAGATCAACGACTTAGAGTGATCTACGCAAGTAATGCGCGATCTCGCCGATGACGCCTCGGCGGAAGGTGAGCACGCAGATCACGAAGATCGCGCCCTGGATCACCGTCACCCACTGGCCGAAGCTCGCCAGGTATTGCTGCATGGCGATGATCACGAAGGCGCCGACCACAGGTCCGAAGATGGTGCCGAGACCGCCGACCAGCGTCATCAGCACGACTTCGCCGGACATCGACCAGTGCACGTCGGTGAGCGAGGCATTCTGCGCCACGAACACCTTCAGCGATCCGGCAAAGCCGGCCAGCGTGCCCGACAGGATGAAGGCCAGGAACTTGTACTGGTCGGTCCGGTAGCCCAGCGAGATCGCGCGCTGCTCGTTCTCGCGGATCGACTTCAGGACCTCGCCGAAGGGCGAGTTGATGATGCGATAGATCAGCAGAAAGCCGGCAAGGAATCCGACCAGTACGACGTAGTAGAGCACCGTCGGCTTGGACAGATCGAAGATGCCGAATAGGTGCCCCTGCGGAATGCCCTGGATGCCGTCCTCACCATGGGTGAACGGCGCCTGGAGGTAGATGAAGTACAGGAGCTGCGACAGCGCCAGCGTGATCATCGAGAAGTAGATGCCCTGGCGCCGGATCGAGATATAGCCGGTCACGATCGAAAGCAGGAAGGCCGCCGCAACGCCGACGAGGATGCCGAGCTCCGGCGGCAGCCCCCACACCTTCAATGCGTGCGCGCTGCAATAGCCGGCGGTACCGAGGAACATCGCGTGGCCGAACGACAGCAGGCCGCCATAGCCGATCAGCAGGTTGAAGGCGCAGGCGAGCAGCGCAAAGCACAGCGCCTGCATCACGAAGAACGGATAGATGCCAGTGAACGGCACGGTTGCGAGCAGCAGCGCCATCACCGCGAACACGATCATCTCGTCGCGCATCGCGCGCGGAGTCATCGGCAAGGTATCGTCTGTCAAGGCTGTCATATCAGGCCGCCCTTCCCGTCAATCCCGTCGGCTTCACCAGCAGCACCAGCACCATCAGCACGAAGACGACGGTATTGGAGGCCTCGGGGTAAAAATACTTGGTCAGGCCCTCGATCACGCCGAGCGCAAAACCGGTGATGATCGACCCCATGATCGATCCCATGCCGCCGATCACCACCACCGCGAACACGACGATGATGAGATCGGCGCCCATCAGCGGCCGCACCTGGTTGATCGGTGCCGACAGCACCCCGGCAAGTGCCGCAAGGCCGACGCCGAGGCCGTAAGTCAGCGTTATCATGCGCGGCACGTTGATGCCGAAGGCGCGCACCAGCGTCGGATTTTCGGTCGCGGCGCGCAGGTAGGCGCCAAGCCGCGTCTTCTCGATCAGGAACCATGTCGCCAGGCACACGACGAGCGAGAAGATGACGACCCAGCCGCGATAGACGGGCAAGAACATGAAGCCGAGATTCATGCCGCCCTTGAGCTGATCCGGAATGGCGTAAGGCATGCCGGATGAACCGAAATAGTTCTGGAACACGCCCTGCACGATCAGCGCGATGCCGAAGGTCAGAAGCAATCCGTAGAGATGGTCGAGGCCGGTCAGCCACTGCAGCATGGTCCGTTCCAGGATCATGCCGAAGATGCCGACGATGATCGGCGCGATGAGCAGCGCCCACCAATAGTTGATGCCGCCGAGGTTCAGCAGGAAATAGGCGACGAAAGCACCCATCATGTAGAGCGCGCCGTGGGCGAAATTGATGATGTTGAGCATGCCGAAGATCACGGCAAGCCCGAGACTGAGCAGCGCGTAGAACGAGCCGTTGATCAGTCCCACCAGTAGCTGTGCATAGAGAGCCTGCATCGATCCCGCACCCAGTCCCTTGGCGTTCCCTCAAAGTCGCCCGCAGGCCTCTAAGGCCTGCGGGCCGTTAGCTTACTTCTTCAGCAGCGCGCACTTGCTTTCCGACAGCGGCGTGAAGGCCTGGTCGCCCGGCACCGTGCCGACCAGCTTGTAGAAGTCCCACGGTCCCTTGGACTCGGAGGGCTTCTTCACTTCGAACAGATAGGCATTGTGGATGGTGCGGCCGTTGGGCTGGATCTCGCCCTTGCCGAACAGATCGTCCTCGGTCGGAATCGACTTCATCTTCTCCACGACCTTGACGCCGTCGTGCGGATTGCCACCGAGCGCTTCCAACGCCTTGAAGTAATGACGCAGGCCCGAGTAGACGCCCGCCTGCACCATAGTCGGCATCGCGCCGTTCTTCATCCGCTCGGAGAACCTCTTGGAGAACGCCCGGGTCTGATCGTTCATGTCCCAGTAGAAGGTCTCGCTGAAGTTCAGGCCCTGCGCCGTCTCCAGGCCGATCGCCTTGACGTCGGTGAGGAACAGCAGCAGCGCCGCAAGCTTCTGGCCGCCCTTGACGATGCCGAACTCGGCCGCCTGCTTGATCGAATTGGTGGTGTCGCCGCCGGCATTGGCAAGGCCGATGATCTTGGCCTTTGAGGCCTGCGCCTGAAGCAGGAACGAGGAGAAATCCGGCGTGTTCAGCGGATGCTTGACGCCGCCGACCACCTTGCCGCCATTCGCGGTGATGACCGCCGTAGTGTCACGCTCCAGCGCCGCACCGAAGGCGTAGTCCGCGGTCAGGAAGAACCAGGTGTCGCCCCCGGCCTTCACCAGCGCCTGGCCGGTGGTATGGGCGAGCATGTAGGTGTCGTAGGTCCAGTGCACGGTGTTGGGCGTGCACTGCGCGTTGGTCAGGTCCGAGGTCGCCGCCCCCGAGTTGATGTAGACGCCGTTCTTCTCCTTCACGACATTGTTGACCGCGAGCGCCACGCCGGAATTCGGCACGTCGACGATGATGTCGACCTTGTCGACGTCGAACCACTGCCGCGCGATCGCGGTGCCGATGTCCGGCTTGTTCTGGTGATCACCCGAGATGATGTCGATCTTCCAGCCCTTCGCGGTGAGGCCGGAATCCTCGACGGCCATCTGGGCCGCAAGCGTGGAGCCGGGGCCACCGAGATCGGCGTAGAGGCCGGACTGATCGGACAGCGCGCCGATCTTGACGGTCTTGTCCTGCGCGGAAGCGACGCCTGCTGCGGCGAACGTCAGCGCGGTGGTCAGCAGAAATGACGCAAGCGACCTGGTCTTCATGCAACTTTCCTTTTTGAATTTTCTCGTTGGCAGTTCTAGACGCCGAGATAGGTGTGGAGCTTGTCCATGTTGGCGGCAAGCTCCGCGTTGGAAAATCCGTCGATGATCTTGCCGTGTTCGACCACGTAATAACGATCCGCAACGGTGGAGGCGAAGCGGAAGTTCTGCTCGACCAGGAGGATCGTAAAGCCCTCCTTCTTGAGCCGCGCAATGGTGTGGCCGATCTGCTGGATGATGACCGGCGCGAGGCCCTCCGTCGGCTCGTCCAGCATCAGGAAGCTCGCTCCGGTGCGCAGGATACGCGCGATCGCGAGCATCTGCTGCTCGCCGCCGGACAGCTTGGTGCCCTGGCTGGTGAGACGCTCCTTCAGGTTCGGAAACAGGTCGAAGATCTGTTCGAGCGGCAATCCCCCTGCCCGCACCACCGGCGGCAGCAGCAGGTTCTCCCGCACGTCGAGGGTCGAGAAGATCCCGCGCTCCTCCGGACAGAACGCGATGCCCAACCGCGCGATCTTGTCGGAGGTCGTGCGGATGATGTCCTGATTATTGAACTTCACCGAGCCGGTACGCTTGCCGATGATGCCCATGATTGACTTCAGCGTGGTCGTCTTGCCCGCGCCGTTACGCCCGAGCAGCGTGACAACCTCGCCCGCATTCACGTCGAAGTTGATCCCGTGCAGGATGTGGGACTCGCCGTACCAGGCTTCCAGGTTGCGGACCTGAAGGATGTTGCCGCCGGTTGCGGCCTTTGCCGGAGCTTCCGCGGTTGCAGTCTCAGGCATGACCGGCTCCCAGATAAGCTTCCTTGACGCGCTCGTCCTTGGTGAGATCGGCGTAATTGCCCTGCGCGAGCACCTGCCCGCGCGTCAGCACGGTGATGATGTCGGAGAGATTGGCGACGACGCTCAAATTATGCTCGACCATCAGGATGGTATACTTCGCCGAAATACGCTTGATCAGCGCCGCGATCTTGTCGATGTCCTCGTGACCCATGCCGGCCATCGGCTCGTCCAGCAGCA
Source organism: Bradyrhizobium centrolobii (assembly GCF_001641635.1). Lineage (GTDB taxonomy): Bacteria > Pseudomonadota > Alphaproteobacteria > Rhizobiales > Xanthobacteraceae > Bradyrhizobium > Bradyrhizobium centrolobii. The sequence goes on from NZ_LUUB01000054.1 coordinate 104,666, forward strand.
TCATCTCCGGGTCGAGCGCGAGCGTGGTTGCGATCTCAAGTGCGCGCTTGCGCCCGTAGGGCATCTCCACCGCGGGCGTATTGGCAAACTCGCTGAGGCCGACATCGTTCAACAGCTCAAGCGCGCGATTGTTGAAGCGGTTGAGCACCGACTTCGAGCGCCAGAAATCAAAGGAGCTGCCGTGCTGGCGCTGAAGCGCGACACGGACGTTTTCAAGCGCGGTGAGATGCGGAAATACCGCCGAAATCTGGAACGAACGCACCAGCCCCATGCGGGCCACGTCGGCCGGCGCCATCGCGGTGATGTCCTGTCCCTTGTACAGGATTTTTCCGGCGGACGGTTTCAGGAACTTGGTCAACAGATTGAAGCAGGTCGTCTTCCCGGCCCCGTTCGGACCGATCAAGGCGTGAATGCTCCCACGGCGGACCTTGAGCGCAACGTTGCGGACAGCAAAGAAGCCCGCGAACTCCTTGGTCAGGCCTTCCGTTTCGAGAATGAACTCATCGGCCAAACAGATCTCCCCCTCCCCGCGCGACGCGCTGGCCGCGCGTGGCTGTCCTTGTTGACTATCGGCTTTCCGGAGGCCTTGGAGCCCATCCCGGAACGCCGCCTCCGGGCGCGGAATATGCCGGAGGTGACGGGGGTTAGGCAAGGCGGAAAGCTAAGCAGATCAAGCCTCCGGCCGGGATACATATGCTCCCTTAGTCGGAGGTGTTTTGATATCGCGCCCGCCCGGCTTCCCGGTTCGCAAAGCGCCGGTCATCAAGCTGTCGTTAACGGTCTTTGGTCCCGCGCGCCAGCCTTCATAGAAAATTTTCCCGCGGCAAGGATCATGCCGCGCGTTTCTGTTCGCCGGGAATATTGTTTTGGATTTCGCAAGCGCTGCTCCCTCCATCGTCAAGTCGATCAAGCAGCGCGATCTGTTGAACACGTGGCTGCGACTTTACGCGCGCCAGCAGATTGCACCGGCGATCTGGGAGTACCAGCCCGCGCGACTCGAGGAGGAGCTGTCCGATCTCATCTACTACACGGTGGATACGTCGACGCCGACGCCGCGTCTAACGATCCAGAGCGAAGGCACGCGCATCTCGCGCGCCTACGGGCATACCGGCAAAGGCATTTTCCTGGACGATTATGTGGGGCCGCGGCTCGCGTCGTTCGTGATGCCCATCTACCATGAGTGCGTTGCGTGCGGACTTCCGGTCTACAGCATTGCCGACGTCGACGACATCTACGGACGCGTCGTCGCCTATGAACGGCTGCTGCTGCCTTTCCTGACCGACGACAAGGTCAGCCACATCATCGCGTCGCTGAAGACGTTTTGCGAGGACGGCGGATTCGAGATCAAGAACCTTATGCGCGCAAATGACGCGCTGCCGCGTCCAAAACTGCGCGCCGTGATCGACCACGATCTCTTCCATCGCGCACCGGGCCGCATCGCGGCCGCGGACGTGATCGAATTCACCGACCAGCCCGGCCCCGGCGTCACCGCCGAGATCATCGAACTGAACTAGCCTTTGCGCGACTTGGCGCCGACTTCCTTGGCATAGATATCGGGCTTGAAGCCGACCAGGAGCTTGCTGCCGATTTCCAGCACCGGTCGCTTGATCATCGATGGTTGCGCTAGCATCAATGCCAGCGCCTTCTTCTCGTTCAAGCCGTCCTTGTCGGCATCGGGCAGCTTCTTGAAGGTCGTGCCGGCGCGATTGAGCAGCGTCTCCCAGCCGACCTCGTCGCTCCACTGCTTGAGCTTGTCCTTCTCCACGCCCGCGGCCTTGTAGTCGTGGAACTCATAGGCGACGCCATGCGTATCGAGCCAGGCACGTGCCTTCTTCATGTTGTCGCAATTCTTGATGCCGTAGATGATGCTGGGCAAGACCCGGTCCTCGCGCATGCGTGGTGTGATGCTGTGGTCGCGGCGTTGTACGAAACTCCGGTTCGCGCCACAATATTCCGAACGAAGCTGTGAATTCCCCGAACGGACACATCATGCACGTCACCCACGATCCCGCCGCGGCCGCGTCGTCGACAATCGACTTCAACACATTTCTCGCGGTCGATATCCGCGTCGGCACCATCATCGATGCCAAGCCGTTCCCGGAGGCGCGCAAGCCGGCCTGGCGGCTCTGGATCGACTTCGGTCCCGTGATCGGCGTGCGCAAGAGCTCGGCGCAGATCACCGAGAACCATCCGCTGGAGACGCTGGTGGGACAACAGGTCGCGGCGGTCGTCAATTTCCCGCCGCGCCAGATCGGACCCGTTGTCTCCGAGGTGCTGACGCTCGGCTTCCCCGATGCCGAAGGCAAGGTCGTGCTGGTGCAGCCGAGCAAGCGCGTGCCGAACGGCGGCCGGCTGTTCTAGCGTCGCGACTTCGAGCCCGGGCAATAGCCCCCGCTCGGCCCGATCCCCCGTCAATTCCCCTGCTTGAACCGTGCCGCCGATCGGATGGCTTGACGAAGCTTAAACCGATCGATCGGTCACTTATCCGGGGACGGACCCGTGCCGAAAATCACCGAGAAAAAGCGTGAAGGCCGCCGTCAGCAGGTTCTCGAGGCTGCGCTTGCCTGCTTTTCCGAGGATGGCTTTCACCAGACCGGCATGGCCGATATCGTCAAGCGCTCGGGGCTGAGCCATGGCGCGGTCTATCTCTACTTCCGGAGCAAGGACGATCTGATCGAGGCACTGGCGGACGACCGCCATCGCCGCGAGGCCGTGCTCAACTCGGTTGCACAAGGCTCGAGCGATCCGCTCGAAGCGCTTCACGCGCTGGTCCGCGTTTACGCACAATGGCTCACCGAGCCCGCAGGCGAAGCGCGGCGGCGCGTCGGAATCCATGGCTGGGCGGAAGCGCTGCGAAACCGGCGCGTCCGTGCCAGCGTCGTCGAAGGCATCGACATGCCGCGCGCGCTGATCGTGGCGTTGATCGAACGGGCCCAGCATGACGGGCTGATCAAGCGCCACCTCGACGCCGATGCGACGGCGCGCGTCCTGATCGCGATCTTCCAGGGTTTTGTGCTGCAGAAGTGCTGGGGCGAGGACATCGACGTCGAGGCGTGCATGACGGCTGTCGCGGGCGTGATCGATGGCTTTCGCACGACCAAGCCGGACGTCAGGCGCAGGACCAGGGCCTGAGCGATGTCCTGGATCCATGAACTGCTCGCTGGCATCGGCGTCGGACTTGCCGGAGGACTGACGTCGGGCTTCATGGGCGTGAGCCCGGGCGGCGGCCTCGTCGTCTTTTCCGTGCTCCTGCTTGGCGCCGAGCAGCATGTGGCACAAGGCACGTCGCTGATCGCGCAGGTGCCGCCGACGGGTCTTGCCGGCGTGCGCCGCTACTGGCAGGGCGGCAATCGCAGCCCGCTGCCATGGATCATCTGGATTGGACTCGGATTTCTCATCGGCGGCGTGAGCGGCGGCTATGCTGCCGTGGCAGTTTCCGACTCCTTCCTGCAATGGGCCTATGTCGTTTACCTCGTTGCGCTGATCGCGGCGCTCGCTCTGCGGCGTGAACGCAAGGACGGGAATGACGAGATCGGCAAGCGACGCGAGCTGCCGTGGCTGCCCCTACTCCTCGTCGGCACGCTCGCCGGCTTCTCTTCGGGCTTCATGGGCATCGGCGGCGGACTTGCGATCACGGTCGGCCTCGCGGCAGGCTTGCGCGTGCCGCAGCATCAGGCCCAGCTCGTCAGCCTCATCTTCTCCGTGATCCCGACCACGATTCCGCCCGCGTCCATCTACTGGAGCAAAGGCCACGTGGTCGGCTGGCCCGCCATCATCGGCATCCTGGCCGGCCTCTGGGTCGGCACCGACCTTGGCGCGCGGATGGCCAACGGTGTCAGCAAGTCGGTGCTGCGCCGGATGATGATCGGCTTCGTCTCGCTGATGGCGCTCTACATGACCTACAAAGCGCTGAGCTAGCTTCACGGCCGCTTCGGAATATTGAGCCCGCGCTGCACCGCCGGACGCGCCAGCCCGCGCTCGAGCCAGGCGGCGACCGAGTTGAACTGGCTGAACTCGACAAGCTCGCCTGCCCCGTAAAAACCGACGAGATTGCGCACCCAGCCGAGCATGGAGATGTCGGCGATGGTGTAGTCGTCGTCCATGAACCATTGCCGGCCGGCGAGATGGGATTCCATCACCCCGAGCAGACGCTTGGATTCGTCGACGTAGCGCTCGAGCGGCCGCTTGTCCTCAAAATCCTTGCCGGCGAATTTGTGGAAGAAGCCGACCTGGCCGAACATCGGCCCGATGCCGCCCATCTGGAAGTGCACCCACTGGATGGTCTGGTAGCGGCGCGCGGCATCCTGCGGCAGCAGCTTGCCGGTTTTCTCCGCCAGGTATTGCAGGATCGCCCCCGACTCGAACAGCGGCAGCGGCCTGCCGCCGGGACCGTTGGGATCGAGGATCGCCGGGATCTTGCCGTTCGGATTGAGCGAGAGAAATTCAGGTGTCTTCTGATCGTCCTTGCCGAAGTCGATGAGATGGACCTCATAAGGCAGTCCGATCTCCTCCAGCATGATCGAAACCTTCACCCCGTTGGGCGTCGGCAGGGAATAAAGCTGAAGCAGTTCGGGATGCTTGGCTGGCCAACGCTTGGTGATGGGAAAGACGGACAGATCAGACATCAGGACCCCTGCTTCATTCTTGAGACGCCTGCTAATCTAGGCGAGCCGTCGAATGGCGCAAGGTCGGGCGGCCATCACACGATTATCCCGTGCCGAAGCTTCTTCACAATGGCCGCAGCAAATGACTTGTCGCGTAGGCGATCTCGCGCTCTGCGCGCTGCTCGATGAAGAGCTGCCCGGTGATGAGCAGGGCTGCGGTGAAGGCGAGCGCGAGCATCGCGGTCGCGAATTGACTGGCATCATTCATCGCGGATTTCTGTCTATTCGGTTCGCACGGAGAACGCGAGCCAGCCACCGCAGTTCCTATTCATGCCAAAGAAACTGCCATTCTTTCCCGATAGGTATCGGTGCCCGCGGAAGCCGACAGTCTCAGTAGTTGATCTCCATCCGCAGGCCGCGTGGATCGATCTCGTCGCCGCCGACACGCTGCGTGCCGTCACGCGCCGCAACCGCGCAGGCACAGGCATCAATCAGATCGTCGCGGCCGATGCCGGTGCCGTGACGCTGCGTCAGCCATTTGCGCAGTCGTGTGAAGCCGCGTTGCTTCAGGAGCGCGATGCGCTGCGCGCGGCCGTGCGCAGATGTCTTCGGTTCGAGCCGGACACGGCCAGCGAGATTCCAGAAGATCAATTCCGGATGCGCTTCACCGATGGTCTCCTGCCGTGCCGGCGTCATGACATCGTCGATCTCCTTAAGCTTGTCCCTGATGTTCCAGAGCTGAGCCGACACACCCCTGCCCTTGCCTTCGTGCTCCCAGTAATGCCGATTGGCCGCCGCCATGTCTGAGAACTCCCAGAGGTTTCGGCGCGCGCCGAGGAACACGGCTGCGCCGACCATCTGGCGAGCATGTAGATCGCAGACGCGATAGCCATCGGTCTTCAATCCGATCGGCATGTCGATCATCGCCCTCGCATGCGGCATCGCGAGCAGCCGCGTGAGCCCCGGTGAATAATCGAAGCCGTGATCGCCGCTCTCGTCGATCCAGGCCGCGACCCAGCCGTAGCGAAATCCATCGAGGCCGAGATAGGTTGGCACGTCATTCGTCCGTCATTTGCAATTCTCACACACGTGTCGCTTGACATCCGCAGGTTGCGGGCGTATTTCCGCGGCCCTCGCGAACACTTGCGTTCGCGAATGACAACATGAACCGAGCGATGCTGCACCGCTACGAAATCCTAACCTGCATGTCGAATGGCCTTCGGCCAATCGATTTCGCATGCCCGGCTCATGGGAGCGATCTCGCTTGAGAGCGAGATCGACAGTCCGCTTCTCACGGACCCTCCCGAGCCTGCCGCTCCGGAGGGTTTTTTGTTGCCCACCGCGCGGCCTGTTTGAACATCCCGGCAATCGCCGGAAACGGGAGACCCGGATCCCGGGGCTCGCGCTGGAGAGGCGCGTGCCCAAGCGCGCGGGGCCTGCCGGAGGGAACGAGGCGAAGAGCCGGACACCGATGGCAGAGCGAACCCCAAAGGGTTCGCAAACTGCGGCGCGTCGAAAGCGCCGCGATAGAATATTCGTAAATCGGTTTGCCGCGATGGTCGCGGCTCAACCGACGCTGGTGGTGAAGATGTCGGATACTTCTCCACCACGGCAAAGCGGGTATGCCTCCCGCCTTTGACACACGCACCGGGATGCGGCCTCGGAAAGGGCTTGCACGCGGCCCGGCGCAGTATCTGTGAGCAAGGACGGATCCTGTGTTGTCGTCACTGAAAGCCGATGTCGCCCGTTCCCCAGCGTATCGATCAACGGCCGGTGCGAAAGCTCCGGCCTGGCGGTGGTGAAGATGTCTGTTACTTCGGTTAGAGCGCCGGCCTGGCTTGCCAGGACGGAGGTCGCGGGTTCGTATCCCGCCGGCTGAAATGCCGTAGCTCAGTCCGCTCAAAGAGCAGAGCAGCGTCGCCCGTTCCCCGCCAACCCCATCACGGTCCGTGGTGAAGATTTCTGTTACTTCGCCTGTCACGCGAGAGGTCGCGGGTTCGAATCCCGCCCGGTGTTCCATGCACCGGTAGCTCAGAAGTTAGAGCGCTTTCCGGCCAGCTTCGGCTTGCCGGGTCACAGCAATCGCCTGTTCCCGGATCGTGTCATTCTTGTCCCCCATCGCCGGTGGTGAAGAGCGCTGTTACTTCGGATCGCAAGGTCGAAGGTTCGGCTCCTTCCGGACGAAAGTCCGTAGCTCAGCGGTAGAGCATGTGACGTGCCCGCAAGGGCAGTACAGCCTCGCTTGTTCCCTGGCCCCGGTTTCCATTCCACCATCAACCCAGAGGAGGCCGTCATGGTCAGGCTCAACAAGATCGTTCGCGCCTTCACGCGTGAGGGCGCACGTGCAACGCGCTTCACGCCCGAGATGGAGCTGAAGCGGGCGCTGATGAACTGCCTCCTGTGGGAGGACCAGTTCTACGAGGACGGCGTTTCGATCGCCGACCGCATCAAGGCGCTGGTGTCCAAGGTCGCCCCCGCCCGCGTCGCGCAACTCGCGATCGAGGCGCGCGAGGTGATGAAGCTGCGGCACGCACCGCTGCTCGTCATCCGCGAGATGGCGCGCAACGAGAAGCATCGCGCTCTCGTCGCCGACACGCTCGCCCAGGTGATCCAGCGGCCCGACGAGATGACAGAGCTGCTTGCGATCTACTGGGCGGATGCCCTCGGCCCGATGCAGCAGCGCAAGCGTCAGCCGGTCTCGGCGCAGGTCAAGAAGGGCCTCGCCCGCGCACTGACCAAGTTCGACGCCTATCAGCTCGCCAAGTACGACCGCGACGGCGCGGTGCGCATCCGGGACGTGCTGTTCCTGGTGCACGCCAAGCCGAAGGACGCCGAGCAGGAAAAGGTGTGGAAGCAGCTCGTCGACGGCGAGCTCGCCTCCCCCGACACCTGGGAGGTTTCGCTCTCGGCCGGAAAGAGCAAGCGCGAGACCTTCGAGCGGCTTATCGCCGAGCGCAAGCTCGGCGGCATGGCGCTCTTGCGCAATCTGCGGCTGATGCAGAACGCGCAGGTGCCGCGCGAGACCATCGCAGGCACGATCGAGGCGATGCGGACGGATCGTATCCTGCCCTATCGCTTCATCACGGCGGCGCGCTATGCGCCGGATTTCGAGCCCGAGCTCGAAGGTGCGATGCTGAAGTCGGTCAAGGACCATGTGCGGCTCCCCGGCCGCACACGGCTGCTGATCGACGTGTCGGGCTCGATGTTCGCGACCCTCTCCGCGCAGTCGGAAATGACGCGCGCGGAGGCGGCGTGCGGTCTCGCCATCCTGGCACGCGAGATCTGCGACGAGGTCGAGATCTTCACCTTCAGCAATGAAGTTGTGAAGGTCCCGCCCCGCCGCGGCTTCGCACTGCGGGACGCGATCATCAACTCGCAGCCGCATGGCGGAACCTATCTCGGCAAGGCCGTCGCCGAGATCGACCGCAAGGGCGACCGCCTGATCGTCTTCACCGACGAGCAGAGCCACGACCAGGTGCCCGAGCCCAGGGCGCGCGGAACGATGGTGAACGTGGCCTCGTATCAGCACGGTGTCGGCCACGGCGCCTGGACCCGCGTCAACGGCTTCTCTGAAGCCGTGGTCGCGTGGATCGCGGCATCGGAGACGGCGCTGAACTGATGCGCAACGACAACGGCCCCGGACGCGAGACATCGCGCCCGGGGCCTCCGAAATCTCTGAAATGATCCTCGTGCCCCGGCTATGATGCGCGCGGGATGTGAAGCAGGAAGCAAAACCATGCGACGATCTGATCCTTACATGGAACGTGCCCGCGAGCTCTGCCTCGCCGCCGGTGTCGATCCGGATTCGCGCGTCGGCGAAGGACGCGGCCAGCCGGCCTGGTGCCTGTACCGGGACGCGGCGCGCAAGGAGCATCTCGCCCGCGAGGCCAATGCGGCCGCGAGCGAGATCGCAAACCTTCGTCCGCAGGAGGCGCGCTTCCAGAACGCGCCGCTGAAGATCTTCGGCGCGCATGACGAGGCGACGGTTACGCAGATGCGCAACTGCATGGCGGTCGGCAATGTCGTGTCCGGCGTGATCTGCGCCGACGGCCATCTCGGCTACGCCCAGCCGGTCGGCGGGGTCATCGCCTACGAGAAGCAGGTCAGCATCTCCGGCGTCGGTTTCGACATCGGCTGCGGCAACATGGCCGCGCGGCTCGACACGCACTTCGACGACATCGCGGGCATCGTGCCCACGATCATCCGCGACGTCGCCAAGACGATCTCGTTCGGGGTTGGCCGCGCCAATGCCGAGCGGGCCGAGCACGAGCTGTTCGACGACGCAGAAGCCTGGCGCGAGAGCGACATGGAGGCCTACCGCCAGAAGGCGGTGAGCCAGCTCGGCACGGTCGGGTCCGGCAACCACTATGTCGACCTCATGCGCGACGAGGAAGGCTTTGTCTGGATCGGCGTCCACTTTGGAAGCCGCGGTCTCGGGCACACCTCCGCGACGCGCTACCTGAAGGCCGCCGGCGGCAAGGACGGCATGAACGTCCCGCCCGCCGTGGTCGACGAGGACTCCGAGCTCGGCCGCCGCTACATCGCCGCGATGCATCTCGCCGGGCGCTATGCCTATGCGGGCCGCGAGTGGGTCGTGGAGCGCGTCCGCCGGATCATCGGCGGCAACGTGACCGAGAGCGTGCACAACCACCACAACTATGCCTGGCGTGAGACCCACGGCGGCAAGGATTTGTGGGTGGTGCGCAAGGGCGCGACGCCGGCGTTTCCCGGCCAGAAGGGATTCGTCGGCGGTTCGATGGGCGACGACGCCGTGATCCTCGAGGGCGTCGATAGTCCGGAAGCCAAGGCTTCGCTCTACTCGACCGTGCACGGCGCCGGCCGCCTGTTCGGGCGCAAGGAGGCGAAGCGGCGCTTCTCGCGCGCGGAGATGGACCGCTGGCTCAACGAGCGCGGCGTCACCTTGATCGGTGCCGACCTCGACGAGAGCCCAATGGCCTATCGCCGCCTGCCCGACGTGCTGGCGCAGCACGCCGGCACCGTGCGGGTCTTGCACACGCTGCGGCCGTTCGCCGTCGCCATGGCCGGCGAAGGCGAATTCGATCCGTGGAAGGACTAACGACAACGTCGACGGGCGGGAGGAAATGCCTCCCGCCCGCATTGCGCTGTCGCAAGGCAGGGCCGACGAACCGGGCTGCGCCCTCGTCACCCCGCGCCGACCGCCTCATAGGCGAGGCGCTTGAACTCGAAGAAGAAGGGATTCCAGAAGCCCATGTAACGCTGCGTCATCAGGATGCCGGCGGTGTTGGCCTGCGGGCAGATCCACCAATGGGTGCCGGCAAGGCCGCCCCACTGGAATTCGCCAATCGAATTTGCGGGATCAAAGGGCGTCGGCGCGAAGGTGACGGCGCCGCCGAGGCCAAAGCCTTTTCCCGGGACCGGCCCGAGATTGGCGAAGCGGATCGTCCGGCCCGCCGGGAGCTGGTTCGTCATCATCTGCCGCAGCGTCTCGGGCTTCAGGAGCGCGTCCGATCCCGGCAGCAGCGCGCGTACCAGCGCGAGCATGTCCGGGAGGGTCGAGACCAGGCCACCGCCGCCCGACAGCCGCGGGAACGGCCGCCGATAGGCTTGCGGATAGGGCAGGTTGTCGGCTCGCGTGAGGCCGGGCTTCATCGGGTCGAGCACGTCGGCGCCGTTATAAAGCGCGGCCAGCCTGCCCTGCTCCACCTCCGGCACATGAAAACCAGTGTCGGCCATGCCCAGCGGATCGAAGATGCGTGCTTTCAGGAAGGCATCGAGTGACTCGCCGGAGACGACCTCCACGACACGGCCGAGCACGTCGGTAGCGACGGAATATTCCCAGGCCGTGCCGGGATGATAGGACAGCGGCAGATCGGCAAGCCTGTCGATCATGTCGGTGAGCGGTGTCAGCGGATTGAGGATGCGCGCTTCGTTGTACCCCCTGAACAGCACCGTGCCGGGATCGAAGATGCCATAGCTCAAGCCGGAGGTGTGGGTCAGGAGCTGGCGGATCGTGATCGGGCTCTTCGCCGGCTCGACATCAGCGAGACTCGCGGCGCCCGGTTTCAACACCTTGCGATTGCCGAGCTGCGGCAGGAATTTTTCAACCACGTCGTCAAGACCGATACGGCCTTCCTCCACCAGCAGCATGATCGCGCAGGTGACGAAGATCTTGGTGTTGGAGAAGGCCCGGAAGATGTGGTCCGGACGCAGCACAATGCTCGCCTCGCGGTCGGCGAAGCCGACGCATTGCTGATCGACGACATCGCGGCCACGCACCACAGCCCAGGACACGCCCGGGATGATCTCCTGATCGACGTAACGCTGCATCGCCGTCCGCGCAGCGGAAAAATCCCTGGTCCTGGCGTCCATCTGCTCCTGCCTCCCACTATTGGTTGCGACAGATATAGCGAGAGATCACCGGTTGGGAAGCCCGCCTCTCCGACAAGACTTTCAGTCTCCGGCCCGACATTTTTGTTTCGAGGCGTGTTCACCGACGCGCGAGCAACACAACGAAAAGCCCCGCAATTCTTCCGGCAAGGCCTCGTTAAGCGCGCGACCTTTAGCCTCACGGTCAAGTTAGGCGTTTCTCAACTCAATCAAGGTGACCGGCAATGACCTCGATTTCAGCGACCTCCAGCTCCTATTCTCCGCTCGATCTGCTCAAGAGCGAGCTCACGAAGGAAGTCTCCTCAGGCAAGATCAGCTCCAGCGACGAATCGGCGCTGTCGTCGGCGCTCGACGACATCGATTCCTCCCTGAAGAGCGGCGCGAGCAGCAGCTCGAGCTCCTCGACCCCGCCCTCGCCCGACGAGATGCAATCCAAGATCGACGACCTCATCCAGAACGAGGTGTCGAGCGGCAAACTGACCAGCGACCAGGCGAGCGAGCTGAAGAACGTGTTCGCCAACACCTTCTCCGGCAGTGCCGGCGGGCCGTCCCCGCCGCCGGACGCAAGCAGCGACAGCTCGAGCACCAGCAGCACGAGCAGCACGTCCTCGTCCAGCTCGTCCTCCACTAGCGACGCGGACCTGATGAAGGAGCTGATCGCACTCCTGAAGGACGCGACGAGCCAGACCTCTTCCTATTCCTCCAGCGGCAGCGCCTCGTCGTCCTCCTCGTCGAACGCGCTGCTCGTGGACTACAAGACCTGATCAACGACCCGGGGGCGCGCTTCACGCCTGCTTCATCAGCGCGGTGACATGCATGCGGCGGCGGATTCTCATCCCCTGCCGCTGGTACAGCGCGATCGCCGATGCGTTGTTCGAAAACACGTGCAGGAATGGAATTTCGCCCCGCGCCTCGATCTGGCGCGCGATCGCCCCGAGCAGCGCCTGGGCGTAGCCGCGCCCGCGATGGGCAGGATGCACGCAGACCGCCGTCATCTCGGTGAAATTGCCAGGCTTCATCCGCTCGCCGGCCATCGCCACCAGTTCGCCGCCTGAGCGGATCCCGAGGAACGCGCCGAGCTCGTGCGTCCGCGCGGCGAACGGACCAGGCTTGGTCAGCGCGGTCAGCGCCATCATGGCGGGCACGTCGGCGGCCCCTAACGTGACGATTTCGGCGTCGCGCAGCGGGCTATCGGCGGGCGAGCCGATCATTTGCTCGCCGGTCTCGGCGAGCACGACCTTGAAGCCGGCGGGAGGACTGATGGCTTCAAGGGTGAACAGCGCGGCAACTTCCGAGCCCGACAGGAGCTCGGCGAGCGCTGCGAAACTCGCCGCCGACATATCGACCATGTCGGCGAAGGGCGTCATCGTCACGGGATAGCGTATCGCTCGCGGGCCGCCCTCCGCCAGATGCTTCTGGCGGGTCGTCAGCGCAGTCCAGATCGGGCGGTCCAGCAGCCTTACATCGCTGTCGGACACCCTGTCCTACTCCTTGTCGAAGCTGACGATGACGGCCGCATTGGCGATGAGGATGGAATCGCTACCCTGCTCGGCCGGAATTTCGAGCCCGCCCTTCACTGCGTTGACCGTGACGGTGCCGTAAGGAAGCTCCTTCGCGACCGCCTCCTTGTCGACGGCTTCCGGGTTGGGCACTGCGATCGTCGCGTCGACGAACATGTCATTCGCGGTCTTGCCGAGCATCCGGAAGAAGCCGAGGCTCGAGTGCCTGATCGCATCCGAGACGGCGCGCTTTGCCGCCTTGGTCGCGTCCCTGCCGTGGACGTCGACACCCATGCCCATCTCGGTGATACAGCGAACGCGGGTCATTTCCATTCCTGCCAGTTGTGGAGTTCAGAGGGGCTGACCTTCCGCGATCCGCGCCTCCGGCACAAGCGTCTTTTCGCGCAGGAAATATGTGTTGCGGTCTTCCTCCTGTGCATTCACGACGGCGCGAATTCGCAAGAGATCCTTGCGCGCAACCAGACCTACGACACGAAGGTTGGCGCGCTCGACCACCGGCAGGCGCCCGAGATCGGAAGCGACCATGAGATCGGCAACCCGCCCCAGCACGTCGTCGGGATGTGCCACCACGGCCGAGGTGTCCGAGACGACATCATCGAGCGTTGCAGCCTGGTGATCGCCCTCGGTGCGCCAGCGCAGCACGTCGGCGCGGGTGACCATTCCGGTGAGCCGTCCATCGGCGGTGACGACGGGGTAGGACTTGTGACGCCGTTCCTCCGAGGTGAAGAAGGCGACCGCCGCGTCGTTGGGCATGTCGACCGGCAAGGTGTCGACGTTCTTCACCATGACGTCGGCGGCGCGCAGCAGTTCGAACGGATCGATCGCATATTCGCGCGTGATGTGCTGGCCGCGACGCGCGATCTTCTCAGTGAGGATCGAGCGCTTCAGCAGCAGGACGGTGACGGCATGCGCGGCTCCGGTCGCGGCCAGCAGCGGCAGCAGCATGTCGATGTTGCCGGTCAACTCGATTGCGAACATCACGCCGGTGAGCGGCGAACGCATCGTGCCGCCCATCATCGCGGCCATGCCGACCAGCGCCCAGAACGAAGCGCCACCTGGCAGGACGAGCCCCTCCATCCAGCCGGCCGTACCGCCGAGAATGAGCAGCGGCGCCAGCACGCCGCCAGACGTGCCCGAGGCCAGCGCGATCACCCAGATCGCGGACTTGACCAGCAACAGCCGGATCGCCTCGTCGCGCATCATGTGGCCGGACAACAGATCAGCGATGACGTCGTAACCGACGCCGAGCGCGCGCGGGTCGACGAGACCGCCGAGGCCGACGACCAGGCCGCCCAGCATCGGCCACCACATCCAGTGCAGCGGTACATGGTCGAACAGATCCTCGGCCGCATAGAGCAGCCGCGTCATCAGTCCGGATTGCAGGCCGGCAACGACGCCGACGCCGATCGCAGCCGCCAGTCCCCACCACGGCAGGTCCGGTCGCTCCGCGAACGGAAACAGCGGCCCGGTTCCGAACAGCAGTGGCCGCCATGCTGCCGAGATCACGGCGCCCGTCACGACCGGCAGGAAGCTGCGCGGCTTCCATTCGAACAGCAACAGCTCGACCGCGAGCAGGACCGCCGCGATCGGCGTGCCGAAGATCGCCGTCATGCCGGCGGCCGCGCCCGCGACCAGCAGCGTCTTGCGCTCGGCCGCAGTGAGATGGAAGCACTGGGCGAAGATCGAGCCGATCGCGCCGCCGGTCATGATGATCGGTCCCTCGGCGCCGAACGGACCGCCGCTGCCGATCGACACCGCCGAGGACAGCGGCTTCAGGATCGCCACCTTCGGCTGCATGCGGCTGCCGCCGATCAGGATCGCCTCGATCGCCTCGGGAATGCCGTGCCCCCGGATCTTCTCCGAGCCGAAGCGCGCCATCAGCCCGATCACGAGACCGCCGAGCGCGGGCGCCAGCACCATCCAGAGCCCCGGATGGGCGTTCGCGAGCGAGACGTTCTCTGTGCTGACCTGGCCGAACCAGACCAGGTTCGTGACCAGCGCAATCAGCTTCAGCAGCACCCCGCCGGCGCCGGCGCCGGCCCCGGCGCTGCCGACCAGCAGGGCCATGCCGATCAGGACCAGCACGCGGCGGTCGGCAGTGAAGTCTCCGAGCTTGCCGCGATGACGCGGGAGCCCGCCGGTGATGTCCAGGGTCTGGCGCATGTTTGCTCTTGTCGGGAGGATTCTCGCGCCTGCCAATATATCGGGGAACGATATATTTCAAGGAATGGCTGGTATCCCCGTGCACCAAAATCAGACACGGCCGCAATTGAAACGTCCGGTTACAGTCCCCCTTGCGGCACATCCTTCGAGACGCCCGCTTGCAGCGGCCTCCTCAGGATGAGGTCCTGTTTTCGCGGCCGGATCCTTGACCCTCATGGCGAGGAGCACCGGGCACGGCGCGTCTCGAACCATGATGCCGCGCACATTCACCGCCTCCGAAGGGCCATCGCCCCTACCTGTCCCGCGCCCGCAACTCGTCGACCAGCACCCGCACGTTCTCGGAATAGTCGATCGGGATCGAGATCAGGTGCACGCCGCCCTCCTTGAACGCGGCATCGAGCGTCGGCACGAAGCTGTCGATACTCTCGATCCGATGTCCTTTCGCGCCATAAGCCTTGGCGTACAGGGAGAAATCGGGATTGCCAAAGGTCATGCCGAAATCCGCAAAGTGATCGACGGCCTGCTTCCAGCGGATCATGCCGTAGGCGTTGTCTTCGAGCACCAGAACGACAAGGTTGAGCTTGAGACGGACGGCCGTCTCCATCTCCTGGCTGTTCATCATGAAGCCGCCGTCGCCGGCGACCGCGAGCACGCGGCGGTCGGGATAGAGCATCGCCGCCATCATCGCCGACGGCAGACCGGCGCCCATCGTCGCCAGCGCATTGTCGAGCAATAGCGTGTTGGCGACGCGGGTGCGGTAGTTGCGTGCGAACCAGATCTTGTACATGCCGTTGTCGAGCGCGACGATGCCGTTCTCGGGCATCACCTGCCTGATGTCGTGCACGATGCGCTGCGGCGTCGGCGGCCAGCGCGCCTCGGTGGCGCGATCGGCGATGTGATTGAGAATTCCTTCACGCAACGGCAACAGCGCTGCTGCCTGCGGCAGCTTGCCTTCGACGCGGTCGGCCAAAAGCTCGAGACTCGGGCCGACGTCGCCGACGACCTCCGCGTCGGGAAAATAGACCTGCTCGACACTCGCCGGCGTGTAGCTGACGTGAATGACCTTCGGGCCGGAAGGCCCCATGATGAAGGGCGGCTTCTCGACGGGATCGTGACCGATCGCCACGATCAGATCGGCTGCATCGATCGCGTCATGGACGTAGTCGCGCTCGGACAGCGCCGCGGTGCCCATATAGAGATTGGTGCCGCCGGGCACAGTGCCCTTTCCCATCTGCGTGGTGAAGAACGGCATGCCGGTCCGGCGCACGAAAGTCGCAATCCCATGTGTCGACCGCGGCCGGCTGGTCGCGGCCCCCATCATCACCAGCGGACGCTTCGCGGCCAAGATCATCTCGGCGGCGCGGTCGAGCGCGGCGCGATGGGCGACGGGGATTTCGATCGGATGAACCGGGATCACCGGGACGGACGCCACCTCCTCGCCGGCGACGTCCTCGGGCAGTTCGAGATGCACAGGCCCCGGCCGCTCCTCCATCGCTGCGCGGAAGGCATCACGCACCACCGTCGGGATGCTGGAGGCGCTGACGATCTGGCGGGCTAGTTTCGTCAGCGGCTTCATCGTCGCGACGACGTCAACGATCTGGAAGCGCGCCTGCCGGCTGCTCATGATCGCCTTCTGGCCGGTGATCAGGATCATCGGCATCGCGCCGAGATGCGCATAGGCCGCACCGGTGGACAGGTTGAGCGCGCCCGGGCCGAGTGTCGACAGGCAAACCCCCGGCTTGCCGGTCAGCCGCCCATGAGTTGCGGCCATGAAGGCTGCGGCCTGCTCGTGGCGGGTCAGGACCAGTTCGATCCGGGAGTTGCGCAGCGATTCCACCAGGTCGAGATTTTCCTCGCCGGGAACGCCGAAGATGCGGTCGACGCCCTCATTCTCCAGCGCCGCGACAAGCAGATCCGATCCCTTCACCTTGCGTGCCTGCTCGCTCATGTCGCCTCCCGCATGTTCTGCTGTCTCCCGTGTTCCACGGGAGAGCGCATGGTAGCGGTCCTTGGCTCCGGCACAACTCACAATGCGGCGCGGTTGGCGCTACTCTCTCAATATGGTCGTCCCGGCGAAGGCCGGGACGACATCGGGGAGATAGTATGCACACTATCTCAACAAACACCGTCATTGCGAGCGCAGCGAAGCAACCCAGAATCCCTCCGCGGTGACGTCTGGATTGCTTCGCTGCGCTCGCACTGACGGAGTGTGGTCGACAGCGATCGTCACTCTCGTGTCCCGGACGCGCTGCAACGCGTTTACGCTGACGCCGGCCGCGCGCTGCTCTGGTGGTCGTTTCTCGCACAGCGGGATCCAATGGCTATCAGCAATGACCGCTTCCGCGCCGGCTGGTCGGCGCTGGTGTCGGTCCTGGGCGCCCCCCGGATGACGGCCATCGCCGCCGCCCTGGGGGTCGAGGTCGGGGCCTAGGGCATGTACTGATAACGTCGGCTTCCGGGGGTAAAACGGAAGTTGCCCGCTTGGTCGTCGCCGGCTGCTTTTGACCCGCAGCGGACTCTCGTGACGGAAATTGGCTCCGCCACAGCAGACATTGATGCAGCCGTAAGCGATCGACGGGAAGCTACTCGGTCCGCTCGTAAGTGGTGACAACTACGATGTCTTGGCCATCTACAGTGCTTTTGAATGACGGTGTTGTCACCGTCAACTTGTTGCCCGCCGTCTCCACTTGATACGTCCGGGTGGTGCCGATCCATGACTGGACCCAGGCGATATCGACGTTGTAGATGACCTTGTTGCCTTCGGTCTTATAATTACCGCCCCACGCAAACATACTCTTGAAAAGTTCGACACGTTCCGCGTCCGTGGGGTCGGCCTTCTCGTTCTTTTTACGGTCTTGTGACACCGCGAAGATAAGAAAGCGGCCACCCTTCGTGTAGTAGGCGTAACCCAGCGGGTGCTCGCCGAACGTAGCGGCGGTCTTGCCCGTCGCCACTTCCTTGCGAGCAAAGCTTGTCAGCTTCCACGTACCGACAATCGAGGATCCCAAATCCTCGCCTGCGACCGGTTGGGCCAACGTCAGAAGGAAAACAAGAGCTACTGCTGAGATCAGAGTGCGTTTCACGGTAACCTCCCAATTCGGTTGAAAGCGCCGCGACGCGTGAATTATTGCCTCCATGGAAATGAGCGAGTCGTGTGAACTGTGGGCACCGCTCGCGCTGGCAATAAAAGAATGTCGGCAATGAAGGCATGTTGGCCTGGTCTCGCGAGCGGAGACCTCGGCATTTCCTGCTTCAAAGACCAACTTCTTACAACTTACACCAGTTTACGGCTTATGTGGAGGGTATGGGCAGTTCCGGCCCTGGCCCATCGCGACGAATCCTGCCGGCCTTACTGAGATCTCCTTTCGGATGTGGAGCCGACGCGATTTGCTGGCCGCGCACCTGTGGTAGCCGCGCGGCTGGCACCTCGTCGAGTACGCCATCCGCACCTGCAATCAGTCTCTTGCGAAGAAGCGAGCCTTAAGCCTTCAGGTCCGTGATCCTCATAATTGCGACCACGCTCCCGTCATTGTACGCCTGCTCTTTTGTGTCTTTGTTGCAGGTCCAGACAAAGTTCTTCTTCGCCGTAAAGGTCTTTCCGTCCTGGTCAAGCCGCATCTCCCCTTCAATGATATGGCAGACCATGGCATTCATCATCGGGGGACCCATGGTCTTCGATCCCGGTTGCATGATGACATCGCGCATCGAGACGGTCTTAAAACCGGGGATGATGGATGGGGTCTCGCCATCATAAGCGCGCACCACGACACCTGGCCACGGCGTCTCATCCTTGTAGCCCGTCGTCTGAGCGGCGGCGGGCTTCACGAAGGCCGCCGAGGCCGCTGCCAATCCGATTCCCAACGCTGACCTTCGATCGATCTTGTTCATCGTTTTCTCCTGAGGTTACGGCAGCGACCCGCCGCAGAAGCGGCGCGCGCATTTCATGGAATGTGAATTCTGGTGCGAACCGAAAAAAAGCGTCGGTCTCTTGAGAGTGCGTGCCTGCCGATGGCATTAGTCCTGTCCTCGAACGGCAATCTCGGCACGTCCCGCTTCCACGGCAACTGCATTCTATCTGACGTGCCGGAGAAACAGGTGACGCACAATGTCTCACCTTGGAAGACCGGACCACGGTGTTGGCAGGTTCACTGCCGGCCAGCCGATATGGCAAGTCAGCGTCACTGACCGGCCCCGGCAGTAAGTGCGCTGCCACACCCGATTGCTGACGACTGCGGCTCCCTGGAATGTCCGGATTTGGCCCTTTCGCTGCCGCGCAGTAATTACGTTGCCTTGGGAGCGAAGCGGACATCAACTGGCAGGCGCAGCCCGCAGACTCGGTCGAAAATGACCCGAAGCCGAAGTTGGGTGTATGATATCGTTATCATCGCAGAACTTTGGACAGCCATCGCCGAGTTGTCAAAGGACGTGCACGAGGCAGCGTGTCTGGCCACTTCCGATCCGCTAGATGGACCTCGGGGTGCCTTCAGCTCCGCATGAAGCCTTCGCACTCGCCTTCGGCCCATGCGAGCGTGTTTTCCATCGTCTCGCCCTGGTAATAACGCAGGCACATCTTGGTCAGCGTTGCGTGTACGTAAATCTGCTGCGCGATCTTTGGCGGCGCAGGAAAAGCCGCGATCGACAGAGTCTGGTGCTTGTACGGGTTCGGATAGTGATAGAGCGTGCCTTTCGGCGGCTCGGCCTCAGCCCATGCCTTCAACGTTGTCATTTTCTCGTAGGCCGGCAGATCAAAGCCGCCACTCGCGTTCACGAGCTTTTCAATCGATTCAGGCGTTGAGAGATACGTCAGCAGGCTCTTTGCGGCTTCCTTGTTCTTCGAGAAATTCCAAACGCTCCAGAAGAAGGGGAGGTAGGGAGCAAACCGGCCCTTCGGCCCGGATGGGAAGCCGTGAGTCCAGCATTGCGCGGCAACGTCCGGCGCATCACGCTTGGCCACCGCCCAGGCGCTCGGCGGATTCATGATCATCGCGCCCCTGCCGGAAATCAGCCATTTGTTGTTGGAGGCGTCATCCCAGGACGGCACATCGGGCGGCAGGAAGGCGATGAGCTTCTTGTAAAATTCGAGCGCCTGTCGCACCGCGTCGGTCTTGACGGTGAGATTCCCCTTTGCGTCGACGAGCTCAGCTCCGAATGACTGGAAGATGGTGCCGGCCGTATCCACGCTATCGGTGGTCTCGCCGAGACCGATGCCGAATGCGTAGCCGCCTTTTTGGCAAGCTTCCGCCGCCTTCAAGAAGGTGTCCAGCGTCCAGTTCTCGGCCTTGGGAGGCGAGCCCGCAGGATACATCTGCTGCACATCGATATTGGCATATTTCTTCATCAGGTCGATACGCGAGCAGGGACCTTTGATTTGGCTACCGCTGCAGGCGGGAACGGCGAGCCAGTTGCCATCGGCCTGGCCAAGAAATTTGACCGTCTCGTTGACGTCGCCGTTCCGTTTGATGATCGGCTCCATGATGTCGTTGACCGGCTCAAGCAGTTCGGCATACGCGTGCGGCTGCCACGTCGCGGACGCCAGGATGTCGTGGCCGGATTTCGCTTGCGCTTCGGTGGGCATCGTCAGAAGCAGTTTGTTGCCCTGGCTGGTGATGTAGTCGATCTGAACTTCGACTTTCTCCTTTTGCGCCCATTCATTGACGAGATCGGTCGAGGTCTTGTTCGCTCCGGGCACCCAGTGATCCCAGAAGCCGATCGTCAGTTTGCCAGCCGCGTAGGCACCGCGCACATAAGGCGCAGCGACAACTGCCACGGATGTGGCGGCCGTGGCCGCTACGAATTGTCGTCGAGACAGATTTTGTGACATCTGCTACCTCCCTGCTGATCCATTTGCTGGTTTATTTTTGCTCGTTCTGGCCTCCTCTGGCGCCGCGCTAAAAAGGAAGAGCAAACCCGTAGCGATTTGCGTCGCGTACCAAGACAGAATTGGTTGCTAAAACTGCAAGTTATCTCACTTGCGGCCACTCTGCATCGTCGCCTTGCATCACCGCAAGCGATGCAATCCGGCAGTCACGCTGTCCTAACGCCCACCACGCTTTCATCTGGTCCTTTTCAGAGGCGAAAGTCTTGTTGCCCAAATGCAGTGCCTCCGCTCGTGGCCCGAATCTGCCATGACAGACGGGCAGAGCATGTCGGCTCTGCCCGGTTGCTTCGAACAGCTCCTTCAGCTTTTGCTCGTTTCTCGGCAGCTGCCTTCGCACTCCGAAGGATGAGCGGAGCAAGCACCCTGGCGATCCCGTGGGCTTCTACTTCGAGGGCGATCGTTACGCGCGACCGCTTACTGTCAAGTCACGCGCGCGATGTCTCTTCCTGGCCCAAGGCCGACATGCGGCCATCTTGGCTTCAACGTCGCCTTCCGGGGGCAAAGCGGACGCGGCGAATTTGAGACGTCCTAGGAAGGGCCGGTTCAAGGCCGGTTCCAGGCGACTTCAAAATCGTCCCTTGAGGGGGGTGACATTTGAACCTGCGCGAGGTGACATTTGAAATTGCGCGCTACAGTGGGGCCGCAATATCACCGCAAGACTTGACGCACAGACTCCGGGCGCCAGGACCACACGATTTTGCCGTACGCGAGCCGCACCGGTCGTGTGCGCGCGGCCTTCGCTCACGGTTGCCCGCCCTGCGAAGCCATTCGCGCCGATGCTGCCGGCGTCCACCGCCGCCCGGCCCGCGTGTCGTGACGATCGCGATACGCCCCTCTTCCTTGGGCCGGAGTGAGGCAAATATACGACAATTCCGAAATTCGGCAAAGTGGAATATCTTTGCGCCAGCGAGTTGACCCAGCGCTCGCGTGTTTTGCCCGTCGGGCAACACAAGGACTTGTAGCCGGGATGGAGCGGCTGTTTTGCCGGACGTCAGGATGCCCGCCCCAAGCGTGCCTGAAGGAACTCGATGAACCGCTGCGTCTTAGTCGGCAACAGCCGCGTTGCCGTGATGGCGTAGACGGAGACTGGCGATGCCTCCCACTTTGGCAGCACGCGGCGCAGCCGGCCACGCGCCAGATCATCGGATGCGATAGCCTCCGACAATAGCGCAATGCCCTGGTCGTGGATCGCCAGACGGCAGATCATGCCAACGCTGTTGAGCGTGAAGCGGCCCTTCACGGCGACATCGATCTTCTTCGCCCCGGACTGCAGCGTCCAGGACCCTGCCCTCGGCATGCACAAGCACTGGTGACGGATGAGATCGGCAGGTTCTCTCGGCTCCCCGGCATGCTTGAGGTAACCCGGCGAGGCATAGAGGTAACGCGGCACGCGAGCGAGTTGGCGCGCGATCAGGCCGGAATCGGAGAGTTCGCCCATTCGGATCGCCACATCGAACGGCTCGGCCACGAGATCGACCCGTCGCGGAGTGAGGTCCAATTCGAAGCTGATGCCCGGATAGCGCCGGGCAAATTCAGCTAACAGCGGCGTCAAGTAGATAGCGGCGAAATCCACCGGCAGCGAGACACGCAGTACCCCGCTTGGCCGCGCCACCATCTCGCCAAGCTGCTCATGGGCGAGACGCGCCTCTTCGACGATGCGCATCGATCGTTCGAAATAGAGTTGCCCGGCCTCCGTCAGCTCGATCTTTCGTGTCGTGCGGTTGAGGAGCCGCAACCCGATCGCCTTCTCCAGCGCGCCGATCCGGCGCGACAGCGTCGAGTTCGGCACGCCGATCGCCTCGGCGGCCCGGCGAAAACTCCTGGCCTTCGCCACCTCCACGAACAAGGCCATGTCATTGAGGTACTCCATCCCGATTGCTCCAATAATGGATCACTCAATTCAACTATGATACCTTTATCCCATTTTTGATCGTAGCCACAATGCACTCCACAACTGGAGAGCATACTTATGAGCCCGCTATTCACCCCGGTCGGCATCGGCCGCTACACGCTCCGCAACCGTGTCGTCATGGCGCCGATGACCCGCTCCCGCGCCGACGATGCGGGTGTTCCCGGCGATCTCGTTGCGACCTATTATGCGCAACGCGCCGGCGCCGGATTGATCATCAGCGAGGGCGTCTTCCCGACAGCGACGGGCAAGGGCTATGTGCGTACGCCCGGGATCGAGACTGATGCGCAACTGTCCGCGTGGAAGCGCATCACCGACGCCGTGCATGGGAACGGCGGCCGCATCTTCATGCAGCTCATGCATTGCGGCCGCATTTCACATCCATCGATGCAGCCTGGCGGCGAACTCCCCGTCGCGCCCTCCGCAATCAAGGCTGCCGGTCGGGCCTGGACCAACGAGGGACTGAAGGACTTCGTCACACCACGCGCACTGGGTGCGGGCGAGATCGCGGACGTCATCGCAGGCTACGGGCGGGCGACGCGCCGCGCGCTGGCGGCCGGCTTCGACGGCGTCGAACTGCATGGCGCGACCGGCTATTTGCCCGAGCAGTTTCTTTCGTCCGGCAGCAACCACCGCGACGACGCCTATGGCGGCTCGGTGAAGAAACGCGCGCGCTTCGTGCTGGAGGTCCTGGAGGCGATGACGGCTGAGGCAGGCGGCGACCGCGTCGGCATCAAGGTCTCGCCCGAGATGGGCTTCAACGACATCGTCGACGCTACGCCGCAGGAGACCTACGCCTATCTCGTCGACCAGTTGCGCGGCTTCAATCTCGCCTATCTGCACGTCGCTCTGTTCGGCGCCAAGGTCGACTACCACGCGCTGCTGCGGCCGCGCTTTGCGGGTGCCTACCTGCTCGGCGGCGGTCTCGACAAGGCCGCGGCCGAGGCGGCGCTGGAGAGCCGGCGCGCCGACGCGGCGGTGTTCGGCAGCGCCTTCCTTGCCAACCCAGACCTGGTGGACCGCTTCTGGGAGGACGCGTCGCTCAACGCACCCGACAAATCGACTTTCTACAGTCCTGGAGCGCGCGGCTATACAGATTACCCACCCCTGCGCGCCACCGAAAACGCTTAGGGGAAGACCGCAATGGCCTACGAAAAGTTCACCGCCGATAACGCCGCGATGCTGCTGATCGACCATCAGGTCGGCACCATGAGCTGGGTCAGGTCGATCCCGTTCGAGGAGATGAAGCGCAACGCGCTGATGCTCGCCAAGGTCGCCAGCATCTACAAGCTGCCCGTTGTCCTGACCTCAAGCATGGAAGGGCACGCGCAGGGCCCACTCCTCAGCGAGCTTGCCGAGATCCTACCGGAGGCGTTCGCGGCGCGCGTCAAACGCATCGGCATCGTCAACGCCATGGACGATACGAATTTCGCCGCCGCGGTCAGGGCGACCGGACGCAAGAAATTGATCATCGCCGGCGTTACCAATGACGTCTGTACGGTGTTTCCGGCACTCGCCCTCGCCCGCGAAGGTCTTGACGTGCAGGTCGTCGCCGACGCCGGCGGCTCGCCGAGCAAGATCGGCGACGACATGGCCTTGCGCCGGATGGAGCGTGGCGGCATCACTCTCACCGGCACCAACCAAATGGTCGCCGAACTCGTCGGCAACTGGACCACGCCGGAAGGCAGCCAGGTGGTCCAGGTCGTGATGGAGACGTTACAGGCCTGACGCCCCTCACCCCACCTTCAGCGACAGCTCCGTGCCGCCCTTGAGCGGCAGCGTCATCGAGACGAAGCCGTTCTTGGGGTCGCGGATGAAGGCGAGGTAATCGGGCTCGGCGTTGTCGTTCATGACGTAGCCGCCGACGCGCAGCTGCGGCGCGACGATCTCGATCACCTCGCGCGCGAGCGAAGGACTTTCTTCGCGCGGCCAGCCGTCGATCAGGATGAAATCGACGGGCCCGCCGAGATCGCGCAGCGTTTTCCGTGCATCGCCCTCGCGGATCTCGGCATAGTCGGAAAGCCCGGCCTCGGCGAGATTGCGCCTGGCGGTCTCGACCTTGGCCGGAACGATCTCCGAGCCGATCACGGTGCCGCCGCCATTGTCGCGGATTGCCGCCGCGAAATAGAGCGTCGACATGCCGACCGAGGTGGCGAATTCGGCGACGCGCCTGGCACGCAGGCCGCGGCAGAGCAGATAGATCAGCTCGCCCTGCTCGGGATGGATCGAGAAGCCCTGTTCTGCATAGGCGTGAGGGTCGCGGCTGCCGAAGGAGCCGCGCGGCCCGCCGCCGGGCGGACGCTGCCGTGCCGCCTGCATGCGCGCAATGACGGCGTTGACGCGCGGATCCTGGATCGGGCTATGCGATTGAAGGTCCATGATGGTGCTTCCCTGAAGGTTTCGGGATCGACGTTACGAGCGCAGGATCTCTGCGGCGGCGCGGTCCAGGATGCCGGCGATGCGGCGTGCCTCGGCGGCGTCGCAGCCGTGCTTGCTGCGCAGCGCGCGCTTGAGGCCATGGCGGGCGCGGTGCAACTCGTCGGACGCATCCGCATCAAGATCGGTGACGCCGGCAAAGGCCTCGCGCACTTCTTCCATGCGGCCCCCGATCCGCAACAGCGCCTGAAGGATCGCATCCGCCGTGGTGCGGTGCTCGGCGAGATACGCCTCGCCCTGCGCCGTGATGCTGTAGCGCTTGCGTCCGGCATCCTGCTCGACTTGCGCGTGCGCGACCTCTTCGAGATAGGTCAGAGCCGGATAAATCACGCCCGGGCTCGGCGTGTAGAAGCCATCGGAGCGCTCCTCGATGGTCTTGATCAGTTCGTAGCCGTGCGCCGGATTTTCGGCGAGCAGCGCCAGGATGACGAGCTGGAGGTCCTGCGAGGATAGCCGCCGCGCGCCGGGAAAGTCGCCGCCAGGGCCGCGCCCGAAGAAGCCATGCCCACCGCGGCCAAAGCGATGCCGGCCGCCGTGGCGGCCCATGGCAAAGGCGAAGCGGAGCTCCTGGTCATCTCGACCATGTCTATTGTGGTGCTTGTCACGAAACATATCCTATGTCTCCGTTGTTAGATATATCGTAAGATAGGTTTTGAGATATGGAATACAAGGCACAAGTCCGTGATTGTCCGCCGAGGCCCGTTTCACCAGCGAAATCAGCGCACGGGCTTGACACACCTCTGACATACCGCTGGTATGTCAGCTATGTCCACGACCTCCCTGGACCGCGACCGCGCCTACTCCCTGCTCCGCGACCTCGTCATCTCCGGCGAGTTCGCGCCCGACGAGCCGCTGTCCGAACGCAGCCTGTCGACCCGGCTGGCGCTCGGGCGCACACCGATCCGCGAGGCGCTGAAGGCGCTCGCCAAGGACGGCCTGCTCACCATCCATCCGATGCGCGGCACGTTCGTGCGGCAGATGTCATTCGACGACCTGCGCGAGATCCACGAGTTGCGGCTCGCGCTCGAAGGCATGGCGGCCTATCTCGCCGCGGCACGCGGACCGACCGAGCCGCTGCGAAACGTTGCTGAGGAGCTGCGCAGGATCCAGTCCGGTGCGACGCTCGATATCGAGGAAGCGCAGCAGGTCGGCTGGGCCTTCCACGACGAACTCTTTCGCGCGACCGGCAATGGCCGGCTGGCGCAGGCCTACGACAACCTGCGCGCGCAGAGCGGCCTCGCCCTGCAGAAGATGCGGCAATACAGCGTCGAGCGCACGCGCCAGGCCGTCAGCGAGCATCTCGATATCTACGCAGCCGTCGACGCCAACGATCCCAATGCCGCGCAGCAGCGCATGTGGCGGCATCTCTCATCCGCATTCGAAGCGCGCCTCACCGCGCTCGGTGCCATCCGCACGCAATATCCAGGACAAGGAGACCATCACGCATGATCGGACCGCTGTTCAGATTGCCGCTCGTGTTCCAGATGCTGATCGGCCTCGTCCTCGGCCTCGGCGTCGGACTGATCTGGCCGGACTTCGGCGCGAGCCTGCGTCCCATCGGCACCGCCTTCGTCGAGGCAGTGAAGATGATCGTCATCCCGGTCGTGTTCGCCGCGGTCACGCTCGGCCTCTACCGTATGGGCAGCGAGCTGAAAATTCTGGGCCGCATCGCCGCAATCAGCCTCGGCTATTTCTATGTCGCGACCGTGATCTCGATCATGATCGGCCTGCTCCTCAACGCCGCGTTCCATCCCGGCGCCGGCGCGCCGCTGGCCGCGACCGGCAAGGTGCCGCAGAACCTCGCAGTGTCCGTCGACTGGATCAAGTTCTTCATGGACATGATCCCCTCCAACATCGTCGCGGCGATGGCCGAGCAGAAGATTTTGCCGACGCTCGTCTTCGCCATCCTGTTCGGCCTCGCGCTGGCCTCTAGCGGCAAGGTCGGCGAGCCCATGGTCGCCGTGCTCGAAGCGGTGATGGCGGCGATGTTCAAGATCACCCGGTGGATCACGTCACTCGCGCCGATCGCAATCTTCGCGGTGATGGCGTGGCTGTTCGCCACTCAGGGGCTCGCCACCGTGGTCGCGCTCGCAAAGCTTGTCGGCGTCATGTATCTCGGCCTTGCGATCATGGTCGTGATCTTCTGGCTGATGCTGCTCGCGATCGGTGAGAAACCGATCGCCGTCAGCAGAGCGGTGATGGAGCCGATGATCCTGGCCTTCTCCACCCGCTCCTCGGAGGTGACGCTGCCGCTGCACATGGAGAAGCTGCGGGCGATGGGCGCTTCCGAGCGCATCGTCTCGGTGGTGCTGCCGCTCGGCTATGCCTTCAACCGCGACGGCGCCATCATGTATTTCGCGCTCGCCGTGACCTTCCTTGCGGAGGCCTATGGCGTGACGCTGACCTGGTCGACGCTGTTCACCATCGTGATGGTCACGACCATCGCGAGCAAGGGTAGCGCCAATGTTCCCTCCGGCGGACTCGTCGCCATCGCCATGGTGCTGTCGGCGATCGGGCTGCCGATCGAGGCGCTCGCGATCATCGCCGGTGTCGACGCCTTCCTCGACATGGGCCGCACCGCGATCAACGTGTTCGGCAACACCGTTGCCGTGAAGCTGGTCGAGCGGTTTGCCGGCGACGTAGTGGCGGATGAGGCGCAGCCGGCGACGGCGGGCCTGCAAGTGCAGGACGCCTGATGTCTGCGCAAGAGAGCAACTGCGACGACATCGTCGACCTGCGCAGCGACACCGTCACGCTTCCGACCGAGGCGATGCTGGAGCGCATGCAGTGCGCGCCGCTCGGCGACGACGGCCGCGAGGGCGATCCGACGGTCCGCGAGCTCGAGGCCCGCGGCGCCGCGCTGACGGGCAAGGAGGCTGGCCTGTTCGTGCCGAGCGGCACGATGGGCAATCTGCTGGCGATGCTCGCCCATGCCGAGCGCGGCACGGATATCTTCGCCGATGGCTGCGCGCATCTCCTCAATTCCGAGATCGGCAGCGTCGTCACGATCGCGGGGCTCGTGCCCAAACCCATGCCGAGCCACCGCGGCGCGATGGACGAAGCGACGCTCGCAGAGGCGATCCGCGCCTCGGGCCGGCCCGGCATGATCGCGATGGAGACGACGCATAATGGTGCCGGCGGCACGGTGCTGCCCCTCGCCCACATGGCGCGCGTCCATGCGCTCGGGCAGGCGAAGGGCATCGCCGTGCATCTCGACGGCGCGCGCCTGTTCAATGCGTCCGTCGCGCTCGGCGTGCCGACGGCGCGGATCGCCGAACACACCGACAGCGTCATGTTCTGCCTGTCAAAGGGGTTGAGCGCGCCGGTCGGCAGCCTGCTCTGCGGAAGCGAAGCCTTCATCGCGCGGGCGCGCGGCTTCCGAAAGCTCGTCGGCGGCAACATGCGCCAGTCCGGCGTCGTCGCCGCCGCTGGCCTCGTGGCCCTGGAGACCATGATCGAACGCCTGTCCGAGGATCATGCGGCGGCGAAGCGGCTCGCCGCCGGCCTGGCGTGGCTCGATCCCGCGCTCGCCGATCCCGACCAGGCGCAGACCAACATCCTGCGCATCGACGTCTCCGCGAGCCGGAACGACGCAGCCGCATGGGCCGCGGACGTCAAGCAACACGGCATTCTCGTGCAGGCGAGCGGCCGCATGCAGCTCCGGCTCGTCACCCATCGCCACATCGATGACGCCGCGGTGGACCGCACGATTGCCGCTTTCGCGGCGGTCGGCGGCTAGTCGCGCGGCGTTGCAAGCCACATGCGGCGTGGTATCGCTCGGGCCATGACTCCGAGACGCTTTGAAGCCCGCTGCCTGCGCCTGCCCGCCGTCACCAAGGTGGTGCAGTGGGAGGGCACGTCCGTGTTCAAGGTCGGCGGCAAGATGTTCGCGCTGGGCGGCGGCTTTGCCGCGCGCTCGGGCGGCTACATGTTCAAGGTCTCGAACATGGCCTATGCGATGCTGATCGAGCATGGCATCGCGCGGCCGGCGCCTTATCTCGCGCGCGCCAAATGGGTGCAGCTGGTCGGCAACGACGCCCTGCCCGACCCCGAGCTCGCGGCCTATCTCGACCAGGCGCATGCGCTGATCGAAGAAGGTCCGCAAGGAGCTCGGGCTGATCTGACCGTGCGCTCAGCCGCGCCACGTATCACGGCTTCTTCTCGCCGGGCTTGGTGTTGCGCAAGAGATTGTCGCGCAGCCGACTCACCGACTTCTGCACGACCGGAAAGTCTTCGCCGAGGCCGGTGGCCTCGATCAGGGATTCGCCGAGATCCTTGTCGAGCAGCTTTCTCCCTGCGGGCGTGAGGCTCACCCGCACCTGCCGTTCGTCGGCGGGATCGCGTTCGCGGCGGATGTAGCCCGTCTGCTCCAGCTTCTTCAGGATCGGCGTCAGCGTGTTGGATTCCAGGAACAGCTTTTCGCCGAGCGCGCTGACGGTCTGCCCGTCCTCTTCGGCGAGCGCCACCAGGGCGATGTACTGGGTGTAGGTCAGTCCGACCGTGTCCAGGATCGGCTTGTAGGCGCGGCCGAAGGCCAGATTGGCCGAATAGATCGCAAAGCACAGGAAATTCGACAGTTTGCGGTCCGGTTTGGCGGATTTGGCGGGACGGGACACGGGAACCTCCGCAATTCGTGATCTCGCGCCCATATAAATCGCATGCGATTAAATCGGAAGGGCTTGACCGAGGTGTCGGCGCCATTTACTTCAACGCGCACACGATTAGATCGTATACGATATAACTCGATCCTGAAAGGACCCCGTCATGACAACCGCAGCAAAGGTTCTCTTCTCGGGCAAGGCCCACGTCACCTCCGGCTCCGACGGCGCCGCGCGCTCGGCCGACGGCCAGCTCGACATCAAGCTGGCCCAGCCGCACCCGGCCGCCGAAAACCTGTTCGCCGCCGCCTGGTCGGCCTGCTATCTCGGCGCGATCGGCCTCGCCGCCGCCCAGCGCAAGATCAAGCTGCCGACTGAGCCGTCCGTCGACACCGCGATCGATCTGAACAATGCGGGCGGCGCGTTCTTCCTGCGCGCGCGTCTCGATGTGAGCGTCCCCGGCGTCGACCGCGCCGTCGCGCAGGAGTTGATCGAGGCCGCGCACGGCATCTGCCCCTACTCCAAGGCGGTGCACGGCAACATCGAGGTGACCACCACCCTCGTCTGACGCGCAACAGCATCACTGACGCGGACTGGCCGGACCATCGGCCCGGTCCGGCGCGATGCAGCCAACCGGCCGACACAAGGAGCCGACAATGAGCAATTATCTTTTGCGGGCCGCGCGCGTGCTGGCGAGCGCCGCCGTGATCACGATAAACCTTGTCACCCTGTCGGCGGCCGCGCACGCGCAAGCCGCGGGCGTGACGCGGACCGACCTGCAGCGCCACGATCTCAGCGTGCCCGGACGCGAGGCGGTCCAGGTTCGCGTCGACCTCGCCCCTGGCGTCGCATTCAGCCGCCACACCCATCCGGGCGAAGAGATCATCTATGTGCTCGCAGGTGCCATCGAATACGACGTCGAGGGCAAACCGCCGGTGACGCTGAAGGCCGGCGACGTGCTGTTCATTCCGGCCGGAACGGTGCATGCGGCGAAGAATGTCGGCAACGAGACGGCGAGCGAGCTTGCGACCTATATCGTCGCGAAGGACGAGCCGCTCTTGACGCTGGCGAAGTGAGGCCTCCCCGCCCGATTGACCTCCACACGATATCTGACTAAAGTCAGATATATGCTCGACCCCGTCTCCCGCGTCCGCCGCTTCAACCGTGCCGTCACCTCCGCCGTCGGCGCGCTCGACACCTCGTTCCTCGGGCGCGGCCGGCCGCTCGGGGCGGCGCGCGTACTGAACGCGATCGGGCATGGCCGCTCGGATGTCGCCGAGATCCGCGACTATCTCGGCCTCGATTCCGGCCTGATGAGCCGGCTGCTCCGCAGCCTCGAGGACGAAGGGCTGATCGAGACCACGGCGCACGAGGACGATGCGCGCCGCCGTGTCGCGAAGCTGACGCGCGCGGGCCGGCGCGAGTTTGCCGCCTACGAGGCGCTCTCGAACGCACAGGCCGAAGGCTTCCTCGACCGCCATTCGCAAGCCGAGGCGCTGCTGGCGGCAATGGACCTGATCGCCTCTGCGCTGACACGCGACCGCATCTCGCTCGACGAGATGGATCCGCGCAGCGCCGAGGCACGCTACTGCCTCGGCGAGTACTACGCCGAGCTCGGCCGCCGCTTCAAACAGGGCTTTGATGTCACGCTGTCGCGCGATCCCGATGCAGCCGATATGCGCCGCCCACGGGGAACGTTCATCGTCGCGATGTCGGATACGCTGCCGATCGGCTGTGTCGGGCTGAAGGGAACGGATCACGGCTACGCGGAGATCAAGCGTCTGTGGGTTGCGCCCGCAGCGCGCGGGCTGGGCCTCGGCCGGCGCCTGATGCATGCGACGGAAACGGCCGCGCGCGAGCTCGGCATCAAGCTGTTGCGGCTCGACACCAACAGCGCGCTGCCGGAAGCCGGCCAGCTCTACCGCAGGACCGGCTGGAGCGAGATCCCGCGCTTCAACGACGACCCCTACCCCGATCTGTTTTTCGAAAAGCGGCTGTGAGCAAGGCCGAACCCCCTCTTCCCGCGTTATGATCGGAGGCGCAGGAGTTTTGCCATGACGAAGTCCGATCTCGCCGACATTTACCGCGACTACATCGCCTGCCTGAACCGGCAGGATTGGCCGGCGCTCGGACGGTTCGTGCATGATGACGTCGTCCACAACGCGAGGGGGCTCGGGCTGCCCGGCTATCGCGCGATGCTGGAGCGGGATTTTCGCGAGATCCCGGACCTCAATTTCAACATCGCGCTGCTGATATCCGATCCGCCGCGTATCGCCTGCCGGCTGAAATTCGATTGCACGCCAGTTGGTAAGTTTCTGGGGCTCGATGTGAACGGCAGGCGCGTCTCCTTCTGCGAGAACGTGTTCTACGAGTTCCGCGATGGAAAGATTTGGCAGGTCTGGTCGGTTATCGACAAGGCCGCAATCGAGGCCCGGCTTGGGTAGCTCGCATTGGCGCTTAGACTCGTGATTCCGGGACGCGCGACAGCGCGAACCCGGAATCCAGAAGTTGTGACGCGAGATTCCGGGTTCGATGCTCCGCATCGCCCCGGAATGACGGCATCCTCCCTCACGCGGTTGCCGGCGCCGCTTCGGCTTGCGGCTTGGCAAAGGGGCGGAACGTCATCGCCATCAGGAACGCGCCGAGGCCCATCGCCCACGAGCCGATATAGAGCCACGCGTAACTCGAGAAGGCATCGTAGATCAGGCCGCCGGCGAGCGGGCCGGTCGCCATGCCAAGGCTGCCGGCCATCGCCGTGCCGCCGATCACCGTGCCCATCATCCGCAGCGGAAAGTTCTCGCGCGCGAGCACCGCATAGAGCGGCATGGTGCCGGCATAGATGAAGCCGAAGATGGCCCCGACCGCGTAGAATGTCGTGAGCTGACGCGCGAAGACGTAGGCGAGCGCGCCGAACGCCTGCAACAAGAGGCCCGAGACCAGTACGCGCTTGGCGCCGAAGCGATCGCCCATGAGGCCGAAGGCGATGCGGCCGCCCATGCCCGCAAAACCCTCGACGCTGTAGATCGTCACCGCCGCGATCAGCGGGATGCCGCAGCTCACGGCATAGCTGACGGTGTGGATGATCGGGCCGGAATGGGTGGCGCAGCAGAAGAAATTGGTCGCGAGCAGGATGAGGAATTGCGGCGAGCGCAACGCCTCGCCCATCGACATCTCCGCCTGCGGCGCGCCGCCGTCCGACGGCGCGGCCGGCGCATGCGCGAGCGCGGGCGGACGGCGCACCAGCAGCGAAACCGGGATCATGATGGCGCCGACCACCAGCGCCACGATCTGCATCGAGGTGCGCCAGTCGTGGTTGGAGACGAGCCAGGCCGCGAGCGGCGACATCGTCATCGGCGCCATGCCCATACCGGCCGACACCAGCGACACAGCGAGGCTGCGATGGGTGTCGAACCAGCCGGTGACGGTCGCCATCATCGGCGCGAAGATCGCCGCGCAGGAGGCGCCGACCAGAAGGCCGAAGACGAACTGGAACGCGATGAGCGAGGTCGCATGGCTCGCGCCGAACAGGCTCAATGCCAGCACCGTCGATCCCGTCAGCACCACCGGCAGCGGCCCGAACCGATCCGTCGCCGTGCCCCAGGCCATGCTGGTGAAGGCCATCGCCAGAAAGCCGATCGTCATCGCGCTGGAGATTCCGGTCACCGACCAGCCGGTATCCCTGGCGATCGGCTGCAAGAACACCGGCAGCGAAAACATGCCGCCGATTGCGACACAGCCAAGCAAGCCGCCCGCCACGACGATCACCCAGCGATAGATGGAAGGGGTCATTTTGGTCTCCCGTCAGGTCTGTCTGGGTGGAAGACGAATGGGAACGGCGGGGGCCGACATCGGCAATGACCGGACACGACGTTTTTTTGAGGGCGGGTTCCGCGGGGCTCCGGCGAAACCTCTGTACGATATTCCGAATTTCTCATGAAGCGAATTTCGTTGCTGGATCGACGCCCAGGCTTGCGGCTGAAATTAGGTCCGACTTGAGCGCTTTATGCTCCACAACAAAAATATCGAAAACAACCCCATGCAAAGTAGCCGGTGGCTGCCGGCGCCTTGCCCGACCATGTCAGCATGCGATTTGACACGTCGGGCAAAACACCGGCACGATGTCATCATCCAGCCGAACTCAATCTCGCCCCAGACGCCTGCCGATCGCGAGGATAGGCCAGCATGTAGAACGCAGCCACGTGCGTGATCATCAGCAGCGGCACGTAGATGATCGGGATCGCGTAGACGGCGCCCAACTCCCCCGCCAGCGGCGCCAGGCCAAGCTGATTGCCGTGATAGTAGTCGACGAGGATATCGCCTGCCCCGACGAGATTGAACGCAACGACGAGCGGCCAGAACAGTGCGGGCAGTCGCACCGTGACGAACGCAAGCATGGCCAAAAGTCCGGTTGCGAAGTCCGCATAGGCGGCCGTGCTGGCGAAACCGGCGGGCAGATCGTGACCGACCACACCGGGAACCAGGAAGACCAGCCCGAAGAAGCGGAAGCTGTGCAGAGCCGCGATGGCGCGTTGTGCCTCGATGCGGTCGATCGACTTGAGCCAAGGCCACCCATACGTGCTGAAGCAGAGCAGCCATGGCACGTAACCAAGCACGAGATGAATCTGGAAAATGGTTGCCGGTGACATTTTGCGCTCCCTCTCAAGCCTGAATTGGCGCGGCCTCGAACACCGCGGTCAGGATGCCGAGACGGCCTTCCAGGAGGTTTCGCCCGAGGTTGGCGGAGAGCTGGGCGAACTGCGGCCCCATAACCACACCGAGATTTGGCGAAGGCGGCGGCCCGGACGCGCGTAGCTGGGCGATCCAGGCCTTGGCGGCTTCGGTGTCGTCCTGCCAGACGAGCATGCGGAAGCCGGCTGCCTCGATCGCCTCGCGCGTGGCGGCAGCGGACAAGAGGAAACTCGTCGCCGGCGTGCGCGCCCACGGCACCGGATAGAGCGGCTCGCCGCCCCCCATTACGACGTCGAAGGTCGCAAAGCGGCCGCCGATCTTCAGCACACGGCGGATCTCGCGATAGAGCCGCCCCCGGTCCGGGACATTCATGGCCACGTGCTGGAGCCACGCGACGTCGAACCGGCCGTCGTCGAACGGCAGCTCCATCGCGCTTGCCGTCTCAAACGATACGCGCCCGCTTTGACCTGTGCGCGCGGTCAGGTAGCGCGCGGCATGGACAAACGGATCGCTCAGATCGACGCCGATCACTCGGCAGCCGTAGGTCGTCGCGAGAAAACGCGCCGGGCCGCCGACACCCGCACCAACGTCGAGAACCGACATGTCGGCCGCAATTCCAGCGTGCTTCGCAAGGTCGGCGGTCGCCGCAAGGCCGCGGGTGTGGAACTGGTCGAGGGCTGCCAGTTGCTGGGGGGCGAGCGGTTGATCCTCCGGCCCGAGCGCAGCAAGCGCCGCCTTCAGCCGCTCGGTCAGGCCACTCGCCGCATAGTGGTCGCGCACGCCATCAAGGACATCGGTCATTGCAGGACTCCGTGAAAGCTCGACTTCTCGCGGCAGAAATACAGCCGCTTCCGCCAAGCGACTATCCACGATAATGTCGACGGGCTATGAAGCACGACTTCACAATCAGGCAGAGCCCGCTCGACGGCGTGGAGGCCTTCCTCGCCGTTGCCAAGCATCGCAATTTTCGTCGCGCGGCCGCCGAGCTCGCCGTGACCCCGTCGGCGATGAGCCAGGCGGTACGCACGCTCGAGGAGCGCGTCGGTGCGGCGCTGTTCGCCCGCACGACGCGCAGTGTTGGATTGACCGAAGCCGGCGAACGGTTCCTGTCGCGCGCAAAACCCGCCTTCGAGGAGCTCGTCGCCGCGAGCGAGGCCGCGCGCGACCTCGGCCAGCGCCCGGCTGGGTTGCTCCGCCTCGCCGTTCCCCGATCTGTCGTGCCGCTGATCCTCGAGCCGGTGATCGCCGCGTTCTGCCGGGCCTATCCCGAGATCGAGGTGGAGATCGCGGCAAGCGAGGAGATGGTGGATCTCGCCGCGGGCGGCTTCGATGCCGGAATCCGTCTCGGCCAGCTCATCGCGCCGGACATGATCGCGGTGCGGCTGACGCAGCCGTTCCCGTTCATGGTCGTCGGCAGCCCCGATTACTTGCACGGGCGGAAGCGGCCGCAGCGCATCGACGATCTTCGCCAGCACGCCTGCCTGCGCCTGCGTCGCGCCAACGGATCGATCGCGCACTGGCCTTTCGTCGACGGCAACAAGTCCGTCGAGGCCGTCGTGTCAGGGCCGCTCATCGCGCACGACTATTCCACGCTCGTCGGCGCGGCGATCCAGGGCGTCGGACTTGCGCAGGTGCCCGGTCCGCTCGCGAGGGCCCCGATTGCAGATGGCCGGTTGCAGGCACTGTTGACCCCCTTTGCCGTCACCGGGCCAGGCGTCTTTCTGTACTATCCCGGGAAACGTCAGGTCTTGCCAAAACTGCGCGCCTTCATCGAGCACGTCAGATATCGCGGCGCCGATGCACCGCGCGGCGCGATGAGCACTCGGGGATCACGCAAGGCTGATCGCGTAAAGAGCCGTTGATGATCGACCCTGCGCGGGACGAGAGCTCTGCGCATGGTTCCGCGGGGCCGGCTCTTGTTGCACCCCGGACACCCCGCATAAGCTCGGACGGTGAATCTCCGGGACAACACCATGCCAAAAATCGACATCGCTGCCGTGCCGGCCCGCAAAGGCTCCGGCTATCCGGCGCCCTTCAACGCCCCTTGCGCCGAGCGCATTCGCAAACGGCTCGGCAATGCCGGCGGACTGACAGACTTCGGTATCAACCTCATGCGCCTGCCGCCAGGCAACTGGTCGAGCCAGCGCCACTGGCATTCGCACGAAGACGAGTTCGTCTATGTGCTGGAGGGCGAACTGACGCTCATCGAGGACGACGGCGAGACCGTGCTGCGCGCCGGCGATTGCGCCGCCTTCCCGAAAGGCAGCGGCAACGGCCATCACATGATCAACAGGTCGGATACGACTGCAGTCTATCTCGAAGTCGGCTCACGCTCGCCCGACGACCTCATCACCTGCTCCGACATCGACATGATGAGCCCGGCGTCCGACGGCCGGTTCGTGCACAAGGACGGCACGCCGTATGCGGACGGCTGATGCACGCTTGCGGTCGCGACAGGTCTCGCAAAGAGGCGGATCCGTCCGACGGATTTTGCACAGCCGCGCCTAGGCTCGACTAGGATGCGGACTCATTAAGGCGCAGCCATAGCCTGATTGACGCGAGTTGAACGAAGGCAAGGTAGTTGGCAGCAAGCCTATCATAGCGCGTCGCCACCCGACGACATTGTTTGATCCTGTTGAAGAACCGCTCGACCCGGTTGCGAGCGCGGTAGAGATAGGGGCTGAAGCAGATCGGATCGCTGCGGTTGCTTTTCGGCGGGATGTTGGCCCACGCGCCCTTCTTCATGGCAAGCTCCCTGATCCAGTCCGCGTCATAGCCACGGTCGGCAAGCAGCATTGACCCGGATTTCAGACGAGACAGCAGTTGTCCGGCAAGTCGAACGTCATGGGCCGCACCGGGGCTCAGCGCCAGCCGCACCGGCAGACCATTGCTATCGACCACCGCATGGATTTTGCTCGTCAAGCCGCCGCGGGACCTTCCCATCGATTGGCGCTGGTTCCTTGTGATGCGGGATCCGTGCTGATGCACGCGGACAATGGAGGTGTCGATCATCTGGACAGCGGCATCATTGGCAGCGGCAAGTGCGTCTATGATGCGGCCCCAGACACCGACCCGTCGCCAGCGGACCAACCGGTTGTAGCAAGTGGTGTATGGGCCAAACGCCGCTGGTAGATCACGCCAGGGTGCTCCTGATCGGAGGACCCAGAAGATGCCATTGAGGACACGTCGGTCGTTCACCCGAGGAACGCCACGCGGCTTGTTCGGCAGCATCGGCCTTATGGCAGTCCATTCATAGTCGGCGAGTTCGTAGCGCATGATTTGAGCCCCCAGTTTGGGAGTTTGAATCACGGGAGTCCGGCCAAACGCAACGCTTCTGGCTCGGCCCCGGTTCGGCGCTTACGGGCAGAAGCGGACATCAACCTCCCGACAATCCCTGATGAATCCGTCCAAAATGACCCCAAGGCGACATTGCGTCCCGTTTCTGTCGGCCGGCAATGGCGCGGTTCACAACAGTTGACTGCCATGTCCCTGCGCCCGCTGGCAGGATCGAGTTGGCGTGGTCTTCGGCCAGTATAGCCGCATGACCAGATAGATCCGGCCTTTCGGAGCGGGTAGCCAGTTGGCTTCCGTCACGCGATCTCTTTGGAGCGGTCACGTCTGCAGGTGGCCGATCGCGACAACGCTGCAGGTAACGCGATAAAGCTGAACTCGTGTGAATCGCGGAGTCGGGCCGGCTGCAGGACGGCGTGACCCTTTTTCGCAAAAGTCTCGCTCGCAAAAGTCCCGGCGGTCGACCCGAAACGCTGCCTCTACGGCTGCCGATGTGCGGCGTATTACCTCGGGGGCTGCATGTTTATTGCGGACCCCTTATGCGATATGCTCCCTGCCTCAAGCCAGCTGCACATGCATCCGCCACGGCACGGCGTACGGAGCATAGCTATGGCCGAAGTCATCTCACTCAAAAAAGCTGCGCTTGTTCCTGGCAATAGAACGGGTTCGAGCCGTGCGCGTCGTGCATGAAGTAGCCTCTGCAAATTGCGGCCGTCGTGGCTTGAAGACCGCCGCTCGGCAGGAGGTGCCAATGACCCGCGTCAAAATGAGTCCAGTCCTGGAAACGGCTCTTTTATGCGCAGCCCTTGTGGCCGCTGTGCCTGCAGCTGCGGGAGAACAAATGACAGAAAAGAAGGGGACAACACCTTACGTGACACACTTCATTTTTCGCCCGATCATGAGCATTGACATCCCGGGACTTGGCACTGCCACCAACCTGGAAGCCGTCGGGACCACGCAAAATATGAAGGGAGAAAAGATGCTCGACAAGATGTCGGCACGTTGCGCAGCGCTGAGCGTCGCATCAGGCGATAAGAAATACATCGATGGCGCTTGCGTGCTGGCCGACAGCGACGGTGACAAAATCTTCTCGACGTTTGATACGCGCGACGTCGACAAAACGCAGCCAGACATGAAGTGCGGCACGCATATTATTACCGGCGGCACCGGCAAGTACAAAGGCATAACAGGCACCGAGCCATTTGCATGCATAGCGATGCCGGCTCTCGCTGGCCCAGGCGATTATACCGCAATGGATATCCCGCATAACACCGCGTGGGAGATCAAGTGATCGGCTTCATCGGATGAGGCGCGCTTCGTCCTTGTCCTTGCGGGCGTGTCGGCATTCAAAACCGATACGCTCGCGGGCACGGCGAGTGCACAATCTCAGCACGGCACGGCCGGGGCGCTGGGCCTCGATATGCCTTCGGTGCCGCTGCTGATGAGGTGGTCGAATGTTTCGACTAATGTTGCGGCGCATGGGTCCGGAATTGGCCCATCGCGACATTTGCTGCGGTTGCACAAAGGCGGTCGGTGTCGGGGCGAACCGGACATCGACGAAGATTTATGAGTACGCGTCCTAGTTCGCCAGTCCCTGCACACCGATCCAGTCGTTGATCAGCCTGGCGATGTCGTCCGAGTTGCGGTCCATCATCAACATGTGGGTGTTGCCCCTGATCCCCATCCTGGGCAGCTCGAAGGTATCGACCTTGCCGCCCGCAGCGGCGATCGCCTGCCCCCATTTGGTCGGATTGACGACGAGCTTCGACCAGACCGGGACGCGGTCGATGAAATCGCCCCACACGATCAGATGCGGCACGCCCTTGAGTCGGGTTGCGTCGGCCTTCGCGGGATCCGGCGCGCCCGACGGCTCGATGGCGATCAGCGCCTTCACCTTGTCGGGCGCATTGAGCGCGGCCGTGAAGCCGAAATTACCGCCCTGGCTGTGGACCAGGATGATGCACGGGCACACCTTCTGCACCAGGGCGTCGTAGGCCTTCTGCGTGGCCGCATCGTTGGTCGCCCAGCGCGGAATGCCCTGCTTGGCGAACTTGTCGAACGCCTCGACCGGAAACTGCTCCCCGTCGAATGCTTCGCGTTTGCCGCCGACTTCATAGCTGGGCCCGATGCGGAACAGCTCCCAGGCCTCTTTCTTGGGCCGGAAGAACGGCTCGCTCTTGAATATCTCCGGATAGCGCGCCCAGGAGGCGCGGCCGCGTTCGACCGCATCCGAGACGTAGACGTCATAGCCCGCATTGAGGAAGAACTGCTGCCAGCCCGGCTTGCCGTCGGGCTTGGTCTCCCACGTCACGCCCGAAAGCCCGCCGCCATGCCAGAGCAGCAGCGGCAATTTCGACTTCGGCGCTGCCTGCTTGACGAACTGGACGTACATCTGCTCGACCTCGAACTCGCCGTTCGGATCGACCTTGATCGGCGGCGCGCCGGGCGAGAACACGATCTCCTTCGAGGGCAGCCCGCTCAGCGTTTCCGTGTGTCCGCCGACATGGAAGCTGCCGACCTCCTTGACCAGATAGTCGGCCGCGGCCGGCGTTGCCGCAGTGATCGTCGCTGCCAGGGCGATCGCGATAGTGCGCATGAAGTTTTTCCTCCGCTGTCGATGCTTGTTGTTGCTCGCATTGTTAGGCCACGCGCCGATGCAGAGCAAATTCGGACGCAGCTTCCAGCAAAAATGTCGAAAACAACCCAATGCACAGTAGCCGCCCCTGCGGGATCAATGACTTACGATGCGAGCAAATTACGATGCCAAGCCACGATTTGACTCGTCGGGCAAAACACCGGCATCATGTCATGATCCCGCCAACACGATCGCATCAGCCTAACTGAGCCCACTTGGCGCGCTGACGCCATTCGCTCACGGTCAGCCATACCGCCGAGACCAGGAAGTAGATCGCGCCGACCGCAGCATAGCCTGTGACGTTCGCGATCGACGGAGCCGCGGGCATCGTGGCTTGAACGATGAAGAAGCCGCCTGCGAGCGCTGACTGGCCACCGCTGAGCACCATGGCCCACTGCGCGCCAAAACTCCTCCAGCGCCGGATTGCCGTTCCGAGTTGGAGCAATCCGGACAGGATCGCCCAGGCACCGAAGACTCCGAGCACCCGGTTCATGCTCATCTGCAAGGCAAGAAGGACCGCGACAGTGGTCGCAAGGCTGACCAGGACGTTCAGAGCCTGCGTGCGATTTTGATTCAAGCCGCCGCTGCGCAACGCGTCCACGAAGTTGGCCGTGGCGTCCCATGCGGGATAGAGGACGAGCAAGGCGCCGGCGATCACCGGAGACGATGACCCGACAGCAAATGCAGCAACGACCCAGGCGACGGAGAACGCCGCCCGGATGAAGTAGTATTGCTTCAGCCACCGCTCGCGATCGGCAAGAACGAGATCCAATTGATAATGCGCCACTGCACTGCCTCCTTTACCTACTAGTTGGTAGTCTTCACAACGAGACTGCTTTCACCCCGGCCTGCCTGCGGGGTGTCGTAATCGTCTGGCCGATGTTTTTCAGTGCTTGGTGGACAGCCGATCCAGAAGCGGCTCGATGATCACACCGAATATTTTGGGATCGCCATAGGCGCGCGCCGACAGCATCGCGCCGTGAATGGTCGCCATGAATCCTTCAGCCTCGATCCGCGGCGTGCAGGAGAGTTTTAGCCGCCCCTTCCGCTTGCCACGCTCCATCACCGACGTCAGCCAGGACGCGAGCGAGCGGAAGTGCGCGCGGACTTCAAGCGCCACTTCCTCCGGCAAGATCGGAAGCTCGCTGGCAAGCAGCGCACAGACGCAGAAGGGAGCCGTCGCGTCCGAGATGCACGCCTCCCAGTACCCGACGTAGCTTTTGAGCTGTTCGCGGGGGTCCGGGATATTGCGCTCGAGTGCCGCCAGTCCCGCCTCCGCTTCCTCCCGATATCGCGACACGAGGGTGCGGACCAGATCGACCTTGCTGGCGAAATGGTGGTGGATGCTCGGCTTGCGTATGCCGACGACTTCGGCAACGTCGGCGTAGCTGAAGCCGTTATAGCCGCCCGCGATGATCAATGTGCGTGCGCATGCCAGAATGTCGTCGGCAGTCGAGGAAATGTTGGTCATGGCGGACTAACTACCTTCCAGTTGGTAGGCACGTCAAGAACGGGATGCTTCAAGCATCCGTGAGTGGTAGGAGCCTGCATGACCATTCGCCCCCTCGTCCGCTACCCCGACCGGCGGCTCGCGATGCCGGCCCGCCCCGTCACCGCCTTCGACGACGCCTTGTGCGAGCTCGCAGCGGACCTGCTCGAAACGATGCGCGCCGCGCCCGGCATCGGCATCACGGCGCCGCATATCGGCGTGCCCTTGCGCATCGTCGTGCTCGAGCTCGACGACAGGGACGGCCCGCAGACCTATGTCAATCCGGAGATCGAATGGGCCTCGCCCGAGATGATCCTGCACCGCGAAGGCAGCGTCTCGATGCCCGGTGTCAACGACGAGGTCCAGCGCCACGCGCGCGTGCGGATCAGTTATCAGGACCTCGACGGCAACATGCAGACGGAAGACTCCGGCGGCCTGCGCGCCGTTTGCCACCAGCACGAGATCGATCAGCTCAACGGGATGTTCTGGATCCAGCGGCTGTCGCGGCTGAAGCGGGAGCGGCTGGTCAAGCGGTTTGAGAAGATGTCGCGGGGGTGAAGGACTCAGCGCTTTCGCGTACGTGCCTTGCCGTATGATGCGAGGAACGTGCGCACGCCGGCTGCAGCGTGACGTCGGAGTTCCGCCGGCTTGGGAATCGCCTCGTCACCGAGCAGCATGGCCCGATTCAACGGCTCGGCCATGATCAACCAGTTGAACTGGGAGGCGGCGACAGCCGGATCATCGATCGCCAGCAGGCCACGATCGGCCAAACGCTCGAACAGCGATGCGATCGCCGCCATCGCGCGCCTCGGTCCATCATCAAACAGAGTCTTCGCCAATTCGGGGAAGCGGCCGACCTCGCCAATCACCAGACGGCGGAGCTGCATGACGCGCGGCGTGAGCACGACTGTGAGCTGTCGGTACGCATAGCGCTCAAGATATTCGGGCAAATCTTCGCCCTTGGCGATGTCCGGCATCTCATTGTGGACCTTGTCCCCGGCCCGTGTGCTCACGCTGCTTACGATCTCCACGAACAGCGCCTCCTTGCCCGGAAAATTCTTGTAGACGGTCTGCTTCGACACCGCCGCCAGTGCCGCGATCTCATCCATATTCGTGGCGAGATAGCCCTTCTGCAGAAAAATCTCTGTTGCTGCATCGATGATCGCGCGCCGCTTTCGCGCCGAGCGGCCCTGATTTTCGGACTCCTTCGAAGCACCCGCTGATGGCGTGGCCATACCCTTCCTGCTCGTTGACTTACAGTACTGGACAGTCTAGTTTGATTTGGGTCGACATGCAATGTGGGGATCGATGATGCACGTCCAGTTTGCCGAGCTTCCGGTGTTTGATCAGGAGCGAGCCAAAGCGTTCTATGTCGCGCATTTCGACTGCCGCACTGTTGCCGATCAGCCCATGGGAAAAGACCGGTGGCGATGGATCGAACTCAAATTTGCAGACGCCGAAACGACGCTGCATTTCGTCAGGCGCAAGGATGACGTGCCATCCGCTGAACCGGGCCTCGTTCTGGTGGATGCAAATGTCGAGGCGACGGTCGAGAAACTCAAGACGCGCGGCGTGGAAATCGTCACCGAACCAATGCAGGCTCGCTGGCAACCCGGGCGCACTGTCGCGGAGTTTCGCGACAGCGAGGGCAACCGCATGGTGATCGCCAGCAGATGACCCCCTCACCCACCATGTTCGCAACATGCGCCTGCGGCAGCGTCGAACTGAAAGCGTTCGGCCGGCCGATCGTA
The DNA here is from genome assembly GCF_001641635.1 of Bradyrhizobium centrolobii. Taxonomy (GTDB): domain Bacteria; phylum Pseudomonadota; class Alphaproteobacteria; order Rhizobiales; family Xanthobacteraceae; genus Bradyrhizobium; species Bradyrhizobium centrolobii. Next base: position 147,998 of record NZ_LUUB01000054.1, read on the forward strand.
AGCGCCGTCTGCTACTGCGACGACTGCCAGAAGGGAGCCGAGCAGATCGAAGCTTTGCCAAATGCCGGCGCCGTGCGCGATCCCGATGGCGGCACGGCCTATATCCTCTATCGAAAAGACCGCTTCGAGTGCTCCAAGGGAGCCGAGTTGCTGAGGCGTTACAAGCTCAAGGAAAGTTCGCCGACAAACAGGGTTGTCGCCACATGCTGCAATTCGGCGGTGTTCGTGGATTTCGATAGAGGTCCGCACTGGGTCTCAGCCTACAGAGCGCGATTTCACGGAAAACTTCCGCCCCTGCAGGCGCGGATCTGCACAAAGTTCAAACCGGATGGCGTCGTGCTTTCCGACGACGTGCCGAGCTATCGAAGCTATCCTCCAGGCTTCATCGTCAAGCTTCTCGCATCGCGCATCGCGATGTCGCTGGGTAGATAGACTCGCAGGATTGGGGAGAGACTTGTCCGCCGCAGCTCGACGAGCTACGGCGGACAAGTCGGCTACCCATCCTACGAGTGAAGTGATTTCAGCCGCCCGCCGTCAGGTCTCTCGCTGCTCTCAAACGGCGGCCGGTCTTAGGCCTCATCATCGAACGGCGACGACCATCTCAAGTTCGACGGGCGCGCCTCTCGGCAACTCGGCGACCCCGATAGAGGTGCGCGCGTGGCGCCCCCGCTCCCCGAGCCGCTCGATGAGTCGGTCCGAAGCTCCGTTCATGACTTGCGACTGTTGGATGAATCCTGGTGCCGAGGCGACATATCCGACGACCTTCAGGACCTGAACGATCTTCTCCTCGCCGCCCGCGGCATGGCTGACGGCGGATATGCAGAGATCAACGCAGAAAGCGGCAGCCTCCTGGGCAGCCTTAACGTCGACATCTGCACCGACCTTGCCGGAATAAAGGAGATCCTCGCCACGGCGCGGCAACTGGCCGCTCACATAGGCCAGTCCATTGTGAATGACGACCGGCACATAGTTTCCTCCGGGCTTGTTCAGATCGGCAGGGCTATTCGTGGACATTTCAAGGCACCTTTCCCATCACAGAGTTCAGCAAGTTCATCCGGGTTACCGTAACACCCTCGGCCGGCATTACCATTCCCGATCCAGCGACGCTGATTGCACCGTCACTGCAATTCTCCTCTCACGCCGACGCTGCCGCGTCTATGGGTTCGCTTCGCTTGAGCCATCCTACCAGTGAAGCGATTTCAACCGCCCGCCACCAAGTCCTTCGCCAGTGCCATGTAAGCCGGCAGCGTCACGGGATCGTTGGCGGCGTTGCCTGCAACCGGATGCGAGGCGTAGCGCGCGATCACCATCTCGGCTTTCGGATCGATATAGATGCCCTGGCCATGAACGCCGCGCGCCATGTAGGCGCCGTGCGCGTTGTGCGTGACCCACCATTGGTTCCGGTAGGAGGCGCCAGGCAATGTGGTGTAGCCAGCGGGCTTGAACTTATCGGGATCACCGCCGCGCGCGATGTCTTCGACCACCGATGCCGGCACGATCTGACGGCCATTGAAGCGGCCGTGATTGCGCATCGTCTCGCCGAAGCGGGCGAGATCGCGCAAGCTGGTCGAAAGGCCGCCACCGCCGCTTTCGGTCCCGATACAATCGACGTGATAGTGCGCATCCTCTTCCGCGCCCATCGGTGTCCAGATGCGCTCGGAGAGGAGATCGGACAGCGTCATGCCGCTCGCACGCCGGCAGATCCAGGCGAGCACGTCGGTGTTGACGGTCTTGTAGGCGAAGGCCTTGCCATGCTCACCCTGCTTGCGCTGCACGCGGAGGAAATCGAAGATCGTGGTCGGGCCATCATAGCCCGGCTCGATCGGCGCCATGCCGTTGGCGCGCCGCAATCCCCAGACGGCGGAATTCCTGTCGGTATAGACCTCGGTGTATTCGAGGCCCGTGGTCATATCCATGACCTCGTGGACCTTCGCATCGCCGAACGCGCTGACCTTAAGCTCCGGCACATAATCCGTGACCGGGGCCTGCGGATCGATCCTGCCCTCCGTGACCAGAAGGCCGGCGAGCACGCCGGTGAACGACTTCGTGACCGACATCGCGATATGCGGCTTGTGCGGCTTCAACGCGCCGAAATAACGCTCGTAGATCAGCTTGCCCCGATGCAGCACGGCGATGCCGTCGGCATAGGTTTCCTCCAGCATTTTCGCAAACGTCATCGGACGGCCGTCCATGGTGACCGATGCAGATGCACCGATGTCATGGTCCTCACGCGGAAGCACGGACGCGGGTCCCGCTCCGCGCCAAACGTTCACCGTGGGCACCAGTTGGCGCACATTGCTCCAGGCCCAGCGCAGCTCGGGGAAACTGCGGAACGAGCCGTCCTGAAACGCGATCGTCCGATCCGGCGCCGGCGGAAAGCCCTTCATCCAACCAAGCGTTTCGGGGTCGGTTTCGGTGGCGGTTGTCGAGGCGGACATGAACACATGCTCCGGAAGCGGCGATGAGGATGTCGTATCATGGGAGGGCATGGCGGACATCCCTCGACGCCAACATGCAGCCCCCAGGAGTTGGAGGAGCTGCGCGCCGTCTGCCGCCAGATCGTAGGATGGGTGGAGCGAAGCGATACCCATCAATCCCGTTTTATAGCCACGATGGGCTTTTGCTGCGCTCTACCCATCCTGCGCCGGCAGCCATACAGGTCCGGTCCGCATTCAAAAGCCGCCCTCTCCGTCAGTTCGGTTCGTGACTCAAAGTGGTCACTTGATTTAAAGACCATTTGGTCTATATCTTTCTAATGAGCAACCGAACCTCAGTGCCGTTGCCCCGCGGTCGCCCGCGAAGTTTCGATGCGGAAGCCGCCGTCGAACGCGCGATGGGTGTGTTCTGGTCGCGTGGCTATCATGCCACGGCGCTGCCAGACCTCCTGCGTGCGACGAAGCTCTCGCGTGGCAGCCTTTATGCTGCTTTCGGTGACAAGCACTCGCTCTTCCTGCGCGCGCTCGATTGTTACATTGCCGATGCCGTGACACGGATGGATATCGAGCTTGACCCTCGCAAGGACCCGGTGGACGGCCTGCGGGCCTACCTTGCTGGGTATGTTGAGCGCACGAGCGGCGCCCACGGTCGGCGCGGATGTCTGGTGATTGCCACAACCATGGAACTGGCCGGGCGTGACGCTGACGTTAATCGTCGCATCGCGAGCTTTTTCGAAGTCATGGAGGCGCGGGTGGCGGATGCACTTTCCCGTGCGAAGGCGGCGGGCAGGTTAGCCGACGGTGTCGACCCTGCAAATGCTGCCCGCATTCTCGTCTGTTTCGTTGAAGGGCTGCGAGTGATCAGCAAAACGGCGCCGACGGGAGCCATAACCCAAGCCGCGGCCGACGCTCTGCTCGATCGTTTCATCAGGTAAGCAAACCCGGGCCCCTCCTCACGATCGGCGCGCCGATATCTAGACCAATCGGTCTTTAAAGGAGAATACCATGTCCGCGATCCAGATTGTTTGCGCGGTGGCCGTTCCTTTGCTCTGGGGTTATCAGTTCGTGGTCATCAAAGTGGGCATTACGGAGTTTCCGCCGTTCTTCTTCCTTGCGCTGCGTTTCCTGGCCACCGCGCTCCTGCTTATTCCGTTCGTCAAAAAGCCCACGCGTGAACAGTTGCGTCCTATCGCAGCTATCTCGCTTTTTCTTGGTGGACTGAACTTCGGACTCTTCTACGTTGGTCTCGGGCTCGGCTCGGGAAGCACGACGGCTGTCGCATATCTACTCTCCACGCCCTTCACGGTCCTGTTGGCCTGGCCGCTGCTGGCGGAGAGGCCGTCTCTCACTACCGCCTCCGGAGTAGCGCTTGCATTCGCCGGCGTCTTTGTGTTGAGGGCGGAGCCCGGCCTGTCGTCAAACGGGCTACCACTACTGCTGGTGATCGGAGCTGCCTTCGCGTTCGCGGTATCCAACGTCTTGACGAAACGCTACGGCCCTTTTGATCCCTTGATGTTGATGGGTTGGTCGTCGCTGTTCACGGTGCCGCAGGTGATGTTGATGTCGTTGCTCCTTGAACATGGACAACTGGCGAGCCTCGTTGCCGCGGATGAACGTGGCTGGCTGGCATTCGCCTACACAATTTTTATCGGAGGAATTGTTGGATTTGGCCTTTGGTTCTGGCTGATCGCTCGCTGCTCTATGGGGCGCGTTGCCCCCTTCGGTCTACTGCTGCCGGTGTTCGCCTTGATGTCGAGCGCATTATTTCTTGGCGAGCCGATGACTCCGAAGTTGATTATTGGTGCGCTGCTAGCGATCTCTGGTGTTGCCTTGACACAGTTTAGGCCGAGCGCTCGACCGGTTTGAATCCGAAAGCTGCGTCGTAGCGCTGCCGCGCGTCAGTCGTGCGATATGGACAGTCCCGCGAGAAGCGGCGCGTACGCGGCAAGCCTGCTGGATACGAACTCAGTGAAGAGCCGCACGCGCTTCGTCTTGCGTGTCTCGCCCTGGGTGAGAAGCCAGAGCGCTCCGTACATGTGCAGGTCGGTGCCCGGCACCCTCACCAGTAGGGGGTCGGCATCTCCGACGAAGCACGGCAGTGTCGTCATCCCGATTCCTTGCCGAACTGCAACGATCTGCGCCTCGCCGTCCGTGGTCCTGAACGGAACCCCCTTGGTGCGAACCTCACCCTCGCGGGCCCAATCCGGAATTCCATGAATGCTTATGACGATCCACCGGATGGGATCAGGCGCGCCCGCACGCCACGCGGCTAGTCGATCGCGGGACATGTAGACGCCGCCGAACAGCTCCGGCCCCTTCAGGCCGTGAAGATTGAGCGGCAGGGTTTTGCGGTCGTAGACGACGCGGATCGCGACGTCGGCCTCTCGGTTGGTCAGATTTGCCAGCTCGCCGGACGACAAGATTTCCACCTCGATGTCTGGATGCAGACGCGCGAAATCGGCGAAGTCCGGCATGAGCAGGTGTGTCGCGAGGGGCGGTGCCAGCGTTACCCGCAGAAGCCCGCGCACGCTCTGGTCGCGACCGAACACGCGCGTCTCCAGCTGGTGCGACGACGCTTCCATCTGCTTCGCGAGCTCGAGGACCTCCTCCCCCGCAGCCGTCAGGCGGTAGCCCGAAGGCAGCTTTTCGAACATGTGCGCCCCGAGCCGTTCCTCGAGCTGGGCGATGCGTCGGAGCACGGTTGAGTGGTTCACACCGAGGCGCTCGGCGGCAGCCCGCACCGAGCCCCCGCGCGCGACGGCAAGAAAGTAGCGAACGTCATCCCAGTCGATCATGGTGCAATCCCGCACCGCAGGGTTTGCCTTCGAAAGTCCGTGTCCAACACCATCGAACATCCTCTCGAATGTGGGGTAGCACGGTCGGGTGATCACTGCCTATGCCGACAAGCACGGCCCAATTCCGAACGGCGGGCACCGATCGCGGCTGGCGTCAGTCGTCCCGCCGGATCGATTTCGCACCACCGATGTGCGCGCTTCCGCACTCAACGCCTGACGCCGGCAGACCTATGTCGAGGTTCTCGGGGGCCTCCCCGAACGACCAAAGGCGGAGCCTGAAAGGAGAAGTCATGGGAAAGCTTGAGGGTAAGGTTGCAGTCATCACGGGTGGATCGAGCGGCATGGCGGCGGCGAGTGCCAAGCGGTTCGTTGAAGAAGGCGCCTATGTTTTCATCACGGGCCGGAGGCAGGAGGCGCTCAACGAGGCCGTCAGGCTGATTGGCCGGAACGTGACCGGCGTGCGCGGCGACGCGGCCAATCTCGACGACCTCGACCGCCTGTTCGACACAGTCAAACGGCAAAAGGGCAAGATCGACGTCCTGTACGCGAGCGCCGGCACGGGCGAAGCAGTCCCACTGGGCGAGATTACCGAGCAGCACTTCGATGCGGCCTTCGGCCTGAATACGCGCGGCACGCTGTTTACGGTTCAGAAGGCGTTGCCGCTGTTCAACGATGGCGGATCGATCTTCATGACCGGGTCAGTTGCTTCGGTGAAAGGTTTTCCTGGCTACGGCGTGTATTCGGCAAGCAAGGCGGCGTTGCGCTCATTCGCACGCACTTGGCTCAACGAACTGAAGGGCAGGAATATCCGGGTGAACGTGCTGAGCCCGGGGCCGATCGCCACACCGATGCAGGACCAAGTTCTCACCGAGGAGGCGAAGCGGATGTTTGAATCCCTGATCCCGCGGGGAAAGATGGGTCGTCCTGAGGAAATTGCGGCGGTCGCGGTGTTTCTTGCTTCTGACGATTCCAGCTTCGTGAATGGGGTGGAGCTGTCTGTCGACGGCGGCTTCTCGGCCATCTGAAATCGCGCCTGATCGCGGGAAGTGGCTGACCGTCCGGCCGCGTGGAAGTCGTTCACGGGAGGACGTCTACGCAATTCAAGAATTCGAAGCGATGACGCGCATCGCTTGGGGTGGCGGTCCGAAGATCTCGCGAAGGTCACCATGCATCGAAACGGATAACCCAGCGCCATTGAAGGCCGGGGAATCAATATCAACACGGATCGGAGAAGTATCATGAGCTATGCGATTGTAGGATTCGGTGCGGTAGGCCAGGCCCTCGCCCGGGCCTTCGCCCGTAAAAACATCAAGCTGGCCGTCGCGAGCCGCCGGCCTCCCGAGGCGTTGGCGCCGCAGGCTCGGGCGATTGGACCCACGGTCGTCGCCAAGTCGCTGCGGGATGCACTCGAGGCCGACACAATCATCTTGGCGGTCCCGTTCGGGGAGCATCGCGAGGTTGCGAAGGCCCTGCCGAGCTGGAAAGGCAAGACGGTCATCGACGCGATGAACGCGTTGCTTCCCCCTGAGGAGCTGGACGGTCTCCCGTCCTCCGCCTTCGTCGCGAAGGCGTTCACCGGCGCCAAGTTCGTCAAAGGCTTCAATCACCTGATTGCGGCCACCCTGGCTGCCGATCCGATCGTCGAAGGCGGCCACCGGGTCGTCTTTCTGTCGAGCGACGACGAGGACGCGACCGCTCCCGTGGCGGCCTTGGCCAAACAACTCGGGTTCGCACCCGTCAAGCTGGGAAAGCTCAACGAGGGTGGCGCGCTGGTGCACGCACGCGGCCGCACTTGGGGCCAGCTCATCTTCCAGGATTTGTTCAAGAAGGAGCAGTAATCGATCTACGACCGTGTGATTTGGCCCGAGGAGTACGATCCCGAAACGTCGGCCATCTATGTGCTCAATGACATCGACATGACGGCGCCCCCTCAAGCGGTGTGACGCCGACGGAGCGGCGGATCCACGGGTCGCTTAGCATCTATCGACTGCTATCGATGGCCTAGGATTCGCCCGAGTGTCCTCTGCTATCCGATACTGCTCCATGGTACTCCCCCTCACTCCCACTCGATTGTTTTAAGCCGTGGTAATGTGCTGATTTTGGAGCGCAAATTGTTTCTGCGCCCGACGAAGAACCGTCTCGCCAGTCCGTCAGAAAATTGCGCTCTTGATTTCAAACAAGATTTTTGACGATACGCGATCTGCTCGGTTTCAGTGACTATCGACATCAATTGGTCGATTTTTCGCTTCGCTAGCACACGCACATTCGGCATAGCGCCTGATAAAAGACCGTCAGCAGTAAAGCGCATGGGCGAGAGAGACCGTTTCGCGACGGCCTCTCCTACTTCCACTCCGCGGTTATCGGCAGTCGTCAGCCGTTTTGAAGACCACTGAGGTGATCTGCCCTTTTTGGGCTAACCGCGCTTAGAGAATTCCTCGGCTGCGATACGAACCGCCTGCTGTGTCGCGGGATAGCCGCTGTAAGGAATGAGGTTTACGAGCGTTTCCAGAATTTCTTCCCGCGTCGCGCCAACGTTCAACGCGGCGTTGATGTGCACGCGAAGCGGAATCTCTGTCGTGGCAGACCCAACGGCTGCCAGAGCAGCGCAGGCGCTGAGTTCCCGAGACTTCATGTCGATCCCGCTCCGCGAGAACACCTCACCATAAGAATGCTCGACGATCATTCGACCGAGATCAGGTGCGACATCATCGAAAGTGCGGACCACGGCATCGCCCGATGAACCGGACGTTTTTGCAAGCGTAGCACGCCCGCGTTCCAACCGGTCTGCGCGGCTCTCGACCACGGCGGGTGGGGGCACGTTTGCCCCAATCGTTGCCGACCCGGCAGCGAAGATATCCTTGGCGACGGCGAAGGCGTTCAGCGCTGCCGGAAAACCCCGATAGACGCTGAGCTGGATCAGCACCTCGATGATTTCCTCTCGCGTCACGCCATGGGCAAGCGCGCCGGCGAGATGAAGACGGAGCGTCGCCGCACGGTTGCCACTGGCGGCAAGCATCGAGATGATTGCGAACAGTTTGGCTTTTTGGTCGAGGCCGTCGCGCGCCAGCATTTCACCAAAGGCGAACTCGATGGAGAGTTGCGCGAGGTCAGGCGAACCGGCAGCAAAGCCATCGAAATATGCCTGCACATCGCCTCCAGAGAGCCGGTCGAGCGTCTCCAACCCGGCCTGTCGGCGTGTCGATCCATCGCCTGCGGAGGGCTCGATGGGTTCGAAAGCAAGCTTGCGCTCAGCGAACACCGCACGAATAAGGCCGATCGCATTTACCGTTGGCGGGAAGCCGAGGAGCGCTACAGATATAAACATGAGTTCGATAAGCGCCTTCGGCTCGCCGCCGGCGTTGAGGAAGCCCGCCATATGAAACTTCAACTGCGGCTGGGCGCTTCCGTCGGCAAGCAGCATTGAAATAGTGCACAGCTGACGCAATGGGAGGTCGAGACCTGGCCGCGATAGAACGTCTCCGTATGGGTATTCTACGGTGAAACGAGAAAGGTCGACGGATGTCTCGGCAAGACTATTAATCGGCTCGTCGAAATTCTCTCCGCCAATCTGCCGTAAGATTTCAAGACCGCGTGAATAACGACTATATTGAGATGTTGCTGTCATTGCATATGCCTTCTGATTGATTGTGGCGGGAGTCCCACCCACGGCGACAAGGGCAGCTCCAAAAAACTCTGGCCGGAGGCGGGTGCGCTGTGCTCGGTTATTGCTGCGTTAGGGCGACACGACATCGGCGATCTCTCTCACGAAGCGCCCCGGACTTGGCCGTGAAACCAAAGAAGGCATCGCGGAACTAGCCATAGTCGAAGGCGCTCGACAAGGAATGCTGGTCGCGACCGCCCCACACCAGGCATAGCCGGATTCGATACAAACCCTCGGAACGTGACCTCTGCAGTCCGAGGGTTTGTATCATCAGAACCGACGCTAATGCCGGCTGATCCCAGTCATCGCAAATTGAGAACTATCGGCTACTTTTGCTGTGCTGGTATTGCCTACAGCGCGATATCCTATCCTACTTTACTCCACAGCACGCCCCGTCACTCCCACTCGATCGTGCCCGGCGGCTTGCTGGTCACGTCGTACACGACCCTATTCACGCCCTTCACCTCGTTGATGATGCGCGTGGCGGTCTCGCCCAGAAACTTCATGTCGAACTGGTAGAAGTCGGCGGTCATGCCGTCGGTGGAGGTGACGGCGCGGAGGCCCACGACGTAGTCATAGGTGCGGCCGTCGCCCATGACGCCGACGGTCTTCACGGGGAGCAGCACGGCGAAGGCCTGCCAGATTTCGTCGTAGAGGCCTGCTTTCCGGATCTGGTCGATATAGACGGCATCGGCCTGGCGCAGGATCTCGAGCTTGTCCCTCGTGATGTCGCCGGGGCAGCGGATGGCGAGGCCGGGGCCCGGGAACGGGTGGCGGCCGACGAAGATTTCGGGCAGGCCGAGCTCGCGCCCGAGCTTGCGCACCTCGTCCTTGAACAGTTCGCGCAAGGGCTCGACGAGCTTCATGTTCATGCGCTCAGGCAGGCCGCCGACATTGTGGTGCGACTTGATCGTCACCGAGGGGCCGCCGGTGAAGGAGACGCTCTCGATCACATCGGGGTAGAGCGTGCCTTGCGCGAGGAAGTCGGCGCCGCCGATCTTCCTGGCCTCCTCTTCGAATACCTCGATGAAGAGGCGGCCGATGGTCTTGCGCTTCTTTTCGGGATCGGTGACGCCTTCGAGCTCGCCCAAAAACTGTTTTGAGGCATCCACGTGCACGAGCGGGATGTTGTAGTGGTGGCGGAACAAATCGACCACCGTCTCGGCCTCATTGAGGCGCATCAGGCCGTGGTCGACGAAGACGCAGGTGAGCTGGTCGCCGATCGCCTCGTGGATCAGCACGGCCGCAACGGCTGAATCGACGCCGCCGGACAGGCCGCAGATCACCCTGCCCTTGCCGACCTGGGCGCGGATCTTCTGGATCTCCTCCTCGCGGAAGGCGCGCATGGTCCAGTCGCCGGAAAGGCCTGCGATCTTGCGCACGAAATTGCGGAGCAGTTTTGCTCCGTCCACGGTGTGCACCACCTCGGGGTGGAACTGCATCGCGTAGAACTTGCGCTTGTCGTCGGCGATGACGGAGATCGGCGAGCCCGCGGCTTTCGCCACGCCGCGAAAACCGTTGGGCAGTTTTGTCACCCGGTCGCCATGGCTCATCCAGACGTCGTAGCGGCCGCCCTTCTGCCAGACGCCCTCGAACAGCGCGCAATCGTCGGTGACCTCAATTGTTGCGCGGCCGAATTCGCGGTGATGGCCGGCCTCGACGGTGCCCCCCAACTGCTGCGCCATGGTCTGCTCGCCATAGCAGATGCCGAGGACCGGCACGCCGGCGGTGAGGATCGACATGGGAGCAGCCGGCGCGTTGTCGTCGAGCACCGAGGCTGGTCCCCCGGAGAGGATCACCGCCTTGGGCTTCATCTCCTTGAAGGCTGCGTCCGCCTTGTTGAACGGGACGATCTCGCAATAGACGCCGTCTTCGCGCACGCGACGCGCGATCAGCTGCGTCACCTGGCTGCCGAAATCGATGATGAGAATCTTGTCGTGCGCCGAGGCCACGGAGGGCGTCGACGACTCGCGGGCGTTCTGTGCTGCTGTCATGGCAAGCAGATACGCGACGAGGGCCGCGCCCGCAACCGCGCGTGCGAGCACGCCCACATTCTTCTTTGGGCATGGACAAAGCGATATAGGTCAGTAAAGTTGACCTAATTTGCTTCGCGCGATGGCGGCCGTTCAGGCGGGAACCTGTCGTTGAGCGGCCGCGGAAAGATGGCTCCTCCTGCCAAGGCCCGCGCGTCGTCAGCGATTGCGCGCGCCGACTTTCCTCACCCTGGTATCGGACCATGTCAGCGGCCGGCCGGCTCGCGATGGAAGCATGAGCTGCCCGACCGGCTGGCCCGCCTGGTCCACCAGGTCCGAATGCGCTTCGCCGCGCGCATAGAGATGCGCCTCACCCCATTGCCGCAGGCTGACGACGACCGGAAACAGGTCGCGCCCTTTCTTGGTCAGCGCATATTCCTGATAGGCGCTGCCGTCGGAGGCCGGAACCAGCTCGAGCACGTCGAGCTCCACCAGCTTGTGCAGGCGCGCGCTGAGCATGCCCCTGGCAATGCCGAGGTTCTTCTGGAAATCGCCGAACCGGCGCAACCCGTCGAACGCGTCGCGCACGATCAGGAGCGACCACCAGTCCCCGATCGCGTCCAGCGCGCGCGCCACCGGGCAGTCGGCCTTGGCAAAACCGGTCCGCTTCATTCGCCGCCGCTCCTCTCCAAACTGGTCCTAAAATAAGACTGGACAGCACGGCGCGCAACTGGTCTTATTATAGGACTAGATTGAACTGTGCCGGAGATAGCAATGATGAAGGACGACATCGCGCCAGCCGGACCGAGGAACGCCGGCGACACGGCCGGTCGCGGCCTCTCCCGCGCGATGGCGGTGCTGTTCGCGCTGACCTGCGGCCTGAGCGTCGCCAACATCTACTTCGCGCAGCCCCTGCTCGACGCGATGGCGCACGACCTCGGCATCGCCCCTGCCGCGATCGGCATGGTGGTGACCTTCACCCAGATCGGCTACGGGTTCGGCCTGATCCTCATCGTGCCACTCGGCGATCTCTGGGATCGCCGCCGCCTGATCGTCGGCCAGACCGTGCTGTCGGCGATCGCCCTCCTCGTCGTCGGCACGGCGTCGCACGCCGCCGTGCTGCTCGCGGCAATGGCGCTGGTCGGCCTGCTCGCCGTCGTCGTCCAGGTGCTCGTCGCCTTTGCCGCAACGCTGGCAACACCAGCCGAGCGCGGTCGCGCCATCGGCACGGTCACGAGCGGCGTCGTTGCGGGGATCCTGCTGGCGCGTTTCGGCTCGGGCGCGCTGGCCGACATCGGCGGCTGGCGTCTGGTGTATCTGGTCTCGGCCGGCCTCATGCTCGCCATGGCCGCGCTGCTCCTGCGCGTTCTGCCTCGCGCACCGCAGGCAGCGATGGCCGGATCCTCCTATCTGTCGCTGCTACGCTCGACGGCCGCGCTGTTCGTCGAGGAACCGATCCTGCGCGAGCGCGCGCTGTTTGCGTTTCTGATCTTCGCCAATCTCAACGTGTTCTGGACCTCGATCGTGCTGCCGCTTTCGGTGCCTCCCTTCGCCCTGTCGCACACCACGATCGGACTGCTCGGAGTAGCCGGGGTCGCCGGAGCGCTCGCGGCGCGCAATGCCGGCCGCCTCGCCGATCTCGGATGGGCCCAGCGCACGACCGGACTGTCGCTGATGCTGATGCTGGCGGCCTGGGCTCCGATCGCCTGCCTGCAAGCCTCGCTCTGGCTGGTCGTCGCCGGCGTGATCATGCTCGATTTCGGGCTCCAGGCGGTGCACGTGACCAGCCAGAGCCTGATCGTCGCCGCGCGCCCAGATGCGGCGAGCCGGCTGGTCGGTGGCTACATGGTGTTCTACTCGATCGGAAGTGCCGTTGGCGCGATCGCCTCGACGACGGTGTACGCCATGGCCGGCTGGATCGGTGTCTGCGCGCTCGGCGCGGGGATCAGCGCGGCCGCGCTATTGGTCTGGGTCATCATCGTGAGCAGGGTGCCGGTGCCGGCGGACTGTGCGCTGACGCACTAGCCGCGGGCATCACGTCGGATCCGCGATTTCCGGCGAACCCGTGTCGCGGCGCGATTCCAAAGATGGAGACTGTGGCCAAAGCGTACGATAACGAAACCACAGCCAGCGCCGAGACAGGATTACCGCCATGAAACTCCCCACCTCGCCCTTCACCGTCACTGACTGGAGCCAGGTTGCGCCGACGGTGCATCCCGGCGAAACCGGCCAGGCCTTGTGGCGGACGCTGAACATCGGTGATCTCCGCGTGCGGATGGTGGAGTATTCGCCGGGCTACCTCGCCGATCACTGGTGCGACCGCGGCCACGTGCTCTACGTGCTGCAAGGCGAGCTCGACACCGAGCTGCGCGACGGGCGCAGGTTCAAGCTCACGCCGGGGATGAGCTACCAGGTCTCGGATTTCGGCGACGCCGCGCATCGCTCGTCGACGGCCACGGGCGCGACGCTCTTCATCGTGGATTGAGACGTGCCTGCGAAGCCCGAGAAGCCGAATTTTGCAGCGCAAAATAGAGAACTGGCGCAACATCCCGATCCACGGGTGCCGCCTTGAAGTAGCCCCAATAACTCGCTAGATTGTGAACATCGATACTTGGCCGAACGACTGGGCCGCTTCGCCTCGTTTCTGACAGGCGCGCACGCTTCAGATGATTTCCCCCAAACATCGACTCATCAGGATTATGGGCGCCAATGCGTACCGGTCCACGTGCGTATCTTATCAACAAAGGAAATTCCCATGGCTATGGGTACCGTGAAGTGGTTCAACAATCAAAAGGGTTTTGGCTTCATTCAGCCGGATGATGGCAACAAGGACGTCTTCGTTCATATCAGCGCGGTGGAACGCGCTGGCCTGAGCACCCTCAACGAGGGCCAGAAGATCTCGTTCGACATCGTCGCAGACCGCCGGAGCGGCAAGTCCTCCGCTGACAATCTCCGCGTCGGCTGATTCGCCGCGCAACCGCGCTCTGACCACGGACGTACTGGCAGAGCGCAACCTGTCGAGCCCCGCGACCGAAATTCGGTCCGCGGGGCTTTTGCTTGGGCAGAACAGCGCCGCCCTACCCGCGGTCCCGTAGGTGGGTTAGCCACCGTACGAGGTGTGTTCGTCAATCCGGGGCGGCCGGAGGGCGGACCCGGAATCCATCGCGCGGCGATCTCTGCGGCTCAATGGATTCCGGGTTCTCGCTTCGCGAGCCCCCATTGCTCACTTGCGCAATGTGGAATGACGAAGTGTGGTCAGCCAGCCTTCTTCATCACCGAGACGTAGAACCCGTCCGTTCCCGTCCGCCGCGGCGTCATCAGCCAGCCTTCGTCGGACTGCAGCGCTGCCTTGGCAAAATCCTCGGCCTTGTCCCAGAGCACGCTTGCGGTCTGCTCGGGCGGCACGACCGAAAACTCCGGATGGCGACCGACGAACGCCCTCACCTGCTCGCCATTCTCCTCAGTCAGCACCGAGCAGGTGATGTAGGCGATGCGGCCGCCCGGCTTCACCAGCGGCACGGCGCGCTCCAGCACCTCGGCCTGGTCGCGCAGGCGGATCTCCAGCGCGCCGGGGCGCATGCGCCATTTGGCGTCGGGGTTGCGGCGCCAGGTGCCGGTTCCCGAGCAGGGGGCGTCGATCACGACGAGATCGGCCGAGCTGCGGATATCGGACAGCGGATCGGCCTCGCCCTTGGGCGTGCGGACGTCCGCGTTGTGGACGCCGGCGCGCGACAGCCGCTCGTGGATCGGGGCGAGCTGGCGCTTGTCGCGGTCAGTCGCGATCAGCCGGCCCTTGCCCTGCATCAGGGCGGCGAGCGCCAGCGTCTTGCCGCCGGCGCCGGCGCAAAGGTCGATCACCTGCTCGCCGGGTTTTGCCGCGGTGAAGGCGGCCGCAAGCTGCGATCCCTCATCCTGCACCTCAATGGCGCCCTTGATGAAATCCTCTTCGGCCTGGATGCCGGGGTTGCGCGCGTCGGCCGAAAGCTCGATGCGCAGGCCGGTTGGCGACCACGGCGTCGGTTTCGCATGAAGATGAGCAAGCGTGCGCAGCGCCTTGTCGCGATTGGATTTCAGCGTGTTGACGCGCAAGTCCAGCGGCGCCCGGCTCGCCATTGCGGTCGCCTCGGCGGCGCGGTCATCACCGAACACTTTTGCGAAGTGCGGATCGAGCCATTCCGGATAGTCGCCGGCGACAGCGGCGGGTGCGTCCTTGAGGGAGCGCGAGGCGAGCGCCGCCTGCTCGGCCTCGGTCAGCGGCGACGGGGCAAACCGGCTGCCGTCGAACATTGCGGCCATGGTCGGCGTGTCCATATTGCGCTCGAGGCGGAGCATGCCGATCAGCCGCGCCCGTGCGGTGTCGGCGTCCATCAGGAACGCGCTCGAGGCATAGCGGCGCAGCACGTCCCAGACGAGGCCGGCGATCGCGGCGCGGTCGCCGGAGCCGGCAAAGCGGTGCGCGGTGCCCCACTCCTTCAGCGCCTTCGCCGCAGGCACGCGGTCTTTCTCGATGGTGTCGATCAGTTCGATGGCCGCGGACAGCCGGGCAGCGGGGGTCATTTTGAATCTTTCAGATAAGGATTCTAGAGCGCGATCCTATGAGCGCGTTCTAACGTTTTGTGATTACGCATGATCTTGTCGGAAAACCGGTGGCCACTTTTCCGGATCATGCGCGTGCATAAGCGCTCAGATCAGCAACAAGATCTTCAGCGCGAAGTAGATCCACATCGCGAGCAGCACGAGCACTCCGGCGAGCCAGACCGTCGAGCGCCGGCCGAGATCATTCGAGGTGACGAAGACGCCGGCATGGGCAAAGCGCGTTACCACGAATACCCAGGACATCAGCACGATGAAGAGATCGGCATGGCGTAAGGGAAGCGCCAGCGCGATCAGGGCGTAGAAAAGCACCGGCAATTCGAACTGGTTGCGGTAGCAATTGCCGATTTGTGTGGCGCCCTTCGGCCAGTTCGGCTCGCCCAGCGCAATATCGCGGATCTTGGTCTCGCCCGAGACCAGCGTCTCGCGGCGCGCCAGCACCATCCAGATCACGAGCGCGAAGGTAAGGGCGACCTGCGCGAAGACCGGCAGCAAGACCATTTGAATGGACATCGGAACTTTCCCGAAAATGAGGCGGCCGGACGGCAGCCCAAGGCAACCACCGCTACACGGTGCGATCGAATTCGACAACGCCGGACTTGCTCAGGCCGATCTTGCCGCCCTGCCCGACCGCTTCCGCCGGATGCGGCAGACCGCACGGTCCCGGCAATGCCGACGACTGTCTCAGCACGCAAATCTGCGGCAAGTTCAATGCCGCGACCCGCGAGCGCCGCGCGGCGCCGGCAATGGCGGCGGCGGAACAGGACTTCAGGATCCGATGCAGCATCGCGGCCAATCCATTTGAGCTGCCACCGGAATTGCCCTCGGCGCGGCCGGCGGTGTCGGCGTCAAACGGCCGGCCCTCCGCGGGCGGGCAGCGTCGGGCCAGGACGCTACACGATCCGCTACCACGTGCTCCAGCGTCATCGTTCGGTCTCGTGGTGAGGCTATGCTTGCAGCATGCCCGAATTCCGCCTGACGCAGATTTCCGACACGCATCTCGGCCGGCGCTTCCCCGGTCTGGTCGCGAATTTCCACCGCGTCAGCGAGCATATCGACGCTGATAGGCCCGATCTCATCGTCAACACCGGCGACGTCTCCTTCGACGGGCCGACCAGCCGCGACGATGTCGAGTTCGCGAAGAGCCTGCACGACGCCCTGCCCGTCGCCTGCCGCTACCTCCCGGGCAATCATGATATCGGCGACAATCCGACCGCGATCGGGCCAGCGCCCAAGCCACCGGTCGAGGAAGCGCACCGCCAGCAATTCTGCACCGTGATTGGCGAGGACCATTGGTCGTTCGAGGCCGCGGGCTGGTGCTTCATCGGCCTCAACTCGCTTGTGATGAATTCCGGGCTGGCCTTCGAGGCCGAGCAATTCGACTGGCTGGCCTCGGAAATTGGGCGCGTGAACGGCAAGCCGGTCGCGCTGTTCCTGCACAAGCCGGTGTTTCTCAACCTCCCCGACGATCCCGAGTCGGTCGAAACCTCGATCCGCTACGTGCCGCAGCCGGCACGCGCGCGATTGATCGAGATGTTCTCGACCGTCGATCTACGCCTCATCGCCAGCGGTCACGTGCACCAGCGGCGCGACTTCACGTTCCGTCATACGCGGCACATCTGGGCCCCGTCAGCCGGCTTCAAGATCAACGATGCGCGCCAGGATCGGATCGCGATCAAGGAAACCGGCCTCGTCGAATACCGCTTCCGGCCCGATAGCTTTGAGGTCCGCCACGTCCGCGCGGCGGGTCAGGTCGATGTCGACATCGAAGAAGTCCTCGCCCAATGGGACGGGCACTAGCTCGCCCAATCCTCGGGGACTTATCCCCGGTGATCTCGCCGTGCTCGGCTTCGGCGACAACGACTCAGCGACTCAGATCACGCCTGGCCGCGCCACCATCACCTTCGATTCCGCCGCGCTCGGCCACATCGCCGGCCAGCTCTTGCTGGCGCGCCTGACCGGCACGCCAAACACCGAGCCGCGACGCGCGGTCGAGCGTTCCTTCGTCGAGCGCGGCAGCGTCTGAGGGGGCCGGCCCTCGATCAAACCGCAATCACCCTTCGCACCCGCCGTCAGAATGGCGAGGCGGTGAAATTGAACGGCTGCGTCACATCATAAGCCGCTTTTGTGACAGGCACGGCGTAGTTGACGGCGAGCGCACCGAAGGGCGAGGCCCAGGTCAGCCCGACGCCGACGGACGAACGCAGGATGCTTCCGCTCGCCACATTGACCGTTTGGCCGCCGAAAGTCGTGGGTCCCGCGTAGCGAAACACGCTTCCGGCATCGACGAAGGCCGAACCCTTCAAACCGTATTCATCGGGTACGCCGGGAAGCCCGCTCTGCAGTTCCGCCGTGGTCGCCCAGAAGAGACTGCCGCCGACATTATCCATCGCGCTGCCGCTGGTCAGGTCGCGCGGGCCGATGCCGTTGGGTGCGAAACCGCGCACCATGCTGGGGCCGCCGAAGAAGCTGTTGATCAGCGGCGCCTGTTGACCGCCCCAACTGGTGATGTAGCCGCCTTGCGCGCGAACCATGCCGACGAGGTCGCCGCCGAGAGATTGATAATAGCGCACATCCTCGGTCGTCCGAAGGAAACGGACATCGCCACCGAGGCCGGCGAGGTCCTGGCTGAGTTGCGAGTTGACGCCGCTCGTCGGGCTCTTCGTGTTGTCGAGGGTGCGGTAGGTCGTGGTGCTGCCGACCGCTGAGACCCAGGCAGGCCCGGCCGCGGCGGCCTGCTGGATCGGCAGCGACACCGCCGCACCCGACGAAGTCGGTGCAAGCGTGACGCTCTGGTTGGTAATCGAATAGCGCCACTGCACGCTGGTCTCTTCCGTCATCGGCGTCGTGAGCGTGAAATTGGCACCATAGCTGTCGGTCCCGTAGGACTGATAGCTGCTTGCAAAGGTCTGCCTGCCGAACAGCTCGGCGCCTGCCGTGCCGCGGCTCTCGAGGATATCCGGTTCGGACACCGAAAGATCGGCACCGCGCGAATACTGGCCGTAGCTGACTTTCGTCTGCACCGCTGCGCCAGTGCCAAGAAAATTGCGATCGCCCAGCTTGACCTCGCCGAGCCATCCGTCGGTCGTTGAGTATCCGCCGGATACGAAGAAATCGCCGGTCGGCTGGTCGACGGTTTCGACGTCGAGCACGACGCGATCGCTCGCCGAGCCCGGCCGGCTCGTGATCTTGACGTTCTTGAAATAGTTCAGGCTCTTCAATCTTCGTTCGGCGCGATCGACCAGCGTTTGGTTGTACGCATCGCCTTCCGCGAGATCGAATTCGCGGCGGATTACGTATTCGCGCGTCCTCGTATTGCCGTGGATGTCGATCCGCTCGATGTAATTGCGCGGTCCCTCATCGATCACAAAGGTTACATTGACCCGCCGCGCCTCCGCGTTTCGATTTGTACGCGGCGTTGCGTGAGCGAAGGGCGAGCCGAGCTTCTCCATCTCCCGCGCAAGCGCTTCGCAGCTCTTGTCGAGCAAGCTGCCGTCAAAGGGTGCGCCCGAGCGTGCCTGTATCCAGGCACGCAGCCGCTCAGACTCGACCCCCGCAACGTGCGACTCGAGATCGACATTGCCGAAGCGATAGGGCTCGCCCTCGTCGATGACGAAGGTGATCGCAAAACCCTGGCTGGTTGGATCATATTCGGCGCGCGCGTCGGTCACGCCAGCGTCGGCATAGCCGTGGTTGCGGTAGTAGCGCCGAAGCAGATCGCGGTCCTGCGCAACCCGATCGGGGTCGTAGATGTCTGCATGAGTGAGAAAGCTCAATACATTCGTCGCGGACGTGCTGATGACGGCGGCCAGCTGACGTCGGCTGAACGCGTGATTGCCGACGAAATTGATCTGCCGTACCGTCGTTTTCGTGCCCTCCGTGACGGTGAAGACGAGATCGACCGTTTCGTTGCCGCGCTCGATCGTCTCCGGAACTACTTTGACTCCGTCGCGACCGACGTGCCGATAGAACTCCATCATGCGCCCGACGTCGGCCTGCACCATGGCCCGTTGGAATGGACTGCCGGGCTTCGATTGGACGGCGGCGGCGAGATCCTGATCCGTGACCTTTTTGTTGCCCTCGAATGCGACGCGGCCAAGGAGCCTCGCTTCGGTCAAGCGCACGACAATCCCGTCCCCGGCGCGATCAATCTTGACCTGATCGAACAGGCCCGTGCCGATCAGTCCTTTCAACGCGGCGTCAAGCGAGGCCGCGTCGTAACGGCCATCGGCCGCGGGATGGAAATAGGACCGCACCGTCGCGGCCTCGACGCGCCGGCTGCCTTCGACGGTGATCGTTGCTGCAGGATCGGTTGCGAGCGCCTGCGAAGCCGATAGCGCGAGCACAACGGCGAGCAGCGCCGCTGCATGCCGCCGCCACGCCCGCGCTTCGGGTACTCCCCTCACACCTGCCTCATAGCTCACGGGGCAATATCGAATTTCCCGCACCGGGCAAAAGAATGTCAGAGGCAAGGTCAGTTGCAGACCAAACATGAACGCCGTCACAATTTTGACGCGCCCTCGGCCTGCCCTCCCAAGATTCGTCGTATGGCTGCTTCAAACGCTGCGTAGCCAAGGGGGCGGGAGCCTCTCGTGATGCATGTCGTCACGAGGGCGATGGAGCATCACATGCGTTACGCAACCCTCATCCTCACAGTGCTGGCTCTGATTGGTCCGACGCGCGCCGACGCGGTCGCTCCCCAGATCGATCCGCGCGCCTCACTCGGCGTGGTGCAACAATGGATCTACAACTACCGCACCAAGCCGGACTATGCGCACGTGCCGGCCGCCGTTCGCGTCCTCTTCCATTCGCAGACATTTAAGGAACCCGAAAACGCAGGGATCTATCTCGGCTTCATCGCCGGTGCGATAGCGTCGAATCCGCTGAAAGCCGAACAGCTGGTAAACAGCTTCTTCCCCGTGCCTCCCGAAGACGAGTGGGTCATCGTGCGCGCCATTGCCTATTCGGGATTGCCCGACTGGCGCGACCTGCTCCGGCGGGTCGCGCCGAAAATGCCGGAACGGCGGGTCATGATCGACAGCTACCTCAACGGCACGTTACCGACGCTCGCGGAAATTCCGCTGGAGGAGCCGAAGCCGGGCATGTTCGACAAGCTGCGCAACAGCTTCACCCGCAATCCGTTCAAGAAGGAAGAGAAGAAGCTCGACACCAAATTGACCTTTGCGACGAGCCAGGATCTCTTGGACACGCTCTGGGGCTATTATTTCGCGACGGGCTCTCACGTGCCGATCATGAGGATCACTCAGATGCTGCCGTGGTCGAAGAGTCGCGACACCCTCGACAAGCTCACGGTGGGCAGCATGGCGCGTTACACGCTTGCAAGCTATGCCGTGCGTGACAATGCCTTGCGGGAATTCCTGCGTGGCGAGCTGGCGCTGCGGCCTGAACCGGTGAAGGGTCCGCTGACCGAGGTCATTCAGGCCGCCGATACCGTTCAACTCAGCGCCTTGCGACGCGATGCCCTCGCCGCAGTCGAGGAGCTGAAGACGAAGGGATCGGACGCCCGCCGCAACCTCGATTTCTGGGGCCAAGTTGGGGTCGGCGCGCTCGCCCTGGGCTGTGTGTCCGCTGCTGCGCTTGGACAAGTCGCCGTCGGTGTTCCCTGCGTGATCGGCGGCGCCACGTCGCAGGGGTTGCTGTCGTTCTGGGAGAAGCAGCAATAGCGCCGTGTCGGCTGGCCCGGTCAAACGGCTAGGCGACGTCCCTCAGGTCAGGTCATGCTGGATCGCGGCAAGCAAGGATTGCAGGGCCGCGCTGTTCGCTCAGAGGTCAATGAACCGACGGTCACGCCTGCGGCCTTTACAGGCCGGGTGTCGCCGATAGGCGACTCTTCCTTAGCCATTCTCCGACCCGAAGGGGTCGGACTCCGGCTCCGGAGGAGCCGGAGACGCCGGCTACGCCTTGTCGGGGCCGACCCGGACCAGTTGCTTGCCGAAATTGGCGCCCTTCAGGAGGCCCATGAAGGCGCTGGGCGCGCTTTCCAGGCCCTCGGTGACGAACTCCTTGTATTTCACCTTGCCCTCGCGGACCCAGGCCGACATGTCGCGCAGGAAGTCGCCGTGGCGTGCGGCGAAGTCGCTGACGATGAAGCCGCGGAAGGTCAGCCGCTTGGTCAGGGTCGCACGCATCATGCTGGCGGCCCATTTCGGCGGCTTGGCCTCGGTGTCGTTGTAATGGGCGATCAGACCGCAGACCGGCACGCGCGCGAAGGGATTGAGCAGCGGAAAGACCGCCTCGAACACCGCGCCGCCGACATTCTCGAAATAGACGTCGATGCCCTTCGGGCAGGCGAACTTCAGCTTGGCCGCGAAATCGGTTTCGCGGTGATCGATGCAGGCATCGAAGCCGAGCTCTTTGACCACGTAGTCGCACTTGTCCTTGCCGCCGGCGATGCCGACAGCACGCGCCCCCTTGATCTTCGCGATCTGGCCCACGGCCGAACCGACCGCGCCGGAGGCGCCGGCGACGACCACGATCTCGCCTGGCTGCGGCTTGCCGATGTCGAGCAGGCCCGTATACGCCGTCATGCCGGGCATGCCGAGCACGCCGATCGAGGTCGAGATCGGTGCGAGTTTTGTATCGACCTTGATCAGACCCTTGCCGTTGGAGATTGCGTGCGTGAGCCAGCCGGCGCGCGTCCGCACGATCTCGCCCTTGGCGAAGTTCGGATTGTTGGAAGCCGCGACCTCGCTGACCGTCTCGCCTTCCATCACGCCGCCGACCGGCACGGGCGCGGCGTAGGACGGACCCTCGCTCATGCGACCGCGCATATAGGGATCGAGCGACAGCCAGATCGTGCGCAGCAGGACTTCACCCTGCCCTGGCGTCGGGATCGCGAATTCCTCGATGCGGAAATCAGACGGCTTGGGCTCGCCGACGGGACGCGCGGCGAGAACGATGCGTTTGCCTTGGGACATGGTGGTTTCCTCCGGATTGTCTTTCGACCCGAACGGAAGCGGAGGGACTGGAGCGCGTCAATACAAAAGGACTGGAGCGCTTGGTCGCCCATGTTGTCGCTGACGAATTTGAGAAAGCCGACGCCTCATTCTCCGTCGTCATGCCCGGGCTTGACCCGGGCATCCACGATGCCAAGGAGCAAGGCGCAAGACGCGGATGGCCGGGTCAAGCCCGGCCATGACGAGGAAGAGAGCGGCGACTAACCCCCGCCCGGATAGTTCGGTGACTCGCGCGTGATGGTCACGTCGTGGACGTGGCTCTCGCGCAGTCCCGCGCCGGTGATGCGGACGAACTGCGCCTTCTCATGCAGCTCGTTGAGGTCGCGCGCGCCGACATAGCCCATCGCGGCGCGCAAGCCGCCGGCGAGCTGGTGCATGACGTTGCCAACCGGGCCCTTGTAGGGCACCTGGCCCTCGATGCCTTCAGGCACGAGCTTCAACGTGTCCTTGATGTCCTGCTGGAAGTAGCGATCGGCGGAACCGCGCGCCATCGCGCCGACCGAGCCCATGCCGCGGTAGGCCTTGTAGGAGCGGCCCTGCCACAGGAACACCTCGCCCGGCGTCTCGTCCGTGCCGGCGAGCAGCGAACCGACCATCGCGATGTCGGCACCGGCGGCGAGTGCTTTCGCCAGATCGCCGGAGAACTTGATGCCACCGTCGGCGATGACGGGGATGTCGGCTTTCTTCGCGGCCTCCACCGCATCCATGATCGCGGTGAGCTGCGGCACGCCGACGCCGGCGACGATGCGCGTGGTGCAGATCGAGCCCGGGCCGATGCCGACCTTGATGCAGTCCGCGCCCGCGTCGATCAGCGCCTGCGCGCCGTCCTCGGTGGCGACATTGCCGGCGACGACCTGCACCGAGTTGGACAGGCGCTTGATGCGGTTGACAGCGTGAAGAACGTGGCGCGAATGACCGTGCGCGGTATCGACCACGACGAGGTCGACGCCCGCATCGATCAGCCGCTCGGTGCGCTCAAAGCCGGTGTCGCCGACGGTGGTGGCAGCGGCGACCCGCAGGCGGCCGTGCGCGTCCTTGCAGGCCAGCGGATGGGCAACCGCCTTCTCCATGTCCTTCACGGTGATCAGGCCGACGCAGCGATACTGGTCGTCGACCACGACCAGCTTCTCGATGCGGTGTTTGTGCAGCATCCGCCTGGCCTCGTCCTGGCTGACGTTCTCGCGCACCGTGACGAGATTCTCGCGCGTCATCAGCTCGGAGACTTTTTGCCGGCGGTCGGTCGCAAACCGCACGTCGCGGTTGGTGAGGATACCGACCAGCTTGCCCGGCGTGGTCTTGCCCGCGCCGGTGACGACGGGAATGCCGGAGATGCCATGATCGCTCATCAGCTTGAGCGCATCGTCGAGTGTGGCATCGGGGCTGATGGTCAGCGGATTCACCACCATGCCCGACTCGTATCGCTTGACCTGCCGCACCTGGGCGGCCTGCCCTTCGGGATCGAAGTTGCGGTGGATGACGCCGAGGCCGCCGGCCTGCGCCATGGCGATGGCCATGCGCGCCTCGGTGACCGTGTCCATGGCCGAGGCCATGATCGGTATGTTGAGCGGAATGGCGCGAGTGACGCGCGAGCGGATGTCCACCTCGGAGGGAAGCACGTCCGAGAGGCCCGGTTTCAACAGCACGTCGTCGAACGTAAAGGCTTCGCGGATGCCTTGAAGACCTTGCACCGTGGCCATCTGCCAACTCCTTCCTGCGGCCATGCCGCAAATGCTTATGGATGAGCGCCGCCCTCGGCGTACCTTGCGGCAGCGCCGTCGAATCGGAGCCCATCGGTGGGGTTGACGCCGGTCGATAGCACGGCCGGATGACGAATCAAAGCAATTCGGACCGCTGGCCAGCCATGCACAGGCTTTTTAAGCAAATCAGCGTGGATAGCCTGGCGGCGGCCCGTGCTGGCGGATGGCATCCACGACCTCCCGGTGCCGCCGGTCCTCCCGCTTCATGTGCACCGCGATCACGGCATGGGCCGACGGCACCAGCAGCAGAATGTGGAAGACCAGGCCGAAAATCGCGCAGACGACGCAGAGGATGAGGTTGAAGATCGCCGAAAACGGCTGGCCGTTCAGGAGCAGCCCGATCGGCGGCAGGAGCGCGGCAAGGATGTAGATCATCACGGGATCCCCGGCGTCCGGCGCAACCGAGAGGGGTCACACCGTTGTTACGCAGGATCTAGGTGCTATGCGTGGTTCCGCAATGGTCTCGGGTGGGTGGCGGTGATAAGCCGCAATTCTCGCCCTTCCTTCTGATTTCCATTACCAATCTGTCATGTCGGTCGACAAGCAACGCGTGATTCCGCTGATCGTGGCCACCGCTCTGTTCATGGAGAACATGGACTCCACGGTCATCGCCACCTCGCTGCCCGCGATCGCCGCCGACATCGGCACCAGCCCCCTGACGCTGAAGCTCGCCATCACCTCCTACCTGCTGTCGCTCGCGGTGTTCATCCCGGCGAGCGGCTGGACCGCCGACCGGTTCGGCGCGCGCATGGTGTTTGCGATCGCGGTCGGCGTGTTCATGGTGGGCTCGGTCGGCTGCGCGCTGTCGACCTCGGTCACCGACTTCGTGTTCGCGCGCATCCTCCAGGGCATGGGCGGGGCGATGATGACGCCGGTCGGGCGGCTGGTGCTGCTGCGGTCAGTCGACAAGAGCGCGCTGGTCAATGCCATGGCCTGGGTGACGATCCCGGCCCTCATAGGTCCCGTGATCGGACCGCCACTCGGCGGCTTCATCACGACGTATGCATCCTGGCACTGGATCTTCCTGATCAACATCCCGATCGGGTTGCTCGGCATCTTCATGGCGTTGCGTTTCATCGACCCCATCAGGAGCGAGACCCAGGAGAAGTTCGATCTCTACGGCATGGTGCTTGCTGGCATCGGGCTCGCCGGCATCGCCTTCGGGCTGTCGGTCGCCGGCCTCAACCTGTTGCCCTGGAGCACGATCGCCGCCCTGGTGGTGGGTGGATCGATCTCGATGACGCTTTATGTGCTTCATGCCCGGCGGACGGGATCGCCGGTCCTCGACTTTTCGCTGCTGAAGCTGCCGACCCTGCGCGCCGCGATCCTCGGCGGGTTCATGTTCCGGCTCGGGATCGGCGCGTTACCGTTCCTGCTGCCGCTGCTGATGCAGATCGGTTTCGGGCTGTCGCCGTTCCAGTCCGGCCTCGTGACGTTCTCCTCCTCGCTTGGCGCCATGGGCATGAAGACGCTGGCGGCGCGCATCATCCGCGCCTTCGGTTTCCGCAACCTGATGACGGTGAATGCGATCATCAGCGCGTTCTTCCTCGGCGTGTGCGCACTGTTCACGGTGACGACGCCACTGCTGATCATCATGGTCATCCTGGTGGTCGGCGGTTTCTTCCGCTCGCTGGAGTTCACCGCGATCAATACGGTCGCCTATGCCGAGGTGGAGACGGCGCAGATGAGCCGCGCCACCACGCTCGTAAGCGTCAACCAGCAGCTCGCGGTCTCGGCTGGCGTCGCCGTCGGCGCGGCCTCGGTGGAGACGACGATGTGGCTCAGCCATGTCAGCGATCTCAATGCGACCGTGTTCGCGCCGGCCTTCGTCGTCGTCGCGCTGACATCGGCGGCATCGAGCTATTTCTTCTGGCAGATGCCCGACGACGCCGGCCACGAGATCTCCGGCCGCAAGGCGGTGGAGATTTCCAGCCGCAAGGGCGCGGCAAAGAGCGCGGCGAGCGCCGCCGTCAAGGCGGCGACCGAGGATACGCAGGACATGCGGGATCAGCGGCTGGGCTGAGGCGCGCGCTTCGCCGCTAGCCCTGAATCCGGAAGAAGGTGACACCCAGCTTGAGGCTGCTCGCGGGCAACAGAACCTTGCCGTTCTGCACCGGCACGGAAAACGGAGGCTCGGCCGACTGGAGGCTGGGATCGGATTGATCGGGGTTTTTGAGGAAGACGGCAAGATTGCTATGGGTCGAGTCCACCAGATAGTGCTGAACGGTCACCATCCCATCGGGTAGCGGCAGATTGTCGATCTCCACGGAGAAGTTTTCCGGCGTGTCGGGCAGTGAATTGTCGGCGTTGCCGAACACCAGCGTGGGATTGTAGTTGAAGACGACGATGCTTGCGGTCTTCTGGACGGGATCGCTGACGGCGAATGCCCCCAGATTCGAGCTCGTGCCCGACGTCGACAGCGTCACCGGCCGGCGCGTCCCCGTCATCAGGGCGAACATCCTGAAAACGTTCGCGGCCGGCTTGGGCAAGTAATGGACGGCCTTGTTGATGTCCGTATATTTGTGCATCAGGCTCGCCTGCGTCAGGAACGGCTCTGCTTTGGGATCGCCCTGCCCGTCCTCGAGAATCAGGTAGGATCCCATCGAAATCCCCTGCGCAACCGCCTCGGTCAGAAAGGCCGCCGCCCACGCCGCGCCCTTGTGCGACTGGTTGATGTCGCCGTCACTGGCTTCGCTCGGTCCCCATTCGGAGAGGAACAGCTTGAGCCCGGGATATTTGTTCCGCACCGTCGTGACGACCTGCCTGAACAGCGCAAACGGCGTGGTCGGATCCTTGGCGTAGTCGAGGCTACCGTAGAAGTGGAATGAAAAGCGGTTCAGCGCCGAGCTGAACGGCAAGTTCGGCGTCAGCGTCTGGTCCAGAAAGACCTCTTCCAGAGTCGGAAGATTCCAGCCGGGATAGTAATAGAAGCTTCTGCTGGTGAACGCGGGGCCCGCGATTTCGATGGTCTTACCCGAATAGCTGCTGTTGCTGGCGAGCTCCGTCCTGACGGTGTCGATCGCCTCGGCAAAGATCTTGTGCATCGGCAAGATGCCGTGATCGAGCCGCCGCATGTCGTATTCATACGGGTACGACAGGCCGAAATTGTTGTAGGGATATGTGTTGGCCTGGTACGCCGGCCACTGATGCAGCGTATAGCTGTCGGGATTGATCCACCACAGCCAGCGTCCGAACGGCCCGAGCGGCTTGAGCGAATAGGCGGCGGGATTGGTTTCGCTGAAGTGCTCTGGTGTCCGCTCGGCGCCGTCGAGTTCGTTGCTCACCTCGAAGATCACCGATTGCGCGCCCTTGTCGAAGGCCTGGGTCACGATGTAGCGCACCAGCTTCTTGGCGTAGATCTGGTAGCGCGCCTGGGACGGCCAGCTCTCGGCCGAGTTGTAAGGCGCGTTGTTGGCGTCAGCCATGAAGCTCGGCGGCATGAACGATGCGACGGCGACATGAAGGGACAGACCATTGCCGAACGACCACGGGAACGTCCAGTCGAGCATGTTGCACCCGCCCGGGGTCAAGGACGGCTGGGGGGTGAACGTATAGCTGCCGTTTCCATCAACATCGACTTTGAAGCTGCCCAGATTGTTGCTGGCATCGAGGTCGCACAGCACATCGCTCTGAAGGAAGCGGAGCCGTTTCATCTTGAGATCGGTGATGATCTGCTTCAGGTCGTTGGGCTGCGGATCGGACCACGGCTCGGACGGGGCATTCGCGCCCTGGAACATGCCCTGCACTGTCGCGAGATCGTCGCCGCTCTCGCTCTTGACCGCCGCGGCGTCAACCAGGATGGATACGTCGGCGCGTGCCGAAGTCGCTCCACCCAGAGCCAGCGATGTCGAGGCGAGCAATGCGAGAACAAGCTGTCGCTTGGAATCAAAGAAACAATCGAGATCGACCAGATACCACATGTTCGCCGCCACCCGCACTCGTTGAGATTGTTACGAGAGCGACTATCACGTGCGAATGTTATGTCGATGTGAACGGTAGAACATCCGGCGTGTGACAACCAACAGCAAGTCAGGATGTCGCACCGCCCCGAAATCCCGTAGCGAGCACGTAACGTTCGGAGGAATCCTGCCGGCTCGCGGCGGGCTTCACGTGACGCACCGTTGCAAAATCGCGCTTGAGCTGGGCGAGCAGCTCGGCGTCGGCGCCGCTCTGGAACGTCTTTGCCAGGAACGTGCCGCCGGGCTTCAGCACGTCGCAGGCGAACGCCGCGGCGGTCTCGACCAGGCCGACGATGCGGAGCTGGTCGGTCTTGCGATGGCCGGTGGTGTTGGCGGCCATGTCCGACATCACGACGTCGGCGCCGCCTCCTAACATGGCGGTGAGCCTCGAAGGCGCGTCATTGTCCATGAAGTCGAGCTGCGCGAAGTCGACGCCGGGAATCTCCGGCATCTCCAACAGATCGATCGCAACCACCTTCCCCTTGCCGTCGACCGAACCGACGCGCTTGGCGGCGATCTGGCTCCAGCCGCCCGGCGCCGCGCCGAGATCGACCACCGCCATGCCGGGCTTCAGCAGGCGAAATTTGTCGTCCATCTCGAGCAATTTGAACGCGGCACGCGAGCGATAGCCCTGCGCCTTGGCCTTGGCCACATAGGGATCGTTGAGCTGCCGCTCCAGCCAGAGCTTTGAAGACAGTTTGCGCTTGCCGCCGGTCTTGACCTGGACGTGCAAGCGGCCGGTGGTGTCCTTGGCCATCTCACCAGCTCCTGAGCGCGCCGTCCTCGCGCATCATCTCGACCAGCATGCCTTCGCGTAAGCCCCGGTCTGCCACGCGCAGGCGCGGCAGCGGAAAGGCGCGGCGGATGGCATCGAGGATGGCGCAGCCGGCGAGCACGAGATCGGCGCGCTCGACGCTGATGCAATTGTTGCCGGCGCGCTCCTCGTAGCTCATGCCGAGCAGCTTGTTGATGGTCGCGGTGATGTCGGCATCGTTCATCCAGATGCTGTCGATGCGGCGACGATCGTAGCGCGGCAGGTTGAGATGGATGCCCGCGAGCGTCGTCACGGTGCCGGAGGTGCCGAGCAGATGCATGTCCGCGAGATCGCGGCCATGCTCTTCCGCGAACGGCGCCACATGGCCCGCGACCTCCTGCTCCATCGCGGCATAGATCTCCGGCGTCACGTCACGGCCGCCAAACTGCTCGGCGAGTGTCACGACGCCGAGCGGGATCGACATCCAGGCCTTTATGCGCGGCTGGGGATCTTCGTCGGCCGGATCGCGCTCGATCCGCACCAACTCGGTCGAGCCGCCGCCGATATCGAACAGGATCGCGCCCCGCCCCCTCGGGTCGACCAGCGGCGAGCAGCCAAGCACGGCCAGCGCCGCCTCGGTCTCGCGGTCGATCACCTCGAGCTCGATACCGGTCTCGGCCGCGACGCGGCTGCGAAAGCCTTCCGCGTTCGACGCCGCGCGGCAGGCTTCGGTCGCGATCAGCCGCAGCCGCCTCGCCTTGCGCAGGTTGATCTTGTCGCGGCAGATGCTGAGCGCGGCGATCGCGCGCTCGATCGCCGCCTCGCTGATGCAACCAGTCGCCGAGACGCCCTCGCCGAGCCGGATGATGCGCGAGAAGGAATCGACCACGCGAAAGCCGTCGCTGGTCGGACAGGCGATCAGCAGCCGGCAATTGTTGGTGCCGAGGTCCAGCGCCGCGTAGACGCCGGTTCCCGGCGCATGCGCGGGGACGGCCGACCCGGTGGCCAGCGCCACCGTCGCCATCGCCCCCTCCAGGCCACCGAGCGGCGCATGGCCATCGCGGAGCCGCGTGTGGTCATTCATACAAACTGTCTTTCCGCGGCCCATTGGGCCGATCTGGAATTGCTTTTTTCGCCTGAAACTTTAGCAGCGCGGGAGGCCTGCGCAACAACGCATCACATGGGACCATGCCCATTCGTACGTTGTCGTGAACGGGTCCGTGGGTTATCTGATCGGGGTCGGTCCTTCAGGCGCCCGCGAAACCCGCGCAAATGCCGGCTTTTCAGGACATTTCCATGCAAGAACACACCAAATCGTCCACGCTCGAAAACGCTATTGCACTGCAAAAATACGGTGTCGGACAGCCGGTCCGCCGCAAGGAGGACGACACGCTGGTGCGCGGCCAGGGCCGCTATACCGATGATTTCAACCTGCCCGGCCAGGCCTACGCCGTGATCGTCCGCTCGACCCATGCCCATGGCATGCTCCGCGGCATCGGCACCGCGGCGGCCAGGGCGATGCCGGGCGTGCTCGGGGTGTGGACGGGAACGGACCTTGACGCCGCCGGCTATGGCCCCTTCACCTGCGGCCTGCCGCTGAAGAGCCGGGACGGCTCGCCCCTGCTCCAGACCAACCGCCAGCCGCTCGCGACCGACAAGGTCCGCTTTGTTGGCGATCCCGTCGCCTTTGTCGTGGCAGAGACGCTGGCGCAGGCGCGCGACGCGGCCGAGGCGGTCGAGGTCGACGTCGAGCCGCTGCCGGCGGTGACCGATCCTGAGGATGCGGCCAAGCCGGGGGCGCCGCAGCTCTACGACCACATCCCCAACAACGTCGCGCTCGACTATCATTATGGCGACGTGGAGAAGGTGAATGCCGCCTTCGCCGGCGCCCCCCATGTGACCAAGCTCGACATCGAGAACACCCGCGTCGCCGTGGTGTCGATGGAGCCGCGCGTGGGGCTCGCCTCCTACGACAAGAAGACCGAGCGCTATACCATCCAGGTGCCGACGCAGGGCGTCGCGGGCAACCGCGCCAACCTCGCCAAGAACCTGAAAGTGCCGAACGAGAAAGTGCGCATCCTCACCGCCAATGTCGGCGGCTCCTTCGGCATGAAGAACATCAACTACCCCGAATACATGTGCATCCTCTACGCGGCCAAAGAGCTGGGACGCCCGGTGAAATGGCTCGACGAGCGCTCGACCAGCTTCCTCTCCGACAGCCACGGCCGCGCACAAAAGATTCATGCCGAGCTTGCGCTGGATGCCGAGGGACATTTCCTCGCGGCCAAGCTCTCCGGCTACGGCAATCTCGGCGCCTACATCACGGGCGTTGCACCGGGGCCGCTCTCACTCAACACCGGCAAGAATTTCTCCAGCGTCTATCGCACGCCGTTGATGGCCGTCGACATCAAGACGGTCCTGACCAACACCACGCTGATGGGCGCCTATCGGGGCGCCGGCCGGCCCGAGGCAAACTACTACATGGAGCGGCTGATCGACCGCGCCGCCGACGAGATGGGCCTCAACCGGCTTACCTTGCGCAAGCGCAACTTCATCAAGCCGAACCAGATGCCGTTCCCGGCCTCCTCCGGCGTCACCTATGACAGCGGCGACTTCCAGTCGGTGTTCAACAAGGCGCTCGAAATCTCCGACCATGAGAATTTCGCCAAGCGCAAGAAGGAGAGCAAGAAGGCCGGCAAGCTGCGCGGCATCGCGGTCGGCTCCTATCTCGAGGTCACCGCGCCGCCGAGCGTCGAGCTCGGCAAGATCGTGTTCGACCCCGACGGCACCGTGCAGCTCATCACCGGCACGCTTGACTACGGCCAGGGCCACGCGACGCCGTTCGCGCAGGTGCTGTGCGCGCAGCTCGGCGTTCCCTTCGAGAGCGTCAAGCTGGTGCAAGGCGACAGCGACATCGTCCACACCGGCAACGGCACCGGCGGCTCGCGCTCGATCACGGCGAGCGGCATGGCGATCGTGCAGGCCTCCAAGCTCGTGATCGAAAAGGGCAAGCGCGCCGCGGCGCACATGCTGGAAGCCTCCGAAGCCGACATCGAGTTCGCCGACGGCAGCTTCACCATCGCCGGCACCGATCGCAGCATCGACATCATGGAGCTCGCCAAGCGCCTGCATGACGGCAAGGTGCCGGAGGGCGTGCCCGATACGCTCGACGTCGA
Source organism: Bradyrhizobium centrolobii (assembly GCF_001641635.1). Classification (GTDB taxonomy): domain Bacteria; phylum Pseudomonadota; class Alphaproteobacteria; order Rhizobiales; family Xanthobacteraceae; genus Bradyrhizobium; species Bradyrhizobium centrolobii. Next base: position 180,078 of record NZ_LUUB01000054.1, read on the forward strand.
CCACACCAGCGACGTTGTGCCGTCGGCCTTCCCGAACGGCTGCCACGTCGCCGAGGTCGAGATCGATCCGGACACCGGCGTGGTGCAGATCGTGCGCTACAGCGCGGTGAACGATTTCGGCACCGTGATCAACCCGATGCTGGTCGCAGGCCAGCTCCATGGCGGTGTCGTCCAGGGCATCGGCCAGGCACTGATGGAGCAGATCCGCTACGACGAGAGCGGCCAGCCGATCACGGGCTCGCTGATGGACTACGCGCTGCCGCGCGCCGAGGACGTACCGTTCATGACGGTCGGCGATCACCCGGTGCCGGCGACGAGCAATCCGCTGGGCACCAAGGGCTGCGGCGAAGCCGGCTGCGCCGGCAGCCTGTCGACCGTCGTGAACGCGGTGGTCGACGCTCTCTCCGACTACGGCATCAAGCACATCGACATGCCGCTGACGCCGGAGCGCGTCTGGCGTGCGATCCAGGAGGCGAAGGGGGCGGCGTAAGGCCGACGCTCTCTCCGTCGTCATGGCCGGGCTTGACCCGGCCATCCACGTCGAGGTGCGCTCGCAGCCTCCACACTCACCACTGTCATCGCCCGCCTTGTGCGCAATTGCGCACTGGGGCGGGCGATCCAGTATTCCAGAGACGTCGGAGGAATACGGAAAAGCCGCGGCGTACTGGATGCCCCGCCTTCGCGGGGCATGACAGCGAACTTGGTGGAAGAGCCTACAGCCCAGCGGCCACTTAAGCCGCCGCCTGCTCGCGGGGCTGGTAGATCGCGGTGTGCTGGCAGTGCGCCAGCGGCGTCGTGCCGTTGGCGACGACCAGCGCGTCGAGCTCGACGAAGCGATGACCCTTCTTCTCGTAGTTTGCGGTGACCTTCGCCCGTGCTGTGATTTCGTCGCCGGCGCGTGCAGCCGACAATAGCTGCATGCGGCTGCCGACATGGATCCACGGGCCCAAGATCGTGTTGTCGACCAGCACGCGGTTCATGACGCGCTGGATCAGGCCGGGATGGCCAAGCCCCTCGCGCGCGAAGATCGGATCGGCTTCCCTTATGTCTGCGAGATAGTCCGCGGCCTCCTGTCCGGCCCAGCGGCGCGGCGCCGTGCCGAGCCATTTGCCTGTCTCAAAAGTCGCGGGGCCGACCGGCTTGCGTTCGGCCACGGCCGGGACCTCGACATAATCGCTCAAGGCGACCGCGGGCGCAGTGGCCGGCAGCGAGGCCGTTCCGGTCGCGCAGAGCTCGGTGCGGCTGAACACCTCGATCGTGAGCAGGCCATTATGCTCGGTCGCGTCGACATCCGCCGCCTCGCCGTCATAGACCGGCTTGATGAAGCGTGCCTCGATCAACCCACGCGACAGGAAATCGCGGCCCCAGTGGGCGACCGGCACGTGCATCATGTACGCGAAGACGTCGACGCCCGGCACCAGCCCGCCGGAGAAGCCGAAGCGGCGCGCCACCGTGTCGTCATGCATCTTGTTTTCGGATTGCTTGGCCGTGTTGTAGGCCTGCACGCGATAGGTCTCGAGCCGGTTCGGCATGGGTTCGCCTTCCCTGAATTCTTGTTGTTTCGGGCTGATCGTAGGGCCTGAGGAACCGGGGTCAATCCCCTCGCCTTTGCGGCCCGAATGGGGTACCACGCGGCCGATGACGCATCCTCCCGACAGCCCCCGCATCTATGTCGACGCCGACGCCTGTCCGGTGAAGGACGAGATCTATCGCGTCGCGATTCGGCATGGTGTGCCGGTGAGCGTGGTCGCCGGCAATTTCATCCGCGTGCCGCAGGACCCGCTGATCGAGCGCGTCGCGGCGGG
>NZ_LUUB01000054.1:181928-226180 GCF_001641635.1 Bradyrhizobium centrolobii
GGCGACATCGTCGTGACCTCGGACATTCCGCTGGCAAGCCGCTGCGTGAAGGCGGGCGCGGATGTAATCGCGCCCAACGGCAAGCCGTTCACGGAGGAGTCGATCGGCATGACGCTCGCGGTGCGCAACCTGATGACGGACCTGCGTTCGGCGGGCGAGGTCACCGGCGGACCGAGGTCGTTCGCGCCGCGCGACCGCTCTGCCTTTCTCTCGGCGCTCGACCAGACGCTGCGCCGAATCCAGCGCCGCCGTGCCGAACAAGCCACAGCGAGTCAGGTCTGAACATGGCGCCGCCGCTGATCCAGCTTAAGGACATCAGGCTGACCTTTGGCGGGACGCCGCTTTTGAGCGGCGTCGAGCTCAACGTTGCACCGTCAGAACGCGTCTGCTTGATCGGCCGCAACGGCTCGGGCAAATCGACCCTGCTGAAGATCGCCGCCGGCATCGTCGAACCCGATGCCGGCACGCGCTTCGTGCAGCCCGGTGCCACGGTTCGCTACCTGCCGCAGGAGCCGGATTTCGGCGATCACAAGACCACGCTTGCGTACGTCGAGGCCGGGCTCGCACCCGGCGACGACCATCATCAGGCGCGCTATTTACTGCAGCAGCTCGGGCTGAACGGCGACGAAAACCCGGCCAATCTCTCCGGCGGCGAAGCGCGGCGCGCAGCGCTGGCGCGGGTGCTGGCCCCCTCGCCCGATATCCTGCTGCTGGACGAGCCGACCAACCATCTCGACCTCACCACGATCGAATGGCTGGAGAAGGAGCTCGACAGCCGCCGCAGCGCGCTGGTCTTGATCAGCCACGACCGCCGCTTCCTCACCAATCTCTCGCGCTCCACGGCGTGGCTCGACCGCGGCAAGATCAGGCAGATCGATCGCGGATTCGCCTCATTCGAAAGCTGGCGTGACGAGGTACTGGCCGAGGAAGAACGCGACCAGCACAAGCTCGACCGCAAGATCGTCGACGAGGAGCACTGGCTGCGCCACGGCGTCTCCGGCCGTCGCAAGCGCAACGTCAAGCGGCTCGCCAATCTCCATGCGCTGCGCGACCAGCGCCGTAACTATCGCGGCACGGCCGGCAGCGCCAACCTCGCCGCCGCAGAAGCTGAGCAGTCGGGCAAGCTGGTGATCGAGGCCAAGGGCGTCACCAAGGCCTATGGCGAGCGCAAGATCGTCGAGAATTTCTCCACCCGCATCCAGCGCGGCGACCGGCTCGGCATCATCGGACCTAACGGCGCCGGCAAGACCACGCTGGTCAATCTTCTCACCGGCGGAACGCAGCCCGACTCAGGGACCGTGCGCCTCGGCGCCAATCTGGAGATGGCGACCCTCGATCAGCACCGCGAAAGCCTTGATCCCAAGTCGACGCTGGCGGAGGCGCTGACCGGCGGCCGCGGCGATCATGTCATGGTCGGCGGCAAGTCGAAGCATGTCGTCGGCTACATGAAGGACTTTCTGTTCGCGCAGGAGCAGCGCGGCACGCCACTTGAAGTGCTCTCGGGCGGCGAGCGCGGCCGGCTGATGCTCGCGCGCGCGCTCGCCAAGCCCTCGAACTTGCTCGTGCTGGACGAGCCGACCAACGATCTCGACCTGGAGACGCTCGACGTGCTCGAAGAGATGCTGGGCGACTATGAGGGCACGGTGATCCTGATCAGCCATGACCGCGACTTCCTCGACCGCGTCGTCACCTCGGTGATCGCGCCGGAAGGCGACGGCAAATGGATCGAATATGCCGGCGGCTACAGCGACATGCTGGCGCAGCGCGGCGCAGACCTGAAGCGCGAGACCGCGAAGGCGCAGCCCGCCGCGGAAAAGAAGGACGACAAGCATGCCGCTCCTGCGTCCGTGTCAAAACGGCGCTTAAGCTTCAACGAGAAGCACGCGCTCGAGACGCTGCCCACGAAGATCGAGACGCTTCACGCCGAGATTGCCAAGCTGCAGCACGTGCTCGACGATCCCAACCTCTACGCCAAGGATCGCAAGAAATTCGACGATACGTCAGCCGCCATCGCCAAGGCGCACGAAGAGCTTTCAGCGGCAGAAGACCGCTGGCTGGAACTGGAAATGCTCCGTGAGGAAATCGAGCAGGCCTGACTCGTAGGATGGGTAGAGCCATCGGGCCGGCCGAAGGCCGGACCCGGTGGCTCTACCCATCCGACGGGACTGAAAATAGAGAGATCATATGACCACTCCCCTCGCCGCCAAGATCGCCCGTGAATATGGCACGCCCTGTGCCGTCATCGACATGGACAAGGTCGAGCGCAACATCGCGCGCATCCAGAAGGCCTGCGACGATGCCGGCGTCGCCAACCGGCCGCACATCAAGACGCACAAGAATCCGACGCTGGCAAAAATGCAGGTCGCGGCCGGCGCCAAAGGCATCACCTGCCAGAAGCTCGGCGAGGCCGAAATCATGGCCAACGCCGGCATCGACAACATCCTGATCAGCTACAATCTGCTGGGCGAGGAAAAGATGGCGCGGCTCGGCGCGCTGCAAGCAAAGGCCCACATGACGGTGGCCGCCGACAATTCGACCGTCGTCGCCGACCTGCCCAAGGCGGCCGCCGCCTCCGGCCGTCCGCTCTCGGTCGTCGTCGAATGCGACACCGGCCGCAAGCGTGCCGGCGTCGAGACGCCGGCCGAGGCCGTGGCGCTGGCGCGCGAGATCGCCGCATCCAAGGGACTGCAATTCGCGGGCTTCATGCTCTATCCGACCGAGACCGGCTGGGCCGAAGCGCAGAAGTTCTATGACGAGGCGATGGCCGGCGTGCGCGCGCATGGGTTAGAGGCCACGATCGTGTCGACCGGCGGCACGCCCAATCTCGTCAATCTCGGCAAGCTCAAGGGCGGCACCGAGCACCGCTTCGGCACCTACATCTACAACGACCGCATGCAGGTCGCGGCCGGCTCTGCCAGCTGGGACGACTGCGCGCTGCATATCTATTCGACGGTCGTCAGCCGCGCCGCGCCCGAGCGCGGCATCCTCGATGCCGGCTCGAAGACGCTGACCACCGACACCGGCGGGCTCGACGGCCATGGCCTGATCCTGGAGCACCCCGAGGCCAGGATTACGCGCTTCGCCGAGGAGCACGGCTTCCTCGACCTCTCCCGCAGCAACACCCGTCCCAATGTCGGCGACGTCGTCCGCATCGTGCCGAACCATGTCTGCGTCGTCGTCAACATGATGGACGAGGTGGTGATGGTGCGCGGCGAGGAGATCATCGGCACGCTGCCTGTGGCGGCAAGAGGCAAGCTGCGGTAGCGCATGATGACGCGAGATTGGACCGTGCGCTGTTCACCTCTCCCCATCGGGGAGAGGTCGGATTGCGAAGCAATCCGGGTGAGGGGCCGCAGCGTTCAGTGAGACTGTAACCCCTCACCCGGATCGCATCTTTCGATGCGATCCGACCTCTCCCTACGGGAGAGGTGAACTGCGCCTCGCGGCGGCACCGATTTAGTCGAGGCTTATCGCGCTTTAGACGCGCTTTAGGCGCCGATCAGCGCCTGCAGCTCCCGGTCCAGCCCGTCGCGAAACAGCTTGATCGGGCGCTCCAGGCGGCCGGCCGGCGGGCGATGCACGATCCATGCGCGCACTGAGGGATTGAAATCCCGCGCCGCGACCGGCTTGAGCTTGTCGCGAAACGCGCTCCGCTTCAGCGCGATCGGCGTCACCAGACCGACGCCGAGGCCGCGCGCGACCAGCGACAGGCGAAGCTCGCTGTCGAGTGCCTCGACGGCAATGTTGAACGGCAGATGCTCGGCATCGAAGCGACGCTTCAACGTGTCGCGAAATCCGCAGCCGTCCTGGTTGATTACCCATGACAGCTGCGACAGCCGCTCCAGGTCGACCGAACGCGGGATCTTCATCTCGCGCGCAACGACGAACACGACCGGTTGCGCGCCGAGATCGTCGGCGACGAGATCAACGGGCGGCACCGCGCCGTCGGGCAAACAGATCGCGGCGGCATCGAGCTCGTTGCGGCAGACCCGCTCGACCTGGTTCGGCGACCAGCCCGAGACGACCCGCACGGCAAGGGCGGGAAATTCGGCGCGCACCGCATCGAGCGGTGCGGTGAGTCCGGCCTCGGAGAGAAACGGCGTGAGGCCGAGCCTGAACTCGCCGCGCACCACGCCGTCATTGGCGACACCCGACTTGAGGTCATCCAGCATCCTCAGCAGACGCCGGCCCTGCTCATAGGCCTCATAGCCCGCCGCCGTCGGCTTCAGCGGTTTGGAGAGCCGGTCCAGAAGCTGCGCGCCCAGCATCTCCTCGAGGTTCTGGATCCGTCGTGTCACGCCGGGCTGCGTAAGGTTGAGACGCGCGGACGCCGCAACGATCGATCCGGTCTCGACCACCGCGACGAAAGCGACGAGGTCATGGGTGTTCATAACGAACTCGCATATTCTTTATAGACTTATTTGAATTGTAGCATATTAGATCCACCGATTAAAGGGGACCCGCATCACAGCCCGCGAGGTCCCATGACCATCTCCGAAACCACCAAGCTTGCGCCCCCAAAGCAACTCGCCGAGCGGTCGCTGATCTGGCTCGGCGCCATCACCACCGGCGTCGTCGTCACCAACCTGTTCGCGCCGCAGATCCTGGTTGGCCTGATCGGCCGCTCGCTGGCCATGACCGCCTGGCAAGCGGGCTCGGTCAGCACGTTAACGCTGCTCGGCTACGCGCTCGGCCTCCTGCTGCTCGTGCCGCTCGTCGATCTCGTCGAGAACAGGCGCCTGATTCTGCGGACGCTCGGCTGCGCCATCCTTGCTGCACTGGCGACGGCCCTCGCGCCGACACCGTCGCTGCTGCTGCTTGCCACCTTCGTCCTCGGCGCCTCCTGCGCAGCGATCCAGATGATGGTCCCCCTGGTGGCATCGATGGTGGCGCCCGAACGTCGCGGCCAGGCCATCGGCGAGGTGATGAGCGGATTGATGATCGGCATCCTGTTGTCGCGGCCCGCGGCGAGCCTGATTGCAGATCTCTGGAGCTGGCGCGCCTACTACCTCGTTTCGGCCGTCCTGATGACGTTCCTTGCCGGCGCACTCGGCCGCTATTTGCCAACGCTCCAACCGGCCGCGCGCGCGAGCTACGGCGAATTGCTGCGCTCCTTCCCAAGACTGCTGATGGAGGAGCCCGTGCTGCGCGTGCGGGCCTGGACCGCGGCACTGGTCATGGCTTCCTTCACCGCCTTCTGGGCCGCGGTCGCGCTGCGCCTGCCGGACGCGCCGTTCGCCCTCGACGCCAGGGGAATTGCGGCTTTCGCACTGATCGGCGTGGCCGGCGCAGCCGCGACACCCATTGCCGGCCGCTGGGGCGACAAGGGCTGGGCACGCCCGATGTTCTTTGCGGCCCATCTATGCATCATCGGCTCGCTCGTGCTCTGTGCCTGGGCCGGCGTGCTGGGGTCCCGCATCGCCGCCCTGCTGGTGTTGAGCCTCGGCACGATCCTGCTCGACGTCGGCATCACCACCGACCAGACGCTGGGCCGTCGCGCAATCAACCTGCTGCGTCCCGAAGCACGCGGCCGGATCAATGGCCTGTTCGTCGCGCTGTTCTTCATCGGCGGCGGCGTCGGCGCCGCAGCGGCGTCGCTGGCCTGGACCTACGGCGGCTGGACGATGGTGTGCGCAGTAGCGGCGAGTTTTGGCGTGCTCGGTCTCCTCACCGATCTGCTGACAAGGACCGGGACGTCATGATGGCGGCTATCATGACGACGATTGTGCGAGCCATCCCAACACGCCCCGGCCCGCAGCGGCACCAGTTGCGAACGATGCCTGCAGGAGGTAGCCGCCAGTCGGCGCCTCCCAGTCCAGCATCTCGCCAGCGGCGAATACGCCGGGCAAACGGCGGATCATGAAATCGGCGTCGAGCTCGTCGAAAAACATTCCGCCGGCGCTGGAGATCGCGCGCGCGATTGGCGCGATGCCGGCGAGCTTGATCGGCACCGCGTTGATGAGCTCGGCGAGGCGTTCCGGCGTCAGGGCCGTCAACGACTGGCCGGCCCCGATCGCGGCTTCCTGCAACAGTCCGACCGCGACCGGCGAAAGTTGCACAGCCTTGCGCAGGAAATTGGAGAACGACTGTTTTCCGCGCGGCGCAGACAGGCGTTTGGCGAACTCGGCACGATCGACATCGGGCCGCAAGGCGACCTCCAGGATCGCCTCGCCTTTCGCCGCAATCGCTTCGCGCAACTCGGCCGACAGCGCGTAGATCGCGCCACCCTCGATGCCGTTGCGCGTGACGGTCGCCTCGCCGCGCACGCTGTGCGGGCCGAAGCTCAGCGCGATGCCCTTCAGCGGCTGGCCTTCGAAGCGAGTTCGGAAGACTTCGGACCAGGCGACGGTAAAGCCACAATTCGCGGGCCGCAGCGGCGCAATCGCAACACCTCTGTGAGCCAGGATGTTCGTCCAGCCACCGTCAGAGCCAAGCCGGGGCCAACTTGCGCCGCCAAGCGCGAGCACCGTGGCATTGACTGCAACAGTGCGGGCGCCATCGGGCGTCTGAAACAGCAGCCGTCCCTCGTCATCCCAGCCGGTCCAGCGATGGCGAAAGGCAAAGCGCACGCCGCCGGCGTCGAGCCGCCGCAGCCAGGCGCGCAGCAAGGGCGAGGCCTTGAACGCTCTTGGAAAGACGCGGCCACTAGAGCCGACGAAAGTCGGCTCGCCCAACCCTTCGCACCAGGCCCGCAGCGCATCCGGCGAGAACGCTTCGATCGCACCCTGCAGTTTCGGCGTCGCCTCGCGATAGCGCGTCATGAACTGCGGCAGCGGCTCGCTATGCGTGAGGTTGAGACCACCACGGCCGGCCATCAGGAGTTTGCGGCCCGCAGACGGCATCGCGTCGTACACGGTGACACGGGCGCCGCCCCGCGCCAGCACCTCGGCCGCCATCAACCCGGCGGGACCGGCGCCGATGACGGCGACATGGTTTTCGGTTGAGGTCATGGCGGGAGTTTAGGCGAAATTCGCGCGCCACAAAGAGACTCGTCATTCCGGGGCGCGCCCGCTTGGGCGCGAGCCCGGAATCCATTGGGCAACGGGTTTTGCGGCTAGATGGATTCCGGGTTCGTCGCTTCGCGACGCCCCGGAATGGCAGCGGAGAGCCTAGAGCTTGAGGCCGGCGCGCGCCGCGGCCTGCGCGACGTATTTCTGCGTCTGCTCGAACGCGCCCGTGAGCGCCTTGGCCTTCGACATGTCGCTGATCTCTGCGAAATGCGCGGCGACGGCATCCGGCGTCCATTCGGCTTCGGGCAGGTTGATCCCCTCGCTCTCCAAAATCTTGATCACCGCGAAGGAGCCTGCGCCGGCGCCCATGATGGTGCGCGTCGGCGCATCCTCGCTCAGGAGATATTCGACCGCGGGCGTGATCGCGTTCGGCTTCATCAATTGCAGCGCCTGCGGCGGCAGAAGCTCTTCGGTCATGCGGGTCGCTGCGGTCGGCGAGACGATGTTGACGCGGATGTCGTTCTTGCGGCCCTCTTCGGCGAGCACGTTCATCAGGCCGACCATGCCGGACTTCGCCGCGCCGTAATTGGCCTGGCCGAAATTGCCATAGAGACCGGAGGACGAGGTGGTCAGCACGATACGGCCGTAGTTGCGGTCGCGCATGCCGGCCCAGGCCGCCTTGCAGCAGTAGAAGGTGCCGACGAGGTGCACGTCGAGCACCTTCTGGAAGTCGGCGGTCTCCATCTTGCCGAACGACTTGTCGCGCAGGATGCCGGCATTGGCGCACAGGAGGTCGACGCTGCCCCACTCCTTGGTCGCGCGCTCGACCATCGCGGTGACCTGCTCGAAGTTCGAGACGTCGGCGCCGTCGGCCATCGCGGTGCCGCCCGCTTTACGGATCTCCTCGACCACGGCTTCCGCCGGCGAGAGCGAACCGCCGGTGCCATCGCGCGCGCCGCCGAAATCGTTGACCACAACCTTGGCGCCGCGGCTCGCCAGCCCCAGCGCATGCGCCCGCCCCAGACCATTGCCCGCGCCAGTGACGATGGCGACGCGTCCGTCAAACCTGATTGCCATTGTGCATTTCCTTTCTTCCCTTCTCCCCTTGTGGGAGAAGGTGGCGCGAAGCGCCGGATGAGGGGTATCTCGCCACAGCCGAGATCGTGGAGAGATACCCCTCACCCGGCTTCGCGTTCCGCGAAGCCACCCTCTCCCACAAGGGGAGAGGGTGATGCAGCGCAATTGGCAGCTTTTGAGCAGCGATGGATTGCCGGGTCAAGCCCGGCAATGACGAGGGCATCTAGCCGAAATAGATCAACCCAAGCCACTCGGCGACCAGCGCCGGCTTGTCTTCGCCTTCGATCTCCACCGTCACGTTGGTGCGGGACTGCAATTCGTTGGGCTTGCGCAGCTTGGCCTCGGCCAGCACGAAACGGCCGCGGACGCGTTTGCCCGAACGCACGGGCGAGATGAAGCGAAGCTTGTCGAAGCCGTAGTTCACGCCCATCGTTGTGCCCGCGATGGCCGGCATCACCTCGTAGGACATGATCGACATCAGCGACATGGTCAGGAAGCCGTGCGCGATGGTGGTGCCGAACGCCGTCTCCTTCGCGCGCTCGGGATCGACATGGATGAACTGGTGATCCTCGATCACGTCGGCATAGGTGTCGATGCGAGGCTGGTCGATCAGGTGCCACGACGACACGCCGACCTCCTTGCCGACCAGGGCTTGATAGGCCTCGAGGGAAATCGGCGGCTTCTTCCAGACTTCGTTCATTTAGCAACTCCAACCTCTGTCATTCCGGGGCGCGCGGAGCGCGAGCCCGGAATCCATTTGGCAACAGACTCTGCGGTACAATGGATTCCGGGCTCGATGCTGCGCATCGCCCCGGAATGACGAGCGCGCAGACTTCCAGACCTGATTCCCTTAGGTCTCACTACGGGTTTTCGGCAGCTCCGGAAAGTCCTCTTCCCGGAATTCGCGACCGCGCAAGGGATCGCAACGGTCGTCGTCGCGTTCGAGCCGGCGTAGCTGCACGCGGCGAATTTTTCCCGAGATCGTCTTCGGCAGCTCGGTGACGATCTCGATGCGGCGGATGCGCTTGAATGGCGCAAGGCGCGTATGCAGGTGTTGGAAGATCGACAGCGCCGTCTCCGGCGTCCGCTCCGCGCCCGAGGTCAGCAGGACGAACGCCTTGGGGATCGCAAGCCGGATCGGATCGGGGCTCGGCACCACGGCGGCCTCCGCAACCAGGTCGTGCTCAAGCAGCACGCTTTCCAGCTCGAACGGGCTGATGCGGTAGTCCGAGGACTTGAAGACGTCGTCTGAGCGCCCGACGAAGGTGAGATAGCCCTCCTCGTCCGCGAACACGACGTCGCCGCTGCGATAGAGCGCGCCGTCCGCGCCCGACAATTTGCCGTCGTCGCCCTGATAGCCCTGCATCAGGCCGGCGGGACGGTCGGCGCCGAGCAGCAGCGTCACCTCGCCTTCCTTCGCCGGATGGCCGTCAGCGTCGCTGATCTGCACGCGATAGCCCGGCAGCGGCCGGCCCATCGAGCCGACCTTGACCTTCTGGCCGGGCGAATTGCCGGCGAGCGCGGCGGTCTCGGTCTGGCCGTAGCCGTCGCGGATGGTGAGGCCCCAGGCCGCCTGCACCCGGTCGATCACTTCAGGATTGAGCGGCTCGCCCGCGCCGCAGACCTCGCGCAAGGCGACCTTGAACGACGCCAGGTCCTCCTGGATGAACAGCCGCCACACCGTCGGCGGCGCGCACAGCGTAGTGACGCCACAGCGGCCGATGGTGGCGAGCAGGCTCTTGGCATCGAAGCGCGGCTGGTTGACCACGAACACGGTTGCCCCGGCATTCCAGGGCGCGAAGAAGCAGCTCCAGGCGTGCTTGGCCCAACCGGGCGAGGAAATGTTGAGATGAACGTCGCCGGGCTTCAGCCCGATCCAGTACATGGTCGAGAGATGGCCGACGGGATAGCTGCGCTGGCTGTGCCGCACCAGCTTCGGCTTCGCCGTGGTGCCCGACGTGAAATAGAGCAGCATCGGGTCGTCGGCCTGCGTCGGGCCGTCCGGGGCGAAACTCTCAGACGCTTTCACCGCTTCATCGTACGCAAGCCAGCCCTCGGAGGCGCCGACCACGATGCGGACGAGATTTTCGGCGCCGAGCCCTGCGAACTTCATGACCTGGTCTTGCGCTGCGACCACCGCCCTCGCCTTGCCGCGATCGAGCCGGTCGCGGAGTTCATCGGCAGTGAGCAGCGTGGTGGCGGGGATCACGACGACGCCGAGCTTCATCGCTGCGAGCATGGTCTCCCAGAGCGGAACCACATTGCCGAGCAGCAGCAGGAGATGATCGCCGCGCTGCAGGCCCTGCGCGCGCAGGAAGTTCGCAATCTGGTTGGAGCGGCGCGACAGCGCCCCGAATGACAGTTTGGTCTGCCGGTCCTGTGCGGCATCGACAATCCAGAGCGCGGGGCGATCCTTGCTCTCCGCATTTGCCGCCAGCTCGGCGTCGAACCAGTCGAGCGCCCAGTTGAAGGGAACCGGATCAGGCCAGCGGAAGCCTTTGACCGCTGTCTCATAATCCGTGCGGTGTTGCAGAAGAAACGCGCGCGCTTCCTGAAATGTCGTCATCAAGTTTTCCCGGCCAGCCCCCTAACGTGCTTGATAATTCCGGAAAAATCCACCCCGCCGTGCCCGGCTGCATCGAAAGACTGATAGATCTCCTGCGCATGCTTGCCGAGCGGCGTCGCTGCGCCCGCGGCCTTCGCGGCGTCCTGCGCGAGCGTCAGGTCCTTCACCATCAACGCCGAGGCAAAACCCGGCTTGTAGTCGTTATTGGCCGGCGAGGTCGGCACCGGACCCGGCACCGGGCAATATGTCGTGAGCGACCAGCACTGGCCAGACGAGGTCGAGGCCACGTCGAACAGCGCCTGATGCGAAAGCCCGAGTTTCTCGGCGAGCGCAAAGGCCTCGCTGACCGCGATCATGGAAATGCCGAGGATCATGTTGTTGCAGATTTTTGCGGCCTGGCCTGCGCCGGCGCCGCCGCAGTGCACGATCTTCTTGCCCATCTTCTCCAGCACGGGCTTGGCTGTCGCGAACGCCTGCTCGTCGCCGCCGCACATGAAGGTGAGCGTCGCGCCCTTGGCGCCACCCGTGCCGCCGGAGACCGGCGCGTCGACCGACAGCACGCCGTGCTTGCTAGCCAGCGCATGCGCCTGCCGCGCGCTTTCGACGTCAATGGTGGAACTATCGATGATCAGCGCGCCCTTGGTCATCGCGGGAACGACGTCGTTCCAAACTCCGAGGACATGCTTGCCGGCCGGCAGCATGGTGACGACGACATCGGCACCCTTCACGGCACCCGATGCGCTATCGGCGATGCTGGCGCCATCGGCCTTGGCCTGATTGCGGGATACTTCGACCAGGTCGAACGCAACAACCTTGTGGCCGGCCTTGACCAGATTGGCCGCCATCGGGCCGCCCATATTGCCGAGACCGATGAATGCGATCGTGGCCATCTTCGTTTCCTCCGCTTGAACGTCGTTGTTAGTTGAATTTGAGCTCGTCGGCGCCGATCTCGGCGAAATACGGCGCCACCATCTCCGGCGTCACGTCCTCGATCTTCGACGGCGACCAGGTCGGGTTGCGGTCCTTGTCGATCACGGCGGCGCGCACGCCCTCGCGGAAATCATCGCTGCGGAAGACCTCCAGCGCCGCGCGATATTCACGCACCAGGCACTCCTCCAGGCTCGACGCCTTGCGTGCGAGCCGCAGCAACTTGAGCGTCACCACCATGCCGCGCGGCGATTTCTCGCCAAGCGTCTTCAGCGTCGCTATCGCAAACTCCGAGCCGTCGCGCTTGAGCGCGGCCACGATGTCCTCCATGCGGTCGAAGCCAAACAGCGCGTCGATCGTCGCCTGCTTCGCGGCCACGGGGCCGGCGGTCTCGCCGGTCGCAAAGCTCTCGATGAGCTTGCTGATCTCGGCCGCGGTCACCCCGGAGCGAACTTTCGTCAGCGCCTCGCGCAGCGCCGGCAGCTTCGCGGCGGGGACCACAGCATCGGCGAACTTCGCATTGATCGCGTCCGGCCCGTTCATGATCTGGCCGGTCAGGCCGAAATATGTGCCGATCTCGCCGGGCGAGTGCGACAACAGATAGGTGCCACCGACATCGGGGAAGAAGCCGAGACCGACCTCCGGCATCGCAAGCTTGGTGCGATCAGTCACGACGCGATGGCTGGCATGCGCGGAGAGCCCGACGCCGCCGCCCATCACGATGCCGTCCATGAAGGCGACGTACGGCTTTGGAAATTTCTTGATCCTGGCATTGAGGATGTACTCCTCGCGCCACAGGATCTTGCCGAGATCGCCATTGACCTTCGAGCTTTCCCAGAGTGCGCGGATATCGCCGCCGGCGCACAAGCCGCGCTCGCCGGCACCTTCCAGCAGGATCACGGCAACGGCAGGATCGGCCTCGAAGCGATCGAGCGCCTTGTCGATGTCACGAAACATCTCCAGCGTGACGGCGTTGATCGCCTTGGGGCGGTTGAGCCGGATCACACCGGCCGAACCTTCGACCCGCGCGACCAGATCGCCCTCTTCCACCACGACCGTCATCACGCGCCCTCGATCAGTTTGCGCGCCACGATGAGCCGCATGATTTCATTGGTGCCTTCGAGGATCTGGTGCACGCGCAGGTCGCGCACGATCTTCTCGATGCCGTATTCGCTGAGGTAGCCGTAGCCGCCGTGAAGCTGCAGCGCGTGGTTGGCCACCTCGAAGCCGATATCGGTGCCGAAGCGCTTTGCCATCGCGCAGAGCATGGTGGCATCGGGATCCTTGCGATCGAGCGCAGCGGCTGCGCGCCACAGGAAGGTGCGCGCGGCTTCCAACTCGATCGCCATGTCGGCGAGGCGGAATTGCAGCGCCTGGAATTCGTCGAGCCGCTTGCCGAAGGCCTTGCGCTCTTTCATGTAATTGCGCGCCTTGTCGAGGGCGGCTTGCGCGCCGCCGAGCGAGCACGCGGTGATGTTGAGGCGGCCGCCGTCGAGGCCGGCCATCGCGATCTTGAAGCCGACGCCCTCTTCGCTGAGACGATTGGCGACCGGCACGCGCGCGTTCTCGAACATCACCGCGCGGGTCGGCTGCGCGTTCCAGCCCATCTTGCGCTCGTTCGCGCCGAAGGAAACACCAGGCGTCTTGCCGTCGATCACCAGGGTCGAGATGCCGCCGGGGCCCTCGCCACCGGTCCGCACCATCGCGACGAGAACATCGGTGCCGCCGGCACCCGAGATGAACTGCTTCTGGCCGTTGAGAACGTAGTGATCATCGTCGCGCACGGCGCGAGTACGGAGCGCTGCCGCGTCCGAGCCTGCGCCCGGCTCGGTCAGGCAGTAGCTCGCGATCAGCTCCATCGTGCAGAGCTTTGGCAACCACTTCTGGCGCTGGGTGTCGCTGCCGTAGGCATCGATCATCCAGGACGCCATGTTGTGGATGGAGATGAAGGCCGAGGTGGTCGGGCAGCCCGTCGCAAGCGCCTCGAAGATCAGCGCCGCGTCGAACCGCGTCATCGCGGAACCGCCGACATCGTCGCGGATGTAGATGCCGCCCATGCCGAGCGTGGCGGCCTCGCGCATCACCTCAACGGGGAAATGCTTCTCCTCGTCCCAGCGCAGCGCATGCGGCGCGATCTTTTCCGCCGCAAACGCCAGCGCCATGTCGCGAACCGCGATCTGATCCTCGTTCAGAGCGAACTGCATCATGGCCTCGCTCTCACGAGAATTACTTCATCGTCGGGATCGAGAACTCCGCGCCCTCCTTGACGCCAGACGGCCAGCGCGAGGTTACCGTCTTGGTCTTGGTGTAGAAGCGGATCGAGTCCGGACCGTGCTGGTTGAGATCACCGAAGCCCGACTTCTTCCAGCCGCCGAAGGTGTAATAGGCGATCGGCACCGGGATCGGCACATTGATGCCGACCATGCCGACATTCACCTTGGCCGCGAAGTCGCGTGCGGCGTCGCCGTCGCGGGTGAAGATGGCAACGCCGTTGCCGTAGTCATGGTCCGACGGCAGCGCCAGCGCTTCCTTGTAGTCGTGCGCGCGCACGACCGAGAGCACCGGGCCAAAGATCTCTTCCTTGTAGATCCGCATGTCCTTGGTGACGTTGTCGAACAGCGAACCGCCGAGATAAAAACCCTTCTCGTAGCCCTGCATCTTGAAGCCGCGGCCGTCGACAGCGAGCGTCGCGCCTTCCTTGATGCCGATGTCGATATAGCTCTTGACCTTCTCGACGGCCTCGCGTGTCACCAGCGGACCGTAGTCGGCCGACGGATCGATCGAGGTGCCGATCTTGAGGCTTTCGACGCGCGGGATCAGCTTTTCCATCAGACGGTCGGCGGTGGTCTTGCCGACGGGAACGGCGACCGAGACGGCCATGCAGCGCTCGCCGCCCGAGCCGTAGCCCGCGCCGATCAGCGCATCGACCGTCTGGTCCATGTCGGCGTCGGGCATCACGATGGCGTGGTTCTTGGCGCCGCCAAAGCACTGGCAGCGCTTACCGGTCTGCGCGGCGCGGGAGTAGATGTATTCGGCGATCGCGGTGGAGCCGACGAAGCCGATGGCCTTGATATGGGGATCGTCGAGGATGGCGTCGACCGCCTCCTTGTCGCCGTTGACGACGTTGAGGATGCCGGCCGGCAGGCCCGCCTCGATCATCAGCTCGGCAAGCTTCATCGGCACGCCGGGATCGCGCTCGGACGGCTTGAGGATGAAGGCGTTGCCGCAGGCGATCGCGGGCGCGAACTTCCACATCGGGATCATCGCCGGGAAATTGAACGGCGTGATGCCGGCGACGACGCCGAGCGGCTGGCGCAGGGAGTAGATATCGATGCCGGGGCCGGCGCCTTCGGTGTATTCGCCCTTCATCAGGTGCGGAATGCCGCAGGCGAACTCGACCACCTCGAGGCCGCGCTGGATGTCGCCCTTGGCGTCGGGAACGGTCTTGCCGTGCTCGCGGGCGAGCAGCTCGGCGAGCTTGTCGTAGTCGCGCTGCACCAGCTCGAGAAACTTCATCATGATGCGGGCGCGGCGCTGCGGATTGGTCGCGGCCCACTCCGGCTGCGCGGCACGTGCGTTCTCGACGGCGGCGCGGACTTCGGCTTTCGACGCCAGCGCCACCTTGGCCTGGACGTCACCGGTCATCGGCTCGAAGACGTCGGCGGTGCGGCCCGACGTGCCCTTCACTTCCTTGCCACCGATGAAATGTCCGACTGCGCGCATGAATACCTCCCAGGGAACGGGTTAGATCGCTTTGACAAATCCTATTGACCTGCATTTTATAGGATTCAAGTCTGAGATATTGCACCATAGATGTGCGAAAATGCTGGATCAAGGCTCGATCGATTGGGACGACTTCCGCTTCGTGCTGGCCATCGTGCGCGGCGGCTCGGTTTCGGCTGCGGCCAAGCAGCTCGGCGTCGACCATGCCACGGTGATCCGCCGCGTCGACCGGCTGGAAAGGCACCTCTCGGCCAAGCTGTTTGACCGGCGCAAGACTGGCTACCTGCTCACCGAGGCCGGCCAGCGTGTCGCCGACAGCGCCGAGGCGATGGAATCCACCATCGTTGCCAACCAGGAGCAGGTCGGTGGCTCGGTCGCGCGGCTGACGGGCACGGTGCGGATCGGCGCTCCCGACGGCTTCGGCACCGCCTTCCTGGCGCCGCGGCTCGCGCCCTTTGCTGACCGTTATCCCGATCTGGATTTGCAACTTGTGGCCACGGCGCGGCTGTTCAGCCTCTCCAAGCGCGAGGCCGATATCGCAATCAGCCTGACCATGCCGAACGAGGGCCGGATCGTCGGCCGCAAGCTGCTGGACTACCGCCTCGGGCTTTATGCCGCACCGGCCTATCTCGACCGTCACCCTAAAATCACCTCGCGCGAGACGCTGCCGCAGCACCGCTTCGTCGGCTATATCGAGGAACTGCTGTTCACGCCGGAGCTGGACTATCTGCCGCAGGTGGCGCCGCGCCTATCGGCGCGCTTCCGCAGCGCCAACCTGATCGCACAGCTCAACGCCACGCTCGCCGGCTTCGGCATTGCCGTGCTGCCGCACTTCATGGCGAACTACTATCCGCAGCTCATCCCGGTGCTCCCGGACGAGGTCTCGATCACCCGCACCTTCTGGATGCTGATGCACGCCGACAGCAAAGATCTCGCGCGCATCCGCGCGGTGGCGGATTACATCGGCGAGATCGTGGAGCGCGAGCGCGCGCTGTTCGCGGGGCGGTGAGGCCGCGGGCGTAGGGTGGGTTAGCGAAGCGTAACCCACCTCTTTACTTTCCACGCGAAGAGAGGAGTGGTGAGTTACGCCTTCGGCTCACCCACCCTACGGCATCTCGCTCTAATTCTGCTTCTCGCGCGGCTTCTTCGCCGCGGTCGGCTTCGCCGGCTCTCGGCGGGCGTCGAGGGCGCTGTCCTTGCCCGCCTTCAACACCTCGTCCGACAGCTCGCTGGAACCGGCGATGCGCGCCAGCAGCATGGTGCCGGCCATGGTCGCCAGCGTCGCGATCGCCTGCTTGCGCGCGGCCTTGCGCGGCATGTTGGGGATGAAGTCGGTCATCATCTCGATCATCTCGTCGAGCTTGCCTGCGAAGGCCTTTCGCGTCTTCGGGCTCTCGCGGGCGATCTCGGCCCCGAGTGAGGGGATCGAACAACCATGGCCGGGATTGTCACGGTGAAGCGTCGAGAGATAGGCGTCCGCGATCAGCGCCAGCCGCTTCTCCGGAGAGGCCTCATCGGTGATCTTGCGCCAGTGCTCCATCGAGCGGTCCATGGCGTAGGCGAAGGCCTCGATCACCAGCGCCTCGCGGGAGTCGAAATGCGCATAGAAGCCGCCATGGGTCAGGCCGGCCTCCTTCATGAGGTCGGCGACGCCGACGCCATGGGCGCCCTTTTCGCGCAGCCGAACGGAGGCCTTCCTCACGATCCGGTCGTGGGTTTCCTGCTTGTGTTCCCGGGAATAGCGCATGCGGATCTCATTGGATGTCGGAAATCATCTAATAGCACGGGAATCGGCAGACGGCGCATTAATTCGCAGTAAAATTATTGCCGATCATTGAAAAGGTTGCGGTGGCGTGCACCGCCAACGCTCCCTTGCCGTCGCGCACGAAGCCTTCCGTGTAGCTGGTCTGGCGTCCCAGCTTGATAACTTTACCTTCGGCCGAGATCAATCCCGAGCGAACCGAGAGCGGACGCAGGAAGGCCAGCTTCAGATCGAGCGTGACCGACCCCTGCCCGGCCTCGAGCCGGGTCGAAACGGCACACCCCATGGCCGTATCGAGCAGCGCCGCGGCGGTCGCGCCGTGGAGGAGGCCGATGGTATTTTCGAGGTCCTCGCGCGGCTCCAGTTCCATCACGATCCGCCCCGGCTCGACCACGGCCATGGTGAAGCCGATCAACTTTGCGAAGGGCGGCGGCGGCAGGCGGCCGTCGCGAATGCCGAGCATGGCGTCCATCCCCGAAAGCGCCATGGCCGCCTTCGTAACGGGCGCCGGCGCCTGCCAGTCCACCACGCGCTCGCGCCGGCGAGCGGGTGAAAACAGGTCGAGCCGATCGGTGTCGCTCATGGGCCACCTCTTTGTATGATATATATCATACTATGTCACGGATTACGCACTGGCAACTCTGTGTCCCTGCCCCGCTTGACAAGCGGAGCATTTGAGCCCGGAAGTGAGCTCGACCCGCGCGCCCTCGCGCCGGTCCACGAAACCTTCGAGATCCCACGATGGAAATGCTCAATCATCACTGCGGCGTGACGCGCGATACGCGCGGCGTCATTCACGTCACCATCTGCAACGCCGGCTCGCTCAACATTCTTGGCTCGCCTGTCACCGACGCGGTGCGCGAAGGCCTGCAGCAGCTTGCCACTGATCGCAGCATTCGCGTGGTGGTGCTGCGCGGCCAGAGCGAGAAGAGCATGATCGGCGGTGCCGACATCAAGGAGATGGCGAAGCTCGACCAGAAATCGGCCGAAGCCTTCATCAGCCGCCTGCGCGATCTCTGCGAGGCGGTGCGCGCCTTCCCTGCCCCGGTGATCGCGCGCATGCCGGGCTGGTGCCTCGGCGGGGGGCTCGAAGTCGCCGCCGCCTGCGACTTCCGGATCGCAGCGCATGACGCGCATTTCGGCATGCCGGAGGTGCGCGTCGGCATCCCCTCGGTGATCCATGCCGCGCTCCTGCCCCGCCTGATCGGCTGGGCCCGCGCGCGCTGGCTGGTGATGACGGCAGAAAACATCGATGCGCCGACGGCGCTGGCCTGGGGACTGGTCGACAAGGTCGCCGCGCCCGGTGAACTAGATGCCGCGGTCGAGCACGTGATCAATAGTCTGCTCGAATGCGGCCCCGAAGCGCTGCGGTCGCAGAAGGCGCTGCTGCGGCAGTGGGAGGAACTGCCGCTGAGGGAGTCGATCAATCTGAGCGTCAAGGTGTTCGGCGAGTCGTTCCTGACCGACGAGCCGACGCGGCTGATGCAGGCGTTTGTGAACCGGAAGCGGTAGGCTATCTCCGCGCTAACAGTGTCATGCCCCGCGAAGGCGGGGCATTCAGTACGCCGCAGCCTCTCCGTATCCCCGCGCTGCCTCTGGAATCCTGGGCGGCCCATCAAGTCGGGCGATGACGGCGTCGTGCGGGGCAGGAGTGGCGTGAACGACCGCAATCTCCTCCTTTCGAACGAACAAATCTCATCCGAACCACGACAATTTCTCATCCTAGGCGCGGTTGCATTTTTTGCGTCGCATCATATGATGATCATAATCTTACTTACCATCCATCTTAGGGAGCCTCGCCATGGCCGAAGCCGCCGATCCCGTCGTCATCGTCTCCGCCACCCGTACTCCGCTTGGCCGATTCATGGGCGAATTGTCGCCGCTGGCCGCGCACAAGCTCGGGTCCCATGTGATCGGCGCCACGCTCGAACGCGCCAAGCTTGCACCGGAGAAGATCGACGAGGTCTTCATGGGCTGCGTGCTGCCGGCCGGCCAGGGCCAGGCACCGGCACGCCAGGCGGCGCGCGCGGCCGGCCTGCCCGACGCCACCGGCGCAACCACGGTCAACAAGGTCTGCGGCTCCGGCATGAAGGCGACCATGCTGGCCCACGACATCATTCGCGCGGGCTCGGCCGACATCGTCGTTTCCGGCGGCATGGAGAGCATGAGCAACGCGCCCTACCTGCTCGCGAAGGCGCGCAGCGGCTATCGCGCCGGCCACGACCGCATCATCGACCACATGATGATGGATGGGCTGGAGGACGCCTACGAGACCGGCCGCTCCATGGGCGATTTCGGCGAAGCAACGGCCGAAGCCTATCAGTTCACCCGCAAGGATCAGGACGCCTATGCGATGGAAACTTTGAGCCGCGCGCGCAAGGCGGTCGAGGGCGGCGCGTTCAAGGCCGAGATCGCGCCGATCACGCTCGCAGAGAAAGCCGGGCCCCGCGTCATCGCCAATGACGAGCATCCGCTGAAAGTTGATCCGGCCAAGATCCCCGGGCTGAAGCCTGCGTTCCGAGCCAACGGCACCATCACGCCGGCGGCCTCCTCCGCCAATGCCGACGGCGCCGCAGCGCTCGTGCTGACGAAGCGGTCGCTCGCCGATCGTAACGGCCTGCCCGCGCTGGCCGAGATCAAGGGCCACGCCACCCACAGCCAGGAGCCGCAATGGTTCACCACCGCGCCGATCCCGGCGATCCGCAAGCTGCTCGACAAGGTCGGCTGGAGCGCCGGTGACGTCGATCTCTTCGAGATCAACGAGGCGTTTGCCGTGGTCGCGATGGCGGCGCAGCGCGATCTCGGCATCCCCCGCGACAAGCTGAACATCAACGGCGGCGCCTGCGCGCTCGGCCATCCCATCGGCGCCACCGGCGCGCGGCTGATCGTGACGCTGCTGCATGCGCTCGAGGCACAAAACCTCAAGCGCGGCGTCGCGGCACTCTGCATCGGCGGCGGCGAAGCCACCGCGATCGCGGTGGAGCGGATCGCGCGCTGATTCCGCCGACGTCCGAAAATGAGGGAAGTCTGTCATTTTGGACTTTCGATTCCTGTGCCAGACTGCAACGATGACGCGGGTTTCCGCCAACCACGATTGAGGGGCAATGATTTCGAACTGGCTCGCGGCGGCACTTGGCTGCCGCAATATCCACTACGGCTGGGTGATGGTCGGCGTAACCTTCCTCGCCGCGCTGATCAGCGCCGGCACGGTCGGCGCGCCCGGCGTGTTCATCGTCCCGCTTCAGAAGGAGTTCGGTTGGAGCACTGCGCAGATCTCGTCCGCGCTCTCGATCCGCTTCATCCTGTTCGGGCTGATGGCCCCGTTCGCCGCCGCGCTGCTCAACCGCTACGGCCTGCGCAACGTCACGCTCGCTGCGCAGCTCATCGTCGTCTCGGCGCTGGTGGCTTCGCTCGGCATGACCGAGGTCTGGCAGCTCGTGCTGCTGTGGGGCGTCGTGATCGGCATCGGCACCGGCATGACCGCGCTGGTGCTGGGCGCCACCATCGCCACGCGCTGGTTCGCCGCGCGGCGCGGTCTCGTCGTCGGCATCATGACCGCGAGCGTCGCCACCGGTCAGCTCGTGTTCCTGCCGCTGCTCGCAAGCCTCACCGACCGCTTCGGCTGGCGCCTTGCGCTCGGTTTCGTCTGCATCATGCTCGGTGTCTCGGCACTCGCCGTAGCGCTCGCGATGCGCGACCGCCCGAGCGACCTCGGCCTGCGTCCGTTCGGCGACGAGGGCACCGAGCCCCTGCCCGCGCCGCCCGTCAGCCACGGCTCGATCACGGGCGTTGCGCTCGGCACGCTGCGCGACGCCTCGAAGTCGAGCGCGTTCTGGATCCTGTTCGCGACCTTCTTCGTCTGCGGCGCCTCGACCAACGGCCTCGTCCAGGTGCACCTGATCCCGATGTGCCTCGATTTCGGTATCCCGCAGGTGCAGGCAGCGAGCCTGCTCGCTGCCATGGGCATATTCGACTTCTTCGGCACCATCTTCTCGGGCTGGCTGTCGGACCGCTACGACAATCGCTGGCTCCTGTTCTGGTACTACGGCTTGCGCGGGCTCTCGCTGATATTCCTGCCGTTCAGCGATTTCTCGTTCTACGGGCTGTCGCTGTTTGCGATGTTCTACGGGCTTGACTGGATCGCGACGGTGCCGCCGACAGTGCGCCTCACCGCGCAAAAATTCGGTCCCGAGCGCGCCAATCTGGTGTTCGGCTGGATCTTTGCCGGCCATCAGCTCGGCGCCGGCACAGCCGCATTCGGAGCGGGCCTGTCACGGACGCTGCTTTCGAGCTACCTGCCCGCCTTCTTCGTCGCAGGCGCACTCTGCGTGTTCGCGTCGCTGATCGTGCTGGCGTTGTCGCGTCAGCCGAAGCCCAAGCCGCAAGCAGCGATGGCCTGAGCGCGCGTATTGGGCTGAAGCGGATTGCAATCATACAAGGGCATCCTGATGCCACAGGTAATCACTGCCGAACGCGACGGCCGATACCTATGCCGAGATGCACATCCAGAAGTAGTTGCTCCTGCCGGGCTATTTGTGTGAGCTCCGCTCGGTGCGCGCTTACAGCATTTCCCGAGTGTTTCGGCGCGTTGCCACTTTTAGGAAGACTTGTCGCGTTGGCTCCGTTCAGTAACACTCCTCCCATTTCATAGAAGTTTTTTTGGGAGGGCGTGATGCCCAGGATACTGGAAGTCGTGTTGTGGTCTGCCGCACTCGCGACGTGGCTGATGTTTTTCTTCGCAATCATAGGCGAGTGCTTGAAGCCGCTCTCAAGGAGCCTCCATCGACTCGTTCAGGGAACTCTCAGAGTCAAAGGGAAATGACCTAGTGGCGATTCCACGCGCGAGCCAGCAGCCGCTGACCAATGCTCTGACGTCCAGCTGAGTGACGAGCCGGGATAGTGAAATGGAGACGAGCGGAGCTAGGTCGGTCGCTCGTCCGGATGGATTGTCTCGCGAAAGGGAACGGGCCGAAAATCGCAGCACGTCCGAGCTTCCGAAATAGCTTCTTTTCGCCTTCTATCAGTTACTAGAGAGGCTGAACCCGACCAAACGCTGCTATCTTCCGAACTTCCTATCGAGGGAGAATCGGCCCGCCCCAGTGACAAAAATCAAAATCGCACCTCCCATGATCGAGATATTCTTCAGAAAATTATTGTACTGCCCAATCTGCTGTGGACCGGGCGGATAGTCCCAGTAGCGATGCGCGATCGCAGTAGCCGCCAATACAAACAGAAAAACCAAAATCGCGACGTAGCGCGTACCAAGGCCGAATATCAAACCAGCCGACATCAGTACTTCCAGTGCCACGGTCGTCGCGGTGAACAGCTCAGGTGCTGGAAGGTTCAGCGATCTGAAATAGCCCACGGAGCCACTGAAGTTGGTGATTGCTCCGTACGCGCTCCCGACGAACACCCATGCAAGCAGGATGCGGCCGATCAGAATCAGTAGGTTGGCGCTCTTACTGGCGAACGCATCGGTCCGAAACATCAGCGAGTGAGAACCGGATTGCACTGGTCATTGCCCCATAGGTTTCGTTGTCCGAGGGCGCGCGACGCTCAGCATCAATAGGAAAGCTACCATAATCAGCGGACGACATGAAGCGCACTTGCTGGCTCTTGATGCGCTGCAAACGCCGGCATCTCAGAGGTCCGGACATTCGGCATTGGTTTGCCCCGCTGACGAGCTTCCTGAGAACCTGCGGGTCGGGCCGAAGGTCCGCTTTGCGCCACAAACTGCCGAATTGATGGAGTTGTCAACGACAAACGGCGCTACTAACCGTGACTAGTCGCGCTCACTGAAGGGCTGGCATACGACCGGATCCGCTACCTGCCCGCCTTCTTCGTTGCGGGCGCGTGCTGGCGCTCTCGCGCCAGCCGAAACCGAAGCCGCAACCGGCGATGGCCTGAGCGCCCGTATGGGGCCGGCGCGCGCCGGCCTAGTACCTGATCGTCGTGGTCACCCCGAAGACCGCGGCGTCGCCGATCCGGGACGTCCCGGTCGGATCGTTCGGATTCGGGATGCCGCCGGAGGGTCGGAACACGTACTGGAAATAAGGCGCGATCAGCCAGCCCGGCTTGATGTGCGCCTCGTAGATCATCTCGATCAGGGTCTCGTTGCTTCGCACCGGACTCTGGACGCCGGTGAAGACTTGAGTGTCGATGTCGAGGTTGCGGGCGGTGTTCGAGATCCGCATGTAGGCCATCGCGACGCCGAAGCGATCGAGCGGGCGGCCGGGCGTGAAGCCGACGAAGCCGATGCCGCCGTCGAGATAAAGGTCGATCAGGTTGCGGTCCGGCGAGCTGTAGGCGATGCGGCCGAAGGCGGTGACGCCCGGCAGCGACGCCGAGACGGTGCTCTCGGTCACGCCCGGCGGCCGCCAGAGAGCCTGCTCCAGGACCGCGTAGATTCCATAGTTGCCGCGAAGCTTTGCCGGGATTCCGGTGCCACTGGGGTCGGCAATCGACAAGCCCTCCGCCGTAAAGCGCTGGCTGTTGAAATCACCATAATGCTTCCAGGCGCCGGGTGTGAAGTTGCCGGCGAGCGAGCGTCCGCCGATCTCGACATGATAATCGAAGTGAACCTGCCCGATGAGCCATGGCGGATCGTTGACGCGAAACGCTAGGCCGTGATTGTCACGCAGTTGCGGATCGCCGTAGCCGGGCCGCGCCGGATTGCCATTGAACACCGCACCGAAGACGGTGACATTGTCCGAGACCGCGGCCTTGACGCGAATGCCGGGCACCGCGATCGGCGGTGCCGGACCGCCGGCCGGAAGGTTGGAGGCCTTGATCGCGGGCCAGCCGAACGTACCGTTGATGAAGAGATCGTCGGTCTCGCTGTCGAAGAACTCGACATCCGCCGCCTGCTGGCCGGCCCTGATATTCAGCGCCCCGTTGAAGAAGTTTTGTTCGAAATAGGCATTGTAGAGACGCTGGTCGGGCAGCGCCTCGATCTCGCTGATGGTGGCGAGGTTGAAGATGTAGTTGCGCGTCAGCCCGCGCCCGTAGATCTCGAAGGCGTTGGCATAGAAGCGGCCGCCGGTCCAGCCGACGAGCTTTTCGAGATCGGCGTCGACGGAGATATCGAGGCGGCCGAAATGGATGGCACCGCGCGCAACGCCGCCCGACACGTTGCCGATATTGTCGGCGATATAGGTTGCGCCGAAATTCAGGCCCTTGTTGGCGAGCCCGTCATGCCACTCGTTGAACCACTTTGGAAACAGCCACTCGGCCGCGCTCTCGTCCTTGGCGCCGGCGAGCGCGCTCGTGCTTGCCATTGTGCACGCCGCCGCAATTGCGACAGCGCTTCGCAACCAAGATGTTTGGGCAGTCCCGCTCACGGTTGATACCGGCTGCGTGCGCTATTTGAAGATGCCGGTGCGCCGCATGAACAGATAGGCAGCAACCACCGAGCTCACCATCAGGACCGCGGCCCAGATAAATCCCTCGTCGACATCGGTGAGCGGCAGGCCCTTGGTGTTCATGCCGAAGATGCCGGTGATCAGCGTCGGCGGCAGCAGCAGCGAAGTCACGATGGAGAGCGTGTGGAGGTGGCGGTTGCTCTCCTCCTCGTTCTTGAAGCGCAGCTCCTCCTCGAGCAGGCGGCTTCGTTCGCGCAGCTCGACGATGTCGTGATCGAGGCCATCCAGCCGCTGCGCCAGCTTGCCGGCATGGATGCGCAAGCCCGGCGCCAGGTGATCGGTGTTCTTCTGGTCGAGGCGGTGAAACAGCACGCGTAATCCGGTCAACTGACGATGCAGCCTGACGCAGGTCCGGCGCAGCCGGCCGAGATTGCGGCGCATCTCCGGCTTGACCTCGTCGGCCAGGATCCGCTCCTCGATGCCGTCGATCTCCTGCCCGAGCTTGTCGGCCATCCGGTCCAGCGTGTCGGCGACCTCGTCGACGATCTTCTCCAGAAGGTGGGCGACGTTGTCGACGCGATAGCCGCCTTCGAGCACCCGGCGCGTCGCATCGGCCGAGCACAGCGCCTGATGGCGGCCGCTGACCAGGAGATGTTCGGTCATGGCGAAGCGCAGGAACGCGGTCTCCTCCGTCGCGCTTTCGATGTCACGCACGAGGTCGGAGAACACGCCGTAGACGCAATGGTCGATGACGTGAAGCTGCTGGAACGTGTCGTTCGACAGCAGCAGCTCGCGCGCGAGCGACGGCAGGAGCGAGGCCGCAATCCACGGCCGCACACGCGCATCGGTCAGATTGAAATGCAGCCAGAGCCGACCGTCATGGCTGAACTCGATCGACCGGTCGATCGGCAGAGCCTCGGCGCTGCCGTCGCTGTGCAGCCGGAACGCCCACACCAGGCCGGGAATGGCGGGCTCGGCATCCGATATCGCGCTGACAAGCTTTGCCGGCTCGGCCATGGCCAACCCCACCGTCAACAAATACCCCGCTCCGGAAGATGGCTAACGGCATCTTCCGGACCCATGCGGGTACTCAATTACGCCTTTGTTACACTTTGATGATGGCAGGCCGCCCTACTCCGCGGCCAGCCCCGCCGCGGCCGCGGCTTCCTTGACGTAGTCGTGCACGACGCGGCCGAAGGGCAGCGTCAGGTCGGCGATGTAATGATGGGCGCCGACGACGCGCCGGACCGGGAAATCGGCTACCGGCGCATTGACGTGCGGCACCAGATGCAGGCGGCCAGGCCCCATCCACGAACCTATCGGCACGATGTCGGTGAGGTTGATCGCAACGAGCTGACAGACCTCGAGACGGCCGTCGACACCCGGGATCATCTTCAGATTGATCTGCGTCTTCGACAGCGTGGCGCGCGTGAGATCGCCGTTGCCGGCCATGCTCTCATGCTTGTAGCCCATCGTGCCCATGGCCACGAGCTGGCCGGCATATTCCAGCGTGCCCGTCAACGTGTCCTTGACGATATCGAGCTTGGGATGGGCGTATTTCTTGGGGAAGCCCCAGATCTCGCGTCCCGCCGCGATCGGCGGATCGTCGTCCAGATACATCTGCGAGACGAAGTTGACCTCCTCGCCATGCAGGCGCGCGGGGATGACGAGGCCGGACTCGGTGTAGCTGCCGAAGCCCGAGGAGTCCGGCATCCTGATCCATTCATAGTGCACGATCGGCTGGTCGACCGGCTCCAGCGGCTCGGGCAGGCCGGCGCGGATCAGATCCGGGTCGGTCTCGTAGGTGATGACGAGGAATTCGCGGTTGATGAAGCGATAGGGACCAGCCGGATAGCTGGGTCCGGCGGCCGGCATGGACGGGAGTCTCAGAACGTCTTCCCTGCGCATCGCTGGTCTCCTGTGTGATGCTGGTGTGATGTTCGCCCGGCAGCGCCCAGCTTAATGCAAATTGCTAGCCGTCGTCATTGACTGCGATGTGATGGATTTCCGTCAGGCGCGTGACCTTGCTGTCATGCCAGCGGCGACTGACCTGCATGCCCATGAAGCATTGGCGCCGTTGTTGTCATCACGTCGTCACTGCCGGGCGCAATCGTTTTTGGCAAAGGCAGGAGGCATCGGCCATGGACGCTAGGACGTCGCAACGGGCACATCAGACACTTGCACGGGGCTGGCGGCCCGAGCGCTGCGACCGCGTCGCGCTGGTCCTGCAAGGCGGCGGCGCGCTTGGCGCCTACCAGGCCGGCGTCTATCAGGCGCTGCACGAGGCCGGCATCGAGCCCGATTGGGTCTGCGGCGTGTCCATCGGCGCGATCAACTCCGCCATCATCGCCGGCAACCGCCCGGAGAAGCGGCTCGATGCGCTCCGCATCTTCTGGGAACGCATCACCAACCGCAAGATCTGGCACTACACGCCGGATGGCGACGTCTTCCGCCAGTGGCGCAACCTCTACAGCGCGTGGATGACGTCGACCCTCGGCCAGCCCGGCTTCTTCACCCCGCATCAGGTCAATCCCTGGTTCAGCCCCGTCGGCGCACGGACAGCAACCAGCTATTACGACACCAAGCCCTTGCGCGAGAGCCTGCGCGAGCTCGTCGACTTCGACCTCATCAACGAGAAGAAGATCCGCTTCGCGGTCGGCGCGGTGAACGTGCTCTCAGGCAACTTCATCTATTTCGACAACGCCCATGACGAGATCGAGCCGGAGCACATCATGGCCTCCGGCGCGCTGCCGCCTGCGCTGCCGATGGTGCGGATCGGCACCGATCATTTCTGGGACGGCGGCATCGTCTCCAACACGCCGCTCCAGCACCTGCTAGACCAGGAGGACGCCCTCAATTCGCTGGTGTTCCAGGTCGACCTGTTCAGCGCGCGCGGCGTGCTGCCGCGCTCGATCCAGGACGTGATGGCCCGCCACAAGGACATCATGTATTCCTCGCGCACCCGCCACAACACCGACGTCTATCGCCGGACGCACAACCTCAAGGTCCTGCTCTACAAGGCGCTGTCGAAGATTCCCGACGAGCAACTGTCCGAGGACGATCGCAAGCTCAAGGCGAGCCTGTGCAACATGCCGGAGATCGCCATCCTGCACCTGATCTACCAGCAGAAGGCCTACGAGGGCGACGCGAAGGACCACGAATTTTCGGGCACCTCGATGCGCGAGCACTGGACCAGCGGCTACGAGGATACCAAGCGCACCCTGAAGCGGCGCGACTGGATCAAGATGCCCGAGGAAGGCATGGGTCTCGTCGTGCACGACGTGCACCGGGAAACGGAGAGCGCGTAGCCGCGCCCAACGCTGCGGGTGATAGGCGCTCAGCCCGCCACACATGGTGTCGTCCCGGCGAAGGCCGCCCCATAACCCCCGGGAGCAGTTTGGCGAAGACTCGGGGTTATCATCTCACGACACAACTTCTCCCTGGGGTTATAGGTCGCGGCCTTCGCCGGGACGACGCTGGGGAGATAGCTCGTCGCAAGTGCCAACAAAAAATATCGAAAACAACCCCATGCAAAGTAGCCGGGCGCCCGCGGCAGATGCCGCGTGCCTCTGCTAAACCATTTGACACGTCGGGCAAAACAGCGGCATCACGCTATCGTTGCGCTCCGGGTGCGCTTGACGCTCTCCATGGCCCGACACATTGCCTATCGTCGCTCTGGTTCGACCTGCATAAGACAGCCGCGCTTACTCAATTGCACCGAGATGCTCAAAGCATCTTCGATTTGTGAACACATGGAACCGATTAGCCGACAAGAGGCTTCTTCGGTCTGTGTTAAATGATGACTGCGCGCATCAAGCGCGCGCGATCAGGGGCAGCACACTTCAAGTCAGCATGGGAGTGCTCAATGTCAGACCTCGTTGCGATTGTGTACCCATCCGAAGCCAAAGCAGAAGAAGTTCGGCAGAAAATACTCAAGCTACAGAAGGAGTATCTGATCGCGATCAATGACGCCGTGATCGCCGTCAAAACAGGGGACTCCGTCAAACTCAATCAGCTCGTGAACACGACGATGGCGGGCGCAGCGGGCGGAAGCTTCTGGGGACTGCTGTTTGGGTTGGTGTTCCTGAATCCTCTTATCGGCGTAGCGCTTGGTGCCGGTGCAGGCGCATTGGGCGGCGCGCTGACCGACTTCGGGATTAGAGATCAGTTCATGAAGGATCTCGCATCGAAGGTAAACTCGGGAGATGCCGTTCTGTTCTTGCTGATCCAGAGCATGACTGCGGACAAGGTTCTCAATGAAATCAAGGATGCGGGAGGGACGGTTCTCAAGACCTCACTCGATGAAAAGAGGGAACAACACTTGCGCGATACCCTCGCAGCCGCAACTCAGCCCAAGGCTGCCTAGCCGTGTGAGGCTGTCGGGCAGCCGCCGAGCGCAGCTGCCCTCGCCTCACCCGACCGACCCCGCTGATGCCCCTCGCTCGATTTGCGCTTGACGCATCTTCGTTGGCGGCCAGTCCTGCCGGGTGCTCGGCGTGGCCCTAGAACTGACGAGTTTGGCTGCGCCTGACAATCTTGAGCACAAGAAGGAAAACGCCGCCAAGCAGGGAAAGAGCTCCGAGCATCGCAATCGGCAAAGTCTCCTCGTGCAGGTCGATCACGACCAGCACGATGCCGAGCAGGAGAAGAAGGACGGCCGCCGATTTCTTAGCGAGGAGGTATTCCCCCTGCATGGCTTGCCATGTTGAATTCTCCCGTTTGATCTCAAACCATTCACCCTCACCGAGGAACGCGTACGGTCTTGCCAAGACGGCTTTTTGCCAAGACGGTTTTCATAAATCGGGATCGAACACCCATTCGGTCTTGCCCGTGGCCGCGTCGATCGCGGCCACCTGTGACCGCGATGTCGAGGCGTAAAGCACCCCAGGACCATCAGCGGCGTCGACGCAACAAGCACTCGACAGCGCCGGACCGACGCTGATCGTTGCCGCACAAGCGAGCGTTGCTCTCCCTCGCCCACCTCTTCCGAAGTGAAGTGCGTTCTTCTCACGAAGGTACCGCAGACAACGGGATTTTCATTCATTGTTTCAGGATGCCTCCCTTCCTGAAACCATCCAGAATGTCGTCGACTCAACGACGATGCTCGGGTCATTAAGAATGCTTAGGCCACCCGACAATAAAGCTGCAATGTAAAATTAGGATGTGTCCTGTGCAGCAGGGCCATTGCCTTCGCGTGCCTTTTCCTTTCGTCTCGTCGACCCGTAAGCCGAGATCAACTTATGTAAGCTTGAAGGTTCGCGCCGATATTTAACGAGCGGCTACACTGTTCGATGGCTTCTTCATATTGACGGAGGTGCAGGTGTGCAACGCAGAGAAGCCGCGCAATGATGTTATGCTGCAAGACGGCCAGGCTTGTTCGGTCGCCGTCGAACCGATCTGACCAGATGTCGCGGGCGGTGTGAAGATCGGTTAGCGATACGTTGATCCGCACCTGGTCTCCGTTGCGTCTCACCGCGCCGTGTACGGCCCAGCGGATGCCGAGATCCGCCCCGAGCTGCTTCAGGTCAATCGATTTGTTCTTGTAGGTAAAGGCGGTCTCGCGTCCAACAACGAAAGTGGCGGACGTTCGCGCGAGATCGGTTGTCAACTCTGTCGTGATGGCGTCGGCAAAGTGGTCCTGCTCTGGATCGTTGTTGAGGTTGGCGAAGGGCAACACGACGAGAGAGAGACGAGGCGCGATCTCGGGCCTGACTGTCGGTTGTCCTTGGATCTTTTGAGCTTCCCGAACCACGTCGGTACGGATCGTCTTCCAGACATTCCAATAACCGGCAAGGCCGCCAGCAATTGCGCCGATGGCGGCAACCGACGCCAGCGCCCCGCCGAAGAGCTTCAAAGGACCTCTGAGGTGACCCAGCCAGTCATGGGATCGCCGTTTGCCAACTACTTTTTCAGAGGGATCTGGGACCGAAACCGCTGTCTTCCCGGCCGCGCGGGCGAGCTTTAGCGGTTCTGCGAGGGCGTCTGAGACCACAGCGGTTCCTGGGCACCGATCCTCGTCGTGTACTGCACCCACGAAACGAAAGCCCTTTCGTGGAAATGTTTTGATAAGACGTTGTTGCTCGCCAGAGTCGCCGATCGCGCGTCGGACGGCGTTCAGCCGGGTCGTCAGCGCCCCATCAGATACAATCCGACCATTCCAAATCGCGTTTATGAGATCATCCTTACTGACGACGCGATCCCTGCTGCGGATCAAATATTCGAGCAGATCGAGAACCTGTGGTGTCGTAGGCACAACGTCGGGCCCGCGCCGCAACTCGCGCCGATCGGTGTCCAACACACAGTCCTCGAAGAAATAGCGCACGGCACCATTCCCCAAGCTTGCCCTCTATCCCCCGAGAGCGCGGCAGCGATTGTCCGGCGAGGATAAGCCTTCGGAAAGGAAAATGTAAGCCGAATATCAAATGCCCGGTCATAGTGTGGCAGCGTCGGGCCAGCGGACCAGTCAGCGCAGCTACCGCGATGGGCACGACCTACGACATTAGCTGACATCCAAAATGAAAGAGGTCGCCAGCTGAGGCGGCCTTAAGTTTTGTTGTCCGATGGACTCGCGACCAGGGCATCACCCCAGTAACGTGAAAATTCGGTGATCGCGGCTTTTGATTTAGATTAAAGGTCCGCGCGGCCTTGTGGTCATGGGCGACGAGACCTGACGCTATTCCGTCTTCATGATCCCGTTCGCGTAATCGCTCTTCGGATTGTACCCAGAGTCGTGCAGATTTCGGAGATACAAGTCATGGTCGCTGCGGCTGACACCACCCGGCCAGACGACTGGGGTCGCGCCCACACTGGCATTTGCGTTCATCACATTGCGATGATGAGTCCGATGAGCGGCGAAAGCGACAGAAGTAGAGAGAGAGTGAGGATAGCAAGACCGACGACAATGCTTCTGGTCATAGTCACAGCTCCTCTGTGTATCCACCCCAGGAGCGCTCCTGTCCAAACTATAGCGTAACCCGGCGCTTCTCCCATCACACATTTCTGCGAGCGCTCGCGCATCGCGTGGTCCTTCAGCTCCTGGTCAAATCGCAAGTTTCTAACCGCAGCGGTTTGGATCCGCCGTTCATTCAACAGCCGACCTGCCCATTGTCACAGTCGGTCGGCCGTTTAGGGCCACAAGCGGCCCATGTGCGATACCGAAACTCCGGAAAATACATGCGCTAGACTTGCGCTTCTGCCTTCGTATCTGGGCCACTTCGACCTAGGCGTGGCTCCGTCCCCACCAATAGCCGTTGAATGTTGGCACGATGGCGAACAATCACGTAGATGCCGCCTCCGATCACCAGCAACCGATAGGGCAACGGTTGCTCGAAACCGCAGACGAGAACGATTGCTGTCAACGCCGCGAGTATCGAGCTAAGGGAAACAATCCGAGCAATAGCCAGCACGATGCCAAAGACCGTTGCAGCACCCAATCCTACTGGCCACGACATCGCCAGCAACACACCCAGCCCGGTCGCAGCGGATTTGCCGCCCGTAAAGTTCAACCAAATCGAGCGGCTATGCCCAAACAGCACGGCAATTCCGGCCAGGCAAACAGCCCATGGCACCCAGATTTGCAAATCAAACGCTGTCGGCGGCGTCGGAGATAACTCGGAATAGAGCCAAGGACAGAACGAGCGGGCAACGATGATGGCACCGACGCCTTTCAGCACATCGGCGACGAGCACCACCAACGCAGGCCATTTGCCGAGGGTCCGCAAAACATTCGTAGCGCCGGTGGCTTTGGAGCCATGCTCTCGAATATCAATGCCCTTGAGGAGTTTCCCTGCCAGATAGCCCGTGGGCGTAGAACCGAAAAGATAGGCGATCACCAATCCAACCGCACCCGCTGTCCAGAAAGCCATGGGTTTTATTTCCAGTTTCACGCAGCCAGTGTTTTATCGCCGAGTTCGTTTGTCCGCCATGGGGTCAAAAGCGGCGGTCCGGGCAGAGCGGGCTGATGTCCGGTCTAACCCAGACAGCCGACGCTGCGACGGCTTATGCATTGGTCGGCTTGGGGGCCACAACCCGACTCTCTCCCCATATAGTAGGGGCTGCTGAAACGGAGAGAACATGAGCGTGCCGGAAATCATTCGACGAGCCATCGAAATCGGTGAACGGAACGGCAAGATTACCTTCGATGAATTGAATCAACTGTGTGACAGCAGAGTACTTGACCCCAAAGACATCGAACGCGTTCTCAACGCTCTGAGCGAAGCGGGGGTTTGGATTGAAGGAGACTGAAACCTGGCTCTGCTGTAATCATATAGGTCTGCAATGGGTCCAAAAGCGGCGGTCTGGGCAGAGCGGGCTGATGTCCGGTCTAACCCAGACAGCCGACGCCGCGACGGCTTATGCATTGGTCGGCTTGGGGGCCATTAGCAGACTCTCGGCAGCGGCACCGACAGCGTGCCCAGACGGACTATGCGGGCGGCAAATCGAGGCCGTTCGGTAGTGAGATCCAGATGACAGTTTGCGCCTCTGCGGAATGGCGTGACAGATGGCCCTTGCCGTGTGTGTCCTCCACTAACACGAAGCTACCCGCCTGAACGTGGCGCACCTCTCCGTCGCTCGTCTCGTATTCAACCGAACCATCCAGCCTGACCGTAAGCACCGGCTCTGGGACCGTATGCCAAGCAACCTCGCGCATGCCCGCTGGGATGCGGGTGAGGCGGACGCGGGACGCCTGATAACTGGCCGAAACCTCGAACGGCACGGCATCGGGGTACACCGACCTCTTCGTCGTCGGCAATTCGACTTCGTCGAAATGCGACTCGCCATCCGGGGTAGCATAGATGCGCAGGCACTTCATTGCGGCTGACTCCTTCTGGTTCGGCATGCCGAAACGAAGCATGCCTACCATGAAAGAAGCGGGGTAATATCACGGGTCTGGTGCGAGAGTCCGGTGTGGGCCAGATTCGGAAGTTCGGGCTCGCGCAACGCATGTCCGGGTTACCCTCGTAAGCCGACATATCGGCCATCGCTGCGCTCTTCGGCTCAGGGCCCATAAGCCGACATCGCGAAGTTTGCAGCGGAAGTAATCGTGACGGCGGAAAAATCGGCGCAGTTTCGCCATTTTCGTTCTTCGCACTAACGCGGCAACTTCGGAGTATATGCAGACGACGTCGAGCTTTTGCGCGCGCGAACCGCTCGCCTTCAGAGGCAAGGTGTCACGCAACGAACCTCGTGCCAGCTGTTCTCCAAACGGCAGCACCAATGGCAACCGGCGCGGGTCTGATTCAGCTCCGCCATGCCTTGCCTGGACGACAGCCGCTCCGGCAATCGACAACGCCACACGCGCTTCGGCTCACGATCGCGTGATGTGGCGCATGCACGGAACGACGTTGGGGTTCATTATTCAAACAAGGGAGGACGAAAAGTGAAGACAGCGATCATCACATTTTCCGCCGCCATTCTCCTCGCCGCCGCTCCGGCCGTGCTTGCCCGGAATGTATCAAGCAAAGCACCGCACCAGCACCATCAGGTCTCCAAGATGCGCCCACCGAGTATCTCCGGCTACGCTCCGTGGCGTGTAATGCACGACAACGGCGTGAAGACGGGCTATTCCGGCCCCTTTGGCTACGCGCCCAGCGCACCCAAAGATTATACAACCGATAATTCCAGAAGTGCTGGTGGTGGCGGCGGTGCCGGTGGTGGTTCCGGCATGTGAGCCGCGCGAAAGCTGCTCGTAAGGGCTCCGGAAGGCGCGCCGAATCATCCGAGCAGCCCCCCAATGGAAACGACGCGAGGGATGGCTCGGCAAATCGTCGATAGCTGGGGGACGGAGCGCTACCCAGCCCCTGCCCCTTCTATCCTGCTCACTTGCGTCGTCTGCGCCGATGCTCGGTCTTCCTTGCTCGCACCGCGCACCTTGAGCACGCTGCTCGGCAGCGAATTCCGCCAAACGGCTTCCAGCGGGATATGCGTGAATGCCGTCAGCCTCCGCCACCAAGGCGGCCTTACTGTTGACAGCGTCCCCTCGAGGCGGGCGGCTTTCTCTCGGGCACCCACAGTTTCAATGTTGGCCTTGAGCAGTTCGGCCAAGAGCTTGTTGGTGC
Source organism: Bradyrhizobium centrolobii (assembly GCF_001641635.1). Lineage (GTDB taxonomy): Bacteria > Pseudomonadota > Alphaproteobacteria > Rhizobiales > Xanthobacteraceae > Bradyrhizobium > Bradyrhizobium centrolobii. The sequence goes on from NZ_LUUB01000054.1 coordinate 216,353, forward strand.
GGTCACACTCTCTCTCGAAGTCCGCCCGGTGACCGCCGGCTATGGCCTTCATCTCCACGAGGTCCGCCTGCAACGTCGCAATGTGTTCCTTCAGGGCGGTGACCACCTGGTGACCGCCTGGGCTCTGCGATGCGCGAGTGTTGGGGGAATGATTGATTTCTGAAAGATCGACCTGTACCAGCGTCTTCCCGTCGTTGGAGCGGGAGCGCGGCAATCGATGTCGCTTGACGAGCGCTCTTGCAGCTTCTGGAGAAATTTTGAGCCTTTCGCCGAGTTCGGCGTAAGTGAGCATCTCGACGGGCATGATGGGTTGCTCCCGCTTGACCGGACGGTCACCAACCGGTCGCTGCTAACATAGCGATTACAGGTTAAGAGTTGGTTTACTATGACTGCCAGGCTCGGCACGCCTAGGCCGAGGGGAGCGCGGGACCGCACGCGGCGACTCACAGGTGTCAGGGTCGACGTCTCAACGGCGCTCGCCGACGCCGGTCACACGACACCAAACGGCGTCCCCTACTCGCCATCCGCCATCGTGCGAATGCTCAGCTAGGCCTCAGTGCGCTGGCGCCGGCGCACCCGGCGCAGCGCCCGCGACCTCTACATGGGGATCGACCTTGAACGTGAGGGCTACAATGCTGCCGACAAGAGCGCAGCCACCTAGGACCAGCAGCCCGGTCGTGAAGTTGCCGGTCGCGTCTTTGAGGTAGCCCATGACGTAGGGACCGGCGAACCCGGACAGGTTACCGAGCGCATTGATCCCGGCGATCCCTGCCGCTGCCGAAGCGCCCGTCAGGAAGGCACTCGGTATCGGCCACAGCAGAGGGGGCGTCGCGGAAACACCGATCTGACTGAGGCAGAGGAAGCCAAGCACCAGAGCCGGGGCCGAGACGAGGCCGGTGCCCGCGAGACCGACCGCGGCAAGGAACATGGCGAAGCAAACGTGCTCCCGACGCTTCAAAGTGCGATCGGAGTTGCGGCTCAGGAGGACCATCCCGACGGCACCAAACAAGAAGGGCACAGCGGAGAGCAGGCCTGTCTCGAAGTTGCTCACGCCGAAGTTCTTGATGATCGTCGGCAAGAAGAACGCCACACCATAACTCGCCGCGTTCAGACAGAAGTAGACGAACGCGCAGGCGAGGACGCGGAGGTCAGTGAGCGCCTTGAGGATGCCGACGTGCTCGACCGCCACCTTGTGCTGCCTCTCGGCCTCCAGCCGTCCTTCGAGCCAGCGCCTCTCGTCGTCGGCGAGCCACGTCGCGATCGTCGGCCGGTCCGTTAGGTAAAAAACGACCCCGAAGGCCATTAGGATCGAGGGCAAGGCTTCGAGGATGAAGAGCCATTGCCAGCCATCGAGTCCGGCGCCGGAGATGTTCAGCAGAGCCCCGGAAATCGGGCCGCCCACAATCGACGAGAACGGAATAGCCAGCATGAACAGCGAGACAACCCGAGCGCGGTAGACCGAGGGGAACCACAGAGTCAGGTAGAAAATGATCCCGGGAAAGAAACCCGCCTCGGCGAGTCCGAGCAGGAAACGGAGGGTGTAGAAAACCCACTCGGTTGAGATCCCGGTGGCTGCAGAGATCGGGGGGATGAAGGCGAACAGAGCAGAGATGATGCCCCAGCTTAACATGATGCGGGCGATCCAGAGCCGAGCGCCGAACCTTTCCAGCGCGAGGTTGGATGGTACCTCGAACAGGAAGTAGGAGATGAAGAACAGGCCCGCACCCAAGCCGTATGCCGCCTCCGATAGCCCGAGCGCCGAGTTCATCTGTAGTTTGGCGAAACCGACGTTCACCCGGTCGAGGTAGGCGACGAAGTAGCAGACGAAGAGAAAGGGCAGCAACCGCCACATCACCTTGCGGATGGCTCTTGCTTCGATCTCGTCCATGACACCGTTACCTCCCTGTTCCTGGGGTGGCGCTTAGGCGGCCTGCCGGATCAGTTTGGGGACGCCGGTCCTGCTCGCAGCCAACTGAACCTGATCGGACTGCAGCTTGCACGGCTATGTGAACGCATTTGCTGGCCGGCAAGGTCAATCCTCCAAAGCCAGTTCGTGCGGACGGCACACGCTGCGCTGTAATACCGGCTCGGCGTCACGGATGGCCATGGGCGCCGGATCGCACTTAGGGCACAGGCTTTCGGATGGTACATGACGATGAATGCTGAACACGACCTCATGCAAAAACCCCAAGTCAAGATTTGGTTCCCTCCCCAACCTCGCATCAGGCCTACGGCTTCCTGACGACCCCCTAACGCCATTGTCGAGCCGATCCACTCGAAGGCGATGCCGGTGATACTGACGACGGACGAGGAGCGTGACGTCTGGCTGCGCGCTACGTGGGATGAGGCGAAGGCGCCGCAACGGCCGTTGCCAGCGGCGCCTGCGATGAAGCAACCAAACGAAGGCGCTTCAGACTGCGAACAAAAGCGTCATATCCCGATTTAGAAAACCTTAAGGTCTCTCCTTCATATCGCGGGTTCGATGGTGCCATCGGCACGGCGGATGCCCGGTACCGTCTGGATGCCTATCCAACGCTCTCGAATAGAGCCCTTAAATAAAGCCAGCGCGACTAACTGAAGACCTTCGGGGGGCCTGCCTCATGGGGCGAAGACGCGCGTCGACTTACCAAATCCAACGCAAACTGCTGATTACTCGCGAATGGCGGCGTTGGCTTCAGACTCACTCGATCGATCGCGGGACAGCCACCGCCCGCGATACGTTGAGGTTCTTTTGCGAACTAGAGGACAAGCGCTCCCCGCTCCTGAAATTCCAGGCGAGGGGGCGAGACAAGTGGAAAATTATCAGCGGCTGGTTGCTGGCTTGCGGCCAGCATGGGGACGGCCAATGCCCGCAGTCTTAGATCCGGAAGAGATTGTTGTCTTGGCCAACCACGGAGCGATGAGACTGCGCTCTGCGGTCGCTAGAGCGATGGCGTTGCTGCCCGAAGATCGCGATGTGGCGATAATAGTCCGAAATGGCCAACTGTCGCAGTCCATTCTCGATTTCGGGCAGATCAAGCAGCTTGCGGCGCAGTGGGAGGCGGCCGAGCAGCCCGTACCTCCGGAGACTGCCTTACCGGGTCCGTAGCCATCTGGCGGCCCCGCTGCTGAAGGGGAAGCTTCCGGGGCAACTGGGGATGCGTTCTCATAAGCCGAGATTGCGGTGCGTCCTACTTAATGTCCGCTATGCCCCAAATAGCGACCAGATTCCGCATCGCCGGGAAATGACGCGATGGGCCATTGCGTCGATTCGATAAGGCCACGCTAAGTCTGATCCACGCCAAGCAGCGTACGCTCGAAGGAGCATCGAGGTTCTCGACGCTGACGGGCATTCGAGTCATCTTGGGCCAGACGGTGTCTGAATTGCGTGTCACTGCTGGCTCACGATTCAGATGCGCGAACGCGACGCCCTTCACTACTCGTACAAAATTGCTGACGGCGGCAAAGGGGTCGCCCTGACGCCACACCAAGCTGAGTGTGGATTTTTGACCTCGCACACCGCAGCGTCCGTTGTCGCCTCGCCTGATCCTGGCCTCAATCGGGCATCCCTCGATCGCTAAGGCATCTCGTTTATGAACCGCACTTCCGGATTGTCCTTTGCAGACCTCTCACCTGCGCGCTTGTAAGCCTGGATCGCTTTCGCTGCCGCTTTCTTCCCACGATCTCTGCCGGCATCCAGATTGCTGTGGTTCCATCTGAAATCGATGTGGTGCGGCACGTGAATCTCGACGACCGTGCCTGTCCACTTCCTTCCATTGGCGGGCGGGTCATACTTGACATGGTATCTGAACAGCTTCACGTCGTCTTCGCCGACGGTTGCAGCGAATAGCTGGCAGAGATTTGCGAGGGAATCGTGAAGGTTGGCAGGCCTTTGGATTTGCTTCCTGTCGACAATCCTGCACACCCATATCTCATCCAGCTCATTTGGATCATCGTGTTCGTCGAGCAGTGTCTCGAAGTTGACCGTGTCAATCAGCGCCCCTTCGCAATATGTGACCCGGTCTATCTCTACGGTTTCTTCAATGTATGGGAGGGCTGAACACGCGCATAGACTCGATGCGCTGATGCGTCCTCTGGGACGCTTGCGTTTCATTCGATCGTTGTCGAAAAACGCCAGTTCCTGCCTGCCAAGATCAAATGCGTTGTGAAAGATAAGGGGCATATCGGCTTTGAACAGTCTTTCGAAATTTATGCTCCTCATAAATTTGCTGTCCGGATAGTTGATCCTGGACAGGCCATTGACGGGGGACAAATACATGAGCGACGTCAAATAGCGAACGAACGGATTGGGCGCCAACGCCTGGTTCAAAACCCAGCCATTGATATCTCCCCTGTCCCATTTCTGCCCAGGATCAGAGAGCATTGACATAGTCTCTCCTACGGCCTTCGCCATTCTGTGCGGCAACCACACCTTGTCGTAATTCCGGATGTCAAATACGAAGTTGGTCAAGGCTTGTGTGTTGCCGAACCAGTCCGTCCCGAACACACAGTTGATGGGAAAGCGCTCATAGCTTTCGTCATCGCGAAACACGTGATCCCTGAAGAATTGATATGTGAGCCAGGCTTTATTGGGTCCCTCGAACTGATTATAGACGATGCCTACCCACGCACCGATGCAGGACAATGACCACACATCGAACGTGATCTCTGGATGGCACTGAAGAGCTTCCAGAATGCCGATATGCAACCCGGCTGCCGGCCCGCCGCCACCAAGCGTAATCGCTCTCTTCATTGGACTCTCCCCCTCGTAAGCAAGGCTGGATGTCTGAATCTGCTCCAAATCCATTATCTTGGGAAAAGGCACGTATGCCTTTCGTGCTGGTTGCATAGCACACAGCCCTGCAACCCAATGTGAAGCATTTCATACTCGGTGGCGATAATCTCCGTCCGAGGCGGCGGATGAAAACGTTGGCCGGTTGATCCTGCACATTCGATATGATTGTGCGGTCTGTCGTAAGGATTGGTTGGAAACGGTGTCGATGCCGAGTCACCGTTGCTGGTCGAGCAAAGCCTTTGCCTCCTTCAGGTCCTGGGTGTCGAAGCCCTCGGTGAACCAGGCATAGATGGGCGCCAGGAGGTTCAGCGCGTCCTCGCGCCTTCCCTGATCATTCCAAAGCGTAGCAAGGTCCTTTGCAGCACGAAGTTCGAGTGCCCTGACGTCCTGGCTTCTTGCTGTGTTCAATGCCGTTTCGAGCAGAGACTGCGCGTCCGCCATGGCGGCTGCGCCGCCGCGGACGATCAGTACCTGCGCCTTCAGCCGATACAATTCGGCCTCAAAAATTTGCTCGCTATTGCGGTTTACGGTGGCAAGCCCCAGCTCGATCAGATCCAGCGCAGCGTCATACTTGTGACTGAACAACAACGCCGGGCACAAGAGTACGTAGAGCGCCGTGATGCCGAGTTGATAACCCGCTCCACGATATTCATCGAACGCGCTCCGCACTTCCTCGAGTACGCTGGGCGACGGGCTAAGCAGGGTGACGCATATGCCACGAATGGCGCGTGCCAGGCCGCGCCACTGCCGGAATCCGTGTTCTTCCGACAGGGCGAGACAGCGTTCGGCAAAGCAATGCGCGTTCGAGAACTCGCCTCGGAGAGCGTGAAGAACGGACGCATAATAGTAGGCATAAGCTTGAGAATGCGGATGGTCGATGGCATTGGCTCGCTGAATGGCGGCACTCATTCGCGCGATAGCCGTATCAGCATGGCCAAGCAGCCAGAGGGTCCACGACATCAAGGCGAGGTCAGCCACTCCAGCATCCTGGCCGGCCGCGCGAGCCGCCCATTGTTGTTCTTCGCTGCTTGCATTGAATGCCTCGAAGGCGCGTTGCAGCAATTCTCGGGCAGTGCTGGCATGACCCATGAAAAGACGAATCATAGCTTGTCCGCGCATCGCATTGAGCAATGCCGGTCGATCACCGCGCGCTTCGGTGAGCTGAAGCAAAGCCGCGATCATTTCCTGGGCCAGCGGCAATTCGCCACGGATGACCCTCGCGGTGGTCAACCAGAACAAGACCTGGAGGTGCTCAGGGGGATCTCCGAGGCGCTCGCACAGCTCGCGAGCGCGAGCGAAAGTCGCCATCGACTTGTTCGATGCTGGCCCTTGGGTAGCGATCAGGCACGGCCCCAAAACGAGGTGAAAATCAAGCTCCAGCCTGTCCTTCCCTGCGCCGTCGGGCAAATGACGCAAGGCGTCGACGCCTCGCTGCGCGTGTGCGATGGCCTCGAGATTGGCGGAGCGCATGGCAGCCTTTTTGCCAGCTTGCAGCCAATAGCCCGTGGCCTTCTCGATCAGTCCGGCCTCGGTGAGATGGTGCGCGAGAGTTTCGGGTTGAGCCTCTACGATTTCTGGGAACCGTTGCTCGAATGCGTCCGCGATCGTAGCATGCAGGCCGGTACGTCGACTCTTTAGAAGTCCCGAATAGGCAGCGTCTCGCACAAGGGCGTGCTTGAAGGTGTAGACCGCTTCGGGCACCTCGCCCCGGCAAAATATCAGCTCCGACCGAACCAACTGCGCAAGCGCCTCCTCAAGTCTCTCCTTTGGCAGCCCGACGACCGTGCTCAGCAGTTCGAAAGAGAACTCGCGGCCCACGACTGCGCCGATCTGAGCCACCTCCCTCACCGGTGCTAATCGGTCGAGCCTCGCCATCAGCGATGCGTGCAATGTCGTCGGAATCGCCATCGCGGGTAACGGGCGGCTGAGGACATAGTGATCCTCCCGTTCTTGCAAAAGCCCGGTTTCGAGGACTGTCTTGGTCAATTCCTCGACGAACAGTGGCACGCCGTCCGTGCGGGCGAGGATTTGGTCCCGCACCTCCTCCGGCAGCGTCTTGCCGGCCGTGACCCGCTCGATCAACGCCACCCCGTCGCGCCGGCTCAGCCGCGTGAGCGAGATCGTCGTAACATGCGCATGACCGGGCCATGGCGGCTTGAACTCCCGCCTCGCGGTGATGAGCAGCAGGACTCGAAGCCGCGATATCCGTTCCAATGTGATCGTGAGCAGCTCCAGTGAGGTCGGGTCCGCCCAATGCACATCCTCAAAGATGATGAATACGGGCTGCCGCGCTGCCAAGCCATCGAGCTGAGCCAAGAACGCCGCCAATATCATCTCCTTGCGCTTCTGCGGGCTCAGCTCTGGCACGCAATAGCGGTCGCTGGTTGGCAGCGACAGAAGGTTGGCCAGAGGTGGCACCACACGATCAGCGTCAGCGCCGGACCGCAGAAGCAGGGTCTCAAGCTTGGCGAACTTCTCCGCGGCGGAGTCACTTCGCTCGAACCGGGCAGCCCGTTCGAGTTGGGCGATCAATGGATAGAGCGCACTATTGGTGTGGTGCGCCGAGCAGAATTGCCGCACCGTAATGTGTGGTTCGGCCTCGAGCCGCTGTTGAAGCGCCAGGGCAATGTGCGACTTACCGATACCCGGCTCTCCGGTTAGAACCACCGCGCAGCCTTCGCCCCGCGCGGCATGCTGCCAGCGGCGCAACAGCAGCTCCATCTCCTCGTCCCGCCCGATGAGTGGGGTCAATCGGGCCTGGTGCTGCGCCTCGAAGCGGCTTTCCGCTCCGGTTGCCCCCAGTACCCGCCAGGCTGGTATGGGGTCCACCCATCCTTTGAGCGCGACAGGGCCGAGATTGCGGAATTCGAAATGCCCTTCGCTGAGCTGGTGCGTACTCTCGGAAATCAGCACCGCACCGGGCTCGGCGAACGCCTGCAGGCGAGCAGCCAGATTCGGTGTCTCGCCAATGACCGCCTGCTCCTTGGCGGCGCCTTCGCCCATCAAATCGCCCACGACCACCATGCCGGTGGCGATGCCAACGCGAACCTGCAGCCCGATACCGCCATCCGTTTCAAGGTTAGCCACGGCATCGACTAACGCCAACCCCGCGCGTATCGCCTGCTCGGCATCGTCCTCGTGCGCCTGGGGATAGCCAAAATAAGCGAGCACGCCATCCCCCATATACCGTGCGATGACCCCCTCCTTCTGGGCGACAACTTCTGCGATGCGAGCGTGATAAGCGCCGATTACCGCTCGCAAGTCCTCCGGATCCAGGCTGGCTGAAAGTGCCGACGAGCCCACCAGGTCACAAAACATGACGGTAAGCTGACGCCGCTCGGCGCCGTCGCGCGATGCCGGTTGGAGGCCGGTTGGAAGGGTTCGAGGAACGTCCGCCGTAAGTTCTGCGATCGCGCGCAACATCTTGCGGCGATGTCCAAGCAAGACGCCGAGATCCTTGAGATCCTGCTCCGTGAGATCGCGCAGGACCGAGACGTCAATGGCGTTCTCGCTGAAGCGCGGAGCGTACTCTCCCAAGCCGATCGATGCTAGCCACTCTGCGATACCAGTCATGGCAAACCTATGGCTCACGCAGTAACTGTACCACGTTGGAAACGCATGCGAAGCAGATCCGTCGACTCCGACCGATCGCACAGGACCCGACAGCCCGAAGCCGACATTCCGTTTGACGCGGGCGCTTGCGCGCTCGTGGTGTACTACCCTAGCGTGAGCGACATGCCATACATGCTCAGCTAGAGCAGCAGCAGTATCGACTGGGCATCTGCCTGAAGCGAGACGGCCTCGTGCGCGAAGCGCACGCCCGCTTCCGATCGAGTAATGAAGGCCAGAACTCTGACGGGTGAAGCAGGCCCGTCTCGGACAGTTTCCGCATGGCTAAACGAATGCCAATCCTGCAGCGATCAGCACCGTCAATCCGAGCGTGACATTGAGCGCGCGCTCGCGATTTGGCGACAGGATCAATCGTCGCAGGGAGACCCCGACGTAGAGCCAAACGACGTCCACCACGATCATCACGGCTACCAGCAAGAACCATTTGGTGAAGGTATCCTGCTGCGCACTTCCCTTGATCAAGGTGTACGACGCAAGCAAAGATGCGAATGCCAGATAGGCTTTCGGATTTGTCACGCCCAGGAGAAATCCCGCTGCAGGCGACGCGTGCGCGCCGTTGCCTGCCTTGGCGGTTTCGCCGACCGGGGACGACGCGATCCTGTAGGCGAGGTAGATGAGATAAACCGTGGCGGCTATCGTCATCTCGCGCAGCGCCGAGGGGAATGCCGCCAGCAACGAAAGCTGTCCTGCGGCCGTCATGCCGGCAGCCGTTGCCAAACCCAACTGAAGGCCGAAGAAATACGGCAGCCCGCCAACAAGGCCACGGGCGCGACCGACCGCGATAAGGGCCGCGATCGCGGGACCTGGCGATCCAAGCAATCCGACCGCCGCGCTCAAGAAGACGCCTAGTGCAGCCTCGTCCATTGCGAAGCTCCCCCGCCGATCCCGTCGTCGGGTGAGGACTAGCCGGCTTGTCTCCAACACAAAAACTAATTATTCCGATAAGCGGTATTCATTTTTCTAATTGCGGAGATGGCGATGGACGACATCGATGTGAGCTTGCTGCGCTCATTCGTGGCCGTAGCCGAGACCGGTCGCATGACAACGGCCGCAAAGATTGTGAACCGGAGCCAAGGCGCTGTCAGTCAGCAGATCAAGCGGCTGGAAGATCTGTTCCGCACGCCTCTTTTCGAGCGGCACGCCGCTGCGGTGCGGCTGACGCGTAGCGGGGAGCGGCTGATGGTCGCCGCCCATCGGATCATCGCGCTGAACGACGAAGTGATGAGCCAGATGCTGGCCGTCGAGTTCGCAGGGGAAGTGCGGCTCGGCGTGCCCCATGACGTGGTCGGCATGCTGATGCCGCCCATCCTGCGGCACTTTCGGCAAGATCATCCGAACGTCCTGGTCACACTCGTCAGCGATACAAGCCGTTCCCTAAAGCGGAGCCTCGCTGAGGGCGCAGTCGATCTGACGCTGCTCACCGA